>NZ_VIRV01000002.1 GCF_019754295.1 Sellimonas caecigallum | reverse complement strand
ATTATCCAAAGGAGGAAAATCTATGGAACTTTTAAAATTAATCGGAGTTTTGATCGTTATCGTGGGATTTGCGCTCAAACTCGATTCGATTCTCATCATCTTTCTCGCGATAATTTCTACCGCGCTGGTAGGAGGCCTCGGTATCGATGGCCTTCTGGAAACACTGGGAACTACCTTCGTAGCGAATCGATCGATGGCGATCTTTATTATGATTCTTCTTGTAACAGGAGTATTGGAACGAAACGGCCTGAGAGAAGCGGCGGCCGCTCTTATGCGCAAAGTAAAAGGCGCCACAGCAGGAAAGCTGGTATGCGCTTACGGTATCCTGAGAGGATTCTTCGGTGCGTTTAACGTAGGATTCGGAGGAGTAGCAGGATTTGTACGTCCGGTACTTCTTCCGATGGCAGAAGGTGCGATCAAAAATTCCGGAAATGAGCCGGATGAACAGCACATGGAAGATGTAAAAGGGATGTCTTCCGCTATGGAAAATATCACATGGTTCTTCTTCCAGGTACTGTTTGTAGGAGGATCAGGAGGAATCCTTGTACAGACGACACTGGCGTCACTTGGGTATGAAGTAGAGCTTGTGGAATTGGCTGCAGCAGAAATTCCGATTGCTCTTATCGCCCTTGTAGTGGCAAGTGTTTACTTTATCCTGAGAGACAGAAAACTTGTTAAGAAATATTATGGATCCGCCGGATCCAAGCCGGCAAAAGGCAACAAGAAATAGAGGGAGGACGACAGAATGGATTTGAAATTTATACAGATCAGTGCGACCCTTGGAAACAATCTGCTGGAAGCAGTATGGGTCATCATCGGATTGATCACAATATATGCAGGGATCAAAAATCTTCTCGATAAAGAGAATCCGGCAAGATACGGGACGGCTATTTTCTGGTGCTCTTTTGGTATCGTGTGTGCGTTTGGTACATGGCTTCCGGCGAAAGTATCCGGACTTCTTGTCATTATCATGTGTATCCCGCCGATCCTTAAGCGCGTAAAATCCGGAAAAGAAAGTGGACCGACGAAGGAATATACACAGAAACAATACAGCAAAATAGGGATGAAGATCTTTATCCCGGCGCTGACAGTTGCAATCTGCTCTTTGCTGTTTGCGTTGTTTACAAATATCAGTTCCATGGTGGGAGTCACAGTCGGCGTCATCATCTCCATGATCATCCTGAGAGCATACTCTTCAGACAATAAGCCGGCCGTATTTCTCAATGACTCCGAAAGATTTCTTTCCATGATGGGACCTCTTTGTATGCTGCCTCAGCTTCTGGGCGCCCTGGGCGGTGTTTTCACTGCGGCTGGAGTAGGCGAAGTGATTGCAGGTCTTGTGGAAAATGTCGTTCCGAAAGGAAATGTCAACGTAGGGATCATAGTCTTTGCTATCGGTATGGCATTGTTTACAATGGTTATGGGAAATGCTTTCGCGGCTATCACGGTCATGACAGTCGGAATCGGAGGACCTTTCGTCCTGGCATACGGAGCAGATCCGATCGTTGTCGGAATGCTGGCGCTGACATGCGGTTACTGTGGTACACTGTGCACACCGATGGCAGCCAACTTCAACATCGTACCGGTGGCTATCCTGAATATGAAGGATCGCTGGGGTGTAATCAAAAATCAGGTTGTTGTTGCCGGTATCATGCTTGTAGTACAGATCTGCTATATGATCATCTTTAAGTAAAAGCGGGTACGTACAGAAGGACGGACAATATGGCACAGAAAATGGGACGGGGAGCAAAGATCATCATCCGGGAATGGGTCAGGATAAAACCGTGGGACAGGCTTCTCATTGTGACAAGCAAAGAGCATTTGAACGAGGCGAGAGAACTGAGGAAGCAGGCTTTCGGCCATGCGTATTCGGTAAATACTTTGATCGTGGAAAATAAGGGCAGACATGTAGGCGTCTTCTTTGATGAGAATGAGGATATTTTTGACCCTTATACTGCCATTATCGCGGCCACCGAGTATTCTCTTGTAACGACAAAGGCAGCCAAAAAGGCTATCCAGAAGAAGAAGAAATTTCTTTCGCTTCCCCTTTCCACAAATGACGGACGGTCCATGCTGGAATATGATTTCCTCATGATGGATACAAAGAAGAGCCGGCTGATGGCGAAAGTAATCATGAAATATCTGAAAAATTCCAGCAAAATCCGTGTGACGACAGCTGCGGGCACGGATCTGCAGATGGAAAAAAGAGGACGAAAACCGGGATTTTTCAATGGAGTCCTTAAAGATGGGAAAGGCTATTCATCCGCCAGTATCGAGGTCTATGTACCGATCGAGGAGACAAAGACAGAAGGGATCATGGTGCTGGATGGATCCCTTGGATATATCGGACGGGCCAAAGAACCGACCCGGATTGAATTCCGGAAAGGCAGGATCGTTGAGATAGAGAACACTCCTACCGGAATACGGCTCAAAGAGTATATGGAAGGATACCGGGACAGCCGGATCTATATCGGCGGAGAGCTGGGGATCGGATTGAATTCTTACTCCAAATGTCTCGGGAACTGCTATATCGAAGATGAGTCGGCTTATGGGACGTTCCATATCGGTGTCGGGCGCAATATCGCACTTGGAGGAGTGCAGAATGCAAAAGGGCATTTTGATCTTGTCTGTATGGATCCGGATATTTATACGGATAACCGGATGATCATGCAGGAAGGAAAGATTATTTTGCCGGAACCAAATGTATATTAAGAGAGGTGCTGAATATGAAAGTATTAATAACAGGATTTGATCCGTTCGGAGGAGAAAAAGTGAATCCGGCTTTTGAAGCAGTGAAGCTTCTTCCGAATACGATCGCAGGGGCTGAGATCATCAAACTCGAGATCCCGACCGTATTTACAAGAAGTGCAGTTGTGGTAGAAGAGGCCATCAAAGAGCACCAGCCGGATATTGTTATCAATGTCGGACAGGCAGGCGGACGTTCCTGCATGACAGTGGAAAAAGTGGCCATCAACCTGGCAGAAGCAAGAATTCCGGACAACGACGGAGAGCAGCCGTTTGACCAGCCGCTCAGAGAAGACGGAGAAACAGCGTATTTCGCAACGATCCCGGTAAAAGCTATGGTAGAAAATATGAGAAACCATGGAATCCCGGCACACATCTCCTACACAGCCGGCACATACGTATGCAACAGCATCATGTACAACGTGCTGTATCTCATCGATAAAAAATACAATGGCATCCGTGCCGGATTTATCCACGTCCCGTTTGAAGGCGGACAGGTTGTGGAAAAACCGAACGGAACACCGTTTATGTCATTGGAAATGATCGCAAAAGGTCTTGAATACGGAATCGAGGCGGCAGTGACAAACGAGACTGATGTGGCAAAAGCAATGGGCGAGACACACTAGACGGACGGCGCGGCTTACAGACGAATCGTTGATAAAAAGGCAGAAGATTTATCCTTTGAGGGATAAGGCTTCTGCCTTTGTCTTGTGTAAAATATACAAATGGAACCATCGGTGCCCCGGCTGTTTAGAACTAGTACAATGGAGCTGGACAGATGACAGGAAAAAAGTATAAATTTCAGAAGAAAGTTCAAATGAATCAAAAAGAAAAAAGTACAAATCAAAAATAAGTGAAAACTCCCGCGAAAATTATCCTACTAAAAAAAGATGGAAAAATGTTAAAGTAGAACCATCAAGATAAGTGAGAAATCAAGGAGGAGAAACATGAAAAAGAAAAGAGTTCTGGCTTTATTGCTGGCAAGTGTAATGACATTGGGACTTGCAGCCTGCGGAAGTTCAGATGATTCCAAAAAGGAAAGCAAGAAGGACGACAACAAACTGACGATCTGGGCTTGGGATGAAGCGTTCAATATCAAGGCTGCAAACGTGGCGGCTGATATGTACAAAGAAGATCACTCCGATGCAGAGATCGAAGTAGTGACAATGGCACAGGATGACATCGTAGCGAAGCTGAATACAAGTCTTTCTTCTCAGTCCTATGACGGTCTTCCGGACATCGTACTGATCGAAGATTACAGAATTCAGGGATACCTGAACGCGTATGAAGATGAATTCGCAGATCTTTCCGACATCGCAAAACCGGAAGATTTTGCAGCATACAAGACAGGGGTTAACCAGAAAGACGGAAAAATGTATGGAATTCCGTTTGACAGTGGTGTAGCGGCAGTCTTCTACAGAACGGATTATATAGAACAGGCCGGATACACAAAGGAAGACATGCAGAATCTGACATGGGACAAATACATTGAGATCGGAAAAGCAGTAAAAGAAAAGACAGGAAAAGCGATGCTTACACTGGATCCGAGCGATATCGGACAGATCCGTATGATGATGCAGAGCGCAGGAACATGGTATACAGATGAAGATGGCAAGGTAAATATCGCCGGCAACCAGGGATTAAAAGATGCTATCAATACATACAAAAAACTTGTGGATGCAGGAATCACAGAGACTGTTTCCGACTGGGATCAGTTTGTAGGAGCATTTAACAGCGGAGATGTTGCAACTGTTCCGACAGGATGCTGGATTTCCCCATCTGTTCTTGGCGCGGAAGACCAGAGCGGAAAATGGGCGATCGCTCCGTTCCCGAAAATGGCAGAAAATGCAGATTCCGTCAATGCATCATCCATCGGCGGCGGATGGTATGTCCTTAAAAATGTAGGAAACGAAGATCTTGCAAAAGATTTCCTGAAAGAAACATTTGCATCCAATGTAGATCTGATGAATCAGCTTGCAACAGATATCAATCTTGTTAGTACACTGAAAGCAGCAAGCTCTGCTGAAAACTACAGCAAAGGCGTGGAATTCTACGGCGGACAGGAAATTTTCAAAGATTTTGCAGCATGGACAAACGAGGTTCCGACTGTCAACTACGGAGAGAACACATACGAAATCGAAGATCTGATGACAGAAGTTGTTCAGGCAATTTTGGGTGGCGCTGATATAGATAAGACATTGGAAGAATATCAGACACAGATTGAATCTGTAGTTGCCAATTAAGCAATACGGTCACAATAGCCATTTGCTTCGGGATAAAGAGGTAAATGGCTATTATTATGCAAAAAAGGAGGGAGACTTGTGGCAGATATGACAAAGAAAAAAGATATGAGTCCCAAATTGAACCGGACAGGATGGATTTTTGTCCTCCCAAGTATTATACTGATTGTAGCTTTTGTATTTTATCCAATGGTACAGGCGCTTATTACTTCTTTTCAGTCCGGAGCAGGAAATAATCTGTCGTTCAGCGGGCTCAGCAATTACAAGAGGCTTTTGACGGACACGACATTCAGAAAGGCATTGTCCAACACGGTATTATATCTGGTGGTGCAGGTGCCGATCATGATCTTGCTTGCTCTGGCAATCTCATCGATGCTCAATAACAAACGGCTGAAATTCAAAGGTCTTTTCAGGACAGCGATTTTTCTTCCGTGCGTGACATCACTTGTAGCTTACTCTATCGTATTCAAGAGTCTGTTTGCGACAGACGGGTTTGTAAACGCGATGCTTGTCAAGCTGAATATCATCGCGGAACCAATTTCCTGGATCACAGATCCGGTGTGGGCAAAAGTTTTGATCATCGTGGCGATCACATGGAGATGGACGGGATATAACATGGTCTTTTATCTTTCCGGACTTCAGGGAATAGATGATTCCATTTACGAAGCGGCAGAGATTGACGGGGCAGGGGCGTTCCAGAAATTTAAAAGCATTACGCTCCCGATGCTCAAACCGATCATCCTTTTTACAACGATCAATTCCACGATCGGTACGCTGCAGCTTTTCGACGAACCGATGAACATTACCCAGGGAGGACCTGCGAATGCAACGATCACGATCTCACAGTACATTTACAATATCCTCTTTAAGTATTCATCCGATTTCGGATATGCGGCGGCAGTATCCTATGTTGTAGTGATCATGATCGTCGTATTATCCTTTATCCAGTTGAAAGTAGGTGACAAGAATGAGTAGAAAAATAGGGAATGTGTTTCAATATATCTTTTTGACCATCGCATCTGTTGTGTCCGTCTTTCCGATTTTCTGGATGGTCATTGCATCTACGAATAAGTCGGTGGATATCACGAAAGGGACACTTTTGCCGGGCGGTTATTTTATGGAGAATCTGAAGACCCTTTTGAATTCAGATCTTCAGTATATGAATGCGTTTAAGAATTCTTTGCTTATCGCGGTAGTTACGACAGCGCTTGCGATGATCGTCTCTTCGGCGGCAGGATATGCATTTGTCATCTACAAATCTAAAGGACGTGAGCGCGTGTTTACGATCGTACTGCTGTCCATGATGGTTCCGTTTGCGGCCCTGATGGTCCCGCTGTTCCGACTGTTCAGCAAATTTCAGCATATGGGACCTCTGAAAGTGATCGCTTTGAATACGCCGATGGCGGTTATCATCATTGCCATCGCTACGGCATTCTTGATTTTCTTCTTCCGCCAGAATACCCAGAGTTTTCCGAAAGAACTGGTAGAGGCGGCAAGGATCGACGGGCTTGGTGAATTTGGCATATTTTTCAAAGTATTCATGCCGACAAACAAATCGGTGTATGCGGCAGCGATCGTCGTGACATTTATGACAAGCTGGAACAATTACCTCTGGCCGTTGATCGCACTGCAGTCTCCGGAAAAGAGAACACTGCCGCTTGTTCTGGCAGCGATGGGATCGTCCTACACGCCGGATTATGGTATGATGATGGTAGCAGTCGTTATCGCGACGATTCCGATGGCAGTGTTATTCTTTATCATGCAGAAACAGTTTGTGGCAGGTATGACGGGATCAGTCAAAGGTTAAGGATTCATAGAAAGGAGCAGACAGCATAGATGGAAAAAGTAAGAGAATATACCCTTGCATGGTTGGAGGATCCGGAAGTTTTTGAAGTAAACAGAGAAGAGGCACACTCAGACCATTTGTTTTATGAAAAAGAGGAGGAGACTGCACTTGGCAGGGAAATGCCGCTTAGGCAAAGCCTGAACGGAATATGGAAGTTTGCCTATGCTGTCTGCCCGGATGAAAGACAGGAAAGATTTTACGAAGACGGATACCCGATTGATCGCTTTGGAGAGATAGAGGTTCCGGGACATATTCAGATGCAGGGGTATGACAGATGCCAGTATATCAATACGATGTATCCGTGGGATGGGCAGGAAGAACTGCGCCCGCCGCACATATCCCGGGAATATAACCCTGTGGGCAGTTATGTCAAGGAGTTCCATGTAAATCAAGGGCTTAGAGGGAAACGGACTTACATATCCTTTCAGGGAGTGGAGACAGCATTTTATGTATGGCTGAACGGGACATTCCTCGGGTATTCGGAAGACAGTTTTACACCGGCTGAATTTGAAGTAACAGAGCTTTTAAGAGACGGAGTAAACCGACTTTGTGTGGAAGTCTATAAGAGGAGCAGTGCAAGCTGGCTGGAAGATCAGGATTTCTGGAGGTTTTCGGGGATTTTCCGTGATGTGTATCTGTATGCTGTGCCGATGATCCATGTGAGAGATCTGTTTTTCAGAGGGACGCTGGATGAAAGTTACAGGGATGGCCGTTTCGCTCTCTGTGCAAAGATGACAGGTAAGCTTCATGGGACGGTGGAACTGCGCCTGGAAGATAGAGATGGAAAGATTGTCTGTTCAGAACGAAAAGAAGTGCAGGATACCGTAGAGTGGAGCGGAGAGATTACTCATGTCCACAGCTGGAGCGGAGAGGATCCGTATCTGTATGATTTGTACCTGTATGTTTACGGGGAAGATGGCACTTTGAGGGAAATTGTAAAAGAAGAAGTGGGATTCCGGACATTTGAGATGAAAGACGGAATCATGTGTCTGAATGGGAAACGCCTGATATTCAGAGGAGTAAACAGGCATGAATTCAGTATGACAAAAGGCCGTGCCGTAGGAGAAGAGGAGATGCTCTGGGATATCCGTTTTATGAAACGGCATAATATCAACGCAGTCCGGACGTCCCATTATCCGAATCAGACACTCTGGTACCGTCTGTGCGACAGGTACGGAATCTATCTGATCGATGAGACAAACCTGGAAAGTCATGGATCATGGCAGAAGATGGGAGCGGTGGAACCTTCCTGGAATGTGCCGGGATCTCTTCCGGAGTGGCAGGAGTGTGTCCTTGACAGAGCGAAATCCATGTTCGAAAGAGACAAAAATCATCCTTCCATCCTCATATGGTCATGCGGAAATGAATCCTATGCAGGGGAAGATATTTTGAACATGGCAGAGTTTTTCCGAAAGGCCGATCCGACGAGACTTGTACATTACGAAGGCGTATTCTGGAACAGGGAGTTTGATCAGACGAGCGATATGGAGAGCAGAATGTACGCGAAACCGGCTGATATAGAGGAGTATCTGAAAAATGATCCGGCAAAACCGTATATCAGTTGTGAATATATGCATGCCATGGGCAATTCCTGCGGCGGGATGCATCTGTACACAGAACTGGAAGACCGGTATGAGAAGTACCAGGGAGGATTTATCTGGGACTACATCGATCAGTCCGTCCTGCATATCAACGATCAGGGAGAAAAAGTGCTCACATATGGAGGAGATCATGATGACCGGGCGACAGATTATGAATTCTGCGGAAACGGGATTGTGTTTGCGGACAGAAAAGAAACGCCGAAGGCACAGGAAGTCAAGGCCCTCTATGCTCCGATCCGCCTTAAAGTTTCAAAAAAAGGCGTCCTCATCGAAAACAGGAATTGTTTTGCAGGAACGGAACAATACCATTTTATCTGCCGCGTTCTGAGAGACGGAGAAGAGACTTTCCGCACAGTCATTAAGGCTGACGTTCCGCCTCTTGGGGAGGGATTTGCTGCGATTTCTTTCCCGGAGCCGGACAGAGACGGAGAGTATGTATATGAAGTGTCTGCAAGGCTTTCTGAGAGGACGCTATGGGCAGAGGAAGGATTCGAGATTGCATTTGGGCAGGCCGCAGAGCGGAAGATAGAGAATGCGGAGACTCCAGAAAATACTGGCCGGACATCCGGCAGAGGAAAACTGGAAGTCGTGCACGGAGATGTAAATATCGGTGTCAAAGGAGAGCGTTTCCATGTGATGTTCTCTATGAGTGAAGGAGGGATTGCATCCCTTTGCTATGATGGGGTAGAATATATTACAAGAACTCCGAAGCTCACATTCTGGAGAGCGTCCACTGACAATGACCGAGGAGCCGGTTATGGATATGACAGAGCTGTGTGGATGACAGCAGGTATGTTTGCGAAGAAGGCAGAGTGTGAGACGGAAGAGACAGACGATGGCATCCGCGTGAAGTTTTTCTGGAAACTTCCGGAGCCATTGGGAGTAAAAGTATCCGTTACGTACACTGTATCAGAAGACGGAACGATACGGACCGAGCTCTTCTATCCGGGCGTGCAAGGAGCAGCAGAAATCCCGGCGTTTGGAATGGAATTCCGGCTGAAAGAGCGGTACAGCGGATTCCGCTATTACGGTCTTGGACCGGAGGAAAACTATATAGACCGGAAAGAAGGAGCAAGACTGGGGATTTTTCAGAGTACGGCAGCCGAAAATATGACGCCGTACCTGATGCCTCAGGAATGCGGAAACCGCACGGGAACGAGATGGCTGGAAGTATCCGACGGACAGGGAAGGGGACTTCGCTTCCAGGCGGAAGACAGACCGTTTGAAAGCAGTGTTCTCCCATACAGCTCCTACGAAATTGAACAGGCAGTCCACCAGGAAGAACTTCCGAACATCCACTACACATGGGTAAGGATTCTGGCCTGCCAGATGGGTGTCGGAGGGGACGACAGCTGGGGCGCACCGGTACATAGTCAATACCTGCTTCCATCCGAACAGGAACAGCGGATCGCATTTACAATTCAGAGATTATAATGATGGTTAGCCGGGAGATTTCTCCCGGCTAATGTCGGTGGGAGGATGAAAGATGAGTGAGTACTGCAGAGTACTGATTTTAGATGATGAATTCATCATGCGACAAGGGATGAAGCACATGATGGACTGGGAAAAAGAGGGATTTCAGATCGTGGGGGAAGCGTCGGACGGCAGACAAGGGCTGGAGCTCGTAGAAAAGGTATCTCCGCCATTGTGCTGGCGGATATTGTGATGCCTGTCATGGATGGGATCGAATTTTCAGAAATCCTCGGGAAAAAGCATCCGGAGATCCAGCTCATCATCCTGAGCAGTTATGACAAATTTGAATATGTAAAGACAACACTGTTAAACGGTGCATCCGATTACATTTTAAAACCGACGCTGAATCCGGAAAATCTGTTGAAAACGCTTCGGAAAGCAGCGGAAAGAATACCGGGATTTCGGCTTCAGGCCCAGAATGACGTGTCATACAAAGCGCAGCTGGAAAGGGTTCTTCTTGGGTTTAAAGATCGGCTGGATGAGTCGGTTTTTGCAAACCTGTTTAAGAACACGCTGTACCGGCTGTTTGCCCTGAATGTAAAAGACTGTTTAAGGGGATCCACAAACGATATCTTCTCTGTCAAGAGAATGGTAGAAGATTTTTTCGCAGAAAAAGAAGAGTATGTTGTCCAGGTCATGTTTCTCCAGGAGGAGATACTATGCGGAGTGATCAACTACAGAGTAAAGGACGATGAGGATGTCATCAAATCACTGGACGAGATCTCTCAAAAGATCAGAAGGATCTATCCTTTTGCATTCTTCGTCGTGAGCGGTAATTTTTCAAATATGCAGGAAATCCGCATGTTTTACCAGAAGAATATCCTTCCGGAAATCGGAAAAGGATTTTATTATCCGGAGAAATATCTGTATATTGCGGAGGCGGACAAAACAAGAGAGAAGCCAAAACGCTTTGAGTTCGAGGAGTATACACGGGAGCTGTCGGATAAACAGTACGAAAAGGCACTGTCCATGTTTCAAAATTATATCCAATATCTCTGCAAATACCAGATTGAAGAAGGAAAGCTGAAAAATCTGACAAAAAATCTGCTCTACAATTATCTCATGGAGACGGAAAAAATTACGGGGAAAAGTGAAGAGCTAAGAGAACGTTTTTTC
This sequence comes from Sellimonas caecigallum, assembly GCF_019754295.1. Classification (GTDB taxonomy): domain Bacteria; phylum Bacillota; class Clostridia; order Lachnospirales; family Lachnospiraceae; genus Sellimonas; species Sellimonas caecigallum. The sequence continues at coordinate 199,262 of NZ_VIRV01000002.1, read as the reverse complement.
CGCGAAATTGAAAAGACACAATGGGTCAATGAGTTTACAGAGACTTTTAGCCGAATAACCGGCGATCTGGCGCTGCTGATCGAAGAAGGGAAAGGGGCGGAAGACGATGTGATCCGGCACATCAAAGAATATCTGGAAGAGCACTATCAGGAACAGCTGGATCTGTCCAATATTGCGGAAAAATTTAATTTCAGCTATAGTTATCTGTCCGGATACTTCAGCCAGACTGTAAAAGAAGGATTCAGCGGTTACCTGAACCGTATCCGTATCCGACATGCCATGGAATATCTGAGCGGCAGTCCACTTCCGATCTCACAGATCGGAGAAATGGTAGGATATACGGAACACAGCTATTTTTGCAGGGTGTTCAAAAAGATTACGTCGGAGACGCCAAGCGAGTACCGCAGAAGAATGAAACGGAGTTAAATGAAAGATGAAAAGACATGTAAACAGCCTTTTTTTCAAAATTGCGTGTACAGTCATAGCGGGAGTGATGTGCCTTGCTGTTGCTTTGACGGTCACAAATATTATGATTTCAAAAAAGATTTTTGTGGACAATTTCGCGGAGTCACAACAAAAGATCTTTAACCAGATTGATAATGAGTTCTACAATTTCTACAGAGATATCACGACGATCATGACGACACTGGAGCGAAGTGACCTTGTGAACAATTATCTGTACGGCGATATCACAGAAAAAGAGAGAATGAAGATCAGCTATCAGTTGGGGGAGCAGATGAAAAATTCCAGGCTTTCCGAGTACAGTGATCTGAGTGTGTTTCTGATCGGAGAAAATTTAAAAAGCTATATCATCAACAGTTCCGACCGGTTTTCGGTGCCGAAAAAAGAGATTGTGGAAAACAGCATCGCGAGGAAAGCGGAGGAATATCAGGGAGAAATCATCTGTCAGTACCTGGAAAATGGGTTTACATGGGTTACCGATAAACAACCGGCAGTCGTTTTTGCAAAAAGTTGGCCATCTACTCAAAACAGTGAAGACACATACGCTTTTATCACGATCAAAGAGGCAAATATACGTAAAATGTACAGCTCTTTTACAGTTCCATCCAACGATATCGTACTGCTCAACCAGGACAATGAAGTGATCTCATCGGACAATCCGGACTATCTCAAAGGGGAAAATAGCGCATCCTTTGCCAGGATCGCAAAAGAGATGGAAGACAGCGACGTCTATAAGACGGAAAAAAATACGGATGGGAAAATCTGCACTTACCTTGTACAGCAGCTCCAGAGCACGCATTATAACATAATGGGTATCATCAATTCCGCTGAAGCGTTTCAAGACCAGTATGATTTCTGGGAGCTGACAGTCATGACGATCGCTATGGCGGCGATCATTGTATTACTGATCTTTTTGTTTGTAAGGCAGCAGACAAAACCGCTGTCTGAGCTGGTACAGACGATGCAGAACTCAAGGAAAATGAAATATAAAGAACATGTCCAGGTAAAAGGGACAGATGAAGTAAGAAAACTGTCAGAAACATACAATGATATGGTCGATGAACTGGATTCTTATATCCACAGCCTCATCCAGGTAGAAAAGGACAAGAGGGCTGCGGAAATCCATACACTTCAGATGCAGATCAATCCGCATTATATTTACAATACCCTTGCAAGTATAAAATGGCTCATCTGGCAGGGAGATACACAAAAGACCACGGGCGTCATTGACGCTTTCATCGCGCTCTTAAGGAATACCATCAGCAATACGGATGAATTTGTAACTGTAGAACAGGAAATCCAGAATTTAAAGAACTATGTCCTGATCAACCAGGCAAGATACGGAGATTCTGTCAGTTCCGAGTTTTACGTGACGCCGCAGTGCAGCAGCTATAGAGTGCCGAAACTGATCTTGCAGCCTTTTGTGGAAAATGCATTTTTCCACGGTTTTGCAGATGGAAGGCGCGGGAAGATCCAGGTTTTTGTAAAAGAGGAAGGCGACTGCCTGCGGTTTGAGATTAGGGACGATGGGATAGGGATCAAGACAGAACGGCTCATGGAACTGAAAAATGGAAACGCCTCGAAAACGGAGCATTTTACCGGGATCGGTGTGGGAAATGTGGATCAGAGGATCAAACTGATCTACGGAGAAGATTACGGAATCCACATATCCAGCGAAGAAGGAAAGGGGACGACAGTGACATTGACGCTGAAAAAAAAGATATAGAAAAGGGGCTGTAAATGCCCCTTTAAAACTGTGTATATACAAATTTCGGCGCCGTGGACAGGTTGGCGTGAATCAGATACAAATACAGTATCATCATAAGAACAAAGAAGATCACTGTCCAGGCGATGAACTCAAAGTGTTTTGTCTGTTTTATTTTTCTGATAAAATCTGTAAATACTTTCATTGATCATTACCCATCCTTTCTTTCCGATATGGACACCGTCTTCAAAGAAATATTTTGTGTATTCCTGATCGGCGAAATCAGCAAGCTCGGCACCATATTTTTTTGCAACCTGGCGGATTTTTTCATAGTAGATCTGCCGCTCTTTTTTTGGGAATCCGGTGTAGTCGTACCAATATCCGTTGACCGGGAGGCTTACGAGCAGGGGCCGTATGCCGAGATCCTGGCAGACATGAAGGAAACATTCCAGGTCTGCATATTCCGGGGAAGTACTGTAGCTTCCATTGACGCTCTGATTTTTCTTTGCCTTTAAAAAAGGACGAATGAACAGGCGGTAGGAGGAGTCATCCATGAAGAACGGATTTCCTGAGTTTTCTTTCTCGCCGTCCTTGCCGGCCTGGTCCATAAGTGCCTGAAAATCTGGTTCCCGTTCCGAAGAAGAAAGAGAAGCATTCTTTTTGATACCGTCCCTTGCCATACGGATGGCGACGGACTGAAGTTCTTTTTCTTTCAGAAAACTTGTATACAGCCTGTAGTTGAGTCGTTCGGAAAAGGAAGCATTCCCCGAGAGAACTTTTTCATAGAGTTCAGTACGTTCAAGGGCAGGAGGATCTGCCTTCAGGAGGGTTTTCACACGTTCTATGATATAGGTTTTTGTAGTCTTGCTCAAATTCGGATTTTGCAGCATGCCGATATAGTGTGTCTCCGAAAAACGTGAGGAAAATGGCTCTGGAAGCACGCCATCTGACCGGAACCACTGAGGCGAGATGAAAAGTACAGCCTCTTTTGTCGGAAGGTCATTTCCGATGGAAGCAAGAGTCAGCGCATGGCTTAAGGACTGATAGTAGCCGGCGCCGATCAGCATCATATTGAATTTATTTCCCGCAAACATATTCCCTGGATGATAAGGAGTCTTGCGTCCATGCTGGAATTCTGATGATCCGAACACTGCCACGGTATCTGCGTTGATATTTTTGGTAAGCGCCTCCCGGGCCACAAATTTTTTCTCGATGGCCCAGAATGAAAAGGCATTGTTGTTTACTGTAATGCGGCTTTCAGCATAGAAATGCATCCCGGCAGCAGATACGAGAAAGAGTACAAGGGCTGTAAGAAAAGCCGTCAGTTTTTTCATAACGATGCCCTTTCTTCCAGGTAAGCGATCAGTTTATTTGGGGTGCTGATGACATGGCGGTCCACTTCAGAAGGGGCGATGATGACACCGAGTTCATCTTCGATGTCTGCCAGCAGCTCAGCAAAGCCCAGAGAGTCCATCAGATCTGTCTCAAAGAGATCGATGTCCGGGTTCGTCCTCACGATATTATCCTCACAGATTGTTTCCAGAATTTTGAATACAGTTTCTTTCATAGTATACATCTCCTTTTTATTTTCTTTATAAATGTCTAAAAGCCGAGAAGCCACAGAAGCTTTCCGTCAAATATATAGAAGCCCAGCATCACGAGCTGAAGCGTGATGAACCAGGAAGCAAAGCGATACCAGCGCTTGCTTTTGTGTGTTTTGTAAAAGGCTGATTTTTTCTGCCAGCGTTCTGTCACGGCAAGAAGCGCCCCATGGTACAGCCCGTATAAGATGTAGGAAGGCGTCAATCCGTGCCACAGTCCCATAACAAACATGTTTACAAGAAATCCGGCCGAAGCGGCATTCAGCCTGTTCTGAAACCGTTTTTTACGGATCGACTGGATCATAAACCGGGAAAAAAGAAAGTCCCGGAACCAGTGGGAAAGGGTAATGTGCCACCTGTCCCAAAACTCCTTGATATCTATGCTGAGAAATGGGCGGCGGAAGTTCTCCGGTGTCCGGATACCAAGAATATAACTGGTTCCTATAGCCATCAGGCTGTAACCGGCAAAATCAAAAAACAGGTAAAAGCCATAACAGTACGCATATGCGATCACGTAGTACCAATCTTTTGCTCCGTTTACCATACCCATTCCCTGGTAGAAAAAGGAAGCGATCACAAGTTTATATATAAGGCCGAGCAGGATTTTATAAATCCCTGTCCCGGCAAGTTCCATATACTCTTCCCGCGTGTATACCGTATTCCAGTCGGAAAGAAATCGGCGGCTGCGATCAATAGGGCCGGAGCTAAGCGATGGGAAGAAAAGAAGAAAGGCCGTAAACTCCAGCACAGATATCGACTCTATAACACCATCGTAGGCTTCGATGATGATCTGGACGCACCTGAAAGTAAGATAAGAGATTCCAAGGAAGCCAAAGAGGTCCATATCAAGGAACAAAGCCAGCTTACTTACGATAAGAGGGAGGATGGAGAGCGCAAGTGCGAGCCGGTACATCCACACTATACGCCCTTTTATCCGCCGCAGATGCAGGTAACCCATGACGATGGCGACCTGGATCACATAGTATGCGGCCAGATAAAGAGCCTGAGTCGGTTTGTTAAAAAAGACAAGACCGATGAACAGGTATGTCGCAGCGGTGGAATACCATTTCAAAGGCTTCCCGGCCATACCGATCAGTATTGCGGGGAGAAGGATCACTGCCAGCGTGGAAAAAAACGGATATCCTTCATAGAATGTCATGACAGCATACCTCTCAGTTTCTTCCTGTCCGCTTTCCCGTTCGCCGTCATCGGGATACGGTCAAGGAAAAGGATTTTTTTCGGGATCATGTAGTCCGGCAGAAACTGTCTGAGCTGATTTTTTATATTCTGCACAGTATCCGCCTCGTTTTCCGGCCGGCTACGAAGTACTGCAAATGCGGCAATACTTTTGACTTTCCCGTTTCTTATACATGGCACAGCCACGGCGTTTTCAATATCCGGAAGATTTCTCAGGTTGCTCTCGATATCTTCCAGTTCGATCCGGTAGCCATTCAGTTTTACTTGCAGATCGATCCTCCCGCAGTAGTAGAGAAGACCATTTTTCAGATATCCTTCATCCCCTGTCCGGTATCCTCGAAAAGACTGTCCGTCCTTTTCTGTGCAGAAAAAAGCTTTTTCAGTCAGAGACGGCTGTTTGTAATATCCGGTGCTGACCGTGTCCCCGATGAGGATGATCTCCCCTTTTTCTCCTTCCGGCACTGGTTTTCCATTTTCATCATGAATCTCAATCCACGTCCCAGGTCTGGCATATCCGACAGGAAGCGGCGATTCGGACGCGTTTCGTTCAGGTGTGACAGGAATCTCTGTGACAGCTACCGTGGACTCAGTCGGACCGTAAGTGTTCATGATGACACTGTTTGGGAAACGGCCCTGAAGACGTGCGGCTGTCCGATTTGTCAGAGTCTCTCCGCAGAAGAGGAACACATCCAGATTCGGAAGAAGATCTGAAGAAAAGGACGGATCAGCCAGACAAACATCTGCAAAAGAAGGAGTAGAAACCCAGACGGAAGCCTGGGACTCTTTCAGAGCAGGAATGAGCCTTCCAAAATCCTCCTGCGTCTTCTTTGAAAGCGTGTACAGTGTACCTCCGCAGGCCAGACACGTATACAAGTCCATGACGGACAAATCAAAAGAAAAAGGTGCCTGGTTCAGGAATATCTGTCCCTGCTTTTTTTCAGCAGCATTTCCAAGAGTCACAGACCAATCGAGATAATTATTCAGACAGTTGGACGAAATCTGTACCCCCTTCGGAGTTCCGGTACTTCCGGATGTGAAGATCATGTAAAAAGTCTCGTCTCCGGAAACTGGACGCAGGCTTTCGCGCAGTTTCGGTCCTTCCGCGGATGATATTGTTTTTTGTATCTCTTCTTTTGTGAAAATCCGAAGCGATGCGGACGGCAAAGCTTCTGGAGGAAACGGCTCACACGAGAGAATCAACGGTGCATCAACCGCTTCCAATATGGATTTGACTCTTGCAGGCGGCACAGAGATATCGACAGGGCAATATCCGCGTCCTGATTTTACGCATGCCAGAAAGGCGATCAGCATCTCCGGGCTTTTATGTCCGTATACAGGCACGGGAGTTTTGTCCGCTCCGCAAAGATTCTGCAAGGTATATGCAAGACGGGTGGAAGCGGCATCAAGCTCTCTGTAGCTGATGGAGCCTTCCTCTGTATGCATGGCGGCGCGCTCCGGAAACAGGAGCGCTGTCATTTGTATTTGTTCTAAAATATTCATATACTTTTTCCTCCAGCTTGTATTGTTGTTGCGTGGTTACTTGTATGATAAAAAAAGTCCGGAAAAAGTCAATACAGTTTTGAGAACAGTAAAAAAACATTCATGTAATCTTAATAATCTTCATTTACTTTTCGCCTTTTTTTGATATAATGATTGCATTGAATGGAGGTACAAAACATGTTGTCAAATCAGGTACTGCAAAGAGCTGTCTCGGAGATGGAGGCGATTGCCGGGGGAGCATGCTCAGTATGGTCCCTTGACGGATACCGGATCGTACTGTCCGGTTCCGAGAGTGAGGGAACAGCAGAAAGGGTAAAAAGATTTCTGAAAGATGTAAAAGAAGACTCGGAGCCGGGAATGGAAGAAATCCGGACAGGATACGCGCTTTTTGCCGTGTTCGACGAGGAGAAACCGGCTTATATTCTGAGCCTGGAAAATATGAGCGGAGAGAAAGCCGAGATTGTTGGACGTCTTGGAGTAAAAGAATTGGAGAGTCTTATCCGCGCTTACAAGGAAAAAGTGGATAAAAACCGTTTTCTTCAAAATCTGCTTCTGGATAACATGCTCTTGGTGGATGTATTTAACCAGGCAAAAAAACTGCATATTGAAAATGATCAGAAGAGGGTCATTTATCTGATCGAGGCGAACGCCAGTGATAATCAGTTCCTGCTGGAGGTGCTCAAAGGCATGTATGCATCAGGTATGAAGGATTTTGTGACTGCGGTGGATGAAGGAAGCGTCATCCTTATCAAGGCGCTAGAAGAGACAGAAGGATACAGAGAAGTGTATGAGAAAGCCAGGGCTCTCGTGGACACAGTATCCGCGGAGGCGATGGTAAACGTCCGCGTTGCATATGGCACGATCATCCATGAACTCAAAGACGTCTCCAAGTCTTACAAAGAAGCAGGAATGGCAATGGATGTAGGAAAAATTTTCTACGCAGAGAAGACGATCCTTGCGTACAACGAGCTTGGTATCGGAAGACTCATTCACCAGATTCCGGTTTCCCTGTGTGAAATGTTCTTAAAAGAAGTGTTCGGGGACAAAGACGTGGAGCAGTTTGAGGAAGAGACGCTGTCTACGGTCTTCAAATTTTTTGAGAACAGCCTGAACATATCTGAGACGGCTCGACAGCTTTACATCCACAGAAATACCCTTGTCTACCGCCTTGAGAAAATCCAGAAGATGACGGGGCTTGATGTCCGGGTATTCGAGGATGCACTGACATTTAAGATTGCGATGATGGTATCGGAACATATGAAATATATGAAGCAGTAAGCATCGGAGACAGGCAGTTTTGCTTGTCTCTGTTAGTTTAATGTGTTAAAATATTGGCGATAGCGGCAGCTGAATAAAGAGAAGGAGGCCAGGTACATGATAAAATTATATGAAAACGGCGTTTATCTGCTGAATGGGACAGAGATCATAGAAGACGGACCAGATGTCAGGGAGAAACTGAAAGTCCTGACGGGAAGAGAAATCAAAAAGGAACAGGCGGCAGAGGAGACGATCGCATACCGCATACTGAAAAGCCATAATGTCTCCGACGATATGGAGAATCTGAATATAAAGTTTGACAAACTTACGAGTCATGACATCACGTTTGTCGGCATTATCCAGACTGCCAGAGCGTCCGGACTTGAGAAATTTCCGGTACCGTATGTCCTTACAAACTGTCACAACAGCCTCTGTGCGGTGGGCGGGACGATCAATGAGGATGACCATATGTTTGGCCTGACCTGTGCGAAGAAGTACGGCGGAGTCTATGTGCCGCCGCACCAGGCAGTGATCCACCAGTTTGCGAGGGAGATGCTGGCAGGGGCCGGAAAGATGATCCTCGGATCGGACAGCCATACCCGTTACGGTGCCCTTGGAACGATGGCCATGGGAGAAGGGGGACCGGAACTTGTAAAACAGCTTTTGAACAAAACATACGATATTCGTATGCCGGGTGTTATCGGAGTGTATCTGACCGGAGAGCCGGTAAAAGGCGTCGGCCCGCAGGATGTAGCTCTGGCGATCATCAAGGCTGTATTCAAAAACGGCTATGTGAACAATAAAGTGATGGAATTTGTAGGACCTGGGGTAGCAAGTTTAAGCGCAGACTTCCGTATCGGAATTGATGTGATGACGACAGAGACAACCTGCCTTTCCTCTATCTGGAAGACCGACGAGGTAATACGTGAATTTTATCAGATTCACGGAAGAGAAGAAGAATATAAAGAGTTGAATCCGGGCGAAGCAGCGTACTATGACGGTCTGGTATATGTGGATCTGAGTGCTGTACGCCCGATGATCGCGATGCCGTTTCATCCGAGCAATGCCTACACGATCGAGGAAGTCAACGCCAATCTGAAAGATATCCTTCACGATGTGGAAGAAAAAGCAAAGGTAAGTCTGGACGGCGCTGTGCCGTTCTCTCTACAGGATAAGATCCGAAACGGACGGCTGTATGTGGAGCAGGGGATCATTGCCGGATGCGCCGGCGGAGGATTTGAAAATATCTGTGCAGCCGCAGATATCATCCGGGGGAAAAATATCGGAGCGGATGAATTTACATTCAGCGTCTATCCAGCCAGCACACCAGTGTATATGGAGCTTGTGAAAAACGGGGCTGTGGCAGATCTGATGGCAGCAGGCACTATCGTGAAGACAGCGTTTTGCGGACCGTGCTTCGGAGCAGGAGACACACCGGCAAACAATGCATTCAGTATCCGCCATACGACGAGAAATTTCCCGAACAGAGAAGGATCAAAACTCCAGAGCGGCCAGATCGCATCGGTGGCGTTGATGGATGCGCGGTCCATCGCGGCCACGGCGGCAAACAAAGGCTACTTGACACCGGCCACGGAACTGGATGTAGAGTACACAAATCCGACCTATCATTTTGACAGCACCATTTATGCCAACCGTGTATTTGACAGCAAAGGGAAAGCAGATCCGGATGTGAAAATCCATTTTGGACCAAATATCAAAGACTGGCCGTCTATGTCAGCCCTTCCGGAAAATCTGCTCATAAAAGTGGTATCCGAGATTCATGATCCGGTCACAACGACGGATGAGCTGATCCCGTCCGGGGAGACGTCTTCCTACCGGTCCAATCCGCTTGGACTTGCAGAATTTGCACTCTCAAGAAAAGATCCGGCCTATGTCGGACGCGCAAAAGAAGTACAGAAGGCGCAGAAGGCCATCGAAGAAGGAAAATGTCCGCTGGAAGTGGTAGATGAGCTCAAAGAAGTCATGGAAAAGATCCACACACGTTTCCCTCAGGCTGGAGAAGGAAATCTTGGCATCGGAAGCACGATCTTTGCTGTGAAGCCGGGGGATGGATCCGCCAGAGAACAGGCAACCTCCTGCCAGAAAGTGCTGGGCGGCTGGGCAAACATTGCGAACGAGTACGCCACAAAGCGTTACCGTTCCAACCTGATCAACTGGGGAATGCTGCCGTTCCTCACAAAAGAGGATCACACGGCGCTGCCGTTTGAAAACGGAGATTACATCTTTGTGCCGGAGATCAGAAAAGCGGTGGAAGAAAAACAAAGTGAGATCAAAGCGTATGTTGTGCGGGATGAACTGAAAGAAATGAGTCTGTATCTTGGAGAACTGACAGATACAGAGAGAGAGATCATCCTCAAAGGATGTCTCATCAACTATTACAGAGGTTAAGAAAAACCGGGCGGCTCCGTGAAAGAGCTTGCCCGGTTTTTTGATAATTCTCTGTCTATTCCACTCCATTGAAGCAATACGTACAAAGCTTGCAGGAGTCGATTCCGATGGATTCGATCAGGTCGTCCAGACGGTGGTAACGAAGGCTTGTGAAATTCTGGAGACGGCAGATTTCATCCAGCATCTTCTGATACCGGTCGCTGTTTGGATCTGCATACTCTGCAAGAACTTCCTCGGAAGCATCGCCCTCCCAGTCTTTGATGATTCTTCTTGTGATCAGATCCAGTTCGGACTTTGATCTGGAGAAGTTCAGGTATTTGCATCCATACAGAAGCGGAGGGCAGGCCGGCCGCACATGGACCTCTTTGGCGCCGCTCTGATACAGGAACTCTGTTGTTTCGCGCAGCTGTGTTCCCCTGACGATGGAGTCGTCGATGAGAAGAAGCTTCCGATCTTCGATGAGAGCTTGTACAGGGATCAGTTTCATACGTGCGATCAGATTTCTCTGGCTCTGTGTCGTAGGCATGAAAGAACGAGGCCATGTCGGAGTGTATTTGATAAATGGGCGGGCGTATGGGATGCCGGATTCGTTGGCATATCCAATGGCATGGGCCACACCGGAGTCCGGAACACCAGCCACAATATCCGGATGTACCGTTCCGGCGTCTCTTTTGGCAAGAAGACTTCCGCATTTGTAACGCATCTCCTCCACATTGACTCCTTCATAGGCAGAAGTCGGGTACCCATAGTATACCCAGAGGAAAGAACAAATCTTCATCTTTTCATAAGGTGCGCCTACGGTCTCCACGCTCTCCGGAGTCATGTAGACGATCTCTCCAGGTCCCAGTTCTTTATAATCCACATACCCGAGATTGATATATGCAAAACTTTCAAAGGACACACAATAGGCGTCATCTTTGCGGCCGACAACTACCGGGGTACGCCCGTAACGATCACGTGCAGCATAGATTCCTTCTTTTGTCATAAGAAGAAGCGTCATAGAACCGTCCACGATGGACTGGACGTAACGGATACCCTCTACAAAAGAATCTTTTTTACAGATCAGCGATGCGATCAGTTCCGTGGCATTGATCTGTCCGCTGCTCATCTCCTGGAAATGAGAATGTCCATCCTTGTAGATCGTTTTAAGCAGTGCATCCTGATTATTGATTTTTCCGACTGTCGTGATGGCAAAACTTCCAAGATGAGACTGGATCAGAAGTGGCTGCGGTTCATAATCGGATATACAGCCGATTCCCAGATTTCCTTTTAATTCTTCCAGATCCTTGTCAAATTTGGTACGGAACGGGGAATTTTCGATATTGTGGATGGATCGGCTGAAACCGTTCTCCCCATGTGTCGCCATTCCGCCTCTTCTAGTACCAAGATGTGAGTGGTAGTCTACTCCATAAAATAAATCGATGATACATTCATTTTTAGAAGCAACGCCAAAAAATCCGCCCATAATGTGTAAATCTCCTTTCACAACTATACAGTATGTCAATATATAAATGATACTTATTAAGTTTAGCACGGATGTGCCTGTAAATGAAGATAGAAATTAAAAATAGAAAATTGAATAATTAAAAAGAATAATTCAGAAAAATAAAACAATTAAAAATAAAAATTTAAATAAAAATAAAAAATATCGAAGAATAGTATTGACAAATAGAAGAGAGAATGCTATAGTATAGCTATCCAAAAAGAAAAGAACTTGACGAGAAAGAGTTCTTTCAAAAACTTATAAGTTGTTTCTCTTATAAGCAAATTGGAAATATCAGGATGAGGAGGGCTTGAACCATTGGACACAGCAGAACTTAAAACTCAATATGTAAGTGGTATTACAGATGAAGGTTCCCATGATGAAAGCCTTTATCAATAAATCGGAATCCAGTAAATAGTTGAGTTTATAGAAAGAAAATATCGGAGATGTAGTTTAAACTGGAAATTAGATTTTACAAAATCTGTAAAGCATATTGAGGAAGATACCACAGCAGTCAGTAGTTCAAAGAATTTAGAAGATGTGTAAAGAAACATCGCCTAAGATCAAAATCTATATTGGCCGATTATAATATATTTAATTGAAAAAACAAGAAAGATTGAGTACGCGGATATCATTTAGGGGAGGAAGCGAAAGGCAGAACCCATAGAAACGAAAAAGAATATTTCTTTTAGTAAATAATATATCGGCAGAATATCCGGAAGTTAATTAGATTATCTATATATAAAAGGGAATATAAGAATTTTGATATCAAAGATTACATTATCGGAAAATGAATCGGAGACTTTGAGTTATAGTTCGTATATAAAAAGAAAAAGGCTTTTGGGAACCGGAAATCGAAAAGAAAGATTCCTCCGGTAAAGGGAAAAAATATGATATTAAAATTGAATAGGTAACAGCCATTATAATTTATAAAAATTGTAATGGCTGTTTTTTTATTGACAAATTTTATAAATTTTCCGAATTACAAAAATTATCAATTTGATGCACGGAAATTCCTATGGCATAATACTTTTGCAAATGACCAGTTTTCCTGTAATTAAGATGGAATGTGTGAAATAAGGAGTACATGTGATGGGAATTAACAAAGATTCAAACAAAAAGAAAAGTGCGGGCACCACAAACCTTGCGCAGTTGACACGACAGCAGCTTCGGGATCTAGAAACAAAAGAAAAGACAGTCGGACAAAAAGTGCTGGATGGGATCATCATGGTATTTCCAGTAGTCTGCGGTATAATTGCGATTCTTGAGTATCTAATAGTCCCAAATGGAAGCAGCAATGACAATCCCAATACTTACTTGGGAGCATTGATAGTATTTCTCTGTGCGTACATTTGCTATGGGCTTATTGCACTGATAAATAAGCTCAGAGGAAGTAAACTTGTTCTAGAAAAGTTCCGTTACAGAGCGCCGCTGTTTTCAGCATTGTTTCTGCTGTTGGCAGGGTACGATTATTTGACATTAAAGACAGGGATATTTACTCAACCTTTTGTTCCGTGTATGAACGCAATTCTTAATATTGCCTGGATCGACCGTGCATATCTGATAGAATCCACACTTCACACATTGCGACTTTTATTCCTGGGATATTTTATAGGGGTTTTTCTTGGTCTTATTACCGGGATAACATGCGGATATTCCAGGAAAGTGCGTTATTGGATAGATCCGATCATCAAATTTCTCGGTCCGATCCCAACGTCAACATGGATTCCGATTATTATGGTTATCGCGACATCTCTTTTTGGCGGTGCAGTGTTTATTATCGCTTTGGGCTCCTGGTTTGCAGTAACGGTAGCTTCTATGACTGGAATTTCTAATGTGGATAAAGATTTTTTTGAAGCGGCTAGGACGCTGGGGGCAAAGGAGAGGCAGCTCGTGTTTCGCGTTGCAATCCCGCATGCGATGCCTTCCATCCTGCAGGGATGTACACAGGCCATGAGTTCAGCTTGTACTGCGATCATGATCGCGGAAATGATGGGAGTAAAGGCTGGGCTCGGATGGTATATGACATGGGCAAAATCGTGGTCAAGCTATGATAAGATGTTTGCGGCTCTGTTTGTGATCTGTATCATTTTCACAGTTGTGACAAAGATTCTTGATTTAATCAAACGCCGTGTATTACGTTGGCAGAATGGAGTTGTAAAATAATGGCAAAAAAAAAGAAAGTTACATTAAAACTGGATCATGTGTCCAAAAGTTTTGCAAAAATAGAAAATGATGAAGTTACGCATGCGCTTAATGAAATCGATCTTACAATGGAAAGCGGAGAGTTTATCAGTCTTGTAGGGCCATCTGGCTGCGGAAAATCTACAATTTTGCGCCTTGTAGCGGGACTGATCGCACCGACTACCGGAAAGGTTACTGTGGATGGCAAGGAAATCGTGGAACCATCTCCGGAAAGAGGGATGGTTTTTCAAAAGCCAACGCTTTTTCCGTGGCTTACAGTAAAGGATAACATTGCTTTTAGCCTGAAAATGCAGGGGAAACTGAGGGGAAATGAGGAGAAAGTAGAGACAATGCTCAAAGTTATCGGACTTGAGAATTTCCGGGATGATTATCCGGGACAGTTATCAGGGGGAATGGCGCAGAGAGTGGCTCTTGTCCGCTCTTTGATTAATGAACCAGATATCCTCCTGCTGGATGAGCCTTTGGGAGCACTAGATGCCTTTACACGTATGAATATGCAGGATGAGATTCTGAAAATCTGGCAGGAAAAGGGGCAGCTTGCCATCATGGTCACACACGATGTGGACGAAGCTATCTATATGGGAACCCGTGTGATTGTCATGGATGCCAATCCGGGGCGTGTTGTAGCGAATATCAAAATATCGGAAAAGTATCCGAGAGATCGGTCATCGGAGACATTTGTTCGATATCGAAATGAAATATTGAACAGGCTGCACTTTGGAGGGAACAGGGCAGACTGATTTCATGACGTTTCTGGAAACCAGGAATGAAATATATTCCGGTTTTGGAATAAATATTTTAGGAAAATAAAGGAGAAAAGAAAATGAAACTGAAAAAAGTTGCGGCAGTTGCGATGGTTGCTGTGTTAGCATTTTCCATGGCTGCATGTGGACAGAATGACAGCAAAGACAAGGCTGCATCCGGGAAAACAACAGAGAGCAAAAATGTGGAGCGTCCGGAAGCAGTGCCGGAGGAAGATTGGGAAGCTATGAAAAAAGAACCAGCTTTCGGCACAGAGCTTCAATATCTGTTTAATGGGGGAGCATGTGTATCTGCAAAATATCTGGCAGAACAGCTTGGATATTATGAAGAGTACGGAATCAATGCGACTTATGTTCAAGGTGGATCTGTTGTGGAGACAGTAGGAACAGGAAAGTGTATGTGGGGAACTGATCATATTGCAACAATGCTCGTTCCTGTAACGAACGGGGTAAAAATGACATTCGTCTGCGGAGCACATATTGGATGTAAATCTATTTATGTCCCGGCAGACAGTGACATTAAGACAGTACAAGATCTGAAAGGAAAAAGGATCGCTATTCACGATGGTCCGGGAAATTCTGATCAGAACATCAGTTATCGGCTGCTGGATGAGTACGGTATTGATCCGACTACAGAGGTGGAATTTCCGAATATCGAGGACAATGCTGCGACAGTGGCAGCGATGGAAAATGGTGAAGTGGATGCATCTATCTTCTCAGATTATTTTGTGATGGCAAATTACAAAGATAAGATGAGAAGCATCTGTTCCATCACATATAGCCCAGAGTTTCAGGATGAAGCATGTTGCGTGACAGCCATGAACACTGAATTCCTCAAAAAGAACCCGGTTCATGCCAAATATATAGTAAAAGCGATCAAACGCGCTGGAGAATATGCGCGACTTCAGTCAGAAGAGGCGGTACAGCTCATGTATGATACAGATAAAATGACAGGCGAAAAAGAAGTACAGCAGGAATTCTGGGATTCTCTTCATTTCGGGTTGTCTGATGCCTTCACTGAACAGGCGCTCCATGAAATTGCAGAAGATTATCTGCGTCTTGGAATTATTGAGAAAAAAGATCTGACAGTAGAAGAAATTATGGATATGGCATGGACAGAGGTGTGTCCGGATGCAGAGATGGAAGGTCTTACAGTAGGTGATCCGGTAGAACCGGAAAATCCAGTTCTTCCGATCAAACAAAAAGGAGAATAGACAATCAAAAAACGATAAAAGGAGAAAGAATCTGTGTGCTGCTTGACGGGAGCTGGCATGCAGATTTTTTCTGTTTTCAAAACGACGCTGTAAATATAAAAATTTAATAAATTTGTAATATTTGAGAAAAAAAACGAGGCCATTATTTTGACATTGAAAGTCTGGTATGGTACACTAAGAAAATAAAAAGTATGCCTTTTTGGCCAGAAGGAAATGTAAATAATTAATAGAGGTGAGTGACGTTGGATAAATACGAATACCGTGAAAAGACGGAACAGATGATGAAATACGTCGAAGCAAAGTCTTATAGGGAAGCGAAAGAGATCGCAGACACGATTGATTGGAGAAGAGTGAAGAATGCTCCCACTCTGTGTACGGTAAGTGAGATTTATGAGTGTAACGCAGACTTTGAAAAGAGCAGAGAGATTCTGTTTATTGCCTACGACAGAAGTCCGGGGAGCAGAAAAATCGTATATCGGCTCGGGACTCTCGCGCTTCGTCTTGGGGAGACAGATGAAGCGATGGACTGTTATGAAGAGTTTGTGCGGATTGCACCGAAGGATCCGAATCAGTACATACTAAAATATAAAATTCAGAAAGAACAGGGGGCTCCGATAGAGGAGCAGATCAAGACCCTTGAAGAATTTAAGAAAGCTGAGTATATTGAAAAATGGGCGTATGAGCTGGCTGAGCTGTATGACCGCGCAGGTATGGCGGAAGAATGTATGGAAGAGTGCGATGACCTGATATTGTGGTTCAGCGAAGGCGTTTACGTTCAGAAAGCGATGGAGCTGAAGATGAAACACAAGCCGCTCACACCGCAGCAGCAGGGGAAATATGACAGGGCAGAAGAAAAGCGGGAAGAAAGCGTGCAGGAGCAGAAGGAAGACTGGACGGAAACCATTTTGAAAGCAGCAGATACGACAGAAACGCTGGAAGATGCTTTTTGGCTTGGTATGGCAGTTGCCAGCAAAAAGCCAATAGATGAAGTGAAGAAATTGGCGGGAAAAGGAGAAGAGGACGTGTACGAGACAGGTCGGCTGAAAATTGAAGAGATTCTTCAGCAATGGGAAGAAAAACAGCGCAGAAATGCAGAGATAATTGAAGAGAAAAGAAGAGAGGCAGAGCAGAAAGCTGCAGAAGAGAAGCAGAAAGTTTCTGGTAATACAGAAAAGATTCTTTCAGATGACATTCAGAAACTGCTCGCAGAAATGGAAAGCGAAGACGAGAAAAACGGTGTCACAGCAGAACCGGAGGATGAAGTTTCTCAGTTGTCTGAAGTGTTGAAAGAAGAGTCAGACGAAGATGAAATGGCTGAAGAACAAGCGAAGGTAGAGGAAACGGCTGAAGAATCAGGGGAAACTGCGGAGGAAGAGGAAGAGTCCGAAGAAGAGTATTCAGAAGAAGAGTACGACGAAGAAGAGTATCCGGAAGAGGAATACGACGACGAAGAATATCCGGAAGAGGAGTACGACGAAGAAGAGTATCCGGAAGAGGAGTACGACGAAGAAGAGTATCCGGAAGAGGAATACGACGAAGAAGAATATCCGGAAGAAGAGTACGACGAAGAAGAATATCCAGAAGAGGAGTACGACGAAGAAGAGTATTCGGAAGAGGAATACGACGAAGAAGAATATCCAGAAGAGGAGTACGACGAAGAGCAGAATGAAGAGGAAGATATCTTCGCGAAAGTGCCGGAGACAGAGGAAGTGCTTGAAATTGAAGAGCCAGATGAGGAAGATGCTACATCTTCATCTCCGGGCGGTGTGTCTTTCGATACCGGATTTGTCGTGCAGGGAAGATATGATCTGAGCGCCACAAGTGAGATCGGGCTCAAAGCAGGGCTTACAGAAGAACAGAAAAAATTGTTTTCCTACTTTGTACCGATCAGGGGAATGAGTGAGCAGATCGTGCATGTACTGGAACAGGATAAGACATGTAAAAAGAGATATGGGACATCACGTACCGGCAATATCCTTGTGATAGGACATAAAGGATCCGGAAAAACGGTGCTTGCAGTGGATCTTGTCAAAGCGATACAAAAGCAGAGAAAAATGAAACAGGGAAAGGTTGCGATCATTACAGGAGATGCGCTGAACCAGAAAAATCTGGAAGCCATCATCCAGAAACTTCAGGGCGGAGCTCTGATCATTGAGAAAGCATGTAAGATGAATAAGAAGACGCTGTCCCATCTGAGCAGTCTTATGGAAGAACAGACTGGAGAAATGCTTTTTATACTGGAAGAAGAGAGACGTCCTCTTGAAAAAATGCTTTCTGCAAATCCGGACTTTAAACGGAAATTTACATCCCGTGTAGAACTTCCTATTTTCATCAACGATGAACTTGTTACATTTGGACAGACCTACGCCAAAGAAAACGGTTATACTATCGACGAGATGGGAATTCTGGCATTGTACAGCAGGATTGACGTGATGCAGAAGGAGGATCATTTCGTTACAGTTGCGGAAGTTAAGGAAATCATGGATGAAGCCATTGCACATTCTCAGAAGGCAAATGTGAAACACCTGATGAAGAGAGTGTTCAGAAAGAGTACGGATGAATCAGATCGGATCATTCTGAAAGAAGATGATTTCAAATAAGATAATCGACAAAACTTGTGAAAAATGACGAAAAGAGTTTTAACAAAATGAAAAACTTTGTTAAAACTCTTTCTTTTTGATAAAGCCTCAAGTATAATAAACGTATGACTTTAGATATGAGAAGGTGAAATCATGGCGAGGACAAAAAAGAAAAAAGTATATGAAATAGGCGAATTGGATCAGTACTTGTTCGGTCAGGGAACGCATTATGATTTATATAAAAAAATGGGCTCTCATCTGGTTGTGGATGGAAAGAAAAAGGGAGTTTATTTTGCGGTGTGGGCCCCGAATGCAAAGGCAGTTTCTGTCGTGGGAGATTTTAATGGATGGGACAGAGACAAGCACCCAATGGAGCGGGAAGAACCTCTCGGTATCTATACATGTTTTATCAAAGACATGAAGGAAGGAGAGCTGTACAAGTACTGCATAGAGACGCAGAAGGGAGAGCTTCTCTACAAAGCAGATCCTTTTGCAAATTATGCGGAAGTGCGTCCGGGTACGGCGTCCAGAGTGCATGATATATCCGGGATCAAGTGGACGGACAGCGTGTGGATGGAAGCGCGCAAGAATTGGAATATAGACGAGTCTCCGATGTCTATATATGAGGCTCATATCGGTTCCTGGAAGCAGCATCCGGGCGAAGAGGAAGAACGTTTCTACAATTACCGGGAGTTTGCGAGGGAAGCGGTAAAATATATGAAAGAGATGGGATATACCCATATCGAGCTGATCGGGATCGCGGAACACCCGTTTGACGGATCCTGGGGCTATCAGGTAACCGGATATTTTGCTCCGACATCCAGATACGGTACACCGGAAGATTTTGCGTACATGATCAACTATTTCCACCGCAATAAGATCGGTGTTATTTTGGACTGGGTACCGGCGCATTTTCCAAGAGATGCACATGGGCTTGCAGATTTTGACGGTACAGCAGTATACGAATACGCGGATCCGAGGAAAGGAGAACACCCGGATTGGGGAACAAAGATTTTTGACTATGGTAAGGCGGAAGTGAAGAACTTCCTTATCAGCAATGCATTGTTCTGGATGGAAACCTTCCATGTGGACGGGCTTCGTGTGGATGCAGTGGCATCGATGCTGTACCTGGATTACGGCAAGCAGAATGGACAGTGGGTGCCGAATAAATACGGAGGAAATCAGAATCTGGAGGCCATCGAATTCTTTAAGCACCTCAATTCTGTAGTATTGGGCAGAAACCCTGGCACCCTTATGATTGCAGAAGAGTCTACAGCCTGGCCGAAAGTAACCGGAAATCCGGAGGACGACGGGCTTGGATTCAGCTTGAAATGGAATATGGGCTGGATGCATGATTTCCTGGAATATATGAAACTGGATCCATATTTCCGGAAAGAGCACCACAATCAGATGACATTTGCCATGACTTATGCGTACAGTGAAAAATACATACTTGTTCTTTCTCACGATGAAGTGGTCCATTTGAAGTGTTCTATGCTCAACAAGATGCCAGGACTTGGATTTGATAAATATGCAAATCTGAAGGTTGGTTATGCATTTATGATGGGCCATCCGGGAAAGAAGCTTTTGTTTATGGGTCAGGATTTCGCTCAGCTTCGGGAGTGGAGCGAGGAAAGGGAGCTTGACTGGTATCTCCTTGCGGAACCGGAGCACCAGGCGGTTCAGGCTTTTATGCGGGATCTTTTGAAATTATACCGGAAAAATAAGGCGATGTATGAACAGGATACGAATGGATATGGATTTGAGTGGGTCAATGCAAACGACGGATACAGAAGTATTTTCAGTTTTATACGTCATTCCAAATATAATAAAAAGAATCTGCTTTTCGTCTGCAATTTTACACCGATGGAGTGGGCGGACTACCGGGTAGGAGTTCCGAGAAGGAAGCAGTATAAACTGATTCTGAACAGTGATGATAAGCAGTATGGAGGAAAAGGAGAAGAGAGACCTCTTGTCTATAAAGCGATCAAGCAGGAATGTGATGGAAGACCATATTCTTTCGCGTACAAACTGCCTCCGTACGGAGTAGCTGTATTTGAATTTTAAAAGTGCAGGGAGCGCACAGAAAAGTGTGCTCCTTCTTTTTATGATTTTGCAATAATAATGAAGGAGAAGACGATGAAGAACTACCAAATCACAGAGTGGTGCAGCCATTTTATCAGACAGCAGGTAAAAGAAGGGGATTTCTGTATTGACGCCACAGTCGGGAATGGAAACGACACGGTGCTGTTGTGCGAACTGGCAGGAAGTAAAGGGAAAGTAGCCGGTTTCGATATACAGGAAAAAGCTGTTGAGGAGACGAGGACAAGGTTAAAAGAGAGGGGGCTGGATTCAGGAGCCAAACTTTTCTGCTGCGGGCATGAACGGATGGAAGAATGCCTGAGATCAGATCCGGACTGCGCCAAGATGACGGAACGAGCAGAAGACGGATATGGGAAAGTATCGTGTATTGTTTTTAATTTCGGTTATCTGCCGGGAGGCGACCACAAGATTGCCACAAAGGCGGAGAGCAGCGTGGAAGCAATCCGCCAGGGGCTTACTCTTCTTGAGAAAAACGGCATGATGAGTCTTTGCATTTACAGCGGAGGAGACAGCGGATTTGAGGAGCGGGATCGGATTTTGGCCTATCTGAAAGGGCTTGACAGCAGGAAATATCTCGTTATAATGAGTTCATATTACAATCGTCCAAATAACCCGCCGATCCCGGCGATGATCATTCGGCTTTGAGATGGCGGAGAAGGGGATTAAGACAGGAGGATAATAGACATGGAGATTTTTGTGGGACTGCTGCTCCCTTTTCTCGGCACAGCACTTGGGGCGGGGTGTGTGTTCTTTTTGAAGGGACAGATCAAGCCTTTGGTACAGAAGACACTGCTTGGATTTGCATCTGGAGTTATGGTGGCAGCTTCGGTATGGTCCCTTCTCATTCCGGCTATGGATATGTCGGAGGGTATGGGGAAACTGGCCTTCATTCCTGCGGCTGTGGGACTGCTTTTAGGGGTTGCGTTTCTGCTTTTGCTTGACAGGGCCATTCCACATCTTCACATAGGCGCAGAGAAAGCGGAGGGGCCGAAGTGTGCTCTGAAGAAGACGACGATGCTGGTGCTCGCAGTCACGTTACATAACATTCCGGAAGGGATGGCAGTAGGGGTAGTGTTCGCAGGAATGCTGTCTGGTACGGAGACGATGACGGCGGCAGGAGCTTTTGCGCTGGCGCTTGGTATCGCGATACAAAACTTTCCGGAAGGAGCGATCATCTCCCTTCCGCTGAAAAGTGAAGGAACAGGGAAGGGGAAAGCCTTTTTCTACGGAATGCTCTCCGGGGCGGTGGAGCCGGTCAGCGCATTTGTTACGATCATGCTTGCGCGTTTTATTACACCGGTGCTGCCTTATCTGCTTGCGTTCGCGGCGGGGGCGATGATTTATGTGGTTGTGGAAGAACTGATCCCGGAGGCAAGCGAAGGAGAACACAGCAATATCGGAACAATCGGCTTTGCAGCCGGATTTGTCTTGATGATGATACTTGACGTGGCGCTGGGATAAAGCGGAAAAGAGATAAAGGAGAGAGAAATGAGACTTCGAAACATACCAAGAGCAGGGGAGACACTGGCCTCCCATGATTATGTGATAAAAGAAGAAAGAAAATGGAAAGGCTGTTGGAAAGAGGTGTTTGGAAATGACTATCCTGTGCGTATCGAAATCGGCATGGGGAAGGGGCAGTTTCTGATGACGCTGGCTTTACAGAATCCAGAGATCAACTATATCGGGATAGAGCGGTATTCCAGTGTTCTTCTTCGTGCAGTAGAACGCCTGGACGCTATGGAGGAGCAACCGGATAACATCCGATTCATCTGTATGGATGCGGCTGAGATCGAGGAGGTATTTGGGCCGGAAGAAGTGGACCGTATTTATCTCAATTTTTCTGACCCGTGGCCGAAGGCGCGGCACGCCAAGCGCAGACTGACCTCCACAGCCTACTGGCCAAGATATGACAAGATACTGAAAAAGGACGGCGTTGTGGAATTCAAAACGGACAATCAGGGATTGTTTTCCTTTTCATTGGAACAGGCAGAGGAGGCCGGATGGAAAATTTTATCCAGTACATTTGACCTGCACAACAATGAAGAGATGAATAAAGGCAACGTCATGACAGAGTACGAAGAGAAATTTTCGCAAAAAGGCAATCCAATCTGCAAACTGATCGCTTCCAGAGAGTAGTGACATGAAAGAGGGCTTCTGCATAGAATGTTAAAGAGACACTCTGAAAGAAGGGATGGCATGGGGAGAAGGGGCAGGAAAAAAATCTGTTGGAAATGTGGATGTTTCTGCTATGACAACCGATGGTGGAATCAGAAGATCAGGATTATTGTGGGATCCTGCGAAGAATTGCACCGGATTTTGAATCCCCACTGCAATTCCTGCAGAAAAGAAAAGGACTGCGGGAAATAGGAGACAGCCCTGTACCGAGAGAACGCGGTATGGGGCATCTGCCATGCCAAATGAAAAAAATAAAAAAATATAAAAATTTGCTTGCATTTTTGAAAAATATGTAATATAATACTTCTTGCGTTAAGCAATAATTAAAACTTCACAGCGCACGCGCGATTAGCTCAGTTGGTAGAGCACCTGACTCTTAATCAGGGTGTCCAGGGTTCGAGCCCCTGATCGCGCATTTAGAAATCACTGTTTTTGGAGACTATAAAGCTCCGGGGGCGGTGGTTTTTTTGATGTCCGGAAAATTTTGGAGAGAAATGATCTCTGGATAATAGCCAGTGTCTAGTATGGATATCTGTTTAAAAGGAAATAAAATAGATAAGGGAGAATAGAGGAAAAAGCGGGTTTTGTATTTTTTCCTATACAATCGGTAGGGATTTTGGCAAAGCGCAGTATTGTTCGTAAAATAGTACAGGAAACCGCATTGACACGGTTTTCACAAATCAGCTATAATAGCTCCAAGAAACGGTTATCGTTTTACGCTATAGGGTTTAATTTTGAAGGAGGATTATCGCATGAGAAAAGAATGGGAATCTTTTCGAGGAGGAATCTGGGAAAAAGAAATCAATGTAAGAGATTTCATCCAAAAAAACTATACGCCGTATGAAGGAGACGACAGTTTCCTCGTAGGGCCGACAGAAGATACAAAAGCTTTGTGGGCGCAGGTAATGGATTTATCTGAACAGGAACGCGCAAAAGGCGGAGTCCTGGATATGGACACAAAGATTATTTCCACTATCACTTCCCATGGACCGGGATATCTTGACAAAGCTAAGGAAAAAATCGTAGGGTTCCAGACGGACAAGCCGTTTAAGCGTTCCCTGCAGCCTTACGGAGGTATCCGTATGGCAATGAAAGCATGTGAAGAAAACGGATATCATGTGGATCCGGCAATCGTGGAATTCTTCACAAAACACAGAAAAACACATAACGACGGTGTGTTTGATGCTTATACTCCGGAAATGCGCGCATGCCGTTCCAGCCATATCATCACAGGGCTTCCGGATGCATACGGACGCGGACGTATCATCGGCGACTACAGAAGAGTTGCGCTGTATGGTGTAGACAGACTGATCGAAGACAAGCAGCATCAGAAAGATTCAACGAGAACGATCATGTACTCTGATGTTACAAGAGAAAGGGAAGAACTTTCTGAACAGATCAAAGCGTTAAAAGAATTAAAAGAACTTGGTCAGATTTACGGATTTGATATTTCCAGACCGGCCGAAAACGTACAGGAAGCGATCCAGTGGCTGTATTTCGGATATCTCGCTGCTATCAAAGAACAGAACGGTGCGGCAATGTCTCTTGGACGTACTTCCACATTTATCGATATCTATGCAGAACGTGACCTGAAGAATGGTACATTCACAGAAGAACAGATTCAGGAATTCGTTGACCATTTCATCATGAAGCTTCGTCTTGTGAAATTTGCAAGAACTCCGGAATACAATGCGCTGTTCTCCGGAGACCCGACATGGGTAACAGAATCCATCGGTGGTATGGGAATCGACGGGCGTCCGATGGTAACAAAGATGTCTTATCGTTACCTGCACACACTGCAGAACCTCGGCACAGCGCCGGAACCGAACCTGACAGTTCTCTGGTCCACAAGACTTCCGGAAAACTTCAAGCGTTTCTGTGCAAAGACATCTATCGAGTCTTCATCCATTCAGTATGAGAATGACGACCTGATGAGAGTGACACACGGAGATGACTATGCGATCGCATGCTGCGTATCCTCCATGCGTGTAGGTAAGGAGATGCAGTTCTTCGGAGCACGTGCAAACCTTGCAAAGTGTCTCCTTTATGCGATCAACGGCGGTGTGGATGAAATCTCCAAGAAACAGGTTGGACCGAAGTACCGTCCGATCACATCCGAATACCTTGATTACGATGAAGTTATGGACAAGTTCAAAGATATGATGAAGTGGCTTGCTCAGGTATATGTAAATGCTCTGAATATCATTCACTACATGCATGACAAGTACTGCTACGAAAGAATCCAGATGGCGCTTCATGATAAGAAGGTAACACGCTGGTTCGCGACAGGTATCGCAGGACTTTCCGTAGTGGCAGACTCCCTGTCCGCGATCAAGTACGCAAAGGTAAAGACGGTCCGCGATGAAAACGGAATTGTTGTGGATTATCAGGTAGAAGGAGATTTCCCGAAATACGGAAACGATGATGACCGTGCAGATGAGATCGCTTACGATATCGTTCATCAGTTCATGGCTTATGTAAAAGGAAACCACACATACCGTGGAGGTATCCCGACAACATCTATTCTTACAATCACATCAAACGTTGTGTATGGTAAGAATACAGGTTCTACACCGGATGGAAGAAAGGGTGGAGAACCGTTCGCACCGGGAGCAAACCCGATGCACCACAGAGACAGCCATGGTGCAGTAGCATCTTTAAGCTCTGTGTCCAAACTGCCATTCAAAGATGCACAGGATGGTATTTCCAATACATTCTCCATCATTCCGGGAGCACTTGGAAAAGATGATGCAATTCTTTTTGACGACATCGCATTTGAACTGGAACCGGACTGCGCATGCTGTGAACCGAATGCGTCTTTAGATAGTGAAGAATAGATCGATTAAAGGAGGACGACAATATGAAAATCAGTGAAGCTCAGATTGATAACCTTGTAGGATTGCTGGATGGATACGCTGAAAAGGGCGGACACCATTTAAATGTCAATGTGTTTACAAAAGAAACGCTTCTGGATGCTCAGGCTCATCCGGAAAAATATCCGCAGCTTACTGTACGTGTATCCGGATATGCAGTAAACTTCAATAAGCTGACAAAAGAGCAGCAGGACGAGGTTATTTCCAGAACATTCCATGATGAAATGTAATCCAGAAGAACAAAAGGGATATATCCATTCGACAGAGAGTTTCGGGACCGTGGACGGTCCCGGAATTCGTTTTGTCATATTT
The DNA here is from genome assembly GCF_019754295.1 of Sellimonas caecigallum. GTDB lineage: Bacteria > Bacillota > Clostridia > Lachnospirales > Lachnospiraceae > Sellimonas > Sellimonas caecigallum. The sequence goes on along the minus strand of NZ_VIRV01000002.1, from coordinate 173,426 downwards.
TTTCAGGGCTGTCCGCTGCGGTGCAAATACTGCCACAATCCGGATACCTGGCAGCCGAACCAGGGAAATAAGATGACAGTGGGCGAGCTTTTGGAATTGTATCAACACAACGAACGGTTCTATCAAAAAGGCGGGATTACCGCTACCGGTGGAGAACCGCTCATGCAGCTTGCGTTTCTCACTGCACTTTTTACAGAAGCAAAGAAGCGAGGGATCCATACATGTCTTGACACTTCCGGTATTGTATATACGAAATCAAAAAGGGAAGAGTTTGAAAAACTGTTCGCAGTGACAGATCTGGTGCTCTTGGATGTAAAGCACAGTGATCCAAAAGGTCATAAGGAGTTAACCGGGCAGGATCAGGAGCCGGTGCTTGCGTTTGCAAAAGCGCTGGAAGAGGCCAGGGTTCCGATGATCGTAAGGCATGTCATCGTTCCGGGAATCACGGACGGGAAAGAAGAGCTTGCGGCCCTTGGACATTTGATCGGAAAATTCCGTAATTTGAAAGGACTGGAAGTGCTTCCGTATCACACCATGGGAGAGAAGAAATACGAACAGCTCGGCATTCCGTATCCACTTCGCGGAGTGGAAGCCATGGACAAAAAAGAGGCGGGCAAAGCCAGAGAACTTTTGCTGAAGATCATCATGGAAGAACGGAAAAACATGATGAACAAAAAATAGAAATAGAACAGGAAGCAATAAGAAAAAGCAGGAACGAATCTCCTGCTTTTTCCATATACTCTATATGAAAAGATGCTCCTTATTCGATGCGGGAGACCTCTTCTGTCAAGAATTTAGACAGGATCCCAAAGACTTCATCTTCTGGGTAGAACAGATCGTCATCCAGATTCTCGCAGAAATCGGAAAAGGCGAAGAGAAGGCTCGGTTCTGTGATATCCAGGCAGATGAGCTGACCAGATTCGGCGGACGGGAACATCAGGTAACCACAGCGCTGGTTGATGTACATGAACAGCTCGTTGTCGATGTTGCCGATATTTTTTCTCAGGAGTTTCAAATATTTTCCCGGACAGAGCCGCAGAAACCGTTTCACGAGAAGGATGCGGTCGGAAGGTTCGATGGCCCGGTAAATACTTTCCGGGTATTCCGGTATACGGCCTGTTTTCAGAAAGCGTCGTATCCCATCCAAAGAAAAGATGAAGTAAAGAGGCGATTCCTCCAACGTTTTTCGGATCCTGTGGATGTGGGAAGTGACTAAATCGATGGTCGCATCCCGATTCGGGAGCTCCTTCAGGATGTAACGCTCCAGAAAATGATCTGGAATACTGTATGTAAGGCACGGAATCATCTGCAGGCTGAAGGTATGGTCAGGTACCGGTGTGAGATTGCGGAAGTACTGTATCTGAGAGGCGACATCTTCCATCCGGACAGCCAGAGAGGAGACCTTTTTCAGATACCCTTCATAGAGTTCTCTGAAGAAAGAAAGCATTTCCGGCGTCTTAATTATGATACCTGACTGCATGTCTCTTGCCAGCAAGAAAACGTGTGTGGACGTAAGGATCAGGTAAGGGAATAAAAGCAGCTCCCCCGTACTGTCCAGCAATGTGCCGTAATAGTAGTAAACATTATAAAGACAGGCGCAGGAGTAGAGAGGAAGAATCTGTTTTAGACAAAAAAGATTATAGTTCTGCTTGTCTGGACCGATTTTCTCACTATTGTTAAAGCAGATGATGTGATCCATCTTAAGCGTCGGATTTCTGTAAGCTATGGAAGCCAGAAGTTCCGTCAAAAACGGGGAATCCGGCTGAATCAGAAGACGGATATGTGCATCCTGCCGACGAGACTCCAGAAAAAGAATGTGAAAGAGCAGGTGGCGGATCTCATTCTTCCCGGTCACGGCTATCGTGTCTGTGGAGTCCGAAAGACAAGGGAGCGGCTGCGGTGGCAGCAGATGCTCTGGTTCGGAGTACTTTTCAAAATTTTCGAAAAGCTCCAGCACTGCTTTTCGCCGAAAATAATTGTCATATCCTTCGGTAGAAATTTTGTAGGCCTCTACAAAGTCCTCTTTTTCCTGTGGGGTCAGACGCAAGTATTCTGCCATGCCAAGAACAGGCTCCGCGGAAGCAGGGATACGGGAGCCTTTGATGATCTTGTACATAAAGGAACGTTCCAGACCGCAATATTGCGCCATATCGTTTGGTTTTACGGATTTTGCGGCAATATGCCGACTGAGTATATCTGAAAAAATGCTCATAAGATTCTCCTTTGTAAATGATATTCTCCATTATAATGAAAGGCTGACCAAAAAGCTATTGAATAATTATGAAAATTTTTTGTCCACTTTTATGTCCACATGAGAAAAGCTATAGATAAATAGGGGAAGAAATGATAAAATATATTTCGTCAAGGGAATGAGAGTGGGAGATAGTGATAATTGAAGAAATATCACATCAAACGACACAAGTTGAGAAATTTGTGGTATGATGAAAAACGAATCTGCAGGGGTTCGTTTTTTTCTTTTGTTGTAAAAAATTTAATATGATAGGAGATATGAGACATGGAAAATACAAAGATCACAATAAGAAATGCAAGACAAGAGGAAGGGGAGGAGCTTGCGCAGATCGAGACTGCATGTTTCCCGACAGGGGAAGCTGCAAAAGAAAAAGATATTCTGGAAAGACTCAGTGCTTTTCCGGAAAAGTTTTTTGTGGCGGAAGAAGAAGGGAAACTGGTGGGATTTATCGACGGAGCAGTCACAGATGAGCCGTGCTTGCCGGATGAGATGTACCATGATATCAGCCTGCACAGTCCGCAAGGAGCGTACCAGACAGTGTTTGGGCTGGATGTGCTGCCTGAGTACCGGTGCAGAGGAATTGCAGGAATGCTCCTGGAAAAGATGATTGCAGCTGCTAAGGAAGAAGGGAAAAAAGGGGTTGTGCTTACCTGCAAAGACCATTTAATCCATTATTACGAAAAGTTCGGATTTGTGCATTATGGAAAGGCAGATTCCACACACGGGGGAGCCGAGTGGAATGATATGAAGCTTTACTTTTAGACATTTTCTTTGACGCATTTTTTTCCTATGCTATAATGAAGATAAGCGACGCCGTCTAAACGGATAACTGGGAGGGAAATAATATGATTTATACGTGGGCTGCGGATACTGCTCCGCTTCTTGATGAGAACAGATACCGCGCATATTTTGAACAGGCGCCCTCCTGGAGACAGGAGAAGGCAAAGAAGATGCGCTTCCCGGAAGACCGGGCACTTAGTATCGGTGCGTGGATGCTGTATGAAAAAGCAAAAAAGGAGAGCGGACTTTCCGGGGAAAATATCTTCAATCTTTCCCATTCCGGGCATTTTGTCTTGTGCTCCATAGGGGAAGATGCATCCCGGAAAACAGGGTGTGATGTGGAGATGACCGGGGTGTTCCGCCCGAATGTGGCCAGGCGTTTTTTTTGCCCAAGTGAGTGGGAATATATCGATGGCCGGGAGAGCGAAGAGGAGAAGAGAGATGCTTTTTTTCGTTATTGGGTCTTAAAAGAAAGCTTTATGAAAGCCACAAGACTGGGAATGAGGCTTGCGATGAACGCGTTTGAGATCGCGGTCTGGCAGGGGGGAGAGCCAAGGCTTATAAGGCAGCCGGAAGAAATCGGGGGAATCTTTCATTTCCGAGAATACGATATGAGAGAACAGGGATTTCAGGCTGCGGTATGTTCGGAGGATCAGGATATTGCTGTGGAACTTGGTTGGATTACACTGTAAACCAGATGACAGAAGAGAAGGGGTAGAATGAAGAAAGAGACAAAGGATACGATCCGGATGATGCATTTGCTTATTCTCCGAAAAATAAGGAGAATGAAAAGTCCCATCAAGACAATAGCGGTCATGTGTGCGGTCGCTTTGCTGACAGGACTGTTTAGCGGTGCGGCACTTGGGCGTATGAACGAAAGAAAAAAGGCACAGGAGACAATACAAAAAGAAGTAAAGAGCAAAGAGAAGATACAAGAAGAGCTGGATGCAGCCAAAGGGCAGCTGGAAGCACACGATGAGGACACACGTCCGTGGTATCTCATGCTCGTAAATCAGTCCCACCCCATGGAGGAAGGATATGTGCCGGAGCTTGCGGATATCGATTCCAGCCATCAGGTAGATGCGCGGATTCTGGAACCGCTTCAGAAGATGCTTTCCGATGCGGAGAAGGCAGGTCATAAACTGTATGTATGTTCAGCTTACCGTTCTGTGGAACGGCAGAAGGAACTTTTCAATGAATCCATGGTGGACTACGTAAACCAGGGGATGTCATATTATGAGGCAGCCGTCGAGACAGCTAAATCCATTGCATGGCCCGGGGAGAGTGAGCATGCGACAGGGCTTGCGATGGACATTGTCTCTGCCAACTATGCAATGCTGGATGAGAAGCAGGGAGAAACAAAAGAGCAGCAGTGGCTGATGGAACACTGTTATGATTATGGATTCATTTTGCGTTATCCGAAAGATAAGATGGAAAATACGGGGATTATTTACGAACCATGGCATTACCGCTATGTCGGCGTAGAGGATGCAAAGAAGATACAGGAGATGGGAGTGACTCTGGAAGAATATCTGAATGAAGAATATTAAAACAAGTAGGGAAAATCCCGGCACGGCAGGGATTTTGCCGGGCGAGGGAAAGGGAGGCTGAGAATTTGGATCTGACGTTCGGGGAACAGGTAAAAATCATTTTGAGCCGTAAAAATATGACAATCAAGGAGCTGGCTGAGCTGTTTGAGGAAGAGACGGGAAAAAAGATGTCCAGACAGAATATGACGCAGCGTCTTGGACGAGATAATTTTCAGGAGAAGGATATGCGCATCATTGCAAAGATACTCGGATGCCGCTTCCGGCTGAACATCCTGGATGACAACCGTGCGAAAACGGCCGCAAAGGAGAGACGCCGGCCTGAGGAGGAAACCAGACAGGTACGCCGGGAGAGTCCGGCACGTACGCCAAAGGAGACAGTGTGCGTAAAAAGCGAAGAAGAGAAAGAACGGGATATCACGGTAGGCGAGATCATGGACATGATGGAAAAGATACCGCAGTCGGCACAAAGAAAATACGCGGCTGACAGAAGGCAAAAGGAAACAGTCCCGCAGATCGATTACAGCGAACCGGAAGATCTCGAAAGAGGGGAACTCAACCCAGCCACGGGACATGAGTATGAATCCAACATGGTGCGCAAACATCCGTCCCGCATCGGGTTTGTTCAGGTGTATGACCGGAGCGAACACGGCTGGACAGATATGACAGAATGGGCATTTCTCGGCTTCCAGGAGCGGAAGAAGGCGCTGCTTGGCAAGGAGTATGAGCCGCCGATCTATCTGGATTAGATAATGTCAGGGATGCAGGAGGTGTGCGAGTATGGAATGGAGTCAGTTGTTATCGCCAAAAAGGGTAAGAACAGATCAGGTACATAGGGAGAAGAAAAAGACAGATCTGCGGAGCAGTTTTGAAAAGGATTATCACAGGATCATCGGAAGTGCATCGTTTCGGAGACTTCAGGACAAGACGCAGGTATTTCCGCTGGATAAAAGTGATTTTGTCAGGACACGGCTTACCCATTCTTTGGAGGTATCATCCTTCGGGAAATCTCTGGGACAGAATATCGGAGAATATATTTTGACCTTTCACAAGGATCCGGCGTTTACCTTGCAGATGAAGGAAGATATCTGCAATATCCTCCTCTGTGCAGGATTGATCCACGACATCGGGAATCCGCCATTTGGACATTTCGGGGAGACTGCCATCCGGGAATGGTTTGAGGAAAATCTTGGGAAGCTTACTTTTCATGGCGATCCTATCGAAAAGGTGCTCAATCGGCAGATGCTTGCTGATTTATGTCATTTTGAGGGAAATGCCCAGGCATTTCGACTTGTGACCAAACTTCATTATCTGGTAGATGAGAAAGGGATGAATCTGACATATGCCCTTTTAAATACTATTGTAAAGTACCCGGTAAACTCTTTGGCCATAGAACCAGAGGGAGCAGATATCCGGCGGAAAAAGATTGGGTTTTACTATGCCGATGAAAAGCTGTTCAGGGAGATCAGCCAGGAGACGGGAGCGGGAGAGTATCGCCATCCACTCACGTTTATTCTCGAAGCGGCGGATGATATTGCCTATCGGACTGCGGATATTGAAGATGCGTTCATCAAAGGATTTCTTCCATTCAGTGCCATTCTCGGGGAGATAAAAAAGATTGATACAGGGGAAGTGTTCCAGGCCTTTGAAAAGCTGGAAAGTCTGTATGAAAAGGCTGTAAGCAGAGGCGAGGAGGAGCCGGAGACGTACGCTTTAAAAAACTGGATCGTGCGTATTCAGTCATTTCTGATCGCATGTGCGACAGAAGGATTTACGGAAAACTATGAGTCTATTATGCAGGGCACTTACCAAAAGGATCTGTTTGCCGGAACAAATGCCCAGGAACTGATGGAAGTGCTTGGATATCTTGCAGAAAAATATGTTTTTACGACAGACACGATCTACAAGATGGAGGTGGCGGAATCCCGTATCCTGACATTTTTGATGGAGAAGTTTATCGCAGCGGCGATCAAGTATGATGATCCGAAACAGAAGATGGATTCCATTGACAGGCGGATGATCGCTTTTGTCTCGGAAAATTACAGAAAAGCATATCACAGACAGGCGGAAGGCAAGAGTGAGGCGGAGAAACTTTATCTCAGGCTTTTGCTTGTCACGGATTATATCTGCGGCATGACAGACAGCTATGCAAAACGGCTGTACCAGGAGCTGACAGCAAGAATATAAAAGAGGCGGAGCCTGTACCGGGAAATGGAATTTCCGTGTACAGGTTCTTTTTTTGTAGGGACGGGCATAGATTGAGGTAAAAAGAAACAGGCGGTAAGAGTTGAAACGTTTTATCTGTTATCTTTATGAATATCAGAATGGAAAACCGGTAAGAAATGTGGGGTTTTCAAAAGTGGAGGCAGAAGAAGAGACGTGTGCAGTAAGCATACACGGAAAAGGATGGGGAGCCGATACACCGAAAGAACTGGGGCTGTATCTCTTTTATGAAGAAGATGGACACTGCTACGGAATGTACCAGGGGATGCTGGGAAATATCAGCCCGGCGCTTAATTACCGGCTCATCTACCGGCCGGAAGATACCGGTGGAAAGGAGCGTTTTCAAAAAGTGGGGGGATTCATTCTCTGTCATGGGCGCACGCCGAGATACGCTGCCATATGGTCGGACACACCGGTGGACATCAGCCGTATGGAAGAACCGCCCAGGGGAGAGGATGAAAAGCAGGAGAGAAACCGGGATGGTCTTCCCCAAGAGAATGTGACACTGGAGAAGGCGGAGGAAGAAACAGAGGAAATAGAAGAAAAGACGGGGAGAGAAGCAGAGCTCATAGAACTGAAGGGAGACCAGGTGGAGGCTGCCGGCAGAGAGGAGGATTTTATAGAGACGGGCCGATTTCAGTGTCAAAAAATCAAAAGGCAGGACATCTCCAAACTGGTGCGGAGGGAATGGCATTTGGCCAACAACAGCTTTCTCCTCCACGGATATTATAATTATCATCATCTTGCTTTTATCCAGGAGGATGTAGATCTGTATCTCGGCGTACCCGGCATGTACTGTGAAAAGGAAAGGAGGGCGGCGCAGGCATTCGGATTTCCGAGGTTTGTCAGATACGAAGACGATATGATGACACTTTCCGATGCCGAGAAAGAAGAATGCCCGGATTTCGGGTATTGGTGTCGACAGGTACATCAAATTAGGGTATAATCAGTCTGGAGAAAAGAGGCAGGTAAAGAAAAATGGGAAGAAAACTTTCAAAAGAAGAAAAAGAAGAATTACAAAGAAAACAGGAAGAAGCCCAGAGAAAACTGGATGAAAAATACATGAAAGAAGCCATCCGCCAGGCAAAGAAAGCCTATGCGATCCGAGAAGTTCCAATCGGATGCGTGATCGTGTACGACGGAAAGATCATCGGCCGGGGGTATAACAGGAGAACCATTGACAAAAATACGCTGGCCCACGCGGAGCTTCAGGCTATCCGGAAGGCCAGCAAAAAAATGGATGACTGGAGGCTTGAGGACTGCACGATGTATGTGACGCTGGAACCTTGCCAGATGTGTTCCGGCGCTCTTGTGCAGTCCCGCATAAAGAGAGTCGTAGTAGGATGCATGAATCCGAAAGCGGGGTGTGCAGGATCTGTCATGAATCTTCTTCAGGTGCCTGAGTTTAACCATCAGGTAGAGCTTACAACCGGCGTTTTGGAAGAACAATGCAGCTCCATGTTGAAACAATTTTTTAGAGAATTAAGGCAAAAAAAATAGAGCAGTCATCTGCTCTTTTTTGTGCGTTGTGCGTCGAACGCATCTCCCAAGCGTTACTTTGGCAGTAAACTCAACCCAGGCACCCTCACGGCACACGGGAGATTCCGCTTAGTGCTGCTTCGTTCCCGACCTGACACGGTTCACGGAGTCCAGTTGCGTGAGACCCAAATATCAACGCCACTTACCAAAGGCAGCCTCACAAGAATACGCCCTCGGCACAACATCACCCCTACTGTAGCGGATTGTAGGTACAGGGTACCGCTAACACCCCGGCTGCACGATTCATAAGTTTAGCGTGTTTTCGGGAAAATGTCAATGAATTTTGGGAAAATCGAGAAAGAAACGAAAAAGAAAAGGAGAAACACTTATGAAAACCATTCTTGCGGCCATTAATGCAAAATATATCCACTCCAACCTTGCTGTCTATTCTCTGAGAGCTTACGCAGAAGAATACTTAAGCCAGACGGAAATTGCAGAATATACAATCAACCAGGAGATTGGAGAAATCCTCATGGATCTGTATGAGAGAAATCCGGATATTCTCTGTTTTTCCTGCTATATCTGGAATCTGGACTATGTGGAAAGAATTGTAAGGGAGATTCATAAGGTTCTTCCGGATACGATCTTATGGCTTGGGGGACCGGAAGTTTCGTATGATGCAGAGGAAGTTTTAATCCGTCTGCCGGAAGTAAGCGGTGTTATGAAAGGAGAAGGAGAGGAGACGTTCCGTGAACTTCTGGACTGCTATTATAAAGGGACAGCAGACGTGGAGGAAATCAATGGAGTGACTGTGCGGACAAAGAATGGGGATATCCATGAAAATCCGTGGCGGGAAATCATGGATCTGAGCAAGGTTCCGTTCGTCTACGGAGATATGAGTCTCTTTGCGCACAAGATCATCTATTATGAGACAAGCAGGGGCTGCCCGTTTCGCTGCAGTTACTGTCTGTCTTCGATAGACAAGTGCCTTCGTTTCCGAGATTTGGACCTTGTAAAAAAAGAGCTTCAGTTTTTCCTGGACCAGAAAGTGGAACAGGTTAAATTTGTGGATCGGACGTTTAACTGCCGCCACGATCACGCGGTGGCTATCTGGCGCTATATATTGGAGCATGACAATCAGATTACAAATTTTCACTTTGAAATATCGGCAGACCTTTTAAGCGATGAGGAAATCGAACTTATCGGAAAGATGCGTCCAGGTTTGATCCAGCTGGAAATCGGAGTACAGTCGACAAACCCGAATACGATACGGGAGATAAAAAGGACAATGGATTTTGGCAAGCTGAAAGAGAAGGTAATGAAGATCGAGGCGGGGGGAAATGTCCACCAGCATCTGGATCTGATCGCCGGGCTTCCGTGCGAAGATTACGAGAGTTTCGGGAAATCATTCAATGATGTGTACAGCCTTTTCCCAGAACAGCTTCAGCTTGGATTTCTGAAAGTGCTGAAAGGTTCTTATATGTATGAGCATCGTCTGGAATACGGGCTTTTATACCAGAGCAGGCCGCCGTATGAAGTTCTGGCTACCAAGTGGCTTCCGTACGGGGATGTGATCCGGCTCAAGAAGATCGAGGAGATGGTGGAGGTTTATTATAACAGCGGGCAGTTTGCCCATACGATACGCTCTCTCGCAAGGGAGTGGGAGACGCCGTTTGCCTTTTTCGAAGACCTGGCCGGATTTTACGATGCAGAAGGGCTGTTCGGCCGAAACTATACAAGAATCGCCAGATATGAACTGCTTTTGGAGTTTATGCAAAAGCAAAGGATACAAAAAGAAACATATTTTCGTGAGCTTTTGATCTACGACTTGTACCTGAGAGAGAATGTAAAGAGCAGACCTGGATTTGCCGGGGAAGAAACGGTCTCGAAGGAAGAGAAAAAGGATTTTTATGACAGAGAGGAGAAAGAACCGAAGTATCTGACTGCCTACAGAGGGTACGACAGCCGAAAGATGAGGAAGCTGACTCATGTGGAGCGCTTTTCCTTCCATGTAGCGGAAGATGGCAAAGCGGGGGAGACAGTCCTCCTTTTTGATTACCAGAACAGAAATCCGCTGAATTATGAAGCATCTGTGTACGAGATCATCCTGTGAAATAAGGAAGGTTCTGCGAAGACGAGGAATGTTTCTTGCAAAATCCGGGTAAAGAGTATAAAATAAAAGGCAAAGTTTCGGTAAAGAGAGGTTAAGAGATGAATCTGCATAGCAAAAAGTCAAAAAGAATCATAGCGATCGTTGTCCTTCTGGTCATCATCGCAATGGTGATGACATCCGTAATCCCTTACCTGATATAGAAAAGTACGGGGAGGAATAGTATGGGTTTTACAGGCAAAAAGAAGAGAAAGACACAAAGGAGAATGACTGCAGCGCAGAAAAGGAAGCTCATGTTGTTGACAGGGCTTGTCTTTGTATGCGCTCTTTTTGTAGTCGGGATCTTCTATTCGTCTGTATACCGGTATGTACATAAGATGCGGCCGGGACAGATAGAGGAGAATGTCTATGTCCAGGGTGTGGACATGTCTGGTCTGACGAAGGCACAGGCAAAGAAGAAACTGAAGCAGAATTGGGAAGCGGTGCAGAACACTCATCTGATTCTGCATGACGGGGAAAAAGAGGCCTCTGTCACAGTAAAACAGATGGGGATCCGGCAGGGAGATGTCGATGAGGCCATCGAGAAAGCTGCCGGGTACGCAAAAAGAGGCGGGCTTTTCCACAGGTACCGAAAGATCCGGGCAGCAAAGAAAGAGAAAGTGGAGTACGATGTCAGCTATAAGATTGATGAAGAGCAGATAGAAGATCTTCTCGAAGAGAAGACAAAGGACTTTTATGAGGAGGCCGAGGATGCCGGGATCACAAGAGTGGGAGGCGTGTTCCAGATTACGGAAGAGAAAAGCGGAGAGACGATCGATATAGATGCAGTCATGAAAGAGCTTGAGGATAAACTTCCTTCGCTCCTTCTGGGAGAAGAGACAAGGATCAACGTATCGGCAAAAAAAGATGAGCCAAAAGTGACGAAGACAGATCTGGAGAGCATAGAGGACAGGATAGGAGAGTTTGCCACAGAGACACAGGAAGAGGACAGATCGCTTCTTTCCAGGACAGCAGAGCTTTTGAACGGGCAAGTCATTCTTACAGAAAAAGAAATTTCTGTCCAGAAGATCTTAGCGCCCCTTTTGGAGATGTATGAAGAGGAGAACCAGGAGGAGAAGGCAGAAACAGACATAGACTGTCCGGAAGCATTTTCACAGGCGGCGTCTACCCTTTATATGGCTGTACTGGATGCGGAGCTTGAAGTGACAAAGAGAGAACCCCTTGATCATGAGGCGGCGTACACAAAGCCTGCAATGGATGCGGCCCTTGATACTCAGAGAGATCTGCAGATCAAAAATACGCTGGACTCTCCGGTCTATATAGAAGTCTTTATCGATCAAAACGAGCAGTTTGTGTGTCGTATATACGGAACAAGGACAAGGGAAAAGACGACGGAGATTTCTTTCGAAAGCGAGATCCTGGAAGAGCACGATCCGGAGACGGAATATGTGGCGGACGAAGAAATAGATGCAGGAAAGATGAAAAAAGAGTCCGACGGCAGCAGGATGATCAGAGCCAAGCTGTGGAAGATCGTGGAAGAAGAAGGGAAAGAAGTTTCAAGAGATGAAATCAACGAGACGACGTACAAAGGAGAGAACCAAAAGATTCTTGTAGGTACAAAATCCGACGATGAGGAGACAGTGGAAAAGCTTGAGAAAGCAGTAGAATCCCAGGATGAAAAAGAGATCGAAGAAACGATAAAGGAAATCAATGGAGAAGAATAGCGTATGAGAAAAGGAATTCTGACAGATACTGCTTATCAGCGGTTTATTTACAAAAAACTCAATCAGAAGAGTTCGCAGTTTCCGTATCATGTGTGGGAAAAGTGCGTCCGTTTTCCGGCGGAGGACAATACGGAACTGGTCTCTTCCGAAATCATGCTCACAGGAGTAAGAGAAGATATCTGCGTATATGCCGCGGCCAGGGCGCTGAATGCAGTCGCCGCAGAGGGCGGATGCCCGTTTGGGGTAAGGGTGTCCGTCCTCGTGCCGGAAACTGCCGATGAGCCGTATCTGGAACGAATGGTAAAGAGTCTGGATATTGTGGCCATGGAGCAGGGATTTGAGGTGCTGAACGTTTGTGTGAACGTACAGCCGGGATGTAGAGAGAATATTGTCCATGTGACCGCATATGGGAAGAGCTGCGGATACGGAAAAGGAAAGGAAGAAGGGAAGGCGGCAGACTACAGAGGGAAAGATATAGTCATAGTAAATCCGATCGCCCTGGAAGGGAGTTTAAGGATTCTGGAAGAGAGACGGGAGGAACTGGAAGAGCGATTTATTCCGGTCTTTCTGGATCGTCTCCTGGAAGAAAAACACAGACTGTTTGCCTTAGATATCGTAAAGCTGGCAGAAAGCTTTCAGCCGGCGTACATCAAACCGGTCACGGACGGAGGTGTGTTCGGTGCATTGTGGGAACTTTCAGAGACGTCCGGCACCGGTTATGAGGCAGATATGAAAAAATTTCCGATCCGACAAGAAACAGTGGAGATATGCGAACATTTCCGCCTGAATCCATATCAGATGGCATCGGGAGGTTGTATCCTTCTCGTGATGGATAACGGGGAGGGATTTGTCAGACTGTGCCAAGAGAAAGGCGCAGAGGCAGCTGTTGCTGGAAAAATGAAAGCGGGAAGGAACAAGATCATCGTAAATGGGGAGGAGAGCCGCTGCACAGACAGGCCGGCTGAAGATGAACTGTTCCGTATGTATAAAGGAGGAGTACACGATGAACATGAGAACTGAGATTTTGCGCTACATGGAAAAAAACAGCAGGGTAAATCTGGAGGAGCTTGCAGTCCTGCTGGGAACGGACGAAGTGACGATCGCAAACGAGATCGCGCAGATGGAGAAAGAAAAGATTATTTGCGGATATCACACACTGATCGATTGGGATAAGACGGGAGAAGAATCTGTCACTGCCCTGATCGAAGTACGTGTGACGCCTCAGAGAGATCAGGGATTTGACCGGATTGCGGAGCGCATTTACAATTTCCCGGAAGTAAATTCTGTTTATCTGATTTCCGGAGCGTACGATTTTTTGATCATCCTGGAAGGCAAGACATTGAAAGAGATTTCCAGATTTGTCTCCGAGAAGCTGGCTCCGATTGATTCTGTCATGACGACAGCCACCCACTTCATTCTGAAAAAATATAAGGACCACGGAACAATTCTCACGCCGAAAGCAAAGGCAGAAAGGGTGCTGGTGATGCCGTAATGAGAAATCCATTGTCAAAAAAAATCGTGGAGATACAGCCGTCCGGTATCCGCAAATTCTTTGATGTGGTAAACGAGATGAAGGACGCGATCTCTCTGGGGGTAGGGGAACCGGACTTTGACACGCCGTGGAGGATCCGGGAAGAAGGAATTTACTCTCTGGAGCGCGGACGCACGTTCTATACGTCCAATGCAGGGCTTTTAGAGCTGAAAGAAGAAATTGCAAAGTATCTGGAAAGAAAAATCGGGGTATCCTATCATCCAAAGGAAAATATTATTGTAACTGTAGGAGGAAGCGAAGGGATTGATATCGCGCTCAGAGCTATGCTGGATCCGGGGGACGAGGTGCTGATCCCGCAGCCAAGTTATGTCTCCTACCTTCCGTGTACGGTGCTGGCGGATGGGATCCCGGTAGTTATTCCTCTGAAAGAAGAGAATAAATTCAAGCTCACAAAGGAAGAGCTGGAAGAGAAGATTACGGACAAGACAAAGATCCTTGTACTTCCGTTTCCGAATAACCCGACAGGATCTATCATGACGAAAGAAGATCTGGCTCCGATCGCGGAGCTTGTTGTCAAACATGATCTTTTTGTGATATCGGATGAGATCTACTCTGAGCTTACATATGGAACAGATCATGTTTCTATCGCCTCATTCCCGGGGATGAAAGAGCGGACGATCGTCATCAACGGGTTCTCGAAAGGCTTTGCCATGACGGGATGGAGACTGGGCTATGCGTGCGGCCCGAGTGTGATCATCGAACAAATGCTGAAGATCCATCAGTTTGCCATCATGTGTGCGCCGACCAACAGCCAGTATGCAGCTATCGAGGGGCTTCGCAATTGCGAGAACGAAGTACAGGAGATGCGCAGAGCGTACAATCAGCGCAGAAGATTTCTCATCAAAGAATTTGAGAGGATGGGACTTCAGTGCTTTGAGCCGGAAGGGGCTTTTTATATCTTCCCGTGCATCAAAGAATTTGGCATGACATCGGAAGAATTTGCGACTCGTTTTCTGGAACAATACAAGGTGGCTGTCGTGCCGGGAACTGCATTTGGAGATTGCGGGGAAGGCTTCCTGAGAATCTCCTATGCTTACTCACTGGAGGATTTGAAGACGGCGCTTGGAAGACTGGAACAGTTCATCGATGGGCTGAGAAAAGAAAAATAGATGTGAGATGCCCTCCCAAGCCGGGAGGGCATTGCTGACAAAAGAGAGGAGAAAGAAAATGCTGAACATTGTTTTGCATGAGCCGGAGATTCCGGCTAATACTGGAAATATAGGGAGGACATGCGTGGCTGCCGGGGCAAGGCTCCATCTCATTGAGCCGCTAGGTTTCCGACTGACAGAAAAAAATCTGAAAAGAGCGGGAATGGATTACTGGGATCAGCTTGATGTGCGCGTCTATATCGATTTTGAAGACTTCCTGGAACAGAACCCGGGGGCGAAGATTTACATGGCCACTACAAAGGCGCACCGCATTTACACAGAAGTGGAATTCGAGCCGGACTGCTATATCATGTTCGGAAAAGAAAGCGCAGGCATCCCGGAGGAAATCCTTGTGGATTATGAAGAAACCTGTATCCGGATCCCGATGATCGGCGATATTCGTTCGCTGAATCTTGGAAATTCTGCGGCCATTATATTGTATGAAGCTCTGCGCCAGAATCAGTTCCGCGGAATGAATCTGGAAGGTCATCTCCACAGACTGGAATGGAAAGAATAAAAATTTGTCTTTTTTTTATCATTTTTCGCAAGATGCTCAGATAAAGTGAAAAAGTGAAGAAAATACGCTGTTTCAGCTGATAATATTAATAGGAAGAGACAGAAAGGAAAAGTTTCAAAAAGTTACAAAAGGTATATTTGTTGTGCAAAATATATTATAATAAGAAGTAATAGAAAGACAACATTATAGAAAGTGCCTATAAAGTGTTTGCGGTTTGTCAATCTTTATGCTAAGATGAACTTATCTTAGGCTGAGATAAAGAGTAAAAGGTGGTGAGGAAGTGATAGAAAAAACCATTCAGGCTGTAAAAGATGCTGAGGCGAAAGCGGATGATATCTTAAGACAGGCCGATGAAAAGGCGGCAGAGGTGCTCGCAGAAGCAAATCGGAAGGCTGATGAATTGAAACAGGATGCTGCCGATGAAGCGAAGCTAAAAGCACTTCAGCAACTCGAAGCTGCGAAAACAGAGGCAAAAGAGGGGGAGGACGCCTTTGATGCCGAGACAACGAGGCAGGTAGAGGCCTTGAAAGAAGCAGCAAAACAAAAAGAGACACAGGCGGTAGAGTTGATACTCAAAGAGCTGTTCTAGTGTTTCGGAAAAGAAAGGAGGAATTTCCATATGTCAGTATTGCAGATGCAGCGAATCAGTATCTGCGCGATGAAAAAAGACCGTAAAGCAATACTGGAGGAGCTTCAGCGACTTGGCGTGATGGAAATCGAGACTTCCAGAATGCCTTCCGAAGGGCTGGAGAAAATGGATACGCTGGAAGACCGGCAGAAATTTGAGAAGCAGGCTTCCATACTGGATCAGGCGCTGGATGTGCTTCAGGAATATGCTCCGGAAAAGACCTCGATGCTTTCTTCTCTGGAAGGGAAAAAGCTCGTGGAACGAAAAGTCTACCAGGATGTGGTAAGCAATCGGGAAAGCATTTTGGATACGGCACAACACATACTTCTGATGAAAAAGAAGGAAGCGGAAGGAAAGGCGGAGATCGTGAAGCTTCTGGCTCAGAAAGAAGCGCTGCTCCCGTGGCTGTCCTTGTCTGTCCCGATGGATTACGAGGGAACAAAGAAGACAAAGGTATTTATCGGAAGTATCGGCAGTGTGATGACGCAGGAAGAAGTAATGGCGAAGATTGCGGAAGCAGCACCAGATCTTACTGCCTGTGACGTGGAGATCGTATCAGCAGATAAAGATCAGACGTGTCTTACCGCAATCTGTCTGCGAACAGAAGCGGATCTTCTGGAAGAAGCGCTCCGGTCTGCAGGATTTTCCAGACCGGCGCAGACGATCACAGAAATCCCTGCAAAGGAAGTGGAGAAGATCGAGACGAGAATCTCCGAAGTCGGTAAAGAAATTGCAGATTTTGGAAAAGAAATCCAAGATCAGGCCGGGCATCGTGAAAATCTGAAGACCCTTTCCGATTATTATCGCACGAGGGCGCAGAGATACGAGGTGCTAGGGCAGGTACCTCAGACGAGAAATACATTTGTGATCAGCGGTTACATTGCAAAGAAAAATGCCGCCAAGCTTGCTGAAAAGCTTGACAGAGAGTACAGTCTCTCTGTGGAGATCGAAGACCTTCCGGAGGAAGAGGAGGCGCCTGTTCTTCTTGAAAATGGAAAGGCGACACGTTCTGTGGAAGGCGTACTGGAGTCGTTCGGACTTCCGGCCAAAGGAGAAGTGGATCCGACAAAGATTATGTTTGTCTTCTATGTATTTTTGTTTGGCCTGATGCTTTCGGATGCAGCGTACGGGCTCATCATTTTTGTAGCCTGTGCAGTACTTTTAAAAAAATACCCAAGAATGTCAGATGGAATGGCGAAATCGCTCCGCATGTTTATGTACTGCGGAATTTCCACACTGGTATGGGGAATCCTGTTCGGAGGATATTTTGGAGACGTCGTAAATGTCGTTTCAAGAGTGTTCTTTGGACATGAAGTAGGGATTCCGGCACTTTGGTTTGTGCCTCTCAATGATCCGATGAAACTTCTCATTTTCTCCATGCTGTTTGGTCTGATCCATCTTTTTACAGGGCTTGCAATCAAAGGATATATGTGCCTCAGAGACAAAAGGTACATGGACTTTTTCTGTGATGTCGTGCTGTGGTTCGCATTTTTGATCGGTTTGATCTTGATGCTGTTGCCAAGCAGTCTGTTTTATTCCATTTCACAGATGCACATCGTATTTCCGGCAGCGCTTGAGACATTCTCAAAGGTGCTGGCCATCGTAGGCGCGGTGGGACTGCTCCTGATGTCAGGAAGAAGCAGCAAAAATCCGGCGCTGCGCATCGCGCTTGGAGCGTATGACCTGTACAATATTACCGGATGGCTAAGCGACGTACTTTCCTATTCACGTCTGCTTGCCCTTGGCCTTGCAACCGGTGTTATCGCTTCCGTTGTAAACCAGATGGGCAGTATGGCCGGAAAAGGGGTATTTGGAGCGATCGTATTTATTATCGTATTTATTATTGGGCATATATTCAATATTGCAATCAACTTGCTTGGGGCATATGTTCATACAAACCGTCTTCAGTACGTGGAATTCTTCGGAAAATTCTATGAAGGCGGGGGACGGGCATTCAATCCGTTCAAAGCAAACACAAAGTATGTAGATGTTAAGGAGGAAACAAAATAATGAGTGAATTAGGAATTGTTTATGCATTACTTGGTGCGGCAGCGGCGGTACTTCTTGCGGGAACCGGATCCGCTATCGGCGTAGGGATTGCCGGTCAGGCAGCTTCAGGAGTAGTAACAGAAGATCCGAGCAAATTTGCGAAAGTATTGATCATGCAGCTGCTTCCTGGTACACAGGGAATTTACGGTCTGCTTGTTGGATTTATCACATTGTCAAAAATCGGCCTGCTTGGCGGCGGTGCGGCAGACATCGATGTGAAAACAGGACTCATGATCCTTGCAGCATGTCTTCCGATCGGTATCGTAGGACTTCTTTCCGCGATTTCACAGGGAAAAACATCCGCAGCAGCTATCGGTATCGTTGCAAAAAAACCAGAACAGTTTGGTAAAGCAATGCTTTTCCCGGCAATGGTTGAAACATACGCGATCCTTGCACTTTTGATTTCTATTCTGGCTGTAACAGCAATTCAGGTTTAATGGGAATCTGGAAAAAGAACGAAAATCTAAAAAGTAAAGGAGAGCTTAAGAATGACTGGATTGGATAAAATGATCAGCCAGATTCTGGAAGAAGCGAACGCCGCAGCATCAAAGAAAGAGGCGGATGCAAAGGCAAACGCGGAAGCAATCCTTGCGGAAGCAAAGAAAGAGGCAGATGGACTGAAAGCCGCAATGGAAGAAAAGTCGGAGAAAGAAGTGACGGCATATAAAAGCCGGGCAAAATCTTCCGACGAACAAAAACGGCGCACAGCCCTCCTTCTGGCTAAACAGGAAATCATTTCGGGTATGATCGATACGGCGTATGAAAAATTCTGCTCTATGGAGCCGGATATCTATTTTGAAACGATCGTAAAAATGGTTGAGAAGTTCGCACTTCCGGAAGAAGGAGAGATACTGTTTTCTCCGAAAGATCTGGAACGGATGCCGGAGGATGTTCCGGCAAGGATTACCCGCGCTGCGAAAGACAGAGGCGGAAATCTTTCCATCTCCAAAGAGACGAGAGAGATGGACGGCGGATTTGTTCTTGTATACGGAGGAATCGAGGAGAACTGTACATTCAAGGCAATCTTTGATTCCAGAAAGGACGATCTGCAGGATCAGGTACACAGATTATTATTTTTATAAAACGGCGCAATTCCGCGAAAAGGAGGATTTAACCAATGGCAAAAAATCAATATACCTATGCGGTTGCGCGGATCAGAGCAATGGAGGTATCCCTGTTTTCCCAGGCAGTGATCGATCAGCTTCTCGCCTGCAAAGATGAGAAGCAGTGCATTTCTCTTCTGCAGGAAAAAGGATGGGGAAATGCGGATACTCCGGCTGATGCAGAAGCAATATTGACATGTGAACGGGAAAAGACGTGGAAGGAAGTCAAAGGACTTGTGGATGATATGTCGGTTTTTGATGTGGTGTCTTACCCGGACCTTTTCCACAATCTGAAGGCTGCGATCAAGGTGGCCGCCACGGGGGAAGAAAGTTCGGACATCTTTATAAGCGACACAAAGATCCCGGCGGAGGAAATGTTGGAGATCGTGAAGAATAAAGAGTTCTCAAGACTTCCGGACTATATGGCAAACGCGGCGGAAGAAGCATATGAAGCACTGCTCCACACACACGATGGACAACTTTGCGACATCATCATCGACAGGGCTGCGCTTCTCGCAATCTATGCGGCCGGCAGGAAGGCGAAAGATGCGATCATCCGCGACTACGCGGAGTCCACGGTGGCAGTCGCAGATATTAAAATCGCGGTACGTTCACAGAAGACCGCAAAGAGTTTGGAATTTAT
This sequence comes from Sellimonas caecigallum, assembly GCF_019754295.1. Classification (GTDB taxonomy): domain Bacteria; phylum Bacillota; class Clostridia; order Lachnospirales; family Lachnospiraceae; genus Sellimonas; species Sellimonas caecigallum. Next base: position 153,672 of record NZ_VIRV01000002.1, on the reverse strand, counting down.
GAAAAGAGCGATGGCAGAGTGCGACAGCATCAGCGTGGATGCACTTTGCAAAGCGGCTTTGAACGGGATGGATGCCATCCAGGAGTACCTGGAAGGGACAGCTTACAAAGGCGGGGCAGAAGCGCTCAGAGAATCCACATCGGCATTTGAGTGTTGGTGTGACAACCGGATCATTGAAACCATCAAGCCGCAGCTTTACAATCCGTTTACGATCGGGCCGATTGTGGCCTATGTGCTCGCACGGGAAAATGAAATCAAGACGGTAAGAATCATTCTCACCGGAAAGCAGAATGCGTTTCCGGATGACTCTATCCGGGAAAGGGTAAGGGAGATGTATGTATAAGATAGCAGTTTTGGGCGATTATGACAGTATCTATGGTTTTGCCGCCCTGGGGCTTGATACGTATCCTGTAAAGAACCCGGAGGAGGCGAAAGAGACTTTTTTAAGGCTTGCGGAGGAAAAGGCAGGTATTATCTACATTACCGAGGCCTGCGCAGCCGTTCTGAAACATGAGATAGACAGATATAAAGAGCAACTTGTCCCGGCTGTAATTCAGATTCCTGGAGTGAATGGGAATACGGGTGCAGGTATCGATGGCGTAAAGAAGTCTGTGGAACAGGCAGTCGGCTCCGATATTCTGTTTGGTGATAATTAGGAAAGCAGGTGATTGTCGAAATGAGTAAGGGAATGATAAAGAAGGTGGCAGGGCCGCTGGTTATCGCTGAAGGAATGCGTGACGCCAACATGTTCGACGTGGTTCGTGTAAGCGATCAGCGACTTATCGGCGAGATCATCGAGATCCATGGCGATGAAGCCTCTGTTCAGGTATACGAGGAGACATCCGGACTGAAACCGGGCGAACCGGTCGAATCCATGGAAGTGCCGATGTCTGTAGAACTGGGGCCTGGCCTTATCGCAAGTATCTATGACGGTATCCAGAGACCACTGGACGATATTATGAAAGTGACGGGGGGAAACAGCCTGAAGAGAGGTGTAGAAGTACCGTCCTTAAAGAGAGATAAAAAGTGGAAGTTTGTTCCGACAGCAAAAGTTGGAGAAGAAGTAAGCGGAGGAGATGTGCTGGGAACAGTACAGGAGACCATCGTCGTACAGCAGAAGATCATGGTACCTCCGAATATGAAAGGTACGATCAAAGAGATCAGAGAAGGGGAATTTACGGTAGAGGAAGTTGTGGCAGTCTTGTCTACACCAGAGGGCGACAAAGAGCTTACAATGATGCAGAAATGGCCGGTTCGTAAAGGACGTCCGTATCTGAAAAAACTTCCTCCGAAAATGCCGCTTATTACAGGACAGCGTGTAATCGACACATTCTTCCCGATCGCAAGAGGCGGCGTGGCAGCCGTACCGGGACCATTTGGAAGCGGTAAGACCGTTATCCAGCACCAGCTGGCAAAATGGGCGGAAGCGGACATCGTAGTCTACATTGGATGCGGAGAACGTGGAAATGAGATGACAGACGTTCTGAACGAATTCCCGGAACTGAAAGACCCGAAGACTGGCGAGTCTCTGATGGAGCGTACCGTATTGATCGCGAATACGTCAGATATGCCGGTTGCTGCCCGTGAGGCGTCAATCTACACAGGTATTACCATCGCAGAGTATTTCCGCGATATGGGATATTCCGTAGCGCTCATGGCAGACTCAACATCCCGCTGGGCCGAAGCACTCCGTGAGATGTCCGGACGTCTGGAAGAAATGCCAGGAGAAGAAGGATATCCTGCATACCTTGGAAGCCGTCTTGCACAGTTCTACGAACGTGCCGGACAGGTTGTGTCACTTGGAAAAGATCAAAGACAGGGAGCTCTGTCTGTAATCGGTGCGGTATCCCCTCCGGGCGGAGATATTTCTGAACCGGTATCCCAGGCAACACTCCGTATCGTAAAAGTATTCTGGGGACTGGACTCCAACCTTGCATACAAGAGACACTTCCCGGCTATCAACTGGCTGACAAGTTATTCTCTGTATCTGCAGGATATGGAAAAATGGTTCAATGAAGAAGTGGCAGAAGACTGGATGGAAAACCGTCAGAAGATGATGGGACTTCTTCAGGATGAGGCAGAACTTGACGAGATCGTAAAGATGGTAGGTATGGACGCACTGTCCCCGTCAGACCGTCTGAAGATGGAAGCGGCACGTTCTATCCGTGAAGACTTCCTGCATCAGAACTCCTTCCATGAAGTAGATACGTACTCTTCTCTGAAGAAACAGTACCTCCTCATGAAATTGGTAATTGCCTTTTATGAAGATTCCGCAAAGGCACTGTCTGAGGGAGCATCTATGAACAAGCTTATCAATATGGCAGTTCGTGAAAAGATCGGACGTTTCAAATATACATTAGAAGAAAATCTGGATGAAGAATACAAGAAAGTAACCGAGGAACTTCGCGCAGAGATAGCGGACACATTTGGAAAGGAGGACTTCTAGAATGCCAAAAGAATATAGAACCATACAGGAAGTTGCCGGACCGTTGATGCTGGTCCGCGGCGTAGAAGATGTAGCGTATGACGAACTTGGAGAGATCGAACTTGCAAACGGGGAGACACGCCGATGCAAGGTACTGGAGATCAACGGGAAAGATGCCCTTGTTCAGCTGTTTGAAAGCGCGACGGGTATCAACCTTTCCAACAGTAAAGTAAGATTCCTCGGACGGAGTATGGAGCTTGGAGTGTCCGAAGATATGTTGGGCCGTGTATTTGATGGCCTGGGCCGCCCGATTGATGACGGACCGGAAATCCTTCCGGAGGAAAGGCTGGATGTAAACGGACTTCCGATGAATCCGGCGGCAAGAAGTTATCCGGAAGAATTCATTCAGACAGGTGTTTCCGCTATCGACGGATTGAATACTCTGGTTCGTGGACAGAAACTTCCGATTTTCTCCGCATCCGGTCTTCCGCATGCGCAGCTTGCAGCGCAGATTGCAAGACAGGCAAAGGTAAGAGGTACAGATGAACCGTTTGCCGTTGTGTTTGCAGCAATGGGTATCACATTCGAGGAATCCAACTATTTCATAGAAAGTTTCCGTGAAACAGGAGCCATCGACCGTACCGTACTTTTCATCAACCTGGCAAATGACCCGGCCATCGAACGTATTTCCACGCCGAAGATGGCTCTGACCGCAGCAGAGTATCTGGCATTTGAAAAGAATATGCACGTACTTGTCATTCTGACAGATATCACGAACTACGCGGATGCGCTCCGTGAAGTGTCAGCAGCACGTAAGGAAGTCCCTGGACGCCGCGGATATCCTGGATATATGTACACAGACCTTGCATCTATGTATGAAAGAGCAGGGCGACAGAACGGAAAGAGCGGAAGTATCACGATGATCCCAATCTTAACTATGCCGGAAGAAGACAAGACACATCCAATTCCGGACTTGACAGGATATATCACAGAAGGACAGATCATCTTAAGCCGTGATCTCTACAGAAAAGGAGTGCAGCCACCGATCGACGTACTGCCTTCTCTGTCCCGTCTGAAAGACAAAGGTATCGGAGAAGGAAAGACAAGGGCGGACCATTCCAATACGATGAACCAGCTTTTCGCAGCATATGCGCGAGGAAAAGAAGCGAAAGAACTCATGGTCATCCTGGGAGAAGCAGCACTCACAGAGATCGACCTGATCTACGCAAAATTTGCGGATGCATTTGAAAAAGAATATGTATCTCAGGGATATGAGACAGATCGCTCTATCGAGGAGACGCTGGAGATTGGATGGAAACTGCTCTCCATTCTTCCGAGAAGTGAGCTGAAACGTATCGATGATAAATATCTGGATATGTACTATGGCAAATAGAAATGGGGGTGAACTGGCTTGGCATCTAAACAGGTAACACCTACCCGTATGGAGCTCACAAGGCTGAAAAAGAAATTGGTCACTGCGACCAGAGGCCATAAGCTTTTGAAAGATAAGCGAGACGAACTGATGCGCCAGTTCCTTGATCTTGTAAGGGAGAATATGGCACTCAGAGAAAAGGTCGAAGCCGGCATTAAGGCGGCAAACAGAAACTTTGTCATCGCAAAAGCCGGCATGTCACAGGCTGCTTTAAGGACGGCTCTGATGGCGCCAAAGCAGGCTGTAGATCTTTCGATGACACAGAAGAATGTCATGAGTGTAGATATCCCTGTCTTTGATACGAAGACAAGGACGGCGGACGCGAACGATATTTATTCCTATGGATTTGCATTTACGTCCAGTGACCTGGACGGCGCAGTAAAGTCTCTGGCAGATATCCTGCCGGATATGCTGAAGCTTGCAGAGACAGAAAAAGCATGCCAGCTTATGGCAGCAGAGATCGAGAAGACCAGGCGCCGTGTAAATGCGCTGGAGCACGTCATTATTCCGGAGACACAGGAAAATATCAAGTACATCACGATGAAACTGGATGAGAATGAACGGAGTTCTCAGATTCGTCTGATGAAAGTGAAAGATATGATGTTGGAGGAAGCGCATCATTACAAAGAACGAGAAGCTTACTAAAAATGAAATATGGTAAGATCAAATTCCCCGGGGTCAGCAAGTCCCGGGGAATTTTGTACTCTCTCTTCTGCTTCACACAATCCGTGCTTTCGCATATGGTAAAGTAGATGATATATGACGGGAAGTGTATAGATGATGGAACATAAACTACCTTATTATATGGCGTATCCGACAGACCTGAGAGATTTCGATGAGGAGAGAAGAGAACAGCGGGATGTAGATTACATGAAAAGTATGTACCCTGTCACGGCAAAGAGGCTCCTCCCTTATGTGGAAGAGGAGTGCGACCGGATGGAATATGAAGGAAGTATGATCTACGACGAGTACCCGGATCGACTCCAGCTTTACATGATGTCCGGAAGGATCTATGACCGGATGAAGGCGGAGGAAAAGCAGGAGGTAAGAGAAGAGATAGAACAGGAGATGAGCCAGGAAGCGGAGGAAGAGGAGCAGATGACGGCTCAAATGAGAAGGAACAGGAGAGGAAGAAAGGAAGATCCTTTGAGAGATATGATCGACGTGCTTTTATATCATGAAATCCTGCGCAGAAGATGTACACACAGGAGGAACTGCCGCCGATATTATTAAGAAAAAGGATAGGATTGCCGGGATCTGCGCAAAGGTATGTCTTTACGCACAAATAAAAGCGTGATAAAATACAAGATAGAGAGAAATAAACGGAAAAGAGGAAAATGCATGAAGAAAAATCTGATTTTTATCGGAATGCCGGCTGTTGGAAAAAGCACAGTTGGTGTCGTGACAGCGAAGCGACTCGGTTATCAGTTTATTGATACAGATCTTCTGATCCAGGAAACGGAAGGAAAACTTTTGAAAGAGATCATCGAGGAGAGAGGACCAGACGGTTTTTTGGAAGTGGAAGAGCGCGTGAACTTATCAGTCAACCCTCAGAAGGCGGTCATTGCGCCGGGAGGAAGTGTTGTATACTGCGAAAAAGCTATGGAGCATTTCAGGAAGATTGGAACTGTGATCTATCTGCATGTCTCGTATACAGAGATTGAACAACGAATCCAAAATGCCAGAAACAGGGGAGTAGTCCTGAGGGATGGGCAGACGCTCCGGGATCTCTATAACGAGAGGACGCAGCTGTTTGAAAAATATGCGGATATTCGTATCAGCGAAGATGGACTTACGATGGATGAGACGGTTCAAAAGGTGCTGGATATCATTGGAAATTAGGGGAGAAAGGGCACACAGACCGCAAAGAACAAGAAAAAAAGTTTTACAAACCGCGATTTTGTGTTATACTAATCCGGTAAGGTATAGCCTTTGACGAATGATTAACAAAAGAAGCGTTTTGTAAATATAGATATGTAATGATTCGATTACAGATACCATTGGAATTAGTTGAGGTGTATTATGGAGCAATATATTATTAAGGGAGGAACTCCGCTTGTGGGAGAAGTTGTGATTGGCGGAGCTAAAAATGCTGCATTGGCTATTCTCGCCGCAGCGATCATGACGGATGAGACTGTTCACATTGATAATCTTCCGGATGTCAATGATATCAATGTTTTACTGGAAGCGATGGAAGGAATCGGCGCACAGATCAACAGAGTGGACCGCCATACGGTCCACATCAACGGGGGATCTGTCCATGATTTTAATATAGACTACGATTATATCAAGAAGATAAGGGCGTCCTATTACCTGTTAGGCGCACTGCTTGGAAAATACAGACATGCAGAGGTGGCGCTTCCGGGCGGCTGCAATATCGGAAGCCGTCCGATCGACCAGCATTTGAAAGGATTCCGGGCCCTTGGGGCAGAGGTGGACATCGAGCACGGAAAGATCATCGCTGATGCTCAGCATCTGACAGGAAGCCATATTTATTTTGACGTAGTGAGCGTGGGAGCGACTATCAACGTCATGATGGCAGCAGCTATGGCGGAAGGGACGACGATCCTGGAGAACGTGGCAAAAGAGCCGCATGTAGTTGATGTTGCCAACTTCCTGAACAGCATGGGAGCGAATATCCGCGGTGCAGGGACAGATGTCATCAAAATAAAAGGTGTGACCAGGCTGCATGGCGCTGAGTATTCTATTATTCCGGACCAGATCGAAGCCGGGACATTCATGTTTGGGGCAGCGGTAACGAAAGGGGACGTGACGGTATTAAACGTCATCCCGAAGCATTTGGAAGCAACGATCGCCAAACTGGTGGAAATCGGATGTGAAGTGGAGGAGTTCGACGATGCCGTGCGCGTGGTATCCAAAGGGAAACTTCATCACACACAGGTTAAGACACTGCCTTATCCGGGATTCCCGACTGATATGCAGCCGCAGATGGGCGTGGCACTTGCACTGTGCGAGGGAACAAGTACGATCACGGAAAGCATTTTTGAAAATCGGTTCAAATATCTCGATGAGCTCGCAAGGATGGGAGCCGTATCCAAGATCGAAGGGAATTCTGCCACTATCGAAGGAGTAAAAGGATTTTCAGGCGCAAGAGTGAGCGCGCCGGATTTAAGAGCAGGAGCAGCGCTTGTTCTTGCAGGTCTTGCCGCGGACGGCATCACGATCGTGGATGATATCGTCTATATCCAGAGAGGATATGAGCGGTTTGAAGAAAAACTCCGTGAGCTTGGGGCAGAAATCGAGAAGGTATCAAGCGAAAAGGAAATTCAGAAATTTAAGCTGAAAGTCGGCTAGAAGGAATTGAAAAATATGGAAAGACTATCCGGAACACCTCTGATGCACTGGAGAACATGAAACAGTTCTTGTGCATCAGGAAATCCGGGTTTCTTTTTGTATAGAAATCACTTGACAGACATTCCTTCAAGTGTTATGATTCCGTAGTGTAACAAACAAATATTTTATATTTTCTCTTATTCAGAGTGGTGGAGATACATAGGATCTGAGAAGCCACGGCAACCCCGGAGACGGAAGGTGCCAGCCTGAGCGAGTAATCGAACAATAAGAGGATTGATATATGATGTAATATAACAGTCCGCTTATGGTGGGCTTCTTTTTTTGCTTCGGACAATTTTTTTGAATCAAAAAAAGACCGCCAGGGAAACATGGAATGGATTAAAAGAGAAAAAAGAAAGGCAGGAAAAGATGGAAAAATTATTGTTTACTTCTGAATCCGTAACGGAAGGACATCCGGACAAAGTGTGCGATGCTATTTCCGATGCGATCCTTGACGCACTGATGGAACAGGACCCGATGAGCCGTGTGGCCTGTGAGACATGTACGACGACCGGACTTGTGATGGTTATGGGAGAGATCACGACAAGCGCGTATGTTGATATTCAGAAAATTGTCCGTGATACGGTAAGAGAGATCGGATACACAAGAGGAAAATTTGGATTTGACGCTGACACATGCGGCGTTCTCGTGGCAATTGATGAGCAGTCTTCCGATATCGCTATGGGCGTGGATAAGGCTCTGGAAGCGAAAGAACATAAAATGTCAGACGAAGAGATCGAAGCTATCGGAGCCGGGGATCAGGGAATGATGTTTGGCTACGCTACAAATGAGACAGAAGAATATATGCCTTACACGATCGCGCTGGCACATAAGCTGACAAAACAGCTTGCGAAAGTCAGAAAAGATGGAACACTTCCGTATCTCAGACCGGACGGAAAATCTCAGGTAACGGTAGAGTACGATGAGAATGGAAAGCCGTCCAGACTGGAAGCGGTAGTACTCTCTACGCAGCATGACCCGGCTGTCACACAGGAGCAGATTCATGAAGATATTCGCAAATATGTATTCGGTCCGGTTCTGGATGAAAAGATGATCGATGCGGACACGAAATTCTTTATCAACCCGACAGGGCGGTTTGTCATTGGCGGACCACACGGGGACAGCGGCCTGACAGGAAGAAAGATCATCGTGGACAGTTACGGCGGAATGGCACGTCACGGCGGCGGAGCATTCTCAGGAAAAGACTGTACGAAAGTAGACCGCTCCGGCGCGTATGCCGCACGTTACGTTGCAAAAAATATTGTGGCGGCAGGGCTTGCAGACAAGTGTGAGATCCAGCTTTCTTACGCTATCGGCGTGGCACAGCCGACATCTGTATGGGTAGATACGTTCGGTACAGGAAAGCTTTCCGACGAAAAACTGGTGGAAGTCATCCGCGAAAACTTTGACCTGAGACCGGCCGGAATCATCAAGATGCTGGACCTCAGACGTCCGATCTACAAACAGACAGCAGCGTACGGACACTTCGGACGCAACGACCTGGATCTTCCTTGGGAAAGATTGGACAAGGTGGAAACACTGCGCAGTTATTTATAAAAAGTTTAGAAAAAATTGGGGGCGCTTGGGATGTAAGCGCTCCCTTTTCATGTTATACTGTATCTATGAATTGACGTTGGCAGAGAGGAAGTAAGAGTTTGAAGCTAAAGACAAGACTGATCATTTCATTTGTCGTCATCACGATCCTGCCTGCAGTGCTGGCAGGGCTTGTCGTATGGGGAGTGGCAAGATATCAGATCCATGTGATCGAGCAGACATACGGGCTTACCGGTGCTCAGTATCAGAAGTTTGAGCAATCCTTAAGTACGCTGAATCAGATTCCGGAAGTGCATGATTTCATTATCAGTATGTTTATCGGTGTGGTCCTTATCCTGGCACTTACGGCAATGCTTATGATTTTATGGATTTATGGAAGCCTGCTTCGGCCTATTGAGAAGATGGAGATTGCCGTTAAAAGCATTACGGAGGGAGAACTGGATTTTGAGCTTCATCCGGAAAAAGACGACGAGATCGGGCAGCTCTGCCAGGATATCGAGACGATGCGCAGACGGCTGAAGGAAAATGCAGAAGAAAAGCTGAAAAATGATAAGGAGAACAAAGAACTGATCAGCAATATTTCCCATGATCTTAAGACACCGATTACTGCTATCAAAGGATATGTGGAAGGAATCATGGACGGTGTGGCAGATACGCCGGAGAAGATGGAACGCTATATCAAAACCATCTACAATAAAGCAAATGAGATGAACACGCTGATCAATGAACTTACACTTTACACAAAGATCGATACAAACCGTATTCCGTACAATTTCAGTCCCTTGTCGGTAAACGATTATTTTAATGACTGCGCGGACAACCTGGCGTCTGAACTGGAAAGCCAGGGAGTGGAATTTGGTTACTTTAATTACGTGGAGGGCGACGTAAAGATTATCGGAGATGCAGAGCAGCTCATGAGGGTAGTCAACAATATTATCAGCAACTCTCTGAAATATATGGATAAAGTGCGGCCGCGCATCAATCTCAGGGTAAAAGATGTAGGCGACTTTATCCAGGTGGAACTTGAGGATAACGGAAAGGGGATCGACGCGAGAGATCTGCCGTATATTTTTGACCGCTTTTACCGGACGGATGCTTCACGGAATTCTTCAAAAGGAGGAAGCGGGATCGGACTTTCCATCGTGAAGAAGATCATAGAAGAACACGGAGGAAAAATATGGGCCACAAGCAAGCCGGGCACCGGAACGGTCATGTATTTTGTAATCCGCAAATATCAGGAGGTACCTATTTATGAGTAAGATTTTTATAGTAGAAGACGAAGAAGCGATCGCGGAACTGGAGCGGGATTACTTGGAGCTGAGCGGCTTCGAAGTGGAGGTATCAAACGACGGAAATGCGGGACTGAAAAAAGCGCTGGAGGAAGATTTTGACTTGCTTATCCTTGATCTGATGCTTCCAGGAGTCGACGGATTTGAGATTTGCCGGAAAGTGCGGGACGCAAAGAACATGCCGATCATCATGGTTTCCGCAAAAAAGGATGATATCGATAAAATCCGTGGACTTGGCCTTGGGGCGGACGACTATATGACAAAACCATTCAGCCCGAGCGAGCTGGTAGCCAGGGTAAAGGCCCATCTGGCAAGGTATGAACGCCTCATCGGAAGCCATGCAGAGGAGAATAAGACAATTGAGATCCGAGGGCTGAAGATCGATACGACAGCGAGACGAGTATGGATCAACGGGGAGGAGAAGGCATTTACCACAAAGGAATTTGACCTGCTGGCATTTCTGGCGAGTCATCCAAACCATGTGTACACAAAGGATGAGCTTTTCAGTGAGATATGGGATATGGAGTCCATCGGCGATATCGCTACCGTGACAGTGCATATCAAAAAAATCCGGGAAAAGATCGAGTACGACACATCGAAACCACAATATATCGAAACCATCTGGGGAGTCGGATACCGGTTTAAAATGTAGCAAATCAAGACACTGTGCAAGGAAAGAACTGCGCAGTGTCTTTTTTCGGACATGTTCTTGCGCAAAAGAAGAGTCGTGGGTATAATACTAATAGCCAAAAGTAAAAGGGCAAGAAAAGTAAGGGGTTTTATGAAATGAAAAGAAGAAAGAAAAGCAGAAGCGCGAGGGCAAAATGGATTTTTGGCATCAGCTGTATGGCGATATCTGCGGCGGTCATGGGCGGCATCATTTTTTTCAGCAAAGCGGGGAGAGACGAGATGGTGCCAGGTAACAGTCAAGAAGAAGAAAGCCAGATATCCGAAAAGCAGGGAGAAGATGAAAGTAATAACAAAATCCAGGAAAAGCTGGAAGATATGACTCTGGAAGAAAAAGTGGCACAGATGTTTATGGTCGCGCCGGATGCCCTGACAGGAGTGACGGGGACGATACAGGTTGGAGATATTACAAAAGAGGCCTATGAGGACAGGCCAGTAGGCGGCCTTATCATGATGGGAAATAATCTTGAAACGCCGGAGCAGACAAAGGAATGGAATGCTTCCATGATGGAGCTTAGCCAGGAGAAGACAGGACTTCCGCTTTTTCTGTCCGTGGATGAAGAAGGAGGGACGGTGTCCCGGATCTCAGGGAACGATGCGTTTGGAGTAGAAGATGTAGGAGATATGTCCGAGATCGGTAGGACGGAAGACAAACAGAAGACATACGATGCGGGTAAAACCATTGGGAGCTATCTAAAAGAGCTGGGATTTAATATGGACTTTGCGCCTTTGGCCGATGTGTGGACGAACCCGGAAAATACCATTGTGAGGGAGCGTTCCTTTGGTTCAGACCCGAAGCTTGTGGCCAAAATGGCGGCGGAAGAAATCAAAGGGCTTCACAGCCAGGACATCTACACAGTAACAAAGCACTTTCCGGGACATGGAGGCACATCGGAAGATTCCCATGAAGGTGCTGCTTATTCTGAGAGTACAGAAGAAGAGCTGGAGAAATGCGAGTTCCTTCCGTTTAAAGCTGCTATCGAAGAAGGAACGGAATTTATTATGGCAGGACATATTTCCTTGCCAAACGTACTGGATGACGATACCCCTGCATCATTGTCGAAAGAGATCATCACGGAGATGCTGAGGGAAAAACTTGGCTATGATGGCATTGTCATCACGGACGCCATGGATATGGGGGCAATTACCAGGAGCTATACTTCCGCAGAAGCGGCAGTCAAGGCAGTGCAGGCCGGAGCAGATGTCATCCTCATGCCGGAAGATTTTGAAGAAGCATATCAGGGGATCCTGTCCGCGGTAAGCAACGGGACGCTTCCGGAAGATCGGATTGATGAGTCGGTGGAGAGGATACTGGAAGTGAAGATGGCCAAGTAGAGTTTTTATTGAGAAGACACAGGAGAATATTTTATGATAACAAGCACATCAAATCAGAAAGTAAAACGGATTTTGAAGCTCCAGAAAAAGGCAAAGGCCAGAGCCCAGGAAGGGGTTTTTCTCGTGGAGGGGCTGCGCATGGTACGCGAAGTGCCGAGAAAAAGAGTAATAGAAGTCTATGCCTCCGAGTCGTTTTTCGAGAGACATGGAGATATCCTGGAGGGGCTAAAGCGCATCACGGAGGTCGTAAGCGACAAAGTCTTTGAGCATATGTCTGATACGAAGACGCCGCAGGGGGTGTTGGCGGTTGTGAAAAGACAAGAGTACCTTCTTGAAGAAATGCTCAAAGAGAAGGAAGGGAAAAAGCCCTTTCTCATCGTCCTTGACAATCTGCAGGATCCGGGAAATCTTGGGACTATTGTGCGGACAGCAGAAGGGGCAGGAGTGACCGGCATTATCCTGAGCAGGGAGAGTGTAGATTTCTATCAGCCAAAGACGATCCGTTCTACGATGGGATCCGTCTACCGGATGCCGGTTCTCTACGTTGAGGATCTGGAGGAGACCATTAAAAAGATGAAAGGCTGCGGCATTCATGTGTATGCAGCACACCTCGATGACAGCAGATACTATGATGAAGAAGATTATACGGAAGGAACCGCATTTCTGATCGGAAATGAAGGGAACGGCTTGCGGGAAGAAATCAGCGCGGCGGCTGACAGAAAGATCAAGATTCCGATGTATGGACAGGTAGAGTCGCTGAATGCAGCAATGGCGGCAGGGATTTTGATGTATGAGGCGTGCAGACAGAGAAGAAAATAAAAGAAGCAGGCAGAGGGCAGTGATTGTTTTCGAACCCTTTGTCTGCTTCTTTGATGTCAGAAAAGAAAATGTTCTTTTGGAAAATTGCCTTCGTGCGGAAAAAAGGAGGAGTGGAATGCCTCTGCTGCTTCTTTAGTATCGTGAAAAGGCTCTTCCAGTTCCACCATGTGCAAAAGACAGTGTTTCTGCGCAGACGTGAGCGGCAGCACTTCGTGCCATGGTTTTTTTCGATCCCCCTTGTACCCTGAACACAGAAGATACAAAAGCACATTCCCAACATATGGGAAGTCCAAGGAAGGGAGAATACCTCCGTCACGATCTGTGTAGCGCGCCAGCCCGAAATCCAGCAGACTGATATGTTCGCCGTCATCCGTGATATTGGCGATGCTGATATCACGGTGCACGACGCTTCGGCTGTGAATATAGATCAGGATATCGAAAAGCTGGGAGCCGATCCGGAAGATTTCAGAGTCTGAAAACACCTTGTGGTCCCTGAAAAGCCAGTGTTTCAGTGTCTTTCCCTTTTTGTATTCCAGAACAAAGAAATATCCGCTGGGGCTGTTGATGATTCCGCACAAGGCAGGAACCGCAGGGTGAGAAAGACCGGACAGGATCACGGCCTCATGCCGATGGTCATCCGGATACTTTTTTTGCTGACGGGGGCGGAAGCGTTTCAGGACAAACTGCTGTCCCTCTGTGTTTTCTGCCAGATAACAGACGCCGTACCGTCCTCCTCCAAGCCGGGAAAGGATGTGGTATCCGGCCGGATCATGACGAAACCACATTACCGTCTTGGCGTACCGCACTCAGGGCAGAATTTTGCGTTAGGCGGAAGCGGTTTGCCGCAGTTTTGACAGAAGGCCGCAGTGTTGATCGGGGCCCCGCAGGACAGACAGAATTTGGAGCCTGCCGGGACAGAAGCGCCGCACTTCGGACAGACGGCGGAAGATGCTGAATTCGGCTGCTGCATATTCTGAGGGTAGCCTTGCTGAGGAGGCACGTTCGGATAGCCTACCTGCGGTGGGATATTTGGATGGTATCCTCTCTGATACTGCCCCTTTCTGCGGCGACGGTCAGAACTGGAGGAGCCTCGGAACACACCGAACAGTCCTCCGTTTTGAAAGAAATCAACAGCTTGATTTGGATTTGGTTTGCGTCCGCTGCTGCTGGAATGCGAAAAGAAATTGAACATAAATAAGACCTCCTTTAGCCTGAATTGTTAATGGAAAGTTGCTCTTATTATATAATATTCGGAAAATAGAGGTCAAGAGGAAGCTGCTTTGGCAGGGGGAATTTTATGTGGTATACTAAGAAATAAGAAAAAAAGAAAATAAAAGGAAGGTAGTATGGGATTGATATATGAAATACCGGAGACATTCTGGACGTTGTTCCGGTCGCCAAACCGGGATATCTACATAGAAGCGCTTCTGAGAATCAATGACGAGTACCAGTATAATAACTATTTTCTCAGCCGGGAACTTTGCCTGGAAATATTAAATGACATGTATGCAGGAAAGAAGATTGATTTTGAAAAGGAGGAGGCGGACGAGGAGCCGGAAATTTTTGACACGACGGCTTCTCGTGTGCTGACCTGGCTTTTGCGGGCACAATGGCTGAAGAAACTGGAAGATTTCGGAAGTATGGTTACGAATATTGTGATTCCCGATTATGCATCTGTTTTCATCGAGGCCTTTGAGCGTCTGAACAGTGACGAAGGGGAGGAGACAGAAATTTATATCCAAAATGTGTATGCGGCATTGTTTTCGTTTCAAAATGACAAAAGGAACAGTATTGCCATGCTGAGGACAGCTCTTGTGAATACGAAGAAGCTAAACAAAGCGCTTCAGGATATGCTTCACAACATGGATCGCTTTTTCGGGCGGCTTTTAAACCAGCAGTCGTACGCAGATCTTCTTAGGGAACATCTGGAAGGATATGTGGAAGAGATTGTAAAAAAGAAGTACCATATCCTGAAGACAAGCGACAATTTCTATTTGTATAAGAGCGATATCAAGGCCTTTCTCAGGAAGATGAGGGAGGAGGACGAGTGGGTCGAAACTCTCGGAACGGAGGGGATGGAGATCCTGGATCAGATAGAACGGGGATTTGATGACATTGAGCACCGGATTTTCAATATGGACAAGGAACACATCAAATATGTGCGGGCTACCGTTATGCGGCTTACATACCTTCTCAGGGGAGAATCCGACACGAAAGGACTTGTGGCAAAGGTTTTAAACCGGATTGGGCAGGAGGACGATACGGGACCGCTGCTTAAAAAGGCCGCCGCGAAGATGAATTTTTCAAAGTTTGACATCCTGTCTGAGAAGTCTCTGTACAAAAGGAGAAAAGGAAAGAAAGATTTCATAAGCCAGATGGCAAGAGAAGAGGAAGAAGAGAAGGAACTCTCCAGAGAGGATGTACTGCTTTTGAATCGAATTCAGACGCGGTATACCAAACAGGAGATCGAGACGTTTATAGAGGATCATATGGAAGATGAAAAGATGGATCTTCGGGATGTCTCCATCCAGAGTGAAGGAGAGTTTGAAAAACTGATCCTGGCATATGACCTGTGTACAAGAAAGAATAGTAAATACCAAGTCATCACAGAGAACGAAGGCATCCGGGAAGACGGGAATTACCGTTATCCGGAGCTGGTAATCGTAAGGAGGAAACCATGATAGAATATTTTGACCTTCTGTCGGAAGGGGAACAGGCAGATTTGACAGAAATCATTCAGCTTTTTTACCGGCAGACGTTTCTTTTGGAACATAAGTATGATAAAAAGACGGAGCGGTATCAGTACAGCAAAGAGTATCGGACAGCCCTCAAACACAAAGAATTTCTGAAGGAATATTTTGGTATCGCAGGGATAGAGCTTTCAGAGAATGTCCACATGGGAATTCTCTACATTCAGGGAGAGACACTTTGGGGAGAAAAACTTCCCAGACTTGCCACCATCTATATGCTTGTGCTGAAGCTTCTGTACGACGAACAGATGGAGGAAGCGTCCAGCAGTATGCAGATTGTCACGACTCTCGGAGCGGTCAATGCCAGGGCGGGAAGCTTCCATGTTCTCCGGTCCATGCCGTCCCCGACGGAGATGCGCCGTGCTGTCGCATTTCTGAAAAAATATCAGGTCATCGAGCCGATGGACGTTCTGGAAGAATTGAACGAAGATACAAGAATGATCATCTATCCGTCAGTCAATGTGGTGCTGATGGGGGATGATATACGGGAACTACTGAAAACATTTGATGAGGAGGAAGAACGTGGAGAAGAAGCAGCCATTCAAAGCACTATCGAGGATTTGTCTGAATAACTGGCATTATATCG
This sequence comes from Sellimonas caecigallum, assembly GCF_019754295.1. Classification (GTDB taxonomy): domain Bacteria; phylum Bacillota; class Clostridia; order Lachnospirales; family Lachnospiraceae; genus Sellimonas; species Sellimonas caecigallum. The sequence continues at coordinate 137,441 of NZ_VIRV01000002.1, read as the reverse complement.
ACAAAAAAATTCTGACTTTCAGTGAAGGAATCAATTTTTTTACAGGACATTCCGGAAGCGGGAAATCCACAGTCATCGACGCCATGCAGATCGTTCTCTATGCAAATACCGATGGGAGGGGCTTTTTCAATAAGGCGGCGTCCGATGATTCTGACCGAAGCCTGATCGAATATCTGCGGGGGATGGTCAATATCAGTGACAACAATGAGTCCCAGTATCTCCGAAACCAGAATTTTTCCAGTACCATCGTACTGGAACTTACGGAGACGGATACGAAAGAAAAACAGTGCGTCGGTGTCGTTTTCGATGTAGAGACTTCTACCAACACAATCGGGAGATTATTCTTCTGGCACCGAGGGGGACTTCTCGAGAATGGATACCGAGGAGACGCAAGATGTCTGACGACAGGGGAAGTCCGGGAATACCTGCACCGAAACTTCCGGCCGGATTCGTATTACTGCGGTCCAAGCAACGAGCGGTTCCGCAGACAGCTGTATGATATTTATCTGGGAGGGCTGGATATCGAAAAATTTCCAAGGCTTTTCCGGAGAGCGATTCCATTTCGGATGAATATTCGGCTGGAAGATTTTGTGAAAGAATATATCTGCACGGAGAAGAAGATCGAGATCGAGGATATGCAGGAAAGCGTGATGCAGTATGGGAGGATGCGCGACAAGATCGAGGAGACGATGGAGGAAATCCGGGAGCTTGAGAAGATCAAGAAACAGTATGGCACGTTCCAGGAAGCGTACAAGGAGGAAAAGCGGGCGCTCTACTGTGCTGGAAAATTGGAGATTGAGGAACTCCGGCAGAAGATACGGGAGTATCAGGATAAAAATGCATCCTGTGAAGAGGAGGCTGAGAAGCTGAGACAGCAGAAAAGCAGGATGGATCAGGAAATCGAAGAGATCGCCGGACAGGTGGAAGACGTTGTAAAACGGATTGCCGGGACAGGGTACGATGCGCTGAAAAAGGAGGAAGAAAGTCTGGACGAGATGCTGGGACGTCTCTATGCAGGAAAAGAACAGTGGGAGCGGACCATGCATGCGCTGAAAGAGTGGAAAGATTTTGAGAGGACTCCGGACGCCATTCGCAGAGGGATACTTTGTCTTGAAAAAGGGGAAGATAAGGAAGAACAGATCCTGGAACTGAAAGAACGGTTTGTCGTTTTCAAAGAAGAATTGGAAGGAGAAAGACAGGATCTTTCAGCAAGGATGCGGGAGTACAGACAAAACCTGGAGAAGGTCCACGAAGATCTTTTGCAGATCCGGCAGGGAAAGAAGATGTATCCGAGGGAGCTTGAGGAGGCACGGTATGAGATCAGGAATGAACTTATGAAGCGGACAGGGAAGATCATCCCGGTACGGATTCTGGCAGATCTTATTACCGTAAAAGATGAGCGATGGCACAATGCCATAGAAGGGTATCTTGGAAACACGAAACAGCTTATCGTCGTCCCGCCGGAATATGTAAAGGATGCCATGGAAATTTATGGAAACATGGATCAGAAGAGGTATTGCCGGGTATCTGTCCTGGATACGGGAAAGATTCTGGGAGAAGAACATCCGATAAGAAAAGGTTCCCTTGCGGAGGAGACAAAGGCGGAAGAAAACTATGTGCAGCAGTATTTGAATTTTCTGCTGGGAAATGTCATGAAATGTGAGAGCATCGAGGAATTGAAGGCATGCCGGATCGGGATTACCCCAGACTGTATGGTTTACCAGAGATACTGCCTTGGACGGATCCATCCGGATCAGTACACAAAGAAGGCATATATTGGAGAGGGAAGCCTGAAAAAACGCAGGAAAGAACTGGAACAGATGCGGATGGAACTGGAGGAGCAGCAGATTCCTCTCTCACAAGAGCTGAAAACCATCAGCGAAACGATAAAAAATCCGGAACTGGAACGTCCGCTGGAAGAATATCTCTCTATGATCCGGGACATCCATGGGATCAACGAGAAAGAAGAACGAAAGAAAGCGCTTCAGGAACAGATGAGACAACTGAAAGAACAAAATCTCTCCGGTATGGAAGAAGAAAAGCGCAGACTTCAGGAGGAAGAGGCAAGAAAGAAGGAGCAGGAAAAAACTGTCGAGAAAGCCATCTGGGCAAAAGAAGAAAGTATACGAAAATATCAGGAAATGCTTCTGTCTCTCCACGCAGAACTTCTCGAAAAAGAGAATACCCTTTCCAAGAGCAAAGATGGGGAGGAAGCCTACGCCCAGTTTATGTCCGGAAGGACGAGCACCAACTATGAATATCTGAAAAGCCAGTGCTACCGTGAGATTTCCGGTATTCAGAGAAAAAAAGAGGAAGAATACACGGCACTCATTGACGTGCGAAGCGCTTATATCCGCCGTTACCCGAACCGCACATTTTCCACGGGGGATAGAGAAAATACAGATTACGATCAGCTGCTCGACAAACTCAGATGCGGAAATCTGGAAGAATATGAAACCCTTGCAAACGAGCAGGCCAGAATGGCCATCATGCATTTCAAAGAAGATTTTGTCTATAAAATCCGGAGCGCCATCAAGGAGGCTTACCAGAATCAGGAAGAGCTGAACCGTATTATCAGCAAACTGGATTTCGGAAAAGACAAGTATCGGTTTGTGATCACAAAAAATAAAGGGGCGGACGGCAGATTTTATGATATGTTCATGTCAGATACACTGGACATCAATCCGATGAAGCTGTCAGATACGATGGAACATCAGATGGATCTCTTTACGATGGAACACGAGGAAGAGTATGGGGATCTCATGAACGAACTGATTTCCATTTTTATTCCACCGGAACACGCAACAAGGGAAGAACTTGAGGAAGCGAGAAGGAATATGGAAAAATATGCGGATTACCGCACGTATCTGTCTTTTGATATGCAGCAGATCGTCAAAGGGGAGAAGATCGGACTTGGGAAAATGATCCGGAAAAACTCCGGAGGAGAAGGACAAAACCCGCTCTACATTGCCCTTCTTGCAAGTTTTGCCCAGATTTACCGAGTTAATGTAAAGACGAAGGTAAGAAGGCCATCCACTTTGCGTCTTGTCGTTCTTGACGAAGCGTTTTCCAAAATGGATGCGGAAAAAGTTGCAAGCTGTATTGCGCTGATCCGGGGACTTGGATTCCAGGCTATCATAAGCGCCACAAACGATAAAATACAAAACTACCTGGAAAATGTGGACAAGACGTTTGTCTACGCAAACCCGGATAAAAAGCATATCTCCATACAGGGGTTTGAAAAAGTGGAGTTTGGACAATTAAAAACAGAAAACAGGATAGAATAAACAGTAGATTTTTCCAAAAAAATAATGTATAATTTAAAACAATAATGATAATTTTTATCAAAATTACAGGAGGTGCGTGTATGAAAGCGCTGGAACTAAGGAAGAATTTTTACTGGACTGGAATTGTCGACGCTGACCTGCGTGTGTTTGACATTATCATGTACACGGAATTTGGGACAACGTACAATTCCTACGTCATGAAAGCAGGGGACAAGACCATCTTGTTTGAGACGGCCAAAGAGAAGTGGTTTGATGAATATCTGGAAAAAGTAAAAGAAGTAACGGATGTTGAAAAGATTGATTATCTGATAGTAGAGCACACGGAGCCAGACCATGCGGGAAGCGTGGAGCGGCTTCTGGATCTGAATCCGGGGATGAAGATCATCGGAACAGGATGCGCCCTGGGATTTCTAAAAGAGATCGTCAACAGAGATTTTACGGGAATTCCGGCAAAAGACAACATGAGGATGCAGATCGGGGATAAGACACTCCGTTTCCTCTTTGTACCGAATCTTCACTGGCCGGATACGATGTATACGTATATCGAGGAAGAGCAGATCCTCGTGACATGCGATTCTTTCGGTTCCCACTACGGATTTGAAGATGTACTTTTAAGCAAGGTCACAGATCATGAAGGATATATGCGCGCCACAAAATACTACTTTGACAATATCATCGGTCCGTTTAAGCCGTTTATGCTGAAGGCTCTGGAGAAGATAAGACCTCTTGACATTACGATGATCTGCACGGGACATGGCCCGGTAATTGATGATAAAATTGATTTTATCATGAATACGTATGAGGAATGGTCCACGGTTGTGAATCCAAATCCGCGCAAGACGGTTATCATCCCGTATGTAAGCGCCTATGGATACACGAAAATGCTGTCTGAGAAGATCGCAGAAGGAATCCGTGCAAGCGGAGATATTGATGTGCGTTCCTATGATATGGTAGAGGCTGATCAGGCAAAGGTGCTGGAGGAGCTTGGATTTGCAGACGGCATTCTCTTCGGATCTCCGACCATCGTAGGCGAAGCACTAAAACCGATCTGGGATCTGACAACATCCATTTTTGCGGGGACTCACGGCGGAAAGCTGGCAAGCGCCTTCGGAAGCTACGGATGGAGCGGCGAGGCTGTGCCGCACCTGATCACACGGCTCAAACAGCTGCGCATGAAAGTGACAGAAGGATTCCGCGTACGATTTAAACCCAATGAAAATCAGCTTCAGGATGCCTTCGATTATGGATTTAATTTTGGCTGTCTTCTTCAGGAAAAGGAAAATCCGAAGAAAACAACAGGAAGCCGCAAGCTCGTGAAATGTCTTGTGTGCGGAGAAATCTTTGACTCTTCTATCGATATCTGCCCGGTATGCGGCGTCGGAAGAGAAAACTTTGTGGAAGTGGAGGCAGAAGAAACAAATTTCTCCAACGATACCAACCATTTCTATGTGATCTTAGGAAACGGGGCGGCCGGTCATAACGCGGCGCAGGCGATCCGGGAAAGGGACAAGACAGGAACTATTGTCATGATTTCCAATGAGCCGTACCGGACATACAACAGGCCGATGCTTACAAAATCAATTATGGCAGATCTGAACGAAGAACAGATTGCGGTAGAAAGTGCATCCTGGTATGAAGAAAACCGAGTATACCAGATTCTGGGGCATGAAGTAACCAAAATTGATACAGAAGCAAAAGAAGTTGTTCTGGATGATGGAACCAAGTACCATTATACAAAACTGATCTATGCACTTGGAGCAGAATGCTTCATCCCTCCAATTGAAGGAGCCGCACAAGAAGGTGTAATCGCAATCCGCAGACTGGAAGATACGAAAAAAGTATCCGAACGTCTCAAACATACGAAACACGCCGTCGTTATCGGAGGCGGAGTGCTGGGACTGGAAGCAGCGTGGGAACTCAAAAAAGCAAAATGTGAAGTGACCGTTCTCGAATTGGCCCCGGTACTGATGGGCAGACAGCTGGACAAAGAAGCAGGAGAAATGCTGAAAATGATCAGCGAGGCACAAGGAATTCAGATCCAGACCGGAGTACAGATCGAAGCCATCGAAGGAGATGGAACGGCTACGGCAGTAAGACTTGGAGACGGGACAGTAATCCCGGCAGAGCTGGTCATCATTTCCTGTGGAGTAAGGGCAAATACGGCACTTGCAAAAGCGGCAGGAATTGAGACTAACCGGGCTGTCATTGTCAATGAAAAAATGCAGACAAATATTACAGACATCTACGCATGCGGCGACTGCGCAGAATATCAGGAAATCAATTACGCTATCTGGCCACAGGCAGTAGAAGAAGGAAAAACCGCAGGAGCACAGGCTGCAGGAGAAAATATCACATATGAACACGTGCCGGCAGCACTCAGCTTCCACGGCATGAACACCGCACTCTTTGCGGCCGGAGATACAGGAAAAAATCCAAATCTCATATACAAAACAGCCGAATTCAAAGATTCCGGGAAAAAACAATACCAAAAATATTACTTCCTCAACAACAGACTGTGCGGAGTCATCCTCATCGGCGATACAAGCAGAATGGCAGAAATGACAGAAGCACTGGAAAAACACAAGCTGTATAAAGATGTAATCAAATAGCAGAACAGGTTAGTGGTACAAAAAATTGATTCGGGGACGTGTTCCGATGCATCGGAACACGTCCCCGAATCTTTTACGAATCTTTTATATGATTCTTTCACTGGTTTTCAAAAAATAGCAAGATTTCTAAAAATGAAAGCAATATGCAAATTGACTGTTTGTATATTTTTTTGTAAGCTTGGTATAGCAATTTTAGTGATGTTGAACATGTAAAGAGAGGAGAATGACCGTGAAAGAGTGTACGAGCGGAAGAGTTACAATACCTACAGATGTCGATGTTGTTCCTGAGACATTGGAATTGGTTAAGCGTTGGGGGGCGGATGCGATCCGTGACTGTGACGGTACTGATTATCCGGAAGAGTTGAGGGACGTAGATGCCAAGGTTTATTCTACATATTATACGACGAGGAAGGATAATGCCTGGGCGAAAGCGAATCCGGATGAGATCCAGCAGATGTATATCATGACTCCTTTCTACACTGCGGTGGAGAGCGAGCTGTCTATCCATCTGATGAACCATCTGTATCCGGATATGCTGAAGGTAAATGATCATGATGATATTAAAAGATGGTGGGAAGTGATCGATCGTACGACAGGGGAAGTTGTTCCTGTCGGTAAGTGGAGCTATAATGCTGAAACAGGCGATGTGACGATCCACAATGCGAAGGAATTTCACGATTATACGGTAAGTTTTCTTGCATATATCATGTGGGATCCGGTGCATATGTATAATGCAGTGACAAACGGATGGACAAATTTTGAAAAGCAGATCACTTTCGATGTGCGCCAGCCGAAGACGCACAAATATTCTATGGAGCGTCTGCGCAAATATATTGCAGACAATCCGCATATCGACGTGATCCGTTATACGACATTTTTCCACCAGTTCACACTGATTTTTGATGAGTTGGCAAGAGAAAAATATGTAGACTGGTACGGATATTCTGCATCTGTAAGTCCATATATCCTGGAGCAGTTTGAGGAAGAAGTGGGGTACAAGTTCCGTCCGGAATATATTATCGATCAGGGGTATATGAACAATACATACCGTATCCCATCTAAGGAATTCCAGGATTTCCAGGCTTTCCAGAGAAGAGAAGTGGCCAAGCTTGCAAAAGAGATGGTGGATATCACGCATGAGTGCGGTAAAGAAGCCATGATGTTCCTTGGCGATCACTGGATCGGAATGGAGCCGTTCATGGATGAATTCAAGAGCATCGGACTTGACGCGGTAGTTGGAAGTGTGGGCAACGGCTGCACACTCAGGCTGATCAGCGACATTGAAGGCGTAAAATACACAGAGGGAAGATTCCTTCCGTATTTCTTCCCGGATACGTTCCACGAAGGCGGGGATCCGGTCAAGGAGGCAAAGGTCAACTGGGTAACGGCAAGACGTGCCATCTTAAGAAAACCGATCGACCGTATCGGATACGGCGGTTACCTGAAACTTGCAATGGAATTCCCGGAATTTATCGATTATGTGGAAAGTGTATGTAAAGAGTTCCGTACGTTATACGACAATATCAAAGGAACCACACCGTACTGCATCAAAAAAGTCGCAGTGCTCAACTGCTGGGGTAAAATGCGCGCGTGGGGAAATCATATGGTACACCATGCGATCTACTACAAACAGAACTACTCTTACGCAGGTGTCATCGAGGCACTCAGCGGTGCTCCGTTTGATGTGAAATTTATAAGCTTTGACGATATCCGCGAAAATCCGGCGATTCTGGATGACATCGATGTGATCCTGAATGTGGGGGATGCGGACACAGCATACACAGGCGGAGACAACTGGACAGACGAGAAGATTGTCACAGCCATCAAGAAGTTCGTGTACAATGGCGGCGGTTTTATCGGAGTAGGCGAACCGGCAGCTCATCAGTACGAAGGACATTTCTTCCAGCTTGCGACCATCATGGGTGTGGAAAAAGAGACTGGATTCACATTAAATGTGGACAAATACAACTGGGATGAACACGATCACTTTATCAAAGAAGACTGTACAAAGGACATTGATTTTGGCGAAGGAAAGAAAAATATCTATGCCCTTGACGGAGCTCAGATCCTTGTTCAAAGAGATCAGGAAGTACAGCTGGCTGTCAACGAGTTCGGAAAAGGACGCTGTGTATATATCAGCGGTCTCCCGTACAGTTTTGAAAACAGCCGTATTCTGTACCGTTCCATCATTTGGTCTTCACACGATGAGGAAAACCTGCACAAATGGTTCAGCACAAACTTCAACGTGGAAGTTCACGCTTATGTGAAAAACGGAAAATACTGTGTTGTAAACAATACGTATGAACCGCAGAGCACAACGGTGTACAAAGGAGACGGCACAAGTTTTGATCTGGATCTGGATGCAAATGAAATCGTTTGGTATGAAATTTAAATAGCATAAAAGAGGGTCAAACCCCTGCGCTGTCATTCAAGGATGCAGAGCAGGGGTTTGGCTTATAAACGGAAAGGACAGAAAAAATGATGGAGCAGATTCAGATTTTGATAAAGCCGGCATCCTCTGCATGTGATCTCCGGTGCCGCTATTGCTTTTACAGAGATGAGGCATCACACCGGAAAGAAGGGAATCTCGGGAAAATGGAACCGCAAGTGATGGAAGCAATCATTGAAAAAGGGCTGTCATGTGCGCAAAACGTTGTGTTCGCATTTCAGGGAGGAGAACCGACGCTTGCCGGATTGGAATTTTTTCGTACCTTTGCAAAAACTGTGGAAGAAAAGAGAAAGAACGGGCAAAAAGTTTCTTATACGATTCAAACAAACGGATATGGGATCGATGATGAATGGATTTCTTTTTTTCGAAAAAATCGTTTTCTTGTAGGAGTATCTTTGGACGGCGTACGGAAAACACATGATGAGAACAGATTGTCCTCAGATGGCAGCGGTACGTTCGAAAAAGTCTTTGAGAACATAAAAAAGATGCAAAAGCAGCAGGTAGATATGAATGTTCTCTGTGTGCTCAACCGCCAGACGGCAGAAAAGATCGAGGCGATCTACCGGTTTTTTATGAGAAAAGGGCTATATTATCAGCAGTATATCCCTTGTCTGGATCCTTTGGATAGAGAACGGGGAAAAGAAAATTACTCTCTGCCCCCGAAGTTGTATGCAGATGCCCTGAAGAGATTGTTTGACCTTTGGTTTGAAGATAAAAGAGCAGGGAATCTGGTATATATCAGACAGTTTGACAATTATCTGCATGTGCTTCGCGGCGGGACACCGGAGGCGTGCACGATGTATGGAAAATGCAGTATGCAAAATGTAGTAGAAGCGGACGGAAGTGTGTATCCATGTGATTTTTATGCGCTGGATACATACAGAATGGGCAATATCAAAGAGACGGATTTTGCGGCGCTTCAGGAGCAGGCATCGCGCGAAGAGGAAGGGACATTCTTTGAAAATCCTGCCAGGAGAGACGACAGGTGTCCATCCTGTCGGTGGTACCCCCTTTGCAGAGGTGGATGCAAGCGGGATTGTGAGGAGCAGGCGGGAACTGTCAGGAATTATTATTGTGAAGTGTACACAGAATTTTTTGAGTATGCCATCGGAAGGCTGGAATGGCTGGCGGAAAATAGATATATGTAAAAAGACAAAACCGATTCGCCACAAAAAGAGTACCGTAAAGCAGATGCTTTTCGGTACTTTTTAAGGTGTTCTGTCATTTCATTTTTTATCAGCGGGCGGTAGCATGTGGAAGTGTCACAGGATATGGGCGCCCCGGAATCAGGCGGGAGCCGTCGCTCATGCCTTCCGTCCGATCCTTCAGGCAGTCGATCAGATGCCCTCGAAGTTCGTGGATCCGATTCTGTCTGTCCGGATCATCGATACGGTCGCAAAGTTCGTGTGGATCTTCTTTCAGGTCAAAATACTGCTCCTGACCGGTTGCTGAATGCCAGATATATTTGTCTGTCTCCGTCACGATCCAGTGGTTGGAAAATTCCCCGTAGGAATGTTCCCCGTGGAGCCAAGGGCGGACGGATGCGCTTGGATCGGCCGTGAGAGGCAGAAGGCAGGAACCGTCCACACTGTCCGGAATCTGGGCGCCGGCGATAGAAAGGAGTGTCGGCATGACATCCCTGAGTTCCACGACCGCGTGGCATGTGGAAGAGGATTTCAGATCCGGCAGTACATTTTTCCCGGCTGCGATAAGAAATGGGATATGGCAGCTTCCTTCATATGGGCGGGATTTCCGGAACATATGATGGTCGCACAGCTCTTCCCCGTGGTCGGAAGTAAAAAGGATCACGGAATCATCGTACACTTCCTGTTCGATGAGGGCCATGATCAGACGTCCGATCTGGTGGTCCAGGTGGGTAATGCAGGCGTAGTATCCGATCATTGCCTGGCGAGCCAGTTCTTTGTCGATCGGTCCGGTTTTGGAGTCAAAGATCCGGCCGTCTTTTCTCAGGTATTCTTCTGTCTCCCAACTGCCTACGAAAGGTTCGCGGAGCGGTTTATCCTTATAAAGGTCAAAGTAATACTGCGGGGCGTCAAATGGCGGGTGCGGGCGCAGGTAGGAGGCCATAAGGAAGAATGGCCGGTTTGGATCCCGACGCCGCAGGAAGTCGAGACTTCGGTCTGTGACCCAGTTGGTCGGATGATACTTCTCTTCGTGCATCCAAGGACGTGCAAGGTAGCTGTTGCAGTCGATACCGGTGTCAGTCACATCTGCTGTCACACCAAGCTCCTGCTTCAGCCAGTAAAAATAGTCGTCGGCAACAAACTGGGATTCCCGGTATGGGACACTTCCGTAGCGTGCGGCGTGGAGATACCCGTCGTGCAGATCCACATTGTGGAAACCGAGATAATTCCTGAGAGGATGGACATGCATCTTTCCTACACACTGGGTATAGTACCCGGCTTTGGAGAGTTCGCCGGCCATTGTGTTAGCGTAATTCCACGGTACATTGTCTTCGTATCCAAGCCGCCCGTGGTGGCTCTGCTCCATTCCGGTGTGGAGTGCCGCGCGGGCCGCGATGCAGCTCGGACAAGCGCTGTAAGCGCGGTCAAAACAGACTCCTTTGGATGCAAGTGTGTCCAGGTATGGAGTCTTTACATCCGGGTGTCCGGCATAGCCAAGACAGTCGCCGCGAAGCTGATCAGTCATGATCAATATGATATTAGGCTGTTTCATTTTTCTGGTACTCCTTTTTCATTTTGGTCTGTCGTGTGTTCTGACTACACAATAATACACATCGGTTGGAAAAGCAAGGAAGGACAGGAAATAAAAAACAAACAGCAAGATTTATAAAAAAGTGGACAAGAAAAGAGGTAGAAGAAAACAGAAGAAAGAGGTATAGTAAAATTAACTGTGCCCAAAGAAGGAGGAGAAAAAAATGGTTATGGTATTTGCATTTTTTGCGGTCAGTATACTGTCATCCATCGTGGGATCGATCTGTGGGATCGGAGGGGGCGTGATCATCAAGCCGGTGCTGGATGCAGCGGGGATCATGAGCGTGAGCTGCATCAGTTTCCTGTCGGGATGTACAGTGCTGGCCATGTCTGTGGTCTCTGTGTACAAAAATATCAAGGCTAAGTCCACAAAGCTCAATGTGAAGATTGCCACAGCTCTGGCCATAGGGGCTGCTGTAGGAGGTGTCCTTGGGAAAAGTATGTTCCAGGCCTTGAAGAAGACGGTGGGAAATGAGAATCTTGTAGGGATGACTCAGGCCATTGTATTGATCCTCATTACACTTGGGACACTTGTATACACGATATATAAGAACAAAATCCGGACAAGACAATGCCGACAGATATGGGTGTGTGTCATCATAGGTATTATCCTCGGCATCATGTCCAGCTTCCTTGGAATCGGCGGAGGACCGATCAATCTTGTGGTGTTGGCATATTTCTTTTCCATGTCCACGAAGGAGGCGGCCCTTAGTTCCCTTTACATTATCATGTTTTCGCAGATTACAAGCCTGATACAGACGATCGTTACCGGGACCGTGCCGGATGTGAAGGCTGTTTACTTCATCGTTATGGTCGTTGGAGGGATCCTTGGCGGAACTATCGGCAGCAGGATCAACAAAAAGATCAGCGAAGAAAATGTCAATAAACTTTTCATTTTTCTGATGGCAGTCATCATCTGCATCAATATCTACAATGCTGTGAAGTTCGGCATGGCGTAGGGTCAATCTTTTTCTTTTTTCGGAAGGCTGCGTGTCTGTCGGTATTTGATGGGAGTCATACCATAAGCTTTCCGGAATGTCTGTGTAAAATAAGACTGGGACGAAAAGCCTGTCAGCGAAGAAATCTGTGCGATGGAATAGTTGAAGGATTCCAGGAGCCGGCAGGCTGTCTTAAGCCTCTGCTGATTCAGATACTGGATCGGGGAGAGCCCGGTATATTTCGTAAAAGAATGCACCATATAATATTTATTCATATGTGTCAGGGCGGTAAGCGTATCTAAGGTAATATGCTGTGCATAATTAGTGTCCAGATATTCCTTGATCTGCATACATTCTTTTGTCATTTTTATGGAACTGATCGGAACAGGAACGAGTTTCCACGTGCGTATGATCTTGAGGATCAGGATTTCCAGAAGATGCTGGCAGATTGCTTCAGACCCATATTGTAAAGTTCGGATCTCAAAGAGCATCTGGCGAAACAGCTCCAGGATACTTGGATCGTTCTTGAAGTTACAGAGAATCTGCCCGGTCGGGTTGGCAGAGTCCATAAATGAGATTCCGTCGATTCCAAGGACATAGTACTCAAGGGGCGTATCTTTGGAAGACTGCTCCGTGTGTTCCGTGTAAGGTGGAATGATGACCAGATCGCCCGGCTTGATGGGGTGGTTTTCCGTGCCAAAAAGGAAAGACCCTTTTCCGTCTACCACGAGAAGAAGCTCGGTAAAATGGTGGGTGTGAAGGATATTAGTCCAGTCGCCTTCGTCTTTTGCGTAAGAAATGGAAAGCAGTTTTGAGTTCAGTTTACGTATATCGGTTTCTTTTACAGGGTAATGTCTGTTGCTCATAGATACAATTTCTCCTTTATTTCTTTAAAGTTCCTGAAATATACAGATAACTATATTGTTCAAAATGTTTGTGTAAGCGGCAATGATTTAACAATATAATACATAAAATGCACAAAAAAAGCAAGATTTATAAAAAAGAGAGCAATAGAAAGATAGAAACGTCCCGGCATTCGAGCTATAATTTAGACATATAAAACGAAAGGGTACGGCAAGTGATGCAGCCGTACGTGCCAAGGAGTTAAGCTGGGGGCATCGACAGCAGAGAGGAGATTAATTATGAAAATGAAAAAGGTAAAGAAACTGGTTGCTTTATCTCTTGTTTCTGCCATGACAGTGACAGCGCTGGCTGGATGTGGAAGCAAGTCTAATGATGAAGGCGGATCAGACAAGAGCGGAGACGAAAATGTCCTGAAAGTAGCTGCTTTCAATGGTGGTAACGGAGAACAGATCTGGAAAGATATCGCTGCAGCATTCGAAAAAGAAAACGAAGGAGTTAAAGTAGAACTGCAGATTTCTTCTGAACTTGATCAGGATCTCACAAAGAACATCAAGAATAAAGATTATCCGGACGTTGTATACTACAATCTCGGACAGGAAAGCGGATTTACGGAAAACATGCTGAAAGAAAATGCAGTGGAAGACATCTCAGACGTGTTTGACGATGAGTTAAGAGGCAGACTGATCGACGGTATCCTTGATGGTACAGACGCTCAGCCTTACGGAGACGGAAAAATCTATCTTGCACCGATCTTCTACACACCGACAGGATTCTGGTACAATAAGAATCTTTTTGAAGGAGACAATGCAAAATACACACTTCCGACAAACTGGGATGAGTTCTTTGCACTTGGAGACCAGGCAAAGAAAGATGGGGTTTCCCTCTTCACATTCCCGCAGGCAGGATACCTGGATGCGACAATGTACACAATGCTCGAACAGGCAGGCGGAATGGACTTTTACAACAAGGCATTAAAATACGATGCAGATACATGGACATCCGAAGCAGGACAGAAAGTGCTTGATACACTTGGTAAACTTGTGACTCCGGATTACACACAGGAAGACACAGTTGCCAATGCAAACGCAGACGGCGGATTCAAGATCAACCAGCAGAACGTGATCGACGGAAAAGCACTTTTCATGCCAAACGGAAACTGGGTTATCGGAGAAATGGCAGCTTCCACACCGAAGGAATTCTCCTGGGGTATGATGCCGGCGCCGAAGTGGTCTGGAGATACAACACAGGCTGTTTACATGTTCACAGAACAGATGTGGATCCCGAAGGAAGCTCCGAACATGGAACTTGCAAAAGAATTCGTTAAATTTATGTATTCTGATACAGTTGTTGATATTCTGTTAAACAATACAACGACAAACAAAGAGACAAAAGAGACAACACCTGCACCAATCGTTGCACCGGTCAAGGGAGCAGCTGACAAACTTCCGGAAGGAACAACAAAAGACGTATATGCAGCATCCGCAGCAGAAGACGTTGTATCTGTAACAGGTACATGGGCTACAACAAAACCGATCGAAGGCCTCGATATGAAGAAGAATGTATACGGCGCAGTAGAGTCCATCAATACTGGAGATATGACAGTAGAAGACTGGCAGAACCAGCTTGTCGACACATGGAAAAAATGTGCAGATAACATGGAATAAGCCGAACAGGATTTGATACTAGAGTAATAAACGGTGAGTTGCGACAACTCACCGTTTTTAAAAGAGAAGGAGGGAAAAAATGAACAGAGCGAAATCTCAGAGAAGATTTGTGCTGGCCTGTCTTGCGCCGGCAGTGATCCTCGTAGCGATCTTCATCTTCTATCCGACGATCAATGTATTTAAGATGTCCCTGTTCCGCATGGGCGCGATCACGAATACAAGCGAATTTGTGGGACTTTCGAACTTTAAGACACTGATGGAAGATAAAAACTTCCTCGAAGCCATGCAGAACACGATTCTGATCATCGTACTCGTAATGATCTGTACGATCGTGCTGGCAATTTTATTTGCAGCGCTTTTGTCACGGGGAAAATTCAAGGGAAAAAATTTCTTCCGTGTTATTTTCTACATACCGAATATTTTGAGTATCGTTGTTATCGGCGGTATCTTCGGAGCGATCTATGATCCGAGCAACGGTCTTCTCAATACTTTCCTGGAAGCAATCCACCTGGACGGACTGACACACAAGTGGATGGGAGAGCCGGACATTGTAATCTATTCCGTCATCTTTGCTCTTGTATGGCAGGCGATCGGATACTACATGGTAATGTATATGTCCGGAATGTCCGCGATCCCGGAAGATCTGTATGAAGCGGCATCTCTGGACGGATCATCAGAGATCCATACATTTTTCTCAGTGACGCTTCCGCTGATCTGGACAAATATCAGGACAACTTTGACATTCTACATCATCAGTACGATTAACTTAAGCTTCCTGTTCGTACAGATCATGACGGACGGAGGTCCGAACGGGAAGACGGAAGTATTCCTGAACTATATGTACAAACAGGCATATGGGAACGGAGCATATGGATACGGTATGGCAATCGGCGTGGTCGTATTCCTGTTCTCGTTCATTTTAGCAGCTATTGTAAACAAGATCACAGACAGAGAAGTCTATGAAATGTAGGAAGGAGGGCACAGAGATATGAATAAACACAAAAAACCAGGTAATATCGTAAGTAAAGTTGTCATCTACATAGCCCTCATCGTTCTGGCGATTTCCATCATCGTACCTGTGGCCTGGGTATTCATGGCAAGCTTCAAGCAGAATTCTGAGTTCATAGGTAAAGGCACAAATCCGTGGGCACTTCCGAAGAAATGGTTTGTACAGAACTATCAGGTAGCGTTCCAGGATGCCCAGATGGGAGAGTTCCTCTTCAATACAATTCTGGTCACAGTGCTGGCGTTGGTACTGATCCTTGTGATCGCCCTTCCGGCAGCATATGTACTGTCCAGATTTAAGTTCAGAGGAAACAAGATCCTGAACATCATCTTCATGGCAGGACTCTTTATCAATGTGAACTACATCGTAGTTCCGATCTTCCTGATGTTGAGCGATTGGGATACGGCCCTTGGATTCCAGTTCTTCCTGGATAACCGGTTTATACTGGCCCTGATCTACGCATCCTGCCACCTGCCGTTTACGATCTATCTTCTGAGCAGTTACTTTAAGACACTTCCGAGGGGATTCGAAGAAGCGGCGTACATCGACGGATGCAGTTACTTTAAGACGATGGTAAAGATCATGATCCCGATGGCAAAACCAAGCATCATCACAGTGCTCCTTTTCAACTTCCTTACATTCTGGAACGAGTACATCATCGCATACACATTGATGGATGAACACGGAACACTGGCGATGGGACTTAAGAACCTGATGGCAGTAGAAAGAACAGCGACCAACTATGGTATCATGTACGCAGGTCTTGTTATCGTAATGCTTCCGGTACTGATCTTCTACATCTGTGTACAGAAACGTCTGACAGAAGGTATGACACTCGGCGGACTGAAAGGTTAGGAGGGGAATGGTAATGAATAAGAATATCGTAAGAAATGTAATTATGGTCATTGTCTTTATCGTATGCCTCGCCCTGATCATCATCGGACAAAAGAATATCAGTGCAACCGGCCTGATGATGGAACTGGTAGGTCTGATCGGACTTCTGACACTTTTGTTTATCTATAATCACAGGTATAAATAATACGGTAAATGAAAAGCGTCTCCGCGCGTAAAAGCGGGAGGCGCTTTTTGCTTTTTTTATTTGAGTTTTCTGTCTGCCATGGCTTTGATGGACAAGGTATACTCCGACGGCGTCATTCCGGTCATTTTCTTAAACTGTCTCGAAAAATAGTGGATGGATGTGTATCCCAGGTGTTCGGATATCTGGGTAAAATTCATCTTTCCGGTGCGCATCATCTGTTTCGCGGCGTCGATCTTCATGTGGGAAAAGTACTCGATGATCCCAAGGCCGCTCTTTTTCTGAAAGATCTTCTGCAGCTGTGATCTCCCGATGAGATTGTCCCGACAGATCTTTTCGATTGTAAGGCGGGAAGACAGATGGAGATTCAGATATTCGACGATCCGGTTGAATGTTTCTGTGTCCGTATTTTCTTTCATTGTCTTATCCGGTTTTCCGACATAAGATTCCGGTGGTTGTTTGACGGAGAACTCTTTGTACTTGCGGTAAAGATAGATTAAAAGCTCCTCGAGATAAATCTGGATGAGCTGTCCGGATGCGGCAGGTGCCTCCTGTTTTGCGACAAGGACTGTCTGGTATGGATCGTCCAGCCTGCCTTCCAGAAAAAGATTGGCCTCTGTGATCAGTTTGGCCAGAAGCCCCCGCGCCGCATCGTCCACATGGAGGATCTTCCCGCGGAAAAAATCCATAAGCGGGCTTTGGCAGGAGAAAGAAATGACGATCAGATTTGGGGCGATGCTCCCGTTTGCCCTGACCCAGTGAAATTCATTCGGTTCATGAAAAACGATCTCCCCGCGTTTTAACACATGGGTCTTATCCCCGGCTCCGATCAGCACTTCTCCCTTGTCTACGCACACGAACTCCCAAAAATCATGGGACTCCCCGGGAAAAGAAAAGTCACTCATATATTCAAAGTAGTGGAGGGAGAAAATTTCGTTGATCTGTAATTCTTTGCGGAAAACAATACCCTGGTATTCCATGATGACACCTCTCTTTATCTTACCGTTTCTTTCGTTTGATTTTATCATACATCATGGAGGACAAAAATGCAAAGCGAAAATGCAGATTGTACAAATGAAATAGAATATCAGATAAAGATTTTTCCGCGTTTTTATCATACAATAAGAGCAGTGAGATAAATGGAAAATGACCGCGTGAAAAGCGGAAAAAGAAGGAGGAAAAGACAATGAAAAAACCGGTTTTGGTAATTATGGCAGCAGGAATGGGAAGCAGATATGGCGGATTAAAACAGATTGATCCGGTCGACAAAGAGGGTCATATCATCATGGATTTTTCTATCTTTGATGCAAAACGTGCGGGATTTGAAAAAGTTGTATTTATTATTAAGAAAGAAAACGAAGCAGACTTTAAAGAAGCAGTAGGAAACCGGATGGAGAAGATCATGGATGTAGCTTACGCATTCCAGGATCTCAACAATATTCCGGAAGGATTTGAAGTGCCGGAAGGACGTGTGAAACCGTGGGGAACAGCGCATGCAGTCTTGAGCGCGATCGATGAAGTGGACGGACCGTTCGCAGTAATCAACGCAGACGACTACTACGGACGTCATGCATTTGAAACTATCTACAATTTCCTTACGACACATGAAGACGATGAAAAATACCGTTACACAATGGTAGGATATCGTCTGAAAAATACAGTGACAGACAATGGACATGTGGCAAGGGGAATCTGTGAGATCAATTCTGATAAAGAACTTGTGGAGGTCAACGAACGTACAAGGATCGAAAAGAGAGACGGCGGTATCGCATATTCTGAAGATGACGGACAGACATGGGTATCCGTTGATCCAGACACACTCGTATCCATGAACATGTGGGGATTCACAAGGAGTATCCTCGAC
Source organism: Sellimonas caecigallum (assembly GCF_019754295.1). GTDB lineage: Bacteria > Bacillota > Clostridia > Lachnospirales > Lachnospiraceae > Sellimonas > Sellimonas caecigallum. The sequence goes on along the minus strand of NZ_VIRV01000002.1, from coordinate 118,989 downwards.
GAGATCAAAGCAGGATTCCCTGCATTCCTGGAAAAAGGTCTCAAGGAAAACCCGATGAAATGTGAGTACTTCCTGCCGTCAGTTGTAAGTGACCTTCTCGGACAGGAACGTGCGACAGTAACTGTGCTGGAATCCGAAGATAAGTGGTATGGTGTGACATACAAAGAAGACAAGCCGGTTGTGGAAAATGCAATCCAGGAATTAAAAGACGCGGGAGTATATCCGCAGAAACTGTGGGAGGAATAATCAAATGAAACGTGTAAATCAGGCTCAGATCGATGAAGCAATCGCAAATTTTCAGTACGAAGGAATGTTGGTGGACCAGAGACCATACGGGAGCGGACACATCAATGATACATACCTTTTGACTTTTGAAATTGCAGAGATGGGAAAAATCCGTGTCATTCTTCAGAGAATGAACAACGAGATTTTTACAAATCCGGTGGAACTTATGGAAAATATCATTTCCGTGACATCCTATCTCCGTAAAAAGATCATAGAAAATGGCGGGGATCCGGACAGAGAGACATTAAATGTTATCCGTGCGGTGGACGGAAAACCGTACTTTGTGGACTATAAAGGCGACTACTGGCGTTCTTACAAATTCATCACAGACGCCACAAGCTATGACAAAGTAGAGAAACCGGACGATTTCTACCAGAGCGCAGTGTCATTCGGACATTTCCAGAGACTGCTTGCTGACTATCCGGCCGACACACTCCATGAGACGATCAAAGGTTTCCACGATACGAAGGCTAGATTCCAGGTATTTAAAGAAGCAGTGAAAAAAGACGTGTGCAGCCGCGCGGCAAGCGTAAAGAAAGAGATCGATTTTGTCCTTGCCCATGAAGATGTGGCAAATGTATTTGGGGAACTTTTGGAAAAAGGAGAGATCCCGCTGCGTGTTACACACAATGATACAAAACTGAACAATATCATGATCGACAACAAGACAGGAAAAGGAATCTGCGTCATCGACCTGGATACTGTTATGCCGGGACTTGCAATGAACGACTTCGGCGATTCCATCCGTTTTGGCGCAAGCACAGCGGCAGAAGACGAACAGGATCTGAGCAAAGTATCCTGCAGCATGGAACTTTTTGATCTGTATGTGAAAGGTTTCATGGAAGGATGCGGCGGCAAACTTACGAAGAAAGAAGTAGAACTGCTTCCGATGGGTGCAAAGGTCATGACATTCGAATGCGGTATGCGCTTCCTCACAGACTATCTGGAAGGCGATCACTACTTCAAGATCCACAGAGAAGGTCATAACCTTGACAGATGCCGCACACAGTTTAAGCTGGTGGAAGATATGGAAGCAAAATGGGATACGATGCAGGAAATCGTAAAAAAATATCAGTCATAACATCTGAGGTTGTGATATAATAGACGGGAAACAAGAGCGATTGTGCCAGGAGGAGGAAATGACATGTCTATTTTAGTAACAGGGGGAGCCGGATTTATCGGAAGCCATACTTGTGTGGAACTTTTGAATGCAGGATACGACGTTGTAGTTGTAGACAACTTATATAATTCATCCAAAGAGTCCCTCAGAAGAGTGGAAGAGATTACAGGAAAAAGCGTAAAATTTTATGAAGTGGATATCCGCGACAAAGAAGCAATGAACGCGGTATTCGAACAGGAGAAAGACGTAGAGTCTGTGATCCATTTCGCAGGACTCAAAGCGGTAGGCGAATCCGTTGTGAAACCGATCGAATACTATGACAACAATATTGCAGGAACGCTTGTGCTTTGCGATGTGATGAGAAATCACGGCGTGAAGAACATTATCTTCAGTTCCTCCGCAACAGTTTACGGGGACCCGGCATTTATTCCGATCACAGAAGAATGTCCGAAGGGAACATGTACAAATCCTTACGGATGGACAAAGTGGATGCTGGAACAGATCCTGACAGACCTTCACACGGCGGATCCGGAATGGAACGTAGTACTTCTGCGTTACTTTAATCCGATCGGGGCGCATAAGAGCGGAAAGATCGGCGAAGATCCAAAAGGCATTCCGAACAACCTGATCCCATATATCACACAGGTTGCTATCGGCAAGTTAAAATGTCTTGGCGTATTTGGAAACGATTACGACACACATGACGGTACAGGAGTGCGCGATTACATTCATGTAGTAGACTTGGCTGTCGGACATGTACGCGCAGTAGAAAAGCTGAAAGAAAAAGCAGGTGTATCCGTATACAATCTCGGAACAGGAAATGGATATTCTGTTCTTGATATGGTAAAAGCATTCAGCAAAGCGTGTGGGAAAGAGATTCCGTACGAGATCAAACCTCGCCGTGCGGGGGATATCGCGACATGCTACTGCGATGCTACAAAGGCAAAAAATGAACTTCACTGGGTGGCAGAGCGCGGACTGGAAGAAATGTGCGAAGACTCCTGGAGATGGCAGAGCCAAAATCCGAACGGATACGAAGAATAAGTACAGACATATTTTTAAGGAGGCTGTCGGAAATTCCGAGAGCCTCCTTTTAGCTATTTACAAGGCCCTTTTCAAGAGTTGAGGAAAACTATTTTTTAGAATATGTGTATGGGACGTTTACGATATATACATAATTATGCTATAATTATGGCGTGAAAGGGGTGAAATATAATGCCGATTATACTTCCTATAAAAGATTTACGCAATACAAACGAGATTTCCAGCATGGCGCACGAGAAGCAGGAGCCAATTTTTATTACAAAAAACGGATATAGCGACTTGGTTGTAATGAGCAGCGAATTATATGATAAATTTGCAAAGATCAACCGTATTGATCAGGCTATTTGTGAGTCAGAGCAGGAATTGTTAAATGGAGCGGAAGCAGTTGACGCAGAGGTAGTTTTTAAAGAACTGGAGAAAAAGTATTTTGGATAAATACAAAGTAAAAATCAACCCAAGAGCTATACGTGAATTAGATGGTATTTATCAATATATTGCAAACGAAAAACTGGCACCAGAAAATGCAAAAGGTCAGGTTGATAATTATATTGTCATATTCCGAATGGATGAAATCAACAAAGTGGTTTACGTCGTAACGATACAATACCAGGGACGAAATTTGTAAAGCAGGAATTGAAAAACAGAAGAGGTAAATAAAATGCGGGGAGGGGTTTTTAAATACCCCCCCCCGTATCTTTTGGACGCAAAGACTGGCTGATTCCCTTGACAGAGGAAGAATACTCAAGCGGGGACATGCCGGTAATCCGTTTGAACTGGCGGGAAAAATACTGAAGGGAACTGTAGGAGAGAAAATATGCGATCTCCGTGAAATTCATTGTTCCGTCCCGAATGATATCTTTCGCTCGCTGTATCTTCATATTATTAAAATACTCCATTACACCGCAGCCTTTTTCCTTGTGAAACAAGGACTGGAGCGCTGAACGACTTAAGGAGTGTGCCTCGCATATATCGGACAGAGTAAGATGTTCGCAAATATGATATTCCAGATACTGGATGATCTTTGTGGTACGTTCGCTTTTGCTGAGAGCCCGTTCCGGGGAAATCTTCGGAGGAGATTTCGGTGCAATATCGTCCTTTCCTTTATGATTTCTGGCGACTGTGATCAGAAATAACTCAAGATAAAGAAGGATAAGCTGTTCGGAACCGAAACTAATTTTATCTTTCAGTTTGACCTGCTCGATGGAAGGCAGGTTGAGCGGTGTCGCAAGGGTTTCTCGCGCGATGCTCAGAAGGTGGGAGACAAGTGTCCGCTCTTCCATATTTAAAGTACAACGCTTTTTCTGGAAGAAATTCATGGACGGAGAGTGGGAGATAAAAGACATGACAACCAGATTCGGAGAAGCATTTCCCACTGAACGGATCGAATGAAATTCATTAGGAGCATGGAAGATAATATCTCCGGTGTTCAAAAGCAGGTGCTCCTCGCCGGACTGGACTATGACGCTTCCCTTATCTACGTAGAGAAATTCCCAGAAATCATGGGATTCTCCCTGGAAGACAAAGTCTTTCATATATTCAAAATAGTGAATTGTGATGATGGAATTGATTACTATATCTTTTTTTAGATAAGTTTTTATATATGTCATGTAAGGGCCTCCTTTGGAAATATTTTAGCAGAAGTCGGATGATATGACAAGAAATATAGACGAAAGAACAAGCGTGTTTATACAAAAGCATATATAATAAAGATTACAATAGAAGCAGATTGGACAAAATAGACAAAAAGAGAGGAAACTGGAATGAACGATTTAACAAAAAACGGTACAACACTTCATTTTGACGAAAACACTTTGTCTTTTGCAGTGGAGAAAGATCAGGAAATGTGGAAATGGTCCAAAGATTACGAACCGAAAATCGTCTGTGAAGATGGAGAAGTATTTTTTCGGGATGCCAAAAAGGTTTCCCATGAAAAGTACGAATGTGGAACAGGGGCAGGAATCCGCAGCCGATACGAAGGGTTTGTAAAAGACGGATCCCAGATTCCGTATGCCTTTGAGACAAACGTATGGGTGGAAGAAGCGACAGGACATGTCTACTTCGAATGGATCCCGGTGTGTGAGGAAGGACTGTGTGTACAGAAAGTACTCTGGCCGGGCGAGATGGAGTTTGAGGAGGCAAAAGACAGTTGGTATACGCTTCTGAATCAGGAACAGGGAATGTTGATCCCGAATACGTGGAAAGAGGAGTTAAAGCCGGTCATTTTCGATGGGTTCTTCGGGACAGCAGGAGGATATATGCCGTGGTTTGGCCAGGTAAGAGACAGGGCAGGATATATCGCTGTCTGTGTGACACCGTGGAATGCAGGATACCAGGCATGCCATCCGGCGGAAGGACCGTACACACATGTCAGCGTCCGTTTTGAGCCGAGTCTTGGAAAAATGGATTACCGCAGAGTGATGAGATACACATTCCTTTCAGACTGTGATTACAACGATCTCTGCAAAGTGTACAGAAAATACGTGAATGAGCAGGGAAGACTCCGCACGCTGGAAGAAAAGGCAGCCCGCAATGGATCCGTCAATGACCTTATCGGATGCGCATTCGTACATAAAGGAATTAAGACGCAGGTGCAGCCAAATTCCGATTTCTACGATCCGGAAAATCCGGAGAAGAATAACCATCTCACGACATTCGCACAGCGGGAAAAAGAAATCCGGCACCTGCATGATCTGGGGGTAAAGAAGCTGTATCTCCATCTGGATGGATGGGCGCAGCCGGGATATGACAACCAGCATCCGGACTATCTTCCGGCATGCAAAGAGGCAGGCGGATGGGAAGGAATGAAATCCCTGGCAGATGCGATGCACGAGTGCGGCTACATGTTCGGTATTCACGACCAGTACCGCGATTATTATCTGGCGGCTCCAAGTTTTGATGAGGAGTATGCGTGCCGCCTTACAGACGGAACGATCCCACAGCATCAGAGATGGGCTGGCGGACCGCAGTCTTATCTGTGCGCTACTCAGGCTCCGTACTATGTAAAACGCAATTTTCAGGAGCTCAAAAAGAACGGCATCGATCTTGACGGGGCATATCTGGATGTATTTACATGTAATGAAGGGGATGAGTGTGACAATCCGCACCACCGCATGACGAGAAGAGAGTGTTATGAATATCGCTGTGCATGTTTTGAATATCTTCTGTCACAGGGAATCCTCCCAAGCTCAGAGGAAGTCAGCGACTGGGCAGTGCCAAGCCTTGTCTTCTGTCACTATGCGCCGTATGATTTCATGCTGCGCAAGCCAGGAGAACCAAAGCAGGGTATCCCGGTACCGCTTTACAACCTTGTATATCATGACTGTGTCATCGAACCTTGGATGATGGATAAGGTAAGTGAGGAAGAAGACTATATGCTCTACGCCCTCTTGAACGGCGGTGCACCGTATTTGATCCGGGATGCGGCATACCCGAATTTTGACGGCGCTTTTGATGATGGAATCGAACTGAAGCTGGAAGAAGATATCAGACGTTCCAAAGTGGTATCGGATCTCCATGAAAAAGTGGCCAAATGTGAAATGGTACGCCATGAGATGGTAGGCGGAAATCCAATGGTTCAGCGGACGACTTTCTCAGACGGAACACAAGTAACCGTTGACTTTGAAAAACAAACATATGAAATCCAGTAAAATGGTTGTCAGTGTGAGTTGTACAGATAAATAGTTGGAATAGATAAAAACAGGAAGAAAAAAAGGGGTTCTATGCATTAAAATGTATGGAGCCCCACTTTATTGTGCTAATGCGACAAAACAAGGGGGAATATAGTTGTCAAAATGTACATTGAAAACAAAAGAAAAGAAATTTGATTATGCAAAGAGAACAAAAGAAGGACAATATGACAAGAGAAGAGGACAAAAGGAAAAGCATTTATGCATAAAAAAATATATAATTAGTTACATCGATAGTAGAAATTTACAAATCCAATAAAAAAGAAAGCAGGTGGCAGCATGAGCAATAAGATTACAGTTGCACTGGCTGGACTTGGAAGCAGAGGAAAGGACGTTTACGCAAAAGCTGCAAAACTGTATCCAGATAAAATGCAGATTGTGGCGATCGCGGATATCGACCCGGTAAAAGTCAAGATGGTGGCAGAGGAGTATGGCATACCGGAGGAACGCTGCTATTCCAGCGCAGAAGAAATGCTCAAAGAAGACAGACTGGCCGATGTGATGTTTATTACCACACAGGACCGTCAGCATGTGGGACATGCGATTCCAGCACTTAAGAAAGGATATCATCTTCTGTTGGAAAAACCGATTTCCCCGGATCTCGATGAGTGCAGGGAAATTGTAAAAGTCGCAAAAGAATGCGACAGAAAAGTTGTTGTATGTCACGTACTTCGATACACACCAATCTACCGCAAGGTAAAAGAGATATTAGATTCCGGAAAGATCGGAGACGTCGTTTCCATCATGGCTGTGGAAAATGTTGGATGGTTTCATATGGCTCACAGCTTTGTTCGCGGGAACTGGGCTAATTCCGATGAGACAAGCCCGATGATTCTTCAGAAGTGCTGTCATGACATGGATCTTTATCTGTGGCTTGCCAATAAGAAATGCAAGTCAGTATCTTCCTACGGAAGCACATATCTCTTTAAAGAAGAGAATGCACCGGAAGGATGCGCTAAGAGATGCCTGGACGGATGCAAGGCAAAAGATACTTGCCCGTTTGATGCAGAAGCCATTTACATGGACAACAAAATTGTCGGATACAACAATGGACGCAGGATCTGGCCGCTGGATGTACTTGCACCGGTGCCGACAGAAGAAAGCATCATGGATGCGATCCGCACGGGACGTTATGGCAGATGCGTCTACCACTGCAATAACAATGTGGTAGATCATCAGGTAGTCAATCTGAACATGACAGATGGATCGACCATGAGTTTTACGATGTGCGGACTTTCAGCAGACATCGCAAGGTATGCAAGATTTTATGGAACAAAAGGCGAACTGATCGTCAATATGAATGGGGACGACATCAAGAAAAATGTGATTGAAGTCAATATGTTTGACAAAAACATTACCCACGAGGAGATCGATGTAGCAAGTCTGTCCGATGATTTTTCCGGACATGGCGGCGGAGACAATGTGATGGTAGAGGAATTCATTGATATTCTTCTTGGAAACAGAGAAGAGAGCGCATCCATTACCTCACTGGAAAAATCTGTGGAAAGTCACTACTGTGCTTTGGCAGCGGAGAAATCAAGGCTGCACGACGGTGCGGTAGTAGAAATCGACAGCATGCGCAGTTGATAAAAAGGATATGTAAACGGGCAGACCCGTTTCATATATATGCGAGAACTGAGAAACCCAAAAAGAAAAGGAGAGATGTATTATGAGAAAGAATCTGAAAAGACTCACAGCAGTAGGGTTAACAGCAGTCTTAGGCGCAGGCCTTCTGGCAGGATGCGGCGGAAAAGACGGAGAAAGCAAGGATGGAAAAGTAGAGCTTGTCATGAGCGTATGGGACTCTGACCAGCAGCCGGTTATGGAAAAAATGGCTGAAGCTTACAACAAAGAGCATCCAAATGTAACTGTTAAGACTCAGCTGACAACATGGTCCGAATACTGGACAAAACTGGAAGCAAGCGCAACAGGCGGAAGCGCTCCGGACATCATCACAATGAACGTTCTTCACGTAGAAGAATACGCAGATGCTGGTATCCTCATGGATCTGACAGAAGCAGAAGCAGAATCTGATCTGAAGATCAACGAAAACTTCCCGGCTCCGCTGGTAGACGGATACACAGTAGACGGAAAACTGTACGGAATCCCGAAAGACTTCGATACAAACGCAGTATTCTACAACAAAGAAATCTTTGACAAAGCAGGCGTGGCATATCCGCAGGACGGATGGACATTCGAAGATTTCCGCAAGACATGTGAAGATCTGCAGGCAGCAGGCTTAGGCGAAGGTGTATACCCGACAGCAATCAACAGAAACTCCGGACAGACAACATATATCTCTTCTGTCTTTGCTAACGGCGGATATCTCCTGAGCGAAGGAAATGAAAAATCCGGATGGGGCGAACAGGCAACAATCGATGCTGTACAGCCGTGGCTTGACCTTGTATTAGACGGACTTTCACCGACACTGCAGCAGATGGCAGACACAGATCCAGACGCTATGTTCCAGGGCGGACAGCTTGCAATGTACTTCTCCGGTAACTACATGATCACTTCCTACAATAATACATTGGAAGGAAAATATGGTATTGCAAAGAGACCTACATTCAACGGAAAAGACACAGACATCATCAACGGTCTGGCATTCTCTGTATCCGCTAACACAAAACACCCAGAAGAAGCAAAAGATTTCGCACTGTGGTTAGGAAGCGAAGAAGCTCAGAAGATCCAGGGAGAATCTGGTGTATGTATCTCTGCAAGAAACGACTGCCAGCAGTACTTTGTTGATGCACACGATGAAGTAGACTGCCAGGTATTCCTTGACAACGTAGCAAACGCAGAACTGCTGCCGCACTGCAAAGTGACATCCGAACTTAGCCAGGTAGAAAAGAAATACCTTGAACCAGCTTGGAAAGGCGAGATCAGCCTTGAAGAAGCATGCAAGAACATTGCAAAAGAACAGGATCCAATCCTTGAAAAAATGAATTCTAAATAATTAAGGTGATACTATGAGTAAAGCAAATACAAAAGCAGTGAAGAAAAAAGCTACAAGACGCCAGAAAAAAGACTGGGTTGCAGGCTATCTTTTCATTGCACCGGTTACAATCGGGTTGTTCATATTTTATGTGTTCCCGTTTCTTCAGAACTTCTGGTTCAGTTTTAACGATGTAAACAAATTTAATATGGCAACATTCAATGGGATTGAGAACTACAAACAGTTGTTTCATGAACCGGATCTTCTGTTGGCATTGAAGAATACATTCCTGTATGCGATTATCACAGTGCCGATAGGACTCATTATTTCGCTGGTATTGGCCTCATTCATGAATTCCAAAATAAAAGGGAAAGGACTTTACAGAACGATCTACTTCCTGCCGTCAGTCACAATGGCGGCAGCGGTAGCCCTCGTGTGGAAACTGATCTTCAACGGAGATTACGGTATTTTAAACGAAATCCTTGGCGTTTTTGGAATCGAGGGACAAAGCTGGCTGACAAACCCGGACACAGCGCTCTTCTGCGTCATGCTGGTTGGTATATGGAGCGGTGCCGGATATAATATGATCATCCTTCTTGCTGGTATGCAGGGAGTGTCAAAATCCTATTATGAGGCAGCAGAGATCGACGGCGCCGGACCGGTGCAGAGGTTCTTCAAAATTACGATCCCGCTTGTATCTCCTACGATCTTTTTCGTAACAATCACAGGACTGATCGGTGCTTTCCAGGTATTCGATACACTCTACATGATGATCGATATGGATAAGAACCCGGCATTCAACGCAGTGAAGACTGTGAACGTATTATTCTACCAGAACGCATTCGTTTATGGATATAAGGGATATGCGGCAGCCATTTCTATCTTCATGTTTGTGATCATCATGATCATTACAGTGTTCCAGCTTTGGGGACAGAAGAAATGGGTAAATTACGATTAAAAGAGAGGATGAGATATCGTGAAAACATCAAGGGCTAGAGGCCATTTAATAATACATATTATTTTGATTGCTGGTATTGCGATCACAGTATTCCCATTCCTCTGGATGATTTTTACGTCGTTTAAGACATTGCCGGAATCTATGAAGATACCGCCGACAATTCTTCCAGAAAGTTTAAATACGGAATCCTACAAATATGTATTTGACGTATTACCGTTTGCAAAAATTTATCTTAACACAGTGGTTATCACAGTGTTGACTGTTTTATTCCAGGTGGCATTTTGTACAATGGCTGCATATGGATTTGCAAGAATTGAATTTCCATTTAAAAATGCGCTTTTCCTGATCTTGCTGGCGATTCTGATGGTTCCTGGGCAGATCTTCTTGATCCCTCAGTACCTGATCATCCAGAATCTGGGATTGACAAATACCATTCCTGGTCTGTTCCTTCCGCACTTGTTCAGTGCGTTCGGTACGTTCCTTCTGAGGCAGTTCTTTATGTCCTTGCCGAAAGAACTGGAAGAGGCGGCTCTTCTGGATGGATGCAACAGATTCCAGATTTTTGGAAAGATCATGCTTCCGCTTGTAAAGCCAGGTATTGTAGCATTGGTAATCTTTACAGCAAGATTTGCATGGAACGACTTTATGTGGCCGTTAATTGTAAATACAGACCCACAGAAGATGACACTTGCACCATCTCTGTCTCTTCTGAAAGGACAGTATGCGACAAACTATCCGGTACAGATGGCAGGTGCGGTGCTGGCGGTTATTCCGATGATCATCGTATTTATCATCTTCCAGAAACAGTTTATCGAAGGTGTTGCACAGTCTGGTATCAAGGGCTAAAACAAACAACGTTTTAAGACAGGATATCCCTGATGCGAAAAGCAGAAGGGGTATCCTTTTTATTCTGAAAAAACTTATACAACTTATACATAAGTACAATTATTTTGTCATATTGAACAGAAAACAGAGATGCTTATAGCGCTTTTACATCAATTTTGATAAGATAATGTGTGAGTTGAGAAAAGAAAAATACAGCATCTGTATGGATACGAAAAAAGGAGGAACTCAATGATGAATGAGATGGAGCAGTCTTTTCAGGGACGTCTGTGTAAAGTGGAGTCCATGAGCAAAGACGTTTCAGAAGGACATATTGTCCATATTTTGTTTCAGGATGGAATAAAGGGAAGAGTGATTTTTCTGGAAGAAGGGATTTTCCGTTATGATGTAAGCCCGGACGGACAGTTCGAAAGCTACGCAAAGCCAAGAGAGGAAGAACACACGGCAAAGATCCAGCAGTATCCGGATGAATCAGACGCATACGCAAAGCCGGAAGTAAAAATCATGGAGGACGAAAGTACTTATCAGATCGTTTGCGGCGATACTGCAGTCATTTTTGACAAGTCCGAAGCCAAAATGAAAGTCCGGATCGGAGAAAAGACGGTTATGGAAGAAGCGGAAGCGCTGACTTTTACCGGAGAAGAGACGATCCAGACCATAATCCGTAAGGAAGAGGAAAATTTCTACGGAGGAGGAACGCAGAACGGACGTTTTGTACATACAGGAAAGACGATCCAGATCGTGAACGAAAGTGCCTGGATGGACGGAGGAGTAGCATCTCCAAACCCATTCTACTATACAACCGGAGGATATGGCGTTCTGCGCAACACGTTCTCAGATGGATCCTATGATTTCGGAGAGACAGAACATGCGGCTGTTCGGGCGGCGCATAAAGAAAACAGACTGAGCGCATATTATTTTGTATCTGGACAGAACGACGGAAGAACGGTTACTCAGGAGCTTCTGAGACACTATTATCATGTGACCGGAAATCCGATGCTTCTTCCGGAGTACGGATTTTACGAAGGACATTTAAACTGTTACAACAGAGATTCCTGGTCAGATGAATCCGGTGCCAAAGCATGGAATGTCAAAGGGACAGACAGCCATCAGAGCGAAGGGAAAACAAGGTATGAAAGCGGCATGGCTACGGGATATCGCCTGAGCGAAGGACAGCACTCCGAATCTTTAAACGGAGAGCAGCCGACAGTGGCCACAGAACATTATCCTGCAAATGTAGATACACCGTATGAATATTCCGCAAGAGCAGTACTGGATGAATATATCCGCTACGATATGCCGCTTGGATACTTCCTTCCGAATGACGGATACGGCGGAGGGTACGGCCAGAATGGATATTATGTGCAAGGTGGAGTAAACGAGGACGGAAGCAGTTCTGAAGAGAGAATTGCAGCTGTCGATGCCAACGTGGAAAATCTCGCAAAATTTACTGAATATGCGAACAGCAAAGGGGTGGCGTCCGGACTTTGGACGGAGAGCAATCTTTCCCCGGATTCAGATCCGCAGACATACTGGCATCTGCTCCGTGACTTCCGAAAAGAAGTTACCAAAGGTGGAGCTACTACATTGAAAACAGACGTAGCCTGGGTAGGACCGGGATACTCTTTCCAGTTAAACGGTGTGAAGACAGCGTATGATGTCATTACGACGTCACAGCAGTTCCGCCCGAATATCATCTCCCTGGACGGATGGGCTGGATCCCAGCGCTTCAACAGTGTGTGGAGCGGAGATCAGACTGGCGGAAACTGGGAGTACATCCGTTTCCATATCCCGACTTATATCGGAAGTTCCTTAAGCGGAAATCCAAATATCGGAAGTGACATGGACGGTATTTTCGGAGGGAAGGCATTGATCGCAGCCCGTGATTATCAGTGGAAATCCTTTACTCCTCAGATGCTCAACATGGACGGATGGGGAAGTTATATGAAAGCACCGTTTACATTTGGCGATCCGTACACAGGGATCAACCGGATGTATATGAAGAAAAAGTCTGAGCTGATGCCATATATTTATACGTGCGCGGCGTCCGCGGCAAATCTGGATACCGGAAATGATGATACCGGACTTCCGATGGTAAGAGCCATGTTCCTGGAATATCCGAATGATGATTACGCATACAGCAGATCCATGCAGTACCAGTTCATGCTGGGAAGCAGCATTCTGGTGGCTCCGGTATACCAAAATATTGCGGCAGATGAGATGGGAAATGACGTGAGAAACCACATTTATCTCCCGGACAAAGATCAGATCTGGATCGATTATCTGACAGGAGAGAAGTATGAAGGCGGACAGGTAATCAATAATTTTGCAGTACCGCTTTGGAAACTTCCGGTATTTGTGAAAAATGGTGCAATCCTCCCGATGTATGAGGAAAACAATACACCGGATGAAATCTGCAAGGAAAACAGAATTGTCGAATTCTGGCCAGCAAGATCCAGCAGATATACCGTATATGAAGATGACGGAAAATATATCACAAACGAAACAAAAGAAGACGAGGCGTACGGAACGATCGACCATGTTTCCTACGGAAGCCACGTCTCCACCACATACACGGCAAACGTGGAAGGGACAACGGCAACTTTGACAGCAGAACCTTCAGTCGGAGAGTACGAAGGGTACGAAGCAGTGAGAAATACGACGTTTATCGTGAACCTGTCCCAAAAACCAGAATATGTGGAAGCCAGAAGCGGATCTGAAAATCTGCATATGACAGAGGCGGCCAGCAAGGAAGCATTTGATGCAGCCAAACCGGAAGCTCATGAGGCGGTATTCTTCTACGATCCATCTCCGAAGCTTGAAACATATGCCTCCGCCGAAGAAAAAGAATTCGAGCATATCATGGCGGATGTTCGGACAGCACCGAAACTTTATGTGAAGATGGCACCTGTTGATACACAAAAAGAGGAACAGACAGTTGTGGTCGGCGGATATGTCAATGAGATCGTGAGGAAGGCAGACAAAGAAAATGCAAATCTTCCGGTTCCGGTACTTTCTATTCCGGAAGACAAAAAGACAGCTTCCAGCATCTGGCTGGAATGGACAAAGGCAGAGGGCGCGACATCTTACGAAATGCTCGTGGACGGACAGCTCTATGCAATGGGAGATCATGCATCCTATCTGCACGATGAACTGGAATACAACTCTGCCCACACATACTGTGTGCGCGCAAGAAATACGGAAGGATATTCCAGATGGAGTGAGGAAGTCACGACAAGCTCTCTTTCCGATCCGTGGAGAAATGAAATCGGGGCGTCCGGAACAATTACATGGACAGGAAGCGATGAGGCCGGTCCGCTTAAATATGCGACAGATCACAGTTTCCGCGGCTTGTTCTTCTCTGCAGATGATGTTGTAGGCGGCAAGATTCCGTTTATCTATGATTTTGGAGCTGCATACGAACTGGATAAATTTGAATACTATCCGAGAGACAGCTATGGAAGTGGTACGGTACAGCGCATGAATGTCTACTCCAGTCTCGACGGAAGAAACTGGAAGCTCGAATGGAACGGGGCAGAACAAGAAGAATGGACATACAACACAGATCTTGAAGTGGAGGAAAACGCAAAGACAGTACCGCTTAACGGAGTGCTGGCACGGTATGTGAAACTCGAGATCGTACAGTCTATCCGCAACTTCTTTGCATCCCATGAACTTCCAGTCTACAAAAAAGACGGCACAAAACCGTTTGCAGTGGGAAGTACGAACAAAAATGCAGAGGTCTCAGAAGGCGACTATACAAACATGAAGAACTATCTGGGAACTTCCGTAAAAGATGGATCCAACTTTGTGGATCAGATCCAGAAACGCGGCGGCGATATAAATAACAATGGTATCTATGATGTATATGATTACGCATACACCATGTTTAAACTGGACGGCGGCACAAAACAGTCCGGAACTGCCGAAGGACAAATCCGTCTTGTACCAGATAAAGAAGCGGTCAAAGCGGGAGAAACATTTGCCATCGCAGTGCAGGCAGAGGAGGTTTCAAACCTGAATGCCTACGGAAAAGTGCTTCACTATGATCCGGCGAAACTGGAATTTGTTTCTGTGGATCAGGAGAAAGCAGCAGAACAGATGGAAAATCTTACTGTGAATAAAGCCTACTCAGACGGAACAGCATATGTAAACCTGGCGTTTGCAAACCGTGGAGACAAACCGCTCTATAATGGCAGCGGCCAGCTTTCAGTCATCACAATGAAAGCTCTGACTGATCTGAATCCAAAAGAGGAAATGGAATTAGAAAATGTCCTTCTGTTAGGACCAGATATCATCAAATAAAGGGCAATAGAAAATCCCCGCAGGAATCCTGGAAAAATATGGAATCCTGCGGGGATATTTTATAGAAAGCGGCGGTTATCAGAAAGCACTTCTGTTTGGAAAGTTTTTCCGGTATTCGGATGGAGAGACACCGGTCATGGACTTAAAAAGCCGGGAAAAGGAAAATGGATTCTCAAGTCCCACTGCGTTGGCGATGACCTGAAGCGGGTATTCGGTATCTGCCAGGAAGGCTTTTGCTTTTTCCACACGGATTTCTGTGAGATAGCGCTTTGGTGTCAGGCCAAATTTCTTTTTAAAAACAGCGGTAACATAGTGAGGATTTAGTCCGAGGAAGTCGGAGATATCCTGGATTTTAATGTGTTCGCTGTAGTGCTTTTCTATGTATGCTTTGATCTGGTTTGCGTAGCTGGCAGTCGAGACATTGTCGAAATCTGAATTTTTCTCCAAGATCAGGTCCGCGAAAAATTCTTTTAAAAGTCCGGCAATCCTGAGGTGCTGGTGCAGCGTCTTTGCCTCTGAAAACCATGAGATCGGAAAGGTTTCCGGAAGAAATTGAAAATCCGGTTGGATCCGATGATCCGTGCAGGAAAGCAGGCGCATGATCTTTTTCTCATACACGGTTACATCCTGGATGTCAGTCACAAAAGAATCGCCGAAGATATGGGATGTATAGTAGGAGGCCATCGTTCCATGATATCCGATCCAGCAATACTTCCATGGATGCTGTGTGTCTGCCTGATAGGAAGCGGATGCTCCGGCCGGGATATAGAAGGCCTGTCCCGCTTTTACCTTCAGCCGCTTGGAATCGATCCGAAGGATGCCGCAGCCGGAGAGCACGAAATGGATCAGATGATAACGCCGCACTCTGGGCCCGTACAGGTTCCCGCTGACGCACTGGTCGATACCGCTGGAGTGGAAGGCAAGATCCTGTGCTTCTTTTTCGATGTCTTTTAATGTAATATCGCTGTTTTGAAACATGTCTGTTCACCTCTGTATCACAATATGATAATTATACTATTTTGCTATGAAAAGTGGAAGGTTTTTTCAAGAAATGCGTGAAAATATGAGAAATTGCAATGGTTATTGACTAAAACCGCTATGGCGTTTCCGGAAGCTGGAATGATATAATTTTATAGAAAGCAAACAAAGCAAAAGAGGGTTTGAACATGAAGAAATTTTACTATCTGATGCGGATGGCTTTTATGACAAAATTTGCTTATATCAAAGCCTTCTGGTTCAATATATTCGGAACTGCGGTTTCGATCTTGATCTACTACTTTCTGTGGAAATATGTCTTCCGGACAAGAGAAGAACTAAACGGTTTTACGGCGGCTCAGATGACTACATACGTCATCATTTCCCGTGTTCTTTCTTCCCAGTTTTCAGGTGGGATCGACCGGGAATTTTCCGAATGGGTGTACAAAGGAAATATTGTGGTAGAACTCCTGCGGCCTGTACCGCTTTTATATAATCTTTTTGGGAAAAGGATTGGAGAATTTTTATTCTTTCTCCTTTTCAAAGGTATACCGATCAGTATTCTCGCAACTTTGATCCTTGGAGGTACAGGGCCGGCGGGAGCAGGACAGTTGCTGCTTTTCGGGATGAGTGTGCTTGTCTCCATTGTGATACTGTTCTGGATAGAAGTGACGGTGGGACTGATCGGCTTTTTTACATTGAATGTATGGGGACTTACCTTTACGAAGAGCGCCCTCCTTTCTATTTTGTCCGGAGGGGTGGTGCCGCTATTCCTTTTTCCGGACGAGGTTGCCCAGGTGCTGAACTACATGCCGTTTGCAGGAATGGTTTCCGTGCCGGCTTCTATTTATCTTGGAAAATATGATTGGAACCAGGCCGTGCAGTTTATCGGGCTGCAGATCATATGGGCGATCTTGCTCGGACTGGGCGTTCTGGCATTCTACCGGTTTGCGATCAAAAAAGTTGTTGTGCAGGGAGGCTGATGAGATGAGATTGAGATATTATGGCAGACTTTGGAAGGCCTATATGAGAATCGGGCTGCTGACAACAACCCAGTATCCTGCGGATACGGTCATATGGATCATTTCCATGCTTCTTAGGGAGGCTGCCGGATTTGTAGGGATTCTGGCAATTGCAAGCGTCATGGGAAGTCTTGGAGCCTGGAGTTTCTATGAGATTTGCCTGCTCTTTTCCATGTGCGCAGTCATTGAAGCCATCAGTATGGCATTTTTTGACAATGTGTGGAGTATCGATTCTATGATCCGGAGAGGGGAGATGGATGTCTATCTTGTCCGTCCGGCATCCCCGTTCGTGCAGATGGTGGGGAACCGCATGCATTTTCAGGCGGTTTTAAGCATGCTCGTCTACATTGGGATTTTTCTTTGGTCGGCACGGGGTGCACATGTCCCGCTCAATCTCCACACCGCCTTTGTTCTTGTGGAGTATGTGATATGCGGGACATTGATCAATTCAGGTATCTACACGCTTTTTAACAGCCTGAATTTCTGGATCGTCCAGGGGAGCGACCTGGCAGAATTTGTCCAGACATGCAGAGAGTTTGTGAAGTATCCGCTGCATGTATTTCCGGCTTTCATCCAGGGATTTTTCACGTACATTCTTCCGCTGGGATTTATCGCCTATTACCCGGTGCTGTGTCTCCTCGGGAAGACGGACATGCCGGTGGAGATCCTGCTTCCAGCCGTTGCGGCATTCGTGGCGGGAGCAGCGAGCATTGTATGGAGACTTGGGTTAAAAGGCTACAACAGCACAGGAACATAAGGAGTGAACAGACATGATGCAGATCGAAGTAAACCATCTGGTAAAAGAGTATAAACGAAAAAGAGACCCGGGTACCCTCCTGAAGGCGCTCGGAAGTATGTTCCGGCCGGATTATGAGATCTTCCGGGCGGTAGACGATATCAATCTGGGGATTGAGAAAGGGGAGGCCGTAGGGTATGTAGGCCCAAACGGAAGCGGAAAATCCACTACCATCAAGATGCTTTCCGGCGTCCTTACACCGACTGCAGGAACGATCAAGATCGATGGCCTTGAGCCTCGAAAAAACAGGATGAAGATCAATAAAAGGACGGGAGTCGTCTTTGGAAACCGATCCGTGTTATGGTGGGATGTGCCGGTCATGGAGTCATACCGTGTCCTTCAGAAACTATATGAGATCCCGGAAAAAACATTTCGGGACAATCTGGAAGAATTCATAGATCTCCTTGATATGGAGCGTATTATCCAGGTGCC
Organism: Sellimonas caecigallum; assembly: GCF_019754295.1. Lineage (GTDB taxonomy): Bacteria > Bacillota > Clostridia > Lachnospirales > Lachnospiraceae > Sellimonas > Sellimonas caecigallum. Next base: position 100,588 of record NZ_VIRV01000002.1, on the reverse strand, counting down.
GGAGAGACAGCTTTCCCTTGGACAAAAAATGAAGTGCAACATTGCAGCGGCATTTCTCCACAATCCGGAGATCGTCTATCTGGATGAGCCGACGATTGGGCTGGACAGTGAATCGAAACTGAAGATCCGACGTTTTATCCAGAAGATGAACGAGGACAGACACACGACCTTTATCGTGACGTCCCACGATTTTCAGGATATCGAATCTCTGTGCCAGAGAATCATCCTGATCAATCACGGAAAGATCGTTATCGATGACAAGATCGGGGCAGTCAGAAAGAATTTCACGAAGAAAAAGCAGATTACATTTGATCTTGCAGACAATCCGTGGAGCAAAGGGAAGGAGTTTGCCATCCCGGACGTCCGAGTGCTCGATGTAGGGGAAACAAATCTTGTGCTGGAATACGACGTGGAAAAGACGGACAGCATGGAGATCATGAACTATGTATCCGCATCCAGCGATATTCAGGACGTCTCTATCAACGGGCAGGACATTGAATCGATTATCCGCGAAATTGTAAAGAAAGATAATCAAGGCGAGGTCTAAAACGGTGTATTTTGGCCATTGCAACTGCCGGTTGACAAAGTTCCGTCCCCGGTTGCTGGAAAATTTATAGATATTACGATATGATAACGTCAGTGTTTGGGAGTCGACATCCTTGCAGCACTGGCGTTTTTCGCTGGAAATAAAACAGAAAGGCAGGAAAGTGCGAACGAATGGAATTATCAGAAAAGATTCAGTCATTAAGAAAAAAGAAGGGCATGTCCCAGGAAGCCCTGGCCGAAAAGCTGAATGTCAGCAGACAGGCAGTGTCAAAATGGGAGCTTGGAGTATCTGTGCCGGATGTGGATAAGATTGTCCTGATGAGCGATCTGTTTGGTGTGACGACGGATTATCTGCTGAAGCGGCAAGAAGAAATACCGGAGAAAGAAGAAAATGTCATCTATGTAAAGGAAGTAAGGAACTGGGTGTATGAACGCAAGAGCAGTCGGACACTGTTTGGGCTGCCTCTGTATCATATCCATTTTGAAGGGAGAAGTGATGTAGGAGGGGTACGGATCGGATTCAGGGGAAAGGCGGAAGGGATCATCGCGATCGGCGCCAGAGCAAAAGGGGTGTTGGCCATCGGCTTTTTGGCCAAAGGCATTCTGGCGTTTGGGAATCTGGCGGTAGGGCTCTATGCAATAGGGAATGTGGCAGTTGGAAATAAGATTGCCCTGGGGAACTATGCTGTGGGGCATATCGCTATAGGAAACAGTGTGAATGGGGTAAAAGAAATGATACTGCAGGATGCGAATTTTTCTGACATGGATGTGGAAACAGTTCGCAGACTGATCCAGCAGGAATTTCCAAAGACATGGAAATGGATCCTGAAACTGTTTACCATGTGGTAAACGTTCAGGATCTGGAGGGATTCCTGTGTGACAGAAAGCATTTTTCCGCGTGGCGTAACAGAAGGGTCAGAACATGCCGGAGAAGAAACGGGCAGCTGTGGCAAAGACAAAGCAGGAAACCATTCCCATCGCCGCCGGAAGAAGGATAGACAGGAACATCCATTTTGTGCTCTTCGTCTCTTTTCGAATCGTAAGACAGGTCGTAGTACAGGGCCAGTGCATCAAGGAAAAGAGAATCACACAGACCGCTGTAATCCACGTCCAGCCGTTCTCCACAAGGAGGGATTTCATGACTTGAAGATCGGCAAGTTCTGTCAACGTTCCCTGTGACAGATAAGTCATCAGCATGATGGGGAGGACGATCTCGTTTGCAGGCATACCAAGAATGAAGGACATTAAAATTACGCCGTCCAGACCAAGCATCCGCGCAAAGGGATCCAGGAAATCTGTACAATAGGTAAGAATGGGAACATCGCCCACAGTCACATTGGCCATGATCCAGATGAGGAGTCCGGCAGGGGCGGCAGTGATGACCGCACGTCCAAGGACAAAGACGGTCCTGTCAAGCACAGATCGAACGATGACTTTTCCAAACTGAGGCCTTCGAAAAGGAGGCAGCTCTAAGGTAAAGGAAGAAGGCATCCCTTTGAGGAGTGTTCCAGACAAGAAACGGGAGGCCAAAAGCGTCATGACAATCCCGAGGACAATCACAAGGGACAGGAAAAAAGCGGGCAAAAAAGAAGCGGCAAATCCCTCAGTGTTTCCGGCGAGAAACATCGTGATGACGGCCAGGATCATTGGAAAACGACCGTTGCATGGTACAAGACTGTTCGTTAGGACAGCGATCATCCGTTCCCGGGGGGAATCAATGATCCGACATCCGGTTACGCCCACTGCGTTGCATCCCAGTCCCATACACATCGTAAGAGCCTGTTTCCCGCAGGCATGGCATTTCTGAAAGCAGCGATCCAGATTAAAGGCTACTCTAGGAAGATATCCGAAGTCTTCCAGAAGAGTAAAGAGCGGAAAGAAGATAGCCATAGGAGGAAGCATCACGGAGATTACCCAGGCAAGGACACGGTATATACCGAAAATCAGAGGAGCGTACACAGTTTCCGGTATGCCGAGAGAACGCGCCGTGTCATAAAGCCAGTCCTCGACGGAGAACAGGACGTCAGACAAAAGTGAAGAAGGGAGGTTTGCCCCATTCACGGTAATCCAGAATAGTAAGAAAAGAAACAAAAGCATAATAGGAAAACCGGTGGCTTTACTTGTAAACAGAAAGTCAAGCTTCCGGTCTTTTTTTGCATATTGAGGATCTTCGAAACGAACACATTCTCTGCAGAGTGTCTCTGCCCGCTTGATAAATGTTTCGGCGATACAGTCCCGGATCTTCTCCGCGTTCCATCCTTGAGGAGAAAGGGACACTGAAAGAGCGGAAAGCTTCCGGCGGATCTGTGGGATTTCCGGAAGAGGAGTCCCTTTTTCATCTTTCGGGGCATCCGGGAAATATCCGTCAGATTCCAGAAGGCGGACCGCACACCAGCGGGCGATGGAAGGATCCGGAAGAAAATCCGCCGCTGTCTTTTCCATTTCCTGGATGGCAGACTCAAGGATGTCCGGATAGCGGGTAATCTGTCTAAAGTAAGGTTGGCGCTCCAGATCCGAAAGAGCATGAAAAATATCGGCAAGCCCTTTCCCGTCCCTGGCGGAAGTGCCGACTACGGGGATGCCAAGACGCTCTGAAAGTAACGAAAGATGGATGCGTATTTTCTTTTTTTCTGCCTCATCCTGAAGATTCACACAGAGTACGACCCGGTCTGTTATTTCCAGAATCTGAAGGACAAGATTCAGATTTCGCTCCAAACAAGTGGCATCGCATACCGCTACCACGGCATCAGGGTGGGAAAAGCAGATAAAATCACGGGCCACCTCTTCTTCCTCAGAGTGGGCCAAGAGCGAGTAGCAGCCTGGCAGATCCACAAGACGATAGAGACATCCGTCCCACATGCAAGTTCCGCTTGCAGTAGCGACCGTTTTTCCAGGCCAGTTGCCGGTGTGCTGCTTCATTCCGGTTAATGCATTGAAGACAGTACTTTTCCCTACATTCGGGTTGCCGGCCAGCGCGATCGTCCGCTCCATTACGCCACCTCCCGGACAAAGATTTGGGCCGCATCTTTTTTACGGAGAGCAATGACTGTTCTCCGGACAAGGTAAGCCTGCGGATCCCCAAGAGGACTTTTTCCGATACAATGGATGGGTGTACCGGCGATGATTCCCAGATCCTGAAGGCGCCTCCTAAGAAAAGCCTTCTTTGCAAAGCCAGTCACGACACCGCTTTCGCCCGGCTTCAGGTCAGATAAACATATATACATATCTCGCATCAACATTCCTCCGATGCGCAGTCTGTTTATAACAGCATATGCGGGAACGAAAAAAGTGTGCGTCTTGGCGCACACTTTTTATTCCAATATATTGTTCTCCTCATCAGATTCTTCCGGTTCGTATTTTTTAAAAATTTTACTGAATATAATAGAGAAAAAGTAGGCGGTCACAGAAAAACCGCAAATCATACTGACACCCATGACTCCACCAAAAAGGGATGTGGAACGGGATGCCAGGAAAATAACAACTCCGCAGTAGACAAACAAGACCGCTGTGTACGGCAGGTGCCCAATGCTCATCAAAAAGGAATTCCGGATCAGCTGCTTTGTCGTACAGACAAAGTGGGAAGCGATCGGAAATACGTAAAAAAAGGCTGCAGCAAGAACCAGGATGACCATTAAAAGCAGGATCCGGACAGTCTGGAACATGCCGGAATTCTGGGAAGCTGCAATGGTATAGTCGAACCTCAAAAAGAAGAAAAGGGCGGAAAAAAGAAGCCACATCAGAGTACCCTGTTTGAAATTTGCCGCAAACGCCTTGAAATATCCTTTTATGACATAAGAATCTGTCCCACGGACCATTTTTAGTGTGACGGAATAAAGTGCACTCAAAGAGGCGCCGATGGTAATAATCGGGATACAGCTTAAGATAAACACCACGTTCAGGACAATCAGGTCAAACATCCTGGAAAGAAACTGCATGAATGGATTGTCAATATTAAATAAGCGACTCATAAAAACCTCCTGATATCAAAAGGCAGATCGTACTGCCCCTGCGAACAAGTATATCGGAAAACAGCTGTAAAATCAATAGGATGGACACTCGTCACAAAACTTTCACTTGCCTTCTCGCCGTGAAAATATCATAATAATGATACCGGAGTCAAAATACCTTTTGGATAATATTCACATATACAAGGAGGAGCGAAAGATGCTGGACCGAAAATACGAGAGGCAGATGGAAGGAAAAGAAAAGCGCCGTTTTGAGATGGAAAAGTTAAAAAAAATGACATGGAAGGAAAAGATCGAGTATCTGTGGATGTACTATAAGATCTGGCTCGTCGTCCTGGCCCTCGTCATAGCGGCTATCTGTACAGGAGTGCAGATGTATCATGGGATAACGGAGGAAGTTCTCCTGAACGTAACGATCGTGGATGGAGGAAACGTGGATCGTACCGGACTTGAGAAAGACGTCAAAGAACTGCTGGGAGCAAAAAAGAAAAATCAGAGTGTAAAGTTTAATTCCAATATATCCTCTTCCAAGGAAGATTATAACAGCCGTATCGCGCTGACGACATTGATCGGTGCAGAGTCTGTGGATGTGCTGATCTGTCCGAAAGAAATCTACGAAGAGTATCAGGGAATGGATGGACTCGTAAATCTGGAGGAAATGATGCCGGAACAGGCGGTGGAAGGCACTGTGGAAGGAGAAGCGGCCATTTTCCAGGACAATGCATATCTGGATGAGAATATAGGTGTTTCCTATGAACCGGTATATGCGTGTGTGCTGCAGAATGGACACAACAAGGAGAACGCGGTAGAATTCCTCAAAATGCTCACAGAAAAGCAGTAAGAGGTGCAGCAAAACAAATTCCTTTAAAAAATGTACGGAAAGTGGTATAATATAGCATGCAACTTTATTGATTTGAGGACGGAGAGATGAACAAGAAAGACAATATTCATTTTAAAGGCCAGTTAAAACTGTATATGCAGTGGCCGGCAATCATGACCATCCTTTTGATCATTATGAATATCTGGATTTATATGGTCAATCAGAGTGCAGGATTTCTGATGAGCGCATTTGTGATCGTATATGCTGTTATTGCATTCATCCTGTATTTTTACAATCGGTCTTTGCTGCTAGCAAATCTTGTAGAGTTTGCCGCCCAGTACGGTGGGGTGCAGGATATCCTGCTAAGGGAGCTTTCTGTGCCGTATGCGATTTTGCTGGACGACGGAAAGATTCTCTGGGGGAACAGCCAGTTTGCGGAAATCATAGGAAATGGACTCAGACCGGATACGTATTTGAGCAAATATATTCCGGCGCTGAACCGGAGTGTGTTCCCAAAAGAGGAGGACAAAAGCACATCCCTGGAAGTCACTTATCAGAACAGGGATTATGTGGCAGAGTTTTATAAAGTCCCGATAGAGGGATTTAGCAGGAAGGAAGAAGTTCTTCAGATCCCGGAAGGAAAGGAATACTTTATTACCCTTTATATGAGGGATGTAACCAGCCTTAACCAGGCACGGGCGGAAGTGGAAGAACAGAAGATGGTTGCCGGGCTTATCTATATCGATAACTACGACGAAGTGATCGACAGTGTTGAGGAGGTAAGGCAGTCTCTTCTGATCGCGCTCATCGACCGGAAGATCAACCAGTATGTGGCGACGATGGATGGGATCGCCAAGAAACTGGAGAAAGACAGATATTTTATCGTCATCAAGAAAAAGTTTTTTCAGTATATGGAGGAAGATCATTTTTCCCTCATGGACGATGTGAAAGAGATCAGTATCGGAAACAAGATTCCGGCTACGCTCAGTATTGGCCTTGGTTTCAGCGGGGAAAAATATGGACTGAGTTATAATTATGCCCGCGTAGCTATCGATCTGGCGCTTGCAAGAGGCGGAGATCAGGTGGTAGTAAAGAGCATGGAAGGAATCAAGTATTACGGCGGCAAGAGAGAGCAGACGGCTAAGAATACCCGAGTCAAGGCCAGAGTCAAGGCAGAAGCGATGCGAGAATTTATGATCGCCAAAGATCAGATTCTCGTGATGGGGCACAAACTTGGCGATTCGGACTCTTTTGGCGCGGCAGTTGGTATTTATAAGATCGCAAGGACACTGGAGAAGAAAGCACATATCGTCATTAACGAAGTGACGATGTCGCTCCGGCCGATCTACAATGAATTTGTGAACAGTGAAAAATTCCCGGACGACATGTTTGTCAGCTCTCAGGAAGCGCTCAGACTTGTGGATGAGAATACGATGGTCATTGTGGTGGATACCAACAAACCAAATCTTACGGAATGTGAAGAGCTGCTTACACAAGTAAAAACTATTGCAGTTCTGGATCATCACAGACAGGGAAGCAACGTGATCGAAAATGCGATCCTGTCTTATATCGAACCTTACGCATCATCTACGTGTGAGATGGTGGCGGAAGTGCTTCAGTATATCGCAGATGATATCAAACTCGACACCATCGAGGCAAACAGTATCTATGCAGGTATCATGATTGATACAAACAATTTTATGAACCGTACCGGTGTGCGGACATTTGAGGCTGCGGCGTTCTTAAGAAGAAACGGTGCAGATATCACTTATGTGCATAAGATATTCCGGGACGACCTGGAATCCTACAGAGCCAAGGCCGATATCATTGGGAATGCTGAGATATACAGAGATTGCTTTATCATAGCAAGAGGGGCGGGCATGGAGATTGAAAGCCCGACCATCGTGGGAGCGCAGGCAGCCAACGAGCTTCTGAATATCAAGGAAGTAAAAGCGGCGTTTGTACTGACGGAATACCACGGAAAAGTGTACGTAAGCGCCCGTTCCATCGACGAAGTCAACGTGCAGATTATTATGGAGCGGATTGGAGGCGGCGGCCATATCAACAGCGCCGGCGCGCAGTTTGAAAATGAAGATCTGGAAGGCGATATCGATACGCTGAAACAGGTTATCGACGACATGATTGAAGGAGGAGACATCGAGGTATGAAAGTAATTTTATTGGAAGACGTAAAATCCGTCGGAAAAAAGGGCGATATTGTGGAAGTGAGCGACGGATATGCAAGAAACGTGATCATAAAGCAGAAAAAGGGAGTGGAAGCGAACAAAAAGAATCTGAACGATCTCAAGCTGAAGAAGGCAAACGATGAAAAGATCGCGCAGGAACAGTTTGAAGCTGCACAGAAATTAAAAGCCGAGATTGAGGAAAAGAAAGTGGTCCTTAAGATCAAGACAGGGGAAGGCGGAAGAACGTTTGGATCCGTCTCATCCAAAGAGATTGCGGCGGCAGTGAAGGAACAGCTTGGATACGATATTGATAAGAAGAAGATCCAGATGAAAGAAGCCATCAAGACGCTGGGTATGCACATCGTGCCGGTTAAGCTTCACACGAAAGTAACCGCTGACTTGAAAGTATCCGTGCAGGAAGAATAATCCTTCGCCCAGGGAAACAGACGACAGGAGGAATTGGCATGGAAGAAGCGCTGATCAAAAGGGTCATGCCTCACAGCGTGGAAGCGGAGCAGTCTGTTGTGGCTGCAATGCTCATGGATAAAGAAGCAATCATGACTGCGGCGGAGATCATCAGTGGGGACGATTTTTACCAGTCCACATACGGGACAGTCTTCGGCGCTATCGTGGAACTATATAACGAAGGGACACCGGTTGACCTGATTACGCTTCAGGAAAAACTTAAGGAAAAGGATGTCCCGGAAGAGATCCAGAGTCTGGAATTTGCCAGAGATCTCGTGACATCCGTTTCGACATCCGCGAATGTCAAGTATTACGCGGAGATCGTGGCGGAGAAATCGATGCTCAGAAAGCTCATCCGGATGACGGAGGGGATTGCAAATACGTGTTACGCGTCAAAGGAGCCTTTGGAAGGAATCCTGGAGCGGACAGAGAAAGATATCTTTGATTTGCTCCAGAGACGCAGCACAGGAGATTATGTACCGATCAAACAGGTTGTCCTAAATGCCCTTGAGAAAATTGAAAAAGCATCGAAAAGTAAAGGGACCGTAACAGGGATCCCTACCGGATTTATTGATCTGGACTACAAAATGTCGGGGCTTCAGCCGTCCGACCTGATACTTGTGGCGGCTCGTCCGTCCATGGGAAAAACGGCATTTGTACTGAATATCGCCCAGCACGTGGCGTTTAAAGTGGAAAAGACTGTGGCGATCTTCAGTTTAGAGATGTCAAAAGAGCAGCTTGTGAACCGACTGTTTGCGCTGGAATCCCAGGTGGATTCCCAGGCGCTCAGGACAGGAAATCTGAAAGATTCAGACTGGGAGAAGCTTATTGAAGGCGCCGGCATCATCGGGCGTTCCAACCTGATCATCGACGATACTCCGGGTATCTCGATTTCTGAGATGCGTTCCAAGTGCAGAAAGTATAAGCTGGAGCATAATCTGGAACTTATCATTATCGACTACCTGCAGCTTATGAGCGGAAGCGTGGGAGGACGGAGTGAATCGAGGCAGCAGGAAATCTCAGATATTTCCCGGTCTTTGAAGGCACTTGCCAGAGAACTGAATGTGCCGGTCATCGCTCTGTCACAGCTCAGCCGTGCGGTAGAGCAGAGGCCGGATCACAGACCGATGCTTTCAGACCTCCGTGAATCCGGGGCCATAGAGCAGGATGCGGACGTGGTTATGTTTATCTATCGGGATGACTATTACCATAAAGATACAGATCGCCCGAATATTGCGGAGATCATCATTGCCAAGCAGAGAAACGGCCCGATCGGGACAGTGGAGCTTACCTGGCTTCCAAATTATACAAAGTTTGCAAATTATATGAAAAGAGAATAAAAACGGCGCAGAGAGTATGACGCCGTACAAAGAAAGCCCCTGGCCGAAAAGGCCGGGGCTTTCTTATAAAAGGAAAGAGTTTGTCAAGCTTCGCCGATCAGACGGTGCCAAAACCGTACAGGGGCAGTTTTTACAGCCTCTTTCCGGTACGTCTGCTGCTGCCGGATCAGATGATCCAGATTCCGGTAGCGCTCTTCTTCTTGTCGTTCTTTTGCCTGGAGCAGGAAAGCCATATCCTGGGAAATCTGTTTTGTGACTGTCTCACTGATCTGTCTTTCCAGTACAGGGTTGTTTTCTAAAAGTACACTTCGGAACACGGAGGCAAAAAATGCTTCCGGCGAATCCGCGTTATCTTGCTTCAGCGTTTCTTTCGTATGTAAAATATCCGGTATCACTTCTTTCAAATCTGAGATACGGATACCTTGTTCCAATAGTTCTTTGATACAGCTAAAAAGCCGTATGTCTTCATTTGTATAGTAACGATGTCCGTTTTCCGTACGGCCGCAAGGCAGTCTTAAGTATTCTTCCCAGTAGAGGAGAAGATCTTTTTTGACGCCGGTTCTTTTGGCGGCTTCGGAAAGCATGTACTGAACCTCGCCCATACACATAACCCCCTGTTAATCTTTATACATTTCTGGTGCACTTCTATCATAGCATATTATGGGGAGAAAATCCGAAAAACTTCTCGACGTCTTCGGACAAAAATACCGCCCTCCATACAGAAGGCGGCATTTTTCATTCATTTCATTCATGCATTATGTATAAACCGGTTATTATTCAGCGGAAATAGCACCTGTCGGGCACTGTGCTGCACAAGCGCCGCAGTCAACGCAAGCATCTGCGTCGATTTCATAATGATCTGCTCCCTGAGAAATAGCGCCTACCGGGCATTCTGCTTCGCAAGCTCCGCAGCTTACACATTCATCACTGATTACGTGTGCCATAGTATGTTCCTCCTTTTCTTGTTTGTGTCTATATTTTAACGCAAACACTGTGAATATACAAGCAAATTCGTGCTTTTAATTAAATACAACACAAAGATTTCGCGGAAAATTAAGAAAAAATTTATCCTTTTTTTGGAGTTTTGGTGTATAGTGTTGGTTAGAAGATTTTGATGGACAGGAGAAAAGACGATGAAAAACAGGAGCATATTACTCACTTGCATGCTTTGCGCATCGTTGTTTCTTACAGCGTGTGGGCGAGATGATACATCCGATAAAAATAACGTGGTACTTAACGAGGAGAAAGCCGAGAGCAAATATCAGACAAGGCTCAACATGGTTCAGCCTCAGGCCTACAGTTCTGTGGAAGGGATCAAGCTGGAAAAAGGAAGCTATATATCCATCATTGGGAAGGCCGAGGGCAGCGCTTACTGGGACGAGATCGCGAAAGGAGCTGAAGATGCGGTAAAAGCCTTGAATGAGCAGCTTGGATACGAGGGAAAAGACAAGATCAAGGTAACATACAATGGTCCAAGCCATGAAGGGGATGTGGATGAGCAGATCAATATTCTGGACGAGGAACTCGACAGATATCCGGCTGCTCTTGCGATCGCACCTATCGACCGGACAGCCTGTGAAGTGCAGTTTGATCTGGCTACAGAAAATGATATCCCAATCGTGGAATTTGATTCCGGAAGCGACTATCAGGGAATTATGGCAAAAGTAATGACGAACAACAAAGAGGCTGGGATGACGGCGGCGGACAAGATGGCAAGTCTTATCGATGAACAGGGAGAAGTGCTGCTTTTTGTTCAGGACAATAAATCAACCTCTGCGCAAGACAGGGAGAGCGGCATCAAAGGACAGATCCAGGCCCATTACCCGCAGATACAGATCAGCGGCACTTACTATATGGATGATTTGGAAGAGCTGAAAAAGATGACGGCGGAAAAGCTGACAGAGAAGAATAAAGCAAACGGGAGCGAGGAAGAAGTCACGGCAGACAGTGTAACAGAAGAGCAGGTCATGGCGCAGATCCTGGAGCAGCACCCGAATGCAAAAGGCTGTATCGCAACGAGCGGAGAAGTAACAGAGAAAGTGCTGGACATGTGTGAGGCGGCCGGGAAAGAGGATATGAAGATTATCGGATTTGATGGCGGAGAAAATCTGACAGAGGCATTGGATGACGGAAGTCTGGATGGACTTATCATCCAAAACCCTTACGGTATCGGATATGCCACTGTAGTCGCTTCTGCAAGATCTGCCCTGGACATGGGAAACGAAGCTTTTGTGGATACCGGTTATGCCTGGGTTACGAAAGAAAATATGGAAGAGACAGCGATCAAAAATATGCTGTATGAATAAGAAATATGGTGTTATCAGCAACCTGGAAGCGGGCAGATCCTCATGGACGAGGAAGCTGCCCGCTTCTGTTTGTGCCAATGCGTTTAAGTGCGGGGAAGAGAGAAGATAAACTCCGTGCCGACTCCCTCTGTACTGATGACATTGATATTTTCGTTGTGTGCCTGGATGATCTCTTTTACGATGGCAAGACCCAGACCGGTGCCCTTTTTGTCCTTACCACGGGAAAGGTCACTCTTATAGAAGCGTTCCCATATCCTGTTGAGATCTTCTTTCGGGATACCGATGCCATAGTCCCTTACGGACACGAAGACTTTTTCCCCACGTTCTGTTGTCTCAACTGTGACCGAGGAATTTGGGTTGCTGAACTTGATAGCATTATCCAGAAGGTTGTAGAGTACCTGCTGGATTTTTCTCCTGTCAGCGTGAACATTCAGTATCTGGGATGCCAAAAGCAGCTCGATGGAGATCTTCCGTTTCGTGCAGGTACCTTCAAATGAGGCTGCTACGTTCTTTATGACTTCGTGGATGTCAAAGCTCTCTTTATTGAGCAGAAGATCCTTTGTGTCAAATTCATTCAGCGTCAGGAGATCCCGTGTCAGATCGGTAAGGCGCTCCGTCTCGAAGAGGATAATATTCAGATATTTTCCCTGAAGTTCTGGCGGGATCGTGCCGTCTGCCATGGCCTCCACATATCCTTTGATGGATGTAAGCGGAGAACGGAAATCATGGGAGACATTTGCCACAAATTTTTTCTGATAATCTTCCATGTCTTTTAAGTGGGACGCCATATAGTTCAAAGAAGCCGAAAGGTATCCGATCTCATCCTGGAAGTAGACAGGGATCTCATATTCAAGATTCCCTGAAGCATACTGTTTGGCAGCCTCCGTAATCTTTCGAAGCGGCATGTAGATAAAAAAATGAATGCCGAGAAAGAGTACGAAAGACAGCACATAGATGGCGAGCAATGTGATGTACACAGCGTTCATCACGGAGTGATGCCGCGCATCGTATACCGATAACGGTTTGTGGAGCAGGAGATAACCATTAGTGGAAAATCCCTTTGTCACAGGAGTGATGATCGTGACTACATCCTCGTCGAAATATCCATGATACGTACCGGACAGATACTGATCATTACCGCTCTCGGCGGGATCAAAATTACGAATTTGGGAAGGCACGGTACCAAGGCTGCCTGTCGTCACAGTAAGAAGAACCTTGCCTTCAGTATCAGTTAACCAGAGATCCGCGTCAAGATATGTGTTCACGTTCTTTAAAAGTATCCGGGTATCAGACGCACTCATGTCTTCAGTGAAATAATCCGGGAGATAGTCCGATGCCAAGATGGAAGCTTCGCGGTAGAGTGCGGACGTATCGTTTCTTTCAATACTTTTGAAGATCAAGTGAGACCCCAACGTAGCAGTCGTAAAAAGACTCAAAAATCCAAAGATGATATAAAGGATAATAAATTTTACATATAGATTGCTGCGCATGGGCTACTTAACCTCAAATTTGTATCCGATTCCCCAGACAGTGCCAAGATTCCAGGAAGGATGGTCTTTTATTTTTTCACGCAGGCGCTTGATGTGGACGTCTACTGTACGGGTGTCTCCAACATACTCATATCCCCAGATTTGATCAAGAAGCTGTTCGCGGGTAAATACCTGATTTGGAGAAGAGGCAAGAAAATAAAGGAGCTCCAGCTCTTTCGGAGGCATATCCACATGCTTCCCGTCCACCATCACTGAGTAGTTTGTAAGGTTGATGGAGATGCCTGGGTATTCCACACATTTTCCGCGCGATGCGTCTGCGTACTCTGGCTTGGCAGGCTGATATCTGCGGAGTACTGCTTTTACGCGGGCAACGAGTTCTTTGGAATCGAACGGTTTGATGACATAGTCGTCGGCACCCAGTTCCAGCCCCAGAACCTTGTCAAAAACCTCTCCCTTGGCGGAAAGCATAATGATCGGGGTATTGGAGCGTGAGCGGATCTCCCGGCAGACTTGGTAGCCATCCATGCCGGGAAGCATGAGATCCAAAAGGATCAGGTTCGGCTGATAGGAGTCAAAGGCGCGGAGCGCCTCCTCCCCGTCGAACACCATGTGAGTGTCAAAGCATTCCTTTGTAAGATACAAAGAGATGAGCTCTGCGATATTTTCATCGTCATCTACGATCAATATTTTCTGTTTTGCTACCATAACTTCCTCCCTATTTAAATTCTACTATAGTAACACCGGCGTCTCCCTCGCCAAACGCGCCCAGCCGGTAAGATTTGACATGTTTCTGCCGCTTCAGATAATTATGGACTGCAGCGCGCAGTGCGCCGGTACCTTTTCCGTGAACGACGCGGACTGGATTGATATGAGCGAGGTAGGCATCGTCCAGATATTTATCAAGCAGTGCGACTGCTTCATCCGTTGTCTTCCCGATGAGATTGATCTCGGGACTGACAGTTAAAGACTTGCCCATCTTCATCTTGCCGGATGACGTCTTCCGAGTCTGTTTGGACGTGTAGGAAGCAGCCTCCTCGATAATGTCCAGATCCGTGATCGGGACCTTGGAACGAAGGATTCCCATCTGTACGTCCACAACACCCTTGGAATCCGGAAGGGAACGGACAGTTCCCGTGAGATTCATACTTAGGACTTTCACGGAAGTGCCAAGCTTAAAGTCGGACGGTTTGTATTGTCTGCGCGGCTTTTCTTTTTCCAAAGTAAGATGGGAGTTTGTCTTTTCCATTTTTTTGCGGAGACGCTCCCTTTCCTTTTCCATTTCTGCTGCGGAAACATTTTCTTTCCCGAATTTACGGAAGTTTTTCATTGTTTCATCTGCGTAGTCTTTGGCTTCACGGAGAATCTGGCTGGCCTTTTCGTTGGCCTGACGCAGGATTCGATCTCGCTGTTCATTGAGACGAGCCTGCTTTTTCTCGATTTCTTCTTTCAGAGATGCGATTTCTTCTTTGTATGCCCGAATCTCATTTTGTTCCTGCTCGATGGTCCGTCTGCTCTGTTCCAGATCCGTGAGAAGCTCCTCGAAGGATTCGTCCTGCTCGCTCAGGTGTGATTTCGCTTCTTCGATGATGGCGTCAGAAAGACCCAGTTTTTTTGAGATGGCAAAGGCATTACTCTTCCCCGGGATTCCGATGAGCAGATGATAAGTAGGACGAAGCGTCTCCACATCGAACTCACAGCATGCATTCTCCACACCCGCTGTCGTCAGGGCAAAGACTTTCAGTTCGCTATAGTGAGTTGTAGCCATCGTACGGATACCTCTTTTGTGCAGGCTTGACAGGATGGCGATGGCAAGGGCAGCACCCTCCGTCGGATCGGTCCCGGCTCCAAGCTCATCAAAGAGCACGAGAGAACGTTCATCTACGCGTTCCAGGAAGGACACGATGTTGGTCATATGGGAGGAGAAGGTACTCAGACTCTGTTCGATACTCTGCTCATCTCCGATATCCGCGTATACTTCATGGAAGATTCCAAGCTCGGAACGGTCAAGGGCAGGGATATGAAGTCCCGCCTGTCCCATGAGCGTGAAAAGTCCGGTCGTCTTAAGAGAGACGGTCTTTCCGCCGGTATTAGGTCCTGTCACGATGAGCAGGTCAAAGTCTGCTCCCAGACGGATCGTTGTCGGTACAACTTTCTGCTTGTCAAGGAGAGGATGGCGCCCCTCTCGGATGTGGATTCGCCCTTCTTCGTTAAAGACTGGTCTTGATGCATTCCACTCAAGGGCCAGGCTTCCCCTGGCAAATATGAAATCAAGCTCGGTAAGGATCGTGTAGTCGTTTCGGATCTCCGAGATGTATTCTGCTGCTTCGGAGCTGAGGCGAGCCAGGATGACCTGAATCTCTTCCTGCTCCTTCGCGTAAAGCTCCATAAGATCATTGTTCAGTTTTACGACAGCCATCGGTTCGATAAACAAAGTGGATCCGGTGGAAGACTGGTCGTGGATCATCCCCTTTACCTGGCTTCGGTATTCGGCCTTCACAGGCAGACAGTACCGGTCTCCCCGCATTGTGATAATGGAATCCTGAAGATAGGTGCGCAAAGAGCCGTTGACCATGCTGTTCAAAGTAGAGTGGATCTTGTCTCCAGCCTGGCTGATACTTCTTCGGATCTTCAGAAGATTGCTGCTTGCCTCATCAGCAATGACATCTTCCTCAAGGATACAGCGGCGGATGTCGGATGCAAGCGGGGTAATAGGTTCGAGATGAGCGAAGTATTCATCCAGACAGTCCGGTTCTTCATCCGGCGTTTCGTGCCGTCCGAACGTCTTCGCCCGGTTGGCAGCTTCCAGAAGCTTACAGATGGAAAGAAGCTCAGAAGATCCAAGTGAAGCCCCTATTTCAAGACGTTTCAGCGAAGCTTCCACAGGATAGCAACCGCTGAAGGAAAGCATTCCCTTCTTGACGATCCGTGTAAATGCTGCCGCCGTCTCCTCCTGCATCTTCTCGATCTGAGGAAGGGAGGAGGAAGGGACAAGGTCCAGACAAAGCTCTCTTCCGCCAGGGGAAGAGGCGTGGTCGGCCAAAAGTTTTATGATTTTATCGTATTCCAGTTTACGTAATGTTTTTGTATTCATGAAAATCCCCTTTACATAATTTACCGATTCTATTTTACTCCATTTGACCTTTAAAATAAAGGAGAAAAAAAGGTTAAATATTGAACATTGACAAACGATACGGTATACTATAACAAGACGAGCGCGCTTTAGAAAAAGCAAAGGCGATCTGAGAAGAAGGAGAAGATGCGATGTCTGCGGAATTTCATGATGATAACAGGAGCGAAGAAGAAAAAGAATCCTATTCATTTTTGAAAGAAACCATCAAAAAACCACCGCTGAATAAAAAAGCGGTGCTTCTGAAAATGTTGAAGATAGCAGGCCTGGGGGTAATTTTCGGCCTTGGCGCGTGCGCTGGATTTTCTGCGGCCAAACCGTGGGTGGACAGCCATTTCAACAACAATCCGACAAGTGTGACGATACCGCAGGACGATAAGGACGAAGAAGAGGAAAATCCGGAGGAAACCCCACAGGAAACACAGGCACTGACACTGGATGATTATGAGGAGATGTACCGGCAGATAGATGACGTTGCAAAGATGGCAGAGAAAAGTCTCGTAAGACTGAGCGGATCAGCGGGAGAAGAAAAGACGGAAGACGGCCAGACGATACAGGGCGGTCAGATCGAGATCTCCGGCGTGATCGTGGCGGACAATGGGGTAGAGTATCTGATCCTTGCACAGAACAGCGCTTTTCAGGCAGATCAGCCGGTCAAAGCCGCCTTCTACGATGGAAATCAGGTAGATGTATCCGTGAAAAAAAGAGACACCGCTCTCGGTATCGCTGTATATGCGGCGCCAAAATCAAGTCTTCCGGACAATACGAAGGAACAAATCGTAAAGGCGACACTGGGTAATTCCAATGCAGCGTCCAGAGGAGATCCTGTCATTGCGGCGGGTATGCCGTTCGGTGCAGACGGAAGAGTCGGTTTAGGGATCATCAGCGAAACATCCAATACAAAACTTTGCATTGACGGAGAATACCCAATTTTGAATACAGACATGCCGGGGACGGCTTCCGGAAGCGGAGTGCTTCTGAATCTGAAAGGAGAAGTCCTGGGTGTGATATGCAGGGAAGAAGAAGACGGTGGTGTGCTGAGTGCACTTGCCATCTCTGAACTAAAAGAAGAGATTGAATTGATGTCAAATGGAATTGGGATTTCCTACACCGGAATAGAAGGGACGGAAGTTTCAGATGCCGTGGCAGACAGCCAGGAGATGCCAAAAGGAATCTATGTTTCATCGACGGTTCCGGATTCTCCGGCTATGAAGGCTGGGATACAAAGCGGCGATATCCTGACAGAGGTGGAAGATACAAAAGTCTACACGATGAGTGCATACCGGCAAGAACTTATGGATTA
The DNA here is from genome assembly GCF_019754295.1 of Sellimonas caecigallum. Taxonomy (GTDB): domain Bacteria; phylum Bacillota; class Clostridia; order Lachnospirales; family Lachnospiraceae; genus Sellimonas; species Sellimonas caecigallum. The sequence goes on along the minus strand of NZ_VIRV01000002.1, from coordinate 83,041 downwards.
CCGACCAGGATCCCATATCACGATCAAAGGCATGCGCAGAAGCAATGACGGATACGTAGATATCCAATTTGAAGTAGCGCTCGGCAGTGCAGAATAATGAATTGGAAATGAGGAGAACAATGAGATATATTCGAGAACTGCATGAAGGGGAAACCATTCGTGCAATCTATCTGTGTAAATCAAAAAGAACAGCCGAAACACGAAACGGAAAACCATATGACAACCTGCTTTTGCAGGATAAAACGGGAACCTTGGACGGAAAGATCTGGGATCCGAATTCCAACGGTATCTCTGACTATGACGAGATGGATTTTGTGGAAATCGTAGGCGAAGTCATCACATACAACAATAACCTGCAGCTGAATATCAAACAGCTCAGAAAAGCCCAGGAAGGCGAATACATTCTGGCAGACTACATGCCGACCAGCGAGAAAGATGCAGACGCAATGTATACAGAATTGCTGGGATTTGTAAACAAGATCCAGAACAACTGGCTCCGACAGGCAGTAGAGTTCTACTTTGTGAAGGATGAGGAATTCATTCGGAGATTCAAGAACCATTCGGCGGCAAAAAGCGTCCATCATGGATTCTGCGGAGGACTCTTGGAACACACGCTCAGCATCCTGAAGCTGTGCGAATATTATCTGAGCGCATATGATATCCTGAATGCAGATCTTCTTTATGCGGCAGCTATGTACCATGATATCGGCAAGACAAAGGAACTGTCGGCATTTCCGGAAAATGACTATACCGACGACGGACAGCTTCTTGGCCATATCGTGATCGGAGTGGAGATGTTTGACGAAGCGGTGCGCACCATTCCGGACTTCCCGCCAAAACTGGCAAGTGAATTGAAACACTGTATCCTGGCACATCACGGAGAACTGGAGTACGGCTCCCCGAAAAAGCCAGCCCTTGCGGAGGCTTTGGCCTTAAATCTGGCCGACATGACAGATGCCAAGATGCAGACGTTAAAAGAGATCTTTAAAGACAAGAATACGACAGAATGGCTTGGCTACAACCGCCTTTTTGAATCTAATCTGAGAAAAACAAGCCTTTCCTGATATTCATGAAAAAATTGGAAAAATGGGTAAGTACATATCGTGCTTGCCCTTTTATTAACTGGGAAACATTTGAAAGGAGAGGATGGATACACATGAAAAAGAATGATATCGTGACATTGAAAATAGAAGATATTGGGGTAGACGGAGAAGGTATCGGAAAGGCAGACGGCTTTACTCTCTTTGTGAAGGATGCAATAGTCGGGGATGTCATCGAGGCCAAAGTCATGAAACTGAAAAAGAACTATGGATATGCGAGGCTGATGAAGATCCTCACGCCTTCTGAGAAACGAAAAGAAGCCAAGTGTCCGGTGGCCAGACAGTGCGGCGGGTGCCAGATCCAGGAGATGGACTATCAGGAACAGCTGAGATTTAAGGAAAAGAAAGTGCGCAATAATCTGGAACGGATCGGCAGATTTTCCAGGGAAATGTTAGATGCAGTGATGGAACCGATCTGTGGAATGGAAGAGCCTTTTCACTACCGGAACAAAGCGCAGTATCCCATCGGGACAGACAAGGAGGGGAGTCCGACCGCAGGATTTTATGCGGGCCGCACACACCAGATCATCCCAAACACGTCCTGCGCGCTCGGAAAAGAAGTCAATACAGAGATACTGGATATCGTGCTTGACTTTATGAAAGAATATGGCCTGCAGGCCTACGACGAAAAAATGGGTACGGGACTCTTCCGCCATGTCCTGATCCGCTGCGGATTTAAGACTGGGGAGATCATGGTCTGCCTCATCGTCAACGGAACAGAGATTCCGCACGCGGACAAGCTCGTCGAAAAACTGCGCGGCATTTCCGGAATGACAAGCATTACCATGAATATCAACCGGGAAAATACCAACGTGATCATGGGAAAAGAGATACGTCCGCTGTGGGGACAGGATTACATTACCGATTACATCGGGGAAATCAAGTACCAGATCTCGCCGCTTTCTTTTTACCAGGTCAATCCGGTGCAGACCGAAGTGCTCTATAGTCTGGCATGCGAGTATGCAGATCTGACCGGAAAAGAGACGGTCTGGGATATGTACTGCGGCATCGGGACGATCTCCCTTTTCCTGGCAAAAAAAGCAAAACAGGTATACGGAGTGGAAATCATCCCTCAGGCTATTGAAGACGCCCGCACAAACGCAAAGATCAACGGTATAGAGAATTCCGAATTTTATGTTGGGAAGGCGGAAGAAGTGCTGCCGGCCTACTATGAAAACTTCGCAAAAGAACATCCGGGGCGGCAGGCCCACGCCGATGTCATCGTCGTAGATCCGCCGAGAAAAGGGTGCGATCAGGCACTACTGGAGACGATGGTACGTATGGAACCGGACCGCATCGTCTATGTGAGCTGCGACTCTGCTACACTGGCAAGAGACCTGAAATACCTCTGTGAAGAAGGATATGAGCTTAAAAAAGTCCGCCCGGCAGATATGTTCCCGATGACGGTGCACGTAGAGACGGTATGTTTATTGTCAAAATTTAATGTAAAGTAACATCATCTATCGAGATCGGTCTGAGTATAGACGAGCTGAATTTGACTGCTGATGAAAGGAAAGCTGCCCATAATGAATTAGAAAGTCCAGAAAATGGAATATAACTGAAAAACCGGAGAATCGGACAATGAGAAGGAGTTTTAAATCATGAAAATCGCATTGGCATCTGCCCCGGCAGTGACCGGGGAGGTGGAACACAATATCGTATCCATTCTGCGTTTCTTAGAACACTGCAGTGGAAAGGCTGATCTGGTAGTGTTTGGAGAATCCTTTTTACAGGGATTTGAGTGCCTGACATGGGATTATGAGGCGGACCGTGTCATGGCAGTCTCCAAGGAGGGAGCTGAGATCAGACGGATTCGGGAAGCGGCGGCAAAGAACCGGATTGCGGTATCCTTTGGCTATATAGAGAAGGCGGCGGATTCATTGTATAGCAGTCAGATTGTGATTGACGCATCCGGAGAGATCATTCACAATTTTCAACGGGTCAGTGCCGGCTGGAAAGAATTCTGGCATACTGATGGCCGTTACCGGGAGGGGAGGAAATTTGAAACTTTTGCCTTTGACGGGAAAAAATTTGCCATCGGTCTGTGCGGCGACCTTTGGGCGGAGGGCAGACCGGAGGAAATGAAAGCACTGAATGTGGATATTGTTCTTTGGCCTGTGTGGTGCGATTATAAGGCGGCAGACTGGAATGAAAAAATCAGATATGAGTACGCAGGACAGGCGGCAAAGTGTGGTAATATTGTTCTGTATGTGAATCCCTTCTGTGCTGATCCTGGTGTTGCCGACGCTGCAAGCGGGGGTGCGGCATATTTCCAAAATGGACAGATCATAAAGGATATGCCTGCCGGAGAAAGAGGAATTCTGATCGTGGAAATATAGCATGGAAAGTGGTATAGAGGACACCATTATAGGAGGAAGGAAGCCGAAACTATATCGCATCAATAAGGATTATGCATATGGGTCGAAAAATATGCAGGAAATCGCATTATTACATTTTAAAAATACAGATGTAGATTGTTTGGAAAAAATGTAAAAAATATTTTCCGGAAATTGCTATGCCAGAGATTATCCTTTCGCCAGAGTATGAAAAGGATTTTATGACAGGATTAAGGAAACCAGAAATCTGCCTGATGGTAAGGGGTGGGGAGCCCCCCTGTTAGCACGAGGTTTTACTAAGTCTTCATATAGGTTACGCATCGGTTTTTCTGGTTCTTGCTTACACAATATTTGAGGATAGAAAACCTGGAAGAAAAAGGGATTTGTCATCGATGGACAAAACAAATTTCATCAGGATTTCAGGGGAAATCTTTTAGTCAAAATGCTGGATATTTCCTATCAGTATGGCTGTGCATTAACTATAACTGGATAGACCAAATTTATGTAATAAGGAGCCCTTGGACGAGCTCCTTTTGCAGTAATATTCTTATTTTGCACTCTGGGAAAATTTCTGTTTTGCTTCCATGATTTTTTTCTCTTCCGCCGGAGGAGTTTCGTACATTCCTCTCTGGTGCATCATATTAAACACTTCCGTGGTAATACCGTGTTCCTGCTCTAAAATATTCATCATTGTGTCCCGCAGGCTGTCGTGCACACATTCGCCGGCAAATGTGTTAAATTTTTCTGTGGTAGCTTTCTGCGTGGAAAGACCGTCTCCCAAAATTTCCTTGTCTGTAAATCCCTGCATAGTTACGCCTCCTATTTTAAATACTCATACAATGCATTAAAATGTCCCTGGTGCTGTTGGGATATCTGCCCGAATTTCTGCTGAATCTCCATATCATCTGTCTGTTTGGCCAGCATAGCGAACTTCTTAGTTAATAATTCTTCGTCTGCAAGCAGATCATTAAGAGCGGATAGCTCTTTTTCAGACAACTGTGCCATAGCGGTGTCCTCCTTTATCAATTTTTTCTACTATAATAGAGTGCGCTGAAATTTAGTTTCTATTCTTTTTCTCATTTGATTTCAGAATAATATTTTGGAAATGTATTTGCCAAAGAAATATTTTTGTCTCTACTGAACAGAGGGGATGAAGTCTGGATTGCGTTGTGAATCGAATCGGTAAAAAGGAATTCACTTTTTATCATATGGAAATTTTTTGAAAGAACGAGTTTCCTCTTTTGTCTTTTGCCTTTCACACAGTAAAGTGATAGCCTTTTAAACAACAAAGGCCTTTTAAATATGAAAAGAATCTAAGGATTGAAGAGGTAAAAGATATGAGTAAAGAAAAAGTATTGACAGGAAAACCAAGTGTCGATCGTCCGTGGATGAAATTTTATCCGGATGTCATGATGCAGATGATCAAAATTCCGGGATGTACATTGATGGAATATCTGAAGCAGTGCTGCCCAGGAATGGACATTGCAGCTATGCATTATTATGGGGAAGACATTTCCTGGAAGACAGTGTTTGAGGAAGCTGAGAAGTGTGCCCGCGCGCTCAGAGCGATCGGATTTGAAGAAGGGGATCAGATACCGGTTTATCTGCGCCTCGTTCCTGAATTTATTTACCTGCTTCTGGGAGCAGAAAAAATCGGAGCGTCTATTCTTTGCCGTGACAATACAACTGCGGAGAACGTGGAAGCCGCAAGAAAGTCTAAGGCAAAAGCTATTATTGCGCATGACTTTCTGTCACAGAAAGAAATGCATGCATTCTTGGATGGAAGCAGTGTGGAAAAGCTTGTGCTTCTCTCTCCATTGCATCATGGGTCCCGTGATGCAATGCCGGCACATATTCAGGCGTGCTTAAATAGTTACTATCCATCTATGTGCGCTTCCGGCCCTCACACAATGAGCTGGGAAGAATTTCTTGCACAGGGAGAAAAATATACAGGAAAAGTGGAGGCAGAGGCTGATATTGATCGTCCGTTGTTCCGTGCATATACAAGCGGATCGACAGGGCCTTCCAAACAGGTTATCCATTCAGCCAACACTATGCTGAGTATCATCTGTCAAATGAATTTTTATGGGGGAACAGAAGGAAAACGGCCTTCCTGGATGGTAACCTGTCTGCCTCCGGCATTGGTGGCTGTGGTCGTATCCATGGTTTTGATGCCGCTGGCATCAAATAAACTTCTTATCCTGGATCCGTTTTGCTATGAGGAAGATGTGGACCTGGAGCTGATGAGGTATAAAGCAAACAACTGGCCGATGATCCCGATGTTCATAGAGACTGTTATGCGAAACGGACGTGTTCCGGATGATTATGACCTGTCGCATCTGGTTGCAGCAGGCGCCGGAAGTGAAGCGTATAATAATGTGCAGCTGGAAAGGGCAGAACAATTCTTAAAAAATCACAACTGCAATATCCGTTTTACGACCGGATATGGAAGCAGTGAAGCTGGTTCCACCTTCTCCCTTCCGATGGCACCGAAACCGATCCGGGACGGAAACGTAGGCGTGCCGATGCCGCTCAGCATCGTAAGTGTGTTCAAACCGGGCACACAGGAAGAGCTGTCCTACAATCAAATGGGCGAAATCTGCAAGACTGGACCTGGAAATATGCTGGGTTACGACAATCCGGAAGCAACGGCCAAAGCTTTACAGATTCATGCAGACGGAAAAGTATGGCTGCATACCGGAGATCTTGGATACATGGATGAAGATGGAATACTCTATGTCTTGAACCGTGGATATTCTCCGCGCTATGGAGGGGGAGAGCTTGCAGTTCTCCCGATGGAAAATCTTGTTGCAAATGCACGGATTGAGGGAATCGATGATGAATTTTTCGTGCTGCTGGAAGACGAAGCACATCCGGGATATTTTGTGCCGTATCTCTATGTTGTTTTAGAAGATGGGTACACGGTTGATGATATCAGGGAAAAAATAGAGGAATGTCTTGAACCCCATATGTATCCGGCAGACATTATCCAGATCGACGCCCGTCCGTTCTTCCACTTTAAGACTAACCGGATTGGGCTTGCCAAAGAACTCAAGGAAAGTTTCGTATCCTGATTGCCATAAAAGTATTTGATTTTCAGATTACTGTATATCTTTTCTGCGGTATTTTGAAAATGCCGTAAAAATACCGGCAAATGTGAACAGGATTCCTATTGCAATAAGAGTCATGTCCAACTTTCCACTGTCTACAATATCTGCGCCGTCGCAATAGCCAAATGGTGTAATGAACTTGAGAAATTCCATGCTTTCGGTCATGTTGGCGATGAGATTCAGGAAATACATCATTGCCGCAATCCCAAGGCCGACGCCGATACTGCCGCGGCGCAGAAAGGCAGAGAACCCAAAGCAGATACTTGCCAGTTCTACCTGAAGAAGGAAATAGGCAAGGTGCAGCAGCAAAACTTCTTTCCACGGTATCGCCTCGCCTATAGCAGCCATAGATCCCAGAGAAAAAGCGAGGATGACAACATTCATAACAATGATCTGCAAAAGTACAGAAATCAGCTTTTCGGAAATGATATGAGTCCTGGATACAGGATGGGTAAGCAGAAACTCCGCTGTCCGGCCTTTTTCTTCCTTAGACAGAGAGGAAATGCCGATAAGCGAGGCGAAGAATGCTCCGCCAAGTCCGATTACATTTCCGCATTCAATGGCATAAAATCCCACAAGAGTTCCAAAATTCAGCCGATCCATACCAAAGGCGGCGGTAAAACTCCCCATGGATGCGAATATATCGCCCATTGTATCCATTTCGCCCTTTATTTCCGGAAAAAGAAATACACAAACCATCATCAAAAGTGTGATGGATGCAGTCCAGATGGCGAAGGAGACTAGTCCTTGTTTTAGTTCATGCTTGACAATGGTCATTATTTTGCACCTCCATCTTCGTAATAATGCAGGAAAATTTCCTCCAAATCCGGTTCGGCAATGGACAAATCCTGGATATCTCCAGTGGAGAGTGTGGACAACAAAGTGTTCATATCGCCACTATAGAGAAAATTCATGCCCATGTCGGATTTCTGGAGATCACGGACGCCGCAAAGATGGCCGAGATCTACAGTGCCTTGGATGTTTACACGTTTAGCATTCGTTTTTGACAGAGCTTCTACGCTGTCACAGGCAATGATCCTTCCTTCGCGAATGATGGCTGCCCGTGAGCAATTCTGCTGAATTTCGGATAAAATATGACTGGACAGGAAAATCGTAGCGCCTGCTTTATTTCGTTCCCGCAGGATATCAAAAAATTCTTTCTGCATCAAAGGATCCAGACCACTGGTTGGTTCATCCAGGATCAGAAGATCGGGCTCGTGCTGGAGTGCGCAGATGATGGCGGCCTTTTTACGATTACCGAAGGAAAGATCCTCCACTTTTCGGGAGGTATCAAGCTGCAGTCGTTCGCATAATCGGGCGGCTGCAGCTTGGCAATTTTTCTTTCGAAGATCAGCAGAAAACTTTATTAGCTCACGCACTCTCATTCCGGGATAAAACAAAGCCTCGGACGGCAGGTATCCAACAAGAGCAAGAATCTTTTCTTTGTCATTTATAATGTCCATATCAAATACAGACGCACTTCCTGAAGTGGGTCTGATAAGCCCCAACAGTGTTCGGATAGTGGTAGATTTTCCCGCACCGTTAGGCCCGATAAATCCAAAAAATTCTCCTTTTGAAACGGTAAGTGCCACGTTGTCGATTCCGCACACTTTTCCGTAATACTTTGTCAAATTATTGATCTTAATTGCGTCCATTCTGTTCTCTCCTTTCGGAGGCATAGGTTTTTCATCCGACAAAGTGAAAAACTTCGCGTTCATAGTGCAGCCTCCATTAACCGATCGATTAATCATATGATATCTCTGTTGGCCATTTTTGAGAAGCCCTCTTGACTAAAAATATCCACAGTTTTGACTGCGGATAGTATTCATATGTATATATTCTGCTGTCGGCTGCATACTATCCTCATTGAAAGAATTTAACTATTATTTGTGCTGCCAACTTGGCGGCGGAATGGAGATTAACATGAATAAAAAGCAGCAGGAACAACAGAATGAACAAAAAAGCCAAAACAAATTTAACAGTGTGACACAGAAAAAGAAACCGGCGAACCAGAATCAGACACACAACGTGAGGTCAGAGGCGATAGAACCGAAAAACAGGCAAGTTTAAGAAAAAAATGAGGAAAGAAATGAGGCGCAGGAATGATCGAAACGAAAGAAGATCAGGATATTCCTGCGCCTTTATAAAATTTCTTGATTTACTGGATGGACCTTCCGAGTTCAAAGGCCTGCTGCAATTCCGGCTTCCCGTCAATATCGCCGATATCCCCATTTCCTCCGGCGAGAACGTGGCCAAGGTTTTTCCATTTCAGATGTTCCATCAGATGATCGTAGTAAAGAAGAACGTCCCTGAAGTCGTTTCCTTCTGCAGCCATCAGAAGTGCAGAAGATCTGTTGTGTCCTCTCAGAAGATTGCCATCTCCTTCTTCCAGTGCGAACAGCCGATCGACAGTGGTCCGGAGTTGTCCGCTCATATTCCAGTAATAAAGTGGAGAGGCAAGCACGATCACATCGCAGTCTCTCACAGATGGATAGATTTTGCTCATATCGTCTTTCTGGACACAAGGACACTCCTGGTTGCTGTGGCCCCCAAAACATCCTTTACACCCATGAATATTCATACTGTCCAGGAAAAATTCTTTCACTGCATTTCCTGCCGATTCAGCGCCCTCTGTAAATGCTTTTATGAGAGCGGATGTATTCCCTTTTTTACGTGGGCTTCCATTTAAAATGACGATTTTTTTGCTCATAAATGTTGCCTCCTGTCTGAAAGTCCAGTTGCTCTTCACATAGTGGACAATTGACTTTCTATATTATTGATATTATAATCATAGCAAGAACAGAAAGAAAAGCAAGTACGCACATAAAAGTGCGATACTTACCTAAAGGAGAGCGTAAAATGAGTAAACGATGTATATCCAATGAATGCCTCAGTACTACTGGGTTTAGTTATACCTTGTCGCTGATTAATGGAAAATACAAGATGACGATTCTTTATACCCTGATGGAATTTGGAGTTGTCCGTTTTAATGAGATGAAAAAATATATCGGAGGAATTTCTTACAAGACTCTCAGCTCTACGTTAAAGGAATTAGAATCGGACCAGCTTGTCCACCGGGAAGAATATCCTCAGATCCCACCGAAAGTAGAGTACAGTCTTACAGAACGTGGAAAGTCCCTGATTCCGATTTTAGACGGTATGTGTGAATGGGGAGATAAGAACAGATTATAAAGATGAAAAAAGCAAATCATATCACGTAAAAGTTATTTGTCAGGGGGAATGGAAGTGAAACACATTTATTTGAAAATTCCGGATAGAGATGAGTTACACCACAGGAAAGCGTGGATGATGGATCCAGAAACTATGGCATACAATGCAGGATTCGATATGAAAGTGGATGGATATGATAAAGCTACGGGAACAATTCGAAAAACGGATACACAGCTGCAGGAATGGTATGACAAATGGACAACGACGAAAAAGATGTATTTTGCATATATTTACGATGCTGAAGAGAAGATTCCGGTAGGGGAAGTCTATTATCAATATCAGGATGATATCAGTGCTCATATGGTAGGGATCGTCATTGCTTCCAGATACAGGGGAAAAGGGTATGCTTATCCTGCATTGATAGAGTTGGAACGTATTGCTTTCGAAGAAAATGGGGTAGAAGTACTGTTGGATATGTTCCCTGAAGACCGTACTGAGGCAGTAAAATTATTTATGAAAGCCGGATTTACCAAAACGGATATGGGAAGACAAGAAATTATTTTCGGAAAACAAAAGATTTTAAGACAATTTTCACTGACAAAGAAACAATACAAACAAAAGAGATAGTAAGATAAGAAGAAGCAATTTCACTAAAATTCACATAATTTCACTTTTTGTCACATTGACAATCTTTTGGGACAGGATTCTCATGTTCTGTCCTTTGCCATTTACCTAGTAAAATGATACCATTCTACCAGTAAGCGCATATTACATACTTACATATAAGTAAAGAATTAGGAATTTTAAGAGGTAGAAGATATGAACAAAGAGCAAATATTGACGGGAAAACCAAGTGTTGACCGTCCGTGGATGAAATATTATCCGGATATGTTGATGCAGATGATAAAAATGCCGGAATGTACAGTAGAGGAATACTTGAAACAGTGCTGTCCGGGAATGGACGTTGTAGCAATGCATTATTACGGAGAAGATATTACCTGGAAGAACATTTTTGAAGAGACGGACAAATGTGCCCGTGCACTCAGAGCGCTGGGATTTGGAGAAGGAGATCAGATTCCGGTTTATCTGCGTCTGGTTCCTGAATTTGTTCCGCTGCTTCTTGCTGCGGAAAGAATCGGAGCATCCATTCTCTGCCGTGACAATACGGTGGCGGAAAACGTGGAAGCGGCAAGAAAAGCAAAAGCGAAGGCGATCATCGCCCATGACTTTATGTCCCAAAAAGAAATGCATGCATTTTTAAATGACAGCAGTGTGGAAAAGATTGTGCTTTTATCCCCGCTGCATCATGGAGACCGCGATGCGATGCCGGCACATATCCAGGCATGCTTAAACGAGAATTATCCGTCTGCGTGTGCTTCCGGACCGGCTACTATGAGCTGGGAAGAGTTTATTGCACAGGGAGAAAACTATACAGGAAAAGTAGAAGCAGAGCGTGATATCAACCGCCCGCTGTTCCGTGCATATACAAGCGGATCCACAGGACCGTCCAAACAGGTTATCCATTCTGCAAATACGATGCTTGGCATCATCTGCCAGATGAACTTCTACGGCGGAACAGAAGGAAAACGTGCTAACTGGATGGTAACTTGTCTGCCGCCGGCGCTGGTAGCTGTAGTTGTGTCTATGGTTTTGCTGCCGCTGTCATCCAATAAACTTTTGATTTTGGATCCATTCTGCTTTGTGGAAGATGTGGATCTGGAATTGATGAGATATAAAGCAAATAACTGGCCGATCATTCCGATGTTTATTGAGACTGTTATGCGAAACGGACGTGTTCCGGAGGACTATGATCTGTCCCATCTTGTTGCTGCAGGTCCTGGATGTGAGGCAAGCAACAATGTTCAGCTGGATAGAATTGAGAAATTCTTAAAGGCGCATAACTGTAATATCCGCGTAACAACCGGTTACGGAAGCAGTGAGGCGGGATCTAACTTTTCTCTTCCGATGGCGCCGAAACCGATCCGTGACGGAAACGTAGGCGTGCCGATGCCGCTCAGCATCGTAAGTGTGTTCAAACCGGGAACACAGGAAGAGTTGTCTTACAATCAGATGGGCGAAATCTGCAAGACCGGTCCTGGAAATATGCTGGGTTATGATAATCCGGAAGCGACAGCTAAAGCACTTCAGAAACATGCAGACGGAAGAGTGTGGCTGCATACAGGAGATCTCGGATACATGGATGAGGACGGAGTTCTCTATGTCCTGAACCGTGGATACTCTCCACGTTATGGAGGAGGAGAGCTTGCTATACTTCCAATGGAGAATCTTGTTGCAAATGCACAGATTGAAGGAATTGACGATGAATTTTTCGTTCTGTTAAAAGATGAAGCACATCCGGGATATTTCGTGCCGTATCTCTATGTTGTCCTGGAAGATGGATATACGGTCGATGATATCAGGGAAAAAGTAGAGGAATGCCTGGAACCGCACATGTATCCGGCTGATATCATCCAGATCGATGAGCGTCCATTCTTCCACTTTAAGACAAATCGAATCGGACTTTCCAAAGAACTGAAAGAAGCATCCGCATCTTAATCATAATGAACGAAGAATCCTGCGCACTGCGCAGGATTCTTTGTTGTTGACACGTACAGACCGACGTGCTAAGATAATAGCAGTGTAAGAAGAGAGGTGGAAAGATGAGGAAATAATTTACTTTTGAATGCATGAGAGTTTTTGGACAGTATGCCGGGCGATATGCGCGGGGCTGTCTTATCATGTTGCCAAAAGTGGATTATGATCTCATAACCTCTCTTTTTTGTGCGCAAAACTGAAATCTTTTGGGAATTGAGGTATAAGGATGTAATGGAACTGTTTGGCAGCAAATGGTTCTTTTTTTTGTTGATTTTGAAATTCCGAAAGGAGAGATGTGTATGTCACAGATTCAGGTCAGTCATCTGACATTTGGTTACGAAGGCAGTTTTGACAATGTATTCGAAGATGTTTCTTTTGTCATTGACACGGATTGGAAACTTGGCTTTATAGGACGAAACGGAAAAGGAAAGACAACGTTTCTGAATTTGCTGATGGGAAACTATCCATATCAGGGAAAGATCAGTGCCGCGGCGGTATTTGACTGCTTCCCCTACGAGATCACGGAAGAGAATATACAGATGCCGGCAGCAGACTTTGTGGAAGATCTGAAGGCAGGGTGCGAGCTGTGGCGTGTAATATGTGAGCTGAATCTTTTGGAAGAGAGTGCGGAAATTTTATATCGGCCTTTCAAAACACTAAGTCCAGGACAGCGGGGAAAGATTCTGCTGGCAGTGCTTTTTTCCGGGGAGGATGATTTCCTGCTGATAGACGAGCCTACCAATCATCTGGATGAAGGGGCGAGAGAGTGTGTGAAAAAATATCTGTCTTCCAAGAAAGGATTTATTCTTGTCTCACATGACAGGGACCTTCTGGATGCCTGCATCGACCACGTCCTCGTACTGAACCGGCAGACGATCGAAGTACAGGCCGGCAATTTTTCCAGCTGGTGGGAGAACAAAAGGCGGAAAGATCTGTTTATGAAAACGGAAAATGAAAAACATCTGAAAGAGATTGGAAAGCTGAAGAAGGCAGCGGCGCAGAGTACACGGTGGGCGGACAAAAATGAGCGCACGAAGATTGGATATGATCCTGTCAAAGAACATGACAGACCTACAAGGGCATATATCGGCGGAAAGACGAAGAAGATGCAGAGCCGTGTAAAGCAGATGGAAAAGAGGTTAAAACGGGAGATCGATGAGAAAGAAGGGCTTTTGGCAGACATAGAAGAAACAGCAGATCTCAAACTTATGCCGCTTGTGCATCACAAGGAACGGATTGTAAATGTAAAAGATTATAGCTTACAGTATAGAGGAGCGGATGGCCCGGTATTTACCGATCTTACATTTACAGTTGAAAGAGGGGAGCGGATCGCAGTATGTGGGGAGAACGGATGCGGTAAATCCACTCTGATCAAGATGATCTTGCAAAAAGCAAACGTGGCAGATACGTGTCTTCCTGTTGTGGAAAGCGGTGTTTGTGAGACGGCCTCAGGGCTTGTGATCTCGTATGTAGATCAGGATACATCGGGATTAAGAGGCACAGTGTCCGAATTCTGCATCGAGCGGAAGCTGGATGAAAGTCTGTTTTGTGCGATACTGCGCCAGCTTGATTTTGACAGGGCTCAGTTTGCCAAAAATATGGAAGACTATTCGGAAGGCCAGAAAAAGAAAGTGCTTTTGGCTGCCAGCCTTCTTACTCCTGCGCATCTGTATATATGGGATGAACCTCTTAATTACATCGATGTGTTTTCCAGAATGCAGATTGAAAAATTGCTGCTGGAGTATGAGCCGACGATGCTGTTTGTGGAGCATGACAAACGATTCTGCGAGAAAATTGCCACAAAGACGATATGGCTGCCTTTTACACGCCGACACTAGGGAGGGACTATGAAAAATATATTTATTGAAGGGCTTCCCGGCATGGGAAAATCAACTTTGCAAAGAAAAATTTCTGCAGCATTTCCTTATTATCGTGTTTGCAGGGAAGGAGAGTATTCCCCGGTAGATTTAGCATGGTGTGCCTGGATGACAAAAGAGGAGTACGATGGAATTTTGGAAAAATATGTCCCGATTCGTGAAGAGATCAGGCGGGAGACGATTGAGGAGGGCGCTCATTATGTTGTGCCTTACACAGGAATCCTAACAGATATACCGGGATTCCACAAAGAAATGGAAACGTTTGAAATCTATGGAGGAAGAAAATCTCTGCATGATTTGGAAGAGATCATTCTGTCTCGATACCGGAAGTTTTCCAGGACAGCCCATCTGTTCGAATGTGCATTTATGCAGAATATATTGGACGAACTGATCCTGTTTCAGCAGGTAAGTGACGATGAAATTTTAGACTTTTACAAAATATTGTACGCGTCCATAAACAGACAGGATTTCCTTTTATTGTATTTATTCAGTGATCAAATCGAGGAAATCACAGAAGAGATAAAAAGAGAGCGTGTGGATACAAGGGGAGAGGAAGTGTGGTACCGCCTGATGGTGTCCTATCTGGTGCATTCTCCTTATGGTCAGGAACGGGGATATCAGGGGTGGGATGATCTGATCGCCCATTTCCGGCACAGACAGGAAATAGAGCTTCGGATCATCCGTGAAGTGGTCAAAGAACAGGCCATCGTCCTTCCGGCAAGGGAATGGAAGCCGGAGGACGTACTTGGCCGTTGTATGTGAGAAGCTGATAACCCCTTTTTCAAGGATTTTTATGCAAACTGGCTGTAATAAAGTGCTGCATAAGCCCCTTTCTTTGCCAGAAGTTCCGCATGGTTTCCCTGCTCGATGATATTACCGTTCTCCATAAAGAGGATGATATCGGCATCCCGTATGGTGGACAGGCGGTGCGCGATCACGAAACTTGTTCTGCCTTTCATCAGTTTCTGCATGGCTTTGTTGATTTCTGTCTCCGTACGCGTATCCACGCTTGACGTCGCCTCATCAAGGATCAGAATAGGTGGGTTGCACAGGAATACTCTGGCAATTGTCAAAAGCTGCCTCTGTCCTACGGATAGATTGGAGCCTTCATTGTCCAGCATAGTGTCATAACCTTGCGGCATGGTCCGGATGAAATAATCTACTTTGGCAGCTTTGGCAGCCGCGATGATTTCTTCCCGTGTGGCATCCGGTTTTCCGTAGGCAATGTTTTCTGCGATCGTCCCGCCGAATAACCACGTATCCTGGAGGACCATACCGAAATTCTGCCTCAGCCCCTCTCTTGTCAGATTCACAGACGGTATGCCGTCCACAAGAATCTGTCCGCCGTTTACTTCATAAAATCGCATCAGCAGATTGATCAGTGTTGTCTTTCCTGCTCCGGTGCTTCCGACCACGGCGATCTTCTGTCCAGGCTTTGCTGTAAAGCTGATATCTTTCATCAGCATTTTTGACGGATCATAGCCAAAGCTTACATGCTCAAAGGAGATGGTCCCTTTTGCGTGTTCCAGGACAACAGGTGTCTTTGTATCCGGAACTTCCTCTGTATCGTCAAGGAGTTCAAATGTACGCTCTGCAGATGCCAGCGCGGACTGCAGCGTATTGATCATAAAGGACGCCTGGGTCAGAGGCTCAGCCGCCTGATTGACATACTGGAAAAATGCCTGTACCACACCGATAGTCATTGTTCCTTTGAGCATGGCTGCCCCTGCGATCACGGCGATTCCTGCCTGACCGAGTCTTGTGACCAGACGGATCAGAGGATTTACACTGTTTGTCATAAAGTCGGCTTTCTGAGATGCCAGACGGTTTTCTTCTGTGCTTTTGCGAACCTTTGCAATGCTTTCCTGTTCGCGGTTATATGCTTTGATAATATTTCTTCCGGTGTAGTATTCCTCCACTATCCCCGTCAGTTCCCCGATGGAATCCTGGCGAAGAGCGGCATACTTCAGGTTTTTTCCGGCGACTGCGCGTGTGATCAGCATACTGATCGCCATGAAAATCAGAAATATGACAGTGAGAAATACGTTGTAATAGATCATGACCGCTATTGAACCGATGATGGTTCCCACGGCAACGATGAGTTTCAAAAGACCCGTCTGTAATGTCTCTGTAATCTTGTCAAGGTCGTTGGTCAAACGGCTTAAAATTTCGCCGGATTTGTTCTGGTCAAAAAACTTCAAAGGAAGGACGTTTAATTTTGCTGCAATCTGCTGTCTTAGATTCAATACAAGCATGTCTGCCACGTTTGCCATCAAAAATGACTGCAGATAATAGAAGAGCCATGTAAAAAAATACAGGGTAGTCAGAGACAGGATATCCTTCCCCAGTCCATCCCATGTGAGGACAAAGGCTGTGCCTTGCTCTCTGGAAGACTGGATGCTTTGCCAGATGGCATCGATAACTTCCGCGCTTTTAAAAGGTGTGTAAATAGTAAGCGCCGTATATAAGATGATAGACAGTCCGATAATGGAAAGCCGGCCCACGTATCCAGATGAAATGTAAGAATCAGGGCAATGATAAATATCGCCGGAACAGGAAGTACCATCTGTATAAAGCTGATCAGCGCGGTCTGAATATTCGTGATATCCGCGGTCGTTCTTGTGGTAATGGACGCTGTACCGAACTGTTTAAAATCATAGGATAGATAGTTTCAGAGATTTTTTGTAAAGAGCATCCCGGATGTCCTTACATACTCTGGAGGAGAGCTGAGAGCATGACCATGCCCCAAGGATCGCGCCTGCTCCGGATATGACCGATGCGATCACGATCTGAATCCCTGTCATATAAAGATCCTGCAGTGTACTTTGGGCGGTTCCCTCATTCATCATTTGTGCAATTAATGTGGGGATATATAAAGCCCCAGCCACATCTACGATAATCAGGATGCATGTTAGTGTAAATAGTTTCCAGTACGGTTTTATAAACCTTAAAATCAGTTTCATTGTTATAATCCTCCTGCTGTTTGATCAAGTTCTGTAAAATAAAAAAAGCGCGCTGGTTTCTAAAAAAACCGAGCGCACTCGACATCTTCCTCGTTCTTACAGTTGCGACTGCAAGTCCTCCGATGAATCCGTTTCATTTTTCTTGTAATCTTTCAGCTTTTTTAAGAGCAGTGTCTTATACTTATCAAGTAGTCTGACCAGCTCATCCTTTTCATTATCTTCAAACATTTGCCAGACCGCCTGTTCGAGGCCATGCATATACTGAAGTTCTTTTTCCACAAAGTCCTTCCCTGCTTCTGTCAGATAAATATGTTTGACACGCAGATTGTCATCCAGGGCTTCCAGACGGATCAGTCCTTTTTTTCGAAGCTGCCGAAAAGCGGAATTGACAGTCTGCCTGCTGAGGGTAAGGCGTTCGCAGATTCCATGTTGTGTGGTAATCCCTTCATTTATCATAGTCAAAGCCCAGTATTCTGTCCCGGACAACCCACAGAGCTTCGGGAATATGTCGTAGATCCCCTCCAGATCCTTATACGTTTCGCGGAATAGCTTCAACTTCTCTGAATCTGATTCTTTCAAATATACCACCTCCACTTTGTCTCAAATCATACTGTATGTTTTCGGACAGTATGATTATATACAGTTCCAATGGAAGTGTCAACACTTTTTTAGGAAATGAAGAATAAAAACAGCGGTGCTGCTTTGGAGTCTGATTTAAGACTCTCGCAGCAGCACCGTTTTCGGGGTGTATTATGTTTTTTTCTCAGGGCTTTCCAGATTTTTATCAAGGATATCCTGGATATTCTCAACATCCGTTTTGATCTCGTGCAAAATAGAGAATTTATCCATCAGATCTGTCAGCAACAGCTGGTAATTTGCATCTCTTTTTTCATTTGACTTTACGATGTAGAGCAGCAGGAATATTGCGACTACAGCCCAGATTCCCTGTGATAAAGCAACGTCCACGATTGTTTGTTCCATACTCTTCGGCCTCCTCCCGATCGAATCTGATTCTTCTATCTGACTAATAAAAATCAGATCGGGCATTTTTAGCAACCAAATGGAGGAAAAATATTTATTTCCGCATTACCCACTTTCCTGCCAGCACAGCGATGGAAGAGGTATATAAACTGAGGGCAGTGCTTTTAAAAAGCAGGTTCCATTTCATATGAAAAGAAATAAAACACAAAAAAAGCTCCAGAAATGCGATCCGGCGGGCGCGTCTGCCGTAAACGGCACGCTCGGCAGGATCCAGCTTTTTGTTATGTGTTTCTGCTGGGACAAGGATAAAAAGGATGGCCGTGCTGAAAATAGAAGCTACCAAACGGCAGCTTTGAAATATCCTCATATACTCCCAGGAAGTCCACATGGAAAGAAGGAGACCGGTAGAAAAAAGAAGACACCTGACACGTGTCTGTGCGTGATATCCGCCGGCACTCCTTCGAAGCGGAAAACAAAAAAAGAAAAAGAGAATAGCGGAAACAATATCTTGAAAAACAAAGCCGATTCCGACGGTAATGATAAAACTCAGCACATTATCCCGCAGACTTCGAAGTCCATATGCAACGACAGGCAATTCCTCGGAGGATATGAGTCCATCTTTTGCAAGTCTTTCTGAAAGTTTCATGGCGGCGCTTAGAATTTACGGAGCTTTTTTACCGATTTCGGTTCCGACTCCTGATACCCCCAAAATCCACAGGCCTGATTCGCATCCAGAATTGCCATGAAAACGGCAGTTTTGATAATCATTTTTTTCAGTATAGCAGCAATAGCGCAAGCTTTCTTTTGCATTTGTGTACCTCTCTTTCTGATGATTTATATAGCATGGATCGGACATCCTTTGGCATATTATCAGAAAAAGATTGCTGTGCCGGACAGTGTAAAATTAAGCGGGTTTTTATGTAAAAATCAGTTTTCCATCTTTGAATCGTATTTAATTATCCGCCTCATCCGGAAGATAAAGGATGGCAGTGGCTTCAAACATATTCCCTTGTTTATTCAGTTCTAAAACTCCATCATATTTTTCTACGATATGGCGGACGCTGCGAAGACCGAAGCCGTGCAGAGTATCTTGCTTTTTAGCAGAGAAGAGACGGGAGCGGGATGGCTTTGCCTCTTCCGAAAAACTGTTCCTTATTCGGAGTTTTAAGACGCCTTTGCTGAGGGACAAGGAAAGGGAGAGATATTTTTCCGCGGACTGTGAGGAAGCTTCGATGGCATTTTGTAAAAGGTTGGCTACCACACTATTGATATCAAAAGTGTGGAGGATTCCCTCCGGGAGCCGAACCTGGACACGTTTTGGCCATCATACTGGCGCCTTTTGGAAAAAATCTCATTGCGATGATTGCCCTTCTGCCGATGAGCCTTCAGGCTGCAAACTCCCTTTCAGCCGATGGACTGGCGCTGGCAGTCGTACTTCTTTTTACGTCATATATTTTGTTTTTGAGGTATAAGAAAAAAGGTGTGATTGGAAAAAAAGAAATTGCAGTACTGTATACACTGATTGTCTTTCTGTGTTGTTGTAAGATTGTATACGTGCCATTCTGTCTGCTGTTGTTTGCGATTCCGATCGAACGATTTAAGAGCAGGAAATCATTCTTTCTGCATGTTGTGATCGCAGGATGTGCGATCGTTATATTGACATTTGGCTGGCTTGCCATCGCATCGTCTTTTCTTGGCGGGATAAAAGCAGATGTCAATGTGGACACGGCAGAGCAGCTCAAATATATCCTGATTCATCCACTTCGATTTTGTGCCACATTTTTCCGGACGCTGGAGATCGCATGGATGGATTATTTCATGCAGATGCTGGGGGATCAGATGGGATGGCTTACGATTCAGATTCCGCCGTTCATTGTATTTCCGTTTGCATTTATTCTGGCAGCGGATGTATTCCTCGACAATGATACGGAAGGATATTCATTTAAACGTCCGATTCGGGCATTGATGGTCGGGACATCTGTCTTTATTTTCTTCTTGATCTTTGTGACGCTGTACGGGCAGTGGACTCCGGTCGGACAAAGATGGATAGAAGGAATCCAGGGAAGATATTTCATCCCTCTTCTTTATCCGCTACTTCTGGGAATAAAACCTCAGAGGCAGGCAGCGAGAAACGGGGGATATGTGCCATGGAACAGTTATGGGGCCATTTGTATGATAGATTTGACTGTTTTTTGTGCAATGTTGATTCATGCGCTTGGAAATTTTATTTGATTCAAAAAGATTAATAGTAATATCAAGATAAAAGAGAGAGAAAGTTGGAGATGAAAAAAGATGGATGAGATTGCAGTTTTGATTCCATGTTATAATGAAAGCCAGACAATAGGGAAAGTCGTCAAAGATTTCAGAAGAGTGCTGCCGGAGGCGGTCATCTACGTCTATGACAACTGTTCAACGGATCATACAGATGAAATCGCAAGAAATGCAGGCGCGGTAGTCCGTTATGAAAACAAACAAGGAAAAGGAAATGTAATCCGAAGGATGTTTCGGGAGATCGACGCCAAGTGTTATATCATGGTAGATGGGGATGATACTTACCCGGCGGAAAATGCCAGAGAGATGGCAGACCTGGTATTGAAAAAGCAGAGAGATATGGTTGTGGGAGACCGTCTGTCATCCACCTATTTCACAGAAAATAAAAGACGGTTTCATAATACGGGAAATCGGATGGTCCGATCATGGATCAATCGTTTGTTTCAAAACGATATTCGGGATGTGATGACCGGATATCGTGCCTTCAGTTATCTTTTTGTGAAAAGTTTCCCGGTGTTGTCGCAGGGATTTGAGATCGAGACGGAAATGACGATCCACGCTGTTGACAAAAATATGGATATTGACAATGTCATTATCGGATACCGAGACCGTCCGGAAGGGAGTACGTCCAAACTCAATACGATATCAGACGGGATAGCTGTTCTGCGTACCATCGTGAAACTGTGGAAAAATTACAGGCCGATGCACTTTTTTACAGTGCTTGCGGTTCTTTTGATCCTCATAGATGCGGCGGTATTTGTTCCGGCGGTTCTGGTACCGTTTTTTGCGACGGGAATGGTGGCAAAGTTTCCTACATTGATTGTCTGCGGGTTCATGATGATGGCTGCACTGATGGCTTTTTTTAACGGCATGGTATTGGACGAGATTATCAAGATTGAAAAGCGGGAATTCGAATTCAGACTACAGGTATTGGAGCAGGGAATATGCGAAATGGAAGAAAATTAGCAGAGCAGATCATAAAATTTGGCGGTGTAGGAATACTTTGTTTTGTTATCGATTTCGGGATGCTGTATGTGCTGACAGAGTGGATGGACATATACTATCTGCTGTCGGCAGGGGTTTCCTTTACAGTATCGGTCATAGTTAACTATCTGCTGAGTGTCAAATACGTGTTCAACACAAATCCGGCCTATGGAAAGGGCCGGAATTTTGTGCTGTTTGTGGTATTCAGTGTGATCGGGCTTGCTCTGACAGAGATTCTCATGAAGACAGGGACGGATGTCATCGGGTGGAACTATCTGTTTGTGAAAGTTGCAGCTACAGTGATCGTCATGGTATATAATTTTGTCACAAGAAAAATTTTCCTGGAGTAGTGGAAGTTGTGTCAATCTCCACTTGGAACAATTGACAATCTGAAAATTAATTGTTATATTACATATAGAACAGTAGTTTTTGGAGAGGGTAATAAAATGACACAAAAAAGAGATTACTATGATGTATTAGGCATAAACAGAAACGCAGACGAAGCGATGATCAAAAAGGCATACAGGAAACTTGCGAAGAAATACCACCCGGATACCAATGCCGGAAACAAAGCGGCAGAGCAGAAATTTAAAGAAGTCACGGAAGCATATGATGTGCTTGGCGATCCGGAAAAAAAGAAGCTTTATGATCGGTTCGGGCACAGTGCCTTTGACGGAAGTGCCCAGACGTACGGCGGCAGCGCATCCGGCTCAGGTTTCCGCGGGTTTGACGGGAATGGAGGATACCGGGAATTTCATTTCGAAAGCGGCAATATGGAGGATATTTTTGGAGATATTTTCGGAGATATGTTCCGTGGCGGTGCCGGGAGAAGAGAAAAGGGATTTCGGGACGGATTTTGCGGGCAGACATTTCGAATGAGGGGGAGTGATATTCAAAGCGACGTCTCTCTGCGTTTTGAAGAGGCGGTGTTTGGCTGTGAAAAGATGATCCGTATCCAGAAAGAAGATGGCAGCGTACAGTCGCTGAAAGTGCATATACCGGCCGGCATTGACACAGGTAAGAGTATCCGGCTCAGGGGTAAAGGGATGCCGGGCCAAGGCGGAGCAGAAGCAGGGGATCTGCTCTTGCGGGTCAATGTGGAAAAGAAGCCGGGATTTGAACGAAAGGGAATGGATGTCTATTCGTCTGTACGTATTCCGTTTGCAACGGCTGCCCTGGGAGGAGAGGCTGTTGTGCAGACACTGACTGGAAATGTGGTCTGCAGCATTCGCAAGGGTACACAGTCCGGTACAAAGATAAGACTGAAAGGAAAAGGGATCGTTTCCATGAAAGATCCGTCAGTATACGGAGATCAGTATGTGACAGTACAGATAGAGGTGCCGGAAAATCTAAGCCCGGAGGCTGAGCAGAAGCTTCGGGAATTTGATGCAGTGTGTAAAAAGAGGGGTTCAGAAAAACACCATGCGGCATAAGAAGATGCAAATATACGGGATAAAAAGGACAAAAAACAACAAAAAACAACAAATAAACGCCGGTTTTTAGAGAAAATTTATTTTCCGCTTACTAAAATACCAAAAAAATGCTAAACTATATATAAATAGGTAGAAAGGCGGGAAGCAGATGTTTAAAGTAGGCGACTTTGTTGTATATGGACATAACGGAGTCTGTGAAGTAAAAAAGATCGGAACCCTGGAAACACTAACCGCAGAAAAGGACAGAATGTACTATACGCTCGTCCCGTGCCGCAGCAAGGACAGCACGGTGTTTGCGCCGGTGGATGGCCGGAAAGTCCCGCTGAGGGACGTTATGACAGAGAAAGAGGCGCTGGATTTGATCGACGCGATGAATGGAATAGCAGAACTTCAGATTCGGGAGGAGAAAAAACGTGAGGAGACATACAAAGAGGCGATCAAGACTTGCGATGGAAAAGAACTTGTCAAACTGATGAAGACGATCTACAGAAGGAAGACGAGAAGGGAAGCGCAGGGCAAAAAGATGACATCGGCTGACAGCCGCTATTTCAAAGCGGCACAGGATGCGCTTTATAACGAACTTGCCGTCTCTCTTCAGATTCCTGCGGAGGAGGTCCACGAGTTCATCAAAGAGAAACTCGGAAAATAGAAACTGGCAAAATAAAGAATAAACATATTTTTTACTCTATTTGCGAACAAAATTTACAATTCTGTGATATCCTATAGAACGGCAGTACGGACAAAATCCATGCTGCAAATGCAAAAGAAAAGGACATACACAGATGAACAGAAAAGCAATTTTGAAAAAGATGGCAAGGGACTGCATACCTACAATATTTGCCCTATGCTTTACAGGAATGTATTCGGTAGTGGACGGACTGTTTATCGGACATGCTGTAGGGGATGACGGGCTGGCGGCAGTCAATCTTGCATGGCCGATACCGGCAGTCATCACGGCGCTTGGGATCGGCATCGGGATCGGCGGGAGCGTTCTTTATTCCAGATGCATGGGCAGTAAGGAGGAAGAAGAAGCTTCCGCGATTTTTCATGTGACGATCACATCGCTTTTTCTTTTTGGGGCGTTGATCAGCGTGCTGTTTCTCGTGGCTGGACCGTCGCTCCTTAGTCTTCTGGGAGCTCAGGGGAAAGTGTACAGATATGCATGGGAGTATGCATCAGTGATCGCCGGGGGCGCTGTATTCCAGGTCCTTGGAGCCGGACTTGTCCCTGTGCTTCGGAACAGGCATCGGGCTTTTGAGGCGATGGCGGCTATGATAACCGGTATGGCAGTAAATGTCACACTGAATTATATCCTCATGTTCCGGGTCAAGATCGGTATCCGGGGAGCAGCCATCGGGACGGTGGCGGCACAGTGTGTCGTCATGGCTATTGCGCTTTTTTGCCTCTATGGAAAGGAGAAACTGAAATTTCAGATTTCGTTCAAGGCAGGACAGGTTTGGCGGATTCTAAAGACAGGAATTCCTGGGTTTGGACTGTCCATCGGACCATCGGTTGTGCTGATTTTTACAAACTATCGATGTGGAGGATTTGGGGGCGATACGGCGGTTGCCTGTTATGCGGTCATCTCCTACGTCGTTTTTCCGGTTCAGTCTATGCTCACAGGAGTGGGCGATGGGATACAGCCGCTTGTGAGTTATTATCACGGAGCAGGAAGAGAGGACATCTGCAGATTTATACAGCGGGCGGCGCGTATCTGTCTGATATTGCTTGGAGTTGGATTTTGTCTGCTTGTGACGGCGGCAGCTCCAGCTATTCCAGGTATCTTTGGGATGTCAGGGGAAGCGGGAAAGATGTTTGTGCCAGGTATGAGATTGAGTGCTGTGGCGTTTTTATTTATGGGAAATGCGAAACTCAACGTTTCTTATATGAACGCAACGATGTGCGTGAGACAGGCAATGGGACTTGTCTACAGTGAGCTTTTTTTCATATCTCCTATCCTGCTTTTTGTCATTCCGCTTTTTTCGGGACTATCCGGAGTATGGATCTCGCTTCCGGTCACGCAGGCGGTCATGCTGCTTGTCTGCTTTGCGATCAGAAGAGCGGGCAAGACAAGAATGTAAACTTTTGTAAAAGAAAAATGAGAAATGCAAAGAGAATGCACGTGAAATTATACAAACGTGCATTCTTTTTTACGCTCATTTAACTTTGTGCACAGGTTGATTTTAACGTGTATCCGTTATACTGTTCACGTCAATCAAAAGAAGGGAGAAAAAGCATTGGAACGTAAAAAAAGAGATTGGAAGTATTCGGCAAATGTATTGCTGTTTGTAGTACCGGCATTGATCCCACTGGTCGTTTTCTGGATTTATCCGATTATCCGATCGCTGTTTATCAGTTTTACAAACTGGGATTATATGAGTCCGACATACGATTTTGTGTTCCTTGACAATTTTATCGCCTTGTTCAAGGATGCCAGATTTTACGATGCATTACTGAATACGTTGATTTTTACACTTGGGACATTGATTCCGACATTAGTGGGAGGGCTGCTTTTGGCGCTGCTTCTGCAGAAACATTTCCGGGGGAGCGGCATTTACAAATTTATTCTGTTCTCGCCATGGATCACGCCGACAGTCGCTATTTCCATTGTCTGGGTATGGATTTTTGATCCGGATACAGGGATCGCAAATGCGGTGCTGAATTTCTTTCATATGCCTGGTCTGAAATGGATCGAAAGTTCAGATACAGCCCTGCTTGCGGTGATCATCGTAACGGTATGGAAGAGTCTTGGATACGCGATGATCTTCTACCTTTCCGCGCTGGAAAAAGTACCGTCTGAACTCTATGAGGCGTGCGGGCTTGACGGGGCGAGGAAGTGGCAGCGGTTCCGCGACATCACGATACCGAGCATATCGCCTACCACATTTTTCCTCATGATCATCACGATGGTCAATTCTCTGCAGGCGTACGATCAGATCCAGATCCTAACCCAGGGAGGACCGTCCGGAAGTACGAGAACACTGCTTTACATGTATTATCAGCTTGGGTTTGAAGAGTTTGACATGGGGCAGGCAACAGCGGTAGCCATGGTCATGATCGTGATCACAGTCCTGCTCTCAGCGGTGCAGTTCAGGGCATCCAAAAAGTGGGTACATTATTAGAAAGGCGGCAAGAAAATGGACAGTCAGAGAACATTGAATTTGAAAACAGAAGTTTCAGCCAGGCCGGCAGTGCATCGAAAAAAGAAGAAAGCGTCAAGCACAGCTGCAGAATGGGTAAAAAAAATTGTGCTTCTGATGGCCAGCGCAGTAACAGCATTTCCGTTCCTGTGGATGATTTTAAGTGCCCTGAAGACAAAAGAGGAAATCATGGACGTGAGCGCCTTTTTCCCGCAAAATCCACAGTGGCAGAATTTTACGGAGGTCATCTTTCAGTCCCCCATCGTGCGCTATATCGGAAACAGTCTTTATGTCTCTGTTATAACCGTAGCGATCCAGCTTGTGACGGGGGCAATGATCACATACGCCATAGTATTCATGCACTTTAGAGGAAGGAAGGCCCTCTTTGCCATCATTATGGGGACATACATGCTTCCAACAGCGGCAACCTACATTCCGTCATACATCATCCTTGCCAATATGAACCTGTTGAATACATATACTGGTCTGATCATATCCAGTGCGGTAAGTATTTTCGGAATCTTCCTTTTGCGGCAGGCTTTTATGCAGGTACCGACAGGGCTGATCGAGGCGGCAAGAATAGACGGAGCCGGACATTGGAAGACACTTTGGAAGATCGTGATGCCGATGACCAAATCATCGTTTATCACGTTTGGGCTTATGAGCTTTATCACATGCTACAACAATTACATGTGGCCGTCCCTGATCACAGATGATACGAGGCTGAGTCTTGTGTCGCAGGGGCTGCGGCAGTTTTTCATAGAAGGCGGCGCCTACGGCACCAACTGGTCGCTTGTCATGGCAGGAAGTGCTGTGATCGTCATCCCGCTCCTTGTTCTGTTTGCATTCACACAGAAATGGTTTATCAACGGAATTGGCGGCGACACAGGAATGAAAGGGTAGGATTTACAGTTTATTTACAGATGCGAAAAAGAAAGGAAAAAATCAGATGAAAAAGAGAATTTTATGTGCTTTACTGGCAGCGGCGATGGCAGCAACACTGATGACAGGATGTGGAAACGGACAGAAGTCTGGCGGGACACAGAAGACAGAAGATGGAAAGATCCAGATCGACTTCTGGTACTCAGGAGGTAAAACGGCGGTAAATGTCCTCACAGATCTTGTAGAAGAGTTTAATCAATCACAGGACAAATATGAAATCAAAGGAACAACACAGGCAGACTATACAGAGACATATGAAAAACTGCAGGCAGGTATAGCCGGGAAAAATGCACCGGATATCGCTCTTTTGGACGTGGATAAGTCGAGAAATCTGTATGAAAAAAAACAGGTGTCCGATTTGAATGAATTCATCGAACAGGACGACAGCTTTCAGAAAGAGGATTATATTGAAGTTTTCTACGACCAGGGATTGTCAGACGACGGGGAAGCGCTCTTTGCCCTTCCGGCTTACGGGACGACTCAGGTTATGTATTACAATAAGCAGGCCTTTGCCGACGCAGGTATTGACCCGGCATCTATCAAGACATGGCAGGATCTGGAAGCAGCCGCAAAGAAGATGTCCAAAGGGGAGGCGTTCTATGGATGGGAACCGATGTGGGGATATGGCAATCTGGTAGATGCATCTCTTAGCAACGGTGCAAAATTTATAAGTGACGACGGAAAGACTGTGCTGATCAACAGTGAAGAGTGGGTAGAAGTGTGGGAAAGCTTCCGCAAGTGGATACACGAAGACAAGATCATGACAATCCATTCCGGAGGACAGGGATGGGAATACTGGTATAAGACCATTGACGACGTACTCCAGGATAAAGCTGGCGGATATACCGGATCTTCAGGAGATCAGGCAGACCTTGACTTTACAAAAGTCGGCGCTTTCGAACAGCCGGGATGGGGAGAAAATCCATCTGCGCCGACGGCAGATGCGCTCCAGTTTGTTATGCTTGACGGATCATCCGATGAAGAAAAAGAAGGTGTCTATGAATTTATGAAATTCTTCACAGAGCCGGAGAACCAGGCAAAATGGTCTATGAATACAGGATATGTTGCAGTTCGTAAGTCCACACAGGAGGATCCGGAATTTAAGGCCTACACAGATGAAAACCCGCAGGCTCTTGTGCCGCTTACACAGTCCATGCATGGTTCCCTTTCCATCAACGACCCGACGGGAGGAAAGATCATCGATGCGCTTACCATCGCCGCAGATAAGGTAGAGATCGAAGGGATCTCTGCAAAAGAAGCTCTGGATGAAGCGCAGAAAACAGCACAGGAGGCGCTTGACAACGTAAAATAGTATGGAAAAATCAATCACACTTTTTATCAATAAATCCACGCCGAAAAAACTCACAGAAGAGATCGTCATAACAAAGCCGCTGAAGCGGCTTACGATCTCAATAGACGTGGAAAAAGATGAGTATGCCCTGATGGGTTATATCGTCATCCGTGACGAAAAAAACCGTATCCGGTTCCAGAAAATGGCCGGATACGGAGAAAAAATAATTTCAATAGGAAAACATGCAGGAGATACGACCATCAGCGGTGTTCCGGGACCGATTGGAGCGGGGACATGGACGCTTACGGTCTTTCTGTTTACAGAATATATCGAACAGAAACTTGGAGACCTTACATTTCCACTTCGTTTCCACATCTCGGACCGTAAAGCACAGATCACGGAAACCATCGGAAAAAGTCTGTGGGTAGACAGGCACTACAGAGAGCAGATTTGGCTTGGATATTATAACAGAAAAACTTTTTACAGCAGCAGAAAACGCTGGTATAAAGGGGATTTCCACACGCACACACATCTCTCTGACGGAAAAGAGACGATCGAAAACGCTATGAGAAAAGCGGTGGAGATGGATATGGATTTTTATGTCCCGACGGAACATAATGTTGTTCCTACCGGCTGGATCGATGATTCGCTGCTGATCTTGCCGGGAGTGGAGATCACGACGGAGATCGGACACTGTAATCTGATCGGCATTGACAAGATGCCGGAGAGACTGCCGGAGATCATGGAATTTAATCAGGAGCCGGAGATCGGAGAGTATCTCCATGAAACGATCCGGGAAGCAAAGAAAAGAAACTGGATCGTCAGCATAAATCATCCGTTTCTGACAATCTGGAAATGGAAGTATGGGGAAGCGCGGCTTTCCGATATAGATTGCATAGAGATAATAAATGATCCGACATATACGGATGCGAAGCCGTCCAACGATAAGGCGATCCGATTTTTGGACTTTTTGTGGCAGAACGGACATCGTATATGGGGAATCGGCGGAAGCGATTCTCACAATCTGGCAGAAGAGCGGTATGAAGGCGCTTCATTGCCGTCTATAGCCGGGGATCCGGGAACGTACGTCCACTGTGATTCCCTCACGCCGGAACTGCTTGTGGAAGGTGTAAAAAAAGGCCACATCTATGTGAGCAGGTTTTGCACGGCGGATATCAGGATTGAATCAGAAGGGCGAGAATTCCTTCCTGGAGATAAACTGGAAAACTGTAATCGGACAGTAAAAATGGAGATCGAAGTCAAAGGATGTTCTCAAACGCCGGAAGTTTATGTTATAGTAAACGGCGAAAGAAAGAAACTTGTGACGGATGCTTCCCAAGAAGGCGTCCGCGCGGCGGACGAAGTGGCATTCCGCGAAGGGGAATGGAACTGGGCGCGGTTTGAAGTGCGGACGAAAGAAGGGGACTTTCTGCTGTACAGCAACCCGGTATGGCAGGGAACGAAAAAAGCAGCCTTTTTGAACTATAAGGAAGCTTTGGAGGTATTTGATGAAGATTAGAGGAGTATTGTTTGATAAAGACGGTACATTGATTGATTTTTTTGGCTTGTGGCTGGAAGCGGCGCAGAAGGTCGTCCCGGAATTTATACGCCGAAATGGATTCAGCGGATGCGAAGACCTGGAAAATGCACTCTATGAATCTATTGGGATCTGTGATGGACAAGTCGATCCAAACGGAGCTCTTGCCTACAAATCCTTTGCAGAAATAGCGGAGGATATAGGCCGGGTTTTGGAGAAATACAGTCTGGACTTTGATAAAAAGCGGACGGAAGATCAAATGAAACGGATGTTTGAAAAAGCGATGCAGGGAGAGGACGCGAAGATTGTTCCGCTTGCAGAACTCGGGGGTTTGTTCGAGGAGCTGAAAGCGAGGGAAATCTGTATCGGCCTTGCTACAGCGGACACACAAAAATCAGCGGAAAACTGTATGAGAAAGCTGGGCGTTCTCGAGTACCTGGATTATCTTGGGGCGGATGACGGGAGGAAACAGCCAAAACCGGCGCCGGATATGCTTCTTGATTTTGCACGGCAGAACAAGATACAGCCGGCAGAGGTGCTTGTGGCAGGCGATACGAGAAACGATATGCTGTTTGCTAAGAAAGCGGGAGCAAAATCTGCAGGTGTACTGAGCGGAGTAAGCAAAGAAAAGGACTTAAGAGAATATGCAGATTTTATCATTCCATCGGTAGAAGAGATACCGAAGCTTTTAGATGCACTGGAAGGAGAAATCTAAAGATGGCAGAAATAGAACTGAAACATGTGTCAAAAATATACGAGGGCGGAGCGGCAGCGGTGCGGGATTTTTCACTGGATATCCATGACAGAGAATTCGTGATCTTTGTTGGGCCGTCCGGATGCGGAAAGTCTACGACACTCCGTATGATCGCCGGATTGGAAGACATTACCGAAGGCGAACTTTACGTAGATGGAGAGTACATGAACGATGTGGAATCCTGTGACAGGGATATGGCGATGGTTTTCCAGAACTATGCGCTGTACCCGCATATGACAGTGTACGAAAACATTGCGTACAGCATGAAGCTGAAAAAAGTGCCGAAAGAAGAGCGGAGAAAAAAAGTGCTGGAGACAGCAAAACTTCTTGGAATAGAGGAGCTCCTGGACAGAAAACCAAAAGAATTGTCCGGAGGCCAGAAGCAGCGGGTGGCGATGGGAAGGGCTATCGTGCGCAGACCGAAAGCATTTCTCATGGATGAACCTTTGTCCAATCTGGACGCGAAGCTGAGAAATCAGATGCGCACAGAAATACGGAATCTTCATAAAAATCTCGACACTACATTTATTTATGTGACGCACGATCAGACGGAAGCGATGACTCTCGGAACAAAGATCGTCGTGATGAAAGATGGGGTCATGCAACAGGTGGACACTCCGTCCCAGCTTTATGACTATCCGGTCAACATGTTTGTCGCCGGATTTATCGGGACGCCTCAAATGAATTTTTTAGAGGCGGACTGCATCATAAACGACGGAGAGGTAAAGCTTGCAACAAGACTTGGGATCATTGTTCCGGATAAAGGAAAAGGCGACATGCTGCTCAGGAAAGGGTATACCGGAAAAAAAGTTGTGGTTGGGATCCGGCCGGAAGATCTATACGACGATGAAACGATGCTGAGCCGGTTTCCGGATGCCACGGTCCACACAAAAGTGGAGGTATACGAGATGCTGGGAGATAAGTGCTGCCTGTACTGTGAGAAAAACTCAGAGAAGCTGACGGCATCAGTAAAATCTGATACGAAAGCAAGAAGAGGAGACGAGATCGCATTTGCCATGGATTTGTCGAAGATGCATATCTTTGATAAAGACACGCAGATGGCGATTGTACATTAAAATGTTTGGAAAAAGACTTGATTTCCGCTTGACTTTGTGGTATTCTGTGAGGGCGAATGGAAGTATAGGTCTTTTTTTTATGCCTAAAATCAGGCAGTTTCGCAAACTGCCGCGTAACAAGAAAATAAGAAGTGAAAAAAAGCGAGGTGGAAGTTGTGCGTACAAGAATTACATTAGAATGTACAGAATGTAAGCAGCGTAATTACAACATGACTAAGGATAAGAAAGCTCATCCGGAACGCATGGAAACCAAGAAGTATTGCAGATTCTGCAAGTCTCACACAGTACACAAAGAAACGAAATAATCGTTTGGAAAAGGAGTGGACGTTATGGGAGATTCTAAAACAGAAGCAAAAAAGCCTGGAAAGATCAAAGGCTTGAAAGCTGAGTTTAAGAAAATCATCTGGCCAGACAAAAAGACACTTGCAAAACAAACAGTAGCAGTCGTTTCTGTGTCTCTGATCCTTGGAGCGATCATTTCTGTTGTGGATGCGCTCCTGAAATTCGGAATTGATTTCTTAGTTCACTAAGAAGCTGACAGTAAGAAAGGTGATTATATGTCAACGGCAAAATGGTATGTAGTTCATACTTATTCAGGGTATGAAAATAAAGTAAAAGCCAACATTGATAAGACGATTGAAAACAGACACCTGGAAGATCAGATTCTGGAAGTCAGAGTTCCGATGCAGGATGTGGTAGAACTTAAAAACGGAGTTCAGAAGGCAGCCCAGAGAAAGATGTTCCCTGGATACGTGCTGATTCACATGGTTATGAATGACGATACCTGGTATGTGGTGCGTAATACCAGAGGTGTGACAGGATTTGTAGGACCAGGATCCAAGCCGGTGCCGCTTACGGATGAAGAGATGGAACCGCTTGGAATTCAGAAAGAAGATATTGTTGTGGACTTTGAAGTCGGCGATACGGTAAGCGTCATCTCCGGTGCGTGGGCAGATACGGTTGGAGTGATCCAGGCGATCAATACGCAGAAGCAAAGCGTCACGATCAATGTTGAATTATTTGGCCGTGAAACACCGGTGGAAATCGGTTTTTCAGATGTCAAGAAAATGTAGCGTAAAACAAGTGGGAGGGAAATCCCCGCAAATACCACAAGGAGGTACAAAATAATGGCTAAAAAAGTAGAAGGTTATATTAAATTGCAGATTCCTGCTGGAAAGGCAACACCGGCTCCTCCGGTTGGACCGGCTCTTGGACAGCACGGAGTTAACATCGTAGAATTTACAAAACAGTTCAACGCAAGAACAGCAGATCAGGGAGATCTGATCATTCCTGTAGTCATCACAGTTTATAATGACAGAAGCTTCAGCTTCATCACAAAGACACCGCCGGCAGCAGTTCTGATCAAGAAAGCATGTAAGATCAAATCCGGTTCTGGTGTACCGAACAAGACAAAAGTTGCTACGATCACAAAAGCTCAGGTTCAGGAAATCGCTGAACTGAAAATGCCAGACTTAAACGCTGCAAGCGTAGAAGCTGCTATGAGCATGATCGCTGGTACATGCCGAAGCATGGGTGTTACAGTAGTTGACTAATTGTAAACTTGAGAAACGTGGGAGGGCTCGCTCCCGATATTACCACTAGGAGGTTATAAGATGAAAAGAGGAAAGAAATATATCGAAGCTTCTAAACTGATCGAAAGAGGAAATCTTTACGACAGAGACGAAGCGGTAGCATTAGTTAAAAAATCTGCAACAGCAAAGTTTGATGAGACAATCGAAGCTCACATCAGAACAGGCTGCGACGGACGTCACGCAGATCAGCAGATCCGTGGTGCGGTAGTACTTCCGCACGGAACAGGAAAGAAAGTTCGTATCCTTGTATTCGCAAAAGATGCAAAAGCTGAAGAAGCAAAAGCAGCAGGAGCAGATTACGTAGGAGCAGAAGACCTGATCCCGAGAATCCAGAATGAAAACTGGTTCGAATTCGACGTAGTTGTAGCTACACCGGATATGATGGGCGTTGTAGGACGTCTTGGACGTGTACTTGGACCGAAGGGCTTAATGCCGAACCCGAAGGCTGGTACAGTAACAATGGACGTTACAAAAGCGATCAAAGATATCAAAGCCGGTAAGATCGAGTACAGATTGGACAAGACAAACATTATCCATGTACCGGTTGGAAAAGCTTCTTTCACTGAAGAACAGTTAGCGGACAACTTCCAGACGCTTATTGATGCAATCATCAAAGCAAGACCGGCAGCAGTAAAAGGCCAGTTCCTGAAGAGTGTGACACTCACATCTACAATGGGACCTGGAGTAAAAGTAAACCCGGCAAAATTAGCTTAATCTGATTGGCGTAGATAAAGAGAACCCTGAATAGATGCAGGGTTCTTTTTTTTGTGCGCAAAATTCCTTGATTACAAGACTACTTTGTGCTACTATGTAGTTAAGAAAAGTACCTTGTGGAACAAAGTAGGTGGTAACATGTATGATAAATCGCAGCTGATGCGGGGGACGCTGGAAGGGGCGATACTGAAGATCCTGTCCGCAAATGAGACATATGGATATGAGATCCTCGTGCAGCTCCAGGCATGCGGCTTTGGGGAGATCAAGGAAGGGACGATCTACCCTCTTTTGATCCGACTGGAAAAGAAAGGGATCATAAAAGGAGAATTTAAGGCGTCTCCGCTTGGACCGGACAGAAAATACTACAAGCTGACGGAAGAGGGAGTGCGCTACATGGAAAGTTTTGAAGAGAGCTGGAGTGCGATCCGGGAAGCGATGGATCGATTATGGAAGAAAGGAGGAAACGTATGAAAACGTATAAAGAAAAACATGTATATGTAGATGATTCCTCTTTGGAAGATGAAGATTGGATGACGCTGAGGAAGATCATGCGCCAGATTTCCTGCTGTGAAGTGGATGAGGGAGAATTGGAAGGGATTCGAAGGGAAATCATCGGGATGGCCAAAGAAGCGCGCGTGCGCGGCAGAAGTCTGAGAGAAGAGATTGGGGAGTCGGAGCGGACATTTGCCGAGGAAATTTTTCGGGCGTCCACCGGACGGGAGATGGCTCCGGGCAGAAAACAATTGAAGGGCGTGGGAATTTTTTTCATCGTGTACGGCATCGTCTATCTCGTGCATTGGGGGATGCGGTTTCTCTTTTTCGGAACGTTGAATTTGATGGAGAGTTATCAGGGCGGAGGATTGGACAATTTTGAGCAGATGTATGTTATATGGGGCATCAAAGAAATAATTGCAGAAATTTCAATCCTTCTGATTGGAATCTGGACAGTCCGGCACTGCGGAGACCGAAGAAGGCGGAAGAAACAGAAGATAGCAGGAATCTGTCTGCTTGTGTACTTTGGAGCGATTTTGACAGAAATACTGATAGGTTATGCGGCGTGGTCGGCCACGGTATGGATTGCTCTTGACGCCATTGCCTACGGTGTGTTCCTTATCCCGCTTATCGGAATCATTGCATCTGGCATCTATTTGTCTGCTGTCGGGCGGAACAAAAAAGATTGGGATGAGGACTAATCCCCCACCCCAAAATCAGTATTTTCATATAAAACCTCTATGGACGGATCGTCTTCGAGCCAGCGGTATTCTTCGAGAAACCAGCGGACGAGCGATTCGTCCCGTTTTACATCCGTCGTATTGTCTGTGAAGACGTTGAGCGTCCCAAGTTTGAAATAACGTTTCAGACAGTCGATATCGTACCGGATCATTTCTTTTGTCTGGCCTTTGATGCCCACCATGAGGCAAGGGGAATCAAAGTATTGACTCAATTCTTCCGCATCTTTGAAAGAAGCGTGTTTGTTCAGATAGTTTTCGCGAAAATCATAGTCAAATGTCTCGGCTCCGGTTTTGTATACGATCGGAATGCCGAAGAAACGGCGCATTTCATCGAGGCGGTTCCGATAGATCCAGTGTGCCTCAAAGAAGAGCTTCTGAATCTTTTTTTTCTGGACAATTGTCCGGATATCCTCCAATGTTTCTTTCGGCAGCTCGAAACAGCTTCCTGAATTGATGATTTCCAGGACGCCGAACTCCCCGGTTATGTGCGAGAGCACTTCCTGGTTCAGGGCACGCATGGCCTCCAGATCCCGGGAGTTATCATCGATGTAGTCGCAGAATCGGCATTTTCCCCACACGCAGGGATAGCCTTTTAGGAGAACGATCTCCCGCTGATTTTTGTTTGTGATCTTACTGTATCGATCCATAGGATACTCCTTCCTTTAAACTCTGGATGATGCTTTTTGGCAGTGCGTGCAGCAAAAAGATGGACACGAAAAGCGTAAGTATCCGATCGGCGTAATCCGTAAAAATCTGCACACAGAATACACTTGCGGTAAGTCCGAGACCACTGTGGTGCAAAATCTGCACAAGGACGGAAGAACCGGATGAAGTGATGCCGCCAAATACAAAAGAGGATATCAGTGCTGATACGACTGTACCTGGGACGGAAATCAGCAGTGTGAGAACCGGGAGAGGAAATCTGCCCGAATGGATGGTCCGGTCTTTCGTGTGCAGCAGCAGTCCCGCGGCAAACCCTGTGATAAGCTGGACTGGCAAGAAAAACAGAGAGTAGATGTCGGTTGTGATTCCGGTTATCAGTGCGCTGATAAGACCTGGGATCATTCCGTACACAGGGCCAAAAAGCATGGCGGCCATCATAGTACCCAGAGTATCAAAATAGATGGGAAGCCGCAGTGTTAGCGCAAGGTTAGCCCCCGCAATATTCAGCACAGCCGTAAGTGCGAGAAAAGACAACTGGGATATATGAAGTTTGTTGTTCCTCATGATATTGCCTCCTGGGTCAGGATATGACTCAGGATGTGATCGGTCGTTTCCCTGTCTGCCCCCAGTACACTGCAAAAGAACATAAGGAAAAATTCCTTCACATTGACGCTTGTAAGGATGGTTGCATTTGCAGATCTTTTCCAGATGCCACAGGCATCGACGACGCTCTGTCCAAGACTTATCCCTTCGGTCTCCACAGCGGTAAATGCATCGAATCCCTGACAGATATCGTGGTTGGCGAAATATGCCACTGCGAGAGGGTCGTTGATGACGCATCCGATAATACCTTCCTGTTTCCAGTGGAAATCAAAGTAAAACCGTGTGATTGACTTGATTTTCTCCCCGATATCCGGCTGAAGATACTTCATGTATTCCAAAATATTTGGGGTTAGCACAATTTTTCTGGTTACATCCAGTCCGATCATGTGGATTTTTTTGCCGCTGAGCTCTGGGCGTGTGGAAAACGCATCGTACACGTAAGCTGCGGCGTCCGGGTCGCACCAGTAATTGTATTCGGCCACAGGAGAACAGTTTCCGTGGGATTTGTAGGATCCGCCCATGGATACAAGTTCTTTTACGCGTGAGAATGCCTGGATGTCTCTCTGGATTGCCCGGGCAAGGTTTGTCATGGGGCCAAGGGCGATGACCGATACGTCTTCTTCAGACTTTAATGTGTCCAGCAGATAGGAAACGGCATCTGTTCTTGGTTTTTGCGTTGTTTCAAGAGTGAAAAAAGATTCCCCGAGACCGTCTCTGCCATGCGTGTCCATGGCGTCCACATAAGGCCTTTTTAAAGGCTTTGCTTCCCCGATGTAGACAGGGATGTCGGTCCGGTTCATCCATTGCAGGACCTGAAGCGCATTCTTTGCGCCGGTTTCGACGGGAACATTCCCGCAGACGACTGTGATGCCGATGACTTCGATTTCCGGTAAGGACAAGGCAAGCATAAGAGCCAGCGCGTCGTCGATCCCCGGATCACAGTCCAGAATTACTTTTTTTGCATTCATTCTCCAATCTCCTTTTCTTTTAAAATGTTAGTTTGAGATACTTGGTTTTTTATACTGGGAAGTTCACGAACCAGTCCGGAATACATTGTATTCCGATTGTATAAATGCAGATATAGTATAGCAGAAGAGGGACGGAAATGGAAGGAGAAATAAAATTCAGACAGAAATACCCACCGGCGATTGCAGGATCCTTTTTGCGGTGGGTTTTCTGTTTTTGAATGTTATGATTCATAGGTGCCTTTTTTTAACAGGACATGATCTGCCATCATCCGTTTACCTTTGGCGATCACAGTGTGGAGAGTCAGATCTTCATCCAGCAGCAGGAGATCGGCGTCGGATCCGACGCGCACGCATCCCTTTTGCGGAAAAAGCTCCAGTGATTTTGCAGTATTGGATGTGGCAAAACAGAGAGCTTCTTCTAAAGGCATCTGATATTCCTGTACGAGAACTTTGAGCTCCTTATAGACTGTATCGACAGGAGCGTAACCTATTTCAAGAAGAGTTCCAACAGTGTCATAGGTAGACCAGCTTCCCATGCCGTCCGAGCTTATGGTAATACGGTCCAGTGGGATACCGCGATTTTTGGCCTCCATAATACATGAGGCCGGCCTGCCTGCGCCGGTAATGCCGCAGGTCAGATCGATAAACCCGCCCTGGCTGGCAAAAGAAAATGCTTCATTTAAAAGTTCTTTCTTTCGGTTAACATGAGTGGGATGATAGATTTTGGCAGGGACTGCGGTTTGCCTTAATGCTTCCAGGACGAGAGAAAGGCCAGTCGGAGCATCTCCCATATGAAGGAGTACGATGCCGCACTTACCAGAAAGCATGCCGGCGGTACGGGCGTCACTTCCAAGGCGGATCAGTTCTTCGACAGTGACATTGGGAGCCCGGTGGTCAGAAAGAGCCAGTTTCACGCCGATGATTTCATCTACAAAAACTAGATCCCGTCCGACACTGCCTGTCAAGGTAATACTTGGATACGCATAAGAGCCGGTGCAGGCATAGGCGGAAAGCCCCTCTTCTTTCAGAGCCTTGACCCGTGCGATCAGATTTTCTGTGTTTCTCGTGATTCCGTCTGTTCCGAGCAGGCCGAGAACTGTCGTGATACCTCCGCGTATCAGCTCAGACAGAGTGACTGGCGGCACCTGAGTGTGGAAACTGCCCTCGCCGCCACCGCCCGTGACATGTACGTGCGGATCTATGATTCCAGGCACCAGTTTTTTTCCTGTTCCTTCGATAACGTGGCAGGATGGAAAAGAGAGATGGATCTCATCTTCAATGGCTTCGATCTGTCCTCCGCAGATCAGGACATCTTTTACACCGAGCGCCTCCGGAGCATAAACGGCTGCATTCTTTATTAAGATCATTTATATCTCCTCCTTTATGATTCTGAGTATTGGTTTTGCGTACATACGATATAATCATAACCCGTATTGTACCATAATTCCCACCGTCTGGAAAATATATTGTTTATAGGATACAGAAGAGGGGATATCTGCATAAACCGGAAAAAAGAATGTGGAAGAAAATCAAAGGGAGCAAATCAAAAAAGATATCAAAAAAATATTGACAACCAGAAAAAGTTGTGATAAGGTTACAAGGTAACTGCCGAAGACAGTAGGTGCCGGATGGCATAAGGATCAAAACGCCTACCGAGGAAGACGAAATTCATTACTTGAATGTTGACCTCTCTGTCTTTGCAGAGAGGTTTTTTCTGGCAGCTCACAAATAATATAAGGAGGTGCAACCATCGTGGCAAAAGTAGAATTAAAACAGCCGATCGTGCAGGCAATCGCTGAAGACGTAAAGGACGCACAGTCTGTTGTGCTTGTTGACTACCGTGGATTGACAGTAGCTCAGGATACAGAACTGCGTAAACAGTTAAGAGAAGCGGGTGTGATCTACAAAGTCTGCAAGAACACTATGATGAAAAGAGCGTTCGAAGGCACAGAGTTTGCAGGACTGGAAGAATATCTGGACGGACCGAGCGCTATGGCAGTGTCTAAAGAAGATGCTACAGCTCCGGCAAGAATTATCTGTAAGTTCGCTAAAACAGCAGAAGCTCTTGAAGTAAAAGCTGGTGTCGTTGAAGGAACAGTTTACGATGCAGCAGGAATCAATGAACTTTCCAAGATTCCGTCAAGAGAAGAACTTATTTCCAAATTGCTTGGAAGCTTACAGTCACCTATCACAAATCTTGCTCGTGTACTTAATCAGATCGCTGAAAAAGGTGGAGCAGGCGAATGTGAAGCCGCAGCAGAAGCTCCGGCAGAAGAAGCAGCTGAAACAACAGCTGAATAATTGATTGAAAAACAAAACCGAAACAAAATATGGAGGTAAATGAAATGGCAAAATTAACAACAGCTGAATTTATTGAAGCTATCAAAGAATTATCCGTACTGGAATTAAATGATTTAGTAAAAGCATGTGAAGAAGAATTTGGTGTATCCGCAGCAGCAGGCGTTGTAGTTGCAGCAGCAGGCGGAGAAGCAGCAGCAGCTGAAGAAAAGACAGAGTTCGACGTAGAACTTGTTGCAGCTGGAGCATCCAAAGTTAAAGTAATCAAAGTCGTTCGTGAAATCACAGGACTTGGACTGAAAGAAGCAAAAGAACTTGTTGACAACGCTCCGAAGGTAGTAAAAGAAGCTGTTTCTAAAGAAGAAGCAGAAGAAATCAAAGCTAAACTTGAAGGCGAAGGCGCAGAAGTTAACGTTAAATAATTGTGCTTGTATGAGGCAGGATCCGCAAGGGTCCTGCCTTTTTGTTCTGTTGGGAAAGTCTTCTGGACTCCCCTGTAGAATAAAAGGCCATCTGGACGGGATGCGGTGCCTGGAAAAGAAAGTAAAGAAAAATAAAAAAGTTCTTGACATGACAAAATGCTTTGTGATATAGTTAAAAATGCACTATTGTGGGATGGTGCGCCATGAGATGGGCGCAAAATTGTAGGAAAATCCCGCAAAGCAACATGAAAACTGGTGTTTTTCACGAAAATAAATATACAAGGAGTGAAACGTCAATGGAGAAAAACAGAATTCGTCCCATGAAAAGCGGAAGAAGTTCCCGTATGACTTATTCCAGACAAAAAGAAGTTCTTGAGATGCCAAATCTGATTGAAGTCCAGAAAGATTCCTATCAGTGGTTCCTTGATGAAGGACTGAAGGAAGTGTTCGAGGACATTTCCCCGATCACAGATTACAGTGGACAGCTCAGTCTGGAATTTGTGGATTTTACATTATGTG
Organism: Sellimonas caecigallum; assembly: GCF_019754295.1. Classification (GTDB taxonomy): domain Bacteria; phylum Bacillota; class Clostridia; order Lachnospirales; family Lachnospiraceae; genus Sellimonas; species Sellimonas caecigallum. Next base: position 42,469 of record NZ_VIRV01000002.1, on the reverse strand, counting down.
AAGACGATGTGAAATATACGATCGAGGAATGTAAAGAGCGTGACGCGACATATGCGGCACCTTTGAAAGTAAGGGTAAGGCTTTATAATAAGGAAACAGATGAAATCAATGAGCACGAAATCTTTATGGGCGATCTGCCTATCATGACGAAGACAGGAACGTTCGTGATCAACGGTGCGGAACGTGTTATCGTAAGTCAGCTTGTACGTTCCCCGGGTATCTATTACGGAATTGCCCACGACAAGATCGGTAAAGAATTGTTCTCATGTACGGTTATTCCGAACCGTGGTGCATGGCTTGAATATGAAACAGACTCCAATGACGTTTTCTATGTAAGAGTAGATAGAACAAGAAAGGTACCGATTACGGTATTGATCCGTGCATTGGGTATCGGCACCAATCCGGAAATCATCGAGATGTTCGGTGAAGAACCGAAGATCCTTGCAAGTTTCGGGAAAGATACGGCAGAGAATTATCAGGAAGGTCTTCTGGAGCTCTACAAGAAGATCCGTCCAGGCGAACCGCTTGCTGTGGACAGTGCAGAAAGCCTGATCACAAGTATGTTCTTTGATCCGAGAAGATACGATCTTGCAAAAGTAGGACGTTATAAATTCAACAAAAAGCTGCTCCTCAAGAACAGGATCACAGGCCATGTCCTTGCAAAAGATGTGGTAAGTCCGCTTACAGGGGAAATCCTCGCGGAAGCAGGCACAGAAGTGACCAGAGAGCTTGCAGATACGATTCAGAATAATGCAGTTCCGTATGTGTGGATCAGCAACGAAAGCGAAGAAAGAGATATCAAAGTCCTTTCCAATATGGCTGTTGACCTCAAAGAAGTGACTGGAATCGACCCTCATGAAGTGGGAGTGACAGAACTTGTTTACTATCCGGTACTGGCTGAAATTCTGGAAGAGACAGCTGGAGATGTGGATGAACTGAAGGCTGCTGTCAAGAAGAGCATTCATGAACTGATTCCGAAGCATATTACAAAAGAAGATATTTTTGCATCTATCAACTACAACATGCATCTGGAATACGGAATTGGAAATGATGACGATATCGACCACTTAGGAAACAGACGTATCCGTGCGGTAGGAGAACTTCTCCAGAATCAGTACCGGATCGGTCTTTCCAGACTGGAGAGAGTGGTGCGTGAGAGAATGACGACACAGGATCTGGAAGGCATCTCTCCGCAGTCTCTGATCAATATCAAACCGGTTACTGCGGCGGTAAAAGAGTTCTTTGGATCTTCTCAGCTTTCTCAGTTCATGGATCAGAATAACCCGCTCGGCGAGCTGACACACAAGAGACGTCTGTCTGCACTTGGACCAGGAGGTCTTTCAAGAGACCGTGCCGGATTCGAGGTCCGCGACGTTCATTATTCCCATTACGGAAGAATGTGTCCGATTGAGACGCCGGAAGGTCCGAACATCGGTCTGATCAACTCTCTTGCGACATATGCAAGAATCAACCAATACGGATTCGTTGAAGCTCCGTACAGAAAGATCGACAAATCCGATCCGGAGAATCCGGTTGTCACAGACGAAGTAGTCTACATGACAGCGGACGAGGAAGACAATTACCATGTGGCACAGGCCAACGAGCAGCTGGATGCAGAAGGACATTTTGTCAGAAAGAATGTATCTGGTCGTTATCGTGAAGAGACACAGGAATACGAAAGAAGCAAGTTCGATTACATGGACGTGTCTCCGAAGATGGTATTCTCTGTGGCTACAGCCCTTATCCCATTCCTTGAAAACGACGATGCTAACCGTGCGCTCATGGGATCAAACATGCAGCGTCAGGCCGTTCCGCTTCTCACAACAGAAGCTCCGGTAGTAGGAACAGGTATGGAAGAAAAATCAGCGGTTGACTCCGGTGTGTGCGTTGTCGCTGAGGAAGGCGGTATCGTAGAGCGTTCCGCATCCACAGAAATCATCATCAAACAGGATGGTGGAAACAGAAAGAAATATAAACTTACAAAGTTCCTGCGAAGCAACCAGTCCAACTGCTACAATCAGAGGCCGATCGTATTCAAAGGGGACAGAGTGGAAAAGGGAGAAGTCATTGCAGACGGACCATCCACATCCAACGGCGAGATGGCGCTTGGAAAGAACCCGCTCATCGGTTTCATGACATGGGAAGGTTATAACTACGAGGATGCTGTATTGTTAAGCGAACGTCTTGTACAGGACGACGTATACACATCCGTTCATATAGAAGAATACGAAGCAGAAGCGCGTGACACAAAACTGGGACCGGAAGAGATCACAAGAGATATCCCGGGTGTCGGCGACGATGCGCTGAAAGATCTTGATGACAGAGGTATCATCCGTATCGGTGCGGAAGTGCGTGCCGGAGATATCCTTGTCGGAAAGGTAACTCCGAAAGGAGAGACAGAGCTTACCGCAGAAGAAAGACTTCTGAGAGCGATCTTTGGAGAAAAAGCCCGCGAAGTAAGAGATACTTCCCTCAAAGTACCGCACGGGGAATACGGTATCGTTGTGGATGCAAAAGTGTTCACAAGAGAAAATGGAGACGAATTGTCTCCTGGCGTAAACCAGGCAGTACGTATCTATATTGCACAGAAGAGAAAGATTTCCGTCGGAGATAAAATGGCCGGACGTCACGGTAACAAGGGTGTCGTTTCCCGCGTACTTCCAGTAGAAGATATGCCGTTCCTGCCGAACGGCCGCCCGCTTGATATCGTGCTGAACCCACTTGGGGTGCCTTCACGTATGAACATCGGACAGGTGCTGGAGATCCACTTGAGTCTTGCGGCCAAAGCACTTGGCTTCAATATCGCAACACCGGTATTTGATGGGGCGAACGAGAACGATATCATGGATACACTGGATCTGGCAAACGATTATGTAAATCTTTCCTGGGAAGAGTTTGAAGAGAAACATAAAGAAGAACTTCTTCCGGAAGTGATGCAGTATCTTTATGACAACAGAGAACATAGAAAACTTTGGAAGGGTGTGCCGCTTTCCAGAGATGGTAAAGTACGGCTGAGAGACGGACGTACAGGAGAATACTTTGACAGCCCTGTTACGATCGGACACATGCATTATCTGAAGCTCCACCACCTGGTAGACGACAAGATCCATGCACGCTCCACAGGTCCTTACTCACTGGTAACACAGCAGCCACTGGGTGGTAAGGCACAGTTTGGTGGACAGCGTTTCGGGGAAATGGAAGTTTGGGCGCTGGAAGCATACGGCGCATCCTACACGCTGCAGGAAATCCTCACAGTGAAGTCCGACGACGTCATCGGACGTGTGAAGACGTACGAAGCGATCATCAAGGGCGACAACATTCCGGAACCAGGTATTCCGGAATCCTTCAAAGTACTTCTCAAAGAGCTTCAGTCACTGGGACTGGATGTGCGTGTCCTCAAAGATGACAACACAGAAGTGGAGATCATGGAGACATCTGATTATGGAGAAACAAATCTCAATGCCATCATCGAAGGAGACAGAAGATATGGCGGCGACAGAGAGTCTTACGGAGAACACGGATTTTCACAGCAGGAATTCCAGGGCGAAGAGCTGGTAGACATCGAAGAAGAGCCGGAAGAAGAGGAACTGGATTTTAGCGACGATGACTTTTCGATTGAATTCGACGAAATGTCTGATGAAGAATAGAAAGGGGTGCCATAAATGACAGGAACTAATAGTGAAGCCACATATCAGCCAATGACCTTTGACGCCATTAAAATTGGACTGGCATCACCTGAAAAAATCTTGGAATGGTCAAGGGGAGAAGTGACAAAACCGGAAACCATCAACTACAGAACACTGAAGCCGGAACGCGACGGGCTTTTCTGTGAGAGAATTTTCGGACCTAGCAAAGACTGGGAATGTCATTGTGGAAAATATAAAAAGATCCGCTATAAAGGTGTGATCTGTGACCGATGCGGAGTTGAAGTGACAAAAGCGAGTGTGCGCCGTGAACGTATGGGGCACATCGCGCTTGCCGCTCCGGTTTCCCATATCTGGTATTTCAAGGGGATACCGAGCCGTATGGGTCTGATCCTCGATCTTTCTCCGAGAACACTGGAGAAAGTGCTGTACTTTGCTTCTTATATTGTGCTGGATAAAGGAGAGACAGATCTGCAGTACAAACAGGTACTCTCCGAACAGGAGTATCAGGACGCAAGGGAAAAATGGGGAAGTGCATTCCGCGTGGGAATGGGAGCAGAAGCAGTACAGGAACTTCTGCAGAATATCGACCTTGAAAAAGAATATCATGAGCTGAAAGAAGAGCTTTTAGGAGCTACAGGCCAGAAACGCGCAAGGATCGTAAAACGTCTTGAAGTAGTGGAGGCGTTCCGTGAATCCGGAAATAAGCCGGAATGGATGATCATGACAGTGATCCCGGTCATCCCGCCGGATCTGCGTCCGATGGTACAGCTTGACGGCGGACGTTTTGCAACGTCTGACTTAAATGACCTGTACAGAAGAATCATCAACAGAAACAACCGTCTGAGAAGACTCCTGGAATTGGGAGCTCCGGACATTATCGTAAGAAACGAAAAGAGAATGCTTCAGGAAGCGGTTGACGCCCTGATCGACAATGGACGTCGCGGACGTCCGGTAACAGGACCTGGAAACCGTGCGCTGAAATCTCTTTCCGATATGCTGAAAGGAAAATCCGGACGTTTCCGTCAGAACCTGCTCGGAAAACGTGTAGACTATTCCGGACGTTCCGTTATCGTCGTAGGACCGGAACTGAAGATCTATCAGTGCGGTCTGCCGAAAGAAATGGCGATCGAGCTGTTCAAGCCGTTCGTAATGAAAGAACTGGTTGCAAACGGTACGGCACACAATATCAAAAATGCAAAGAAGATGGTAGAAAGACTGCAGACAGAAGTGTGGGATGTGCTGGAAGATGTCATCAAAGAACATCCGGTTATGCTGAACCGTGCCCCTACACTGCACAGACTTGGTATTCAGGCTTTCGAACCGATCCTTGTGGAAGGTAAGGCGATCAAACTTCATCCGCTCGTATGTACGGCTTTCAACGCCGACTTCGACGGGGACCAGATGGCTGTACATCTGCCGCTTTCTGTGGAAGCGCAGGCAGAATGCCGCTTCCTCCTTCTCTCCCCGAACAACCTTCTGAAACCGTCAGATGGTGGACCGGTAGCCGTTCCTTCACAGGACATGGTACTTGGTATTTACTATCTGACTCAGGAAAGACCGGGAGCGGCAGGGGAAGGAAAGATCTTTAAGAGCGTCAACGAAGCCATCCTTGCGTACGAAAATCAGGTTATCACGCTGCATTCCAAGATTAAAGTCCGCGTGACAAAAACAATGCCGGATGGAAGAACAATCATGGGTACTGTGGAATCCACATTGGGACGTTTCCTCTTCAATGAGATCATCCCGCAGGATCTTGGATTTGTAAACCGTGAAGTGGAAGGAAACGAACTTCTTCTGGAAGTAGATTTCCATGTAGGAAAGAAACAGCTTAAGAAAATCCTTGAAAAAGTAATCAATACACATGGGGCTTCCGCTACTGCAGAAGTGCTTGACAATGTAAAAGCGATCGGATACAAATTCTCCACAAGAGCCGCTATGACAGTATCTATTTCCGATATGACGGTGCCGCCGCAGAAGCCGGAAATGATCAAGCAGGCACAGGATACAGTAGATAGGATCACAAGAAACTTCAAGCGTGGTCTTATCACAGAAGAAGAACGTTACAAAGAAGTCGTAGAGACATGGAAGGCGACAGACGATGCCCTGACAGAGGCTCTGCTTTCCGGACTTGACAAATATAATAACATTTTCATGATGGCTGACTCCGGAGCCCGTGGTTCCGATAAACAGATCAAACAGCTTGCCGGAATGCGCGGACTTATGGCTGATACGACAGGACGTACGATCGAGCTCCCTATTAAGTCTAACTTCCGTGAAGGTCTTGACGTTTTGGAATACTTCATGTCTGCACACGGAGCACGTAAAGGTCTTTCCGATACGGCTCTTCGTACAGCGGACTCCGGTTACCTCACAAGACGTCTTGTCGATGTATCTCAGGAATTGAGTATCCGTGAAGTGGACTGTGTGCCGAAGGGCGCAGAAATTCCGGGTATGTACGTGCATGCATTTATGGACGGAAACGAAGAGATCGAAAGTCTTGAAGAACGTATTACAGGACGTTATTCCTGTGAGACGATCTGCGACAAAGACGGCAATGTCATCGTGAAAGCAAACCATATGATCACGCCAAAACGTGCGGCTGCGATCGTGACAAAAGGTGTGGATAAAGACGGCAAAGAGATCAAGAAGGTTAAAATCCGTACGATCCTTACATGTAAATCCCATCTGGGTATCTGTGCAAAATGTTACGGTGCAAACATGGCTACAGGAGAACCGGTACAGATCGGAGAGGCAGTCGGAATCATTGCTGCTCAGTCTATCGGGGAACCTGGTACACAGCTTACAATGCGTACGTTCCACACAGGTGGTGTGGCCGGCGATGATATCACACAGGGTCTTCCTCGTGTCGAAGAACTTTTTGAGGCAAGAAAACCGAAAGGTCTTGCTATCATCACTGAGTTTGCAGGAACTGCAACAATCCACGACACGAAGAAGAAGAGAGAGATCATTGTTACAAACAATGAGACAGGAGAATCAAAAGCATACCTCATTCCGTACGGATCAAGAATCAAGATCATGGACGGAGCAGAGCTTGGTGCCGGGGATGAACTTACAGAAGGTAGTGTCAACCCGCATGATATCCTGAAGATCAAAGGACTCCGTGCTGTACAGGATTACATGATCCAGGAAGTGCAGAGGGTATACCGTCTCCAGGGTGTAGATATCAACGATAAGCATATCGAAGTTATCGTTCGCCAGATGCTGAAGAAAATCCGCATCGAGGAAAATGGAGATTCCAATTTCCTCCCGGGCACGATGGTAGATGCGCTTGAGTTTGAAGATACAAACCAGAAACTTATTGAAGAAGGAAAAGAGCCGGCTACAGGAGAGCAGGTAATGCTTGGTATCACGAAGGCTGCGCTCGCGACGAATTCCTTCCTGTCAGCAGCCTCCTTCCAGGAGACAACAAAAGTTCTGACAGAGGCAGCTATCAAAGGAAAAGTCGATCCGCTGATCGGTCTGAAAGAAAACGTAATCATCGGTAAACTGATTCCGGTTGGTACAGGTATGAGCAAATACCGCAACATCAAGCTGAATACAGATGCCATGATCGCTGCAAAGAAAGAAGAGGAAGAGCGTCTTCGCAAAGAAGAGGAAGAAGCCCTCAAAGAAGCAGAAGCAGCGGAAGCGGCTGCAAAGGCAAAAGAAGAGTCTGCAGAAGCTGAGGAAAATCTGGAAGCAGGAGAGTCTGAATTTGCAGATATCAACATGGAAGAAGCTGCCGATGAAGACTACGAAGCTGAAATGGCAGAAGAATCAGAGGGGACAACAGAAGAATAAAATTTCGTTTCATAAGTTTACTCAGAAACAGGTGCTGTGCCGAAAGGTATTGTGCCTGTTTTTATGTTGTGATATACTGATTGGAAGAGGAAGAAAATGCAATAATGCAAAAACAATTTACAGGCAAAGCCGTATGGCCAATATACCCACACGGCGGAAAGGAAGGACAGAAGATGAGTCAGTTTCAAGGTGTTACATGGAAGGATATTGAAAAGTTTGACGAGTGCTATGAAAGGCATCCGCTGGGGAGAGCGATGACAAACGCATTGTACAAGCACTCGGTTAAAGATGTGGCGTTTTGTTACGAGTCTTTGGCAGCGTCACAGTTCGCTTTTTCAGTGGATATCCCGACACTTCCGGTAACGAATCAGAAGTCCAGCGGACGGTGCTGGATCTTTTCAGCGTTGAATATACTTCGTGAGGAGACGGCAAAGAAGTGTGGCCTCGAAAAGTTTGAACTGTCCCAAAATTACATGGCATTCTGGGACAAATTCGAGAAAGCAAATTATATGCTGGAAAGTGTGATCGCCCTCGCAGACCGACCGACAGATGACCGGTTGCTTTGTCACATCTTATCCATAGGTGTACAGGACGGCGGCCAGTGGGATATGTTCGTGAACCTTGTGGAAAAATATAAGGTAGTTCCGAAAAGTGCTATGGAAGAGACGTACCAGAGCAGTAATACCGCTGAGATGAACAGTCTTTTGAACGCGAGACTCAGACAATGCGCGGCAAAACTTCGCAGGACTGTCCGTGAAGGCGGAGACGCACAGGCAGAAAAGAAACAGATGATGGAAGAAATCTATCGCTTCCTCTGCATGTGTTTTGGTAAACCTCCGAAGACATTTGATTTTGAATATGTGGATAAAGACAAAAAGTACCACATTGCAAGGAATCTGACACCGGAGACATTCTACGAACAGTTCGTAGGGCTCAATCTGAAAGACTATGTAAGCATCATCAATTCCCCTACGGAAGACAAACCGTTTGGGCGAAGCTATACGGTGGATTTCCTTGGAAATGTAGCAGAAGGCGCGCCGGTACGTTACTATAATGTCCCTATGGATACGCTGCGAGACCTGATCATCCGCCAGCTGTCAGACGGACAGCTCGTGTGGTTTGGGAGCGATGTTGGAAAATATGGAGAGCGTGACAGAGGTATATGGAGTACGGAAGCTTATGATTACGAAGGAGCTTTCGACATAGATTTTAATATGACAAAAGGGGACAGCCTCGACTACAGAGAGAGCGCCATGAATCATGCCATGGTTATTACCGGAGTCAATCTCGATGAAGACGGAAAAGCGACAAAGTGGAAAATCCAGAACAGCTGGAGCGAGGAACACGGGGAAAAAGGTTTTTATCAGATGAGCGCGTCATGGTTTGACCGTTTTGTTTACCAGGCAGTCATTCACAAAAAATATCTTACGGAAGAACAGCTAAAAGAAGCAGATCAGGAACCGATCCATTTGGCTGCATGGGATCCGATGGGGACACTGGCAGATTAGCAATTGCACACGGAGTTGATTGACTTTTACCGCCAGGAAGTCTATAATAAATACAGCTAGTTTAATATCATATTGAAAGTGGGGTAATAGCTATGGACCAAACAAAATTAAGCAGAATTTTAACGAAAATGGAAGAGCAGGGAATGCCGCAGATGATCATTTCTGATCCTCCGACAATTTACTACTTAACAGGAAAGTGGATTATTCCAGGGGAAAGAATGCTTGCACTTTACCTGAACGTAAATGGAAATCACAAACTTGTTATCAATAAATTGTTCCCGCAGGAAAAAGACCTGGGAGTAGAACTCGTGTGGTATGATGATGTTGAGGATGCAGTGGAAATTCTGAGCAGATTTGTCGAAAAAGACAAACCGATCGGAATTGACAAAGTATGGCCGGCAAGATTCCTTTTAAGACTTCAGGAATTAGGCGCAGGAAGCAAATTCCTCAATGGTTCCATGATCGTTGACTATGTAAGAATGGTCAAAGATGAACATGAACAGCAGCTCATGAGAGAAGCATCCCTTGCAAACGACAAGATCATGGAAGAACTGATCCCGCTCGTTGTAAAAGGATATACAGAAAAAGAACTGAATGCGAAAGTAAGAGAAATGTACGCTGCAACAGGACATTCAGGAGTATCTTTTGATCCGATCACAGCTTATGGAAAATCAGGCGCTGACCCGCACCATGTAACAGACGACTCAAAAGGAAAACGCGGAGACAGCGTAGTACTTGATATCGGTGGTATCTTAAATGATTACTGCTCAGATATGACAAGAACAGTATTCATCGGAGAAGTATCTGATAAAGCAAGAGAAGTATATGAAATCGTAAAAGAAGCTCAGCAGAGAGGTATCGACGCTGTAAGGCCTGGTGCAAGAATGTGCGATGTTGACCTTGCATGCCGTAACTATATCACAGAAAAAGGATACGGCGAATACTTCACACACAGAACAGGACATTCCATCGGTATGGAAGACCACGAATATGGCGATGTATCTTCTGTAAATGAAGATATCATCCAGGTAGGACAGGTATTCTCTATTGAACCAGGTATCTATCTGATGGACGAAGGCATTGGTGTTCGTATCGAAGACCTTGTAATCGTTACAGAAGACGGATGTGAAGTTCTGAACCACTTTACAAAAGATTTGATCGTAGTACCGGAAGAATAAGACACGTATACATAAGGGAGGGCGTTTCTAAAAGTCAGGAGATGACTTTGGGAATGCCCTCCCTTTTACTGATAAGAACAAGTCATCAGAACCATTGGATCAAGGTACCTGGCATCGATGACAGGCTGGACAGAAAAGCTGCAATGTAGTAGTATTATACCTGTAAAAAACTTCTGCGATCTGTATCATGCAGCTTGACGGAGGGAAAATGCGGAGGTATATGGAATGACGAGAGAACAAGCTTACGAAATTTTGCAGAAATATATGAAGGGACAGCGGTATCTGGAACATTCTTACGCAGTGGAAGCTATCATGCGGGGTGTAGCAGAAAAACTTGCGCCGGATCAGGTGGAGTACTGGGGAATTGTAGGGCTTTTGCATGATCTGGACGAAGAACATTGCGAATGGAAGGAACATCCGGAGACACACGGACCGAAATCAGTGGAGATATTAAAAAGTGAAGGGATCGATGACCCGATACTTTTTGACGCAATCTGTTCCCATAATCCGCAAAGCGGAGTGAAGGCAAAGACGAATCTTCAGTATGCGATCCTTGCATCCGACCCGATGAGCGGATTCTTAAAGGCCATCGCGCAGATTTATCCGGATAAGAAGATTGCAAGCGTAAAGCATAAGTCGGTAACGAAGCGCTTCCGGGAGTTGCGTTTTGCCGCCGGAGCAAATAGAGATTACATGGAAGCTATTGAATTTACAGGAATGAATTTTGATGAGTTCATCGATATTGCCCTTGCATCCATGTGTGCGATCGCAGATAAGATAGGATTATAGAGGAATGATCGTCCAAAATATGCTGAATATGCAGGGGATGATGTTCTTCTTCGTTCTGGTCGGTTTTCTCGTGAGAAGACGGGGAATCGTCGGGATGGAAGGAAGAAAGAACATGGTGGATCTGTGCCTGTACGTGCTCCTGCCGTTTAATATTTTTCACGCGTTTCTTGTACAGACTAAAGATAATGTGTGGAGGCTGGTGCTGATCACAATCCTGCTTTCGGTCCTTTATAATGTAATTTCCGTAGGAGCAGCGTTTCTTCTATATAAGAAGGCAGATGAGACAAAGCGAAAGCCGCTGCGTTACGGTACGATCGTTTCTAACGGGGGTTTTCTGGGGAACCCGGTAATTGAAGGAATATACGGGACAAATGGACTTCTGTATGCGTCTGTCTTTATGCTGCCGGTGCGGATCGTTATGTGGTCGGTGGGCGTGTCCTGTTTTATATCCGGTCAGAAGAAAAACGTCGTGAAAAAAGTAGTAACCCATCCGTGTATTGTAGCCATTTTTCTTGGCCTCATTGCGATGCTGCTCCCGGTTCAATGGCCGATATTTTTCACAACTGCGGTAGGAGGGTTGAGCAGTGCCAACACACCTATGAGCATGATGCTGATCGGCATGATGCTGGCGGAGATGGATCCCAGAGGGCTGATTGACCAGACAATGGTTTTCTACACGTCCGTGCGTCTTGTGATCCTTCCGATGATTTTGTTTGGAGTCACAGCACTTCTCCCGATTCCTTCCATTCTTCGCGGGATTACTGTAATCATGGCAGGAATGCCGGCTCCTGTCACGACAGCGCTTTTGTCATCCAAATATGGGGGAAACGAAAGCTATGCGACTGGTATGATCTTTCTCACGACGCTTGGATCACTTGTGACGCTCCCCCTGTGGTGTCTGATTTTGTCGATCGGATAGAAGGAGATTCGAGGAATCTGTTATGTTTTAGATGGCAATGCGGTATAGTTAGAGAAAAGAAGAAAGAGAGGTTTGGTCAGATGGGAGAAATCAATATCAGAAGGGCAGCTGTAGAAGATGCGGCCAAAATCGTAGAATTTTATAATTACGTAGGTGGGGAGACAAGCTACCTCAGTTTTGAAAAAGACGAGTATCCGATGAATGTGAAGGAACAGGAAGAGGAAATCCGCTCTCTTGAAGGAAATGCTACAAATATTATGCTCCTTGCTATGGACGGCGAAGAAATCGCAGGTATTGCGACGATTCATTCTTCCCACAAGATCAAGGCAAGACATGACGGGGAACTCGGAATTGTGGTAGCAAAGAAATACCAGAATCAGGGAATTGGATCCGAACTCATCCGTCAGCTTATTGAGTGGGCAAAAGGAAACGGTGTGACGACAAGAATCAGCCTGGACACAAGAGCTGATAATGTGATGGCCGTTTCCCTCTATATGAAGTTCGGATTCCAGATCGAAGGATGCCGCAAAAATTCCACACTGCTGAATGGAATATATTATGATCTGTACGTGATGGGAATGATGATCCATTAAAAGCTATGCCAAATGCGGCTTTTATCCGTCTTACACAGACAAGCCTGTGAATCCGGAAAAAAAGCCGCGCATGGCTGAATAGTTGAAAAAAGTCGAGGGAAAGCCTTGACTTTTTTTATTTGGCGTAATACAATTATCTAGCGCGCGTGAAAGTGCGAGTTATTTTCGCGTGCGGAAACATGAAAATGTTTTAAGCAACCTTATTAATTATTCGTAGGAGGTGAAAGGAATGCCAACATTCAATCAGTTAGTAAGAAAAGGACGTGAAACTTCTGTAAAGAAATCTACAGCTCCGGCACTTCAGAAAGGATACAACTCTCTGAAAAAAAGAGCTACAGACACATCTGCACCGCAGAAGAGAGGTGTATGTACAGCAGTTAAGACAGCTACACCTAAAAAACCTAACTCTGCTCTTAGAAAGATCGCCAGAGTTCGTCTGTCTAACGGAATCGAAGTAACAAGCTACATCCCGGGAGAAGGACACAACCTTCAGGAACACAGCGTTGTTCTTATCCGTGGAGGCCGTGTTAAGGACTTACCAGGTACAAGATACCACATCGTTCGTGGTACACTGGATACAGCAGGTGTTGCTAAGAGACGCCAGGCTCGTTCCAAATACGGTGCTAAGAGACCGAAAGACGCAAAGAAATAAGTAAAAGTTAAGTAACAAAATCGTTATCGTATCACAGGACTATGAAGATTAGTAGGTTGCGGATTGACATATATGATGAATATGTCCTGCCGCACGAACGCATTCTGTGAAGCGAGTACTGATGATTTAATCCAATTATGATTAAGGAGGGAAGGACCGTGCCACGTAAAGGACATACTCAGAAAAGAGACGTATTAGCGGATCCATTGTACAATAACAAAGTTGTTACAAAACTTATCAATAACATCATGTTAGATGGTAAGAAAGGTGTAGCACAGAAGATTGTATATGGCGCATTTGAAAGAATCGCTGAGAAAGCTGACAAACCGGCTATCGAAGTATTTGAAGAGGCAATGAACAACATCATGCCTGTACTGGAAGTAAAAGCAAGACGTATCGGTGGAGCAACATACCAGGTACCGATCGAAGTTCGTGCAGACAGAAGACAGGCTTTAGCTCTTCGCTGGTTGACAACATTCTCCCGTAACAGAGGAGAAAAGACAATGGAAGAAAGACTGGCAAACGAAATTCTCGACGCTGCAAACAATACAGGAGCAGCTGTAAAGAGAAAAGAAGATATGCACAAGATGGCAGAAGCAAACAGAGCATTCGCTCACTACCGCTTCTAAGATTCTTGACAGAATCCACATTCTGTTTTGTGAAACAGTCGATCTCATTATTAATAGGAGGAAAAAGTCTTGGCTGGAAGAGAATATCCATTAGAGAGAACAAGAAACATTGGTATCATGGCTCATATCGATGCTGGTAAGACTACACTGACAGAGCGTATTCTTTACTATACCGGTGTTAACTATAAGATCGGTGATACTCACGAAGGTACTGCTACCATGGACTGGATGGAACAGGAACAGGAAAGAGGTATCACGATCACTTCAGCTGCTACAACATGTCACTGGACATTGGAAGAAAAGACAAAACCGAAAAAAGGTGCTCTTGAACACCGTATCAATATCATTGATACTCCGGGACACGTTGACTTTACAGTAGAAGTAGAACGTTCCCTTCGTGTACTTGACGGCGCTGTAGGTGTGTTCTGTGCCAAAGGTGGTGTAGAACCGCAGTCTGAAAACGTATGGCGTCAGGCAGACACATATAACGTACCGCGTATGGCGTTCATCAACAAGATGGACATTCTGGGAGCAGATTTCTACAATGCAGTAGAACAGATCAAAACAAGATTAGGGAAAAATGCAATCTGTCTTCAGCTTCCGATCGGAAAAGAAGACGAATTCAAAGGAATCATCGACCTGATGGAAATGCAGGCTTACATCTACAATGATGATAAGGGCGATGACATCACAGTTTGCGATATTCCGGAAGATATGCAGGATGATGCAGAACTCTATCGTACAGAGCTCGTAGAAAAAATCTGTGAGCTTGACGACGATCTGATGATGCAGTACCTGGAAGGCGAAGAGCCGTCCATCGACGAATTAAAAGCAGTATTAAGAAAAGCTACATGCGAATGTCAGGCTATCCCGGTTTGCTGTGGTTCTGCTTACAGAAATAAAGGTGTTCAGAAGCTGCTTGACGCGGTTGTTGAATACATGCCGGCTCCGACAGACATCCCGGCTATCAAGGGTGTTGACGAAGACGGAAACGAAGTAGAGAGACATTCTTCTGATGAAGAACCGTTCTCAGCTCTCGTATTTAAGATCATGACAGACCCGTTCGTAGGTAAGCTTGCTTACTTCCGTGTGTACTCAGGAACAATGAACTCCGGTTCTTACGTTCTGAATGCAACAAAAGGCAAAAAAGAACGTGTCGGACGTATCCTTCAGATGCACGCAAACAAGAGAGAAGAACTTGACAAAGTTTACTCCGGAGATATTGCTGCAGCAATCGGATTCAAATTCTCCACAACAGGAGATACAATCTGTGACGAACAGCATCCGGTAATCCTTGAATCCATGGAATTCCCGGAACCGGTTATCGAGCTTGCTATCGAACCGAAGACAAAAGCTTCCCAGGGCAAACTTGGAGAATCTCTTGCAAAACTTGCAGAAGAAGACCCGACATTCCGTGCTCATACAGACCATGAAACAGGTCAGACGATCATCGCAGGTATGGGAGAACTTCATCTTGAAATCATCGTAGACAGACTTCTTCGTGAATTTAAGGTAGAAGCAAACGTTGGTGCTCCGCAGGTTGCTTACAAAGAATCCTTTACAAAAGCAGTTGATGTGGACAGCAAGTATGCAAAACAGTCCGGTGGTCGTGGACAGTACGGACACTGTAAAGTTAAATTTGAACCAATGGATGTCAATGGAGAAGAAACATACAAATTCGAATCCACAGTTGTTGGTGGCGCTATTCCGAAGGAATACATCCCGGCAGTTGGCGAAGGTATCGAAGAAGCTATGAAGTCCGGTATCCTTGGCGGATTCCCGGTTGTTGGTATCCATGCAAATGTTTACGACGGATCTTACCATGAAGTCGACTCTTCTGAAATGGCATTCCACATTGCAGGATCTCTTGCATTCAAGGATGCTATGTCAAAAGCAGCTCCGGTACTTCTTGAACCTATCATGAAGGTAGAAGTAACGATGCCGGAAGAATACATGGGAGACGTTATCGGAGATATCAACTCCCGTCGTGGACGTATCGAAGGAATGGATGACCTGGGCGGCGGAAAGATCGTACGTGCATATGTACCGCTTTCTGAAATGTTCGGATACTCCACAGATCTTCGTTCCAGAACACAGGGACGTGGTAACTACTCCATGTTCTTCGAAAAATACGAACCAGTACCGAAGAACGTACAGGAAAAAGTATTATCCAATAAAAATGCCTAAAAAGGCTTGAAAATTCGGCAGATTTGAAATATAATCAGATATAGCTGAGTAAACTTTTAAATCAAAAAATTGCCCGTATCCGGGGCAGAATTAAGGAGGACTATTCAAATGGCAAAGGCTAAATTTGAAAGAACAAAACCACATTGTAATATTGGTACAATCGGACACGTTGACCATGGTAAAACAACTTTAACAGCTGCTATCACAAAAACTCTTGCTGAAAGAGTTGCTGGTAACGCTGCAGTAGATTTCGAAAACATCGACAAAGCACCGGAAGAAAGAGAACGTGGTATCACAATCTCTACAGCTCACGTTGAGTACGAAACAGAAAAACGTCACTACGCACACGTTGACTGCCCAGGTCATGCTGACTACGTTAAGAACATGATCACAGGTGCTGCTCAGATGGACGGAGCTATCCTTGTTGTAGCTGCTACAGATGGTGTTATGGCTCAGACAAGAGAGCACATCCTTCTGTCCCGTCAGGTAGGTGTACCGTATATCGTTGTATTCATGAACAAATGTGACATGGTTGACGACGAAGAACTTCTTGAATTAGTAGAAATGGAAATTCGTGAACTTCTTGACGAATACGAATTCCCGGGCGATGACACTCCGATCATCAAAGGTTCTGCTCTGAAAGCTCTTGAAGATCCGACAGGAGAATGGGGCGACAAGATCATGGAACTTATGGACGCTGTTGACAGCTACATTCCGGATCCGGAACGTGCTACAGACAAACCGTTCCTTATGCCAGTCGAAGACGTATTCTCTATCACAGGACGTGGTACAGTTGCTACAGGTAGAGTAGAACGTGGTACACTTCACGTATCTGACGAAGTAGAAATCGTTGGTATCCATGAAGAAACACGTAAAGTAGTTGTAACAGGTGTAGAAATGTTCCGTAAACTTCTTGACGAAGCTCAGGCTGGAGATAACATCGGTGCTCTTCTTCGTGGTGTTCAGAGAACAGAAATCGAAAGAGGACAGGTTCTTGTTAAACCAGGCTCTGTAACATGCCATCACAAATTTACAGCTCAGGTTTACGTTCTGACAAAAGATGAAGGTGGACGTCATACTCCATTCTTCAACAACTACCGTCCGCAGTTCTACTTCAGAACAACAGACGTAACAGGTGTTTGCGAACTTCCGGAAGGAACAGAAATGTGCATGCCTGGAGATAACGTAGAAATGACAGTTGAACTGATCCATCCAGTAGCTATGGAACAGGGACTTCGTTTCGCTATTCGTGAAGGTGGACGTACAGTAGGATCTGGACGTGTTGCTACAATCATCGAATAATTAAAGATTGTATATTGAATTATTATCGTAAGATGATGATGTAAATAGAATCCCCGCAGGACCATGGTTCTGCGGGGATTTTGTATCGTAGCTCTTTGCCAAGAGCTTGGGTAAAAGTTTTGTATTGTATAAAATAATATGGGGCGTCGAGATCTTTTGAACCTCGATGCCCCATATTTTGCGTAGGCCTGTACAGGTTTGAAATTTACTGAAGCTTTTCTCCGGTAATCATTTCGTAAGCCTGAAGGTATTTGTCGATGGTCTTCTGTACGATGTCATCCGGCAGAGTCCAGTCGTTGTCAGGGTTTGCTTTCAGCCAGTCACGGGCGAACTGTTTGTCGAAGGATGGCTGACCATGTCCTGGTTCATATCCTTCAGCTGGCCAGAAACGGGAGCTGTCCGGTGTGAGCATTTCGTCGCCAAGGACGATGTTGCCTTCTTCGTCGAGACCGAATTCAAACTTCGTGTCTGCAATGATGATGCCGCGGCTCAATGCATAGTCTGCACATTTTTTGTAAAGGGCAATCGTGTAATCACGGAGTTTGGATGCGTACTCTTCGCCTTTTCCCGGGAAGTATTTTTCCAGATGTGCCACACTTTGTTCGTAGGAAATGTTTTCATCATGATCGCCGATCTCAGCCTTTGTGGATGGTGTATAGATCGGTTCCGGGAGTTTATCGGATTCTTTTAGTCCTTCCGGCAGTTTGATTCCGCATACAGTGCCGTCTTTCTGATAGCTAGCCCAACCGCTTCCTGTTATGTAGCCGCGGACAATGCATTCTACCGGAAGCATGTTCAGTTTTCTGCACATCATGCTGTTTCCATCGAACTGCGGCTGCTGGAAGAACTCCGGCATATCTTTTACATCTGCTGAAATCATATGATTCGGCAGGATGTCGCTTGTCATATCAAACCAGAATTTAGAAAGCTGAGTCAATACAGCTCCTTTTTTTGTTACTGTGTTTTTCAGGATCACATCAAAGCAGCTGATACGGTCGGTAGCAACCATGATCAGACTGTCGCCGTTGTCATAGATTTCACGGACTTTTCCTTCTTTAATTGGTTTCATTTCACACACCTCGCTAAGTTTTTCTACGTGTTTCCTATACTAGGATAAACATAGTGGAGACAGAACACAATAGGTTTTTTAAAATTTGTCAAAAAAAATCCACTGTTCTTTTTCTTTCCGAACAGTGGATCTTTAACCTATTCCATCCATTGGTATGTCCTCCTTATTTTTTCTTATCTATTTGAAACTATTTATTTAAAATAGTAGTTTTCGAAATAGATTACCGTCCCATTGGTCTGACCTCCTTGTTTTTGATGAACCAAATATAACTCATAAATAAGCAGATGTCAATAGAAATACAGAAAAAAATAGAAAAACATATAAAAATACAGAAAAAACAGGGCGGATAAATAAAATATCTATTTTATCTGATCAAGAGATGCCTCGAAAATACGGATATCAAGGCCGAAATCAGCGTATCCGTCTCGTATGGATTGTATATATTCCGCGGTAGGACGACCGTCACGGGCATCTTCACACATGATATAAACCATGGCATTTTTTTCGGTACCGTCTGTGAGTGTCACAGAAAGTGTTTCCTTGTAATAAAGATCCGGGTACACTTCATAGATATCAAGAGCTTTTTCGTCTTCCGGGGAGATCTCCCACAGGCCAACAGGTACGACAGAGCCTTTTTTTGGCTGGATAGTAGCATAAAAGCCGCTTTCCTTTCCACGGTAAAGAAGTTCCCAGTCTTTGAGAATTCCGGATCCTGCCGGGATGGCTTTAGGGCAGCGTTTTGCCATCTGAGCTTTATTGAGATTACTGCCATAAGTGATATATAGTTTCATTATTATTTACCTCCTTCATTTTGATATCTATATTTTGCACGATTCTCCGAAGTTTTGCAATAAAAATCGTGTTGTTCTGGTGCGCAGATGCCAGTCACGATTTTGTGATAATTGTCCAAGGGAGTTTTGCCGGAAGCCGATTTATAGTAAAATAGCGGTAGAGCGTGGACAGAAAGGAGAAATGGTATGGCAAACATATTGGTAGTGGAAGACGACTGGGAGATGAACCAGGGAATTTGTTATATGCTGGAAAAAGAAGGATTGCATACTGTGGCTGCACACTCAGTGGAGGAGGCAAAGGGGCATTATAAGAATATAGTACTGGATATGATCCTTCTTGATGTGAATCTTCCGGACGGAGACGGATACGACTTTCTGAAGTGGATGAGAGAGAAGGACAACATACCGGTCATCTTTTTGACAGCGCGTGACCTTGAGGAAGATGCCCTGAAGGGTTATGAGCTTGGAGCGGAGGACTATATCACGAAACCGTTTTCCATCCGTATCCTTATGAAAAAGATAGATTTGATTTTGAAACGAAGAAAAGACGTCAAAGGACAAAGTTTTGACGATGGATTTCTGCGTATTGATTTTGTAAAAGGAAAGGTGGAGATCGAAGGCAAAGAGTGCCCTGTGACACCGACGGAATTTCGGATCCTGCAAGAGTTTATTTCCCACAGAGGGCAGCTTCTCACATATGAGGTGTTTTTGGAGTATCTTTGGGAAAAAGGAAATCAGTTTGTGGATAAGCATGCACTGGCAGTGAACATGAACCGGCTGCGAGGAAAGATTGAGCAGGGAGAACACAAATATATTTCAAATATATATGGGATGGGATATCAATGGATTGGATGATGATTGTTTCAGGGGGTATGTTTTTCGTGTCAGGCTTTCTTCTTTTTCGGACAAGGAAGATGAAGAAGAAGATATATATATTTGCAGAACAGCTGGAACAGACGATGGATGCTGTTCTTGCCGGGAGAGAAGCGGAAAGAAGATATGAGATGGAGGATACGCTGATCGGAAGGATAAGTGAGAAATTTGCTCGGGTTTGTCATATATGGGACAGGAAGAAGGAGGAAGAGAAGGCTGAGAAAGAAAAGATGAAAGAACTGATCGCGGATATTTCCCACCAGACGAAAACGCCGATCGCAAACCAGAAGATTTATCTGGAGATTTTGCGCGGCGAGGAACTGCCGGAGCGAGTCGTAGAATTTCTTGCCAAGCTGGAGCATCAGACAGATAAGCTGGAGTTCCTTTTTCAGAGTATGGTAAAAATGTCCCGGCTTGAGACCGGGATCATTCAGATTAAAAAGAAAGATCAGGATATTGCCAAGACTGTACAAAGTGCGGCAGCAGCCGTTTCCTGCAGAGCGGCTGAAAAAAGGATCAGGATTTCCCAAAAAGGGATTCTGGAGATACAGGTACCGCACGATCGAAAATGGACAGAAGAGGCAGTAGGCAACCTTTTGGACAATGCGGTAAAATATACGGACGCAGGAGGAACGATACATGTCTTTACTGTGAGGGGAGAAATCTATACAGAGATCCATGTGAAAGACAGCGGGAAGGGGATTGCAAAAGAACGGCAGGCTCAGATTTTTACCCGATTTTACAGGGAGCCGGAGGTACATGATCAGGACGGCGTCGGCATCGGACTCTATCTGACCCGAACGATTGCCGAGCTGCAGGACGGCTATGTGGAAGTTTGTTCTGAGCCGGGAAAAGGATCGGATTTTCGGATCTGTCTTCCAAACCAGCAGGGGAATGCTCACAGTGCTGTGATAATTTAAGATTGAGACTGGTTTGTGATTTTGCCCTGATATGATCAAAGTATCAAAAAAAGGAGGCAGAAGAGATGAGTCAATGGATCGTAAAAACAGAAAGTCTGAAAAAGTATTATATGTTGGGGAAACATACGGTAAAAGCGCTGGACGGTGTGGATCTTTTGGTAAAAGAACGAGAGTTTGTGGCGGTAATCGGAAAGTCGGGGAGCGGAAAGAGTACTCTTCTCCATATGTTAGGTGGTCTGGATGTTCCTACAGAAGGGGAAGTCTTTGTGGACGGACAAAAACTGTCCGGGATGAACAGGAACCAGCTGGCGATATTTCGCAGAAGGAAGGTTGGCTTTGTATTTCAGAGCTATAATCTGGTACCGGATTTGAATGTATATGAAAATATCGTATTTCCCGTGGAGTTAGACGGGGAAGTGCCGGATCGGGAGTTTGTAGAGGAAATCCTTCAGGTTTTACATTTGAAAGAGAAGGAAGAAGCTCTTCCGAATACTCTTTCAGGCGGTCAGCAGCAGCGGACAGCAATCGCGAGAGCGTTGACATCAAAACCATCCATTATCCTGGCGGATGAGCCTACAGGTAATCTGGATACATCGGCAAGCCATGATGTGATCCGTCTTTTGAAAACAGTGGCCAAGAGATTTCAACAGACGATCATCCTCATTACACATGACAATGATATTGCGCAGATGGCGGATCGGATCATCCATATTGAAGATGGAAAGATTGTGAAAGCGGGGGAGATGCATGATGGAGAATAATAACAAAAAGATTATCTGCCGCATGGCCATGAGAGCGCTCAGATATAACCGAAGAAGAAGCATCCTCCTGTTTGCGGCTGTAGCGCTGTCATCTTTTATGATCTTCAGCGTTTTTACGATAGGAAGTACCTACTATAAGATGACGCGTCTTCAGAATATTCGGATGAATGGAGCGGACTTCGATGCCGTGATGTATGGGGGATCTGAAGAACAGCTGGAAAAATGTAAAACAGATGAGGATGTGCGTGCGGTTGGCCTCGTAGGGGTAGCTGGTTACATTGAGGAGACGGAAGGGGACAAAACGGCTAATTTGGGCACTGTCTGGGCGGATGAGACATTCTGGAACGAGATGATGTCTCCTGCAAGAACTTCCGTAGAAGGAACCTACCCGCAGGAAAAAGAAGAAGTCATGGTAACAAGAAAGGCGTTGAAGACATGCGGGCTGGAAGACCGGCAGATCGGAGATTCTTTTCGGGCAGTCTATGTGGACGGAAAAGGACAGAAAAAGGATATGGAGTTCCGTATATGCGGAATTTGGGATGGATACGGAGACAAAAATGTGTTTTACATTTCAAAAGCGCTGTACGATACATGCGGCTATGAATTTTCCAGTGTGGTGTCCGGGAGATGTCACATCGATTTTGCAAAGACATTCCTAACGGAAAAAGAACAGCAGGAATTTCAGGAGAAGATGAAGCTTGATAAGCAGCAGGCTTTGATCTTTACGGAAGGAATGGCGGCATCCATTCCGATTTATTTCGGGATGATAGGAATCGTGATGATCACGTGTTTTTGCGCTTACTTGCTCATATATAATATTATGTATTTGTCTGTGGCCGGGGATGTTCGTTATTATGGTCTGCTTCAGACTGTCGGCATGACAAAAAAGCAGATCAGCACATTGATGAAGAGGCAGATGATGATTCTTGGAAGTGCAGGTACCCTGGCAGGTGTCTTATTGGGTGTAGCAGTGTCGATCGGTTTCATTCCGGTCATTTTAGGATCCCTGGGGATAAATGCAGACAAAATCGGAGGAGTACAGATTTCCATGCACCCTCTCGTCTTTCTTTTGACGGCGCTGGTAGCGGGCTGTACTGTCTGGATCGGCAGCAGGAAACCAGTGAGAATGGCAGTGCAGATTTCTCCTGTGGAAGCAGCTCGATACCGGGCGTCTTACGGGAAAAAGAGCAGAAAAAAGACGGGAAAAGGAAAAATTATCTGGCGCATGGCAAAAGAGCAGTTTCTGAAAGACCGGAAAAAGACAACAGTCATACTTTTGTCGCTGGCAGCAGGGCTTTCGGTATTTCTCTGCATGGTCACGATCATTGAAAGCCAGGGAGCACGCACAATCGTATCAAACTACATGGATATGGATTTGGTTTTATACAATGATACATTGAAAAAAGAAGATTCAGATAAATGGGAAAAACTCATGGATGACAGGTTTCTGGGGGAAATCAGACACAACGGGGGGATAAAGCAGGCGAATCCGCTTTATTTTGCCCGGATCGATGTCCCATGGGAGCCGGAATTTTCCGACCAGTGGATGAGAGAATTTTACGAGATGTGGATGTACGAGTCTTACGATCATGTAAGAGAATCTTACAGAAGTGGCACACTGGAAGACAATCTGTTCTGTATTGTCGGGATAGATGAAGATGAGTTTGACTATCTGACAGAGACATTAAATACGAAAGTAAACCGAAAAAAGTTTTTCAGTGGGAAAACCTGTCTTCTCTATCAGAATGGTCTGGATATTGCCGAATCTGATCTGAAAGGAAAGCGTGTAACTTGTACCGGATATGGAGATCCGGACAACAGGCGGACGTTTGAAATTGCGGGTCTCACGGGAGAAAATTATTACATGGCAGCGTCCCAGAGCAGAATGACGATTATTGTAAGCGCTGATACTCTAAAAGAGTTTCTTCCGGATGACCAGATTACCATATCCAGAATTGCGGTCCGCTATGAGAGAGAATACGATAGGCAGGCGGAGAAAGAGATGATGGAACTGGTCGGAAAAAGTCCATACGCCAAAGATTTTTCAAGTACATCGAAGATAGAGGAAAAAGAGATGGTAGAAGAAGCTCAGGGGAATCTGACGGAAATCGGGATCTGTATTGCGCTGATATTGGCATTTATCGGTATCCTGAATTATATGAACACAGTAACGGGAAATCTTCAAAACCGCCGGGTAGAGTTTGCCGTCATGGAAAGTATGGGCATGACACAAGGACAGATACGCGGCATGCTTATCATAGAAGGTCTTTTCTTTGCAGCGGGTTCTCTTTGCATTGCAGCGACTCTTGGGACGGGAATTACCTGGCTGATCTTTCAAGCGGTAAATTATCGGAATGTTCCTTTTGCGGTGCCGACTGGGCCGGTACTTCTCATGACAGCAGCGATTCTTTTGATCTGTACGTTGATTCCGCTTTTTGTATGGAACAGTATAGCGAAAAAAGGAAGCGTTATCGAAAGAATGAGACAGACAAAATAATATTTGGAACGCGGTGCAGTTCTATTGTAATCCCCTCATTTTTGTATTATAATAAATAATACAAAAGGAGGGGTCTTATGGATCAAATAAGGATCGTGCAGCTTATTTATTTGGGAATCTATCTTCTGTTGTGTGCCACATTCTACTGGACGTATATCCAGGAAGCAAGAACTCGGTTTGGGCATCCATTTATGGTACGTATCACAGCAGTGATGGCCAAAGAAGAAAGTGTCCAGGAAATACTGGGACAGTATAAAAAAAGAATTCGGCTGTTTTTCTTTGTATGCGTCTTCCTGGGTGCAATCATTTTCTTTCTTCCTCCTCAGTGGGGATTTGTGTGGATGATACTGTCTGGTTTTGTACAGATAATGCTTCCATCCAGGATCGAGAGAACATCAAGAAAGCGTCTTATGCTTCTGAAGCAAGAGAAACAATGGTTTATCCGTACAGAATCTCGACATAAGATTGACCTGAAACTTGACAGGAAAAGGTCTAACCAGTCGATGACAAGCAGATGGTGGTTTCTCATTCCTATTGCGATTCAGTGTATCGCCTTTGTATACTGTCTTGTTCAGGGAGAAGGCGGGAAGACGTTTGCTGCAGTCTGTGTACTCGGTCTCCTTATCATAGCGGCCGGAATCGGATTCATTCGCTGGCTGCCAAATAAGACATACTGCGAGGAGTCCACTGTCAATCAGAGGATGAACGGAAAGAAAAAAGCAGCAGCCAGCAGGGCATGGCTTTGGATCTGCAGTGGGGATGCGGTGTGGAATCTTGGCATTGCAGGATTTCTTTACAGTGAACGTCTGCAGTGCCTGTTTTTGGCAGGGGCAGCGCTCATTGTGGCTGTTACAGCGGCGATCCTTGCGTTGGCTGAGTATGGGAGAGAGAAGCAGTATGAGCTTGCCAGTGAAGTCGTGTATGAGTATGACGAGGAGGCATACTGGGATGTCGGCTGGTTTGGACTTCGATATTCCAATCCTTACGATCCTGAGGTTTTCAAAGAGAATAACAGCGGCGGACTTAACCTCGCAGTCAATCAGGCGGCAAGACAGGGGAAATGGATGACAGCTGGCATCATTTTGTTTTGTGCCGGAATTGCTCTGTTTGTCGTTTGGCAGTTTGCTTATCCAAAGTATCTGGATAAAAAAGGTCTTCTTGCGGATCTTGTGATAGAAGATGGAGTGATCCAAGTAACAGGTCCTCTGTATGATGCTAAGATTCCGAAAGAACAGGTTGTGGAGGCGGAGCTTACCGACGATCTGGGCGAGGGGATCCGGACGAACGGGTCGTCCACAGCATCTTATGGGAAGGGGAAATTCCGTTATGACAAATACGGGAATGTGAGAGTCTATCTTGCGTGGAAACACCGTCCGTATCTGGTACTCAAGACAGAGACGGACATCTATATCGTGAACGACGATGATCCAGCTCAGACAATCCGGATATACGAGGAGATAAAAGGAGGGAATGGATCATGATCATGGAACTGGACTACCAAAGCGAGGTACCGGTCTATCTCCAGATACGAAATGAGATCGTAAAGGGAATTGGAAGAGGGCAGATCGATTTCGGGGAACAGCTTCCCACTGTGCGTAGCCTGGCAGCAGACATCGGCGTTAATACGATGACTGTCAGCAAGGCATATAAACTTTTGGATCAGCAAGGGTATATTGTGACGGACAGAAGAAGAGGGGCTGTCGTCTGTGCCAAAAACCAAATGCCTGATTTTGCATCCAACGAAGGACACCGCAAAGAGCTTATATTGCTAGCAAGTGAGGCTGCGCTGGGCGGATGCAGCCGTGAGGAGTTTCTGGATATGTGCAGGGAAGCATATGTGGAAACCTAGAACGGGATAAAAGAAGTCGATGTCAAAAATATTTGATAGATTTTTTTGACTCTCCATGACATAATGAAGCCAAAGGAGGGGATGGGATGGATATTGGACAAAGACTGAAAGAGGCGAGAAAAAGGGCAAAGATCACACAGGAAACTGCGGCTGAGCGAATAGGGGTCAGCAGACAAACCATATCCAACTGGGAAAACAATCGAAGCTACCCGGACATTTTATATGTCATAGATCTGAGCAGACTTTACAATATCAGTTTGGACGAACTTCTGAAAGAGGACGAGAAGATGATGGCGTATCTGGCAGAAAGCACAGATGTGGTAAAGAGCAGAAAGGCGCTTGGAAGACGCCTGCTGCTCCTTACCGATCTGTTGATCTGGATGGGGTGTATTCTGATCTTCTGGCTGGGAGCAAAAGAAAATGCCATGGGCTACTCTATCTTGTTTCTGCATATTGTCTTCCCGGTGGTAATATTTGTAAGCTCCATTTTTGTCGGAAAGGACGATGGATGGAACGCGTACAAATGGCTGATGCTTCTGTTTTTTGGCGTTCTGTATATGCTTGTTCCGTATGCAACCTTTTCCATGGCAAACATGAGGACGTTTGATAAAGTAAATCTGCCTCAGCTCTCTGCCATGCTGCCGGGAATTCTTTGTGCTGCCGCCGGGATAGCGGCAGGGACCCTTGTGGAAAGAAGAAAGAAAAGAAGGGAATCTCAGAAAGATCAGAGGGGATCCTTCAGCCGCCCATAGACACAGAGATCGTAAATGTGCCCGTCTTTCCACACAGCGCGTTTCATGATTCCTTCCAGAACAAACTGATTTTTCAGAAGGACTTTTCTGGAGGCGGTATTCGGCTCATACACGAGGGCGGTAATGCGGATGATGTCGAGTTTGGCAAAAGCGATGTCACAAATCTGCCTTACCGCCTCTGTCATAATCCCGCGGGACCAGTTTTCTGTGGTAAGCAGATATCCGATCTCTGCGTCTTTTTGGTATACGTCAGATTTTTGCTCCACGGAGATATTTCCTACAATCTTTCCGTCCACGTTAATGGAACGGAAAATTCCGGAATGTCCTTCCTGCTCGCAGGCCATATTGAGCCACCAGGCGGCACTGTCCTCAGTGTAAGGGGAAGGCAGCCGGTTGGAAAGATAAGTACGGTCAACCCGGCTGCACACTTCACTCAGGCTTTTCTTATCGTCTAAAGACCATTTCTTTAACTCTATTTTCATAGCCAACCTCCGTTTCTGTATATTTTGATAATAAGTATAGCATATGTTCAGATTTTGTACATAAAAACTGTTTTTTGTGCAAAAGAATGTATTCTTTTCTATAGACATCTATCTGAGATATGGTATGATAGTAAACGTGCGAAAAAAGAGAGAAAGAAGGGTTAAATCATGGGGGGAACTAAGACCAATGATATGACGGTTGGGAATCCCGCAGGGCTGATCATCCGTTTTACGATTCCGATGTGTCTTGGGAATATTTTTCAGCAGTTTTATAATATTGCAGACTCTATTATAGCAGGACAGTTTATAGGAGTTGACGCGCTGGCGGCTATCGGGAGTACGGGATCTTTGATGTTTTTTGTAACAGGATGGCTGAGCGGACTGTGCAGCGGATTTGCCATTTTAGTATCACAGTGGTTTGGGGCCAAGCGGTATGACAGGATGCGTCACTATGTCGCAATGTCAATCTATCTGGCCGTTGCTTTTTCAGTTGTGATGACGGTTATTTTTGAGATTGCCAATGAGCCGATCCTTAGGTTGATGAATTCGCCGGAAGAACTGATGGGCGATGTAAAGGCATATATGGGAATCATCTATGCCGGGCTTTTGGTAACAGCTGCATATAATTCTCTTGCAGCCTTTCTAAGAGCGCTTGGGGATTCCAAGTCTCCGCTTTATTTTCTTATTATTTCTGCGGTAATCAATGTGGTGCTGGATATCGTCTTTATTGTCTGGTTTGGAATGGGCGTCGCAGGATGTGCGTACGCGACTGTCATCGCGCAGGGAATTTCAGCACTTTTGTGTCTGGTGTATATATGGAAAAAATTCCCAATCCTGCATCTTAAGAAGATGGATTTCAAGATTTCCTTACATAGTTTGGGACGTCTGCTGGCTCTTGGTATCCCGATGGGGCTTCAATTTTCTATCACAGCTATCGGAACGATCATCGTACAGGGAGCTGTCAATGTATATGGAGCTGTCTATATGGCCGGATTTTCAGCGGCAGGGAAGATCCAGAATATCGTTGCAACAGTATTTGGGGCTTTGGGAGCCACTATGGCTACCTATGTGGGACAGAACCACGGAGCCGGAAGGATGGATCGTGTAAAGAGCGGGGTAAGGTGTACGCAGATCATGATTCTGGTGTGGAGTTTCGTTACGATGGTCGTTATGTATTTCTTTGGAGAGTATATGACGTTCCTGTTTGTGGATCCGTCTGAGACGGAAGTGGTAGAGGTAGCAGTGCTATATTTCCACACGGTATTCTGGGCATATCCGTTTGTGGGAAGCATTTTCCTTTATCGGAATACACTTCAGGGTATGGGATACGGACTTGTTCCAATGCTTGGAGGTGTTTTCGAATTGGCTGCCAGAGCAGCGCTTGTGGCCCTGGTAGCTGGAAAAACAAGTTTTGTCGGAGTATGTCTTACTGATCCGGCAGCGTGGATCGCAGCACTGATTCCATTGATCCCGTATTATTTTTATATTATGAGAAAGCAGAAGCGGGAAATGGTCAGGGAAAACAATGTTTAAGGAAAATTTTATGGATATTTGGAGACGATTTTGCTAAAATATTTTGTATAGTGCCGAAAGCGGCGTGAATCAACAGGATCGGAGGAGACATATGTTTGGGTATGTGACGGTCTGTGAGCCGGAATTGAAAATGAAAGATTTCAGAAAATATAAGGCATATTACTGCGGATTGTGCCGTGTGCTGAAAGAGAAGTATGGGTTTTCAGGACAGATGACTCTTACTTACGACATGACTTTCGCCATCATTCTTCTGACCTCTCTGTACGAGAGCGAGACGCGGGAAGAGCAGCACCGCTGCAAGATCCACCCGGTAAAGAAACAGATGATGCTCCGAAATGAGATAACCGAGTATGCGGCAGATATGAACGTGCTCCTGGCGTACTACCATATGAAGGATGACTGGATAGATGAAAAGAAAGTGTCCGGGTTTGTGGGTATGGGAATGCTGAAGCGAAAAGCGGGAAAGATCATTTCCAAATATCCGAGACAAAGCAGAGCGATCCGCAGATCACTTTCGGAATTGTCAAAATGCGAGAAAGAAAACAGCATGGATCTGGACAAAACTGCCGGATGTTTTGGAAAATTGATGGAGGAATTCTTCGTCTACAAAAAAGATGTGTGGGAACAGACTCTCCGCAGGCTTGGCTTTTTCCTTGGAAAGTTTATTTATATTATGGATGCCTACGATGACCTGGACAGCGACCTGGAAAAAAACTGTTACAATCCGCTTAGGAAGATCTGGCAGCAGAAAGACTACGAGGAACAGATCCGGACGCTGCTTTGCATGATGATCGCGGAGTGCAGCGCAGAATTTGAGAAGCTTCCATGTCTTTTGGATGTGGACATTTTGAGGAATATCCTGTATGATGGAGTGTGGAACCGCTATAAGGCGATTCAAAAGAAAAAGAAAGAAGGAAAGGAACAGAACGATGTCAAAAAATCCCTATGATGTTCTGGGAGTTTCCCAGAATGCATCAGAAGACGAAATAAAAAAAGCATATAGAGATCTGACGAGAAAATATCATCCGGATGCCAATGTAAATAATCCGCTTGCAGATCTTGCGGAGGAAAAATTCAAGGAAGTGCAGGAAGCGTACGATCAGATTATGAAAGAGCGTTCATCCGGCGGAAGTACGGGCGGCTATTCTTACGGTTACGGCAGCAGCAGTTCCTCTTCCTACAATTCTTCTTATAACAATAGTCAGGATGCGGAGATGCAGGCGGTATTCAACTTTATCAACACAAGAAGATACCGGGAGGCACTGAATCTTCTGGACAGGATGCCGAACCGCACATCCATGTGGTACTATGCAAGCGGCGCGGCTAACATGGGAATCGGAAATAATATTGTGGCGCGGGAGCATGCGCAGCAGGCGGTCAATATGGAGCCAAACAATGTTCAGTATCGTCAGCTTCTGAATACCATCGACTGGAACAGCCGGAGATATCAGAACAATCCGTACGGAGGCGGATACGGAGGCGGAAACAGTTCCTGCGGAACAGGAAATATGTGCTGTGACTTATGGTGCGCGGATACGTTATGTGAATGTATGGGAGGAGATCTTTGTTCATGCATGTAAAACCAAAGACGATGGCTTTTGGAGGGCTGCTTTTGGCCCTGTCGGTTGTCTGCATGGCTCTTGGAAGCGTGATTGAGACGAACACGCTGTTCCTTCTGGCAGCGGCCTCCTATTTTGTGGGGATCGTGATCCGGGAATTCGGGATGCGGGTCGGTGCAGCGTTTTACGTTGCCGATGTCCTTCTCGGATTTATGACTGCGCCGAATAAGTTTTATGTCATTTCTTTTGCTGCCATGGGGTTTTATATTCTTATCATAGAAGCGGCATGGAGGCTTATGGCCAAGGATCACAGGATGCAGAAAACGGTAATCTTCTGGGTAATAAAGTATATTGTATTCAATATTATGTTTGTCCCGATGATTTTCTTTTTTCAGGAAGTACTCTTTGGAGGGAAAAGCCTGTCTGGTATGTTTCTTGTAGGGATTGTAGCGGCAGGTCAGATTGGACTCTTTATCTATGATCGGGCATATGATTATGTGCAGGCTCATATATGGACAAAATTTCGGGGCAGGATGTTCCGGTAATAAAAATGAAAATGTGTACAAGAAGGCAGAACTTTCCGTAAACCGGGGAGGGCTGCTTTTTTTCTTGACTTTCAAAAACAGTGAGAATATAATTTAATATAGTTTGCATTAAAACTAATTGCGAGGAGGAAACATATGGAGGAAAAAGAACTGCATTATCTTCTTCTTCTTGCGTTCAATCTGTCTAACAAGGCGATTGTCTCACGGACAGGAAGAGAGAACCTTATGCCAGGACAACCGAAAATTCTGGAGTTTCTGTTAGCCAGAGAAGGATGTACGCAGAAAGAAATTGGGGAAGGGTGTATTTTGGATAAATCGACAGTGACAAGCCTTCTGTCACGTATGGAGGAAAATGGTCTTGTGAGAAAGGAAGCAGGCGAAGCAGACAGAAGGATAAGCAATATTTTTCTCACGGAAAAAGGGAAAAAAACAGCGGAAAAAGTAAAGGAGATATGCGCCGGAGTCGATCAGGAGGCATGGGGCGATATCAGCGAAGAAGAAAGAAAACGGTTTTTGGAAACATTCAGGAAAATACTGTTGAATCTGAAGAGAGGGGAGAGATAAAATGGGGAAAAAATGTATTCGGTGTATTTGCTTTATGCTTGGAATTTTGATCAATTCGTTCGGCATTGCCTTTATTACAAAGGCCGCGCTTGGAACATCGCCAATCTCCAGTCTGCCGTATGTACTGAGTAAGAAATTTCCTCTTACATTGGGGCAATTTACCTTTGTGATGAATATGATTTTCATATTGATGCAAATCTTTCTTTTGAAAAAAGATTTTCAGAAGAGGCAGATTCTGCAGATCGGAGTAAATGTGATTTTCAGTGCCTTTATCGATATCAGTATGAATATGCTTGATGCGTTTGCTCCGTCCGGGGCTTCAGCGCAGATACTGTCTTTGCTGGCAGGATGTGTGATCCTTGCAATGGGGATCAGCATTGAGGTAGCGCCGAATGTTCTCCTGGTACCGGGAGAAGGCGTTGTGAAGGCGATATCTGCAGTAAGCAGAAAACGGTTTGGCACTGTGAAAGTGGTGTTTGACACGACACTGATCACATTGTCGTTTATCCTCTCACTGCTTTTTTTCCACAGATTGAACGGACTTGGCATCGGGACGGTCATTTCTGCACTGGCAGTTGGTAAAATCGTAAATCTTTGTAACCGGACAAAACTGATTGGCAAGATCAGGGCGCTTTCATGACAAAAACAGCCACATCGATGGAAAAGGAGAAAAGGAATATGACGTACATAGCGGATTTACATATCCATTCCCGATATTCGAGAGCTACAAGCAAGGACGGGACCCCGGAACATCTGGATCTTTGGGCCAGGAGGAAAGGAATACACATCGTAGGAAGCGGAGATTTCACGCATCCTGCATGGAGGGAAGAATTGAAAGAGAAACTGATGCCAGCAGAAGATGGGCTTTATGTTCTCAAACCGGAATACCGGATTCAGGACGGATCGATAGCAGACACGATGATCCCAAGGTTTGTCATCACAGGGGAGATCAGCTCCATCTATAAGCAGGGAGGAAAGGTAAGAAAAGTACACAGTCTGATTGTTCTTCCGGGAATTGAGGAGGCGGAGATATTATCAGAAAAACTGGCGGGCATCGGAAACATTCACTCCGATGGCAGACCGATTCTGGGGCTTAGCTGTCATGATCTTCTGGAAATCTTGCTGGAAACAGTAAGGGGCGCCATGTTTGTGCCTGCCCACATCTGGACACCGCATTTTTCTATGTTCGGAGCGTTTTCCGGTTTTGACTCGGTAGAAGAGTGCTTTTTGGATTTGTCTTCCCATATTCATGCTGTGGAGACGGGACTTTCCTCTGATCCTCCGATGAACTGGAGAGTTTCGGCGCTTGATCGCTATCAGCTGATTTCCAATTCGGACGCACATTCTCCGTCCAAGCTTGGGAGAGAAGCCAATCTCCTGGATATAGAACTGTCCTATGAAGGATTGAGAAAGGCGATAGAGGAAGGCGACGGACTTTGCGGGACGATCGAGTTTTTCCCGGAGGAAGGGAAATACCACCTGGATGGGCACCGCAAATGCGGGCTTTGCCTGACTCCGGCAGAGACAGAAAAATACAATGGAATCTGTCCGGTCTGCGGGAAAAAGATTACGGTCGGAGTGTCGCATCGGGTCGAGCAGCTGGCAGACAGGCAGGAAGGGTTTGTCCGAAAAGATGCGAAAGTATACGAAAATCTTATGCCGCTCCCGGAAGTGATCGGGACATCTCTGGGATATTCGCCGGCCAGCGTCAAAGTACAGAAAGAATACACAAACCTGTTGAAGCATCTCGGGGCTGAATTCGATATTTTAAGAACCATTCCGGAAGAAGAGATCCGCTCTGTCTCCGGAGGAATGATCGCCGAGGGGATCAGAAGACTCCGGGAAGGAAAGGCGGAAAAGATCCCGGGATTTGACGGAGAGTACGGGACGATCCGTCTGTTTCGGCCGGATGAGAGGGAAAATCTCAAAGGGCAGATGGATTTCTTTGGAATGCTTGGACTGCAGATGCAAAGAAACACAAAAAATAAAGAAGAGGAAGAAACTGCGGAGGGGAAAAAGGATCTATACTGCGATGAAAAACAGTTGGATATAGAAAGCAGTATGCCAGAAGCTTGTGCAGAAATACCAGGACTGAACTTGGAGCAATGTGAGGCAGTGAGGGCGGCTGAATCAAACATCGCTGTCATCGCCGGACCGGGGACGGGAAAGACAAAGACACTCGTCTCCCGCATTGTCTATCTTCTGGAACACCGGAAGATCAAAGCTTCGGAGATCACGGCGGTAACCTTTACCAATCAGGCTGCACGGGAGATGAGAGAACGGATTCAAACAGAACTTGCGAAAGACAGGAGGATCGGCAAAATGCAGATCGGTACCTTCCATTCGATTTGCCTGCAATTTCTGAAAAACCAGGGACTGGATGTCTTTTTGGCAGATGAAGAAGAACGAAAAGAAATAGCAAAAGAAATCATTGCCGAATACGGACTTTCCATCAGGCCAGACATGTTTTTGAATGAGGTGTCCATGTGGAAAACTCACAGAGGTCAGAAGGAACACTGTGAAAAAGAAGAGGCATTTTCGGATTATGAAAAGAGGAAGAAAGAAAAGGGGCGGATGGACTTTGACGATCTGCTTCTGGAAACATTGAGAATGATTCAAGAAAAGGAAGTAGGCGAAGGATGGGGAAAACCGTTCCGTTATCTGCTCGTGGATGAGTTCCAGGATATCAGTCCTGTTCAGTACGAATTGATCAAAGTGTGGAACAGAGCCGGGCGCGAACTCTTTGTCATCGGGGATCCGGATCAGGCTATTTACGGATTCCGTGGAGCCGATGAGAAATGTTTTGAACGGCTGAGGAAAGACTTCAAAAATCTGAAAGAAATCCGCCTGAAAGAAAATTACCGGTCCACACCAGAAATTCTCAGGGCGGCCCAGGACGTCATTTCCGAAAATCCCGGCAAAGACAGAACACTCCATTCCAATCAAAACGAAGGAGTTCCGGTCAGGATGATAGAGACAAAAGGGAAAATGGGCGAAGCCATCTTTATTGCAAAAGAGATCAACCGTCTGGTTGGAGGTGTTGGAATGTTGGAAGCACACAATGATTTGGGAAATAGACAAGGAAAACAAGTGAGAGGATTCAGCGATATAGCAGTCCTCTACCGGACACACCGGCAGGCAGAACTTCTGGAAAAAACCTTAAAGACAGAAGGAATACCTTATCAGATCGCCGGGCGGGAAAGCTTTCTCGAAAAAGAAGAAGTACGAGGCAGCATTTCCTTTTTCAAATATCTGGAAAATCCGGATGATGATTATGCAAAAGAAGAAAGTGTTCGATTACTGTGGAAAGATGAACTCCACCCTATATCAGAAGAAATCCTGAAAAAGACAAAAGAAAAATACGAAAAAAACTATAAAAAACAAAAACCAAAAAAATTTATGGAAACATGGATCGACGATATGAACCTGAAAAAATCAGACTCCATGCAAAAACTCACTGGAATGGCTGTATGCTATCGGACAATGCCGGAATTCCTCAATGCCCTGGAGCTCGGTGTAGAAAGCGACCTCAGACGATGCGCAGAACATGAATATACATCCGAAACAGTAACACTGATGACACTGCACGGATCCAAAGGACTGGAATTTCCGGTAACCATCATCTGCGGGGTAGAAGAAGGAACAATCCCACTGGAATCCGAAAACTATACAACCAACGAAGAAGAAGAAAGACGCCTCCTGTACGTAGGAATGACAAGAGCAAAAAAAGAATTGATCATGACAAAATCCGGAAAAGAAAGCATATTTACAAAAAAACTGGATGAAAAAACAGTCAAAAAAGAAATTGCTCCCGGAAAAAAGAAACCAAAAGAACAATACCATCAGATGAGTTTGTTTGAATAAAATAGGGGACGTGTTCCGGCTTGCCGGAACACGTCCCCTATACGTTCTGCTGCGTACAAAACATAGAAAATGTATTTGATGTAAATACAGTGATGCTGATTTTTTGCAGGATTTCTTGCGAAATGATAATTCTAATTGAGGTAGGTTACCCGTGCGGGATCAAAATATCCTCTTGCTGACGGTGTTTCAGCGGCTTCCCCGATTGCCACGATGGATACAGGGATGCTTTGAGTATGCAGGATTTCTTGCAATTTTTCGACGCGATCCATGGATGGATAGCAGCCGCACCAGCAGGTGCCGTATCCAAGAGCTTTTGCCTGGAGCAGGAGGTTTTCGATAGCAGCGCCGCAATCTTGCGGCCAGTATCCTGCGCAGACGCCTTCCTGCAGATCCGGGCGTCCGCATACGACGATAGCAGCAGATGCGGTGCGTAGCATAGTGGTGTATGGATGTGCTTCGGTAAATTTCTCAAGAATTTCACGGTTTGTCACAACGAAGAATTCCCATGGTCGGGTGTTGCGTGCACTTGGAGCCATCATGGCAGCTTCCAGTATTTTGTGCATGTCTTCATCCGGAATGATGACGCCCTCTTTGTATTTACGGATACTTCTTCTTTCTCTTATGGCATCTGAACAGTTCATAAAAGTCTCTCCCTTCTGACAGAAATAATAGTGAATGATTCTGTAAATAGTATAGCACTTTGGGAAAAAAGATGAGTATCTTTTTATGATAAAAGGAGAATCCTATCTAAGGAGTGTATCATTTATGCAGGAGTTCGCTCAGTCTGTAAGCGGCAAACAGTAAAAGTAACAAGAGGATTACATACCCAAAATGTACATAAAAGAGAACTTGACGAAACACAAAGGACGGCAAAAAGCAGATCAGCAGGATGGCCGTAAGGGAAAGCCATTGTTTCCACCAGTTTCCGTGAAAAGGTTCTTCTTTTTCAAATGAAGTTTTCGTAATGTACCAGACAATCCCCTGGGCAAGTGCGGCGATGAAGAAAAGGCTAAGGAGTGAACCAGCGTATACCGGAAACTCCGGAAGAGAATGCTCAACCTTCCATGCGGAAGAGAAGGAAGTCAAAGCCCAGATAGGAAGAAGCACTAAAAACTCAAGAAGAACTGAGTTTACCATGTTCCATACTTTTTCTTTTCTTGTCAGAGGCGGGAGTTCGGACACGATACTGTCGCAGAATGCCTTGTAGTCAGGACCGATCACATCCTCTGTCCGAAGATTTCTTCGCTCGCCTTCGAGTATCATATTCGTGATATCCTGACGCACAATTTCTACGCGGTATTCGCTGATATCAAAGGACTTGAGATATACGACAATGTCTGTCAATATGGCCTGATTTTCTTTGGATAACTGCTTTTCCAGAAGATTGTTTTCCCGGCGCAGCTCTTTTTCATTTCTTTTCATAGCGTTCCCC
The DNA here is from genome assembly GCF_019754295.1 of Sellimonas caecigallum. Classification (GTDB taxonomy): domain Bacteria; phylum Bacillota; class Clostridia; order Lachnospirales; family Lachnospiraceae; genus Sellimonas; species Sellimonas caecigallum. Next base: position 5,773 of record NZ_VIRV01000002.1, on the reverse strand, counting down.
TCCTAAAGTATCCTGAAGCAGACAGGACACGGCGTTTGATAGCTCGTTGTAACCAGATACAAAATGGTGGAATTCTTCCATACCCTCAGCGGTAAGGGAATAATATTTCCGCTTCGGTCCCATATCGGACTGCCGGTAGGTGGCTGTGATCATCCCGTTTTTTTCCAGCCGCAGAAGAATGGGATAAATGGTTCCTTCGGTAATCTTCCCGAATCCGTACGACCCAAGCTGTTCTGAGATCTCATATCCATATGTTTCTTTCCGGCTGATGATTCCAAGAATGCAGCCTTCCAGTGTCCCTTTTAGCATTTGTGAAGAAATCATAGTGCGGCCTCCGTTTTATATAGTATTTTGCAATACAAAATACCTTTAACTATATTGTAATACAAAATACTAGAAGTGTCAATATGGATAAGTTATAATAATGGAAAGTAGCCAACGAGGAGGAAATTCTTATGAAGGAAAATAAATATGATGATGAGAAATTTTTTCAGAAATACAGTGAAATGAGCCGATCGAGATATGGACTTTCCGGAGCGGGAGAATGGGAACGATTTCGGGAAATGATGCCGGATTTTCAAGGGAAACGAGTCCTTGACCTCGGATGCGGATATGGTTGGCACTGCGCGTATGCGGCTGAGAAAGGCGCAGTATCTGTACTCGGAATCGATCTGTCGGAGAAGATGCTGGAGACAGCGCGAGAGAAGAATGCAGGGGAGATAATTGAGTACAGAAGATGCGCTATGGAAGATCTTGTGCTGGAAGAGGATTTTTTTGACGTGGTGCTGAGTTCCCTTGCTTTTCATTATGTAAAAGATTTCCCGGATCTTGTATCCAGGATCAAAGGGTGGCTTTGTTCAGGAGGAGCATTTGTCTTTTCCGTGGAACATCCGGTGTTTACAGCTTATGGAAATCAGGATTGGTATTACGGACCGGATGGAAGCATCCTGCATTTTCCGGTAGACAATTATTATTACGAAGGGAAAAGAGAGGCCGTATTTCTCGGGGAGAAAGTGACAAAATATCACAGAACGCTGACGACCTATCTGGATACACTCCTTCAAATGGGGTTTTCGATAAAACGGGTGGTAGAGCCGGAGCCACCACAGAGAATGATGGAGTGGCCGGGGATGAAAGACGAGATGCGAAGACCGATGATGCTTCTTATATCTGCTGTCAAGGAATAACAGTATCCAGGAAAGTCCCGCCCCAAAGGGCGGGAGAAACAGATACCGTATCGCAAAAACAGACAAGTCTGGGAAAAACAGATCACAAAATAGTGAGCAGCTCTTTGAGCGCGTGGATCTCATAGTCCGGCTGAATATCAAAATCCGGTTGGGAAAGTGCTGGATTGAACCAGACTGTCTGGATTCCGGCATTTTTTCCGCCTTTGATATCAGAGCTCAGGCTGTCTCCCACAATGACGCAAGATTCTTTGTAAAAATTTGGAATATGAGAAAAACAGTAATCAAAGTATTCCTTGAACGGTTTGTTGTACCCGATCTCTTCGGAGATAAAGAAATCCCGAAAATATCGGGAAAGCCCTGCGCTTTCGATTCGTCCTTTCTGAACGGCAGCAGTGCCGTTTGTCACGAGATAAAGCTGGCGGGAAGAGCAGAGAGTCTTCAGAATGTCTTCTGCATCGGGAAGAAAGCAGTGCCCTTGGCAAAGATAAGATTCGTAGATTTTTACAGCTTCATAAGGGGAAGCATCTGACCCGATCTCTTCGAAGAGAAGTTTATAGCGGCGAAGTTTTACCTCTTCCCGGGTAAGTTTTCCAAGCTCCAGAAGTTTCCACTGGGCAAGGTTCAGCTCGCTGTAGCGGCGGATCACGGCTTCCGACGGCTCGATGCCGAGTGAGGGAAGCGTGTGAAGAAGGGCGCTTCGTTCCGCCCAGTTAAAATCCAGAAGCGTATTGTCAAGATCGAACAAAATGATATCAAACATGGTACCACTACCTCCAAATAAAATGATCAGCGCCGGTAACGCTGAAAACAGTATAACATGATTTACCTGTGACAGGACAGACAGAAATGAAAGGAGAAATCTGCATGCTAAAGATCAGGAAAATGTATGAGAGTGATGCGGAACAGTTCTGCCGCTCTTTCTTGGAACAAGGGTGGCCGCCCAAAATGGAAATATTCCGGAATTATTATACTGAGCAGGAAAAAGCCGAAAGAAATGTCTTTGTGGCAGAGTATGAGAAGCGTCCGGTAGGCTACATTACTCTTCTTCCACACGCAAAGAACGGACCGTTTGCAAAGCTTGGATACCCGGAATTGACGGATTTCAATGTTTTGATGGCGTATCAAAAGAGAGGGATAGGGAGCCGTATCATGGATGAAGCGGAGAAAGCGGCCAGCGCCTACGGAGATCATGTCAGCCTGGCAGTCGGCCTTCACAGTGGGTATGGGGCGGCTCAGAGGCTTTATGTGAAAAGGGGTTATATTCCAGACGGAAGCGGTGTTTGGTACAGAAACGAGATATTGAAACCGTACACAACCTGCTGCAATGACGATGATTTGATTTTATATATGAGCAAGAAGATATAAGAAAAGCAGAGGTTATGTTTTCATTTAAGGTTCACAATTCTTTCACAAAATTATTAGCACTCAATGCTTGACAGTGCCAACAATAAGTGTTATATTACAGATAGAACAAAGGAAGGAACAAAAAAGAAAGGTTCCAAGTACGATGTTCGGAATCGACACTTCGGATTTCTCCGACAGTGCTAATAGAAAAATCAATTTGTCATGATGAAAGGAGATATGACTTATGATGATGCCTAGTATTTTTGGAGAAAACTTATTTGATGACTGGATGGATTTCCCGTTTGAGAAGGACTTTTTTGGAAGTAAAAATCCACTGTATGGAAAGAATGCAAGAAATATGATGAAGACAGATGTAAGAGAAACGGAAAATACGTATGAACTTGATGTTGACCTTCCGGGATTTAAAAAAGATGAGATCAATGCCCAGCTGAAGAACGGATATCTTACCGTTTCCGCAGCAAAAGGTCTCGATAAAGATGAGCAGGATAAAAAAGGAAACTATATTCGCCGTGAACGGTATTCAGGCAGCATGAGCAGAAGTTTTTATATCGGAGAAGGCGTGACGAAAGAAGATATTCACGCAAAATACGAAGATGGTATCCTGAAATTATCCATCCCGAAAAGAGATCATAAAACAGTAGAACAGAACAATCATATCGCTATCGAGGGATAAGTTCACAGACAGAACAGGAATAGAAACAGGCTGCAATTTATTGCCAGAGAAACGACTCTGTGGGAACCGGAAAACGGTTTGAACAGAGTCGTTTTTGCATGGCGAGAACCATGGAAAAAGCTGGACATGAGAAAAGATCTATAGTATAGTAGGGGAATGCCAGAAGCTCAGGATAGCGTGTCCTGTAGCCCGGCTGTTTATTTTATGAACAAGGAGGAAAAGAAGATGGAGAAAAAGCAGAAAAGGATACTTTTGATCGCAGCTTGTGTACTGGTAATCCTTATAGCGGCGGCCGTCATTTTGTACCAGAATTTCCGGCCAAAAGCGGAAAAAGGACAGAAAGAAGTAAGCATTACTGTGATCCATGGAGATAAAAAGGAAACATCATTTGAGTACAAGACAGACGCGGAGTACTTAAGAGAAGTGCTGGAGGAGCATGATCTGGTTAAAGGAACGGAAGGACAGTATGGACTTTTCATTACAGAAGTAGACGGAGAGAAAGCGGATGACAGTAAACAGCAGTGGTGGTGCATTACAAAAGGAGGAGAGCAGGTCAATACATCGGCGGATCAGACACCTGTCTCTGATCAAGATGAATTTGAACTCACGCTGAAGGAAGGATATTAATGAAAGATTCCGCAAAAATCAAAGTCAGGGACTATGCAATTCTGGCTGTATGCGCCGCTGTCTTGCTTGTTGTGCAGGTCGGACTGGCGTTTTTACCGAACATTGAGCTTGTATCTTTGCTTATTATGATCTATGCAAAGAGTTTTGGAAAGAAAGTTTTCTGGATCATCTATGTATTTGTGTTTCTGGAAGGGATTATCTATGGTTTCGGAATCTGGTGGATCAACTACTTGTATGTGTGGAGTATTCTGGCGGGAGTGGTACTTCTTTTAAAAAAGCAGGAGTCAATCTGGATATGGGCTTTGGTAGCTGGATTTTTCGGGCTTTTGTTTGGAGCCTTCTGTGCGATCCCATATTTTTTCGCGGGAGGGATGGGAGCAGGATTTGCCTACTGGGTGTCTGGGATTCCGTATGATATCCTCCATTGTATCGGAAATATCGTCGTCTGCATCGCCCTTTACAGGCCGATTTTCCGGATCCTCCCCAAACTGTACAAAACTGCATAAAGAGAGTTTCTGGAACAATATATGTGAAACACCAGAGCCAAGCTTTTGAAAAAAGTTTGGCTCTGGTGTTTTTTTAGCGCAAATATCTAGTGTTCTGTAGTCTCCCGGCGCAGCAGAACAGGAGTGACGACCTTATGAACAGGTTCGGTCAACGGTGTCGGTCTGCGTTTTTTCCTTTCGTTCATCTGTTCCACCAGCAGACTGACCGCTTCAAAAGCAATTTTATCAATCTGCTGTCCCACGGTACTGATGGACATGACTGCCTCACGGGAGATTGGGGAATCGTCGAAACCGACGATATAATAGTCATCCGGCAGTCTGCCGTATTTTCGTATTAAAAGATTGAGCAGCACATTTGCATTTGTATCGTTGGAGACAAAGATTCCTTTTTTCATGCCGGAATATTCGGCTTCGATTTCATCAAGTATCTCTCCCATATTCTTTTTCATTGTCTCGTACTCAGTCCCGATATCTTTGTATATAACACGCTGGTTCAGGTGTTTTTCTTCACACAGGTCGAGAAATCCTTTGATACGGCCATAAGAAGGGATGGAAGGGGAAGTATGTGTATTCAGATGAATCAGGATATCACAGCCGTGTTTGGCGAGCAGGCTGGTAGCCTGGACTCCTCCCATATAGTTATCCGTGTTTACGCTGGATACATATTTGTCTTCCCTCTCGATGGTCACGATGGGAATCGGCAGATCAGCCAGCTCTCTTGAAGGGATCGTAAAACTTAGGATCAGGAGCCCTTCGATTTTATAGGCGAGCAGTTCATCGATATATTGTCTTTCTGTCTCTTTTTCCCCATTTCCGATAAATACGAGAAATTTATAGCCGAACTGTTCGTAGGTCAGCAGGATTTGGGTTAGCATTTCCAAATGGTAATGATTGTGCAGAAATGGGATTACGATGCCGATGAATTCTGTCTTTCCGCTTGCCAGAATACGGGCTACTTTATTTTCTTTGTAGTCAAGATCCACAAGTGCCTGGGCGATGATCTCCTGGTTTTTTAAAGTAAGGGAATCCGGATTGTTAAAATATCTGGAGATCGTCGTCTTGGAAAAATTTGTATATTTGGCTATATCGTCAAAAGTTATATTTTTTTTTCGGTTCATAATGCTCTCCTTTCCCAGAAACGTAAATGTATAGAAGGACGCAATTCCGCGCGTCCCTGTATTGAGATATAGGTAGCTCTTCATGCCAAGTATAGCAGAAAAAGGAAGAAAGAACAATAAGTAATCGGTAAAGTAACCGGTTATGTATAAAGTGTATAATGGCCTGAATAGAAAACTGTCTATCATTCACAAACTTCCTTGTTTTCCTTGACATACTGGATATGCGATGCTATGATTGAAACATAAAGTAACCGGTTACTTAACTAGTTACATAAATTGACAAAATGATGGATGTGA
>NZ_VIRV01000019.1 GCF_019754295.1 Sellimonas caecigallum | reverse complement strand
TTAAGAAAGGCATAACACAGGAAGCCGTCGCAGACCTTATAGATATTACCCCAGCCCACATGAGCAACGTGGAGACAGGGAAAACGAAAGTCAGCCTGCCGACATTGATTGAGATTGCCAATGCTCTTTCCGTATCAGTTGATGTTCTCCTATGTGATAATGTACTTGCTTCACAAAATATTTTCAAGGGAGAAGCAAAAGAGATTTTTGAGGATTGCGACGAATACGAAACCCGATTTTTAGTTGACCTGCTGAAATGTGCAAAATCAGCCATGCGTAGGGACAAAGAAGTAAGAAATCAGTTCAATAGATAAAACCGTAGCGTGCAGATCACAATGAATTGTGAAATACAGCTACGGTTTTTCTTTTTCACTGAATTTATATCCCACGCCCCAGACGGTGATAATATATCGTGGATTGTCTGGGTGTGGTTCAATCTTCAATCTTAGTTTTCTGATGAATGAGGATAAATTACTTGCATCTGGAGCATTGTTATATCCCCATACTATTTCGTAAATCTGTTCTTTTGTAAATACCTGTCCTTTGTGACAAAATAAGAAATGCAATAAATCAAACTCTTTGGCAGTTAATTGTATGTTTTTACCAGAGTCATCAACAACAGTACGGTTATAAGGGTTTATATTCAGCCCTCTCATTTTTCCCTGTATAATTATAGGTGAAGCACATAATTGTTTTGAGAGCCATTCTATTGTTTGAGAATATATATTTTCCTCATTATCACAAAATTCAATAATCAATATTTTCCCATGTATATCCCTCCGCTACATTTATTAAGAATTGCATTTATTTTAAATCTCCAATTCTATTTTTGCAGGACATAATAATCAGTATAAGTCTTTTTATCATGTCCACCTATCAATTTCTCTTCAGAAGCAACGAAACCTAACCGGACTATTGCCAATTTTCTTTCAGAAGCAAAATGAGGAACTTTTGTTGCAATTATCTGACAATTAAATAATTCAAACACCGAGGGCACGATAAGCGATAATATTTCAAAAATACTTTCTTCCTGTTCATAATCGCTTCTCAAATCAAGTCTTAATAACCCACAGTTATTAAAATAATCATCAGCTTTCCGATTAAATACTTCAATCGTTCCTATTGCTTTGTTATCTATTTTTGATACAATAGTCCAACGAACAAAACCTTGTCTATCATACTCCCACAGCCAATATTCGATTGCTTGTTCCATTCTATTTTCAGTAGTATAATGAAAGTCATCTCCCCCGCAATTATCACTATTGAAAAATGGTACAGCTTTTTCATCAGAATATACTTTTAATAAATCTTCCTTGTCCTTTTTACTTACCATTCTTAACAAATAGTTTTCATTCTCATATTTAGGACATCTTTCATATGGGTTCAACATAAATGCACCTCCGTTTTTATTAACACTATATCACGGTATATATGACAACAGTATGTCATAGTTATTTGTATAAAGAAACAATTTTTGAAGCTACTTTAAAAAGGCGTTTACGTATTTCTTTTGGTGCAATTACCTCAACATCATCACCCAATGACAATAGTGTGCCAATCCAGAACTGCTCATTTTCCACCACGGTTAACTTCATGAATGTGTTTCCATCCGGAAGACTCTCAATTACACTCCCTTTCAAATATTCTTGAACTCGTGCCCGTGCCTTTTCTTTACATTTTACAATAACATCTATATATTGACGACAATCTGTTTTATCAGACTTTTTCAAAATACTTTCTGGAGCGTCATGTTCTTTTGTAAACGGGATATCCGTAATTTTTAAATCTCTCATCCTTACAAATTTATAGGTACGATAATCGTTTTTTATTTTAGAGTAAGCAAGAAGATACCAAGCGTACCACCTGTATAAAACTGCAATCGGCTCTACGCTGTGTACACGAGTTTCATTGTTATTATTCGTATATATAAAATCTACCATACGTTTTTGAGCTATGGCAGTTTGCAATGTTTGCAGAGTATCTTGCTCACCTTCTCGTAAGACGGAAAAATCTAATATAATATTCATATTGTTTTGTTTAAATATGTGAGATATTTTTTCTAATGTATGTTTTGCATTTTGATCATTTGTAGCCGAAACCAATCCTTTAAGCGCAGTCAAAATATAAGAATAATCATTTGAAGTGGCAAGATGTTTATCAAGTTTAAACTGCGAGGATATTTCATAACCACCTGTCGCCCCAGTGACTGAAATAATCGGAATTCCAGCAATGCATAATGAGTCAATATCTCTCTGGATAGTTCGCACGGAAACTTCAAAATATTTAGCTAATTCATTCGCAGATGTTCTTCCATGATTGAGAAGATAGACAGTTATCGCATAAAGACGTTCTATTTTCATTTGCTTATTCCTCCTAATTTCTAAAATGTATTATATCTTAATGAGCCTTTGTAGTTCAATAAACAGCCGATATAATCTGTTATATCTTGTTATGAGATTTCTTGTCCCTATCTTTGTTCTTACAAGCAGTAAGTAAAATATGCTTGTGCAAACTTTATAAACGGATAAGGTGAACACATTCAAAGGATTTAATTAAAATACTGTAACCACTGTTAATAGGCTATAATTTTACAAAAACATATACTTTAAAAAACAGGCTTGCTTATCAATGTATTCCACGTAAGAAGATGAAAGATGTTCAGAAATGTATAGAAATTTACAAAGAACAACTAAATAAGGGCTATATACAAACTGCATATTCAGCTTTGATAAAATATGAAGGAGAATTAAAGTCTGTATTTCCAAAGGAGTATCATACGGGGAATATATCGTTTGGCTATTTGGATTATACATATTTTCCGTTTTTCAATGAGTATCTGAGAAGTCATAAGCTGCGGTTTGGGATAGTATTAAATCATTTTGATATGCAGTTTGAAATATGGCTTATGGGGCAGAATGCCAATGTACAAAAAGAGTATTGGGAAATTCTGAAAGATTCCAAATGGAATATAGACCGAAAAGAAATGCCTCGATATTCTGTCCTTGAAGTAGTTTTAGAAAACAGAATAGTTTTCAATGAAAAAGAACGCATGACGGAAACGATTATTACCAGCGCGTTGTCTTTGGCAAAGGAGATACAAAAGTATTTGGAAAATGAAAATCCGAATGCTCAAGATGAGAGAGAGGATTGAAAAGATGCGCAGGTCTGACACAAAGGAGCAAGCAAAGAATTTTATATTGTAACAAAGCAGGAGAACAGCCAGTTCCGCTATGTGCTGAATGGAAAAGATGGAGAAGAACTCAGTATTGTGCTGGAATATTTATAATCCGAAATCATAGCTGCCGCATGGGTAACACCATAGCGGCGGTTTTCATGTTTGGTGTCTTCTCTGCGCAGATGGAAGGAAACCAATGACAGAAGATTTGCCGGATGGTATAATAGTAAATAGAATGTTATCCGCAATTCCACGTAAATTCTCCAAATAAGGGGTCGAGTTTTGGGCAGAAAAAGGATATTCTTCCATTAGGATTGATAGTAAATGGAGGTAGATCGGATGAATCAGCTTACTACAGGAAAATTTCTGGCACGAAAAAGGAAAGAGAAAAATCTGACGCAGGAGCAGCTGGCAGAGAAGATTGGTGTATCGAATAAAACGATTTCAAAATGGGAAACCGGAAAATGTATGCGGATTATGCTGTTGTGAAAAGTTTATGTGAAGAACTGGAAATCACAGTTGCGGAGCTGATGGATGGAGAAGAAGCAGAAGAGAAAAGTGTGCGTTCCTATGATGAGGATCAGATTATGGATCTGTTGAGGCGGACACAGGAATTGGAGAAACAGCAAAAGCTTTTATATGGGATTCTGCTGATTGTAATGGGAATTGCCTTGCAGGCCTGTTCCTATACGTTGGGAGGAACCGATATAAAAGATTTTCTCTCTGGGATTCTCCTGGGATTAGCCGTGGGAGAGATGCTGATGGGGGTTTACATGCTTGGCAGAACAATTGCCGGGCATTAAGCTTGAATGGAAAGCAGAGAAGAAACTCTGTTGAGAAAACAATGATTTCTAAGGAGGAATCTCATGGGAATTTCAATAAACTCTTGTATCAATCATTAAAATACAGGAGGAGATTATAAAAGATGGAAAAAATTTTACTGGATACAGATATTGGCGGAGATATTGATGATGCAATCTGCCTTGCTTACTTATTAAAAGAACCGCAGTGCGACCTGATTGGGATTACAACCGTCTGCGGTGAGCCGGAAAAACGGGCAGCGGTTGCTGACGCAGTCTGCAGGACTGTTGGGAAAGAGATCCCGATCGTGGCAGGGCTTGACAGTACAATGCAGCCGGTTCCGGTCTATCCGACGCCGGACGGTGCGGAAGCGTTGAAATTCTGGAAGCACAGCACGTTTGAAAAAGGAGATGCCCCTGCTTTTCTGTATCAGAAAATAAAAGAAAATCCGCACGAAGTGGTGTTAATTGGAATCGGCAATATGACCAACATTGCCACCATGTTCTGTACTTATCACGATGCCGCTAATCTGCTGAAGGGATTATATGTCATGAATGGATATTTTGGTAAAGAACCGTTGCCGGATCCTTATTATAACTGGAATTCCTGGGCAGATCCGTTGGCTTCAAAGATTGTATTTTCAACACGAACAGCGATACACCGGGCAGTTCCGTTGGAGGTTACAGACAGTCTTACGATCGACGCTGAACAGGCAGAAATCCTTTTAAGACCGGACAGTGATTTGATGAAAGCAGTCTTTTCTTTTGGCAATGCGTGGCTGGAGCATTCGGAAAAGCTGACGCTGCACGATCCGCTGGCTGCCGTCTGTGTGTTTCATCCGGAAGTCTGCCAGTTTGAACGGGGAACAGTGCGGGTAGAGACAGAGCAGAAAAACAATATGGGAGGCACTACTTTTATGCCTTCGCCGGACGGGAATGTAGAAATCGCGAAAACCGTTGACAGGGAAACCTTTTATCGTATTTTAAGCAGCACTTTACGTGGAAAACGGAGGGGAGAAAGCCGGAGAAAGATTCCGCCGCTTGTCGTAAGCCGCGCCAAATCGGCGGGGGCTATCGGCGAAGCATGGCTTGCCAATCTGGATTCCGTGATTTCCGAACTGGAGGAAACATGGCATATTTCTGTCGGGGAGGCTCTGTCCGGCGGCACACACGCCTTTGTCGGTTATGCTGATGGAGAACATGGAGAAAAGTATGTTTTGAAAATAGATATGCCCGAAAATCTCGGCGGGGAATTTTCCAGAGGCATTAACGTGCTGAAAATGGCAGACGGAAACGGGTTCCCGAGACTATATGCATATGACCTGAAACGAAAAGCCTGTCTGCTGGAACGGTTGGGGAAACCGATTCAGCAACCGGGCTGTTCTGTTCACAGACAGCTTGAAATGATCTGTTCTGCCCTGGAAAAAGTATGGGAAATTCCTGTTACAGATGCAGATCTTCCGGAAGGAGAGGATTCGGTATCATGGTTTCGGGAGTTCCTTGGAGAAACATGGGAAAAATTAAATCGTCCTTGTTCGCGGAAAGTGATGGACCAGGCCTTTGCGTATTTGCAGTCAAGGGAGAAAGCCTTGAATCCGGAGGAGTATGTACTGCTTCACGGCGATGCCCATGGCAGGAATACACTGGAAACCTTATCGGGAGATGACTATAAGCTGATTGATCCGGATGGTATTTTTTATGAAAAAGCCTATGATCTTGGCGTGCTTATGCGGGAATGGACAGAGGAATACGATCAGTTTCCGCTGGAAAAAGGAAAAGAGCGGTGTAATTATCTCCACCGATTGACGGGTGTTCCAGAACAGGCAATCTGGGAGTGGGGATATCTACAGACGGTTTCCACTGGATTTGTACTGCTTCAAATCGGACAGGAGAAAACTGGACATCAGATGCTCAGTACTGCAGAGCATTGGGTCGAACAGGTAACGTGAAGAGAATTTTAACCGGGCATTAAATATTGGTCTAAAACGCCAGAATTTATGAAATATCTAGAAGAACACAGATAAGAGACAAATAAAATGGAAACCCAATAAGAAAAGATAGTAAGAACAATTTGATTTATGGAGGAAATGCGTATGCAGTATGAATGTAAAATTACAGTATTGGAAACAAAAGTATTCACGGATTATCAGGAGAAATATCTTGCTGATCCAAAATCGGGTCCGTGTCCTTTTTTCAAGAAAGGGGATACATTTGTTTTGAAAAGGACAAATGAACGAGATGATTTTTATCATTTGATGAACGGAAAATTCTGTGGCGAAGCATGGGATGCGATCAGCAGATATGTGTATACCGCATTACAGGGAGGCTCTATCATGCGCAACTGGACGAATGATGACAGAATGATGATTGCCTGCTGTAACGACGGCACGAGACCGGTAATCTTTAAGATTGAAAGAATTGACATTCCGGAAACGGAAGAAGAAAAGGAATGGCTTGAAAAACAAAATTTTAAAAATGATGCCGGTGATGCCTATACAGGATGATTGGAAAAGGAGACCTGCTTATGGAAGAGGCTGTGATTCAGAAAGCGATTCAGTATATCAAGGAATATTTTGCTGATGACTACAGTGGACATGATTACTGGCATTCGTTCAGGGTCTATAAACTGGCAGAAGAAATTGCCAAGAAAGAGCAGGCGAATCTTTTTGTTGTCCGTCTGGCAGCACTTCTACATGATGTAGATGACAGAAAAATTTCTCCGGATACTTATGAAGAAAAGGGAAACGCAGTTTCTTTTATGAAACAATGCGGCATAGATGACAGAATTATTTCTGATGTCTGTACCATTATTGAAGAGGTTTCTTTTGAGGGCAATCCTGTGACGCCGCAGAGTTTGGAAGGAAAGTGTGTACAGGATGCAGACAGACTAGATGCTATCGGAGCAATCGGTATCGCACGTGCCTTTTCCTATGGCGGAAATCACAATAGAGTCATTTATGATCCTGATATCAAGCCGTCTCTGAATATGACAGGAGACGAATACAGAAATCATATTTCAACAACCATAAACCATTTTTATGAGAAGCTTTTTCTCTTAAACGAGCTTTTGAATACCTCGACTGCAAAAGAAATTGCAGAGCACCGAGACAGGTTTATGCATGAGTATGTGGATGAATTCCTCCTTGAGTGGGAGGGAAAACGGTAACAGTGAAAAGTTTATTTATACAGAAAGAGGGAAGAAGATGTATACAGAATTTGATACAGCATATGGTTTGTTTGAAGGCATGTTTGCTATTGTTTTTATTCTGGTGATTGGATCATTTGTTGTCATGGCAGTAAAAGGACTCGGCACCTGGAATAAAAATAACAACTCTCCCAGACTGACAGTGTCGGCTGTGGTGGTCGCAAAACGCTCTGATGTGTCTTATCATCACCATGCAAATGTGAACCATACCGCTCATGTTGCTTCCAACACGATCTATTATGTCACTTTTCAAGTGGAGAGTGGAGACAGAATGGAGTTTTCGGTCAGCGGAACCGAATATGGAATGCTGGTGGAAGGGGATAAGGGAAAGCTTTCTTTTCAGGGAACAAGGTACCTGTCCTTTCAAAGAGAAGGAGAGAAGGAAGAAGAATGAAGACAAATTTAATGATTGTGGAAGGCCTTTCGGAAAGTGAGAAGAGCATGACTGCAGCCATGATTGCGGAAGAATTGAAGAAAAAAGGAAAGTCTGTTATTTGCGTTGATAACGGTGTCCAGAATCATTCATCGGACAATACAGACTATGACTTTTCAGATTTTGAAGCAGAATGGAAGAAAGTTCTTGAGCGATGGAGATCATTTGTGACGAAAGCAGATAAAGATACAATTTATGTCCTTTGTTGCGGCTTCTTTTGGAATGCTCTGTGCGAAGTAAAGAAACGGTTTGATGAGGACGTAGAAGAATCTAAAGTATACATTGCAGAAATAGCAGAAATCATAAAACCTTTGAAGCCGATTCTTATCTACATCGACAAAGCAAATGTTAAAGCTGCAAAAGGTAGCATGTTTGATTATGAAGACTCAATGCAATCTTTAGTAGAAAGACGGGCACGGGAGTTACAAATATTGCGGGAATTGGAGTTTGATTACTATACGATAAGTCAGGACATCTGTGTGGAGGAGTTTGCGCAGCTTTGTATTTCTGCCGGATGGAATACTCCTTCCATAGAACAGATGCAGACAGCCATAGAAAATAGTACCCAGTCCTTTGTTATTCGCCATAAAGGCAGGGCAATCGCAATGATTCATTGGCTCGGGGACTATGGTATGCACTGGTTCATGAAGGAGTTTGTCGTTCACAAAGATTACCAGGGGAAGATGATCGGAACATTTCTGTATCGTTACTCTGAAAACTTTATTAAAAGTACCATGAAACCAGGATGGAAAGCATGTATTGATCTACGATCCGCACAAGGGAAAGAGCCGTTTTATCAGAAACTAGGATTCCAGCTTTTGACAGAGCAGGAGTCGGGAAGTGGAATGGAAAAAATGATCGAGCGGACAGTCGAATAACAAAAAACAGAAAATACGGATCTTTGTTCCAGACAGGAGGAAAATTGTGAAGAAAAAATCCGATGATAATAAAGAGAATAATAAACTCGCCATTGGACTTTGTCTTGGACTTTCATTTGGCCTGTTATTCGACAATCTGGCATTAGGATTATGCCTAGGTGTAGCGTTTGGATGTATGCCGGATTTCAAAGGAAAAGGGAAGAAATAGATGAACTGAAAGGCGGATTATTATCATGCATGGAATGATTATTCTTGGCCCGGCAGGATCGGGAAAAACGACGTTGGGCAAGTATGTTGCCGACAAAATGGAGATTGCTTTTCTGGATATTGATGAATATATCTGGCGGAATGATACAGAAAAGCCATATTCGGTTATGTTTTCAAAAGAGGAAAAAATCAGTAATCTTATGGGAGCGGTACAGAAAGCGGAGGAATTTGTTATGGCAGGTTCCATGAACAGTTTTCATGAGTACTTCGACCCTATGTTTCGGCTGGCAGTTTATCTGACCGCAGATGCAAAAGTCCGTGTAACCCGTATCCATGAGAGAGAACAAGAAGAGTTTGGTGACCGTATTCTGCCTGGCGGAGATATGTACGAGGAACATCAGCAGTTCTTAAATGATGCGGCAAATTATGATGGGGATGCGTCAGCTTGTAACAAAAGCCAGCATGAGTTGTGGCTGAACCAGATAGGATGCCCGGTGCTGAAACTCGATGGGGGCGATTCACTGGAAAAGAATGCAAAAGTAATTATAGAAACATATCGGCGTCTGTCTTCGGAGAAAAAAGAGCGCTCGTCATGATTTTAAAGAGGATAGATCAGATTCAGAACATGGGAGGAAGAAAGTGATGCAGATCAGAATTGCAAATGAAAAGGATGTGGAGCAGTTAAGGAAGCTATAACTGGAATTAGAGACCGACGGTGTAAAATATCAGCCAGAGCATTTTGTTGTGGGTTATCGGAGCGACGAATTTTTTCAGGGAATCTTTGAGAGTGAGAAGCAGGATATTCTTGTGGCAGAAGAAGCAGGAAAAGTGCTTGGATTTTCTCATCTCATGATTCTGAAACAAAAAGAGGTAGCGTGTTTGAAACCACAGACCGCCGTATACATACAGGACTTGGATGTGCTGGAGAGTGAAAGAAATAAAGGGATCGGAACGCTTCTCATGAATGCAAGTAAGGAATATGGGAAAAAACATGGAGCAGATTTTATCAGAACGCAGGTTTTCCCGCAAAATACTGATGGCATGAGATTTTATGAAAGAAACGGTTTTTGTGAAATGATGAAAACGATCGAGTGCCAGTTTTGATGACCCTTTATTACAACTATCATTTTAATAACAACTGTGATCGATCTGAGCATAGATATATGAAAAATAGTGGCAGCTGGGAATGCCAACAGGCAGCTTACAGAAGGGGATGTAAAATGGAAAGAGAGTTTTTCCTGATTTATTTGTGCCAGCGGAACATTCAGTTTGGAGGAGATTGAAAACCGCTTGAAAATCGAAATCGACCGCAACAACAAATACCATATTCAATATTGGCCGATCTTTGAGCTTCGATTAAAGAAATTCATTGGTTGTTGTGGACTAAGGCCTTACAAAGAAAATAAATATGAAATAGGCTTTCATTTACGTCCGAAGTTTTGGGGACAGGGATATGCAGTGGAAGCGGCAAAAGCCGTTATTGACTATGCATTTAAAATTCTGCAGGCAGAAGCATTGTTTGCGGGCCACAATCCCAACAATACGGCTTCTAAAAAGGTTTTGAGCAAATTGGGATTTCAATATATCGGAGATGAATTTTATGCACCAACAGGTCTGTACCACCCATCATATGAATTGAAGAGAAAAGTGCAAAGTACTCGGTAAGATGGAGCCGCTTCCGCATTTTTACGGTTTATTCCTGCAATCAATGATGTATAAACAATAAAACTCAAAAAACATTAAGAATTCCATAAAGACGCTTAAAGAATTTTCTTTTATCCTTTTATAAAAAAAATAGAAAGGAAAATTTGAAGGTTAAAATTTATGGATAGACAAAAAAGTATAAGAATAATTGCTATCATTATATTTTTGACGGTAATTGCAATGGTATTTTTTCTCTTGATGAATAAAGAAACATATTCATTAAACCTTCCGAAAACAGAAGAGGTAACACGCATAATGATCAGCACTGATACTGTGAAGAAAGAAGTCACAAGTATCGAGGAGATCAAGGATATTATT
This sequence comes from Sellimonas caecigallum, assembly GCF_019754295.1. Classification (GTDB taxonomy): domain Bacteria; phylum Bacillota; class Clostridia; order Lachnospirales; family Lachnospiraceae; genus Sellimonas; species Sellimonas caecigallum. The sequence continues at coordinate 33,773 of NZ_VIRV01000019.1, read as the reverse complement.
TATGTCTTGGAGGGCAACGAGAGAACAACAAAGAAGGAAAGTATAAATGATTCTCCTGTAAATGCAGAAACTCCAATAAAGATAGAGTTTCATTTTCAGCAAAATGGAGGATCGATTTTATATATTTATACACAAAGAAATCAATATTATTTAGAACAACCATATAATGGGGTTTATCGAATCAGCGGAGATGAATATAATTCCATAGCAAAATATGTTTTATAATCACAGCTTACAATTGAATGGTACAGGAGGAACCAAATCGATGAACAAAGAGACATATTGTTTACTTGAAAAATTTATGATCTGTTGTATAGAAGATGCTGCTCATGATAAAGAGCATATATATCGTGTGTTGTATAATGCGTTAGAAATTGCAAAGGAAGAGAATAATGTAAATTATGATGTCTTGATTGCAGCATGTTTATTACATGATATTGGGAGAAAAGAAGAATCGGAAAACCCTTCTTTGTGCCATGCGATTGTAGGAGGAGAAAAATCTTACAAATTTCTTTTGAGTCACGGGTTTGAGAAAGAGTATGCAGAACAAGTGAAACATTGCATTCACACACACAGCTATAGAAAAAGCAATCCTCCTGTAAGTTTAGAAGCAAAAATCCTATTTGATGCAGATAAATTAGATGTAACAGGAGCAATAGGGATTGCAAGAACATTACTTTACAAAGGCAGTGTTTCAGAACCATTGTATTCTGTGTTGCCAGATGGAATGATTTCGAATGGCGAAAACGATATTCTGCCATCTTTTTTTCAAGAGTATAAGCTTAAATTGGAGAATTTGTGCTCCGTTTTTTATACTGAAAAAGCAAGAGAGCTTGCAAAAGAAAGGCAACATATTGCCAGAGAATTTTATAATAGTCTGTATCAAGAGGCAAATTTATCGTATCAAAATGGGAAAAAGGAATTGGATAAAATTATTCGATAGCATAGGAGGAAACTGATATGCAGAAAAGAAAATTTGATCTGCCGGACATGTATCTGGAACTAGCTGAGGGCACGGCAGAATGGTATATGGGAACTCATTTTTTCGAAGAGGCCTGTGATCTTTATGATGCAGAAGAAATCGTAAAGCAGGGCAAAAAATTTGCTGGGAATCAGATTTACTTTATTCATTATCCGGATGGAAGTGTATATAAACCATTTGAAGGAAGAGAAAATGTTTATTACGAACGACCAGTGTGGGATAAAGACTGTTTCGGAATACTTTCCGTTGACTTTTCAGAGGGCAGGATTGATATTTACACGTACTGTCCGGGGAATGCGGCTGAAATTTTAGCAACACTGCCTCTTACGTCTGTAAAAGACTGTTACAATCTGAAAGTAGAGATGTCCCCGTGGACACTTGGAAGGCAAGCAGACAGTGAATACGAGATAATCTGGCCGCTGAAAAAAATATTTCCTATCAGGGATAACGAAAGCATGATCTGCCGGGATGGCGATGTCCTGTATTTTTCCAGATGGACAGAAGAACCTTACTATCAGGAGTATGTAGTGACAGTTGACATAAATACAGGAAAGGAATTAAACGTGGAGAAGGGAAGTCTCTATCTGATGCCGGATGGAACATTGTGGAATGTATAGTTATTTCAGATTTCAATTCTTGGGAAACAAGCGTAGCTGTTACAATATTAGAGGGGAGATATATTAAAATGAGAAGAATCTGTTTATTTATTGCCATGAGTCTTGACGGCTATATTGCGGACAGTGATGGCGGTGTTTCGTGGCTGGAAGGACAAAGGAGCGACAGTGAAAATATCGATGTCTATTCTGAGTTTGTAAAAGATATCGATACCATTTTGATGGGTTGGAATACCTATCATCAAGTTGCCACTGAACTTTCGCCGAAAGAGTGGGTATATCGTGATTTTACCACGTATGTCATTACGCACAGAGAGCACTGTTCTTCTGAAAAGATCCGATTTACAAAAGAAAATCCCATAAAGCTGATAAAAAAATTGAAAGAAGAGGATGGAAAAGATATTTGGATTTGCGGCGGTGCTAAGCTTGTTCAGCAGATCATAAATGAGAATCTTATTGACTACTACTATATTACGATTATCCCTACACTTCTGGGATCTGGCATACGTCTTTTTGAAAACGGGACAACAGAGATTAAGTTGAAATTACTTTATACACAGGCATATAACGGCATGACAGATCTGGTCTATGTACGCAGATAAATCCAACAGACATATTGCCGAATCTGAAGGGAGAGAATATGAACATGAAAACAATCCGGGAAGAATCTGCAGATAAACAGATTCTTCCTGGATCTTTTTATTTTGGAAGCATCATATAAAGACTATAGCAGTGGAAACTATACCTTGGCCGGAGGTGTCGTGGATCCTCTGCCAGATGATGCTCCTTTCTTTGTCAAGGATTATCATGATTATTATAAAACGAAACGAGGGTATCACGCACGTTCTTTGAATTCCAATGGAGGATGGAATGTGATTGGATGTATGTCTTTTATGAACCAGCCAATTTTGCAGTACAGTAACGAGATTCGTAGTGCAGTACTTATTGTGCACGGAGAAAAGGCACATTCCTGTTACTTTAGCCGGGACGCCTACGCGAAGATGATAAACGGCAATCCTTGTGTGGATAACAAAGAACTGCTTATTATCCCAGATGCAGTACACACCGATCTGTATGACGGCGGAAAAAAGAATGCGATTCCATTTGATAAACTGGACATCTTTTTTACAGAAAACTTGAAGTAGGTAAAAAACATGTCTATAATATAGATACTTGATACCTATTGGAGGGATATGTGTGAAAAAAGGGGATAAAGTGGCGATCGTAGGATGCTCCAATGGTCAATCCGTTTCTTACAAAGAGAAACTGATCCGATTGGACAAAACGATCCGTCAAATTGGTCTTATACCGGTCTGGGGGGATTACATCTATGAGAAGGAGTCTGTATTCAGCGGGTCGGCAAATGAGCGGGCGGACAGTCTGATGAAGTTTTTCAGAGATGATGAAATCAAAGCAGTTTTTGATATTTCAGGCGGAGATATTGCCAACGAAATACTGCCTTACCTGGAATATGACGAGATCGCCCAAAGCGAGAAAGTTTTTTGGGGATACAGTGATCTTACGACCGTCATAAATGCTATTTTTGCAAAGAGCGGGAAAAAATCGGTTCTTTATCAGATACGGAATCTGATCTACGACGATGCACAAAATCAGATACAGAATTTTACCAACACGGTAATGAACGGAGCGTCAGATCTGTTTGATTTTTCTTACTCTCTGATACAGGGAAAGGAACTAAAGGGGATTGTGGTCGGCGGAAATATACGATGCCTTTTAAAATTAGCAGGGACAAAGTACTGGCCAGATATGGACGGGAAAGTCTTGCTGCTTGAGGCATATGGAGGCGATGTCCCTAAAATGGTCACATACTTGAACCAGTTGAAGCAGATGGAGGTTTTCGAAAAGATTTCAGGCATTTTGCTCGGAACATTTACTTATATGGAAAAAGAGAAATGCAGACCTCAGATCATCGATCTCGTAAGAAAATATGCGGGTAATGAGATCGCAATTGCGTATACTTCCGAAATCGGACATGGCACAAATTCCAAGGGTATTATCATCGGGGAAGAGATATCGAAAAAAGGGGCAGGATACCGGAAATGATCCGGTGTCCTGCCTTGTGTTATACATATCGAAATCAATAGGTAAGATCCTCGCAGATTGACTTCAGATTCAGGAAGTTAGTAAGATAATCCCTTGTTCCGGTCTTGGCGTCTGTACCGGACATGTTAAAACCGCCGAATGGATGCTGAAGCACGACTGCTCCGGTAGACTTTCTGTTGAAATAGAGGTTGCCCACATGGAATTCTTCTTTTGCTTTCTGGATGTGTGCTCTGTCTTCTGTATAGACTGAGCCGGTCAGTCCGTATTCAGTGTTGTTTGCAATTTCCAGTGCCTCGTCAAATGATTCTGCCCGGATGACAGCGAGAACCGGCCCGAAAATTTCTTCTTTTGCAATGACGGCATTCTTTGCTACATCGCGGACAACCGTTGGTTCGATGTAAAATCCTTTGGAGTCATCAAAGCCGCCGCCGCAGACGATAGTCCCTTCGTTCCGCGCAATTTCAATATAGTGGGAAATACGGTCAAAAGCGCTCTTGTTGATGACCGGTCCCATTGGAAGATCCTCACGGCCGCTGCCTTGATGAGCCTGAAGATCTTTTGCGCATGCAGCGATTTCTTCCACAAACGCGTCATAAACATCGCTTAACACAACTGCACGGGAGCACGCAGAGCATTTTTGTCCCTGGAAGGAAAATGCAGAATTTGCAATCCCGGCAGCAGCGCGTTTCAGATCTGCGGAAGAATCGACGATGATGGCATTTTTGCCGCCCATCTCAGCCACTACACGTTTGATCCATTTCTGACCTTCGGAGACTTCAGAAGCCATACGGCTTATGCGAAGTCCTACTTCTTTGGATCCTGTGAAGTTGACAAAACGTGTCAGAGGATGTTTTACGATATAGTCTCCGATGACAGAACCGGAACCAGGGATAAAGTTGATCACTCCGGCAGGAAATCCAGCTTTTTCACAAAGTTCGATAAATTTGTACGCTACGATTGGAGTGTCGGAAGATGGTTTGCAGACAATCGTATTGCCTGTGATGACTGCGGATACAACCATTCCGGCAAGAAGAGAGAGCGGGAAATTCCACGGCGGGACGGCGACACCGACACCGATCGGAATATATATACATTTTACAGCCTCATCTGTATCCATTAACTCCAGCCCTTTGTCAAGCTCACGCATGTGCATGATATAGGAGTTGAAAAAATCAAGCGCTTCGCAGAGTTCTCCGTCTGCTTCGCCCCAATTCTTTCCGCTTTCCTCAATGCTCCATGCATCGAGAAGGAAACGGTTTTGCTTCATCAGTTCAACCAGTCTGCGGACACAGCAGATGCGCTCTTCGACAGGAGTTGTGCGCCATGAAAGAAAAGCATTGTGTGCGGTGCGGATAGCCCGATCGGCAAGCTCCTGGCTGCAGGAACTGACTGCTCCAAGCTGTTCTTTTGTGGACGGGGAAAAAGAAAAGATTTTTTCTTCTGTCATGATTCGTTCTCCCCCGATGATCAGAGGATAATCGTTCCCTTTTTCTTTGTCTACCTGTTCAAATGCCTTCAGCATCGCTTCTTTGTTTTCCGGAATTGTGAAATCCAATTCAGATGAGTTGTAGAACCCTTTTAACATGGTGCATACCTCCTACTATGTATATTTTTTCATTTCTTTCAATATATTATCATTTGGGTTTTCCTACGTCAATGGCTTGGTGGACGAAATAATTGTTAATTTATAAACAAATAAAAAAATAACAGACAATTTATATTCTTTTCTTGTTCTGTACGTTGGAATCAAAATCAGGTATAATGGTAAGAAAAGTATATCTAATATCAGGAGGCGGTATGATGGAGAGTGTAATTTTAGGCAAAACAGGATTAAAAGTGAATAAAAACGGGTTCGGGGCACTTCCGATCCAGAGAATTTCCAAAAAAGAGGCAGTCTATCTGCTGCAAAAGGCATTCCGAAGTGGGATTAATTATTATGATACGGCAAGGGCCTATTCGGACAGCGAGGAAAAGCTCGGAGAAGCTTTTCTGGGAATGCGTGAGCAGATCATTATCAGTACGAAGACTGCCGCACAGCGTGCGGAAGATTTGCGGAAAGACCTGGAGGAGAGTCTTGCCAGGCTTCAGACTGACTATATCGATCTTTACCAGTTCCACAATCCGGCATTTTGTCCAAAACCTGGCGATGGAACGGGACTTTATGAGGCGGCCTTGGAGGCAAAAGAACAGGGGAAGATCAGGCACATCGGGATCACAAACCATCGTATTGCAGTGGCAAGGGAAGCAGTTTTATCCGGGCTTTATGAGACACTTCAGTTTCCGTTTTCCTATCTTGCATCCGAGGAGGAAAAAGAGCTGGTCGAACTGTGCAGAAAAACGGATACTGGTTTTATAGCTATGAAAGGACTGGCAGGGGGGCTGATTCACAATGCGGCGTGCGCTTATGCATTTATGTGTCAGCCGCAGTACGCACATGTGGAGCCAATATGGGGGATTCAAAGAGAGCGGGAGCTGGATGAATTTTTATCATACCAGGACCACATGCCGGAACTGAATGAAGAACGTATGAAGGAGATACAAAGAGATCAGGAACAGCTTGCCGGAGAGTTTTGCAGAGGGTGCGGCTATTGTATGCCATGTCCTGCAGGGATTGAGATCAATAACTGTGCACGTATGAGCCTGATGCTCAGAAGAGCGCCGCAGGAGGCGTGGCTTTCCGAGGAGTGGCAGGACAAGATGAAGAAAATAGAGAACTGTCTGCACTGTGGCAACTGCCGGAAAAAGTGCCCGTACGGACTTGACACACCGGAACTCCTTCGGAAAAACTACGAAGATTATAAGACCTTTCTGTAAGACATAAGGGATCAAAAAAAGAAGATCGGGAATACTGAATAGAAAAACGGATGGAGGAAGAAGGATGCACATTCAAAGAAGACCATTTTTCTATGGCTGGTATTTCCGGTGCCAGTCTGAGACCGATACGATAGCTGTGATACCGGCAGTTCACATATCGGGGGAGAAAAGCAGCAGTTCGATTCAGATTTTAACAGAACGAGGGGTATGGAATATGGAATTCCCCATTTCCGAATTCAAGCTCAGCCGGAAGCAGATGAAAATGCAGATCGAAAAGAACTGTTTTTCCGAGAAAGGGATTCGGCTGGATATTGAGAGAGCCGGGATAAAGATCAAAGGAAGACTTGACTTTGGGCCTTTTGCAAAACCGGCTTTTGATATCATGGGACCGTTTTGCTGTATTCCAGGGATGGAGTGCAGACATTCTGTCTACAGTATGGAGCACAGTGTGAATGGGACGATACAGATCCAGGGGAAAGATATACGATTTTCGGATGCACGCGGTTATATGGAAGGAGACAGCGGAACCTCCTTTCCGGAGACATATGTATGGACACAACATTTCTTTCGGGATGGTTCACTTGTCTTTGCAGCGGCAGACATTCCTATTTTGGGAGTGCACTTTAAAGGAACGATCGGTATCGTAAGACAAAAAGACAAAGAATGCCGCTTTGCGACCTATCTTGGAGCTTCTGTCGTGAAAATGGGAGAAAACGTGCTTAAGATCCGTCAGGGGAGAAAGACAGTTCTCATTCGTCTGCGGGAAAAGGAAGGGAGTATGCTACATGCACCATGCAGCGGAAAGATGACCCGGAAGATCTGTGAGTATCCATCCTGTCAGGCAGACTATATTTTTTTCTGCGGCAAAAAGAAGGAAAAGGAAATTTTGGCTGCGCGTGCAGCGGTAGAATATGAGGTAAAAAAGAAGCATAATCCGGCGTGACTGTAAACGCCGGATTTTACTTTCAGGCAGACCTCTCTGAGTCCGGTGTGCCAATAGGAAGAAGAACAGCTTGTCCTCGGGCGCTGAAAGAGATATAATGGAGAGAGGGATTGTATGTATCGATCTTGGAGGGACGTCCATGAAAGCTGGATTCATGTCACAGAGCGGAATACTTGGAGAGCAGTGTATTTTGCCGGTGCATGAGACATTAGAGGAGATTTTCTGCGAGATTGACCAGTATGTGAAAAAATGAAAGAAAAATACCAGATCGACGGGATGGGGGTAAGTGCGCCTGGCGCAGTGGACGTCCAAACAGGTATCATCGGAGGCATGAGTGCACTTCCATGTATTCATGGACCATCCTGGACAGAGAAACTGGAGGAGCGCTTTGGGGTGCCGGCATCAATCGAGAACGATGCCAACTGTGCAGCACTTGCCGAATTGGCATTAGGAAGTGCAAAAGGAATGAAAGATATGGCATTTGTCGTGTGCGGAACCGGAATCGGAGGGGCAGTTGTCATCAACAGGGAAATACAGCACGGGACCAATCTTTACGGAGGAGAATTCGGCTGTATGGTCATGCGCAATGAAAATGGGGAGCTCAGCACATTTTCATCAGAGGCCTCTACGATGTCTTTTGTGAGAAAGATCCAGAAAAAATATCCACAGGAGGAGTGGAATGGCGTGAAAGTATTTGCCGAGGCGGAAAAAGGAAACGAGGAATGCAGGAAGGCAATAGATACCTTTTTCTATAATCTGGCGGAAGGGATCTACAATATACAGCATGTCATTGATCCACAGCTTATTCTTCTTGGAGGAGGCATCAGCCGGAGAGAAGGATTTGCAGAGACGCTTCGCAAAAAACTGGAAGAGATTGTGGGAAAAGTGGGGGAATGTGCAAAGACAAAAGTAGTTGTCCCAAACATCGATGTGTGTACTTTTCGGGAAGATGCCAATCTGATCGGTGTTGCAGTGAATCTTTCCAGAAGAAAAAGAGAAGTTTGTTTGTCTGTACATGGAGAAGACCATACGTTATAATGAAGGCATAACATCGAAATGATCAGGAGGAAAAAATGAAAAAGAAACCAATAAAACAGATTTTGGCGTTTGTGCTGGCAGCTGCGATACTGTTTGGTGCAGTGCCGGCAAGCGCAGCAGATGCGTCTGAAAAGGATGCGCAGAGGCGGACGGGAAAAGCGCATGTTTCTTATCGCACGCATGTGCAGACATACGGCTGGCAGGAAAATGTGACGGATGGAAAGACAAGCGGGACGATCGGGCAGTCGAAACGCCTGGAAGCCATCGAAATCCAGCTTGACAAGCCGGAGGGTATTTCCGGAGGAGTGGAGTACCGCACACACATCCAGGGCTTCGGATGGGAAGGAGAATGGAAGAAAGACGGTTCTTCAAGCGGCACATCCAATCAGTCGAAGCGTCTGGAGGCGATCCAGATCCGGCTGACAGGGGAAATGAGCGGACAGTACGATATATATTATCGTGTCCACGCTCAGACATACGGTTGGCTTGACTGGGCGAAGAACGGAGAAAAAGCAGGAACATCCGGACAGTCGAAGCGTCTGGAGGCGATTCAGATCGTTCTGACAGAAAAAGGAGCGGAGGCTCCAGGAAGCACAAATGAACCATACAAAGCTATGAAAATCCAGTATGCGACCCATATTCAGGATCATGGCTGGCAGAATTATGTAAGCGACGGTGCGGTAAGCGGGACGATAGGGGAATCCCGGCGCCTGGAAGGGATCCGTATCCAGTTGAATCAGTCAGAGATCAGCGGAAGTGTGGAATACCGCACACATATACAGACATACGGCTGGGAAGATGGATGGAAACGAAATGGCGAGATGAGTGGGACACAAGGAGAGCACAAACGCCTGGAGGCTATCGAGATACGACTGACCGGGGAGGCGGCAGAACAATACGATATCTATTACCGTGTCCATGCTCAGACATACGGCTGGCTTGGATGGGCAAAAAACGGAGAGAGTGCAGGGACATCCAGACTTTCGAGACGTTTGGAAGCCATAGAGATCCAGCTTGTGAAAAAGGGAGAGGCGGCGCCAGGATCCACAGACAATGCCTACATTTCATCCGAATGGAATACGACGCTCACACAGCAGGGAGAGACAACGCTTGTAAGCATCAAGCCGGGTGGAGCGGAAGAAATCATACAGAATAATGCAGATACGACAGTCAAGGTAACCGCGGCCATCAAATATAAAAGCAAAGTCATTCGCCAACAGCAAAAGGAAATGCGGTTTTCCGATATACCGGCAGAAGGGTTCGATATGGACTTTGGGACATACGGAAAGTTTTATGTGACAATTGAGTACAAGATTGCAGGAACCACGGTAGAGACACAGCAGCAAGTATTCGGTGTGACTGCAAGCGAATACAATCTGGCCCCGCTTTCCGCAACATTCCCGGTACTTTATTTTTCACTTTCGCTTTGGGACATCAATGTTTCCCAGGAAACAGGCAAACAGATCCCGACGATAGTGATGCTCTCGAGGGCGTCCGCATATGACTGGGATCAGCTCCCGGAAGGAGTATACGGAGTACCATACCTTTCTGATGAAGATCTTCGTACGAAATCAGATCACATTGCATATGCACAGTACATAAAAGATCTGTATGAGGTAAGTCCGGATTCCAAGTTCCATCTGTTTATTAATGATATTGACTGCAGTTTCATCCACTGGGGGATCTACGCGAATCGTATACCACAAAATCAGTATACGATTACGATGCTCTCAGATGGTTCCGCCACATTCAGTATCATGAATGAAACATACGGCGTGGAAAATCCGGAAGCGAAGCACCAGGAACTGATCAAACTTTGGAATGACGCTAAAGAGGAAGCATATAGGACAGGAACATTTGGAGAGGACTGGGGATGGCATGCACATTGGGAGTGCATGTATGCTGTTTTATCATGTGAACCTGGTACACAATGGTGGGTTTCCAGGGATAATCTCTTTACAAGCGGAGATGACAATGCGTTTGCAGAAAAGATCAAGAGCGATGTTACAGTAAAAAATATAAATACAATGCTGCAGGATCTGACGGCAAAAGGAGAAGAGACGGTAAATGAATTCAAGGCTCTTTACAATTTCAACGATGAGTATTTTGCAGATGCCGAAGAGCAGAATAAAAAGGTTATGCTTCTTCTTGGAACATATGTCTATAATGAAAAATCCTTTGAGGATTATGCGCGTATGACAAAAATGTATTACGGGGAAGACTACCTGTACTACTACAAAGGACATCCGAATACACCTACAGGCCTGTATCCGGAGAAACAGGAGGAATTGGACAGACTTGGAATAACAGATGTAGATTCCTCTGTGGCAGCGGAACTGATATTGTTTTTCAATCCGGAGATCCGGATGTCTGGGTATGGATCCAGCACCTTCAATTCCGCGTCTGAAGAAATGGCGTGCGGACTTTTTGAAATGCGCAAGTCGGATGCTCTGAGTCCGGAAAGCAGTGTGGATTATTCAGGGATTGACTGGTTTGCATCCTATATCGACAAAGCGACGGCAAGCAGTGCGATCGCTTCACTCGCGCAAAATGACAGATGTTATCTGATGGAATTTTCAGACGCCATCATCGCGGAAAAAGGATATGACATTGCTGTTTATGACGCTGAAAACAACACGATATCCTATTATAGAGGAAATGAAGAAAGCGGCTATGAGCTTGTTTCATAGCAGAAAAAGAGACCGGGATTTGCGTCCCGGTTTCTGTTTCCGACAGTACAGAAGATGGATGCAGATGAAAAAGAGAGGATAACAAAATGAAGATTGCTGTGATAGGATACAGTGGATGTGGAAAGTCGACACTGACCGAATATATCGGGAAGAAGAGACAACTGCCGATATTGTTTCTTGACAAAGTCCACTGGCTTCCAGGATGGAAGGAGAGGCCGGCAGAAGAAGAAAGGAAGATCGTATCAGATTTTCTGGATCAGCATGACAGCTGGGTCATTGACGGAAATTATAGCAAGATATGCTGGGACAGAAGAATGAAAGAGGCTGACAGGATCGTGTTTCTTGCTTTTGGAAGGGGAACCTGTCTGCTGCGGGCACTGAAAAGATATGTAACCTGGCGAGGAAAGACGAGAAAGTCCATGACGAAAGGGTGCCCGGAAAAGATAGATATAGAATTTGTAAAATGGATTCTGTGGGATGGCAGAGTCCGTAGGCGACGCCGGATATTTGAAACCGTTAAAAGAAAATATCCGGATAAAATGGTCTGTATCAAGTGTCAGAGACAGATGAAACAATTTTTGATAAAAGATTAGAAAGTATGAGAAGTGAGATGAATAAAGCGAAAGAATATTTTTTGTATTTTATATTTTACTCCGTCATTGGATGGTGTTATGAAGTGTTTTTGGAAGTGGTCGTATACAGGTGGGGATTTTCCAATCGGGGTGTCCTTTTTGGACCTTATTGTGTCATCTACGGATTCGGGGCACTGCTTTTGATTTTTGCACTGGACGGTCTGAAGAAAAAGAAAATCCGACTTGCAGGGATCAATGTGACTCCGGTACTTGTATTTGTCGGTATCGTTGTGATCACAACGGCAGTCGAGCTGGCAGCCAGCTATATCATGGAATTTACAAGAGGAGAATGGCTGTGGGACTACACACGGTTTGCGTTTAATTTTGAAGGAAGGATCGCTTTAAATCCAAGCATCCGTTTTGGGATTGGGGGCATGGTTTTTCTGTATTTGCTGCAGCCATTGTTTGAAAAGGCAGTACGTGCCATGGGAGCAAAAGTGCGAAATATATGTTTCTACACGTTGGCGGTCTTGCTTGCAGCAGACGCAATCTATGTGTTTTTGATTCGGTAAAGGGAGGAAGAACATGTACGAGACATGTATATTTGATTTGTACGGGACACTGATCGATATTCACACAGAGGAAGAAAAGGAAGAAATATGGGAGTGCCTTTCTTTGTTTTTGGGGTATCAAGGGGCGGTATATACATCCAAAGAGCTGCATGACCTGTATTGCAAAATAGTCAAAGAGCTGCAGATGCCAGGGAAATCTCTCAGACAAGACAGCCATGAGGCATTTCCGGAAATTCAGATCGAAGAAGTCTTCGCACGATGCTACCAGGAAAAAGGTATTGTCCCTGGCAGTGATCTGGTTATTCATACAGCACAGTTTTTCCGTGCCATGTCAACAGAGTATATCCGGCTTTACGAAGGAACAAAAGAAATGCTGCAAAGCCTTAGAAAAGAAGGAAAAAAGCTATATCTTTTGTCAAATGCGCAGAAGATTTTTGCCGAGCCGGAGATGAAGGCGCTGGGTATTTATGACTGTTTTGACGGGATATTAATTTCTTCAGAAGCAGGAATAAAAAAACCGGAAGCTGGATTTTTTCAGATGCTTTTGGACAGATATTCCATTTCGAAAGATACGGCTGTCATGATCGGGAATGACGGGATCTGTGATATTGCAGGGGCGAAGAAAGCCGGTTTTGACACAGTGTATATCCACTCCAACCTTTCTCCGGAAGAAGATAATCCAAAAGCGGATATGACTTTAAAAATGGTAGATATGAAAGCTCTGGAAAATTATCTTTTGGATAGAAAAGTATAGGAGCGCATATCATCTTACAAAAAAACCATACCTCAGATACAAAGCAAAACTACTTGTTTCTGGGGTATGGTTTTTTCTGATCTGTAATACCGACCAGATAGTCGATACTTACGTGATATAATTCCGAAAGACGGATTAAAAAATCGATAGGGATCTGCCTGACACCTTTTTCATATCTGCGGTAAACTTCCCTATGACATCCCAGGTAGCGTGCAATATCCGCCTGGGTCTTATCATTGTCAATTCGTAAATGTTCCAATCGTTGAAATTGCATAAAGTCACCTCTTTATTATGCTATCAAATAATTGCATTTCAATTCTTGAATTGCTACCATATAGCGGTATATTAAATGGAGCAATGTGGTAAATAATGGAAAACTAAGAAAAATGAAAAATAAAATCAGAAAATTTCACTGAAATTATGTTCCGAAATGGAACGAAAATCAGATTTTTATCGGGAAATTGTAAGATTGGATTGGAAATAAAGGGTAATCTACGATATAATTAAAATAGAAAAGCAATTATTAACAAAATTGAGAAGGGAGGAAGCTATGAAAAAAGTAAAATTTCTGAAAAAAGTTGCTGCGGCTCTTTTGGGGATAATGCTGGTAAGTACATCGGTTCCTGTCTATGCGGCAGACACAGCGGAAAATACGGCAGCAAATGAAACCCAGACCGGTAACGTAATCTCGGAGACACCGGAAGTACCGGAGGAGACACCGGAAGAGACGCCGGAAGTACCGGAGGAGACGCCGGAAGAGACACCGGAAGTACCGGAGGAGACGCCGGAAGTACCGGAAGAGAGTCCGGAAACGCCGGAGACACCAGAAGAAACGCCAGAAGTGCCTGAGGAGACAGAGACACATGTGGAGTATCAGGTACATGTACAAACATATGGATGGCAGGATTGGGTACAAGACGGTGTAACAAGCGGAACAACAGAACAGTCCAAACGTTTAGAAGCAATCCGTATCAAGCTGAATGACACTGGAATATCAGGAGATGTGGAATACCGTACTCATGTACAGACGTATGGATGGCAAAATTGGGTAAAAAACGGAGCAATCAGCGGGACGATGCAAGAGAGCAAACGTCTGGAGGCTATTGAAATCCGTTTGACAGGCGACCTGGAACAGCAATATGATATTTATTACCGTGCGCACGTGCAGAATTTCGGCTGGCTTGACTGGGCCAAGAACGGACAGACAGCAGGGTCAGAACAGTATTCTTACCGAATGGAAGCGTTGGAAATCTGTCTGGTAGAGAAAAATCAGGAAGCACCTGGAGAGACTACAGAACCGTGCAAATATCCGCCGCTGCTATACAGAACCCACGTTCAGGGAATTGGCTGGCAGCCTGTTGTAAAAGATGGGGATACAAGCGGAACGCTCGGGCAAAGCAGAAGGCTGGAGGCATTTTCTCTTTCTCTGAATCATCAGAAATATGAAGGATCTGTCGAGTACCGATCTCATGTCCAGGGAATCGGCTGGCAGTCCTGGGTACAGAATGGTGCGACAAGCGGAACAGTCGGAGAAAATAAACGTCTGGAAGCTATAGAGATCCGTTTGACGGGTGCGATGGCAGAGTATTACGATATTTATTATCGCGCCCATGTCCAGCAGTTCGGCTGGCTTGGCTGGGCAAAAAACGGGGAACCTGCGGGAACTCAGGAATATTCATATCGGATGGAAGCATTGGAAATCCGTCTTGTGGAAAAAGGCGGGGCAGCACCGGGGACAGGCGGGGAGGCATGTAAGTATCCTCCGACACTCTATCGTGCTCATGTTCAGAAATATGGCTGGCTTGGTTGGTCTGCTGATGGATCCGCAAGCGGAACGTTCGGAGAGAGCAAGAGAATGGAAGCTCTTGAAATCCGGCTTAACAGACAGAAGTATGCAGGGGATATCGAGTACCGATCTCATGTCCAGGGAATCGGCTGGCAGTCCTGGGTAAAAAATGGAGCCACGAGCGGCACTACAGGAGAGAATAAGCGCCTGGAAGCTATCGAGATTCGTCTGACAGGAGAAATGGCAAAGTATTACGATATTTATTACCGCGCCCATGTCCAGCAGTTCGGCTGGCTTGGCTGGGCAAAAAACGGGGAGTCAGCTGGGACGTCTCAGTATGGATATCGCATGGAAGCTTTTGAGATCCGTTTGCTTCCAAAAGGTTCCCAGGCACCAGGTTCCACATCAAATGCATTCCGTAAAGGGAAAGCGGGATGGTACTACGAGAATGGATACAAATTTTATTATGTGAACAATGTGAAACAGACTGATATCAGAAATGTGATCGGAGCCCAGTCTTCCTATGTCATCAAGATCAACAAAGCGCAAAGTTGTGTGACAGTTTACGCAAACGACGGCAGCAATGGCTATATCATTCCGGTTGTGGCATTTGCTTGCTCCCCTGGATCCGGTACACCGACCGGCACTTTCAGTACATCAGACAAATATCGGTGGCATACACTCTATGGAGCAAAAGGACAGTGGTGTACAAGGATTACAGGACATATCCTGTTCCACTCACTTCCGTATACAGATTTCAACAATCGGACTATGATGCCAAATCAGTACAACAAGCTTGGAACATGGGCGTCCAGCGGCTGTATCCGCCTGAGGGCAGGAGACGCAAAATGGATTTACGATTACTGCAAATCCGGAACAAAGGTCATTATCTATAATGAATCCAGCCCAGGTCCGCTTGGGAAACCAGTCTATGCAAAGATTCCGGCAAATCAGAATTGGGATCCAACAGATCCAACGATCTGATCCATGCAAACGGCAGCATCTGTTTTAGGAGGAAAAAAAGAATGGATAAGAAAACAATGTATAAATTAACTTACGGTTTATTTGTAGTGACAGCAAAGGAAGGAGAAAAGGACAACGGCTGCATAACAAACACAGCAGGGCAGGTCACTTCCACACCAAACAGAATTTCCCTCACAGTACATAAAGAGAATTACACACACGGGATGATCATGAGGACAGGTGTATTCAATGTGTCTGTGATATCAGAGAAGGCATCTTTCGGCCTGTTCCGGCATTTTGGGTTCCAGAGTGGAAAAACAGTAGATAAGTTTGCTGATTTTCAGGCGGCCAAGAGGACAGAAAACGGACTTTTTGCTGTCACAGAAGGGACGAATGCATGGCTTTCAGCAAAGGTTGTACAGACTGTGGATCTAGGAACTCACACGATGTTTATCGCAGATGTGACGGACGCAGAGGTGCTTTCCGATGAGCCGTCAGCCACATACGCCTACTATCAGTCCAATATCAAAAATGCTCCAATGCCGGAGAAAAAAGCGGGGTGGAGATGTAAGATTTGTGGATATATTTATGAAGGAGAAGTGCTTCCGGATGACTTTATCTGTCCAATATGCAAACATGGAGCGGCAGATTTTGAGAAAATCTGATATTAGAATACTGATGCGGGGGATGACGTAAGCGCACCCCCGCGTTTTGTGTCTTGAACAGCGATTGTAGGGGGGAGACTGTACAAATGCAGGAAAAAAACAGTTGGAATCGAGGAACAAAAAGGGTATAATAGTCCTCGCCAAGAAATGATATGAAAAGTATGATGTCAGTATAACACAGGGACAGAGGACGGGCAACAGAGAAAGCAGAGAAGAGTTCTGTTTTTCCAAAACAGGACACCGATTAGGCATCCTGTTTTTTGGAAAGCAGATCTTCCAGGGAAGCAAAGCGGTATCCCATTTCCTCCCATTTTGTCAGAAGTTCATCTAAAATCTGGGCGTTCGTGCTGGAAGTATTGTGGAGAAGCACGATAGCCCCCGGGTGAATCCGTCCGAGGAGCTTTTCAAATGCTTCCTCTTTTGAAGGTTGTTGATCCTGATACCAGTCTACGTAGGCAAGACTCCAGAAAAAGGTATAGTAGCCAAGACTGTCAGCCATTTTCAGATTTTGCAGGCTGTACTTCCCCTGAGGCGGTCGGTAGTAATGGGGCATCTCTTGCCCCGTCGTCTCTTTAAAAAGGTTTTCGACGCTTTTTAATTCTTTCAGGAAATCTTCCTTTGAGGAAATGGAAGACATATTTGGATGATGATATGTATGGTTGGCTACAATATGACCTTCGTCGACCATGCGTTTTACCATATCGGGAGCGCTTTCCAGGTAGGTCCCCACAATAAAGAAAGCAGCCGGTGCTTCGTGTTTTTTCAAAGCATCCAGAATAGCTTTTGTGTTTCCATTTTCAAATCCGCAGTCGAAAGTAAGATAAATGACTTTTTCATCTGTATCGTCAAGAAAAGATGCATGATAGTTCCAGAGTTCGTCTGAAGAAGCATTCCCCACAGGAGGAGAGCCCTCTTCCTGGAACCCAAGTCCCCAGTTTTCTGAAGCGGAAGAGGCAGTTTCCCTGGCGTTCATCTGCTCCGTGAGTTTTCCTGCTCCGATGCCGACGAAGTAAGAGACAACGAGAAACAGAGCGGTCAGGAAAAGTTTCCGATAACATCGGATATGTTTCATATACGTTTACCTGCAAATTGTCTTGTTGATTGATAGTATGCGGAAAACTGTAAAAATAGTAGACGAAAGGATTAAAACGATGATGTATTATATGGCACCTCTTGAGGGAGTGACCGATTTCGTGTATCGAGGTTTGTTTGACCGGTATTTTGGACCGGCTGACAAATATTTTATTCCGTTCCTGACACCTGCAGAAGGAGGAAAGCTTTCCAGAAGACAAAAAGCGGATGTCCTCTGGGAGAACAATGAAGGGCTTGCCTCGGTGCCTCAGATTCTGACCAATTCCCCGGAGGAGTTTGCTGCCCTTGCTGTCAGGCTTCACAAATGGGGGTACAGGGAAGTGAACCTGAATCTTGGATGTCCGTCCAGGACAGTCGTATCAAAAGGGAAGGGGGCTGGATTACTCAGGGAAAGAGAATACCTTAGGGAATTTCTGGATCGTATTTTCGACAAGGCCGATGTGGAAATTTCTATAAAAACAAGAATAGGGGCAGAAGATCCGGAGGAGTTTGATATGCTCTTAGAACTCTACAATCAGTACCCAGTCAAAGAACTCATCGTTCATCCTCGTACACTGACAGAATATTATAAAGGCGCCCCACACCTTGATGCATATATAAAGGCCATGAAAAAATCCAGGCATCCACTCTGTTACAACGGCGACCTTTTTACTGCAGAGGATGTGCAGCGTCTTCGGAAGAAATGTCCAGGTGTGGAGCGATTGATGTTTGGGAGAGGACTCATTGGAAATCCCTCTCTTTTGTCGGAAATAAAGGGCGAAAGAAAAGCAGGGCCCTCCGTCTATCTGGAATTTCAAAATGCCCTTGTGGAAGCATATCGGGAAAAACTCGGGAAGGAAAAATATGTACTTGCGAAGATGAAAGAACTGTGGACATACCGCGGGATGACAGGGCTTCTTGGGCGCACCGGGATAGAGCGGATACAAAGGACCAGAAGTCTGAAAGAATATATGGAAGAGATAAAAAGAAGCGAAGGAGAGGAAGTAAATGCGTGAGATGAGATTGAAAAAGCGGGAAATTACGGATCAGGCCACACTTCGGGAGATCGTTGAAAAGAGCGCGGTCGTACGGATAGGCGTCGCGGATGAAGACGGAATCTTTGTTATCCCGTTGAACTTCGGATATGACTGGACGATCAAAAAAACAGGAGAACCGGAGTGGAAAATCTATATTCATTCCGCTCAGAAAGGAAGAAAGGCAGACGCTTTCCGAAAACATCCCGTCGTTGCCATT
Source organism: Sellimonas caecigallum (assembly GCF_019754295.1). Lineage (GTDB taxonomy): Bacteria > Bacillota > Clostridia > Lachnospirales > Lachnospiraceae > Sellimonas > Sellimonas caecigallum. Next base: position 14,991 of record NZ_VIRV01000019.1, on the reverse strand, counting down.
GAGATGGATATCGAACGAGGTGTTATTACTGGAGAGTATTCCTGTGCATATTCCTGTTCCTATCAGAGTATTATGGGAAGTGGCAAGATACGTCTTTTGACAGAAAAGGAAGAAAAGCTGCATGGTCTTGAGAAGATCATGGAACATATGGCCCCTGACGCTGATATCCGATTCGAGACAAATATGATCGAAGCAGCGGATGTGTACTGTATTGATGTGACTTCTTTTACAGGAAAAGAGAGATAAAAAAGACAACGTATGAAGGAGAAATCTGCCGCATATATTGCTAGAAAAGCAAGGTGTGCGGCGTTTTTATGGGAACAAGGCAAAACAAAAAAAACAACGGAAAAGAGCCGCGTGGAGATATCGTACGAAAAAAGATTGCTGAGGCGGCAGATGTTCCTAAAGATGTTGTGCTTGGGATGCCGCTGGTTTCCTTGACGGGAAAAGCGGAACTATGTATAGAGAATTACAGAGGGATTTTGGAATATACAGAAGAATTGATCCGGATTCGGACAAAGGAAGGTGTTCTTAGGGTCACAGGACGACGAATGCGGATTGAGTACTATCTTGATGATGAGATGCAGATCACAGGGAATATAGCAAAAGTGGAATTTGAGAACAAGGAGGATGGACATTGCTGACTCGGATATTGCGATACGTAAAAGGTTATGTCAGAATCCGGATCAGGGGAAATTCTCCAGAACGGTTTCTGAATCTGTGTCGGTATCATCATATTCCGGTATGGGGTCTGGAACCAAAGGGGCATGCGTATGAGATGTATGTTACCATCCACGGAGTAAAACATCTTGGCCCCATTTTGCGGAAGACCAACACGAGAATGCGGATCCTGAAAAAATACGGCCTTCCTTTCTTTCTCTTTCAGCATAGAAAACGAAAAGTATTTTTTGCCGGGTGTCTGGGATGTCTGGCTCTTATTTATGTGCTGTCGTTGTTTGTGTGGGATATACAGATAGAAGGAAATTATAAAAAGACCGACGAGACGCTCCTTGCTTTCCTGAGAAAAGAGAAGATTGCCTGCGGAATGAGACGCTCGGAAGTGGATTGCCCAGAGATCGCAAAGATGATCCGGAAAGAGTTCGAAGATGTGATATGGGTCTCCGCTTCTTTGGAAGGGTGCCGCATCCGCATTGCTATAAAAGAAAACAGCGATTCCGGGGAAGAGGCTGAACAAGGGGCGGAAGAAAAGAAGACAGGAGAAAACAGTGAAGAAGGGACAGATCTTATCGCGGAAAAAGACGGTGTCGTGCGAAAGATCGTAGTTCGAAATGGTATTCCGCAGGTCCATGAAGGAGATCAGGTAAAAAAAGGAGATCTTCTTGTATCAGGGAAAGTGGAGATAAAAAATGACAGCCAGGAAATCACAGGATGGCAATACCAGCATTCCGACGCGGACATCTGGATGGAAACAGAACAGGAGTATGAGGATATTCTGAACCTTAGTTACAAGGAAAAGCGTTATGAAAAACGGGAAAAGCATCAGATTTATTGGAAAACAGGGAAAAAGGAATATGCTCTTGGGAGCGAGATGAAAGCTGGAAAACAGATGGAGATTCATTCCTCAGAAGTAAGGATCGGTCTGTCGAAAAGTTTTCAGTTTCCCATTTCCGTAGGCATCCGGACGATGCGGACGTACAAAAATATTGGGAAAACCTACACCCAGGAAGAGTTTCAGAAAATCCTCAGTGAAAGATTTGCACTATTCCAGAGGGATTTAAGAAAAAAAGGGGTTCAAATTTTGGAGAATAATGTTAAAATATACAAGGACAAAGACAACGCATATGCAAGGGGAACATTAACTCTGCTTGAAAAATGCGGAAAGGAAAGAAAGACAGAACATGGGAACGTTAGAGAGAATGATTGAAATTCCGGCTGAGCACGAAGGAAATGTATTTGGACAGCTGGACGTCCATGCCAAGAAGATAGAACGGATTCTTCACGTGACTTTTATCGCAAGAAATGGAAGCGTGAAGATCATGGGAGAAGAACATCGGACAAAACAGGCGGAAGAAATTCTTGAAAAGCTTCTGGAGCTTTCCAGAAGAGGAAATGTCATAACAGAACAAAATGTGGATTATCTGCTGGCACTGTCTATGGAAAATGAAAAAGGGGATGTCCTGGAAATCGACAAAGACGTGCTTGCCTATACGATCCAGGGGAAACCTGTAAAGCCAAAGACGTTTGGACAGAAATCTTACGTGGATGCCATCCGCAACGATATGGTTGTATTCGGACTTGGCCCTGCCGGAACAGGAAAGACTTATCTTGCCATGGCCATGGCTATTACAGCATTTAAAAACAATGAAGTGGGCAGGATCATCCTGACAAGACCGGCTATTGAAGCAGGGGAAAAGCTTGGATTCCTTCCGGGCGATCTGCAAAGTAAGATCGATCCGTATCTGAGACCGCTTTATGATGCACTGTATCAGATCATGGGTGCAGAAAGCTTCCAGAAAAATTCAGAAAAAGGTCTGATTGAGGTGGCGCCGCTGGCTTACATGAGAGGACGGACACTGGACAACGCTTTTATCATTCTGGATGAAGCACAAAATACGACGCCGGCTCAGATGAAGATGTTTCTAACGAGAATCGGATTCGGGTCAAAAGTCGTTATTACCGGGGATGAGACACAAAAGGACCTTCCTTCAGGTCAGATGTCAGGTCTTGATGTGGCGGTAAAAGTAGTCAAAAATTTGGATGGTATCAGCATCTGCCGTTTGACCAGCAAAGACGTAGTGCGTCATCCGCTCGTACAGAAGATCGTCAAAGCGTATGAGGCATACGAAAAAATGGAAGACAAGGGGAAGAAGAGAAAGAATAAAAGCAGGAGAATCAGAGGACAAAAGGAGTAAAGATGAGTTTATATTTTGAAGAAGAGTCAGATATCAGACTTTCTATCGACTGTGAAAAGACGGCCAGGGAAGTGATAGATGCAGCCCTTGATTATGAGAACTTTCCATATGAAGCGGAAGTGGAAATTCTTCTGACGGACAATGAAGCGATCCAGGAACTGAACAGAGAGTACCGAGATATAGACAGGCCGACAGACGTCCTGTCTTTCCCAATGATCTCCTACGACAAAGCAGGGGATTTTTCAATCCTGGAGTCGGAAGAAGATTGCTTCAACCCTGAGACCGGGGAAGCGGTACTTGGAAATATTGTGATTTCCAAAGAAAAAGTTCTGGCTCAGGCACAGGAATACGGGCATTCGGTTTTGCGAGAGTACGCGTTTTTGATCGCTCACAGTATGCTGCATCTGATGGGATATGACCATATGGAGGAAGAAGAGAGGCTTGTGATGGAGGCGAAACAAAAAGAGATCCTGGAAAAGCTTGGGATATCCAGATGATGTGTTGGCGCTGACACAAAGTGTATAAAATCAGACAAAAGAAAAAGAAATAGCGGGGTGTTTTATGGGTAAAAAGAAAAATGGAAATGAGTTCCTTGTGCAAGGCAGCATTCTTGCGGCGGCGGGGATGATTTCCAGAATTATTGGTATGATATACCGTATTCCCCTTTTGAATATAATGGGGATCACAGGACAGGGATTTTATGAAGTTGCATATCAGATTTACAATATTGCGCTGATCCTGACGTCCTACAGTCTGCCGCTTGCCGTGTCAAAACTGGTCTCTGCAAGATTGTCCAAAGGGCAGGAAAAGAATGCATACCGAATCTTAAAGACAGCTCTTTTGTTTGCGGCTGTTGTGGGAGGCGGAGTAAGCTTTCTGATTTTCTTTGGGGCGGACTTTATCGCCGGAGACATTATGAAAATGGGAATGAGTGCCTATGGCCTTCGGGTTTTAGCACCAGGTCTCTTTATCGTGGCTGTGATGGGTGTCCTCAGAGGGTATTTCCAGGGACGAGGCTCTATGGTGCCTACAGCGGTTTCCCAGATACTGGAACAGATTATCCATGCCATTGTAAGTATTGTCGGCGCGGCAGTGCTTCTGAAGTATGGGCAGAATATTGCAGAAAAACAGGGGAACAAGCTTTACGGTCCGGCATACTCGGCGGCAGGAGCAACACTGGGCGTTATCGTCGGTGGGTTGACAGCTCTTATGTTCCTGATCCTGATTTTCTATGCATATAAAAATGTATTGAGAAAAAAAATGTACCGGGACAAACATGCGGAGAAAGAATCTTTCCGTTTCCTTTTTCGTATCCTGATCCTTACGATCGCACCGGTCATTTTAAGTTCAACTGTTTATAATATACAAAATGTTATAGACAGTGCCATGTTTACAAGTATCATGTCTGCACAGGGATTTTCCGAAAAGTATGCGGCCGATCTTCTTGGAAGCCTTGGACAGTATTATACGCTGTTTAACGTTCCTCTTTTCATGGCAAATGCGCTGGGGTCTTCAGTCGTGCCGCCGCTTGTGCGTGCGTACGAGAACAAAGACAGTGGCCAGGTACATCAGAAAATCGAACTTGCAATGCGAATGACGATGCTGATCGCGGTGCCGAGTGCGGTGGCATTCATCGTCATCCCAAAAGAGATGCTGGATCTCATATGGGGATCTATCGACAATACAGTTGCGGCCAACCTGTTCCGGATCGGTGCAGTCTCCATTGTGTTCTACTCGATATCTACGCTGACCAATGCGGTGCTTCAAGGGATAAACAAGATGATGGCTCCGGTCAAGAATGCGACGGTCTCCCTTATCATCCATGTAGTATGCCTTTTTATTATGCTGGTAGTTTTCCACTGGAGCATTTATGCCGTGGTGGCAAGCAAGGTTGTATTTGGCATTACGATGTGTATTCTGAATGCACACGACCTTCGGGAAGCGGTCGGGTATATACAGGAAAAGAAAAAGACGTTTATCCTTCCTACGATCGCAGCCGTGATTATGGGAGTTGTCGTTTTTGTAGTGCAATTCATGCTGGCACTTGTCATCCATGATAAAGTGGCAACTGTCATTGCCATCGTTGTAGGTGTTGTCGTATATGGAGTAGGACTGCTTGCAATTGGCGGACTGACGGAGCAGGAAATCCGCTCAATGCCAAAAGGAATTCAGATTGCAGGTCTATTGAAAAAAGTACATTTACTGAAATAGGAGAGAGAGGATGAAAAGACTGCTTTTGATTCACGATCTCTGTTCTGCCGGCAAAGCAGGGATGATGAACATGATCCCGATACTGAATGGAATGGGCGTGGAAGTCTGTCCGATTCCCACGATGCTTCTTTCCACCCATACGGGTGGTTACGGGAAGCCGGCTGTACTTGCGGTTCCGGGGACATACGTGGAGGATTGCCTTCGGCATTACGAGAGAGAAGGGATCCGTTTTGATGCCGTGTTCATCGGATACCTGGGCAGTGCCGCAATGGCGGAGAAAGTTTTTGAACTTCTGGAAAAGATGCAGGGTATTCCTGTTATCTTTGATCCCATTATGGGGGATCATGGAAAGTATTATTCCAATTTTGATGATTCCTACTGTAGTGCGCTAAGACGCCTTGCATCTTGTGCGGACGTTCTTTTGCCAAATATGACCGAGGCGTCATTTCTGTCTGGTAAACCGTACAGAGATGAGGCGGACGATAACGAGGTGCTTGATATGGCAAAGCATCTGACAACACTTGGGGCAGGAACTGTCGTTATCACAAGTGCAGTTTCCGGAAAAGAAAAGATCCGGACTGCCATCTGGGAAAAAGGTATATTTGAGATCCAGGAAAGGGAAAAGGTCCCATATATGTCTCACGGGACAGGGGATCTGTTTGACGGAGTCTTTGCAGGTGTCTATATAAATGGAGCCAAATGCGGAGAATGCGTAAAGAAAGCATCGGATTTTGTTGCGGACTGCCTTCAGATGAAAGCAGAAGAAGGGACGCCGGAAAGGGACGGTCTTCCTTTTGAGACGCTTTTGCGTCGGCTTGTATAAATTCTGTCATTTTGCCGATACTGTATAAAAAAGGAGAGGACTTCTTATGAAAAGATACGGTATCTGGTATTGTGTGATTTTTGCCTGCTGTCTTGGACTTCTGGGGGCTGCTTATCAGATCAGCTTCCATTACGCGGAAGAGAAAGCCAGGCAGGAAGCCAAAATTGAGGAGGCAAAGATTCAGGAAGCACAGAAAGAAGCAGGATATGAAGTTTCCGCCAAAGGAAGCAAAGGCGAGGACGAAGTGTTTTATTTGATGGATCTCAATGGGTTTGTGGCTGTATATAAATCCGATAAGACGACGATCTATGAATACACAAATATCGTTACAGCGGATCTGCCAGAAGATGTGCGCCAAGAAATAGAGAAGGGAAAGGAAATCCGCACTGTCAAAAAACTGTACGGATTTCTGGAGAATTACTCCAGTTAAGTAAGAAAGTAAAAAGAGAAAGGTACAAAGGATATGAAAGAAGAACGGATTCGAAGAATCAACGAATTATATCATAAGTCAAAAGCTGAAGGCCTCACAGAAGAGGAAAAGATAGAGCAGAAGATTTTGCGTCAGGAATATATCGATGCATTCCGGGAAAATCTGAGAGGGCAGCTTAACAATATTTCCATCAAAGAAAAAGATGGCTCGATAACCAACCTGGGCGAAAAGTATGGAAAGAAAAAAACACATTAGGGAAGCGATCATCAGGAAAAGAGATGCCATGCCGGAGGAAGAAAGGCATGAAAAGAGCCTTCGGATTGCAGAGAAAATAAAGGATCTCCCAGTCTACCAAAAGGCACATGTTCTTCTCATTTACAGAAATTTCCGCTCGGAGGTAGAAACAGAAGTAATTTTTGACGATGCGTGGAAACGAAATAAAACAGTCTGTGCCCCGAGAGTGGAAGGGAATGAGATCCGTTTCTGTCAGGTAAGAAGCCGGGAAGATTTTGAGAGCGGAGTGTGGGGGATCCAGGAGCCGAAAATGTCGTGCCCGGTTTTTCGGGAGGCGGAAAAAGGTGTGGATATCTTTGCCATTCTTCCCGGGACGGTTTTTGATAAAAAGGGCAGAAGGATCGGCTACGGAGGGGGATATTATGACCGCTACCTGGAAGGAAGAGAGAATATCCGCACAGCGGCGCTGGGGTTTGATATCCAGGTATTGGACAAGATTCCTTCTGGTCCGTTTGACGTTTGCCCGGAGATGATCGTAACAGAGAGTCATATTTACATGCAGAGGAGGGAAGAACATGTATAGTCTGCCAAAAGATCCGGTCATGATGCTGAGCGCAGTCAATATGAAACTGAGAGACTATTATCCGAACCTGGATGCCATGTGTGAGGATATGGGCGTGGAAAAAGCAAAGATCTGTTCTGCGCTTGGAGCTATCGATTATGAATACGATTCGGAAAGAAATCAGTTTGTGTAAGCAGAAAGCAGTTTATCTACTTTCTGCTTGCTTTTTATATATGCCCGTGCTATACTGTAGACATTTCTAAAAAGGCTGCATCAGACAGCCATTCTATTTTGTCTGAAACGATTCTGTTTCAGCAATCCCAATTTATTTTATTGAGACAAAGCAGGACGAGCAGAGGAGGTGGTTCCCTTGGTGGTTTTATTTTTGTACCTATTTACTGAATAAAGGATGATTATGGAGGAATTTTATGAGAAAAAATAGAATATGGAAGGCGATTATCGCCATGGCGCTTGTGGGAACCGCCTGTTTTGGCGCTCTTAGCGGACTGTCTGCGTATTTTACAGATTCTGATGAGAAGATCAACACGGTAACAGTTGGAAATGTAAAGACAGACTTGGAAGAACCGGGATGGGAGGATGTGCCGGAAGACGACAAGCAGGATATTACTCCGAACGAAATGATCCAGAAAGATCCGGAAATCACGAACACGGGGAAAAATGATGCTTTTGTCTTCGCTGAAGTACAGATTCCGGTTAAAAATATAGTCTGTGTGGGAGAGGATGGACAGAAGCTTCCTGCCGCTGAGACGGAACTTTTTTCCTATGAAATCCAGGAAGGATGGACCAAGATCAAGGAGGAGGATGTTGGAGAAAACGACGAGGAGAAATTCCGGAAATATGTCTATGCGTACGGAAGCGAAACAGAGTGCATGATGCTCAAACCGGGCGAGACGACACCGCCGCTTTTTACTGACATCACACTTGTCAATGCAGTGGAAGGACAGATCGATGACGCTACATTGGAAATCCCGGTAAAGAGCTATGCGATCCAGGCGGAAAACGCAGGAGATTCCAAATTGCCGGAAGATATTTACGATATGTATATGAAGCAAAACCAGGAAGGATAAAAGAAGGGAGCGGCTATGAGAAGATGGACCAGGAAACTCTGTATACTGGCTGTTCTGGGAGGTTTTCTCTTTGGAGGCATCAAATTGTACCAGGGTCTTGCCGGGGTGGCGGATGCATATCTATCCAACTTGGATGAAAAGGTCAATGTAGTCCGTGCCGGAAGCAATAAAAGCCATATCGAGGAAGAGTTTACCCCGCCGGATGAAGTAAAGCCGGATACGGAATATGAAAAAGTTGTGACAGTCAAAAATGATACGGATACCGACTGCTATGTCAGAGTCATCGCGGAAACCTGGGACAGTGCAGTACATGTAACTATGGACGTGAATACTAAGGACTGGTCTGAAAAAGGAGAGGATGGGTATTATTATTATCAACACATCCTTGGACCAGGGGAAGAGACAGAACCGATCATTCGTGCGGTGCGTACACACGACGAGGCAGTTCCGTTTGAAGTGATCGTGTACGAGGAGACGGTCCAGGCAGCAGGGTACGACTCTCCCATAGAAGCGTTTGCATCCATAAAGGGAAAGTAAGGAGGAATCAATTTGAAGAAATGGAAAACACTCTTTATTACTGTCTGTATGGCGTTCCTTCTGGGATTTGGAGGCATCGTCTCCCATGCAGCAACCCATGTCCCTGCTCTCGAAGCAGCAAAGCAGGAAGGAAGTGATATTACAGTCAAAAATTATGGGGATCCGGAAAACTCTGACTATTCTTTCCGGCTGAAGAGGACAGAACAGACGACATGTACATGGACAGATGCAAGTGGAGTTAATGGGAAAAAGCCGTATCATCAGAAAGGAGCCTCCATCGAACGGTGGGGACAGATGGTCACGAGCGACGCGCAGAAAGGGAAAATTTCCTGTTATCTTACAAATATGGGAAATTACAAAGGAAAAAGCACGAATCTGAAGATCACATTTACAGACTGGCCAGATTATCGAACCGAATCAGGGGAAAGATACTACCCGGTAGTAGGCGTAGTTCTGTCACTTACGACAGATCTCTATGGGCTGACTTTCAGCGACATTTGGTATGAAGCAAAACTGGAAATATTTGACGATCAGGGGAATCCTTTGAAAGTGGATATGACCTATCGGGCGGAAGATCTGGATTACGGACAGATACTTGGGATCAGCAAAAACGACTCGTTAAGCGGGATGAATATACCGGAAGACAGCAGAGTTTATTACAAGGAAGAGGACGGATTCCATTATTTCTATGCAGATAACATAGATTCGCAGGAGTATGAAAAGGACAGTGTACAAATCCAGTACGAAGATACATCAGTCTTTACGCTTAGAGTAGGAGGAGGTGTGGCGCTTCCTGGAACATGCACATATGAGAAGTATGTCACTAAGCAGCTTCAGGAAGCTTATTCCAAATTTGAAATCTACATGGAAGGAGAGCGGGCTGTAGAGGAAGTAAATGAAGGCGGAGTCACGCTAGGATGGATTGCCGGTTCCGCGAAAGGATATGGGAAATTCATCACTCCAACTCCGCAGAAAAATGTGTCAAAGACAGACATTCACGGATCTGAGCCATACGAGTATCAGGTTAATTTCAAAATACCGGAGTGTCAGCCGGCGGATTATTATGAATATATCGTGATGACAGATACACTGCCTGAAGCTGTGACATGCGATACTGTGACGGTGTTTGATGCTGATAACGAAAAAGAAGTCACTTCATCTTTCGATATACAGACAGAAAAAGGCGTGCAAGATAAAGTCGAAGTAAGAGCAAAAGATACCAGTTCTGGCTGGATCTATGGGAAGACGCTGGAAGTACGCATTACTGTACATAAGCGGCCGGATTATATATTCGGAAACTCTAATGAAATAAGCAACACTGCATTTCTGAAAACGGATCTCGGAGAAAAGGAAAGCAAACCAGTCACGAACCGTTTCTATTTTCAAATTCAAACTGAAGTCAAGAATGGAACCATTACCTCATCAGATCAAAAAGCAGAAGCCGGGAGCACAAAGAAAATTCAGTATGCTCCGGAGGAAGGATTTGAACTGGAATCCATATCTGTGGACGGAAATACAATCGATCCGTCTAAATTCCCTTCGGAATATTCTTTTACAAAACTCAATGCGGACCATCAGATAAAGGTTATTTACAACAGAAATCCTGTATTGACGATCACAAAAGAAGTAAAAGGGGCCTATGAACCCTACGGCGTGCCTACCTTTCTGTTCCGGATTTCCGGAGAGGACATCGATGGCGGAAAACGAACTTTTTACCGAATGATTTCCTTTGATGACCCTTTCGGAGAGGAGGAAATCCGAAGAAAATCTGTCACTGTGAATGTTCCTGCAGGAACGTGGACCGTCTGCGAGATAGAGGTGGCACGTTATCGTTTTACAGGCATCAAAGAAGTAGAACATGGTACAGTAAAGGGAGAGGAGGCAGAACTTCAGACGCTGGATCACAATGATGCCAAAGCAACATTCTGCAATGAACTTTCCAATTACAGGAATTTGAGTCATAATGACGTGACTGTCAATCGATTTGGAAAAGAGGTGGGCGAATGAAAAAGAAGATACAAATCGTCCCTGCGGTTCTGATCATGTTGTCTGTTCTTGGCATGTCGGCATCCGCATCCGGAGAAAAAGAGACATCTGTCACATCCCGATTTCGAACAGGAGAGGTGCGGATTGCCATCCGGCAGGAAACTGTGGAAGAGGCTCGGAATCTTGTGCCAGGGAAACCAGTCAGCATGCCGACGGATATTGAAGTCCAGGGAGACAGCTGCTATGTAAGAGTGCGGCTTTTAACAGATGCCAAGGAGGAGATACCGCTTACATGTTTCGGCGGAATTCCGGACGGTTGGATCGAAAAAGGCAAGTATCTTTACTATGAAAAACCGATTTCTCATGGCGAGAGCGTCAAGGTTTACAAAACATTTGCTCTGCCACAATCATGGGATCAGGATAAGATTGACAAGGAAAATATCCAAATTCAGACCGAGGCAGATGCTGTCCAGAGCCGGAACTTTGAACCGGATTTTACATCAGATACACCGTGGGGCGACACGGAGATCCTGGAGGCAAATGAACCGGAAGAGGGGTATACATTCCGCCTTATGGATTCTGATGCCGGGCTTTGTAAAGTCATCCTGGAGGGCGATCGGATCGCGGCAAATCCAGATACATTTTTTGAAGATTTTGGAGATCTGGCCCCGGGAGATGTTTTCCAAGGAGAGATCCAAATCAAAAATAACTTTCCGGTTACAGAGACGTTGTGGATGAAAGTGGCGGCAGAACTGGAAAGTGAACTGATTCAGGAGATGCATCTGACGATTACGGAAAAGAGCGGAGAAACTGTATACGACGATAATCTGGATCCGGATTCCCTTTCCAAATTCCAATTTTTGCGAGAATATGGTCCGGGAGAGGAAGACACGCTTTCTTTCTCCTTATCAATCCCAGAGAATCTGGACAACGCATATGCGAGGAAAAACGGTTCTATGACATGGACATTCCTGGGGCAAAGTGCTATGGCAGATCCGCCGGAACAGGGAAATTCAGGAGGAGACATCATGCCGGATCAGAAAGAACCGGTAAAAACAGGAGAGAGGTCGATTTCCGGTTTGTTCTTGATTTTCGCAGCCGCCGGATGTACGATTTTTGGATGCGCTTATGGATGGATCCGGAGGAAAAGAAAGGAAAAGAGACGGCATGTTTAGGATGCTTGACCGGATGCAGGCCTTTCTTCTGGCGGCGTATCTGTTTTTTATCGGAATTCTTCCTTTGGCTGGTTTGGAACCTTTTGGAGTACTTTCAGGATCTATGACACCGACGGTGCGGGCAGGAGATCTTGTATATCTGAAAAAAGACGATATCCATCCTATTTCGACCGGCGATGTGATTGCGTTTCGGCTCTCTGGCGGAAGCTTTGTCCTTCACAGAGTACAGAGAAAAGAAAACGGCGCTTTTGTGACAAAAGGGGATGCAAACGAAACGGAAGATTTCAGTCCGGTAGCGGAAGATCAGGTATATGGGAAAATGGTGTTTGTTCTCCGAAAAGGGGCTGTTATCTACGATGCTCTGCGTAGTTACAGAACACTTCTCTATCTGGCAGGGTATTTTCTTGTGCGTGGAATTTTCAGAAAAGGACAGAAAAGGAAACGCATGTATCGCATTGGTTGATTTAATTTCAAAAAGTATCTTTTGCCTCCATTGTTTTATTATGCTGTCGGCGTATAATGGAGGCAAAGGAGAGAAAGAAAAAAATGGATAAAATCAAATTTGCAGAAAATCTTTCCAGGTTAAGGAAAGAAAAGAAAATTACACAGGAAGAACTGGCTAAATTTGTCGGGGTAACAAAAGCCACAGTTTCAAAGTGGGAAACGGGAGTTTCCCAAAGATAAAGATACCACATCAATCCCACGCTGACTTTTGCTCAATCGATACAGCCGGAGGGCTGGATAACAAGAAAAGGCGGTATGCGCCCCGTGGAGGGGTAGCGTACCGCCTTTTCTTGTGGGGGTTTCCAAAGGGGGCAACGCCCCCATTTGGCACACGACTTTGCGAAGCAAAGTGTAGTGTGTTATACGCTCTGTCGGCGTTGCCGTGAAAATGCCGTTGCCGCCGGGGAGGGCAAGGGCATTTGAAGCGGCAGGAAAACAGGGCTGTGCTTGCGTGGCGTAGAGCCGTAAGCACAGGTCTGGTTTCAACAGCAGACTGGGCGTATATGAAAGCCCCCGTCCCTCGTCCTACGCTCCGACTTGTGGACAAAGTGTCCCGAAGTTGTGGCCACACTCCCGGAAAAGTAGCAGGACAGCGGGCAACCGTCAAGGCTGAAATGAACGGGGTTACACCCGGCCTTGACCGCCGCCCCGCTGGATGGGTGGACAAGGCGGCCAATCCCTCAAAGTGCTTGGCCGCTCTCTTTCTGATTTTGGAGTGTTTAAAGATGTAAAAATTAAAATGGGCGGGAAGCCATTTTAGGGCTTTCCCGCCTTGATTGCCCATCAGCAAAGACGGGCGGGACTGTCAACGGCACCGCCGCGCCGTTCATCTTGACCGTTGACTGGCTCGGCTGGCTTTGCTATCTCTCGATAAATTGTACCGAAATATTGAATTATTCTGGTACATACAAATAGCAACCTTTCACATGGTCGTTTACAATTCCGATTGCCTGCATATACGCATATATAATCGTGCTGCCTACAAACTTAAAGCCTCGTTTTTTTAAGTCTTTACTGATTCTATCTGAAAGTGGCGTTGTTGCAGGAATGTCCGCTTCCGATTTGAAATGATTATGAATCGGTCTATTCTTAACATAAGACCAAATAAACTTATCAAAACTTCCGTATTCTTCTTGGATTTTGATAAATTGCTGTGCGTTTGTGATTGTCGACTTAATTTTTAATCTATTGCGAACAATATTGGGATTTTGCATTAACTCATCAATTTTAGTTTCGTCATAGAGAGCAATTTTTTGATAATCAAACTCGTTGAAGGCTTCCTTAAATGCAGCTCTTTTATTTAATATCGTCAGCCATGATAATCCGGCTTGCATACCTTCAAGAACCAACATTTCAAATAGTTTTCTATCATCATGAACGGGCTTTCCCCATTCCTCATCATGGTATTCTTTATAGAGTTCTGTGGTTGCCCACGAACATCTTTCTCTATCGTCTTTCTTCATGGTATCCTCCGTTTTGTAAAATTTGTTTTTGTCGCCCACTTATTTTCTCCCCCGCTGTGGGTTTGGATTTTTCAGCAAGTCCGACTTCTGTGCAATCTTTTTCAGCCACTTCTTTTCTTCTTCAGACAGCTTCTTGTAATTCAGTTTAAGCCGCTTACAGATAAACGCCAAAGCCGCTTGCTCCGGGTCGCTGTCCTCTCTGGCGGTTTCCTCGGCGGTCTGCAAGAAATCTTCCAGCGGGTTGTCCTCCGGAACGCTGAAAAAATCGTTCTTATGCGCTTCCCGCAGGTCGAGGGCTATCTTGTTTATGTCCTGCTGTATCACATAGCGGCAAAAGCTGTCATCGTCAATGTGGGCGGCGATAAGCTGTCTTAACTGCGGGTCAGTCAAGCCGGGATTGTGTTGTTTCATAATTGTTGCACTCACAGCGTCCACAATGGCGTTTGCGCTCTGCACCTGTTTTCCTGCCACGTCATTCACATAAATTTCAAGGTCAGCCATGAGCCGAGGAAAATCCGGGTGTGTCGCCAGTTCACACAAAAGGGAATTGTCCACCAGCCCGCTTTTCAATAGTTCAATCATATCATCACTCAAACGCAGGTCTGCAAGATCGGTGTTTGGGTGATTTTTGGTTTCGGACAGCCCCAGCAGATAATCGGCGGTCACGCCGTAAAACTTTGCCAGCTTGATAATGGCATAGTGGCTGATGTCCTTGAAGTCCTCCGCTTCATAGCTGCCCAGCGCAGACTTGGAGAGATGGGTCTGCTCCGCAAGTTGTTCCAATGTCAGCCCACGCTCCACACGCAGGTCTTTTAGCCGTTCCTGTATGGATAACTCCATGCTCTCCCTCCTTGTCTGCCCGATAAATTAGGATTTGAATATCAGTAAATTATAACCTCTCAACAGAGGTTACAGTGTTTTAATAAAATCCTCCAAAAGCCTTGAAAATAAAGGATTTATCGCAATGTGTTCGCCTTATCTCTTTATACGGTCACACACAAGTTTACTCTTTCCCTCATTGCTCATAAGGGCAAATGCAAGGGCAAGAAAATCTCATAACAAGAATAAACATAAGTGTGGCAATCGGAGAACTGTGATGTATGTG
>NZ_VIRV01000018.1 GCF_019754295.1 Sellimonas caecigallum | reverse complement strand
AGCGCGAGTCCCATTTTCAGTTTTGGTTGATAGATGGATGCCATCCCTTTTTTTGTACATTCGTGGTAGTAGCATCGTTCTTCGTATCCTGGCTGGGGTTTTTCCATATGCATCCAGTTTTCTATATCTTCGGCTGCGTGTTGATTGCGTGGGCGGACGTGTTCGGATGATACCGTAATTTTGCTGTCTTCATCTAAAATTGGGTATCCCATATTCATATGATACAGAATTTCCACTGGTTCGGTGCGGTCGCCTTCATTTTGGATCTGGTCATGGATCCGGAAGGTGTTTTCTTGGAGGCTGATCCGGATTTCGCGGCAGAGTTTCAGTTTTCTGGAAAAGATTGTCTCATCGGATATTTCTGCATAGATTACCAGTTCATCGTCTTCTTTTCTCCAGTAATAGTATGAGGCCGGTGTATTGGAGATGGATCCATGCATGGGTACGGATTCTCCTTCGTCAATACACGGTACGCCTACGGATTCCAGTCCGCATGTCGTTAGAAATCCTGCGGTAAAGGATTTGAGGAAGTGGTCTTCTCTCCTGTCATAGTATGACGGTGCCACATAACCACATGGGGAGAAGTACCCCATATTCATGCCTTTGAATCGAAGTCTTGAAATATCTGCGGCGCGGTCCAATGATATCGTCAATTCCAGCCCTTTGCCGTTCCACACCTCCAAAAGCCGCATTCCGTCTCCTTTTCCTCCTGTGAGGCGATGTTCTTCTGCTCCGAAAATCTGTGATTCATGTCCTATATACGGATTCATACTCTGTTTCCTCCTTTTCTCCTCGATCCAGCCAGTTATCCCACGAGAGGGCGTACTGCTTCATAGAGATGACGATACCGCTGAAATATTTTTTCGTACGCCTCATGCCGTCCTGCATCAGGATAACAGATTCCTTTTTCCCGGATCATACATTTGGCCGCTTCTTTCAGATCCTGAAAATACCCGACAGCCGTCCCTGTGATCATAGCGCTTCCGACGGTGCCTGCATCTTTTGCCTCCAGCACCTTGATCGGCACATTGAGTACATCTGCCTTGATCTGAGTCCACACTTCGGAGGATGCCCCTCCTCCGGTGGCATGAAGCATGGAAAAGGAAATTCCTGCTGATCTTAGGATCTCTTCATTGAGCCTCATCTCGTAGGCTACTCCTTCCATACATGCCCAGTAAATCTCTTTCTTCTCTGTTTCCATCGTAAGTCCAAGGATTGCCCCCTTGGATCCCGTATCCATATATGGGGTGGCCGCCCCTGCAAAATGCGGAAGCACAAGGAGACCTGTCGGCCCGCTGTACCCTGCTTCCATCACATCATACGCCGACACATTCTCTTCCTTCGCTTTTTTCAATTCGTCTCCCGCAAATGTCTCAAGAAACCATTGGAGCAGCGCTCCGCCTGTGTAAGAAAATGCGTAGCACAAGTATTTTCCTGGGACAATGTACGGCGTGACCGCATATTTCCCTTTATAAAATTCCGGATTTTTCGGAATCTCGGAGAGGACACAAGTCATGCACTCCACCGTCCCTGCACCATCCACTGCTTTTGTTTCGTCAAATACGCCTGCACCCACAGCTGCCGCCACCTGATCATGGCTGACAGAGACAATCTTTGTCTGGCTGGAAAGTCCGGTCTGCCTGCATATCTCTTCCAGCGGTTCTCCTGCTATTGTCCCCGTCGGGACCGGTTTGGAGAAAAGCTCTTTGCGGACGCCTGCTGCCTCCAGTATCTCCTGGCTCCAATCCAGTGCCCGTATATCGAAGGCCATTGTCCTGGCCGCCAGAGAATAGTCGATCTGACAGACGCCTGTGAGTAAATATACGATGTAATCTTCGATCAAAAAAATATGTGCAGCCTTTTCACATACATCCGGCCTGTTTCGGAACACCCACATAATCTTTGCAATACTGTACATTTCGTGCGGCACCAACCCGGAAATCTCGGCAAGCCGTTCTTCCCCAATCTTTTCTTTCAATATGTCACACTCTTTTTGCCCTCGCGGATCAGTATAAAGCATGGATGGAAAAAGCGGTGTCCCTTCCTCGTCCGTCACAACAAACGTCTCTCCAAAACTCGTTACCCCAATGCCTCCAATATCCGGGCAGCTCTCCGTCATGCTTTTTACGACTGCAAGTACGCTGTCTCTTACACCTGCAATGTCGATCTCATGCTCGTGATGCTTTCGGGATACCGGATAATCCCGGTATTCCTTTAAAAGCCTCTGTCCTTTCTCGTCAAACACCGTGATCTTGCATCCGGTTGTCCCGATATCCAGTCCTGCGATCTTCACTCTGTCTCCCTCCTGTCTCTTCGTCTGATTTTCCGGCAACATCTTTTTTCCTTCTACGACTCGATGGACACCACGTCATAGTGTAGATATGTCTCGAATGCTTCTGTGAGCACATCTTTCATATGTCCTACCCCAACTGACGTGTGGTGTTTAAATCCGCCTCTTGCTAGCCGAATCAGTTTGTTCTCAAGATCCGGTATCTCTGCCACACCGGCACATCCGAAATACGTCTCCTCGATCGGTTCTCCGGTAAACGTCCCTTCGCTTACATAGACGGTCAACTTTCCGTCTTCCGTCTTACAGTTGGAAAATGTCATAGGGAATGCCCTGATCCGCCCTTCATTTGCACCCCAGCCGGAGCCCGGATCATCTTTTGCGAACATCTTATGCTCTGTTACTGTTCCTTTCCCTGTCATGAGAGACTGTGCCACCGGCCCACAGTGGAACAAAATGACCTTGTTCTCCTGATCTCCATAGTTATTGTTCCAGTCAAGAACTGCCGTCGGCTCTTCGGATGCCAGATTCATGGCCCGCATGGTAATGGCCGAACAAAGATCGATCTCGCAGGATGCAACGATTCCCCTGTCGTTTAATTCACTTAACAATACACATGGACAAACTCTAAGGATCGTCTCCATCTCATTCCAGCACCGGAGCGCAAGAGCATCCAAATGATACGTCTCGATGTACTGATCCAGCACAACGCTGATCTTTGCCAATGTCGTTTTATTTTTCTCCGGTACCATGGAAAAATCGGTGTACTTCTCAAGCCGTTCTTTCTTATCAATGACGTTTTGATCTGCATCGTCCATATTCTGGACTTTGTAGATCAGTTCGGAGAGGTCAAAGGACTCCACATTGATCCCGTATTTCTGAAGCGTGATCTCATCGAACCGCACCGTCTTAAACGCTGTCGTCCTGGCGCCGATACATCCTACATTGAAATGTTTCATTCCGTTTACGACCCGGCAGATGGCCGCAAAATCTCGGAGATTTTGTGCGAAAGCCGGAGACAGCGGATGAACCACATGCGGTTTCAGAACAGTAAACGGTACTTTATACTGGCTGAATACATCAGTCACAGAGAATTTTCCGCAGAATGCATCTCTTCTGTGCTGGAAATCCATCTTCCCTATCTCGTCCGGGTATGCCTGCATCAGAATCGGCACACCTGCGTTTTCCAGTGCCTGGATTGCTCCGTTTTCATCCACAAATATCGGCATGCAGAAGATGACGCCATCGTATTCCCCTTCGTGGGACTTCAGCCATTTCGCATATAGTCTTCCCTCATCTCTTGTCTCCACAGCCCCGTATCTCGTGGCATCCTCCTCCATGATCAGGTAGTCATACCCTGCATCCGTGACAGCCTTGACCATGTCTTTCCTTGCCCCCAAGATCAGTTCTCCCGGCATAAATCCTCGATTTCCAAAACAAAGTGCAAATGTCATTTTTCTCATTTTTCTTCCCCTTTTCTGCTCATTACCGCCCTGCAAAAATCTGCATGGCCTCTTTTACATTTTCCTTCATTGCTTCTCTTGCCGCCCGGATCGTTTCCGTGAAAAAGAGAGGCCCTTTGCCTTCCTGTCCCTTTCCGTACTCCAGACAAGCTGTTCCGCCCGCCTTGTCCATGTAAGTAAAATAATTGATCTTCCGCACTCCCGCCTCGATGGCTCTGTGAAAATCTTCCCTGCTTACCCCGGATCCTCCGTGCATGACGACAGGAATGTTTCCTGCCTCCTCCCTCACTCTTTCCACTACGGAAAAGTCCAGCTTCGGCTCTGTGAGATAGATGCCGTGAGTCGTCCCAAAGGAACAGGCCAGGGCATCGATCCCAGTCTCCTCTGTGAATGCCTTAGCCAGGATCGGATCTGTATAAATCTTTGTCTCATCTTCTTCCGGCTCTTTTTCATGGCCTGTTCCCGACTCTCTTTTTCCCATCGATCCGAGTTCGGCCTCCACGGAAGCCCCCCACTTTTGGGCCATCTCCACCGCTCGTTTCGTATTCTCGACATTCTTATCGTAATCCAGCACGGAACCATCATACATGATAGATGTAAATCCCATCTCCAGTGCCTTTTCCAGATACTCCAGCGTTTCCCCGTGATCGAGATGGACACAGACCGGGACATCTGCTTCCTTCGCCATCCTTACCATGATCGGTCCTATGACAGACAACGGCATCAAATCTTCATGGCACTGGGCGAACTGTACGATGACCGGAAGTTTTAATTCTTCCGCAGCACCGATGACTGCCTGCAGGCTTTCCAAGTTCGGCGTGTTAAACGATCCTGCCGCCATCTTTCTTTCCTCCGCCATCTCCAATATTTCTTTTAATGTTACGAGCATTCTCCATCATCCTCTCTTTTTCTCTGTGGCAAATCTTAACTTTATTTTACGTGATGGATTTGGGGAAATATATAAAGAGATGTGCGTTTTACTTTGAATTCGTTCGCAAAACAGGTATAATGAAAACAAAGTTTTATGGAAGGAGAATCGACAAGATGATCTCATCTTTCAATCTGGATAAAGTAAAAGAATTGTTTCGTGATTTCTATACATTGACGAGGATTCGGGTAACCCTCTTTGATGAACGGTTTGAAGAACTGTCTTCTTATCCGGAACATCTGCCGGAATTCTGCCGCCTGCTGCGCAGTGATCCTGTCTCTGCCAAGCAGTGCCGCCTATGTGACAAAGAAGCATGCCGGGCGGCCTCCACCCGGCATGCTACCTATATTTACCGCTGTCACGCTGGTCTTACCGAAGCTATCTCTCCTGTGTATTTCGGAAATATCGTCATCGGTTACCTGTTTTTCGGACACGTCTTCTCCTACCCGGACTATGAGACCGGATGGACAGAGATCCGATCCCGATGCCGTTCCTGCCACGTGGACGAAGAAGCGCTTCATGCCGCCTGCCTGAAGCGTCCCATCATTTCGGAAGAATATATCCTTGCGGCCTCCCACCTGCTCCATGCCGTGGCGTCTTATCTATGCATGGAGCGTATGGTCACGATCCGCCGCCAGGAGCTTCCGGTCCAGATCGACGATTATATCATGGCACATCTGGACGAAAACCTCAGCGCTTGCGATATCTGCCGGGAATTCCATATTGGGAAGACGTTTCTCTACGAGATCGCCCACCAAAGCTATGGGACCGGAATTGCCCAGCATATCCGAAATCTCCGTGTGGCCCGAGCTCAGTCTCTTCTTTTGGAACACCCGGAACTTCGCATTAGTGAAATCTCATCCATGTGCGGATTTGCAAACTACAACTATTTCATAACTATGTTCAAACGGGTAACCGGCGTTACCCCCAAAGCATACCGAAGACAACACCTTGCTGCTATTCCTGATACCGGATCCGCTCCACGATCGATTCTTTCTTGACATTCCTGCTCAGGATAAAGGAGAGTCCCATCTGCAGCACTGCCAAAATGAGAATCATACACATAATTTCTGCAAGCGGGACATGATACACGTCCAATCCGAAATATCCATGCTCTCTGCCGTATCGGAAAAGTGCGTATCCGAGAGGCATTCCTGCTGCCAGAGCGATCATGACACTGCCTAATGTAAAGAGAAGTCCTTCATTTCTCAGCATCCCGTTGAGCTGCCGATTTGTCATACCAAGAGCCTGCAGGACGCCCAGCTCCCTTTTTCTTGTGATGATGCTGATGATCATCGTGTTGGCCATATTCATAAAGGCGATCAGTCCCACAAGAAAGAGGAGCGCATAGGCAAGCATCTCGAACATGCCGAGAGTGCTTTCCGCCGTTTCCAGTGCACCGAGATAGCTGCTCAGCTCATAGTGTTCTTTTCCTTCCAGCAGATTTTGGATCTCTGCCTCTACTTTTGCACAGTCTGCCTCTTTGCAGTCCACCCAGATCATCCCCGGGTTGTCTTCTGTAAATCCAAGTTTACGATAAGTATCCTCCGTGATCATCCAATCCATATTGCTGCTTCCAAAAGCTCCCTGCATTTCCCCTTCCATCGATACGGTCCGGTCTTTGTCGCCAAGTTCCATCTGTATCTGATCTCCAATGTCATATCCGCTTTCTTCGATGAAGTAACTCCAGCCGTAGATAAATGCATCTTCTTTTGCTGCTTTGTCGTAATCCACTGTCCCTTTTAATGAACCTTGATATGCTTCATCTTCAAACTCTTCTTTTCCCAGCACTCCGACACTCTGCAGGTTTCCTTCTGCATCCCGCGCATAGAGGATGTTCTGCAGACGTACCTCCGTAACTCCGTCGATTTCCTCAAGTGCCTGCAAAAATGCGTCATCAAAAGGATTATTCTGGAGGATGGAATCCAGGTTATTTTCCGGGTAGGCCGTATCGCTCAAATCATAATCAAGGGCAATCTGAAACTGCCCGTATGGCACCTGTTTTTTCGCATCGTATTTCGTGCTGATATTTCCTGTAAAGTTCGAAATTACCACAAAGAGAACACAGGAAAGTCCCATCGTCAGGATTGTCACGACAGTTCGCTTCCTGTTTATAGCCAGATTTGCAGTCATCATGGTTCCGACACTCATTTGCCTTTTCCCTTTTCTGAATCCTTTTCGTCTCTTTGATCCGTCTCCCTGGAAGCGGATCGCCTCCACCGGAGAAATTTTCGCCACGAGTTTCATTGGTTTTTTCAATGCCGCCCAAACAGCCAGGAGGGAAACGGCTGCACACAAAAGAAGGAGTGGAACGGACACCATAGAAAAATCGGTGTAAGCCTCTCTCCCCATCACAGACTGGCTCTTTTCCAGCCAGTAATGCATGAACGCCACGGTAATTCCGGCTCCTGCGATCATCCCCGGAATAATGGCCGGGAGCGCCAGCGTCATCCCTTCCCGAAAGACGAGCTTTCGCATCTGCTTTCTCGTCGTCCCAAGCGCCCGGATTTTTCCGTATTCCTGGATCTTCTGGATGATACCCACCTGGAAAATATTATAGATGACAAGGACGGAAAAGAGGCATACAATAAGTGCGATTACCACGCATCCGAGTATCGTCTCCATCCCTGGATCCAGCGCCCAGAATGTATAGTATGTGTTGATGACTGTCTGACTTGGATTGATGCCGCATTCTTCTGCCAGATCTTTTGCAGTCATCTCCACTGTCTCCGCATTCACTTGTACTTCTTCTGAAAATTTAAAATACGCATTGAATGCACGCTCTCCATTTTTATAGACCGCTTTGTAAAAATCTTCGGACACATAGGCGGCATAGGACTGATTTTCCAGCTCTACAGGCGATTTTGTGATACCGCTCACGACAAAATCCGCGTCTCTGTATGTTTCCTGGTTATTTCTCCGAAACCGAAGTTTGATCTTGTCGCCCTGTTTGGCTTCCGGATATCCGAGTTTCTCAAAAAATTCCTCCGGTCCTGCAATCTCATTTTCTTTCTCCGGAAATACTCCTGTTTCCAACTGCTCTTTCAGATTGGTCATTTCAAGAGCTTTTTCGCCCATCCAGGATAAGGCAAGGCGGCTTTTGTTTTCCACTTCTCCCACGGAAGCTGCCCTGCCCACTTCCGCAAACTCACTTCTTTGTTCCATGGAATGTATTTGATCTTCCGCTACTCCCACATACATTCCGTAATAATCGCCGTAAAATTTTTCTGCGTTCAGCTTTTCATATTTGATTGTGGAATAACCGAAAGTTGCGATGGCGGACAGAAGCGTCATCGTAAGAAATACCGCCACCATGACAAGAACGCTCCTTGTCTTATTCTTTTTGTTGTTGCTCAGTGCAAGTTTTGTGATGGTTTTCATTTCAGTTCTGCCCATATTTTTCCACCGACATTTTCAGAAGTCCAATGACTTCATCACTCGTCCTGGAATCCAGGTTACCGGTCGGTTCATCTGCAAAGAGTATATCCGGCTTAGAGGACAATGCCCTTGCAATAGCCACTCTCTGCTGCTGCCCGCCAGACAGTGTATTTGGCAGGTTTTGCAGCTTCTTTTCAAGTCCCAGCGTCCTTACGATATCCATCACAAACTCCTCGTCTGCCTTTCTTCCGTCAAGCCCCATCGGAAGAACAATGTTTTCCCACACATTGATGGAAGAAACAAGATTAAAGGACTGGAAGATAAATCCGATCTTACGTCTCCGAAACCTTGCAAGAGCATCTTCTTTGTAAGAAAAGATATCCTTTCCACGGATCAGTACTTTCCCGCTTGTAGGGGTGTCCAGACCTCCCAGCATGTGAAGGAGGGTACTTTTTCCCGAGCCGGATTTCCCCACAATAGCCACAAACTCTCCTTTCTGGATTTCGAGATTTGCGTTTCTTACCGCCTTTACTTCATTTTCTCCGCTTCCGTAATATTTACATAAATTTTTTGTTTCCAATATTCTGTCCATATGTGTCTTCCTTTCTGCCAGTTCTTTCTTCTTTCTATCCTACATCATACACGCCTTCTCTTACAGCCCACTTTCAGAAAAATAAAAGACACTTACAAAACTGTAAGAAATGATAAAAAGCAGTAGAAAAGGACCTCTCCACGGTTTCATTTTCCCCGCTTCTGGTCCTCTTCTTTCTATCGGTACGGAAGCTGAATGACAAAGGTACTTCCTTGTGTCTTTGCTCCTTTTCCTGTATTCACGCTGATGATCCCATTGTGGCCGTCTATGATCTTCCGCGTCAGATAAAGTCCGATGCCGGACCCTTCTTCTTTCTTTACCTCTGGCCGATCTCCCCGGTAAAACCGCTGAAACACTTTGTGGTATTCTTCTCTTTGGATTCCGATCCCTTCATCCTGGATTTCGATTCTGAGAAAAGACAGCCTTTTTTCTGCTCTCAGAAAAATATGGCTCCCCTTTGGGCTGTACTTTACCGCATTATCCAGAACATTGATCAGCGCTTCCCCAAGCCACTTTCTGTCATGCGGAATCTTGAGAGACTCGATTTCAGGATCCGCATCCATCTCAATCTCGATCTGTTTTTTATCTGCTTTCTCCCAAATTCTGTTGACCGCTTCCAGGATCGTATCGAAGATTTTTCCCTCGCAAAGGGAGAGCTCGATCATTCCTGTCTCCATGCGGGAAATATTCACAAGGATACCTGAAAGTTTCTCCAAACCAGAAAGCTGTACAGACAGCCGGGACTCGAACTCCTGCCGTTCCTCACTTGTGAGATCTTCTTTCGTCAGCACTTCAAAACAAGATTTCAGCGCAGCCACAGGTGTCTTGAGCTGGTGGGAAATATCGGTTACGAGAGTTTTTACCCCCTCCCGTTCCTTTTTGGCCTGATCCGTCACAACCTCCAGATAGCTGCACAGGGAATCCACCTCATCCAAAAGCATTGTAATCCCGCCCTGCTCTTCGGTAAAAATGTCATAATAGTCCGGCCCGTACCTGCCTTCCCTCACATCTTCCAAAATGGATGCGATCTTCCGGACCATGCGATCCCTTTCCCGTTCGGTCTTTTGCTTTTCCCATACAAGCATCAGAAGAAAGAGCAGCCAAAGTACCAGGCCGCCTCCCGCAATCCAGCAGCTTCTCTGAAGAAATTCTCGGCCAAACTCATTGGCATCCAGGTCTTCATAGCCATATGACTCCAAAATTTTCTTTGCGTCGTCCATGGTCATGGTTCCTGTTCCTTTTAAAACAGAGAGTGCTGTGTCCGTCTGATTGTCTGCACGGATGATCTGCGCTGCGGCGGTCACTTTTTCCTCATACTCCTGATACTGTATCCTGATCAGGAACAGGACCGCTGCGAACAGAAGGACAAAACCCATCGCCGCTTTTTTTGCCAGTCGTTTTCCTGCTTTTCCCATTGTTTCTGCTGCCTTCCTTTTTACTTATCGTCTTGCGCACTCTTTATCCCATATATACCCCAGTCCCCGGACATTTCGGATATATTCCGGTCTGGCCGCATCCGGTTCGATTTTCTCCCTCTTCTCTACTCTTTTACTGCCCGTACTGCAAGGAAAGACGGGATATGGTATTCATGCAGCCGTCCCTCCCCATTGGTGTCTTCATATAGATCCGTAAGACGGAACCCCGCTTTCAAAAGCCCGCCGATCTGCTCTTCTGTCGTGTGGGAAAACTGGATCCCATCCCGCTTCTCCATACACTCTTTGTAGAGTTCCTCATCCTGCAGCGGATTGTACGGAAGCTTTCTCACAAGCATCCTCTCATCATCGTCAAATATATAATTCAGGCCGATATCCACACCAGCCATCAAAATCCCGCCTTTTTTCAACACCCGAAAACATTCCTTCCACACCGGGAGTACTTCCTCGATATAACAATTTGCCACCGGATGAAATATCATGTCAAACGTCTCATCCGAAAATGGAAACGGGTTTGTCATATCCGCTTTCACGATCTGTATGTCATATCCTTCCCTCTCTGCCACAATCCGTTCGCCATCCAGCTGTCTGTCGGAATAATCCAGGACGGTCCCTTCTGCTTTCAGAGCTGCAAATATAGGCATCTGCTGTCCTCCTCCGGATGCAAGCCCCAATATCTTTGCCCCTTCCATCTTCGGAAACCATTCTTTTGGCACAGGCTTTGTTGGGGTAAGCACTACCTCCCATTCGCCTGTGCGTGCCTCCTCATAAATTTCATGGGAAATAGGTCTTCCCCACTCCCATCCTTCCTCTACCCACTCATCGATGGTCTCTGCATTGATTTCTGTATATGATTTCATGCTCTCTCCTTTTCTTTGCCTATCTTTGGCAACTCTGTCATTGCCAAAAATCTTTTCCACCATTGTAATGCTCAGCCATTTGGAAGTCAATGATGTACAAAACGGCTATCCTTTTTGGATTTCTCCCAGTCTTCCTTCCATAAGCAGACGCATCGCATACGCGGCCCCATCCTGTGCGTTGGACAGTGTCACATACCCGGCTGCCTCACGGATGACCGGTTCTGCATTGCCCATGGCCACGGCAGCTCCAAATCCTTGCCGAAACATCGACAGATCATTCATACTGTCGCCAAGCACCATAACTTCATCCCTTTTGTAACCAAGAGAGGTAATATACTGCTCGATCGCTTTACCCTTCTGTGCATCCTCATGGGTCAGTTCCACATTATTGAAAAAGGAGGAGGCGATGGCAAGCTTAGGAAAGCGCTCCATCTCTTTCCATATTGCTTCTGCCTCTGTCTTTCCCTTTGCCGTGATAAAGATCTTATACACAGGGATCTCCTTTTCCAAAACTTCCTCTACGTTTCTGAGGCACCGTATCCTCTTTAAGATCTGCTGAAACAGTTCCATATTCCGGATCTCCTCGTCCGATCCGTCTCCCAAAAAGAGCCTTGATTCTTCCAGGATCTGCTGCTCGGCAGTCTTCGGATCTCCGATGAGATAGTCGATTCCTCCGGCACAAAAGCGGACGGATCCTCCCGCCGCCACCGCACAATCATAGATTTCCCGGAACCATTTTCTATCCATCTCGATCGTCTGAAGGATCTTGCCTTCGGTATCCCGTATTTCAGCGCCGCTTCCTGTGATAAAATCACATTTCAGGTTCCACTTCTCCAGAACTCCTACCGCTGAAGGATAATCCCTCCCTGTTGCGATCAGAAATCGGTACCCTGCCTTCTGTGCATCTAAAATCGTCCTGTATGTGGCATCCGAAAGCGTGTGCTCCGGATTTAACAATGTTCCATCCATATCTGCTGCAATTACTTTTATCATTCTTTTTTCTCCATCTGTAAGTTTTTTAATTTTAACACAACTTTCTTTTTTTCTACAACAAAAACAGGCTGTTCCTCCTCATCACGGATTCTCACAGCCTGCTTTTTTCGTATGCACTCTCACGTGTATTCAAAGATCGCTTTCGTCTCTCTCCGCGGGAATACAGAAAGCAGTTCCATCCCTCTATGCAATCGCCGTATGTTTCCATTTTCCGCTGACATACCGCGCAATGAAACAGATACTGCGAACGACCCAGTCGATGATCATAGCCGCCCAAACGCCAAAGAGTCCCATTCCCATATATTTTCCAAGGATATAACTGAAAACAATCCGGAAGATCCACATGGAGGCAACTGATATGATCATGCACATCCTGGCATCTCCTGCTGCCCGAAATGTGGCTGGCGTCGTAAACGCGATCGGCCAGATTATGATACAGCACACCCCATAAAAAATCGTGATCTCCGTCGTCGTCTTGGCTGTAAGATCGGATAGGTTGTAAGCCTTCAATATAACCGGAAGCAAGACAACGATCACAAAGTTTGTAACAAACATGCTGACATATGTAATTCCCATCAGCTTCTTCGTGTAATAGGTGGCCTGTTCATAATCGCCTGCGCCCACACAACGAGCAATGACAGTCGTCACGCCAAGAGCGATGGCCATCCCCGGAAGCACCTGGAAAGACGCCAGCGTATTGGCAACGGCATTGGCCGCTATGGCATATGTGCCAAATGTGGATACAAGACTTAAGACGATAATTTTCCCAAGCTGGAACATACTGTTCTCCAGCCCGTTCGGGATTCCCACTTTCAAAATATTTTTGATCATCTTCCAGTCTGCCCGGTACTTCCATGTCCGCTCAATATGGACTGCCCTGTCCGGTCTGCAAAGAAGAATCAGGATCAAAATCCCTGCTGTAATCCTGGATATAAGCGTAGGGATCGCGACTCCTTCTGTCCCTCTGTGGAATCCATAGATCAGGATAGCATTTCCCGTCACATTGATGACGTTCATCACGATAGACACACGCATGGATATTTCCGAATTTCCCATTGTACGGAAGATCGCCGCACCCCCATTGTAAAGAGCAATAAACGGAATAGATGCCGCCACGATCATCAGATAAATGTCTGCGTGTCTCATGACATCCGGCTCAATCTGTCCAAATACTCCTCTCAGAATCCACCCTTTGCAAAGATAAATCACAACTGTGATCACTACGGCACAAATCGTGACAAACCATACGAGCTGAGTTGCCGCCTCACTCGCCTTTTCTTTCTTTTTCTGACCAAGGTACTGCCCCGCCACGACTGCGCCCCCGGTAGCCAGAGCGGCAAACACGTTAATCAAAAGGACCATAATGTTGTCCACAAGCGAAACACCTGAAACCGCCGCTTCCCCTACGCTGGCAACCATGATGCTGTCCGCCATCCCTACAAGGACCGCCAGAAACTGCTCTATGATCAGTGGAACGAGAAGCGTTGTCAGATCCCGGTTGGTAAAAAGATAGCCGCTGCGGTCTTTCTTTTTTTTCATACTCTCATCTCCCTTTTTCTTTCTATATTCCAAAAGCATCTCTCCATATACTTTCGGACACAAAGCTGGGATCCGCCACGTCTGTGTCGGATCCCGATCTGTTCTTCCTGGTTTTACAACATCTGCTCTTTTTTCGCCAGAATTGCTTCCACCGCTGCACATGCCGGACAGTCACAATATTTTGCTCCTGCTGCCTTGATCTCTCTTGCATGAGCGGCTACATTTTTCGCTGCTTCCTCGCCGCCGAATACCTGGATACCGGCCTCTGATTCAGCAAAAGCTGCCAGTCCATCCACTGTCACGATATCCTGTTCCAGCTCAGCAATATACTTCTTCGTCTGTTCCTCTTCCCGGTCTGTACCTACTGCATCGAGCCATGCCTGTGCAGCTTCTCTGGCTTCCCTGCTGCAAGACGGCGCATTCATAAGTTCTCTTGATTTTTCAGCAACGTAATCCCGTAATTCCTGATTCATCGTAAAACCCCTTTCCATGTTGATACTGACACTACTGTTATCTTAACACAATCTGACAGATTTTACGATACATTCTGCAAATTTTTACAGGACACAAAGTGTCTGCTTCCCTGCTTTTGATGCCCACAATTCTCTTTCATTTTCTTTCAGGTAAATCCGTGTTGTAAATACCATCGCCCCTCCATTGATAAATATTTCCATAATGGAACTGTCAATCAGAATTTCCACGTTTTCCACATCCATCTCAAGGATCCCTGTCCGCTTTTTTCTTCCTCCTCCGCAGGCAGCTGCTTCTCCGGTTTCCATCAAAAAGGAAAGCTCAGCATGTTTTTCTTTTACCGAGAATGTCGCTCCATTTTCCGGTCCGCCTACACAAAGCCTCCAGCCTTCCGGACTGATATTGTCAACTGTAAGCCGAACTGTCTTTTTCCCCCAGAAAAATCTTTCCCCATTCCAGTTTTCCACTTTCCACGGAAGACTTTCCACTTCGTGTACCGGTTCCTGAAGTATCTTTCCATTTTGAAGAGTCAGCTCTCTTGGAATAGTAAGACAATGCTGCCATCCATTTTCCACCGACAAATTCCGATGCTCTTCCCCTGTATCCGGAACTCCTGCCCATCCGATAAGGATCCGTCTTCCCTTATCATCTTCAAAGGTCTGAGGCGCATAAAAATCAAATCCCATATCCCACTCGACAAAGTCATCTTCGATCGTTTCCATCTGGGACATCAGGACATAGCCGGACTGATACCGATTTTGGAAGCGTCCTTCTTCTGTCGGAAGTCCCTGCGGACAAAATGACAAGATTTCTATCTTTTTGTCTTCATCGGCATCTTCCATGACAAACAGATCCGGGCATTCCCACATATATCCAAAATTGTTTTCCGGCAGGATCTCCTGATCCAGATCCCAGTGCTGCTTATCTTCAGATACATAGACAAGTGCACATCCCTTATCCTTCCGCGTCCCGTCCTTCCGGTACGCTCTGGCGCGCGCGCCTAGTATCATCCGGTACTTTCCATCCTCTTTCCACACTTTCGGATCCCGAACATGCTCTGTCATATGTTCCGGGTAATCTTCCGGTCCAAGGAGTTTTCGTTTCTCAGACATATGCTGTCCGTCTTTTGTCGTTGCCATCATCTGGCTCGATATCCGTCCGGCATCGATATAGTCATAATCCCCCGGAAGCTTGACATTACCAGTGTAAAAAAGCGTCAGTTCCTCCCCTTCCACAAGTCCGGATCCCGAATATACTCCGCTTCTGTCTTCCGGTATGTCCGGCGCCATGACCGGATCGTGGTATTCCCAGTGGAGCAGGTCTGTGCTTGTACAGTGCCCCCAAAATCCGTCCCCACCGTTTACACTGAACGGAGCGTACTGAAAGTATGTCTGATATATTCCTTTAAACTGACAAAGACCGTTCGGATCGTTAAGCCATCCTACCGGAGGCATGATATGATAGTTTGTCCGGAAAGGACAGTATTTCACTGTCCCTCCCTTCTTTTTCTCTTCTTCTCTGACTTTCTGAACCCAGTTTTTCATTGTACTCCCTCTTTACCTCACAATCTCCGCAATCTTGTCTCCTACTGACACACGGCCTTCTTTCGTCCGTTGTATATGAACCCCTTCCGGAAGTTCTGTAAATACCATGCAGACAGTCGTATCGTATCCTTCAGCTGCAATCTTCTCTTTATCAAACTCCAGGATACAGTCTCCTGCTTTCAACTCCTGTCCTTCTTTTGCACACAAATCAAAATACTTTCCTGCCAGATTGACTGTATCGATTCCGACGTGAATCAAAATTCCATTGCCAGCCTTTGTGCGAAGTCCTACCGCATGTTTCGTATCTGTGACCATCTCCACGGTGCAGTCCGCCGGTGCAAAGACCTTCCCCTCCTCTGGGAGGATTGCCACACCGTCTCCAAGTACCTTCTGGGAAAAGGTCGGATCGTTTACTTCCTCGATTCCCATGCATTCTCCGGACACAAAGGCGTCTATCTCTTCCGGAAGGTTTCCCTGATGCGCTGTCTCTTCTGTCGATTTCTCCGGGATGGACGTCACAGTTTCTTTCTTTCTGTCAAATGCCGCTCCCAGAAGAAATGCAAAGAGAAATCCGGCTCCCAGTGCCGCCGTATGTGCGATGATGTAACTTACATACCCATTGTCTGCCGGGTCTGCCAGTGCGATCCCTGGCACAACCGTCGTACCAAATCCAAGGGCTGCCAGATTCGTCACATATACGATGACGCCACCGATTGCGCCGCCGATACATCCCCCAATAAGCGGATAACGGTACCGAAGGTTCACACCAAACAGTGCTGGTTCTGTGATTCCAAAGAGAACGGATACAAAACTTGGAATGCAAAGTTCTCTTGCCTTTGCTTCTTTTCTGTTTCTTGCAAGATATCCTAACACCGCCCCGCCCTGGGCGATGATAGCCACGGACATAAGCGGATTCAGGAAATTCCTTCCCGTATCTACAAGAAGCTGCGATTCGATGGCTCCGAACACATGGTGCAGACCAGTGATGACGATCAGCTGCTGAACACCGGAGAATGCAGCGTATCCAACCACACCGAGATTTTCCGTCATCCACACGAGTACATTTGTGATGCCGGATGCCAGCCCCCGGCCGATCGGTCCGATGATCATAAAGAGAAGGAACGCGCTTACCAAAGTTGTCAGAAGCGGAGATACCAAAAGCCGTATCACTTCCGGCACTTTTTTCTCAAAGAAAACATCCAGTTTTGCCGTCACGATACCGATCAGAAGCGCTACGATGATCCCTCCCTGGAATCCAATCAGATCCACTCCAAATCCGAAGATATGCAGCGTCGTCACTTCCACGGTCCCCTGTGCTGCCGCATAGGCATCTGCCAAGCTTGTGGAAAGCATGATACAGCCGATGACGATCCCCATGATCGGCCTTCCTCCGAACCGCTTAACCGTACTGTAAGCGACACAAAGCGGCAGGAAACCAAAGATCGCACCAGAGGAAATATTGATCAGCCGCGCAATACCATAAAGTGTATCGTTGCTTTCCACGATCTTTAGATTTCCAAGAACACTGGAAAGCCCTGTCAAAAGCGCTGCCGCCAGGATTCCCGGCATGATCTCGATAAAGACATCCGACAGTGCCTTAACAGCCCGCTGCAGCGGATTCATCCTTTTATTTGCCTTTGTCTTCAAATCCCCCAGGCTCATGCTGTCCATATGGAGAGATTCCGCCAAAACCTGGCATACATCATTTACAAGCCCTGCTCCGAAAATGATCTGGAGCTGATCCCCTGCCACAAAAACACCTTTTACAAGATCCACATCTTCAATCTTTTTGATATCGGCCTTGTCGTTATCCTCCAAAACAAGCCTAAGCCGCGTCGCGCAGTGTGCGATTCCAAGAATGTTGTCTCTTCCTCCTGCAAGTCGGACGAGGTCGCCAGCTATGTTTTCATAGCGTTTTCTTTTTTCCGCATCCATCTTTTAATACCTCCCGTTTTCATCTTATCCTTATAAAACTCCATTTTCCATGCATTGCCGCGGCATGAACAAATGCTGTTTTGATTTGTTCTTGTAAATCTAATTATACTGGATTATACTGATATTAATATAGAGAAATGTTGTTTAACTATACAGTTTTGTTGGCTCTTTTGGAGGTACTGATGAAAGACTATATTTTTTCCAATGATTTTTCCCGCAATCTGGATGCCATGATCTACACTTGCGGGTATGAGACGTGCGCCCCGTCGCATCATTATGGTCCCGTCGTCCGAAGCGGATATCTCATCCACTACATTCTCAAGGGAAAAGGAATCTACAAGACAGACGGGCATATCTATCAGCTCTCCGAAGGAGACGCTTTTTTGATACGCCCGAATACATTGATCTACTATGAAGCTGACAAATATGATCCATGGACTTACACGTGGATCGGTTTTCAGGGTATCAAAATGGAGTCCTATCTGAAGCGAACCTCCCTTCTGGATACCCCGTATTTCCACTACGGAAAAGATGACCGGGTCAGACTCTGCCATGAAAAAATGTTTGAGGCCTACCAGCTCCCGGAAAACAGAGACCTTATCATGAACAGCATCCTGTACGAATATCTCTATCTTCTGGCGTGCAAATTTCCACGCACTTCAATCCCACCCAAAGAGAGGAAGATTTCCTATGTGGAGGAAGCCCTCCGCTACATCGAAAACAACTATGCCCATACCGTAAACATCCAGGTCATCGCCGACCATCTGAACATCGAGCGAACCTATCTGTACCGTTTGTTTAAGGATATTACCGGCATGTCCCCGCAGGAATACCTCCTGGACTACCGGATCCGCCGCTCCTGCTCCCTCTTAAAAGAGACTTCCCTTCCGGTCAGTGATATCGCCCGGTCTGTTGGCTACAATGACGCCCTTTATTTCTCCAGGCTTTTCCGCCAGAAAAAGGGACGGACGCCCACCGCGTACCGGAAAGAAAAACAGAGACTGTTGTAAAACCGATAGTCCCTTTAATATAACGCCCCTACATACCCCTCTTCCTTAGGATACATAAAACACTCCCTTTTATCCCCGGACTCTATGATTTCCAAAACACGTTCCATTCCGATAGCAAGCTCCTTTTTCCGGAATTCCTCTTTTGAAATCCAGTAAACCTCTCCCTCATCAGAACTTTGCAGTGTTCCTGTATACTCGTCTGCCTTGTACAGAAAAACCACATTGTGGATCCCCTCTTTGGTCCAGTGATATACGCCGCAGAGCACGGGATTTTTGATCGACAAACCCGTCTCTTCCCAAACTTCCCGGATCATGGAGTCATGGAATGATTCTCCTCTTTCTACATGCCCTCCCGGAAACGTAGTCCCTGAATAGCTGTCATCTACCTTGTCGAGAGCAAGGACATCTCCCCTGCCGTTCTCTACCATACACATATTCATGAATCTAACCAGTTCTGTCCGGTTTTCTGTCTTTGGATCATTTTTATATGGCAACCTTCTCATCTCCTTATTCCCTTTTCTGTTCTCATGGGATCAGACAGGAAACAGCATCATCTGTTCATATTCCGCGTGCCTTTTCAGCTCCGCCGGTATCTGCCTCAATATTTCATCTATCGCATTGCCATTTCGCAGCCATAGTTCGATCTGATCTTTCTCTAAAATTAGCGGCATCCTGTCATGTACATTTTGCATGGACTTATTTGCCTGTGTCGTCAGGATCACAAACCGTTCTTCGTTTTCCAACATATCAAAGAACCCCGCCATATACAGCACTTTTCCATCACTTCTTCGGAACGTACTTTTCTCTTTATTGGTATTCCACTCATAAAAATGGCTTGCCGGTATGACTGCCCGGTGATATCTTATACCGTTCTCAAATATCTTTTTATCCCGGACAGATTCCGCTCTGGCATTGATGATTACCCCTGTATTCCTGATTCCGGGATATCCCCATCTTTGACTGGAAAGCCGGATCCCATTCTCACTCCACGTAAGAACCGGTGCCCATTCGGTAGGACGGATATCTCTTGCGAAACATACTCTCTCCAAATCCCTCTCCCGTCCAGGGACTGCCATCTTTATCATATCCTGCAATATGGTATTGTCTATGTAAAAAATGCTGCACATCTTCTATCTCTTCTCTCCTGGAATGTGGACGCTATAATCTGAAAAAACCCTTTTTCATAAGTCACAACTTTTACATATCATAATTATACGCAGTATCGTGCAGCACATCAATAGCAATGTCTGGTTTTCAATCTCTCTTACAAAACAGACCATGTACAGTTACTCTGCACATGGTCTGTTCTCCTTTTCCCTTATTTTTGCTCATGCACGTACATCCGTGACAACGCTTCCTCTCCATCTCCCTGGACCATACAGTAATATTTCCATCCATACCTTTCATAAAATGCGGTATGATCCGTGATCAGATAAAGCGTGTCTGTCCCGAGATTTTTCATATCTTCACATACAAACCGGAGCATTTCTCCCGCAATTCCCCGACAGCGATGTGTCTCCTCCACATAGACCGCGCACACATTCGGAGCCAGATCTTTCCGGTCGTGAAAATCATTGTCTATCACGCCCAAGCCCCCTATGATCTTTTCTCCTTCCATGGCAACATACCACTGTGGTACCGTTTGTTCATTTTTGAGACATTCTTCCATACTTTCCCGGTACTCTTCCAGCGGGATTCCCCATTTCTCATGAAACCACACTGCCGCTGCATCGGCTAATTCTGCATGTTCTCTGATCTTTTGAATTTTCACAGACAACGTTCCTCCTTATTTCCCTATCTACAAATCTTCCTTGGCCGTTGATTTCTATATAAATCCTACCATACAATTTCTTCCGGATATTGAATTACCGGATCTTCCAGATCATAAATGCTTACCCCTTCTTCTCTGGCCCAATATTTGAACTCTCTCTCCATGTTATAATATGTCTGTGGTTTTTTCACAAATCGCTTTGCGATATTCTTGAGTTTATTGCCACGTTTTTCCACCGAAGTTTTTAATAACTCAACGTTACATTTATCAACATACTGTGTCACGTAATTAATGTAATCCTCATGGGAATTCTGCGCAAGGCGAATTATTTTTTCCAATTCTTCATCTCCGATAACCTCCCCGAGTGCCTGCCATATTACCGCACACAACAAATTCAAATTAGCCTTATCCTCAAGATAATATCCATATGGAATTGGAGGAAGCCCCATATCTGCACACCGCGAACGGCGTCCATAATAGCATGCCGCAAGCTGATAAAACTTTGGAATCGTCACAGCTACAAAAATAGCTTCCGGGAACAATATATTCACACTATAGTATACATTCTGCGTGGGCGTGATCATTTCATGCCATTTCATGATTTCCTGATTCATTCCATTATCTTCCAACACAATATCACGGTCCCCCATAAATGCATGACGAATGTCATAGCAGATTCCAAGCAGACGATTTTTTACTCCGTAGTAAACATCCATATGCTCTTCTTCCGTTATTGTCATACGATGAATACTGTCTACTAATCTGTAAAAATCTCCAAAATCACCCTGTATATTAATCCCTGTCAAATGTGTCGTTGGTTTCGCTTTTAACATACCGCCCTTCTCCTTTCGCTATTGTTATCCGAAAATCGACAAATTATTGCCGATTCATTTCATTTACCATCTCTGCAGGTTTTGCTGTCATTTCCACCCACGCAGGCAGAAAACCGCTTTTGACAGCATTGCGCACAGATCTGATATTGGACCATGCCGAACAATAAAAAGGAACTTTTTCTCTTTTTAATATTTCTTCCGCCAACGTGCTGGTAAGTGAAGATGCGATTCCTTTTCTTCTGTACTCCGGCAGTACATCTACACCAATCTGCCACATTGTATCACAATCGGCAGAGCACCCCGAAAGTCCAATCAGTTTGCCGCCATCATATGCGCCAACCCCCAGAACATCCAGCTGTTTTCTGTCTTCACATAAGGCGTTTGCCCACTGTGGCTGATACAGCTCGGCGAAATCTTTCTGTTCCAAAACTTTCAGCTCATAATCACAAGGCAGCGCACGCAGCTTTTCAACATCCGGCAAATAATATTCTGCCATAAAGCATACTTTTTGTCCTCTCTTTGACAGCCTTTCCTCAAGCCAGTGCATATTTGGTGTTTCAAAACAATGATAAAACTCGTATCTTCCTATGTATTCTTCCACAATATCTTTATATTCTTCCCGCACCGATGCTACGATATTGTTTCCATAGGAGACCAAATTACAGGCAATCGGTTCTCTATAATATTTTCGTGCTTTCTCGCCCACACAGGATGTGACAACGACATGGTGCTCACAGAGAAAATCTGACGCTTTGCAATTGATGTCTGCTGCCGACTGCTCCATTGCAATCCGCAGGATATCTTTATTTGTCATAATTTTTCCTCGCTTTCTTCTCCTAATCCTGTGAATATTGTAATCAAACAAATGTTGTTTGTAAATTACCCTTGCAAATATTCCATCAGCGGCAGCAGATATTTTTTATCTGTCCAGTCGCACGTTTGCCCTACCGCGCACATAAGCGCCTGCATCCACGGTTCGTATGTACTTGGGTCTTTTTTTGCAATCGATTTTTGCAGTATCTTGCACAAAGTTCTGTCTTTCCATGTCATTTTGGCTTCATCCCAGGC
The DNA here is from genome assembly GCF_019754295.1 of Sellimonas caecigallum. Classification (GTDB taxonomy): domain Bacteria; phylum Bacillota; class Clostridia; order Lachnospirales; family Lachnospiraceae; genus Sellimonas; species Sellimonas caecigallum. The sequence goes on along the minus strand of NZ_VIRV01000018.1, from coordinate 24,757 downwards.
TCCTCGGCCATAAAAAACAGGGATTCCTTTTAAATCATCTTTTAGATTATGTTTTTTGATCTCTTCAAAGGCATTTTCATCATATGGAGAAGCCCCCACGCAGAATATTGCAATCTTTTTTTGTTTCCATCTCCCGATATTCTTTTTTAAAACCGACAATCCCGCTATGCCTGAAGCATATATGCCACCGCACAGAACGATCATTTCATAGTTTGCCACATCATCGACAAGAACCTTCGATGCTTCTACACAATCAAAATCCGTCATTTCTTTTAGCCAGTCTACATATTTTTTCGTTGCCCCATACTTAGACCGATAAATGATAATCCCCTTTTTCATAACGAACTCCTTTCCGCTTCCTTAAGCATACAGTGCCTGCTTTAAAAATGTCTCATAAGCAGCTTCTAACTGCATATATATTTCATCCGCTGAAATTCCCGGCTCAGTAACCGAAAAAATTGTACCAATCCCGATCGTATAAATCAGCATATTCAGATGTAACTGCTTTGCCTTGTCCGTGCTTATGTTCAGCTGACCGGCAATAAATTCGGCAACATGAGGATCTGTTTCCTTTCTGTATAAATCGTCCAGAGAAGAAATCCCATTTCTCTGATGCAAAATAAATATGCGAAACAGCGCCGGCTCTTCTTTTGCCAACTGAATATAGACTCTGCCGGTACTGCGGAACAAGTCCTCTTTATCAATATGGGTTCTCACATAGTTCTGGATAAAGACACCCACCTGTTCAACGACATCTCTGCGCAATCCTTCCATATTTTTGCAGTAGCTGTAAATAGGCTGCACAGAGCAGCCTATCTTATCCGCTATATTTTTTACCATAACTTGTTCCATTCCGCTATTTCGCGCTATTTCAAAAGCAGCATTGACAACCATTTCTTTTGTAATTCTCTGTTTTGGCATAAATGTTACCTCTTTATAATCATTTTATATAAATCGTTTATATAATATAATTATATATATTTTTGTATCTCTCGTCAACTGCACAACAAAAAAGGCAAGGATTTTACACCTTGCCAATTTATAGAGAAACCCAACGTTTTATCATCTGTCTACTCTGCTGCTTTTTCAATACAGGATATGGCGTTCAGACTTCTTGGATAACCAATATACGGAACACACTGGGAGACAACTTTGATCAGAAATTCTTTATCATTTCCCATATTCATATTTCCTTTTGCATGGGCGATTGCCTGAGGTTCACATCCCCCTTGTGCTATAAGGAAGCAAAAAGTAATGAGTTCCCGCTGTGCCAGATCCAGCCCATTTCTCGTATAATAGTCTCCAAAGCAGTTTGCAGCCAACCACTTGTTGATATGTCCTGCTTTCCATGCCTCTTTCATATGCTCTCCGAAAATATCAACCTGCGCCTGCACACCTTTTTCCAGACGGTTTTCTTCGGTCGTTGTTCCCCGATGCTCCACAGGCAGTTCGATTCCTTTTTCTTCCATCACTTTATTGGAGATCTGCAGAAATGGCAGCATACGCCCAAAGCCCACATAATCCGCCGCCTGATACACAATTTCTTTTACCATCACAGGTGTGAGTCCATTTTCCATTGCCTTTGGCAGCATCATTCGGAATGCCTCTTGTCCCTGGCATCCAATCAGCACGGCAAGGATCGCCATGTATCTCGTCTGATCTCACAGTTCCTGCCCTTCTTCATGGACAACTTCCTCAAAAGCAAACCGCTCAAAAATTTCCATAAACTCTTTATCTGTTTCATATAAGTTCATTGCCGACACCTCCTGAAAAAAATAGATGCCCTCTCGGACATCTACAATATAGCACCTGTATTTTTATGTGTCTAATGCTTATTTCTTTTGCTTTGTCATGCTTACAACGTATTTTTAAGCATTTCCCTATTATTGGAAAATCCTTTGATATACTCTTCTGTTTCCTTCATGATCGTTTTCATGATTTCCAGATCATTCAGTGCGTCCCCGGTCTCCATAGAATGATCTGCATGTTCCGTCAAAAAAAGAGACAATCCTCTTTTTTGGCATTCCTCGACAATGACATCTGTCTTCGCCCAGTCATCACCTGTTCCATGAAATACGATTCCTCTCTTTCCTATCGCCTGAAAAGAGGCCTCCACCGGTGTATAATAGACATGTCCTGCTCCAATTCCCTTATTTGCATCGTAGGATGCAGCCACCGCTGTTCCGATACTTTTTGATATAAACAGCACATGCGTGTACGCGGCGAAGTCTATCTTGGAAAGCTGATCTGTCACATTTCCCAGAGCCATCTCGTAAGCAGCGTACATTTTCTTTGCATCTCCTTTGATGCCGGAAGGCAGTGTGCCGTATTGGGCGCAAACAATCTCATACCCATACTGCACTGCCAGTTTTCTGCTGTAATACAAAAGTGGTTTATCTACGTGATATCCCATTCCCGGAAATATTACTGCAATCTTTTTATCCATACTCTTTGTCTCCTTTATTGATACTAAGCAATCTTTACGATAAAATTTTTTCTTTTGGGAAAGTATACCGCGGGAGCCCTCTGCTGTGTTTGCCATATTCGATAGCTTCTTTGGGACATCTGCAAATACATGCCATACAATGCGTACAATCTTTACCCCATACCGGTCTTCCATTGTTCATGCGAATATTTTGAAGCGGACAGACTTCCCGGCACTTTCCGCAGGAAATGCACGAATCGGTCGTATAAAATTTTCTGGCGTGAACAAACAGAGGGTAAAACAGATCATTTATAATGCCACTGCTCAGTTTATCTGCAGCTGAAGCAGAAATACGCGGAAATTTCTCTCCATTTTTAATTTTAGCAGCCGCTTTTTCAATGCTCTTTTCTGCCCGTCTGATAATGTTTAACGCTTCCTCTTCTGTCGGTGTTTTAAACAAAGCAATATAGTTTTCCGGCATAACCACTTCCAGACATCCAAAATATCGCAGTCTTTTTTCTCTGCACAGAGATTTCAAATATTTTCCGGCATTCCCGATATTGGTTCCGCAAGTCATGACAAAATAAATATCCCGGCTCCCTGATAGTTTCGTCTTTTTCATCCATTCCTGCAGAATGCGCGGAATCCGCCACGCATATGTCGGCGTGACGATTACCCAGGAGCGCTCAGAATGTATTTCTGTAAAATCCTTTTCACGCAGCCTTTCAAACAGATTTATGACCTCGTCATTTGCTTCTCTTCCAATTCTTTCTGCAACGTATTCGCTGTTACCTGTTCCTGTAAAATATAAGATCACTGTTTTCCTCCTCAACTTGTACGCATCACTTTTTTGCAACGATCAAATACCGGTGGATGGTTCCTTCTATTTTTCCCTCTTTTTCAATTTTCTTGTGCATTTCCAACAGTTGTGGGAAGCATCGACTGACAGAAAATTGAGGAAACTCCCATTCCAGGATACGTGCAAACCATACGAAGGCCCCTACGTCATAAAAAACAATCGGTCTATATGCTTCCTCTGCCTTCAAAATCTGAAATCCCGCTTCTTCGAATATTTTACGCTGCTCTTTCAAGTTTAGATGAGGATATGGTTCCGGCGTCCCCGGCAGCACCATTTCGACCAGATCCCGGTCATTTTCCCCGCCAACTTGTTCAGTAATAAACACGCCTCCTTTCTCCAAAAGTCTGTACAATTCTGATGCATCAAAGTCCCCATGCCGGTTAATGATGACATCAAAAGAAGCATCTGCATAAGGAATATCAGATGGATCATTGCATTCTTGAAAATCAATCCCAAGCGGCTCCAAAGTTTCCTTACACAAAAGCACATTTGGAGGATATCCCTCCGTTGCTGCGGTTTTCACATAAGGATGATGAAGAGAAAGTAAAAATTCTCCACCTCCAGTATCATAATCCAAAAGCTCGTCATCTTTTGTCAAATACTGTTCAACGATCCTTCGATAATCCCACGGCAAATCCTTTTCTTCTTCGTATCTTCCATAAATATGTGAAAAATCCCATCCATGGATATGAGCAATTTCTTCTTCCTTCTCCCAGACAGCCCTCAATTCTTCTGTCGTCATCTTTCATCCTCCTCTTAAACTAAAGAGTGTGTATTCTTATTTATTTATGACTAGTTTTCAGATCCGATTTTCCCTCTTTTTATAACAGATGATTTTCGGATCAGTTCCGTTACATTTATATTCACACACAAGAAGATATTCCTCATCTGCTACCATGCCGTAACAACTTTCACTTCCTGGTATTTCCACCTGATTTCCGAAATATACATTTTTATCTTCAAGCAGTTTTACACTTTGGCCATTTGCAAGCGGGTATTCTAAATTGACATAAAATCCATTCAGCAAGTTCAGATCTTCTATATGTAGATCCGAAATCCCAAGCGCATTGATTTCATCGATCAAATCACATTTTGCTTTTTTAAGCGCCTCAAAACCACCTTTTTTAATGCATTCCGCTGCAATGCACCTTCCTCCAAAAGGACGTCCCTCTGTTTTGACACAGCCGCCGCACTCTTCTTTTCTGGCACATTTACCGCAGCAATCCACACCACACATTGATAACATATACCTTCTGTCCTTCCTCTCCACTATGAATTTCTCTACACGTATTATATCATAAATCCCCATCTAAACACAGATGAGGAGTGTGGATCTTCCACCTGGCCTCCGGATTCCTTATTTTCATGTTTCCATGCAACTCTATGTATGTCAACATCAAACAAAACCTCCGAAGTGCACATCTCTCAATGTACATCCCGGAGGTCTTTTATCCTTGGTCTTTCATTGTTTTGAAAACAGTTATTTTTGCTTAATTATTGTCTCGCCCGTTCTAATATGGATTGAATCATTTCTTATCCTGATCCAGTTCTTTGACGTAAGCCCCTTCTTTTTTTGTAAATCCCATTGTCTGTAAGTAGGATTCATGGAGCCCCGGTGTTCCAGCAAAGGTCAGCTTCCGTATTCCCTGCTCTTTCAGCCTGGAATACAGGCAGGTCCCGACTGAGCAGTCTCTGTATGCCGGCGTGGAATAGTCCAGTATCACATCCAGCTCTCCATCCGGGCGCCGATTTCCGAGGAGGATTCCTGCCGGAGCAGTGTCATGGCAGACGATATAGGCAGCATTGCAGCCCTGCATTGTCTTTGATATTGTATCAAAATCTGGAAAGTATTTCTGGATATCTGCCGCATACCGGTTCACAAAATAATGCAGCATGGATTCTTCCGGCTTTCCCTCGATCACATCGTAAGCCCTCTCTGTTTTCCGGAGCCGCATCAGGTAATAAAAGTTGATCAGAACGAGGCAGGTATTCATGATTGCCGTCGGATATGCATGGATTACCAGAGAATAGATCGTACAGATCACTCCGCCGGCCATGTTGATAATCCTAAGTTTGACCACCGAGGCCATCAGAAAGGATACCAGCACAAGGGCGGATCCGAAATACCCGACCAGCTCTATCATCATATGGGTGCTCACGCTGTCTCCTCCTTCTAGTATCCGGCTCCTGCGTCCGGGCTGTTTTTCATGATTTTCACAAGTCTGCTTGTTCCAAGGCGCTCCGCACCAAGTCGGATGAATTCTTCCGCGTCATCGAAAGATGAAATGCCTCCTGCCGCTTTCACTTTGACGTCAGATCCAACATGAGTCCGCATCAGTTCCACGTCCGCAAAAGTTGCACCTGCGGTGGAAAATCCGGTGGATGTCTTGATATATTCTGCGCCTGCTTTTGTGACGATCTCGCACATCTTAATCTTCTCTTCTTCGGTCAGCAGGCACGTCTCGATGATCACTTTCAGAATACGGCCGCCGCATGCCTCGTGGATCTGGCGGATTTCGTCTTCCAGCGCCTCATATTTCTTATCTTTTAGCCAACCGATATTGATAACCATATCAATCTCGGAGGCTCCGTTTTCGATGGCGTCTTTTGTTTCAAATACTTTGACTGCCGTTGTGCTGTACCCGTTCGGGAATCCGATCACGGTGCAGATCGGAAGTTTCCCTTCCACATAATCTGCTGCCTGTTTTACATAGGACGCCGGAATGCAGGCGGATGCCGTCTCATATTTCATGGCGTCGTCCAGAATCTGGCGGATCTCCTCCCAGGTTGCTCCCTGAGTCAGCAGGGTATGGTCTACATATTTCAAAATTTCTTTCTTTTCCATCTTAAATCCCTTTCCATTTCGTTTCCAATATCTCTTTGATTTCCGGGTCAAATGCCGTTTCCGCGGCGTTGCGAAGCAGGGTGAGAATCAGTTCGTCATCCTGACCGTACTGCTCATAGACTCTCGTCAGCTCTTTTGTCATGGTTGTGCCGCTGACTGTCCGGTTGTCTGTGTTGATGCTGACCTTGATTCCTGCATCTACAAACTGGCGAAGCGGATAGTCTTCCCATCCTGCTGCCGCCTTCGTCTGAAAGTTGCTGGTCGGACACATCTCCACGCCGATACCGGCCTTTGCGTAAGCTTTCATCAGCTCCGGATCCTTGCGAAGCGCAATGCCGTGTCCGATCCGTCTGGCTCCCAGTTGGTAGGCTTCCCGGACATTTTCCAGATTTCCGGTTTCCCCGGAATGAATGGTAAACGGCATGCCCAGACGTTTTGCTTCCGCAAAAATGTCGCGGAATCCCGAGGTCGGGAATGCGGATTCATCCCCTGCCAGATCCAGGGCACAGACGCCGTGTCCCAGATATTCCCTTGCACATTTCAGCATGGACAGGTTCTGCTCCGGGCTGTGATTTCTCATGGCACAGACGATAATCCCGGACTGCACCTGAAAATCTGCCTTCGCCCGCTCCATTCCTTTCCGCACGGCCTCAATCACCTTTGCGCAGCTTAAGTTTTCGTGAACCGAAAGCATCGGAGCAAACCGGACTTCAATATATTCTACATGTTCCTTTGCAATCTCTTCTACAAATGTATACGCACCGTCTTCCAGTCCTGCCTCGTCCTGCAGGCACTGTACCGGCAGATCAAATTTTTCCAGATATTCTGTCAGGCTCCGGCAGTCCTCCGACACCGTCAGGGCATCCTCCGGTATCGGTTTTCCCAGATGCCGCTCGATCATGGCTTTTGTCAGAGAGCCGTCCAGATGACAGTGCAGATCCAGTTTCGGAATTGTTTTGATATCCATATATTCACGCCTTTCTTCCGTCTCTCGAAATCAGTCCTACATCGTTTCGATAATCTTTGTTACCAGTCGTTTGAAGTCTTTGGAAACGCGGTCTGCAGTCTCCTGCACTTCTTTGTGATCCAGTTTTTCCTTACTGATACCGGCTGCCAGGTTTGTAATACAGGAAATTCCTCCGATCTCCATACCCATATGGCGTGCCGCCATTGCCTCGCAGGCAGTGCTCATACCGACAGCGTCGCCGCCCCAGATTTTGCACATCCGTACTTCGGCCGGCGTCTCATAGTTTGGTCCGGTAAGCTGAACGTACACGCCTTCTTTTAAATCAATCTCGCACTCGGATGCGGCGTTTCGGATCACATCCTGGATTCTGTGGCTGTACACTTCGCTCATATCCGGGAACCGAGGTCCCAGGTCGTCCAGGTTCGGTCCGATCAGCGGACTTGGCACGCCTGTGGCAATGTGGTCGGTCAGCATCATGAAATCGCCCGGGCGGAAGTTTTCGTTGATTCCGCCGGCCGCATTGGTAAGGAGCAGCTTTTTCGCCCCCAGAAGGCCCATCAGGCGGGTAGGAAGAACCACGTCGGACATCGGGTAACCTTCGTAATAGTGAACCCGGCCCTGCATGATGACAACCGGCACATCTCCTACATTTCCAAAGACGAAGCGTCCTTTATGTCCTGTTACTGTGGATACCGGGAATCCCTCGATTTCGGTGTAATCCACGGTCGTTTCAATCTGAATTCCGTCTGCATAATCTCCCAGTCCGCTTCCGAGAATCAATGCCACTTCCGGTTTGAAATCTGTCTTTTCGCGAATACTTGCAAGACAGGTCTGTAATTTCTTTTCCATCTTTGATTCACTCCTTTTATAAATCCTCCGCCAGAATTCCGGAGATCATCTCCTCCATTCTGCGGTATTGTTCATAGTTAATCATGATATTGCTTCCCTGTGTCGTAATCATCCCGTTTTCCTTGAATTTCTTGATGGAACGGCTGATCGTCTTCACACAGAGTCCCGTGAAATCCGACAGTTCCTGCCGGTCGCCCTTCATCCGCAGGACGCCGCCCTGGGCATATTTGCGGTACCGTTTCATCAGGAGGAATGCCACCCGGTCCGCTCCCTGTAAAAACAGAAGCATCCGGCTGTCTCTGGCCTGTTCCAGAAGATATTCGCCCATCAGCCGGCTCTCCTGTTGGAGAGCAACAATATCCGAATCCAGCCATTTTTTGAACCCTTCTTTCGGTATTTTTAGCACCGTACACTCTGTCACAGTCTGGAGGGTCGTCTGGTACTTGTCCAGATTGATGATGACCTCCATTCCGCCGAATGCATAGACCTTGTCAAACATAGTAAAATCATAGTTGATTCCGTAAATCCGATAATCAGTGGCTTTGATCAGACCTTTCCCGATAAAGAAAATCATGTCTGCAGGCTCTCCCTCCTGCACGAAAACCGTCCCTTTTTCCAGTTCTTCCACCACAAAGGTGTCCATCAGCCACATGGGCACTGTCCGGAAATACTCTTCAAACTGTTTTCTTCTGTCCTCTTCAATCTCATTTAGAAACGGCAGAATCTTTGCCAGATATTTGTTTTCCATTCCTTCCCACCTACCGTTCTCCTTTGGTAAATCGTCACACATGATCGTACTCTGTCAGATTACCTGTTTTCCTTTGATAAATTTTGCTTCCACCTTCGCATCCCCGTCCAGATAGATCAGGCGCTCCAGCCGTTCCCGGACGGAAAGCGGACGGGCGTGCCGGATCTTCTGATCGTCAATCACAACCGCGTCAAACTCGTACCCTTCTTCCAGGCTTCCAGCCTTTCCAAAGAAAGCACCTCCGCCTTTGGTCGCCAGGTAAAAGACTTCTTCCACAGTCAGGGGCGCCAGACTTTGATCGACGAGTCTCCACCGAAGCTTCGAACACTGGATGGCCATCGCCATCGCCCGGAACAAAGAGAGGGAGGAACCGGCGGCCACATCGGTGCCAAGTCCCATCTGCATCCCCAGTTCCATATATTTCCTTGCCGGTGCGATTCCGGAGGCGAGGTTTGCATTGGATTCCGGGCAGTGGGCGATGAAGACGCCCTGCTCTTTCATCATCCGTATTTCCTCTTCCCCGCTGTACACGCAGTGTGCCATGATGGTCGGGCAGTCCCCGCCAAACAGACCGTGGATCCGGTAGGCATCCCCGTAGCAGGACGCCTTTGGCTGCAGTTCTTTGACCCAGTCGATTTCGCTTAAATTTTCCGAGAGATGGGACTGCATCGGCAGATCGTATTGTTTCTGAAGCCCGGAGAGCAGTTCCATCAATTCATCGGAGCAGGTTGGAATAAATCTTGGCGTCAGGATTGGTCTGACATTGGAAAGATTCTTTGCGGCCAGAATCCAGTTCTCTGTCGCTTCCGCGGATGCTTTGGCGCTTTCCTCACACAGACCTTCCGGGCTGTTCCGGTCCATATTGACCTTCCCCACATAGCCCGCAAGTCCTGCCGCCTCCATCTGTTCCATGAGCCAGAGTGTAGCGTCCGGATGGCAGGTGCCAAAGACGCAGGATCTCGTTGTCGCGCTGTGAAGCAGATCATCCAGAAAAATTTCATACGCCTTTTTTGCGTATTCCGGATCCTGATACTTTTCCTCTTCCGGGAAGGTATGGGTATTCAGCCAGTCGATCAGTTCCTGATCCATCCCCAGTCCCCGGAAAGGGTACTGGGGTGCATGGACATGCAGGTCAATCAGTCCCGGAATGATCAGCCGGTCGCCGTAATCGTGGCAGGGAATCCCGCTCCATTTTTCCGGAAGAGTCTCAAATACTCCGATGCTTTTTCCATCTTCGCACACAACATACCCATGCTCGATGGTGCGGATTGTCTTTTGATTTTCACTATAGCAGATCTGTCCTCTGATCGCAAATCGTTCCATGTTGTTCTCTCCTTGCTCTGAAATTCCGTCTGTTATCGTTGTCCCTTATCGTAAGGGATACCTTCCGCTTTTGGTGCCCTGGAGTTCCTTGAGAACAGAGCCAGTACCACGAGGGAAATAATGTATGGAAGCATGTTGTAAACGGCGCTTGGGATATTGAGCGCTTCCAGAATGTCGAATCCGGAGTACACGTTGGACAGTGCACGGAACAGACCGAACAGAAGCGCTGCCAGTCCGATCAGCTTCGGCTCCCACTGTCCGAAGATCATAACCGCAAGGGCAAGGAATCCGAATCCTGCCACACCGTTTTCAAATTTCCATTCGCTGACACCTGCTGTGATGTAGACGATTCCTCCCAGACCTCCGAAAAATCCGGAAATCAGGACGCCCGCATAACGCATCTTGTATACGTTGATTCCGACAGAATCCGCTGCCTGCGGATGCTCGCCGCACGCCCTCAGTCTCAGTCCAAACCGGGTTTTATAGAGAACCACGTGCGCAACGATCAGAAGGATGACAGCCAGGATCATAAACCAGCTTACTTCAAAATTGCCGATTTTAAATGCCGAGAATGCTTTCCTCTGATCGATATACTGAATGGAAGAGGAAACATTGTTTACATTTTCTCCCATATTGATTGCTTTGACAATGACAGTGGCCGCCGCTGTTCCAAGAAGGTTCATGGCTGTTCCGACCAGTGTCTGGTCTGCCTTGAAGTTGATGGCCGATACTGCAAGCAGAAGGGAGTAGATCATACCAAAGATCACACTTCCAAGAACAACCGCCAGAATCATCAGCGCTGCCGGAAGATCTCCCATGTACTTCATTACCAGTGCGCCGCCGAGGGCACCGATTACCATGGTACCTTCCAGCCCAAGGTTGATCACACCGCTTCGTTCAGAAAAGCATCCGCCAAGGGCCACAAGCATCAGTACTGATGCATAGATCAATGTATATTGTAATAAGAGTGCCATATGTTCTTCCTCCTTCCCTATTTCTTTGCTTTTCTGTTCATGCAGTATTTAAAGAATAATACAAAACCGCAGAAGTAAATGATGATTGCCGAGATCAGATCGGAGATCTGCGCACAGTATACCATCTTGTCCACATAGGATCCGCCGCTTGTAATGTGCTGGATGAAAAATGCTGAGAAAATACTTCCGATCGGGTTCAGGCCTCCGAGGAAGGCTGCCGCGATTCCGTTGAATCCCATGGCCGGGACTGCCGTCTGTGCACAGGACCACTGCTCGATTCCGCTTAAGTAAAGGAATGCAGCTCCAAGACCTGCGAGACATCCTGCGATCGCCATGGTAAGGATCATGTTTCTCTTTTCTTTCATACCTGCATATTTTGCAGCATTTTTATTCAGTCCGGTTGCTTTTAATTCGTATCCAAGTTTTGTCTTGCTCATGACTACCCATACGAGAATGGCGATGATGACTGCAAGCGGAATGGCGATCGTCACATACCGGTTGTCAGAAAACAGCTTGTCCAGGCCAAGACTCGGAATCAGGGCGTCCGGGCTGTTTGTCTTAAGCGCCATTGTATAGGTCGTACTGGATTCCTTGACGTTCGTCAGAAGCATGTTGACGCTGTAAAGGCTGATCCAGTTGAGCATGATTCCGGCGATAACTTCGTTTACATTTAAGTATGCCTTTAAAATTCCGGCGATTCCTCCGAGCAGTCCTCCGCCGATCATGGCTGCGATCATACAGACATACCAAGGCATCTGATACGCAAGCGCCAGGTACAGGGCAAGTCCTGCTCCTACCGCGTACTGTCCGGAAGCTCCGATGTTAAAGAGCCCCACTTTGTAGGCAAAAAGGATGGACAGGGTACACATCAGAAGCGGCGCCGTTTTGGCAAGGGTGCTTCCGAAATATTCCAGTGCAACTTCCGGTCTCGGGAAATACAGGAAGTTCTTTAAAATGGATGTCATCGCATCCCAGGCTCCGGCCGGATTGATGCACAGCAGCACAATATAACCTACCAGAAGGCCAAGGATAATACAGATCAGAGACGCTATGACCGTCTGTACGCCGCCGATCTCCAGGAACCGTTTCTTTTCATTTTTTGTATTCATATGCTACACCTCCTGTTTCTTGGCGCCGGTCATATAAAGACCAAGTTCTTCCACCGTCACTTCATCCGGTTTGAATTCCCCGACAAGTCTTCCTTCATACATGACGAGAATCCGGTCCGGCACATCCATGACTTCATCCAGTTCCAGGCTGACCAGAAGGACTGCCTTTCCGGCATCCCGCTGCTCGATCAGCTGCCTGTGAATCGATTCAATTGCTCCGATGTCGACTCCCCGTGTCGGCTGCACCGCAATCAGAAGATCCGGATTCTTGTCGATCTCTCTTGCGATAATCGCCTTCTGCTGATTTCCCCCCGACATGGAACGTACGATAGTAGAGGATCCCTGTCCGGAACGGATATCGTACTCTTCGATCAGGCGGTCCGAGTATTCCCGGATTTCTTTTCGCTTCATCAGTCCGGCCTTGCTTGTAAACTGCGGTTCAAAGTAGCGCTGCAGCACCAGATTGTCCTCCAGAGAATAATCCAGAACCAGTCCGTGCTTATGCCGGTCTTCCGGAATGTGACTCATTCCGGAAGTGGAGCGTTCCCTGACAGATGCTTTTGTAATATCTTTTCCGTTCATATGGATGCTTCCGCTCTTTAACGGCTCCAGACCGGAAAGTCCGTAAACAAGTTCTGTCTGGCCGTTTCCGTCGATTCCGGTAATGCAGACAATCTCGCCTTTTCGCACCTGGAAGCTGACGTCCTGTACCGCATCCTTTTTATTCTGTCCGGCAACGGTCATGTCCTTCACATCCAGCACCACGTCGCCAGGCTCGGCCGGTTTTTTCTCTACTTTAAAGGAGACATTTCTTCCTACCATCATGGCGGAAAGCTTCTCCGGCGTCGTATCTTTTGTCTCGACGGTTCCGACGTATTTTCCTTTTCTTAAAACCGTACAGTGGTCAGAAACTTCCATGATCTCGTTGAGCTTGTGGGAAATGAAGAGGATACTCTTTCCTTCCTTTGCAAGACCTTTCATGATCTGCATCAGTTCCTCGATTTCCTGCACGGTCAGCACTGCCGTCGGCTCGTCAAAAATCAAAATCTCATTGTCCCGGTACAGCATTTTTAAAATTTCCGTTCTCTGCTGCATTCCAACTGTGATATTCTCCACTTTGGCGTCCGGATCAATCTGCAGATGATACCGGTTTGACAATTCCATTACCTTTTTTCTTGCTTCGTCTTTTTTCAGAAATCCGCCCTGCACCGGCTCTGCGCCGAGAATGATATTATCCAGCACAGAAAAACATTCTACCAGTTTGAAGTGCTGGTGCACCATTCCGATTCCCAGTGCGTTGGCATCGTTCGGATTTTTGATTTCTACTTTTTTCCCGTCTTTGCGGATTTCTCCTTCTTCCGCCTGATACAGTCCGAATAACACGCTCATCAACGTGGATTTCCCCGCTCCGTTTTCTCCGAGGAGCGCGTGGATCTCGCCTTTTTTCAACTGAAGCGTAATGTCATCGTTCGCCACAATCCCAGGAAATCTCTTGGTAATGTGAAGCATTTCCACTGCATATTCTCCCATTTTCGCTTCCTCCTTCCGGTATACTTTACATGATCGATCCTTGTCTTTCGTTTACCTTGACAGATACTTCCGGCATCTTTTCGGTGGAATTATCGATGGTAATTTCCCCGTCATAGATTTTCCGTACCAGCTCGTGGTAATCGTCTACGGTAAAGTTTTCGTTCCACTGTGTCGTATCTTCCGGAAGTCCTACATAATTGACATCCATATCCGTTCCCGACACAAGTCCGAGGTTTTCGATCTTTCCGACATGTTCTTCCCAGGTGTTTGTTACAATGATGGAATCCAGCATCGCCTTTACAGTCGCTCCCAGACCTTTCATCGCGGATGTTACCGTCATTCCCTCTCCGTACGCATCAATAATCGGAGACTGGTCGCTGTCCACACCGATCATCTTTCCGCCCACTTTTGAAGCGGCTTCTGCTGCAGAGGTAAAGATCCCGCCGCCGCATGCAAAGACAATCTCTGTCCCCTGACTGTACCACGTATCCATTGCTGCCGTCACTTCTGTAGATCCGTAAAACTGTCCGCCATAGGCGTACTCAACTTCGATCTGGTCGGTAATTCCAAGTTCTTTTGCCGCATCATTGATTCCCTGTACATAACCGAATCCGTATCTCATAACTGCCGGTACCGCCTGACCGCCGAGGAAGCCAAGTTTCCGGTATCCCAGCTTTACGGCTGCGTACCCTGCCATATATCCCGGAATCTCTTCCTGGTACACTGCACAGTACGTATTTTCCACGTTATAATAGTCGGATGCCTCATAAGCGTCCGGGTTTTCATAATATTTATTTCCAACTGCTGCCGCAATAATGTCCCCTGCCGTCATATCCAGCGCAATAAATTTGACATCTGGATATTTGTAGGTAACTTCTACCAGCGCCGGCGCAAAAATATAACCTGGCATGACGATGATATTGTATCCTTCTGCCACGGCCACATCGATCATGGCAATCCGGGCATAATCCGTATCCCCGTCCGGCTTTTTGTAGGTAAAATCGATATTATTTTCCGTACAGTACTCAAGACATGCTTCGTAAGTTGTCTGGTTAAAAGACTGGTCTGTTATGTCGCCGCTGTCCGTGATCATGGCCACACGGTAATCAGAATTCCCGGTACCCTGGCTGGACTTGGAAGGTCCGCATCCGATCACGGAAACCGCCATGCAGATTACCAGAAACAACGCGGCAAGCTTTTTCATTCTTTTCATGTCTTCTTTTCCTCCTTTTTTTGTAGAATGGTGTTTATTTTAAACAGGAAAGCAGGGAAGTTCCGATTGTCTCCTCCGGCATGGACAGCCCGAAATTGTCCAGGATCGTCGCGCCGATCACCGCAAAGGTATCCTGTTCCGGCAGCATTCCGTTTCCTTCCATGGATCTGGAATACGCAAGGAACGGTACTTTCTCCCGAGTGTGGTCGGTTCCTGTGTAAGTCGGGTCATTTCCATGGTCCGCCGTGATGATTAAAAGATCGTCCTCTCTTAGCTTTTCCAGCAAAACCGCTAATTTTTCATCAAACATCTCCAGTTCTTTCGCATACCCTTCCGTGTCTCTTCTGTGTCCCCACTTTGCGTCGAAATCTACCAGATTGACAAAGCAGAGTCCGCGGAAATCTTTGTCTGCAAGCTCGATGGTCTGGTCCATTCCATGTACAGAGGATTTGGATTTGTATGCTTCCGTGATGCCTTCTCCGTCGAAAATGTCCTTGATCTTTCCGACAGAAACCACATCGAAGCCATTGTCCTTAAGCACATTCAGCGCCGTCTTTACCGGAGGCTTCAGGGCGTAGTCGTGGCGATTGCTGGTCCGTTCGAATTCGCCTTTCTTCTTTCCGACATACGGTCTTGCAATGACTCTTCCGACTCTCCACTCTTCTTTCATCGTCAGTTCTCTTGCAATTTCGCAGCAACGGTACAGTTCCTGTAAATCAAAGGTCTCTTCATTTCCACAGATCTGAAGCACCGAATCCGCTGAAGTGTACACAATCATATGTCCGGTTGCGATTTCTTCTTCTCCAAGTTCCTCTATAATCTCCGTTCCACTGGCACTCTTGTTTCCAATCACTTTGTGTCCGGTCCGTTTTTCCAGTTCGTCGATCAGTTCCTTCGGAAATCCGTGTTCTGTAAATGTCTTGAACGGCTCTTTCGTCTCCACTCCCATGATCTCCCAGTGTCCGGTCATCGTATCCTTTCCGTTACTTCTTTCCCGGAGTGCCGCCTGGTATCCAAGTGGATTTTCTACTGCCGGCACCTGGCGAAGCTGTGTCAGATTTGCGATTCCAAGCTTTTGCAGCGCCGGAATCCGGAAGGTCTCCACTGATTCGGAAATGTGTCCGAGCGTGTTGACTCCTACATCTCCAAACTTTTCCCCGTCCGGCATGACACCGATTCCCAGAGAATCGATCACAATTACAAATACCCGTTTTGCCTGTTTCATATTCCTCCTACCTTTCTTCCAGATTGCCCGGTCCAAATCCCTGAGGCATCAGATCTTTCAGTTTATAAATCCGATAATCATCTTTTCCCTTTGCCAGGATAATCTGAAATTCGTCCGGATGACAGAATTCCATCATGACCTGCCTGCACACTCCGCAAGGTGGTGTATAATCCAAAAGTTCTCCGTCCGGTCCGCCTACAATACAGATTGCTTCAAATTCCCGGACCCCTTCGCTGACTGCCTTGAAAATAGCGGTCCGCTCGGCACAGTTCGTCGGCGTGTACGCCGCATTCTCTATATTGCATCCTGTATAGATCCGTCCGTTTTTTGCAAGCAGAGCCGCCCCTACTTTGAAATGGGAATACGGTGTGTAAGAGAAGGCAAGTTGAGCAATGGCTGTTTCAATCAGTTCCTGAATCTGTGTTTCACTCATCTGTGCACCCTCCTTTATTTTCCTGCCTTTTTGTCCGCTTCAATCAGTTTCCGGATTGCTCCCACTGCTACCCGGACTGCCATATCGGTATCATGGACTACCGGATTTTCCAGTCCTTCCTTTTCCCGTTCCTGGTTTGCCACAACGAGGAAGCAGGATCCTGCCCGCACTCTTAAGTGGCTTGCTACAACAAAGAGGGCCGCCGATTCCATCTCGGAAGCCAGGCATCCAAGCCGCTTCCATGCTTCCCATTTATTCAGAAGCTCATAGCTGACCGGCATCCGCTCCGGAGAGTGTTGGCCATAGAAGGAATCTTTACACTGAACGACGCCGACATGGTACGGCGCTCCCATTTCCCTTGCTGATTCCATCAGTGCGTTGGTAAGATGGATGTCCGCCACAGCCGGAAACTCGATCGGTGCGTATTCCCGTGTCGTCCCTTCCATACGGATCGCCCCGTTTGCGATTACCACGTCCCCGCTCTTTACATCCAGCTGCATTCCTCCGCATGTTCCGATCCGGATAAAGGTATCCGCCCCGGACATAACCAGCTCTTCCATGGCGATCGATGCGGACGGACCGCCGATTCCTGTAGATGTCACACTTACTTTCTCGCCGTCCAGATATCCCGTATAAGTCACATATTCTCTGTTGTCTGCCATCAAAACCGGAGCATCAAAATATTTTGCGATCTTTGCACACCGTTTTGGATCCCCCGGAAGAATCACATAACGTCCGACATCTCCTTTTCCTACCTGAATGTGATATTGTTTATTCGGGTTTTCTGAATAATTCATAATCATACCTCGCTTTCCCTTACCTGTAATATGGACATCCGTTCTCATTTTTACACAAAAAAATACCGGCTTGTCCTCATTTCGTTCGTCTTTACTTGCATCTTAACCGGAATTTAACATATAAAAAAGGACTCGAGTCCCTTTTTGTTCATTTACGTAACTTTTCACAATTTTTACATCTATTTTTTATCTATTTTATCCATAATCCTGCCGGCAGATGTGACAATTCCTGGACAGATTTTTTCTATAGAAAATCCCCCGGAACCGCTCACTTCTCGAGCCATTCCGGGGGACTGTCCGTCAATTATATTTTTTTATTTCATGATTCTTCTATCACATGGATCTTCATTTTCTGAAAAGACGTCTCCAAAGAAAAGGAGTTCTCAATGCCTTCTGTCAAATAAATTTCTCCGGTTTCCGTAACTGCCAGCATTTCGAAATCCTGATGTGCTCTCCAGAATTTCTCAGCTTCTGACAATCCCATCACAAACAGGGACGTAGAAAGGGCATCTCCACATTTCCCTTCGTCTGTTATGATTGTCATTGATATCAGATCGTTGTCCACCGGACAGCCCGTATCCGGATTCATGATGTGACCATAAGTCCTTCCATCTTCTCCGACAAAATACCGTTCATAATTTCCCGATGTGACAACTGCCTTGTCCGACACCTCAAGGACGCCCAGATTTCCTTCTCCAAAAGGACTACGGATACCCAACCGCCAGTCTCTTCCGTCTGGTCTGCTGCCTACAGCCTGGACATTTCCTCCCAGGTTCAGAAGCGCCGATGCAATTCCATATTTTTTCAACACTTCTGCCGCTTCATCTCCCGCGTATCCTTTTCCGACGGCGCCAAGATCAATCTCCATGCCTTCCGGTATGGTAAGACGGTTCCCTTCCATAGATATCTTCTCGTATCCGGTTTTCTCAAGCAATTCCGAAAGCTCCTCCTGCCCAGGAATCCTGTTATCCTCTGTCGTAAATCCCCAGGCCCGGAGCACAGGATAAAGGGTGGGGTCCAGTCTTCCGCCAGTTTCCTCCGCCATACTAAGCGCGAAACGTATTACTTCTGCCGTATCATTTGAAAGTACCGCGCTTCTCTCCTTGCTGTGGTTAAGTTTGTAAATTTCACTGTCCGGATCTGTTACAGACCATTTCTTTTCCAGTTCCTCCACTCTCTCCTGCGCTTCCTTCAATGCATTTTCTATAGTTCCCGCTTCTCCGTAGGCCTGGAATGTAAGATAAGTATTCATGGCGAAGAATTCCGTTTCCCCTGATTCTTCTTCCCCACGATTTTCACTGCTGCTGGATAAGAAACATCCTGTCATAAGAAGTATTGTCATAAAAACGGCTGCACCTGCCTGTTTCCATCTTTTCTTATTCATTTTTTACACCTCCTTGACACTTGCAGAACTTATCCTGGTCATTTTCCATGGTTTTCTCTTAGTCTCCAAATCCCAACCCTTCAAGCCACGGTGCAATCTCTTCCGTGCTATTTGCAGTCAATCCTTCTTCAAGTTCTGCATCCGGTGCAAGGTCTCTGAAGATGTGAATGCTGTTATCTATGGAGTCGCTGGCACTGGTGCAAAATGGGATAATCGTTTTCCGCTGAAATCATAAGACTCCAAAAAAGATGCAATTACCATAGGAGCCTCATCCCACCAGATCGGATATCCAACAAAAATCGTCTCATACTCATCTACATTGTCAACACTGACCGTGATCTCCGGACGGGCGTTACTGTTTAATTCTTCTTCCCCTTCTGCGTTTACATCATCATAGGGTACCGCACGCTCGATCTGTGCCATTGTCCCTCCCGTACGATCTGCAATTTGCTGTGCCACTTCCTCCGTATTACCCGAATAGGAAAAATAAGCCACCAAAGGTACTGAGCCACTCGTTGTCTCTTCTTGAGTCTTCCCATTCTTTTCCGAAGAGGATGTATCCCCGCACGCTGCCAATGAAGCAAACAGAACTGCTGCGCCCATCAGTGCCACTAATTTTTTTACTCCTTTTCTACTACAATATATTTATGGTTAATACCCCTTACAGCCAGTAAGGAATTACCCATCTTGTTGCTTAAGCTGTTAGAATGAGTGTGGCAATAGGTCTGGCCTCTCCTTTCTTGGACTTAACGTCCGTAAAAAAGTCAGCCAACCAGCCCTCATTCGCAGCATTCGTTTTACGCAGGTTGAACTTTCTCGTTCGTGTGATATCTCCAGTAGATTGAATAGGCAATGAGTAAATCTGGTATTGACCATTGCTAATTCATTTCAAAGGAGTTTTTATCATGAACGCTGTTGGTATTGATGTTTCCAAAGGTAAAAGCACTGTCACCATCCGCAGACCCGGAGATGTGGTTCTGATGCCGCCCTGCGATATCCCACACACCCAGTCCGCTATCAATGCTCTTATTGAGCAGATCAAAAACCTTGACGGCGAAACCAAAGCCTGCATGGAGCATACCGGCAGATACTATGAACCGGTTGCCAACTGGCTCTCTGACGCCGGCATCTTTGTCAGCGCTGTCAATCCCATCTTGATCAGGGATTTCGGAGATGACTCTCTCCGTGCTCCAAAGACGGATAAAGCGGATTCTAAAAAAATCGCCCGTTATGCTCTTGACCGCTGGGCAAAACTGAAGCAATATGGAAGCATGGATAAAATACGCAACCAACTCAAAACAATGAACCGGCAGTTCGGTTTCTACATGGATCAAAAAACTGCCATGAAAAACAATCTCATTTCCCTTCTGGATCAAACCTATCCCGGAGCCAATGACTTCTTTGACAGCCCTGCCCGCAGTGACGGCTCCCAGAAATGGGTGGACTTTGTCTACACCTACTGGCATGTGGACTGTGTACGTAGCAAGTCTCTGCAAGCCTTTACGGAGCATTACCGGAAGTGGTGCAAACGCAACGGTTATAACTTCAGTGCCTCAAAGGCGGAAAAGATCTATCAGAGCTCTTCTGACCTGATCGCCGTATTTCCGAAAGATGACAGCACAAAAACGCTGATACGGCAGGCTGTCACGATGCTGAACACCGCTTCCCAGACAGTGGAGGCTCTCCGCCTTAAAATGGATCAGACTGCCGCCACGCTTCCGGAATATCCGGTTGTTATGGCAATGAACGGTGTCGGCCCATCACTCGGTCCCCAGCTTATGGCTGAGATCGGAGACGTTACCCGTTTCACTCACAGAGAAGCGCTTACCGCTTTCGCCGGTGTCGATCCTGGTAAAAATGATTCAGGAAAACGCAACCAGAAAAGTGTGCGTACTTCAAAGAAAGGCTCTCCAAGCCTGCGCAAAACACTGTTTCAGATCATGGACGGATTGATCAAACGTTCTCCTGTTGATGATCCAGTCTATACCTTCATGGACAAGAAACGCTCAGAAGGCAAACCGTATTATGTCTATATGACTGCAGGAGCCAATAAGTTCCTCCGCATTTATTACGGACGAGTAAGGGAATACCTTGCTTCTCTGGAAGAAGCCAAAGAAAGTTGATTTCAATCCCATACTTTGCTTCAGGCCAGCGCACTGCGGTGGTCTTGTTGTGATACTCTTTTTTCAACCTGTATAAAATTTTCAAAGTTCATTAATTTCTGCTTGACTTTTTATTTGCAGACTTTTTATCTGCGATCCTCACTTTCTTTTGCTCATTCTGATTTTTTACAAATTCAGTGCGTCCACCCAGTCGATCACTTCACTTTGAGCATCCTCCACGCTGTTTCTGGAAATCGATAATCCTTCTTCTATGACTGTGGCATCCGGCTGTGCTTCCCGAAGCACGTGATCCGCCAGCAGCGTGAGGATAATGGAACGTATATCGCATCCTGTAATCCCTTTTGTACCTGCCGCCTTAAAATCGCGATACCGTTTTGTGGTTTCCAATGTTCTTCTTGTCAGTCCATTCATGGCTCTGCAGTCCTGCTGCCTCGCTTCTTCCAGAAGCCGGCAGTAATCCCCTGCAAACGTATCTGCCGTTTCTACAAGTTCACACTCTGTCGGGTCAAGCAGACCTCGTATAAACAGTGCATGCTCCATCATAATCTGATTCCAGAACAGCTCCGTCTCAACCATATTTTCGGACGACATGCATGTTCTTTCCTCCAGCGATGTTATAATGTGCTGGTACAATTCCGCCTCCCGGATAATGTGCTCGATCAGCAGCGGATAATTGGCAGTATATAACCTGCAAGAAGTAACCTCCCGCAATATCTGCTTTTTAAACATGATCAGGCCACTCAGTAAATGCAAAACATGCTGATTCAACTGACCGATCCGCCATGCCATTCTTTCGTCCGCACATTTTGCACAGCCTGCGCGCAGTCTCTCCTCGGCCTGTGTGATCCGAAAATCGATAGGAATCTTTGTAAGTCTTCCCGTCTGCTGTTCCGCCATGACCGTAAATTCTGTGAACACTTCTCCAGAACGCAGGACGTCTTTCCCTACCATTCCGTCTGAGAGGCGTACGGTCTGCCATAGTGCTTTTTCGAATTCTTCACGGTACCAGTTCGCTTTGTTTCTGTACCCTGTCTCTCCTGCCGGGAAACCCGCCTGAAGAAACAACGCATGCTCCTTCATAATTCTCCCAAAAAAACAAATGTGTTTCCAATGATGCTCTAACATATTTCTCCATGCTAATGCACATCCTGTTATTTTAATATTCTTTATAATATATGTTGCCAGCGCCAAATGGTCCTGCTGCTCCCCACTATGAAAAAAGCCCTCCGCCTTATGGCGAAGGACTAAACTTTCTTTGTACCTACATGCTGCAACCAAAGAACTACCAGCTTTTATTACCTGCCTCTATGTTTCTCTTTTCTCTTCTGCTGTTTCAGTTCAAAGCGACGCTGTTTTTCTTCTTTGACAATTTTAGGATTTATCGTTGTCCTGTCTTTATATATTCTATAAGTGCTTCCACGTCATCGAAGTCATCATAGTCGCCATTTATGCCCTCGCGATGATAAACGATTTCGTTTTTCTCGTTTCTTTCAAGGCAGTCCAGAAGATAATTTTCGCCATACCTTCTGGCAAATTCAGTAAATGCATATGGCTTGATTTTCGCCAGTAATCCCTTTCTACATTTTTCATTGCATTCATAACAATGTCCAATCTTTTTAGAAACTGTGCATTCTCTATTTTCACACCAGTCTTTATCTGGACATTCGCCAGAATTGCATCCATTGCAGGTCACATTTTCAGAACACAAACAGCATGCAAGTCCACATCTGGCAATTCCTAATTCTCATTTCATCGCACCACCTCCAAGTCGTTTTCTATTCCTTACTCTATCGCCATTTCATCAAAAGCCTCTGCCACCTCTCGTCATCTTTTAAAAATCCATAGCTTTCTTCATCACGGAAGCATTTCAGCAGATTTTCTTTCATCTCTGCGATAAATTCCTCTCTCACTTCCTTAAATTCCATATGTTCATAGAGAGGCGATTTTCTGAACTCTCCAATTTGTTCCACACAGGAAAGTACTTCTTCCACCAGATCTATCACAGAGTCGGCATCTTTCTCCAATAATGCAAGGTCAAGCCCATTTGAAACTTCATAATATTTTCCCATTTCAAAACACTTTGCCAGTTCCTTTTGCTTATCTACAAGCATGTGCGCTCTTTTTCTGTCATTCTCCTGTATTGCAAGCATATACATCCCATGAAGTTCCATACTGGTTCTCTGAAAATCTGTGAATAAAAGTTCTTCATACGCTTTATAGGCTTCCTTTATCTTCCCTGTCTCGGCATAAATCTGCGCTTGCTTTCTCTTCCTTTCCGGATTCTGAATGGAAAAGTACTCCAGATACTTTTCTGCCTTATCATACTGCTTTTTTCTCATATAAAACCCGACCAGCGCATCAGCCGCCCTGATACGATTTGCTTCATCGGTACTGTTCAATATGCGAGTATACAAAGAGCAAAAATATTCATCATATTCTGCTTCTTTGGGAATATCCTGCACGATGCGCTGTGCATCAAAGATAACTGCAATATTGAGGATTAGCTGCTCACAATTTGGATATTGTTCCAGTTTTTTCTTTGCCCACTGAAATGCTTCTTCATAGGACTGTTCTTTTAATTTCAGGTCCGCTTCACGAATAATCCCGTTTATTTCTTCCATTGTCAATTCTTCACGGAATGACAGCAATGTATCCAGCGAAATTCCTAATAATCTGGCTATCGGCGCTAAGAGTGTAATATCCGGATAAGAATTTTCATTCTCCCACTTATTTACCGCTGGAGCCGTCACTCCAAGCCTCCCTGCCATTTCTTCCTGTGTCATATTTCTGATTTTTCTGTATTTTCTAATCACTTTTCCTAATGACATATAAGCATCTCCCTTGCGTTGATTTGCATCGGCCTTTGCTAATACAATCATACCAAACATGTCTACCCTCTACAACTGAGCCTCTGTTAAATAAACTTCAAAAAAATTAACTGTTATTTATATTTCATCTGATATGGGATAAAGAAAAGCCTCATCCTACGGTTATACCAGCGCATTCCCATTCCACAGCAACCGCGAGTTGCTTGCAAGGGCTACGGCACAAGGCTATACTGTAAACAGCATAATTTTTAGGAGGAAAGAGCATGGAAACACGAGATATTCTCAAAAACCTGCGTGAGAAAAATAATCTTACACAAGAGCAGCTGGCAGAGCGTATACATGTTACCAGACAAGCAGTCAGCCGTTGGGAAACCGGCGAAACACTGCCAAACACAGAAACATTCAAACTATTATCACAAGTATTTGATGTCTCAATCAACACACTTCTTGGCTCGCCACGACAGCTTATCTGCCAATGCTGCGGAATGCCCTTAAGTGAAGACAGTTTGATCAGCCGAGAATCAGATAAAAGCTATAATGAAGAGTATTGCAAATGGTGCTATACCGATGGCAAATTTACATATGAATCAAAAGAATCTTTACTTGATTATCTGGTCAAACATATGCCAAATCCTGATAATTTAGACAATGAAACCAGACGTGCGCAATATGATTCCTTTCTTTCACAATTAAAACACTGGAAATGATGTTATGAATAACCAACCTTTCCGGCAGACAATCCCGAGGGCAGTTTGAACTTTCCTGAGATCTTTCATTGAATTTTCTCCTGAAGCTCAGAGGCCCTCGGTTCACGAAAACTCCCACAAAGTTCGCCAAAGAAAAATGCCAAAAAGTTTATGAAACTTCCCAGCATACCTTTATCCAAATATGATTAACGGAACGACAGTTCCGAATAGTAGCCAAATGGCAGGTGTAGCCAATTTGTAGCCAATAAAAGAGAAAAATCTCTGGAAAGCCTGCAAAACAAGGTTTCCCAGAGATGTGGTGTCTATTCGAACTCCTCGGCAGATAGATTGAACTGTCTGCTTTTCTATGATTTTTATTGATTTTATTATTCTTATTTCTTATAACTTCTTCTCATATTTGTGCCAGTTCAAATTTTTA
>NZ_VIRV01000017.1 GCF_019754295.1 Sellimonas caecigallum | reverse complement strand
GTAATAAAAAGGAGTATCCTTTCTTTTCAGAAAGAATGCTCCTTTTTATTTCGCCATATTTCTTTTCTAAGATAAGCCAATGTCGTCTTCTCGCCCTTTTCTGCCAACATGATCAGAAGATGCTCAAGGACTTCTTTTGTGTGAGGATGCATAAACGAATCTGCCATTCCTTTGCGGTAATATTCCAGAGGACTCCGATCCGTATACTTTTCCTTCTTATAGATTTTGGAGGCAGCGATCCGATCCAGGAACATTTCGTAAATGTACCGGTCCGGCATCCTCATCCCGCAAAGCCCCTGCCCTGGTTCAAGCCCATAGTCAATCCAGTATTCGTAGTGGTGTTTATTGCGTCCTTTGTGGTGCAGCCACGCGCTGGAATATCCCTTTTTCTCTCGTTCCGCGTTATTTGGACTCCGATTTCCCTGATAATATTTGCAGCCCACAAGAAATTCTGTGGGGCTATATTTGGACAGGTCATGAAGAAGCCCCTGCTTGTAAAGGCCGACCCGGAAACAATATTTCATAACAAGATATTTGTGACGTGTAATTGTACAAAAATGTTTCCATACTTTCATTTTCTCACAATCCTCATTCCTGTCTTCTTTTCTGATTTCCATCGCTATCTCAGAATCGCCTCACGTATCACGATCAGACACAAAAGATGTAGCGGATACATAGAATAAAACAACCATTTCATCTTTCTTCCCTGCTCTCCTTTATATAGACTGATCGGTATCAGTGCTAACGCTCCAAACATCTGTATCCTTCCCATCAGAAGAATATTCACAGCAGCCACCAGGATGTTCTGTTTCATATTCTCATTGTTGAAACAATAAAAAATTAAAATCATCAGAAGTCCCATAGAATTATAATCTGTTGCAAGCGTTTCGGAAATAAGCATAATCAGAATAACCGCGATCCATCTCACTGCCAGATTGTTCACACTGATCCATAAGTAAAGCATCCACACTGCAAGCGTCAGAGTAAAAAACACATTCTGCCTGTCCGGATAAAAGAACGTGCCAAAGAATGCATAATCAAAAATGGGTTCCGACAAAAGAGCCAGAAGAAAAAGTCTGATTCCATACCGGAAAATGTTTGCCGTGTACATGAATCCTACTGCCGTCAAAAAGGCAAAAATCGGAAATGCCAGACGTCCAATTGCGGTAAAAACCCATATATCAGGGAAAAACATACGTCCTATGTGATCCACAATCATGGATACAATCCCGATCCATTTCAGGGCGAAACTTGTTATTTCCATCTTACTCCACTGTCTTTTCAGATTGTCCATCCTTCACTCCTCTGAAAACTGCAATGGAGCGTTCTGAAACCTCTGCTTTACGCTCCTGTTTCTTATCGATCGGCTCATTCAGGAAACCTTCTCGTTCTTCCGTCGAAAAAATCTGTTCCCAATGTTTTCCTTTTGAGAGCGAAGGAAGGGCAAACGAATGGCATTCCCAGTGCATATTGTACGCAATGTAGAGATCCTCTTCCCCATCTGCAGCTCCGCTGTAGTAGATGCCAATCTGACGGCTTGCAATGCCATCCGGCACCTGCCAAGCATTTTCTCCGTGATAGGAAACATCTGGTACACCGCAATGTGTTAAGTCAATACCACTGAACTCCCTTTTCGGATGAAAAATACGGTGCTCTTTACGAAAACGGATGAGTTCTTTTACGTATTCAAAGAGCCACTGCTCTTTTTCCAGTTTCTTCCAGTTCAGCCATGCTGTATCGTTGTCTTGGCAGTATACGTTGTTATTTCCGTTCTGAGAATTGGCAAACTCATCCCCCGCCAGTATACATGGTGTCCCTTGCGCAAGCAGAAGCAAGAAAAATGCGTTCCGCATCTGTTTTTCACGCAGTTTTATGACTGCTTTCTTTCTCGTCGCGCCTTCCACACCACAGTTCCAGCTATAATTGTAATCTGGCCCGTCCTGATTGTTTTCTCCATTTGCCTCATTGTGTTTTCCATCGTAAGAGACAAGATCGCACAATGTAAAACCTGTATGGTCAGTAATATAGTTATAAGAGGACTCATTCTGGGAAAGGTGCCTAAGCTGCCAGATCACGGATCCTACCATTCCCTCGTCACTTTTCAAAAATCTCCGCATTACATTTTGAAACTCATCCTTTTTGACGATCAGCTTTATGTTTGTCAGATATGCATCGCTGCGAATGACTTCCAGTGGCACAACAAATGGATTAACAATAAATCCATCTATATGATAGTCCTGACGATAATATTTCAGACATTCGATCATTTTCTGCTTAGACATCTTCTCAAAAAACGGAAGGTGCAGCACAACCTCGATTCCTGCCTTGTGGCACTCTTTTACCATCCGTTTCAATTCAGTAACCGGGTTCACATGGGCATACCTCTTTTTAGGTGCAAAGCAGTAGGCGCTTCCATATCCCCAGTAATTGGATACCAAGCGGATATGGTCTTCAAACTCATACACTGGCATACACTGTATCTGATTGATCCCAAGCTCAAGGAGATAGGGGATTTTTTCGATTATTCCTTCAAATGTTCCCTTATGCTTAACCTTGGATGCCGAATTTTTCGTAAAACCGCGGACATGAAGGCTGTATGCCACCACATCTTCATCCGGTAAGCAAAGCGGCCTGTCCCCCTCCCAGTCGAAGTCCGGGGACACGAGCACTCCGCGCTCTTTTGACTGTGTACTTCCGGACGTGTCGTCTTTGTAACGGCAGACCATATGTGCATATGGATCCACAACATCCTCTCCATCTATCAGATACAGATACTCGTCCCCTTCTCGGATTCCTTTCTGCAGACCTGAGGATCGGATATCTCCGTATAAAATATCCTCCTTCATCTCAATGGAACGGTATGGTCTTTCCTTTTTACTCCTGTACAGATTCAGAACACATCGTTTCCCTCTGGGTATCGCTACCGAAAACTCCACCCCTTCGTCCAGCCACACGACTCCAGCCGGTGCCGGTTTTTCTGTTGTATGATTCATTTTCCCATCCTTTCTGATTGACAGCTACTGCCATCCATCCACGCCGTACATATCTATATTGCTCTGATCGATAAACAATACATCTTCCAGCGTTTCTTCTTCATAGTCTTCTCCATTCATGATCTGGAGAGCCACTTTGGCCGCAGCTTTCCCGATGTTGATGGGCGATTGTGCAGCGCTTCCTGCGATCAGCGTATTTTTCTCTTTCAGCTCTCTTTTCAGATCCGGGGATCCGTCCACCCCGTAAATCTTCAAATCTGTTCTCTTCATCTCTTCTGCGGCTTCCATAGCGCCCAAAGCCATCTGATCATTTCCACACATGACGGCTGTGATTTCAGGCTGATTACGCAGGATCTTGGCCATTTCCGTCTTGGCATTTTCTTTTGACCCGGAAGCATCTGCCCGGGCCACTACCTCAAACCCTTTGCCAGCTATCGTCTCCTCAAATCCGGTAATTCGGCTGTTGATGGAATTCTGTGTCGTACATTCCAATATCACAACTTTTCCGCCTTCAGGGTAAGTCTCGATCAGTTTCTCCCCGCAGATCTGTCCTGCCTTGTAATTATCCGATCCCACATAGGCATCTACATCATCAATATTTTGTACCTGTGTGTCCAGATTAATAATTCGAATATCCGCCTCTCTCAATTCTTTCACAACCGGTGTAATGACCTCCCAGTCCACCGGACAGAGAAAAATGGCCTGGATCCCGTCTGATATCATTTCACGGATCTGCTGGATCTGTTTATTGGCATCTCCTCTTGGATCCTTTGTGATCAAAGTGCTGCCTTCCCCTTCGATATCTTCTCTGATAGAAGCTTCCAGCGTAGTATAATACGGATTCTCCATTGTGATACCCGAAAATCCGAATTTATATGCGGTCATCTCAGTCTCTTCTTCCTCGGACTCTTCCTTTACCGGATTGTCTTCCGGGCTCCCTCCTGCCGGCTTTTTACAGGCCGCAAGACTAAACATAAGGAGTATCACAAGGAATACAGCCGTCAATCTTTTGAATTTCATTCTGATTTCCTCCCGTTTCTGTCTGTCATATTTTAATTTTAACTTTTCTGCACACACTATGTCAATAGTTTTCCAAACCTCCTGCTTTTCCATGATTCTGCTTGCTTTTTTTGCCGTAGTCTGCTAGAGTAAAATTAGCATCTGTAACAATCAGTACAGAAGGCGTATGAACACAAAGGAGAGTATCATTATGGACGAACAGAATGTAACCGTTACCCTTACACTGGACAATGACGAAGAGCTGGAGTGTGAAGTTCTCACTATCTATTCTGTTGGAGAGCAGGAATACATTGCTCTTCTTCCATTAACTGAAGACGGAGAGGCAAACGAGGACGGCGAAGTTTATATCTACCGATATGAAGAGATTGACGACGAGCCAAGCCTTTCCAACATCGAAGATGATGATGAGTACGATGCAACGGCAGAAGCATTTGACGAATGGCTTGATGAGCAGGAATTTAACGAGATGCTCGAGGATGAAGAGGAGTAAAGAGTTCTTGGACAAAGCGGGAAGGATGGACATCTTTCCCGTTTTTTTGTCTGACATAAGATATTGTAAGCTGCTCTTTTGCCCTTGTCATGGCCACATAAAAAAGCCGCCTCTCCTCTTCCGTCTCCCCATCCCTGATGGCCTTCCGGTGTGGTACGATCCCTTCTTCTGCTTCAATGAGATAGACAAACCGGTATTCAAGTCCTTTTGCACCGTGCATCGTGAGAAAGGCTACCTTCCCTTCTGTAAAGCGATCTTCTTTTTCCATTTCTTTCAGATGGTTTGTATAGACATCTGTATACTTGATCCATTCCTGCAAAGATTCTTTTTTCTTCATACTCTCGGCAATCTCGTCCATAATTCCCAGAAGATCGCTCTGTTCCAGATTTTTTTCTTTTGCATACTCACACAAAAATTCCTGGTAACCTGTTTTCTTTCTCAGATACTGAAAGGCCGCATAAGGCGTCATCTTAGCTATCTCTCGGATATCTTCCTCCATCTGATCGATCCGGTCGATCATCCACTCCTTATCACAGTAAAACGTCCTTAAGTCCTCAAAATCTGTCCGCTCCTTTTCTAACGCTGTCCTGCTGATATAGCGATTTGGCCTGTTTATGACTCGGAGGAAGTCGTTCCTTTGCCGAATTCCCTGGGCGATGCGGAAATATGCTTTTATATCTTCCGCAATGAAATGTTCATATAGGTGGAATGCTTTCTCTTTCATAAAAAAAGGAATGCTGTAGTTCATAAAAGCAGACATGGTCATGGCAGCATCCTGTGTTGTCCGAAAGATCACAGCAATCTCCTCCGGCAATACTCCGGATTTTAGTTTTTCTTTTACCGCAGCTGCAACATAGTCCGCTTCCTCCGCCATATCGTACACTTCCTGCACATGAACCGGTTTACCCTTGTCGTGTACTGCCCGCAGATCTTTTGGAAACCGATTTTTATTGTTCTTGATTACTTTTCCAGATGCAGCTACAATGTGGGCGGCACTTCGGTAATTGATCTCCAGACGTACAATCTTCGCTTCCGGATAATCTTCGGAAAAATGTTTCATGATAGCCGGAGATGCCCCCCGGAATCCGTAGATAGACTGGTCGTCGTCTCCGACTACAAAAATATTCCTCCTTTGTCCGGCCAGCATCTTCACAATTTCATACTGAATCCTGCTGCAATCCTGAAATTCATCGATAAGAATATATCGGTATCGTTCCTGCCATTTTTTCAGAATATCCGGCCGCTTTTGAAACAGCTGATAGATCAAAAGCAGCATATCGTCAAAATCAATCTTTCCGGCCGCTTTTTTTCTCTTTTCATACGCGTGATAAACCTGACGGTCTTCCGGATCCTGCGTTATACCCTGGAATCCGCCATTATTCTTGACTTTCCCGATCATCAGCAGTACATCTTTATCGCCTATCCTTGTTCCGTTTGTCCGTTCCACATCTTTCACAGCTGCTTCTGCGATAGTACTTTGCTCATCTTCCCTCAAAATCTGCTCCGCGCACAAATCATAGACCTGCCGGAGCATACCGTAATAAATCCCGTGGAATGTGCCGAATGTTACTGATCCCGCCCCATGGATTCCTGTCTTTCGGAAACGTTCCTTCATTTCCTTTACGGCATATTTCGTAAATGTGATCACGAGGATTTCTTCCGGCGGTATGTGATGTGTCTCGATCATTTCGCAGATTCTGCCGGCAATAACTGTTGTCTTTCCGGAACCAGGACCTGCCAAAACCATACACGGTCCGTTTTTGTGGGCAATCGCCCGCCTTTGTTCTTCGTTATAAGTGGAAAGCGGGGGTTTTGTTCCCCCGCCGATTTTTTCTGTCATATATTATTTCTCCAACAATTCGATTCCCTTTCGGATTCTTCTTAGAGATTCTTCTTTTCCGATGATTTCCATGATTTCTGTGGCTCCTCCCGGTGTATTTTGCTTTCCGGACACCGCAGTACGAACCGGCCACATCACATATCCATTTTTGCATGCTTTGTCCGCCACATAGTCTTTCAGCACGGCAAACAGCGCATCATTGCTGTAATCTTCCTGCTTTTCCAGTATTGGGAGCAGTTCTTTTAACACTTCAAGTGATGTCTCCTCTGTCGTTTTCATCTTTTTGTGAGTGTACATGGCTGTATCGTATTCTGGAAGTTCCTCAAAGAAATCAATCTGTTCTCTGATATCAGGGAACACTTCTATCCTCGTCTTTACGAGGGCAGCAATTTTCTTCAGATCATAGTCTTTTGTCACTACTTCGCGGATATATGGCTCAGCCATCTCAAAGAAACAGTCGAACTCCATCATCTTCATATATTCCCCGTTCATCCATTTCAGTTTCTGAACATCAAATACCGCCGGGGATTTGCTCATATGATGATAGTCGAAAGCCTTTACAAGCTCCTCCAGGCTGAAAATTTCCTGGTTATCAGATGGACACCATCCAAGAAGCGCCACATAATTAACGATAGCCTCGGAAATAAAACCCTGTTCCAGCAGATCCTCATATGAAGAATGGCCGCAGCGTTTGCTGAGCTTTTTGTGATTTTCATCTGTAATGAGCGGACAGTGCACATACACCGGAGGCTCCCATCCAAATGCTTCATACAGGCGATTGTACTTTGGCGCAGAAGAAAGATATTCATTTCCTCTTACGACATGTGTGATATTCATCAGATGGTCGTCTACGACATTCGCAAAATTGTATGTCGGATATCCGTCGGATTTGATGAGGATCATATCATCCAGCTCTGCATTGTCTACAGTGATATCTCCATAGATATCATCGTGGAATGTTGTCGTGCCTTCTGTCGGCATGTTGATACGGATGACATACGGTTTCCCAGCTGCCAGATTCGCTTCCACTTCTTCTTTGCTAAGATGCAGGCAATGTTTATCGTATACACGGATCTCCGTTCCACTTTCTGACACAGATGTTTTTAAGGAATCCAAGCGTTCCTTGTCACAGAAGCAATAGTATGCGTCGCCTTGCTCGATAAGCTGTTTTGCGTATTTCAGATACAGGCCATTCTTATTTCGCTCGCTCTGCACATATGGCCCGTAACCGCCGTCCTTGTCCGGCCCCTCGTCGTGGATAAGGCCTGTCTTTTCCAAAGTACGGTAAATAATCTCCAGAGCGCCCTCCACAAAACGTTCCTGATCTGTATCTTCAATACGAAGCATGAAATCTCCGTCTTCGTGTTTCGCTATCAGATACGCATACAGTGCTGTTCTTAAATTCCCGACATGCATTCTTCCTGTCGGACTTGGTGCAAATCTTGTTCTCACTTTACTCATATCTCTTTTCTCCTGTTTCTATATTTTTTTATCATAACCGCTGTTTAGCGTCTCTTTCCATTATCCGTAAATTTTGTAAAATCTCTTATGATCAGACTTACAAACAGCACGACTAACATGCCGTATCCAGCATATGATTTGAGAGTCTCAGAATCTGAAAAAAAGGAAATGCTAAGCAGTACGATCATAACAATGTCTACGACAGCCATCGGAATGCCGAGCTTTCTCCCAAATTTCTTTTTGTCCAGGTTTTCTTTTTCTTTTTTGCTCATCTCACTGTATCCGGGTACCAGATCCAATGCTTTTCCGTTTATCAGCATGACCGTGGCAACTGTAAAAACTACAATGGACAAAATACCAAAAATGATGCTTACACCCATAGCTTACTTCTTCCTTTCTCCTTTTCGTATATATCTAAGGGAATCCTGCTTCCAGTCTCCTCTGCGGAATATTCTGAAAAATGTATCCATCAGAAAAATAGCAAGTGCGATCGCACCTGCGATTTCAAGCGTCTGAGCCAAATAATAGCTTGCCATCGCCCTGTCATTTTCCAGTATATGGTGCATGATCTGATAGATCCCGTTGCCTGGTACAGTAGGAAGTATCCCACCGATCAAAAACATTGTTACCGGCGTCTTCAAGATCCTGGCGAAAATATGGGAGATCAAACCTGCTGTAAGTGCGGACCAAAATGTGGCAATTACAACGTCTATCTGGCCAGCCGTGCAGATAAAATATACAAATCCAGATACAGCGCCGGATACTCCGGCCCAGATGAGATATTTTGTGGGCGAATTAATCATAATAGCATATGAATACACGGCTACGAAAACACCGATCGTTTTTATAAATACTTCCGTCATACGATTCCTCCTGTTATGAATTCTCCAAAAACAGACAAGGCAATCCCAATTCCCAGGGCAACAAAGGCCGCCTTCAGAAATGCTTCCAAAAGTCTGGCACATCCCGATATATAATCTCCCTGGAAGGTATCTCTTACCGCATTTGTAATAGCTACGCCAGGCACAAGGGGCATGATAGAACCGATAATGACGGTATCCAGATTCATTACATCCCCCATAATGCGTTTCATCACGAGAGCCGCAATCCCCACACTGACGGCATTTAAAATGTCAAGAATCAAATCCGGTATTCCGGCTCCTTTCCCGGCCAGCATAATCCCGGAAAGAAAAATTCCTACAATAATAGTAGCCAGCACATCATAGTATGTGCCGTCAAAAAAGACAGTAAATCCAATCGCTACTCCCGTGGGAGCAAGGATCGAAACCCACCTTGGATATGTAACCGACTTCACATCGTTTAAAAGACAATATGCCTCGTCCAGAGAAAGCTCCCCAGCACAGTATCTTCTTGAAATGTGATTGATCTGCTCGATCACGCTGAGATTTGTACTTCTTGTGTCCACACGCTGCGCCATACTGATCGGGGCCACATCTTCCCCACTGATTGATGCGCTGATCCCTGTCATAATGACAAGTATCTCTGTCTTTTCCAGGTTGGATGTCTTCAGAATATGGTGCATAGTATCCTCCACGCGATATGTCTCCGCCCCACTTTGAAGCATCAGTTTTCCGGCCAGCATGGCCGTATCCATCAGCAATTTATAGTCCATCCCTCTCATACCTTTTCCTAGTATATCATATTTCCATGAGACATCATACTATTTCTTCCGCAAAAAATCAACCCACTTGTTCAATCTTCTTTGAAGCAGTCTCGCTGCTTCATACAATAGTATAATTCCCAAAACGCAATCTCCCCGGCCAGGTGTATTCCTGTGCCGGGGAGATTGTGGATCTTCTCTTAATCCTCTTGCGGATTAGTTGATATATCCAGCTTTCTTTAATTCTTCTTCTGCTTTGGAAAGGTTTGCTTCAGATACACGAATGATCGGTCCTGTACATCCCATTCCGCTTTCAGCATAGATATTGATCTTCCAAAGTACACGTACCGCATCATCAAGATCCATAACTTCGATACCTGCAATCTGTGCTGTCACGATTTCCTTTGGAGGTTCTTTTACTTCTTCTTCAGCTGCAGCCGGTTTTGCAACCGTCTTATATGCAGCCAGAACTTCACTGAATCCAGCTTTCTTTACTTCTGCGAATTCTGCTTTTGCCACTTCAAACACCTTGTTGCGAACAAGTTCTGCTGCATAGCAAATTGCATTTGCGATGACCGGTGCTCCGGAAGCACGGGAGACGATCATAACTAATTCTTCGTAGCCTTCGCCGATTCCAGGTCCGTATCCGTAACCTGTTGCTTCAAAACTTCCTCCAGTGTTGAAAGAAGAAAGCATCTTTACAAGAATGTTTCCTGTCAGGGAATCCGTTACAAGGATATCCGGAGATGCCTGAAGCACATCATTTCCACGCATTACACATCCGCCGTCCGCACGTCCGGATTCAGCGAATTCAATATCATAACCTTTTTCTTTCAGTTCTTTCAGGGCTTTTTCTGTCTGACGGGCACCATCCACATTCAAAATACCTACTGTAGGTTTTTTGATTCCGCATGCCTTTGCTGTGATTACCCCGTAAACAGCATTTTTGATCATTCCTTCGATACGATCTGTACTGGATGTACCAGTCGTATTTGCGATGAACATTTCTTTGCCCCTTGCTGGTGTAACAACGCGTCCTACTGTTGACACGCCGATCGGGAATGGGAAATGCATTGTTACAGCTCCGTCTACTTCCTTATTTTTCAGCATGTCTTCCATCTTTTTATGGCCTTCTTCATCGTCAGCCACTTTGATCGTTGTTACTCCTTCTGCTTCCAGTGTACCGATGTAGTATACATCAACACCCTGTTTTGCAGCCATTACCGCTGCCTGCATGGAATTTTCTTCGCCATGTTCGCTTCCCATTCCGGTAAGAGCGATCTTCGGGCGCTTTCCATACTGTCCGCTTTCCAGACCCTGCGCCATTTCCATGAAGGTAGAGGCAATCATTTTTTCGATACTACTTGCCATTTTCTCCACCTCACTATTCTGCCATCAGAGTTTCAGCGAATTCTTTCATTGCTTTTGCGATCAGGCCTTTTACTTCTTCTTCAGATACTGTTCCAGCAGCATCGTTTCCTTCGTTTGCCTGGATCACAAAAGATACACCATCGAACAGGTTTGTCATACGTCCAAGGAAGAGACTTCCTTTACCGATGATCATTGCTTTCTTAATGTTTCCAGCCAGGATATCTTCACGTGCAACTCCGATGTACGGAACACCTGAAGGAATATGTCCCTGTGTCGGAGCCCATCCTGTAAGTCCGTGTTTCTGAATGAAATCCGGGAGTTCTTTTCTGTCGATATCACCGCGTTTTACTGCGAGAGCACCGATCATCTTGTAGTTAGCAAGCGGAACATCTCCTGCTCCAGCCGGTTTTGTGATATCCGGATTCTGCATTTCCGGTGAGAATTTATCGATATCTGTTACTTTCCAGCCTACTCTGTCAAGAGGATCTGTAACAAGACTTCCGATTACAGCCTGCGGAGCAGATCCTGTACCTACAGTATGACGTCCAAGTACATCCAGGTTGATTTCCGGGTTTACTCCGTCATTTTCAGAGATAACTACTGCAAATCCACCAAGGCAGTCTTCCAGGATCGGAAGGCCTTTCTTTACGTGGTCTTTACCGTTCATACCTAATTTTGCTGTACATCCTCCAGCAGTTACGACAACTGTCTTGTAAGCACCAGATTTTACGAGTGCAGCTGCTTCGATCAGAGCGTGTGTAGGTCCGGCACAGAATCCTCTGGAGTCAGAACCTGTAGCAGACACGAGTCCAGCTACTTCTGCGGCAGCTTTTGCGAAGTTACCGCCACCTCTCTGGTTCATATCTCCACATGCTTCTTCTGCACAGTCGATTACGTATTCTACGTCTTCTTTATTGATACCTGCATTTCTTACGGCATATAAAAGAGCAAGTACGCTGGAAGCTTTGCTCATCAGGTTTTCATGCATTACATGAGCGGAAAGGTTTACGTCGATATCATGAGCTGTTCTCACACATCCAACAAGCTCATTGTTGTGATATAATCCTTCTGCATGTTCATTTTCGATAAAATGCTTAATTTCATCAAGTTCATATCCTTCTTCAATCTTGGAGACGATATCTTCCGTGATGATCGGATCTGCAGCAAATGCATCTTTATGTGCACTTACGAAATTCTTGTCCAGTTTTACAACTTCGAACATGTCGCAAGCCTGAACTAAAAGAAGGAATTCTTCTTCAGGCATAATTTCGCCGTATTTTCCGTATCTTTCTGCTCCTTCTTTTTTCTTATCAAAATAAGGGAATTCTACCTGTGCCAGTTCATCCGGATGGGCATTTCCGATGTATACCTGGTTCGGCCAATAATTTACGCAATCCTCATAAGAGCGAAGATGGCCTCTTAATTCTTTCAAATATTCTGATTCCGGATTAACAACTCTTTCTGTTGTCTGTGTTGTTCCGTTGTATACTACCATTTCAGGAGTATGTACTAATACATAGCTTGCTCCTTTGATTACACTGTTCATTGTTAGTGTCCACCCTTTCTTTGAAGATAAAAGGCGGCGGACTCATTCCGCCCACCGCCTCATGGAATCCGAAATCTTCAGATTCTTCTTATAAGTATTTGCAGAATTCGTCACGGATAGCGGACATTTCGCTGACGATATCATCAACGTCCAGTACCATTTCCATCATTCCTACCTGTTCATCATAAACAGCTTCATCAAACTCTGCTTTTAATTCTGGTTCACATACGTGATATGTCGTGAGTCCAAGCTGGACCCCTGTCAATGGACCTGCGAATGTCGGGTCACCTGCTGTTACAGTTTCAGCTGCAAGACCAGCAGCTTCACCTTCAGCAGCACCAAGTACTACTACAAGGTTTTCTGCGCCGAATTCATCTGCGAATTCTTTAACCCTCTTCTGATTCTCAAGATCCATTGCGCCTGCGCTCGTTCAGACGAAACATTCTGTTGAAGAAAAAACAATTTCTCCTCCGGCTGTCTTTACGCATTCTGCGATAGCCGGTCCCGGAACACCATCACGGTCGCCAATAATAATGACTTTTTTACCTTCTAAAATTGCCATGATGTTTTTCCTCCTTCCCTTCATTTTAATAATATATGTTTTCAGATACTTTTATCCGAGGACACTGGCATGCCCTCCGTAAAGCCCATAGGGCAATTACGCATTGTTATGCTTTTCCTTAAGCGTAGTATTTTTTGATCATTTCTTCTACTGCTTCCGGAGTAGCGTCTTCTTTAACCAGTTCTTCTACCTTTTCGCCGCCTTTGTAGATAGCGATAACCGGAAGACCTAAGATCTTCTGTCCGATAGCAAGACGACGTGCTTTTGTTGTGTTTAAGGATGTGAATTTGATCTTATCGCCGTATTTTTCAGCGTATGCATGAATGTGCGGCATCAGAGCCTGACACGGAACGCATCCGTCTCCGAAAAAGTCAACTAAAACATATCCTTCAGCTTCCAGAACTTCTGGTCCAAATGTATTCTTATCTACTTCTAACATTGTTAAAAACTCCTCCTTATAAAAGATTATTCGTTAATATATTTTTCTGCCTGTGTAGCAGCGATCGCTCCGTCTGCAGCTGCTGTTACAACCTGGCGTAAGCTCTTGATACGTACATCTCCGGCAACAAATACACCTGGGATGTTTGTGTGCATATTTTCATCGCCTTTGATATATCCTCTTTCATCCATGTCGATGATTCCTTCGAAAATTTTGGAATTCGGGATTGTTCCGATAAATCCAAACACACCGAACATCCCGTCTTCTTCGTCAGCTTCAATCGTTGTAAGTTCGCCTGTCTTCACGTTCTTAACAACCATGGAAGAAAGAATTCCGTCTCCGTCGAGTTCTTCTACTACTGTATCCCATAAGAAATGGAGTTTGTCATTTTTAAACGCTTTTTCCTGAATGGACTTCGCTGCACGAAGTTCGTCACGTCTGTGGATAATTGTGACTTTTCTTGCGAATTTTGTCAGATACATAGCTTCCTCAACAGCAGAATCTCCGCCGCCGACTACAAACACTTCGAAGTCTTCAAAGAAGTTTGCATCGCATGTTGCGCAATAGGAAACACCTTTGCCCATAAATTCTTTTTCGCCTTTACATCCAATCGGACGTGCAAAAGCACCTGTTGCGATAATAACTGTCTTTCCAAGATATTCTGCCTTGGCACTTTTCAGTTTCTTTACTTCGCCTTCCAGCTCAACAGAATTGATTACATCTGTCACTCTTTCAGCTCCGAATTTTTCAACCTGTTCTGTCATTCTCGCAATTAAAGAAGGTCCGCTTTCACCTTCTACAATCTGTCCCGGATAGTTTTCGATTTCATCCGTGATTGCAATCTGTCCGCCGTCTTTACCTTTTTCGATGATGAGGGTAGACAGACGGCTTCTTCCTGCATACAGTCCTGCAGCCAAACCTGCCGGTCCTGCTCCCAGGATAATTACGTCATAAATTTTGCTCATAACGCTTTACTCCTTCTTTCTTTTTAGTCTTTATCTTCAGCATACAGGCAGGGGTTCCGCCTGTATGCCTATTTCCACATGACGTCAGAAAAGAGTCCTCTTTGGCTTAGTTATCGAAGATTGTCTGATCTTCTACTTCTGTAGTCAAAGCATTCAGTGCTTTTTCTACGATGCCTTTACGAAGCTCGTATTCTTCTTCTTTTGTAAGTGCCGGATTACCAAGCGGATGAGGGATGGCAATAGCCGGTACGATTCTGTTGGCACCAACTGTCATGGAGATTGGTGTTACAGTACAGATATGAACAACCGGAAGTCCAGCTGCTTCGATACCTTTAACGAGCGTTGCACCGCAACGCGTACAGGTACCTCATGTAGAGGTTAAGATAACTGCATCTACTCCGTCTGCTTTCATCTTCGGAGCAAATTCTTCAGCAAATGCTTTCGCAGAAGCAACGGCTGTTCCGTTACCTACTGTTGTATAGAATTTGTCATACAGTTTTCCGATCTTTCCTTCTTTTTCCATTTCACGGAGAACGTCTACCGGAAGTACGCGGTCTGCATCTTCGTTTGCATATACCGGGTCATATCCACCGTGAGCTGTTTCAAATGTTTCTTCTGTAAGATCATCCACACCAGCGATGCTGTATTCGCCGTATTTGGAAGCGTTGGAGCTTTCGATGTGGTCCGGATTTCCTTTCGGTACGATACCGCCAGATGTAACAAGAGCGATCGTAGCTTTGGAGAGATCTTTTACAGCCGGGTTCGGAGCAACTCTGTCGAATGTCGGCATCGGGTACTCTGTCTCGAACGGCTTGTCTGCTAATTTCTTAAGAAGCATCTTAACAGCACGTTTGGATCCTCTTTCTTCTTCGAAGAAGTTCACACGAACACCATTCGGCATATATCCTTCCTGGCAGGAAGCGCCGATTGCTTCTTTCTTAGCAAGTTTGAGAGCTAATGGAGCCATCTTGGAAACCGCGCCTCTCATACCTGCTGCAGAGTTCTTTGTAGATACTGTGTAGACTTTGTTCTTGAACATGTCTGCACCTGGGTTTTCTGTGTACATACCTGTAACAGCCGGAATACCAAGTTCTTCCTGAACTGCGTCGCAGATTGTTCCACATGCCACTCCGTAACGTCCAGCGTTGAATGCCGGTCCAGCTACGAATACGTCCGGGCTGTATTTCTTTACAACTTCAAGAATTTCAGCTTTTGCTTTGTCAAGGTTTTCGTTGAAATAAGAGTCACCGCAGATGATTGTTGCAACGATTTCTGCTTCTTCTCCGAATGCCTGTTTAAATGCCATACCTGGTCCGACAACTTCGCCTTCGCGAACTTCTACCGGGTAATCAGCTTTTTCTTCTCCACCAATATTAGCGAAGAACTGATTGATATAATGAACTACTTTTAACATCCTTTTCTTCCTCCTTCACTATCTGGCGCTTAAGTAACCAAATCCTGTTTCGTTTGTTGCACCTGTAATTGCCTGGATTTCTACTTCGATCGTTCCGTCTTCACGTAAGCTGTGTTCGTTACCACCAGCGATCGTGTTTACATAATCCAGTGTTCCGATGACTTTGTCAAGCTTCGGAAGTACGATTACCTGGTTTGCATTACCACCTGTTACAACAGCGTCAGCGGCTGCATCAGCGTCAGCAAGTGACTGGGATTTTCCATCGCGTCCTGCATATTCGTCTGTGATGATGACAGTCTTCACACCTTCTGCTTCGATCTTCTTGCAGTTCATGATAAGGTCTGTATCCGGGTTACCGAATCCTTCCTGAGATACGATGACAGCATCCAGATCAAGAAGACGGCAAAGTTTTGCTGTCCAGTCTGAGGAGCGCTGTTTATCTGCAAGATAAACGTTTTCGTTTGTAAGAATCTGACATACAAAGTTGATTGTCTTTCCATGTTCTTCGAACAGATCGTGAACAACCGGATTGTTTTCGTGAACATATGTAGGGTTCTTATCACATGCAGATACACAGTTACCGGAAACGATTGCTCCGTCCATTACTTCTGTCGGATTGATGATCGTAGAAAGAGTTTTCTTTGCATCCACTCCGTAAACATATGTATCATGCAGAAGTCCCTGACTCTGAAGCATCTGAACATATGCTACTCTCGGAAGTCCCGGAAGTTTTTCCATTCCTTCTTTGATTCCGTATGTTTCGTATACTTTTGTTTCATCCGGTGTGAGATTTCTTGCAAGTTCTCCAAGATATACAGCTACACGGAAACCAGCAAAGCGAACTGCTTTTTCATAGTCGTGCTGTTTGATTCCTTCAACCGGTTCACATACAACAACAAGGTTATTCAGTTTGGAGAATGGTGTGTAGTCTGCTCCAGGACCTGTCATATCAATGATACCTTCCTGGAATCCGACGATCTTACCTGCTGTAACAACAGCCATTCCTTTTAACGCATATGTTTTTCCTTCTCCTACTGTGTCAACTTTAGAGATAACGCCCGGGAAAACTCCTCCTCTTCCTTCTACTTTGACACGAGGTTCAATAACGTCTTTAACCGGAGTGATTCTTACACTTTCTCCTGGTCTTGCGATATCAAATTTTACACTTGCAATGTGCTCGTCCTCAAGGACAACTTCTTTTACAGCTTCTTCGGATACATAAAGAACACCGTCTTCGATTTTGGATTCAGCACCAAACTGGATGTCCTTAATAAAAATGTGACCCACTTCTAATTTCACTGTAATTCCCTCCTTCTAAAATGTGAATTGTATGCCCCAAAGTACACCTTGTACTTTATAGCCGTTGTCTTACCACGCTTCCGCTGACGGGAGCGCGCTGGATATCAGTGTATAATCAATCAGTCTGAAATCCTCATAAACCTGCGGTTTGTATTTATCCGACTTAAACTCGAACTTTTTGCAGGCTGCAATCGCATTTTCAATAATTTTCATTCCATCCGGATCTGCCCCGCTCTTAGAAACCGATACCATGACCGATTTGTAAGGCGTCTCATTTGGTTTTACGCTTCCGGATAACGGATGGGTAAGGAGACGATACCCCTTGTACACCTCATCTCTGACTTTTTTCAAAACATCTTCATAGGAAATTTCATAATATTCCACTTGATACTCATCCCCAAGTTTTTCCAGGACAAGCGGATTGTTTGTAATGATTCTAAAATCTTTCTTCATACTCTCTTCCTGTAAAAAAGGCGGCTTTGGTTCCGCAAACTGCTGAACTCAAGGCCGCCCTTCTGTCTTATGTACGTTCTGATTTAATGAAACTATACATGATTCAGAGTGTGGTCCTTTCCCCGATCCTTTTGCCTGAAAGTTTCACCTTTTCATACAAAGGCTTGCATCTTCGGCGGTTCTTGAAGTGAACTCTCTCGCAGGAAAAATCATCCCACTATTCATTTTTTATAATCATATGTGTCCTTCACAAATCTGTTTAAAGTATATCATAATTATTTATAGATTGCCAGCTTTTTATCAAAATTGCACATAGTTTTTTTCTATAAGTAATCACGCCTCGTCATACTGATTGCTTAGACTTATTTTCTTTTCTTTTTCTGTAACTCCGGATGCTTCGGCAGGAAGTTCTTAAAGTAATCATCATGAACTTTCTTGATCATACCGCTAAGAGCAAACAGAGCAATAATATTCGGTACAACCATCATACTGTTGAAGCAGTCTGCCATATTCCATACAAGGTCTACCTGTGCAAGTGATCCGAGCACTACACAGACGCACACAAGCACTGCATAAATCGGAACCGCTTTTGGTCCAAACAGATATTTGATGTTTGCTTCGCCAAAGAAATACCATCCAATGATCGTGGAGGATGCGAAGAAGAACATACAGATCGCTATAAAGATCTCTCCAAATTTCCCATACACCAGAGAATAAGCAAACTGGCTCAGTTCGGCTCCAGTGTAACCTCCATCGACAACAGCGTATGATTCCGGAAGTGCACGTGTCGTCACGATAACAAGCGCTGTCATTGTTAAAACGATGAATGTATCGATAAATACGCCAGTCATGGCTACAAATCCCTGTTGTACTGGATGATCTACTTTTGCAACTGCGTGTGCGTGCGGAGTGGAACCCATACCAGCTTCATTGGAGAAAAGTCCTCTTGCAACACCTTTTGTGATGGCAAGCTTGATCGTTGCTCCGACTGCTCCTCCGGCAATTGCGGACGGTGCAAATGCTCCTACAAAAATTTCATAGAAAGCTGTCGGGATGTTCCTCCAGTTGTAGAAAATAATGATCAGGGAGCCGACAATATACAATGCCGCCATAATCGGAACCATCCATTCTGTTACCTTCGCGATTCTCTTCATACCGCCTGTGAAGATGAAGAGACAGACAACAGCTACCACAACGCCTGTAATCCACTGCGGGATGCCGAATGCCGTGTGGAAGGAAGAAGCGATGGAGTTGGACTGTACCGCATTCCCCATGAACCCAAGTGCAAAAATCAGAAGCACAGCAAAAATTGCCGCCAGTACTTTCCCGAATGCGCCTTTAAAAGCTGCACGGATATAGTATACCGGACCTCCGGTTACTACTCCATCGGAACCTACTTTTTTGTATTTCTGTGCCATGATAGCTTCACAGTAGATCGTTGCCATTCCAAGGAATGCAGCAACCCACATCCAGAAAATCGCGCCAGGTCCACCGATTGCGATCGCCGTTGCAGCCCCTGCAATATTTCCTGTACCTACCTGTGCAGCGATTGCCGTTGCAAGCGCCTGGAAAGAACTCATACCGTCTTTTCCAGCTTCGCCTTTTTTAGAAAAGAGACCGCCGAATGTTCTCCTCATTCCTTCTGTGAAGCCACGAACCTGGATAAAACCAGTTCGGATAGAGAACCAGATGCCTCCAAAAACAAGCGCTACGATCAGGATGTAGTTTGAAAGATAATTTTGAATTGTAAGTACGATATTATTTAACGTATCCACAACAATCCCTCCTTTTCCTATAGATGTTTTGAATATTTATTCCTGACATATTAATGATACCACTTTTTCATCTATTTCACAAGAATCTTTCGAATTTCATATGTATTTTGTTGGAATTGCACAATTTTATCCTGTAACATATTTGTAAAAAATAAAACAAGCCCGGAAACGCCCTGTTATCGAGCATCCGCGCCTGTTTTACTTATTCAAATCTTTGCAACATATTTTTCTTTTATGCAATTTGCTATTTTTTTATCAATTTGTTCTGTGACACGTCCGCGATGCATTATACATTGATCTCTGCTTTCATTCCAAGTGTGTCTTTGTACTTGTCAAGAACCGGATTTACAACCTTTGATAGGAATGCATCCACCTGTTCTTTGGAGCGGCCAGTGTATCTTGCAGGATCCATGGTCTTTTTCAATTCATCCAGGCTGAGGTTAAATGCAGGGTCGGCAGCGATAAGCTCCAGAAGGTTATTGTCAAGACCTTTTTCTTTCACATTGCGGCCCGCTTCCATGGAAAGCTCTCGAATTCTTTCATGAAGTTCCTGTCTGTCTCCTCCCGCCTTCACTGCATCCATCATGATATTTTCCGTAGCCATAAACGGAAGCTCAGACATAAGACGTTTTTCAATTACCTTCGGATAAACAACGAGACCATCTACAACGTTCAGACAAAGATCCAGAATACCATCGATGGCAAGGAAACCTTCCGGGACGGAAAGACGCTTGTTCGCGGAATCGTCCAACGTTCTTTCAAACCACTGAGTCGCGGATGTGATAGCCGGGTTCAGTGCATCAACCATGACATAACGTGATA
Organism: Sellimonas caecigallum; assembly: GCF_019754295.1. GTDB lineage: Bacteria > Bacillota > Clostridia > Lachnospirales > Lachnospiraceae > Sellimonas > Sellimonas caecigallum. The sequence continues at coordinate 27,713 of NZ_VIRV01000017.1, read as the reverse complement.
AGGATGCAATCCGTTCACTTCTCATCGGATTTCTCTTGTAAGCCATAGCCGAAGAACCAATCTGTGTTTTTTCAAACGGTTCTTCTACTTCTTTCAGATGCTGAAGGAGCCGAATGTCATTGGACATCTTATGAGCGCTGGCGGCAATTCCTGCAAGGACATTCAGCACTCTTGTATCCACTTTTCTCGAATATGTCTGTCCCGATACCGGATAACATGCTTTGAATCCCATCTTCTCAGCGATCATCGGATCAATCTTGTCAATCGTCTCCTGATCACCCTCAAAAAGTTCCAGAAAGCTTGCCTGCGTTCCTGTCGTACCTTTTGATCCGAGAAGCTTAAGCGTTCCACTGACATATTCCAGATCTTCGAGATCCATCAGAAATTCCTGAAGCCAAAGTGTCGCTCTTTTTCCCACTGTCGTTGGCTGTGCCGGCTGGAAATGAGTAAATGCAAGTGTCGGCTGCGCCTTGTATGTGTCCGCAAATTTGGCAAGTTCTGCGATAACATTGACCAGTTTCTTTTTCACAAGCTTCAGCGCTTCAGACATAACGATAATATCTGTGTTGTCTCCCACGTAACAGGAAGTGGCTCCCAGATGAATGATTCCTTTGGCTTTCGGGCACTGCTGTCCATAAGCGTAAACATGGGACATAACATCATGGCGTACAATCTTCTCTCTTTCTTTTGCCACGTCATAATTGATATCATCAGCGTGCGCTTTCAGCTCTTCAATCTGTTCTTCTGTGATCGGAAGACCAAGTTCTTTTTCTGTTTCTGCCAGTGCAATCCAGAGTTTTCTCCATGTGCGAAATTTCATATCCGGAGAAAAAATGTACTGCATTTCTTTACTTGCATATCTTTCTGATAATGGGCTTTGATATTTGTCGTTCACTGTTTCCGTACTCCTTTTCTTAATTAAACTCGTTTTGTGCATCCCTACTATACTACACTCAAAAGCGAAAAGCAATGTTTTCTCTTACTGATACCTGCGGTACTGGCGTTTCCATTTTTCCAAAAGTGTTCTGTCGCCGGATGACTTCTGCTCTCTTTCTGTTTCATTTTCCTTATTTTCAATCTCTTCTGCCGCAGACAGATACATCTCATTTGTCAAAATCAGATCCTGATAATCCTCTTCTGTCATATAGCGTGAACATGCATACAAATATGCCCGGAGCATCGTTTCGTCTCCACAAATCTTATATGCCTGCTCGTACATAGCAGCAGATTCCTTATAAAGAAATTCTCTGCCGTAGGCCGCTCCCAGGCAGCCGTAAACTTTTCCATAAAACCTCTCCATCGTCTCATCCCTCTTCTCCTGAAGGATTGACAGATAAACAAGGATAGCGGCCTCACATTCTCCACTCTCCAGAAGGTTGTCGGCTTTATACTTCCTGCGCTCAATTTCCTTTTGGTTTTTCAGACGATCCAGCACATTCTGTATATGTTCCATCTCCTGTTTGGTGTAGATCTTGGCATATCCGAGAATCTTTAAGACAAACTGTTCAATGGTTCCATGGCGCTGCATCAGTTCCAGAAGCTCTTTTGCCAGATCTTTCATATCAAGTTCCAGATACAGCCATTCGCAGATCTTCTCATTCATGATCGTATAATCGATCAGATAAAGGTTGTTGCAAAGATAGTAGCACAACTCTTCTATCGTATAAATTTTCCTGTGAATTCTCGTAATCTCATAAGGCTGTTCGGCCTTCTTTTTACGACAAAGAATTAAACTGCCCATTTGTCCCTCCCAGATATATCGTTTTTTCCGTCCGAAAGTCCGTTGCCGGAAAGAATTCTCCAAATCCCGCATCCTCGAAAATCAAGCGGCATGTGCGTTCATTGTCAAACTGTGTCTGTACTCGCAGCTTCATGGAATATTCTTTCCGCTTCGGCATCCCGTCAAAAGAGACCGTCTCCACTCTCCACTGCCCGGTAACAAGTGATTCAATATGTATCTCAATGTCATCCGTATCTTCCAGAAGAACTTCCCAATGCTGATCGTTTTCATACCAGTGGGAACCGAAAGCCACTACCGGATACCAGACATCTTCTCCGTCAATCCTCATCTTCAGACAAATCTGTTCTGTCAGCTTTGTCTCATCGAGATACGTCGGAACATCGCTGTCTCCTGTCTGCTTTTTCAGCCCGCAGTAGCACGCCCCTTTGCTGTAAAGATTGTTTCCCATGAATGCTCTTCTTCCGTTGCAGAGCACTTTCTGCGAATGCGGATACCAGTTATTTTCAAACCCTTCCCCAGTAAGATAAACAGAGGAGACATGCTTTTTGTCAAATACCCCTTCGATGAAATGCTTAAAACGTTCATCCGCATTTTTAGCCTTATCAACATTCAGCACCGGATAAACTGCTCTTAGTTCTTCCATCTCTGCTTCCGCCACTTTTTCCACACTGATGAAGCTTTCCCGCTCTCTGCGATACTCTGTGTTGAGCTTTTTCAGCATATACGCCTCGATTTTATCTCTGTCACAGTAAAACAGCGCCGACTCATACTGCCACAATTCCTTAGGCTGATACAGCATGTAATAACAGAAACTTTCCTTGTAATCCATAGCATACACAGCATCTTTGTCAACACCGGCATTTACAGCGGCCTTTGTCAGGAGAGTCCTCACATCTTTATCGATCCAAGGTACCGCAAAGCTCAAATAAGAGATTTTCTTTTTCCGGAACGTCTGGAGCGTAAGCTCCACAAACTTCTGCAAAAGCCAGGAAGCTTCGTAAATTGTCCCGTCTTTTTCTACTTTTTCTTGCCGCAGTGCTTTTCCATACAGATCCGAGACGACCCATCCCTTCTCCATCATGGCAGCACGCTGTGCTTCCCGACCAAACATCCAGGCTTCTTTATAATGCCCCACCATCAGGGGGATCTGATAATTGTCTGCGGCCACTTCCAGTGTCTTTAATTCATGTTTATCTTCGTCGTAATAACTGATCTGACACCCTTTTTCATTTAGATCATATCCAATGATATAACCGTTTCTTTCCATCGTCTCTCCCCCTTTCTAATATAGCATAAAGAACTCCCTTGCCAGCTTCTCCTCCCGCATATACTCTGCCATAGCCTGATCAAGTGCTTCTTTTGTAAGTTCAGACATATCGTTAAGCCTTCCGTATGTTCCATAAGCCGGCACTTCCTTTTGTATACGATATTCTTTGAAATCTGATACGGACACGCTTCCATCCGCCCGCTGTTCTTTGAATCGATATTCCATCTTTTCATCCTCATAGAGAACGAACTCCATCACATGAATATCCTCATACACAGCAGGCATAATCTCTTTTTGATATACATGCTCTCTTTTGTCCGCCTTTTCATAGCATATCCGATATTCAATAAACACAAGGCTGTCTCTGTGAGCTCGGTATTCCAGTATGATCTTGTCATACAGCATAACCTCTCTCAGAAGATTTTCACTGTATTTAAGATAGAACGGAAATACAATCTGCTTTTCACAAAGTTCTATCAGAAACTGTTTTACCATCTCCTCCGATGCTTTTTCCGCATCATGTTCTGAATAGTATTTCAGATAAGCGATCTTACAGATATCCGGAAGTTCTTCTCCATTCTTTATTTCCGCTGCAACAATATCAAAAATGCACTCTTTCACAAGGCGATCGCGGAGCAGATACTCTCTGGATATATAAGCTAAGTAAGCGCGCTTCAACCTGAAATATGCTGTCCCTGCGCAGTAATCTGCAAAAATCTCTTCTTCCTGGAACAGATTTTCTGAAAAGATCATCTGAGTAATGATTCGTTCTGCAATCTTATCGGTTGCGATTTCTTGTTCCCGCGCTGCGTGCCAGATCTTTTTCATATCTCTTGTAGCGCCGCAATAATACATGGAAAGGTATGTAAGGCTTACTTTGTCATATAATCCTCTCCTGAACATCTCAAAGCAAAGATACAAAAGGAATTCCTCTTCATCGTATCCCTCTTCACGGATCTTTTTGGTCAAAAAGCGGAACGCATCTTCTTCATCGAACATTTCCAGTCCGTATTCCCGGATATTGGAAATGGTTAGCTCCGGCTTTTCCTCTACCTCTTCTTTGTTTTCCTTATCTTTCTGTTTTTGTTTTAAAAGTTCCATAAAACGCATCTCATAGAAAAGTCTGGTCGTCTCATATGGGATTGAATCTGTATAATGCCGACCATTCAAAGATTCCCACACGATCCTGGAATCTTTGTCATAGAGAAAGATTCTTGCTTTTCCATCTGCCACAGCTACTCTCTGATAAATGTCTCCGTCTTTTTCAATGACCATTACCGACTTCATAAAAGGCAGATTCGTCTTTACCTCATACGCGTGGCAAATGTCATTCATAGCATCTATTCTCTCCGGAGTCATGTCCTTCTCCGTACAGAATCGTTTATAGATAATACGGAGCGCTTCGTTGATGTGTCTCTTCGTAAGCTGATCCCAGGCAAAGGACTCCATCTTATCCCTGTAAAATGTATAGATGTCGCTGCTCTCTTCCTGGAATTGAATAATGTTTGCGTAAAGAAATGCTGTCTTCTCATAAGTCAGGGTATTTCCATGCATGAAATAAAGGAGTACAGATTTCGGGAGCGGATCGCGTATCTTCCACTCATTGATCGTCATCATATAATATTCGTAAAGCTGTACGATTTTTATCTCCTGCTGTACAGCAAGCTCATACCACTTAAAACACTCCTCCTTGATCTGATTGCCCTTGATAAGCAGTGTACAGATAGCAGTGAGGATCATCGGATCCTTGTATTCATCGTAAAGGCGTTCCATCAAACGGAAAAGATGTCTGTCATATGCCTTTTGCTGACCCGCCAGGTTAGCCGTATAAAGAGCAAGTTCTCTTGTAAAAAGTCCATATCTGGATGCAAAATCAAGCACACGGATTTCAAACATGCCAAGTTTTTTAAGGGAGGAAACATTTTCTCGGTAACACTTAAATGCCTGGAAATAAAGAAGTGTGTTCCTCGACCGGTTGGCATAGAAGTGCTTTTCCAACGCTGCCAGCCGCCTTGTGATGTTTTTATATTCCGGATCAATATCACAGAGCATGCAGAGGACACCCCACATATAAGGGCGCTTCAGATACACTTTTCTCAGCTCTTCTGCCACATGTCCGATCTGCCCTGCATTCTTTTTCAAAAGAACACTCAGATACAGATAGTAGGTACTTGTTTCCGGTTTTCTCGCCATATCAAACCGACTGTAACTGTAATTGTCAAGTATCTCCGCTGCCTGCTCCGATTGACCGCTCTCCAGATAAGCATTGGCTTTGATCAGAGAACAGAACTGAGAGTCTGCCCCCAAATTTTCCATCTGCCCGGCAAGCTGTACCGTATCTTCCGCCCAGCTGATGAGGTCGCTTTTCCCTGTGATAGTGGAAAAGTATCCTTTGATGATCTGAGAGAGGTAAAAAGTCTGTTCGTGCTTCGGAGTGTGAACCCCCTCCCGGCATGCCTCAATCTCATATACGATCTGTTCATACGGTGTGCGGAAAATGATCCTTCCGAAATTCTTTCCCGCATGCAGTGCATGCGGTGTGATAATATACGGAAAGCCGTATGTGTTGCCAAGAAAATCATCTGTAGAAAATTCTTTTCGGGATATCTGGATAAACCCACCTTCCGCAAAAACCTGAATCGGCATATAGCCCCATGTGTTTTTTGTAATAATAATATTCTCCCGGATGGCTTCATTTGGGCAGTCAAATTTTTTGCCATATTCTGAAAGCGACAGAAAAAGACATTCTTTCTGTTTGATTCCTACGAGGAATTCCTCTACCGCCTGCTCGCCCAGAGACCATTTTCTCATATTATTGTAAAGAGCCACCACTCTTGGATTCTCATACCTTAATATCTCATAGAAACTCATAGACCGGAAAAGACGCTGCGCTTCCATAAAATCCTTCATAGCCAGGAGTTTAAAATCTTTCATATTCTGCACTTTTCCATGGGATGTCATCAAATACGGCCGCTCAATAACCGCTGTAAAGGAAAGCCGATACTCTCCGCCGTTGCAGACAACAGTTAAATACCCATTTTCGACATATCCCGGCTCCAGCCCTTTCGCATCGTACGTAAAAGAAATCTCTACCGAGCTTCCCTCGAATCCGCTTTCCTTTAATTTCATCCGGAACGAAGAAGTGTACACAAGACCTCTCACGACCGCATCGTTTTTACTCTCGATCGTAAAGCTCCCCTGATATACTTCTCCCTCTCCGATCAGAAGGATCAAATTTGTCTCTGAAAACCGAACATCCGGCTGTGTTTTCCGAAAATCTCCATTTGAAAATCGTTTTATCTTATTTTTCAAGCCTGCCACCTACTTCTTGCATTGCATTTTTTGCAAATCATACTATAATTGAAATTATATCATTATTCGACTTCATCTTGCAATCCCCGCAGGGAAATTTATCGACAAGGAGATTTTATTATGAAAACAACAAATCCATTTCACGGCAGCGATCTGGAAAAGATCGAAGAAATCTACCATATCCCAAAAGAAGAGATCGTCTGTTTTGGGGCAAACGTCAATCCACTTGGTTTCCCAAAACAAGTAAGTGATGCAATCTCCCGGAAATTATCCTCTCTTCTTGAACGCTATCCAGACCGGGAATATCGTTCGCTCCGGGAAGCCATCGGAAACTACTGCGGGCTCTCCAATGAATATATTCTTGTGGGAAATGGTTCTACAGAACTGCTCTCTCTTCTGATTGAATCCCGCAGCATCCGCCATGCCCTTCAGATTGGACCTTCTTACTCGGAATACGAGCGCGAGCTTTCTCTGTCCGGCTGTTCGTATTCCGAGTATTATCTGGATCAGGATACCCTCTTCCATCCTGACATTCATGATATTATCCAGGCAATAAAACGTGAGAACGCGGACTTTTTGATACTTTGCAATCCCAACAACCCTACCGCTTCTTCTTTTTCCACAGAAGAGCTGAGAGTTCTTCTTGCTGCCTGCCGCAAGGAAGGCACGTTTGTCATGGTCGATGAAACTTACGCTGAGTTTTCCCAGGCATACGCACTTGCTATGCCTCTGATCCCGTATTTTGACAATCTCATGGTTATCCGCGGCGTTTCGAAATTTTTTGCAGCTCCTGGGCTTCGTCTCGGATACGGCGCATGCTCCAATGTGGAATTTCTCTCTTACTTGCGTAAAGTCCAAAATCCCTGGAGTGTCAACAGCGTCGCGGCATTTGCCGGAGAAGTGCTTTTTTCAGATAGTTCATTTATCCAAAAAACAAAAGCCCTCATATCATCCGAGCGCGACCGCATGATACAAAGACTTTCCGAAATACCGGAGCTTACCGTCTATCCCAGCGACGCTAATTTCATACTCGTAAAGATCAACGATCCTGCACATTCCGCTTTTTCCCTCTTTGACTGTCTGATCCGCCAGAAACTGATGATCCGAGACTGTACATCCTTCCCTGGTCTAAGAGGCGAATTTTTCCGCTTCTGCATCATGCTCCCGGATGATAACGACCGGCTTCTGGATGCGATCATTCGTTTTTTCCACTAACTTCAAAAAGACAAATGGCGGCGTATGCAAACGCCGCCCCATCACATCGGTATTTCCTTCTATTTCGTCACGATCTTATAATATTCCCGCGCCGTGATTTTAAATACAACAATGTAGATTACCGCAAATGCGAGAACCGTTCCCGCAGTGCATGCAATGAACAGGTTTGTATTTGTCAAGTTCATGAGTATCAGAATCTTGTCCATAAGCCGGAAGGCTGCTATGACATGTATGACGGCAAAACAAAGAGGGATGAAGAATACCAGACGAACTTGACCATTTATACTTTTCTTGATCTCCTTTTTGCTCATCCCGACTTTTGCCATGATCTGATAGCGTCTCTGATCTTCATATCCTTCCGAGATCTGTTTGTAGTAAATGATCAGCACAGTCGCCATCAAAAAGAGGCTTCCGAGGAAAAGACCAAGGAAAAGAAAGCTTCCATATAAGGAATGGAAATCCTTTTCGAAATCATCTCTCAGTTCTCCCGCTGCCGAAATCTTTGATTCATTTGTCAGGCGAGTCTGTATTGCGTTTGCAGCCGCTGTCTTGTTTTCCTTGCTTCCTTCCAGGTCAAATCCATATACGTAAGACGGAGTACTCCCCTTTCCGTACTTTTTGATCAGTTCATTTAAAATACTTTCATCTTTTACAAACAGATAGTACTGGTCCATATACGGGAACGCCTCTTTTTCAGCCATGGCAAGGGTGTCGGTCTCTTTTTTGATTCGGTATGTCTGATCGCCCAAAGTCAGCTCCTCTTTCCCATAATTTTCTTCGGAAACAGTAAACAGGACTGCTTCTCCGTCTTCCAGCTTCACATTTTCTCCGTTCATCTCGTTATAGTAGCTTACCGGAGCAACCTCCATAATCGCCTTATCCGGATAAAAACTTGCTCCAAGGCTTTCCGGTATAAATTTCCCGTCTTTTTTCTGAGCCGTCACATCCACGTACTGACAGCGAAATGCGTTCTCTCGCGTAAGCCCATACCTGTTTATCTCTTCTGTCACGATATTGTCGATCTTTCGAATCGCATCATCCGTTCCGTCATAGGATGTCAGCATATATTCTTTCGGGAAACGATTCCCCATAATATTCTCCATTCCCATATTCAGACTCACTGTAGTCGATACCGTCACAAGCACCATCGTACTGAGGATACAGATATTAGCAAGTCCCACTGCATTTTGCTTCATCCGGTAGATCATCCCTGACACAGAATGGAAATGTCTCTGATGATAATAAAATTTTTTATTTTTTCTCAGAAGTTTCAGGACAAAAATACTTCCCGCCACAAACAAAGCATATGTTCCCAGGACTACAAGAAGGACGGCGATAAAAAATATGGTAATGGCTGTAACCGGGTTTTCGACCTTATTTGCGATCACATATCCTGCGACAAGCATGATCAGCCCTAATATTGTCATGAAAACCTTCGTCTTCGGCTCTCTCTCCCCTACGTTCCCTCCATGCAGCAGTTCAATCGGATTCGTATGACGGATCTGCAGCAGATTAAAAAGCAGTGTAACAAAAAAGATTGTGCCAAAAAGAAGGACTGTGACAGTGATTCCCTGGATGGATATTTCATACTGAAAGGATGTGCCATATCCAAGAATACGGTACAGAATAAGGAAAATCAGTTTCCCCATCAAAATGCCGAAAAGAACTCCGAGAATGATACTTCCCGCTCCAATAAACAGCGATTCCCACAGCATCATAACCGCAATATTTCTCTTACCCATGCCAAGTACATTATAAAGGCCGATTTCTTTCTTCCTTTGTTTCATAAGAAAGTTATTTGTGTAAAACAGGAAAATGCAGGCAAAGATGGCAACGATCATAGTTCCAAAGCCAAGCACGCTGCGTACACTGTCATCGCCCGGCATATCATCAATCCCCGTATTGATGGCGATCATGTATATATCGTAGAACATCATCACAGTGAGGATACTCGTAATCATGTACGGGATATAGGATTTTCGGTTCTTTTTCAGGTTCGACACTGCAAGCTTAACATAGATTCCTTTAAACATGATGCTCACCTCCTGTAGTCAGCACCGTGAGCGTATCGGAAATTTTCTGATACAATTCTTCATTTCGAAGTTTCCCTCTGTAGATCTGATGAAATACTTCTCCGTCCTTGATAAAGAGGACTCTGTTCGCATTGCTGGCTGCCTTGACACTGTGGGTAACCATGAGGATCGTCTGTCCCGTATCGTTGATCTTTGTGAACTGTCTTAACAGTTCATCGGAAGCTCTGGAGTCCAACGCTCCTGTCGGTTCGTCCGCAAGGATCAGCTGCGGCTTCGTGATCAATGCTCTGGCCACCGCTGTCCTTTGTTTCTGTCCTCCTGACACTTCATATGGGAATTTGTTCAGGAGTTCATAAATACCAAGACTTTTGGCAATGGGAATCATCCTCTGTTCCATTTCCGGGTATTTTTTTCCTGCAAGGACAAGCGGAAGAAAAATATTGTCCCGGATAGACAATGTATCAAGGAGATTAAAATCCTGGAAGACAAATCCCAGATTCTGACGGCGAAACGCTGCTATTTCCTTATCTGGTACAGTTGAAAGATCCCGCCCTTTCAACTTGATGCGTCCGCCCGTCGGTTTATCCAGTGCAGCCAGGATATTGAGAAGCGTCGTTTTTCCGGAACCAGATTCCCCCATTATCGCAACGTACTCTCCATCTTCCACGGAAAAGGTCACATTCCGCAAAGCCTCCACTTGATTCCCTCCAAACCGGGTTGTATATATCTTTTTTAAATTTTGCACTTCAAGAATTGTCATTGATTCGTCCACCTTTCTAAATGTCTTTCTTATCTTGTTCTGATACTATTATAAACGAAGCAAATCCATTCTTTCCATCGCTTCATCTTACAATCCAGGCGGAAACCTTACAATTTTGAAAGATATATGAAAAAACATTGGGCAAAGCTTCATAAATCCTGCTTTGCCCAATGCGATCGACAGACGTTTTTCTCACAAAGTCTGTCCATGCTCTATTTATTTTAAAATCATCAATTCTTTTGGGAAGTGTGTAAGAATCTCTGTTCCTGTCTCAGTGATCAGAACGGTATCTTCGATCCTGACTCCTCCCCATCCTGGAATATAAATCCCCGGTTCCATCGTAATGACACATCCCGGCTCCATGATACGTGTGCCGTAATTGCCAAGAAATGGTTCTTCGTGCAGGTCAAGCCCTACACCATGGCCAATACCTGCGTAGTAATATTCTTCGTACTCTTTTACTGTTTTTCTGATCTCTTCATCCGGTTTTGTCGCATGAACCCCAGGCCCCATGAAACGCAGTCCTGTCTCCTGCCCTTCTTTTACAAGATCGTAGATCTGTCTTTGTTTCTCAGAAGGCTGTCCTACTACAAATGTACGGGTTGTATCGGAGATATAACCGTTGTATTTTGCTCCGTAATCTACCAGAACAAAATCTCCTTCTTCCACTTTCTTATCATCTGGTTTTCCATGGAGCATGGATGTCTTTGCTCCGGAAATCAGGATTGTCTCAAAACCGATATCCTGAGCCCCATGCATTTTCATGCTGAACTCAAGGCGAGCGCACAATTCTCTTTCAGACACACCTGGCTTGATATAAGGTACAAGTTCTTCCAATGCTTTATCTGCAATCTGACAAGCGATTCTTGTGTTTTCAACTTCTTCTTGTGATTTTGTATAACGCAATGCTTCTACTATATCACAGGTTGGGATCAGCTCGATTTGTTCTTCTCCCAGCTTTTTCTGGATCGACTCATATTTGTCATATGTAGTAAAGCATTCCTCAAATCCCAGTTTGCGGATACCTGCCTTTTTGCAAATGTTGCGAAGAGCTTCCGGGATACTTCGGTTAAAATTATGCCAGTTCACAATTTCAAAATCCGGGCAGGCTTTTTCTGCCATCTCTGTGAAACGAGTGTCTGTGATAAGATATCTTCCCTCCGGAGAAATGACAAGATATGCCAGTTCATCCGGATATCCGCTCATGTATTTTACATTTGCTTCCTTTGTAATATAAATACCATCAAGATCTTTTTTTTCGATGATTTCCAATAATCTATCTACTTTACTCATATTCATTTCCTCCATTCTCTCTTTATCGTTGATTTCCGGCCATTCGATCAAGCGTTTTGTTTAACGCAAACAAAAGGAAACCGATCACAAGAAGACATACCGGAATAATAATAAATACCTGAAGCATACCCAGTTGTTCGATAATCATTTCCACATATCCGGAAAGTTTGTTTGCGACGAACATACTTGCAAACCATACCCCCATCAAAAGAGAAGAGTATTTCGCCGGAGCCAGTTTATTTACCATTCCATATCCAACCGGAGCAAAACACATCTCTCCAATACTCTGGAAAGTAATAAAAGCAATGACAAACAATACACTCGCCTTTGCTCCCTCTCCTGGTACTTCCCCTGTCTTCATTACTGACACGATCATAAAGAGGAACGCTGCTGCCAGGAATACAAATCCCAGACTCATTTTTTGAGATATATTCAAATCTCCGTGTTTTGTTTTTGACAATTTCAGCCAGATGGCAGCCATAATCGGTCCGAGGATCACACAAAGCAATCCGTTGTAAGAGTCGATCCATGCTGTCGGGATCTGGAAACTTCCGATCTTAAGATCAATAAATTCCTGCATGTACAGGGCAATGGACATCGATGCCTGATTGTAGGCAATCCAGAAGAAAATAGTGAAAAATGCCAAGATCAAAATGACCCACATTCTTCTCTTTTCCGCACTTGTAAGAGGAATTTTTGCCATCTCTTTTTTCTCTTTGAGATTTTCTTTTGCCGTTGCAGATAAAGAGAAATTTTTCAGAAAGAACTTCTGTCCGATAGCAAAGAACGCTGCGCCTGCCCAGATTACAAGTGCCGCAACAAGAAATACCATACGGTATCCGTACATCACGATCTCGCCGCCTTCTTTTTGTGCAAACCACTGATTTGCAACAAGTCCACACAAAAATGGCCCGAGCAGCACACCGATATTCGTAAATGTATATGCCATAGAAAACGCTCCGTCTTTTCTAGGATCGTCATCCTCAAAAAGACTTCCGATCAATGTCTGGGAAGTACTTTTGTACAGTCCGCTTCCCACAACACAAAGCGCGATTGTCATCTGAATCGCTGTTTTACTGTGCGCGGAAAATGCAAGATAATAGCCGCATCCTGAAACGATCATTCCGAGAATCACACAGAGTTTCGGCCCAAGGAAACGATCGCTTATCCACCCTCCTACAATCGGGGATAGATAAGAAAATGCCATAAGAGAAGCAAGAAGAGAAGTAGCCTCCGCATTGCTAAGTCCAAGTCCCCCTTTTGATACGGATTCTGCTATAAAAAGCAGCAGTACAAGCTTCATCCCATAATAGGAGAAATTGGTAAATGATAACACTGAGCCGCAAAAATACAATGCCTTTGGATATTTTTTGGCGGCAGATGCTGTTGAATGTTCCATTGTTTTGCTCCTTTCAATCTGCCAGAATTTCTTCTGAACTGCATTTATTTGTCTGGGCCCATTCACAGAAAACACAAATTTCTTCTGTTTTCATGCAGTTTTTTAGTACATATGTACATAATAAGATATTGTCTGTGATTTCACAAGCGCAAAATTCTTATGGCATCCTTCAGTTATCCTTATAGTTCTTCCACAAATTTTAAAAGTTCTTCCATTGTCCCCTGATAATCTGTTTCGATCGCAAGATTCATCGGGTTTTCCATCGTGTCCGTCACAAGATAAGTCTGAACTCCCAGTTCTCTTACTACAAGATCTTCACCCACATCATTCCCAACCATGAGGCATTCTTCCGGATTCAGCTCATATCGATCCAACAGCTCTTTAAAGTACCGGACATCCGGTTTACAGTACCTGTTGTCTTCATAGGTCGTAATCGCTTCAAAATCCTCTTTTTGGAGTCCAGCCCATCGGATCCGATTGAAAGTGGCACACTGCGGAAACACCGGATTTGTCGCCAGGTATACAGAATATCCTTTTTTCTTTGCAGACTTCACAACCTTGTCCGCAATCTCAGTCGGCATCGTTGCTTTCATCGCCTCATTGAAACCATTCCCGTAAAAATCCAGCGCAATCTCCTCTGCTTCTTTCACTGAAATCGGAAGAGCGTCTTCCATATGGCTCCAAAATGCTTCCCTGTTGGTCCTGCTTCCGTCATTTTTTACCATTGCCTTATAGCCCTGCCAGACTTTCCCGATAAACTCTTTTGGGTCCAGTTGTATCCCCCGTGCAATATACGCTTTTGCCAGAAGAGGCATATAAAATGATACAAATTGTTCCTGATTCATCGGAAGCAGCGTTCCGTCCAGATCGAATAAAATATGTTTGACGCTCATCGTCATTTCCTCCTGTCTATTTCCATTTTTCTAAAAGGGCATCCAAATGCTCTTCCAAATCTTTTACAATATATCCATTTCTTCCCTTTCCTTTAAAAAAGCCACCGTTTCTCCATTCTCCAAAACTGTCCGGCAAAGCTCTGTATTCTGACACCATAAGCTGTATCCGGTATTGGAATTCTTCCCACTCCATCAATGTAAACGGGTGTTCTTCGGCAGCATGGATCCAGACTGTTCCTTTTTGATAATCCGGATAAACACCGGAAAATCCTTTGGCCTTCAGCCTTTCTTCCAGTCTCTCCCTCTCTTTTTTCATCTTTTCGCAGTATGATGCATCGTACTCGCGATCCGGATATGTACCGGAAGCTTCCGCGGTCTTTTCCCATATCACACGATAAAGCCTCTCTCCGGATGGCTTTTCCATCTTTTTGATGATCTGCCTCTTCAGAAATGCAGAGGGCCATCTTTGGTATTGTCTCACAAGTTTTGCGAAACCTGGATCCTTTGCCTCTATGGCCAGCTCTTCCATCCGCATCGCTCCTTGCATTGTATCCGGATAGTCTTGATCAAGGGATTCCCGAATGGGAGAAAAATATCGAAAGGGTGCGAATTCCATCAGAGAAATCAGGCTGAGTTCCTGCTCATTGCACACTTCCTTTCCAATATAACGGTATTTGTCGTAGACTGTTCCGATCATGTATACAAGCTGTCTCCATTGTTCCTGTCCCTTGACCCAGAAGTGTCCGATCCTATGGTATTGATAACAGTGCTGTACTTTTTCGATCGCCCGAAACCAGATGGTAAATACATTTTCGATACCCTGGCGGACAACCATACAGTACTCCTCTTTTTCTTGCCTTACGGCAGCTTCCGTTTTCCCGGACATCTCTGGAAGATACCGGCCAGTCATCCTACAGTCTTTCAATACAAGGTAACATTCAATGGCATCGTTCATCATATAAGGAATCAATATCTCATCCTCATTTTCATACATCTCAAATACTTGCTGGCGGAAGATTTCTTCCAGCATTCCAAACTCTTCTTTTCCCATCGCTGTTATGGTCTGTCTCCTATCGTTTTGCTTTCCGGTAGCCGGCATCTTTTGCTTCCGCTTCAGAATGGAAGATTTTCAAATATTTGGAGTCTGCCATCTCCTCGTAAGCTGCCTGTCCAGGACAGTGATATATCTTCGATCGGGTATTACCCCGGATTTCCATGCTCTCTTTCCTGGTGTCCGCCTTTTCTTCCCGGCTTTCCCCGGTGGCATAGTCGATTTCGATATTGGGCTGTACGTTGTATACAAAAACATGAAAAGAAATCGATTCCCCTTGATCTTCTACCGAACGCGCCTCCATCTCCACTCCTTTTGCCACCAGATTTTCTCCTTCAAAAATTGGCGTGACACGGTACATGACATGGTTTCCTGTCTCTTTCACATAGTCGGCCACCATATTCTCGAAAGGGAGCATTCCCTCCACATTCATATATCGGGTTCCCGTGATGAGATTCTTCTCATTGGCATTTTCCGCAGTCAGCTGATATCCCAGAAGATGGCAGCGATTATAGAGATATTTCCCGTCCACATTGTCATACTTGACAGTATGCCATCCGCTTGGCTTTACCTGGCCGATTCCCTCTCTTTTTTGTGTCGGCATGATATCTTTCCCCACACTGGCTGTTGCCTGACCGCAGCGTCCCAGAGAGTCCAGCTCGCTGTAGGATTCAAAAGATTGATCTGTAATCTCCTCCTCTGTGAATCCCGGCTCATTTTCATCTATGACAATGTAAGGATCTCCCTTATACTGCGGGACTTCCTCTGCGGAGTCCGGAGTCACGTTTTTGTCTGTCTCCTGCAGTTCTTCATAAACTTGACTTTTCCATTCCTGGTTTCCCTGCCCTGTTTCTGCAGCAGCACATCCTCCTGCAAAAATAATGCATATGCTGATCATAAGACAGAGAAACGGTCTGCCCCATCGTTTTTTCATGTCAATCTCCCCTTGTATTTATATATGTAATCTCTGTGATCTTTTCGTGCGAATACCCAGGATATTCATTCCGGGCAATCTCTTTCCATTCTGTCAGAGGAATGTCCAGATAAAAATCTGCCGGATATCTCCGATTCCAGTAACATACGATCAGAGATTCCATTTCTGATTCGTACTTTCGGAGACTGCGGTTCTCTACAAAACAGTACTCTCCGTCCCCCGCCTTTTCAAGAAACGCAGAATCCGTCCGAAAATTATCACATGCCATGTCGGAAAACAAACTTTTCGAATACGGATCCATCCATAACACCGTTTCCCCCGAAAGTTCGATAATACGATTTACCACTATTCGGTCTCTGCTGAGCCTTCTTTTGTGAAACATCATACCAAGGCGGTCATCTGCACATACGATTATCTTCATCTGCATCCCTCCTGATTTTACTCTACCTCCAGCGGCTCTCTGTTCAGATCCAAAAATACCTTTGTTCCTTTCCCAACTTCCGATTCGATCCGTATCTGATGATTCAGCTTATCCAGGATCGACCGGCAAAGGTAAAGTCCCAGTCCCGTTGACTTTTTATCTCTGCGCCCGTTGTAGCCGGTAAATCCCTTTTCCATGATCCTGGGCAGATCTTCAGGGGCGATTCCTATACCGCTGTCCTCGATCACAAGGATTCCTTTTTCTTTCATATAAATCGAGATACTCCCCTCCTTTGTATACTTGAGCGCGTTGGACAAAAGCTGCTCCAAAACAAAGAGAAGCCATTTTTCATCTGTGACCACACTTTGTTTTATTTCTTCCATCCGAATGCCGATTTTCTGCAGGATAAAAAGTCGGGAGTACTTCTTGACTGCCTGTCTTACTATACTGCCCACATCGTACTCCTGAAGAATCATATCTTTGGAAATATCTCCGATTTTCAGGTAGGAAAGGGCCATCTCCACATATTGCTCTATCTTGAACAGTTCCATGGACAGGGCATCGTAATGTTCTTTTTCTTCTTCCGTGCGGATTGTCTGTTTTCGGGACTGAAGCAGAAGGCGCATTGCCGCGATGGGCGTCTTGATCTGATGCGCCCAAAGGCCGTAGTAGTCCATCATTTCTTTCATCGTAATGTCATGGTCTTCCAGTAGATGAAACATATCATCCTGCATTTTTTCGATCATTTCTCGATACCACGCTTCCAGCGCACCGGGATTTGAGTAAAACATCCCTTTGTGCCATGTTTTTTGATCACACAGTCTCTCCAGTTCTTTCCAGCTGGAAATATATCGAAAAAAATCAAGAAGAAGGAGGATTGCCACAAATGTACCGGCAAAAGCCGACACATACGAAAGCGCACTCATCGGAATCCGGTATAGATAGCCTATCCCGAACAATGAGCCGCAGCAGATAATCAGAATGGAAAAGACGAGTCTCCTGTCTTGAAAATAACCTTTCAGCATAGTTTATTCCTCCATCATATATCCGATCCCTTTTTTTGTGACAATCCCATCTTTCCATCCCGCTTTATCAAGCTTTTTCCGAAGTCTCGTCATGTTGACGGTCAGAGTATTGTCATCGATAAAACTGTCGTCTTCCCACAACCTGGAAATGATATCTTCTCTGGATACGATCTTTCCCGCATGTTCCATCAGACACTGGAGGATCCTATATTCATTTTTTGTCAGATCGATCTTCTCTTCTTTGTAAAGCACGCTTGCATCCCCAAGATTTAAAATGAGGCCCTTGTGTTCCATGATACTTACATTTCCCTGGAATGAATAACTTCTTCGGAGAATGGCTTGTATCTTTGCAGTAAGAACATTTAAGTCAAACGGCTTTTCGATAAAGTCATCTCCTCCCATATTCATAGCCATCACAATATTCATGTTGTCGGATGCAGAAGATAAAAAGACGATCGGGACTTTAGAAAATTCCCGTATCTTGCTGCACCAGTGAAATCCATTATAAAATGGAAGCATGATATCCAGAAGAATCAGCTCGGGAGAAAACTCCGCCGTTTCTTCCGCAATATTTTTAAAATTTTCTGCACATCTGACAGTATATCCCCATTTTTCAAGATGTTCGGCCAGTGTTTTTGCAATGGTCTCGTCGTCTTCGATGATCAGTATTTTGTACATATCCGCCCTTCCTTTCATCCTGTCCAAAGTACCACAGAGACCCCTTTCGGAACTTTTCCGGAAGAGGTCTCTGCCTTGCCGTTTTGCGGCTTTATTCTACTTTTGCGATGTCGATCAGTGTCAGTTCTTTGATATCTGTATTTTCCAGGCTTGTCACAAGTGCCCGCGCCGTATCCATGGCTGTAAGCACATTGACTCCGGTCTCAATGGCACTTCTGCGGATCAGGAAGCCGTCTTTTGCATGGTCTGCTCCCTGCGGAGGTGTATCAATGACTAGATCGATCTCATGCCCCAGGATCAGGTCCATCAAGTTCGGGGATTCCTGCTCAATCTTGTTGACCGCAATGGCTTTGACACCATTTTCTTTCAGAGCAGCAGCCGTCCCTTCTGTTGCAAAAATGCGGTATCCGAGAGCTTCAAATCTTCGTCCGATTTCCACTGCCTCTTCTTTGTCTGCATCCCTTACTGTCATGATCATATTTTTATATTTCGGAAGGCGAATTCCTGCGCCGAGGAATGCTTTGTAAAGTGCTTCGTTGAATGTCTTTGCAATTCCTAAACACTCTCCCGTGGATTTCATCTCCGGCCCAAGGCTGATATCGGCATCCCGGATCTTCTCAAAGGAGAATACCGGCATCTTGATGGCAATGTAGTCTGCCTCTTTCTGAAGCCCAGGTGTATATCCAAGCTCGCGGATCTTATGTCCGATAATAACTTTTGCCGCCAGCGGTACGATCGGGATACCAGTCACTTTACTGATGTACGGCACTGTCCGGCTGGAACGTGGGTTTACTTCGATGACATAGACATCCTCCCCGCATACGATGAACTGAATATTGATCATGCCGATGACATGGAGAGCTTTCGCCAGACGTTTTGTGTACTCTTCGATCTTCCGTTTTGTGACCGCTGAGATACTCTGGGCAGGGTAGACGGAAATACTGTCGCCGGAATGGATGCCCGCTCGCTCGATGTGTTCCATAATACCTGGGATCAAAATATCTTCTCCGTCGCATACCGCATCTACTTCGATTTCTTTTCCAACCAGATACTTGTCTACCAGAATTGGGTGTTCCTGTGTGATACGGTTGATAATTCCGATGAATTCATCGATATCATGGTCATTGATGGCGATTTGCATGCCCTGTCCTCCAAGGACATAGGATGGCCTTACAAGCACCGGATAACCAAGCTCTGCAGCCACCTTTTTTGCTTCTTCTGCAGTGAATACCGTTCCGCCTGACGGCCTAGGGATCCGGCATTTGGAGAGAATTTCATCAAAAAGTTCCCTGTCCTCTGCCGCATCCACATTTTCTGCAGATGTACCAAGGATCGGCACACCCATCTTCATGAGCGCTTCTGTCAGCTTGATCGCCGTCTGTCCGCCAAACTGTACGACTGCTCCATCCGGCTTTTCGATGTCTACGATACTTTCCACATCTTCCGGTGTAAGCGGCTCAAAATAGAGCTTATCCGCAATGTCAAAGTCAGTACTTACCGTCTCCGGGTTATTGTTGATGATGATCGTCTCGTATCCTTCTTTCTCAAACGCCCACGTACAGTGAACAGAGCAAAAGTCAAATTCGATTCCTTGTCCGATTCGGATCGGCCCGGATCCAAGCACAAGGACTTTCTTTCTGTCTCTTGTCTCCTCCACTTCATTTTCGCTTCCAAATACGGAATAGTAATAAGGAGTGGACGCAGCGAATTCTGCTGCACATGTATCTACCATTTTATATGCGGCGACAATCCCATTTTCTTTTCTCATGTCATGGATCTCAGTCTCTGTTTTTCCCGTCAAAGCAGCGATCACATTATCTGGAAATTCAATCCGTTTTGCTTCTTTCAAAAGCTCCGTCGTAAGAGGACCTTCTTTCAGAGCCTTTTCCATCTCTACCAGGATAGCCAGTTTATCAATAAACCAACGATCAATCTTTGTGATGGAATACAATACATCATAGGAAACTCCTCTTCTGAGAGCCTCCGCGATCATCCAGATCCTTCTGTCGTCCATCTCATGCAGTCTTTCCAGAAGTTCCTCATCAGAAAGGTCAGAAAAATCGTAGGACATCAGACTATCCACATGCTGTTCCAGAGAACGGATCGCCTTCATCAAAGCTCCTTCAAAATTGTTGCAGATACTCATGACTTCCCCTGTAGCCTTCATCTGAGTAGTCAGCGTCCTCTTAGCGCTGATAAATTTATCAAACGGAAGACGCGGAATCTTTACAACACAGTAATCGAGCATAGGCTCAAAGCTTGCATATGTCTTTCCTGTAATTGCATTTTTGATCTCATCCAGCGTATACCCAAGAGCAATCTTTGCCGCCACTTTGGCAATCGGATATCCGGTAGCCTTGGAAGCAAGCGCTGACGACCGGCTGACACGTGGATTAACTTCGATCACACAGTATTCAAACGTATCCGGATGAAGGGCATACTGTACATTACATCCTCCTGTGATATTCAATTCACTGATGATATTCAATGCGGATGTACGGAGCATCTGGTATTCTTTATCTCCCAGTGTCTGGGAAGGAGCTACGACAATACTGTCCCCTGTGTGTACTCCTACCGGGTCGATATTTTCCATATTACATACAGTAATACAGTTTCCGTTTCCGTCTCGCATCACTTCGTACTCGATTTCTTTCCATCCTGAAATGCAGCGTTCCACAAGGACCTGACCTACTCGAGATAAACGAAGTCCGTTTTCCAGGATCTCTACCAGTTCTTCCCTGTTATCTGCAATTCCTCCGCCGCTTCCGCCAAGGGTGTAGGCTGGGCGCAGTACAACCGGATAGCCGATCTTCTCAGCGAACGCTACACCATCAGGAACATTTTCCACGACGAGGGAAGCTGCTACCGGTTCCCCGATCTTTTCCATGGTAGCCTTGAATTCCAGACGATCTTCCGCTTTTTTGATCGTCTCCGCGGTCGTACCGATCAGCCGGACATTGTGTTCCTTCAAAAATCCTGCTTCTTCAAGCTCCATTGCAAGATTCAGCCCGGCCTGGCCGCCCAATGTAGGGAGCACGCTGTCCGGTTGTTCTTTTTTGATGAGCTCTTCCACCACTTCAACTGTAAGCGGCTCGATATAGACACGATCGGCGATATCTTTATCCGTCATGATGGTAGCCGGGTTCGAGTTGAGAAGTACGACTTCAATCCCCTCCTCCTTCAGCGAACGACATGCCTGTGTCCCTGCATAGTCAAACTCTGCCGCCTGTCCTATGATGATCGGACCAGATCCGATCACAAGTACTTTTTTGATATCCTGATTTCTTGGCATTATTTCGCACCTCCCATCATTTCTATAAACCGGTCAAAAAGATAGCCCGAATCCTGTGGTCCCGGACATGCTTCCGGATGGAACTGCACGGTAAAAATATTCTTTCCTGTATACTGAAGACCTTCGTTTGTCCCGTCATTGACATTCACAAATGCAGGTACAGCCACACTTTTGTCCAGTGTCTGATCATCTACAACATATCCATGGTTTTGGGAAGAAATGTAAACACGATTCGTCCTGAGATCCTTGACCGGATGATTGCCACCTCTGTGTCCGTACTTCAGTTTGTGTGTCTCCCCGCCGTTTGCCAGAGCCATGAGCTGATGGCCAAGACAGATAGCAAATATCGGGACATCACTTTCATACAGTTTCTTTACTTCAGCGATAATATCCTCACATGTCTTCGGGTCTCCAGGTCCATTTGACAACATGATACCGTCCGGATTGGAGGCAAGAATTTCGGATGCTTTCGTGTGTGCCGGATAGACGGTAACCTCACATCCTCTTTGATTCAAAGACTTTGCAATATTATTTTTGGCGCCGTAATCCATAAGAGCCACTTTGTAGCCCTTTCCAGGAAGAACATACTTTTCACTGCATGTCACTTTGGATACCACATCTCCTACTTCATACGCTTTTAGTTTCGGAAGGATCTCTTCAAGATCAAACGCTTCGTTCGTCGTGATCATCCCATTCATCGTCCCCTTTTCGCGGAGAATCTTCGTGAGAGCTCTCGTATCGACACCTGCGATTCCCGGTATATCCTGCTTCTCAAGAAAATCCTGGATAGTCCCCTCACACCGGAAATTGCTCGGCATACGGGAAAGTTCCCTCACAATATATCCGTCCGGCCACGCCTTTTTTGACTCCATGTCCGGAGTAATACCGTAATTGCCAATCAACGGATAAGTCATCACAACCGCCTGCCCGGCATAAGAAGGATCGGTCAGTACTTCCAGGTAACCTGTCATTGATGTGTTAAAGACGATCTCACTGATCATCTCTCTTTTCGATCCGATACTCGTACCTTCAAATACAGTTCCGTCTTCCAAAATCAGAAATGCTTTCATATCTCCACCTTATCCCTTCGTAATATTTGCACATAGAGAAAGGCGCATAGAGTGTCTTTTCCGATACTCGAGCGCCCTCGTTCTCAAATTGTAAAGATTTTATCACATATAAATTTACTTTGCAACGCTTTTGCCCATTTTTTGATTTTTTATCCATATTGCCAGTAAACTGTGACCTTGTAAAGACGAGGATCTTCCTGGTAAGAATATCTTACACTTGTGAGTCCATAACGCTTTGCCAGGTTTCCGGCCGCTTCTTTGATGTCTTCCCCAACGATCTTTTTTCTTGCTTCCTCATAAGATTTTTTATCCGAAAATTTGAATACCGAGGTAACATTTCCCTCCGCGATGTCCTGGTTCAACTGTCTTTTGATGCGTTCCTGATCATACCTCTGATAATATTTTCCTGCTTTGACGTAATAGTTGGCATCAAGGGATACACAGGCCGGCATCTCCACATTGTCATCCAGACTGTGGGTACGGAACAGTTCTTCATCGCTACAGCAAAGATAATCGTACTGAATTTTCTGTTCTTCGGAAATCTCTGGCATCCCCTCATCCTGCCGGAATACCGGATCTCCCCATGTGGTATCCACATAATAATACTTTCCGTCGCACTGTACGAGATTCCACGCGTGTGGCTGCCCCTCACTCTTACCCGTCACATACGTACAGAAAACACCCAGTTTTTCCAGCAGATACTGAGTCGCTCTTGCATATCCTGCACAGACGGATCTTTTGCCTACAAGCGCACTGTAAATATTCTGGCTATCCTTGACTCCAGTCTCATAATCTACAGAACGAATCAGATATTCGTACACGTATTTGATACGTTCGTATTCACTGTCTTGCTCCGGACGGTAATTTGCGATACAGGCTTCGGCCTCCCTTTGAATCTCTTGTTCCATAGCCTCTTTCTCCTGTCCTTTGTACGTATAAACCGGAGCGAAAAGAGAATATCCGCCCTCGCCATTCTTGTATGATGTAGTCTGAGCCTGGCCGCTGCACCAGAAGATGTCAGGGAAATCATTCAGCACTAGTCCAAAGATCTCATTGACCTTTTTTGCATCTGTCAGCGAGACACGTATCTCCTCTTTTCCGCTCTGGATACCTTCTAATATCTCCTTATAGCAATCCTTCTCTTTTTTATCCAATTTGGAGAAATAATATTTTACTTCAAGCTCTACACCGCGGATTTCCACTGGCACTGACACTTCTTTTTCTTCTAATGACACAGCCATTTCCTCCGAGGCCATCTCTATCTTGCCGCATCCTTCCGCTGCAGACAGGACAACAGCAAGAAGAACGAAAGACGTCATGACGGCTGCTTTCTTTTGAACATTTTTTTCTCTTTTTCTCATGCTGATCTCCGTAAATAGCTCTTCTATTTTATATTATAAAAAATTTTTCTTTTCAGAACAACGTTTTCTTTCCTTTTTTAGACAAGTTCCGCTATCCTTGACACGCCGACATATATTTCAGATATCTTATACCATGTCCGGTAGTCCACGTCTCCTGTTTCCGGAAGACCAAATACTTCCTGAAATTTTTTTACGCTCGCTTCCGTAGCCGGTCCATAAACCCCATCTACTGTGACCTTCGGGATTGCAGGGTAGGCACCGGCAATCACATTCAGCTGTTCCTGCATCTGTCTGACCTTTGACCCGGAAGATCCGATTTCCAGCGTATACCCTGGCCAGGAAGACGGTATTCCAGAGATTTCCTGTGCAGTGTTGATATACATATCACTGCCATAATAGTAGCGCAAAATCTCAATAGCAGAATATCCTTGATCTCCAAGAGATTTGGATCCCCATTGTGTCATCCAATTCGGACAGCTAACCTGCTTTCCGTCACAGTATTGTGTCAGAATCGGCTGTCTGACATTTGGCCTGGAAAGATAAGAACCAAACAGCTCATCAACCACTTCGGAAATGGTGTCGAATACATTTCTCTGCGGAATCCACTTGTGGTCAAATGCCGTAGAAGATGTGATTGTAAAATCATATCCCTGATTTCTGTACCAATTCGTTATTGGTGATTCGGGGTTGCGGTAAAAATTCATCTAGGTTAATTTTAAACCGGATAATCACCTGATTCTCAGTAATATCAATCCGTTCGATTAATTTATTTACTAGTACACGTTTATCGGGTGTATCCGCCTTTAAAAAGACTTCTCGCCATGTTGGAATCTTAGTACGCAGTGTTTCCCAATCGGTAATAGATGCCGAAGTGTTTTGAAGTTCTTTTTCTAATTCAGCTATCTGTGCAGTTTGTTCTTGTTCTTTTCTTTTTTGCTTTTCAATAATATGTACCAATTCTTCAAGAGACAATGGATATTCGCCAGTGATTGCCTGAGGAATCTTATCTTCTAGTACATCAATATTACTTCTTATTTTACTAAGCTCTGCTTTTTCCTGTTGTAATATCTTTTTTTGTTGTTCTTTTTCCTTGTTTTGATTATCCAGAATTTCTTCAAATACGTTTTTGTTTTCTTGCAGCTTACCAATGTATTCTGCAAGAGCCTCAAATACAATCGGTTCGATTTTGCTTGCATGAATCAATTTCATTTTTTCATGAGGAACTCCCTGCCAAACATTCTGACATCTATAAATTGCTTTTCTGGATGTTCTTCGTTCACCAGTTGCTTTAATTGTCCAATAATCATATTTTGTTCCATTTGTCAGCTTACACCCACAATAACCACAATGAGCCACGTCTATCAAAGCAAGCATACCGTCATTACGTGAAATCACAGTCGCATTCTCATTTTTCGCACTCTTCTTATACTTTTCTCCTCGGTCTTTTCTTTTTTTCTGTACCTTTTGCCAGAGTTCCCTGTCTATAATAGTAATTGCATCATTGGGTTTCTCCGCGAGAATCCAGTTTTTACTTTCCAGACGAATATATTTACCATCTATGTGTTCTCGCCTTTTATACGCCGTATAACCGGCATAAATAGGATTTGTTAAAATACTGGTAATTGTTCCACTTTTCCAAACATCATTTGGTGCCATTTTTCTATACTTTTCATCTGAATTTAAGATAGTTGCAATTTTGTATGACCCAAATTCTTTATAAAAAGATAAGTTGTAAATATATTTTACTATATTTGCCTGCTCAGGAACAACTACAAGATGTTTCAATGCTCTTTGATGTTTGCTGTATTCACCAGAAAATTCCAGAGTATATCCATAAGGAGCCTTTCCCCCCATAAATTTGCCTTGCTGAACCAATTTTTGTGCAGTATCTTTTACCCTCATACCAGTATCAGAACTACTCTTTTGTGCCATACCGTAGCGCATAGTCAACATAATAATTCCGTTCACATCATTAATATCTTTTGGTGATAGTAGACCGTCACTTACTGTATACACATCTACTCCTGCTTGTTTCAAAGATAAGATGTAACCTGGTATCTCCAGAACTCTTCTTCCCAATCGGTCATCTTTGTAAGCAGCTAGGATATCATATTCTCCATGCTCTGCATCTTTTAAAGCCTCTTGTAAAACATCTCTGTCTGCTACAGAATTTTTATATCCACTGTTACTTCCTTCAAAATATTCCTTAGAATCCAACTGCCAATCCTGATGTTTTGCAATATACTCCGACACAATTTTTCTTTGAACTCCTAAATCACCATCAGCTTCTAACTGCTGGTCTGAACTTACTCGAAGTAACACTCGTACTCTTTTTATTTTACTTTCCATATTTTAGTTCTCCTTTTGGTAAAAAGGGGTAAAGAATTAATTTTACCCCAAATCAATTATACAATTTTCAGTAACTGTTCATGGAGTAGACTTGACATTAGCTGTTTTATCTCTCCATTAATACTGTCTTTGCATTTTGATTCATTCGGAAATTCTACAATGACCTTAAAACCATTATAATCTGTCTCAAATTTTTTATATTCTGTTTCTTCCATAGGACTCTCCAAACATAATTCGTTTACCATATCTTTATTTGAAGAAGGCTCGTCACATTCCATTATCTGAGACATATTAATTATATAATCTTCTTTAGTCTGAAATAAAGATGAGTCTTTAAGAATTTCTTTCTGCATCGCGCACCTCCATATGAATAATGTTGATGCCTTTAGATTTTGCGAAATAACCGCGCGGAGAAAGACAGTCTGAAATCAGTCCGCTATATCGTATATAACGACTTATTTTTTCAATGGTGTATATGGGAAATGGTTCCAAATACGTAATCCTTCTAAAATTTCAGGTTTTTTCTTTAGTGCCCGTTTAAACATTGTAAACTGACGTCTTAATGGAACAAGCCGTGGATTTATAGCAATCCCCACACTAGTTTCTTCGTCTTCCCATACTCCTCCCCGTATCTCGAGGAAGTAACCGCAATGATGACAACAGAAATTTTCTTTTTTCAATGGTTTATTCTCAAACATTTGTTTCCATATAACATAAGTGTCCTTGTGCCCACATATAGGGCAGATTCTTTTTTCTTTTCTCATAATTCTTTATCCCTTTCCAATTTCATTTTTATTTTTTAGGTTTATAACGAAAATGGTCTGTAATACACAATCCCTCTAAAATCTTACGATTCTTTTTTAGTGTTTTTCTGATTATATTTATTTGCCTTTTCAATACGATTTTTCTTGAATCAAATGTAATTCCTTCAACCATATCTTCGTTTTCACGTTTACGACAGAAAAAACCACATTCATGACACAGAAAAATTTCATTTTCTACGGAGACATTGTCAACTATTCCTTTCCATATGACATAAGTGTCTTCGTGTTTACATACAGGACATATTTCCTTTATGTCTAGCCATATTGATATACCATACCTCCCTATTAAGTCAAGTCTTTTTCCCTTGAAAATTAAGGATTTTTTCGATATATCATCAATAAATATCTCAGAAGAAGGAGCCACAGGAATGGACATTTCTCTGTATCTGGTACGAAAATAGTGGCTTTGGGGTATACGAAATAAAACGTCTTTGTTTTCGTTCTACATGGCCTTGTGTATACCCATCCATCTACGGCAGCGAACCTCCCGTGTCTACCAGGATCATCAGCCCTCAAGAGCCGAGTCCTAACTTCTCTCGTCCCGCCTGTCCATAACCAGGGTGTCAGCTCAGCTCCTAACCAGGATCACATGCCCTATGGTGATTATTCCTGCCGACTACTGGCTCATTCTTTGTATGTTTTATTACTGACTTTCTTCCTTCCTGCAATAGCACTTTTCAGTGGACGTTTTCCTATTACATTCCGATTTTTACACTTCCAGCTACCGTGGCTGGTTTGAATATTCAAGCATTCTTTTCTCAAATACTCACACCAACCACGATATACTGTTTTCTA
>NZ_VIRV01000016.1 GCF_019754295.1 Sellimonas caecigallum | reverse complement strand
AAATTTAAAACGGAGGTAAAAAAATGGGAAAAGTACTGATTATCGGATGCGGAGGAGTAGCAAGTGTGGCAATTCAGAAATGCTGCCAGAACAGTGAGGTGTTTGAAGAAATCTGTATTGCAAGCCGTACTGTATCCAAATGCGACGCGCTGAAAGAACAGCTGGAAGGAAAGACAAAAACAAAGATCACAACTGCACAGGTGGATGCAGATAATGTGGACGAGCTGATTGCACTGATTGAAAAAGTAAAACCGGATCTCGTACTGAACCTGGCTCTCCCGTACCAGGATCTGACGATCATGGATGCTTGTCTGGCAACAAAAGTACACTATGTGGATACTGCAAACTATGAGCCGGAAGACACGGCAAAATTTGAGTATAAATGGCAGTGGGCTTACAGAGAAAGATTTGAAAAAGCAGGGATCACAGCCCTTCTTGGAAGCGGATTTGACCCGGGTGTGACGAGTGTATTTTCCGCTTATGCCCTGAAACATTATTTTGATGAAATCAATTATATCGATATCCTGGATTGCAACGGAGGAGATCACGGATATCCGTTTGCCACAAACTTTAACCCGGAGATCAATATCCGTGAAGTGGCAGCAAATGGTTCCTACTGGGAAGATGGACACTGGGTAGAGACAAAGCCGATGGAGATCAAAAGAGTATATGATTTCCCGCAGGTTGGAGAAAAAGACATGTATCTTCTTCATCATGAAGAAATCGAATCACTCGCTTTAAATATTCCGGGCATCAAGAGAATCCGTTTCTTTATGACATTCGGACAGAGTTATCTTACACATCTGAAATGTCTTGAGAATGTTGGAATGACTTCTATCGAACCGATTATGTACGAAGGAAAAGAAATCGTACCGCTTCAGTTTTTGAAGGCAGTTCTTCCGGATCCAGCATCTCTCGGACCGAGAACAGTAGGAAAAACAAATATCGGCTGTATTTTTGTCGGGAAAAAAGACGGAAAAGAGAAGAAACTGTATATCTATAATGTATGCGATCATCAGGAATGCTACAAAGAAGTCGGATCCCAGGCAGTTTCCTACACGACAGGTGTTCCTGCCATGATTGGAGCGATGATGATCTTAAACGGCACATGGAACAAAGCCGGAGTGTACAACATCGAAGAATTCGATCCGGATCCGTTCATGGAAGAACTGAACAAATGGGGACTTCCGTGGATCATCGATGAAAATCCGACTCTGATCGATTAATGAGGGACAACATGAGAAAAGAAGAATTGCGGACTCCGTGTTATATCGTCCAGAAGGCAAATCTGATCCGAAATCTGGAGGAATTGGCCCACATCCGGAAACAGACCGGCTGCAAGATCCTCCTGGCTCAGAAAGCGTTTTCTATGTACAGTCTTTATCCACTGATCGGACAGTACCTCGACGGTACTGCGGCAAGCGGACTTTACGAGGCAAGGCTTGGGGCAGAAGAAATGGGAAAGGAAAACCATGTCTATGCCCCGGCGTTCCGGGAAGATGAGATGGAGGAAATTCTGAAATACAGCGATCATATTGTATTTAATTCTTTCCACCAGCTCCAGAAATATCAGGAGCAGGTAAAAAAGGCGGGGGGAAGCATTGGAATTCGGATCAACCCGGAATGTTCCACACAGGAAGGCCACGCTATCTATGATCCTTGTGCTCCAGGCTCCAGACTCGGTGTGACCATCGAAAATTTCAGACCGGATCTGCTGGAATACGTGGACGGTTTCCATTTTCATACGCTCTGCGAGCAGAACTCGGATGACCTGAAAAAAACGTTGGAAGCAGTGGAAGAAAAGTTTGGTGTATGGATGCACCAAATGAAATGGATCAATTTCGGCGGCGGACATCATATCACAAGACCAGACTATGACAAAGAGACCCTTATCGAATGTATTCTCCATGTAAAGGAGATATACGGTGTCGAAGTGTATCTGGAACCGGGAGAAGCAGTGGCCCTAAATGCAGGAAGTCTGGTTACCTCCGTGCTGGAAACCGGGGAAAATAGGATCCGTCTTGCGATTCTGGATACTTCAGCAGCCTGTCATATGCCGGACGTACTGGAGATGCCGTACCGTCCTCCTCTTAAAGATTCCGGACTTCCGGAAGAAAAAATGTACACGTACCGACTAGGCGGACCGACCTGTCTGGCGGGAGATATTATCGGAGATTATTCATTCGATCATCCGCTGAAGGAAGGGGAACGACTGGAATTTTTAGACATGGCCATCTATTCTATGGTCAAGAACAATACCTTTAATGGTATGCGCCTTCCTTCTATTGCTGTGGAGGAAGAAGACGGAAACATTACCCTCGTTCGCAAGTTCGGGTACGACGACTTTAAGATGAGACTGTAAAGATTTTAAAATAAGTATTTGCTTGCATTTTCTGTAACAAGTGTTATAATATATGTGTAACAGATGGAAAACCTTAACCAGACCGTTTTCAAAAGGACAGTCCGATTAGGAATCAGATTTTTGGAGGAAAAGATAAATGAATACTTTAAAAGCTGAGAGACGAGACATGAAAACAAAAGCAAAGAAACTGAGAAGGGAAGGGTTTGTTACCGGAAATGTATTTGGCAAAAATATGCCGGAATCCATACCGCTGCAAATATTGGAAGCGGACGCCGCGCGGCTTGTCAAGACATGTAAAAAAGGCAGCAAGATCATTCTTGATGTCGACGGGCAGAAAATGAATGTGCTGATCAAAGAAATTGACTTTGAACCAATCAAATCAAGACTTCAGGAGATTGATTTCCAGACTTTGGTAAGCGGGGAAAAAGTACATTCTGTCGCAGAGATAGTAATTCTAAACCATGATAAAGTGCTGGGCGGTGTTGTAGAACAGACACTGGAGGAGATCTCTTATAAAGCTCTTCCGGAAGCACTTGTGGAGAAAGTGGAAATAGATGGAAGCAGCTTGAAGGCAGGAGATACCATCAAAGTATCCGATCTGGATATTTCCAGAAACCCGGATATTGAGATCCTCACTAGTCCGGATACCGTTGTCGTTACGGTAGAAGAGGTACATACAGTCCCGGATACGGAAGAAGCGGAAGAATAGTATACAGCCTCACATATGGAATAAAAAAAGAGACATTCGGAAAGCCGAGAGATAGGAATCGGCTTGACAAATGTCTCTTTTTCTTTATAAATCTTGACAAAATTCAAAAAAAGATTTAAAATAACTTATGTTATATAACGTAAGTTATTTTAAAAAGGAGGAAAAATGATGCCGCCAAAAGCAAAGGTCACACGGGAAGATATTTTACAGAAATCATTTGATATCGTACAGAGTCAAGGAATTGGAAGCCTTAATGCAAGGCGAATTGCGCAGGAACTTTCATGCTCCACAATGCCTATTTTTAACGCGTTTCGCGATATGAATGAGTTGAAAGAAGAGTTGAAAAAACGCATAGATGATCGATATACCGCATTTACCCAGGAGTATATCGATAAAGAGGACTATCTTTTTACAATCAGTTTTGCATATATACAGTTTGCAAGGGAAGAACGAAATCTTTTTGGGGCGTTGTTTGTAGAAGGATTTGTCCGTCCCCGTACAATCGAAGGAGTCATCCAATCATCCTGGAACCGGGAGACGATTGAATGCACGGCCAGACAGTTTGACATCTCGCTTAAGAAAAGTGAAGAATTGTACAGAGATGTAAGGTTTTATGCACATGGGATCGCAACACAGATTTATGGCGGTAACATGTGTATGGATGAGACAGAAGTAAAAGAGTTGTTGAAGAATATGATAGGAAAGATGAGAAAATGAAAAATTTTAAGATTATCAGCACGTATTTCCGCGTAACTCAGGTAAACAAAAAGGAAACGTTTCTTCTGATTTTCTTTTCCCTGCTCAGCAATGTTCCATACTTATTTATAAGTCTTTTGTTCAGCATGGCAATCAGATATCTGACCGACAAAAATATTCCTATGCTTTTGTGGACTATCATAGTATATTTTGCATTAAAATTATTATCAAAGGTATCGCAGATACTGAACCTGATGATGGAACGAAGATTTCATAATGATGTGTATCTGAAATTACAGAGCCAGATCATCGACAAGCTGGATCAAATAAAGATCCAGTATTTTTCAGATCACAGCAAAGGAGAAATGCTGAATATTGCAAACGGAGATATTAAAGTGATGGCGGAATTCGGGACTTGGCTGTCCCAGGAAATCTTATTGTTCGTATCTGTGATCGTCTCCATTGTTGTTCTTGGAAAGATCAGTATCGGTCTGATGATTCTTGGCTGTGTCGTAAACAGCACTGTGATCTATATCCTGAACAAATACAATGAAAAATATGAAGTCTTGATGAGAGAAGGGAAGGAAAAATCAGATGAAGAGATGCAGTTTTTCAGTGAACTGATCGTCGGGTTAAAGGATGTAAAAATTTTCCAGATTCTTTCTCAGCTCCGAAAAAGGTACCGTATATGTAATGATGCATATATTGAAGTGCATAACAGGCAGATTCAAAACAGGATTATCAGCAATATCATCAGCCCGAGTATTACAATGTGTACGGAAATCCTGCTTTTAACCTACGCTTGTTACCATTGCCTTCAGGGGACATTTGGAATTGAGACAGTCCTGATTATCCAGTCTTATTTTGGGACACTGTTCAGTTCTCTCAGCGAATTCGTATCTGCTTTGGGGGAATTGAGAGTCAAAAAAGTGTCGGTGGACAGATACAATTCATTTATTCAGTCAGAGCAAAATGAAGAATTTTTGCAGTATGGAAAAATCAAAGCGGAGGGATACGATATCTGTGCAGAAGACATGTCTTTTTCGTACGGGGAACATCCGATATTTAAAGAGTACAGTCTGAATATCGCTCCGAACACCCTTTGCGCCCTGACAGGGCCAAGCGGATGCGGGAAAAGTACATTTTTTCATCTTTTGCTGAGATTTGAAAAGGCGAAAAAAGGGCAGATACGGATAGGCGGCACACCAATTGGCCTGTATCCGAAAGAACAGTATTCCGGATTGCTTACATGTGTTCTCCAGCAGCCGTATTTTTTCCATATGTCTGTCTACGAGAATCTGGCGCTGATTGACAGGGATTTTGAGAAAATTCGGAAAGCATGCAAGGATGCAGGGATTGACGAATATATTATGTCACTTCCAGAACAGTATGATACTATCCTGGAGGAAGGCGCTGCGAATTTTTCAGGAGGACAGAGACAAAGACTGGCAATCGCACGTGCACTTTTAAAGGAGGCAAAAATTCTTTTGCTGGATGAAGTGACAAGTGCATTAGATGTGAAAACAGCCTCGGAGATTATGGAAACGGTAAGCAAACTGAAGAAGAACCACACGATCCTCATGATCTCTCATAAACCAGGAGAGTATAAGTGGTGTGACAGGATCATTCCCATCGAAAAAAGCAGGGCAGAATAGTAGAGAGAGATTTCTATATTCTTATTCCCACTTCTTCCATTTGCATTTTTGTGCCTGATATGGTAAGGTATGGAGGAACATTACACGAAAAGGAAGATAAGAATGAATAAAGAGATAGAACGTTTGATAGATGAGATCGATCTTTTGCAGGCCGCTCCGGCGGAGGAGCCGATGCGCCAGTATTATTTTATAAAAAAATGCAGACAGTATGTAAAAGAGATTTCAGAGAAACTTGGCAGGCCGCTTCGGGCTGCAACGGTAACCTTCGGCTGTCAGATGAATGCACGGGATTCTGAAAAGCTGACCGGGATACTGGAAGAGATCGGGTACGTGGAGGAAAGTGTGGAGGAGAAAGCAGATTTTGTCATCTACAATACCTGCACGGTAAGGGAGAATGCCAATCAGAGAGTGTACGGAAGACTTGGACAGTTAAACAGGGTAAAACGGAAAAATCCTCATATGCTGATCGGGCTTTGCGGATGCATGATGCAGGAACCGCATGTTGTGGAGAAACTGAAGAAGAGCTACCGGTTTGTGGATTTGATTTTTGGTACACACAACATATACAAATTTGCGGAGATTCTGGCGACCAGGTTTGAATCCGAGAGAATGGTCATTGACATCTGGAAAGATACGGACAAAATCGTGGAAGATCTGCCAAGCGAGAGAAAGTATCCTTTTAAGTCCGGCGTCAATATTATGTTTGGATGCAACAATTTCTGCAGTTACTGCATCGTTCCGTATGTAAGGGGAAGGGAGCGGAGCAGAAATCCGAGAGATATCCTACGGGAGATCGAGACACTGGTGGCGGACGGAGTCAAAGAAGTCATGCTTCTTGGACAAAATGTCAATTCCTATGGGAAGACGCTGGAAGAACCGATGTCTTTTGCAGAACTTTTGAGAGAAGTGGAGAAGATCGAAGGATTGGAGAGAATTCGTTTCATGACGTCTCATCCAAAAGATCTGTCAGATGAACTGATAGAAGTCATGAAGACATCTCGAAAAATCTGTCGTCATCTGCATCTTCCGGTACAATCGGGAAGTACGGACATTTTGAAAAAAATGAATCGCCGCTACACAAAAGAGCAGTATCTAAGCCTTGTAGATCGGATAAAGACTGCTATGCCGAATATTTCTCTTACGACAGATATCATCGTAGGATTCCCGGGAGAGACAGAAGCTGATTTTCAGGAGACGCTGGATGTAGTGCAGAAAGTCCGTTACGACAGTGCATTTACCTTCATCTACTCCAAGCGGACGGGCACTCCGGCTGCTGCCATGGAAAATCAGGTGCCGCAGGAAGTGGTAAAAGACAGATTTGACCGCCTGCTGAAAGAAGTGCAGAAAATTGCTGCGGAAGAATGCAGCAAACATGAAGGGACGACACAGACTGTCCTTGTAGAGCAGATGAATGAGCAGGACGATACGCTTGTGACAGGACGTCTCAGCAACAATCTTCTTGTCCATTTTCCGGGCACAAAAGAGATGATCGGACAGCTTGTGGATGTAAAACTGATTTCTTGCAAAGGATTTTACTATATCGGAGAAGCGGTAAAATAAAACAGGCACTTTCTGCCATGCATAAGAGGATAAAAAACGCCCAGACTATTTGTGTAAACATGCAAAAGTGAGGGCGTTTTATCATGAAAAAATTAAGCGAATATCTTTTTTTGTGGGCAGTCGGAGGCTGCCTTTATTATACATTTGAACTGGCATTTAGAGGATTTTCCCACTGGACGATGTTTGTTCTTGGAGGGTTATGTCTTGTATTTTGTACTGCACAGGGGAGAGCCGGCCGATGGCAGGATCCTTTGGCATTTCAGGTGCTCCGGTGTATTGTGTTTGTGACGTCTTGTGAATTTATCACGGGGATTATTGTCAACAAGTGGCTTGGACTTGGAGTGTGGGATTACAGCGATGTCCCATTTCAGCTTTTCGGACAGATCTGTTTGCCGTTTATGGCCCTTTTTGGGATTTTATGTACCGTGGGGATCTATCTGGGAGGATATCTTCTGCATTTCCTTTACGGGGAAGAAAAACCTCATATTCCCATATGGTAGTTTTCAGTATGGTATCTTTCAGGCATTCGCATGAAGCGATTTTCTCCAGCCGCCTTTTCGATAGTATAAGAGCAGGCAGATGGCACATGTGACCCATGTGATGATATAGCTCTGGAAGATCGTAGCGATATCGTTGCTTCGCGGCGTCATGATCATGAGATACAAGACACGGACAATGCACAGATTTCCGATCATGATCATCATAGAAGCAAAAGAGTAGCCGGCGCCGCTGATAACGTTGCTCAGGACCTGCATAAATGCCGTAAGGACATAAAATGGGATCAGTGTCCGGATCATGCGCATTCCGTATTGGATGATATCGACTTCATTCGTGAAGATCCGGGTAATCGGCTCCGCAGCAAGAAAGAAGAAGAAAGAGCTGACTGCCGCGTAAAGGATATTCATAAGGAGCGTCACATGGGTGCCTTTCAGCACACGATCTGGTTTGCCGGCACCGACGTTCTGACTTGTAAAAGTTGTGATGGCGACACCAAAACTTAAGACAGGGAGAAAGACGAGTCCGTCGATTTTATTGAAGGTTACCCAGGCAGCCATGGCCGCAGATCCGTAAAGATTGATATAGTATTGAACGAAGATGTTGGAAAAGCCGATGATCGTCTGTTGAATGCCTACCGGGATTCCGACTTTGAGGATCTCCAGAAGCATGGAACGGTCTGCTTTTAGAAGTTTCCACTCCAGGCGGTATACTTCTTTTGACCTGGCAAGTTTCAGGACCACAAGGATGGCAGAGACGATTTGGGCGATGACGGTAGCGATCCCGACACCTGCGATCCCCATACGAAATACAGATACAAAGACGGTGTCCAGCACAATATTGATGATGCTGGATACTCCAAGGTAATAAAGAGGTGTCTTGGAGTCCCCCACGGCCCGCAAAATGGCCGCCCCCATATTGTAGATCATCATGGGAATGATACCTGCAAAATAAATGCGCAGATACAGGTTTGCTCCATCCAGCACATTGGACGGTGTGGAGATGGCACGAAGAATCCAGTCGGAGGAAAGGATCCCAAGGATCGTCATAAATAGTCCGAAGACAATGGTAAATACGCTTGACGTGTGGATGGAACGGCGTAGTTTTTCTTCCAGTCCTGCTCCGAAGTATTTTGCTACGATGACACCGGCTCCCGTGGTAAGTCCGGAAAACAGACCGATCAGGAGGTTGATGACTGAAGTCCCGGCTCCGACGCTTGCCAGCGCCTCTCCTCCGACAAAATTTCCTACTACGATGGAGTCCACCGTGTTATAAAGCCACTGGAACAAATTCCCGGCAATGATGGGAAGGGAAAAGAACAGAATCTGTTTCCAGATTACCCCTTCCGTCAAACGCTGTGTGTTTTCTGCCTGCATTTTTATTCCCCCATTTCTCATCTGATAAATCCAGTATACCAGATGGAAAGAGCTGCTGGGAAGAAAATTTTGCTTTTTTTGGCGGGAGATTGATGTTATAATGTAATGTTGCCAGGGGTCTGTGTACCCCGAAGACATGAGATATATAGATTCTTATAAATAAAAAAGAGACAAAAGAAAAGGAGAGAAAAAGTTGGCCGAGTTAACACCGATGATGCAGCAGTATATGGAGACGAAAAAGGAATACCCGGACTGCATTTTATTTTACCGCCTCGGAGATTTTTACGAGATGTTTTTTGACGATGCATTGACTGCATCAAAAGAGCTTGAGATCACTTTGACCGGAAAGAACTGCGGGCTCGAAGAGCGGGCGCCGATGTGCGGCGTGCCGTTTCACTCCGTTGATGGATATCTGAATAAGCTGGTGGAAAAGGGATATAAAGTGGCGATCTGCGAACAGGTCGAGGATCCAAAGCTTGCAAAGGGTATTGTGAAAAGAGAAGTTATCAGGATCGTCACACCAGGGACAAACCTGAATACCCAGGCGCTGGACGAGACAAAAAACAATTACATCATGGCCATCGTTTACGTATCGGACGACAGGTATGGGATGTCGGTAGCCGATGTATCGACAGGCGATTATTTTGTCACGGAGATAGAAAGCAGGGGCAAGCTGTTTGATGAGATCTATAAGTTTAGCCCGTCGGAGATTGTCTGCAACGAGGCACTCTATATGAGCGGAGTCCGCCTGGAAGAGCTGAAAGATCGGATGAATGTGGCCATTTCTTCGCTGGATGCATGGTATTTCGACGATGCCATCTGCAGAAAAACGCTGAAAGATCATTTTAAAGTCGCTTCGCTGGAAAGTCTCGGAGTGGCAGATTATGATTGTGGGATCGTGGCGGCAGGCGCCCTTCTTTCCTATCTGATCGAGACGCAGAAGACATCTTTGGCGCATTTTACGAAACTTACGAACTATACGACAGGAAAATACATGCTGATCGACAGCTCCTCCCGCAGAAATCTGGAGCTGTGTGAGACACTCCGGGAAAAACAGAAAAGAGGCTCTCTTCTCTGGGTGCTGGACAAAACACGTACAGCTATGGGAGCCAGGATGCTGCGAAAATATGTGGAACAGCCATTGATCGATAAAGATAGTGTCGTGAGACGTCTGGATGCGGTAGACGAGCTTTTAAAAGAAGCCATCGCAAGAGAAGAGATAAGGGAGTATCTTACCCCTGTCTATGATATGGAACGGCTTGTGGGAAAGATTTCGTACCAGTCGGCAAACCCTCGTGATCTGATCGCGTTTAAAAGTTCGCTGTCCATGCTGCCTCATATCAAGTACATATTAGGGGATCTCCGATCGGAGCTTCTCAAAGATCTGTGGGACCAGATGGATCCGCTGGAGGATCTGTATGGACTGATAGAGCAGGCTGTTATCGATGATCCGCCGCTTGCCATGAAAGAGGGCGGCATTATTAAAGATGGGTACAACGAAGAAGTAGATCGTCTCAGAAAGGCAAAGACTGATGGAAAAACATGGCTTGCCGAACTCGAACAAAAGGAACGGGAAAAGACGGGGATCAAAAATCTCCGGATCAAATACAACAAAGTATTCGGCTACTACCTGGAAGTGACCAATTCTTTCAAGTCCATGGTGCCGGACTATTATATTCGGAAACAGACCCTTGCAAACGCAGAGCGGTACAGTATTCCGGAGCTGAAAGAGTTGGAAGATCTGATCCTTGGTGCGGAAGACAAACTGTTTGCCTTGGAATATCAGCTGTATTGCGACGTGCGCAACCGAATTGGAGAAGAGATTGCCAGAATCCAGCAGACGGCAAAGGCAGTGGCGGCAGTGGATGTGTTTGCTTCTCTTGCACTCGTGGCAGAGAGAAACAGATATGTAAGGCCGAAGATCAACGAAAAAGGGATCATTGACATCAAGGATGGAAGACATCCTGTAGTGGAAAAAATGATTCCAAACAATATGTTTATCGCAAACGACACGTATCTGGATGACAAAAAGAACCGCGTATCCATCATCACAGGGCCGAACATGGCGGGGAAATCCACTTACATGAGGCAGTCTGCGCTGATCGTTTTGATGGCTCAGATCGGATCTTTTGTCCCTGCTGCCTCTGCCAACATCGGACTGGTGGACCGGATTTTTACAAGAGTTGGGGCTTCCGACGATCTGGCTTCCGGTCAGAGTACTTTTATGGTTGAGATGACAGAGGTGGCAAATATTCTCCGAAATGCTACAAGCAAAAGTCTTCTGATATTGGATGAGATTGGGAGAGGAACGAGTACATTCGACGGGCTTTCTATCGCATGGGCGGTGGTAGAGCATATCAGCAATGCCAAACTTCTGGGCGCAAAAACGCTGTTTGCAACTCATTACCATGAATTGACGGAGCTGGAAGGAAAGATAGACAGCGTTCACAACTATTGTATCGCCGTAAAAGAAAAAGGGGACGACATCGTTTTCCTGAGGAAAATCGTAAAGGGAGGGGCAGACCGAAGCTATGGAATCCAGGTGGCAAAGCTTGCGGGTGTTCCGCAGACGGTCATTGACCGGGCGAAAGAGCTTTCCGAGCAGCTTTCCGATGCAGACATCACGACCCGGGTACGGGAACTGGATATGCAGGGAAGCGAGACAAGGAAGAAGAGAAAACGTCTCGACGAAGTAGACATGGCTCAGATGTCTCTTTTTGACACGGTTTCAGACAGCGACGTACTGGAAGAGATCAAGACAATGGATATCAGCCATATGACACCGATGGATGCGATGAATACGCTGTATCAGCTTCAGAATAAACTGAACAATCGATGGTAGCGGAAGGAAGGAAAGGACATGGGAAAGATTCAGGTATTAGATCAAGTTACGATCGATAAGATCGCGGCCGGAGAAGTGGTGGAACGGCCGGCCTCTGTCGTGAAGGAGCTCGTAGAAAATGCCATTGACGCCAATGCCACGGCTGTCACGGCGGAGATCCAGGAGGGCGGCATCTCCCTGATCCGGATTACAGACAATGGAAATGGAATGGAAAAGGACGATGTCCGAAATGCATTTCTCAGGCACTCAACGAGCAAGATACGGACAGTGGATGATCTAACCCACATTTCTTCCCTCGGATTTCGGGGAGAGGCGCTTTCCAGTATTGCAGCTGTCTCGCAGGTAGAGATGATAACAAAGACGGAAAAGGAACCATTTGGCGTGTCCTACCAGATATCCGGCGGCAAAGAGATTTCCATGGAGGAGACTGGGGCGCCGGATGGGACGACATTTCTTGTGAGACAACTTTTTTACAATGTGCCTGCAAGAAGAAAGTTCCTGAGGACACCGATGACAGAGGCAAGCCATGTAAGTGACCTTATGACAAGGCTTTCTTTGTCCCATCCGGATGTCTCCTTCCAGTTTATCAATAACGGTCAGGAGAGGCTTCACACTTCCGGAAACGGAAAGTTAAAAGATGTGATCTACCATGTGTATGGGAGAGAAATCGCAGGGAATCTGATTGAAGTTTCCGCCCAGAATGAGCACATTCAGCTGAGTGGGTTTATCGGAAAACCTGTTATCACGAGGGGAAACAGGAATTATGAAACTTTCTTTGTGAACGGGCGGTATATCAAAAGCAGCATTTTGTCCAAGGCAGTGGAAGACGCTTACAAGGATTTCACAATGCAGCATAAATATCCTTTTGTCGTGCTTCACATTACGATATTGGGAGAAATGATCGACGTCAATGTCCATCCCACAAAGATGGAACTGCGGTTCGACCACCAGCAGGAAGTGTATCAGTTTCTGTATAAGACAATTGGAGAAGCGCTTCACGAGCGGGAATTGATCCCGGAAGTGGAAGTGCCTGAGCCTGTGCCGGTTCAGAAAGAAAAAAAATACTTTGAAAAAAAAGAACCTCCGAAAGAGCCGTCATTCCCAAAAGAACCTGCAGAAAAGAAGCCGGACGATCGGAAGGAAGAGCCGAAAGACCGGGATTTGGATTACTTTATGGGAAAAATGAGGGAGCGTGTGCGCTCCTACCACGAGCAGTTCTCGTCTGCGGAAGTAAAGGAAAAGGGACAGATCCATGAGCCTGCGCAGAAGGCAGACAAGATACGGGAAGCAGTCTCCTACAGAATCCGCCAAGAGAAAACAAAACAGGAGCCGAAAGCAGAGAAAGAGCAAAAAGCGGAACAGCTTTCCTTTTTTGAGGAGAAATTGCTGGACGAGTCGTCCGTTCCGGATTATAAAATTGTCGGGCAAGTTTTTGACACGTACTGGATCGTACAGCTTCACGACAATATGTACATTATCGATCAGCATGCGGCTCATGAGCGGGTGCTTTATGAAAAGACGCTGCGCGGAATGAAGACAAGGGAATACACATCTCAGTATATCAGCCCTCCGATTGTATTGGATTTGTCTATGCAGGAAGCGGAGCTATTTCGCAAATACATGGATCAATTCACAAGAATCGGATTCGAGATCGAGCCGTTTGGCGGAGACACGTTCACAGTCAGCGCAGTTCCCGACAATTTGTTTAGTGTGGCAAAGAAGGAACTGCTGCTGGAGATGATCGACAGCCTTTCCGATGAGATCAGTCCGAATCTTACGCCGGATATTCTGGATGAAAAGATTGCATCCATGTCGTGCAAGGCTGCGGTAAAAGGAAACTCCAGACTGTCCAGAAAGGAAGTGGAAACACTTCTGGATGAATTGCTAAAGCTGGATAATCCTTATCATTGTCCGCA
The DNA here is from genome assembly GCF_019754295.1 of Sellimonas caecigallum. Lineage (GTDB taxonomy): Bacteria > Bacillota > Clostridia > Lachnospirales > Lachnospiraceae > Sellimonas > Sellimonas caecigallum. The sequence continues at coordinate 49,147 of NZ_VIRV01000016.1, read as the reverse complement.
CGGAAGACCGACGATCATCGCCATGACAAAACGGGAACTGGAAAAGAAATTCAAACGAATCATATAAAAAGCAAAGAGGACAGAAAGGCAGAGAGATGAAAAAACCGCTTGTAATTTTGACAGGACCGACTGCGGTCGGAAAGACACACGCATCCATCAGCCTTGCAAAACGGATCGGCGGAGAGATCATTTCTGCTGATTCCATGCAGGTGTACCGGAGGATGGATATTGGTTCCGCAAAGATTCGGCCGGAAGAAATGGAAGGGGTGCCGCACCACCTTATCGATGTGCTGGATCCGAAGGAAGAATTTAATGTTGTGAAATTCCAGGCGATGGCAAAAGAAGCCATGGACGGAATCTATGAGCGGGGAAAGATCCCTGTCATAGTAGGCGGAACCGGATTTTATATCCAGGCCCTTTTGTATGATATCGACTTTACAGAAGAAGACGGGGACGATTCTTACAGAAAAGAGCTGGAACAGATCGCTATGGATGGAGGAGCAGCCATACTGCATGAAAAACTGCAGAAAGTGGATCCGAAATCCGCAGAAGAGATACACGAAAACAATGTGAAAAGGGTCATCCGGGCTTTAGAATACTATCATCGGACAGGGAGACAAATCTCCCAGCACAATGAGGAAGAGCGAAAAAAAGAGTCGCCGTACCGGTATGCCTACTTTGTTTTGAATGACGACCGACAGAAGCTTTACAGTCGGATCGAGGATCGGATTGATGCGATGATAGAAGAAGGACTTGTGGAAGAAGTCGCCTCATTAAAAGAAGAAGGATGTAAGCCGGGCATGGTGTCTATGCAGGGACTCGGATACAAAGAAATCCTTTCGTACCTGAACGGGGAAATGGATTTTGAGGAGGCGGTCCGGATCTTGAAAAGGGATACAAGACATTTTGCCAAACGCCAGATCACTTGGTTTAAGCGAGAGAGAGATGTCATCTGGATCTCAAAAGAAAATTTTGATTATGACGAAGATCGTATTCTGCAGGAAATACTGAGACAATTAGAAGAGAGAGGAATCATACAAAATGGAGATAAATAACGAAAACTTTCGGGATGTGCTCGTACAGTTTTATGAAGAAGCCGGAATTTCAAAAGAAGTATATGCATTTGGCGCAAAGATTGAGGAAGAATTAAAAGAAAGATTCGCACGGATCGACGAGATCGCGGAGTACAATCAGCTGAAAGTCGTGCACGCTATGCAGGAGGCGCGGGTAAATGCAGAATGTTTTAATTATGTGTCCGGGTATGGATACAACGATTTTGGCAGGGACACGCTGGAACAGGTTTATGCCAATATTTTTCACACAGAAGATGCCCTTGTAAGACCACAGATCACTTGTGGCACACACGCTCTTGCCATTGCGCTGGCGGCGAATCTCCGCCCAGGCGATGAGATGATCTCTATCGCGGGGAAACCATACGATACACTGGAGGAAGTCATCGGAATCCGCGAATCCAAAGGCTCTTTAAAAGAGTACGGTGTGACATACAGGCAGGTGGATCTTCTGCCGGATGGAAGTTTTGACTTTGCAGCTATCGAAAAGACGGTGCAGCCGGATACAAAACTTGTCACGATCCAGAGATCAAAAGGATATCAGACACGACCAAGCTTTTCCGTTGCTCAGATCGGGGAAGCCATCCGGTTTGTGAAAGAACAGTTCCCGAATGTCATTGTGATGGTAGACAACTGTTACGGAGAATTTGTAGAATTGCAGGAGCCAAGCGATGTGGGAGCGGACATGGTCGTGGGATCACTGATTAAAAATCCAGGAGGAGGACTTGCACCAATCGGAGGATATATTGCAGGGCGCAAAGACCTTATCGAAAACTGCGCATTCCGACTGACTTCACCTGGACTTGGAAAGGAAGTCGGCGCAACACTTGGAGTGACGAAAGACTTTTATCAGGGACTGTTCCTTGCTCCGACAGTTGTGAAAGGAGCGGTAAAAGGAGCAATTTTTGCCTCCGCTATTTATGAAACCCTTGGATATCACGTGATACCGGGAAAAGACGAAGAACGCCACGACATCATTCAGGCAGTAGAGTTTGGCACACCGGAAGGGGTTATCGCATTCTGCCAAGGAATTCAGGCGGCAGCTCCGGTGGACAGCTATGTGACGCCGGAACCGTGGGCAATGCCAGGCTACGACAGTGATGTCATCATGGCAGCAGGCGCTTTTGTTCAGGGATCATCTATTGAACTTTCTGCTGACGCGCCGATCAAACCGCCGTACGCGGTCTATTTCCAGGGCGGACTTACGTGGGAACATGCCAAGTTCGGCATTTTGATGACGCTTGAGAAACTGGTGCAAAAAGGAATTGTGAAACTGTAATCAAAGATAAAGATTTCCAAAATGATCATAAGAAAATTGTAGAAAAGGAAAGAGGAGTATGAAGCGGATATTGATCATCGGAGGAGGTGCCTCCGGAATGATGGCAGCGATCTTTGCAAAGAGAAGCGGGGCGGACGTTGTGATATTGGAACACGGAAATAAGCTTGGGAAAAAGATTCTCGCCACAGGAAACGGGAGATGCAATTTTACAAATATTGAGCAGCGCCCGGACTGCTACCGGGGGGATGAGCCAACCTTTGGATGGAATGGGATCCGACAATTCTCCGCCCAGGATACCATCCGTTTTTTCCTGGAACTTGGCATCTACTCAAAAAACAGAAATGGGTACCTTTATCCGCATTCCGATCAGGCGTCCGCTATCCTGTCTGTTCTCTTGGCGGAATTGGACCGACTTGGAGTGCAGGTAGAGACGAATATAGAAGTAAAAGAAATCTTTCCTGGAAAACCATTTCGCGTACGGGCAGTCCGCCATCTTTTTTCAGAAGAACGCAAAAGCAAAAAAAGGACGATCCTTGTAAAGACAGGGGAAGAAGCAGTTCCCTTTAAAGGGGACGCAGTCATTCTTGCCTGTGGAGGTATGGCAGCTCCGTCGACGGGATCTGACGGAAGCGGGCTTGCACTGGCTGAAACACTGGGACATTCCATCGTTTCGTGTACGCCGGCTCTCGTGCAGATTTGCTGCAGGGAATCCTGGTTTCGTGAACTGTCCGGTGTCCGTGCATCTGCGGGTATAAGATTGCTCGTGGACGGGGAAATCCAAGCGGCGGATACAGGAGAGGTGCAGTTTACGGATTACGGCCTTTCCGGCATTCCTGCCTTCCAGGTAAGCCGCTATGCATCAAAAGCGTTTGGAAGGAAGGAAAACGAGATGCCGGAAGTAAGGGCGGAGATTGATTTTCTGCCGGAATTTACGATGGAGCAGGCAGCGGCATTTCTGAAAAATCGAATTCGTCTCCTGGAAGATCGTCCAATGGATCAATTCTTTGTCGGGCTTTTCCATGAAAAAATAGGTCAGTTACTTGTTCGCCTTGCATCTCTTGGGGGAGAAAAAAAGGCGGGGGATCTGGAAGAAGACGAAATCCAGAGGATCATAAAGCTTACAAAATGCCTTTCGGCCGTTGTGACAGGGACCAATGGATTTGAACAGGCCCAGGTATGCGCCGGCGGTGTCTCCACAAAGGAGATAGATGGAGAAACAATGGAATCCAGGATCGTACCAGGACTTTACTTTGCGGGGGAGATCATGGATGTGGACGGCATCTGCGGAGGCTACAATCTTCAGTGGGCCTGGTCCAGCGGACAAATTGCCGGGAGGCATGCAGCCATAGAGGATGGAAAGGAGAACATATGATTCGGATCGGACAGCTCAAATTAAAAACAGGACATACAAAAGCGGAATTGGAAAAGAAGCTCGCCAACGTGCTGGGCATTGCGGCAGAGGAGATACAATACTATGAGATCCGAAAACAGTCGCTTGATGCGCGGAAGAAGCCGGAACTATACTATGTGTACACAGTAGATGTGACGCTTCAGCATCAAAAAAAGGAACAGAAAATCCTGAAGCGTCATGGAAAAAACGGGGCGATTACAGAGGCGAAGGAAGAAACCTACAGATTTCCGGTAAATCCGTCCGCATCTCCGATACCGGAGCGGCCTGTCATCGTCGGAAGTGGACCGGCCGGCCTTTTCTGCGCCTATCTGCTGGCAAAACACGGGTACCGTCCGATTCTCATCGAGCGGGGAGCTATGGTGGAAGAGCGCAAAAAAGATGTGGAGGAATTCTGGAAAACCGGGGTTTTAAACCCGTCATCCAATGTTCAGTTCGGAGAAGGAGGAGCCGGGACATTCTCAGATGGGAAGTTAAATACCCTCGTGAAAGATCCGGCAGGAAGAAACCGGGAAGTTCTGCGGATTTTTGTGGAAAATGGAGCGCCGCCGGAAATCCTCTACGAAAACAAGCCACACATCGGAACAGACATTCTGATCGATGTGGTAAGAAATATGCGGAATGCCATTGAATCTTTTGGAGGCACCTGTCGGTTCCATACAAAAATGACAAGGCTGTCTATCTGCGATGGGATTCTAAATGGTATCTGGATCTCATTTTTGGATAAGAAAACGGGAGAAAAAAAAGAAGAATTTCTGGAGGCCAGTACGGTGGTGCTGGCTTTGGGACACAGTGCCAGAGACACGTTCCAGACACTGTTCGAACAAGGAGTTCCTATGGAGGCAAAATCCTTCGCTGTCGGTGTCCGGGTGGAGCATCTTCAAAAGATGATCAATAAAAGCCAATATGGTGTTGAGGCCCATCCGCATCTCCCGGCTGCAGCATACAAGCTGACAGCAAAAGCATCTGACGGGCGAGGGGTCTATACGTTCTGCATGTGCCCGGGCGGCTATGTCGTCAATGCGTCCTCCGAAAAAGGAAGATTATGCGTCAACGGGATGAGTTATCACGGCCGGGCAGGAAAAAATGCAAACAGTGCCGTTATCGTGACGGTCACACCGGAAGACTATGGAACCGGAGATGACAATGCCCTCTCTGGAATAGAATTCCAGAGACGCCTGGAAGAGAAGGCCTTTGAAGCAGGACAGGGAAAGATTCCGGTTCAATGCTTCCGGGGATTTTGTCAGCACTGTGTGACAGAAGCGCTCGGAGAAGTGAAACCAGAAATGAAAGGAAACTGGCAGTTTGGGGATGTCCGGGGGATTTTCCCAGAATCAATTGGGAATGCTATTGAGGAAGGAATCCGGGATTTCGACCGGAAGATCAAGGGATTTGCAAGCCCAGATACAATCCTCTCCGGTGTAGAGGCAAGGACATCATCGCCACTTCGCATCAAACGGGATGAGACATTCCAGAGTACAGGTGTAAAAGGTCTGTATCCATGCGGGGAAGGAGCGGGTTATGCGGGGGGCATTACATCCGCAGCCATGGACGGGATAAAGACAGCTGAAAAAATAGCAAAGCGATATGGACAATAGATGATCCCCGGCGGAAAATCAGACGCTGCAGTCTGAATCCAACGGGGATTATTTTCGGCATTTTTTATATAGAAAGTTTTTGAAAACAGAAGTTATAATCCGGGCAAAGCGCACATATAATTTTTACTATACGGCATTGTCTGTTAAAGTTTAAGAAAATTTTAAGGCTCGAAAAGTCTATACACATTTTTTGAATTATGCTAAAATAGAGACGGTTTGTAAATCATTTGAGGAGTTGAGGAGGACATAAGATGAAGGGAGCAGGAAGCAAGAACGGATGGGCCTTGTTCCTGATGATTCTCGCCGGTGTTGTGCTTGGCGGTTTTATCGGAATGCTTGCAAAAGACATCCCGGCGCTTGACTGGCTTGCCTACGGGCAGACATTTGGGCTTCAGCAGCCGATCGTGCTGGACTTGGGGATATTGGTCCTCACATTGGGACTTACAGTGAAAATTTCTATTGCCAGCATACTTGGCATGGTACTGTCTATTATTATTTATCGCTTCTTATAGTCTGCTGATATCGTCAGAGTTTACAAAAGATATGAGTAATACAATTAAAAATCTGCTTGAGGAGGAACGTCCATATGAAAAATGTGGACGTTTTGGTGCTGAGCGCCTGACAGATACGGAGCTTTTGGCCGTGATGCTCAGAAGCGGGATAAAAGGGAAGAATGCACTGGAAACAGCAAAAAGAATCCTGTATCCGGATGGTGGAAAGGGTGGACTGTCCAGGCTTCCCGCCTACTCAAAAGAGGCTTTGATGAAGATCCCCGGGATAGGAGAGGTAAAGGCAGTTCAGATTATGTGCCTTTGTGAGATGGCACGGAGAATGGCAAAAGAAAAGGCAAAGGAACCTCTCTGTTTCGACAAACCGGAGACGATCGCAGCTTATTATATGGAAGATATGCGCCATCTGAAGCAGGAAGAATTGATGCTTCTGATGCTGAATACGAAGGCACGGCTGCTTGGCGAGACAAAGATTTCCAAAGGAACAGTCAACATGTCTGTGATTTCTCCCAGAGAACTTTTTATAGAAGCACTACAGAAAAATGCGGTAATGATCATTTTGCTGCACAACCATCCGAGTGGGGATCCGAATCCCAGTAGAGAAGATATTCTCGTGACAAAAAAGATCGCGAAGGCAGGAGAGCTGATCGGCATTACGCTTTTGGATCATATCATTATCGGGGACAAGACTTATGTAAGTCTGGCAGAGCAAGGATGGATATAAAAGACAGAAGGGGCAGATAATCGATGACCAGAAATGTGTATGGCCTGGATCTTGGAACATATCAGTTAAAAATATATGACAAAAAAGAAGACCGGATATGGATGGAAAAAAATGTGGTGGCCATTTCGGAGGATACAAATGAGATGTTTGCTTATGGGGATGTGGCTTACAGTATGTTTGAACGGGCACCTGAGCATATCCGCATAGAATTTCCCATGAAAGAGGGAGTCATCTCCCGATTTTATGACATGCAGATTCTGCTGACGCGTCTTCTGAAACCGGATGACGGACTTTTCTCTCGAGGAACAGAATATGTGGTTGCCGTTCCGACAGATGTAACGGAGGTAGAGAAAAAAGCATTCTACGACCTGGCAATCTATTCTTCGGCCAAGGCCAAGAAGGTCAACATCGTTGAACGTGCTCTGGCCGATGCAGTTGGACTGGGACTTGATATTATGTCAAGTCCAGGAGCGGCGATCGTCAATATCGGAGGAGAGACGACAGATATTTCTATCGTGGCATCCGGAGGAATTGTCATGAACCGGCTGCTTAAAATCGGTGGAGTGACATTTGACAATGCACTCGTCACACTCGTAAGGCATAATCAGGATTTTGCTATCGGCCGTCTTACCGCGGAGGCCGTTAGAAAAAAGATGAATGTATTTTGGGATGATGAGGGAAGGAAAGTTACTGCGGCTGGTATCGATCTGGCAGAAGGCGGGCCCAGACAGCAGGAAATACCGGTACATGCGGTAAGGGCGGCCATGCGGGAACCGCTGAAACAGTGTGCAGATGCGGTGCTGCTGATGCTGGAGAGGACTCCACCGGAAGTACTGTCCAGTATCCGCAGATCCGGAATCTATTTGACCGGCGGTGTGGCAAGGACACCTGGGATCACGGATTATCTGGAAGGAAAGACCGGTCTTATGTTTCATACGGTAAAAGAGCCGGAATACTGCGTGGCAAAAGGACTTCGGGAGATCATACGGTCTCCGGAACTTGGGAGACTTGCGTACTCCATGAAAGATGAAAACTATAGGTGGATGAGATAGGATGAAGACGAATAAACCGAATAAACAGAAAAAATTCGAAAGTAAATACTGGCTGCTGGCGATCGCTGTCATCTGTGTTGTCTGCATGGGAGCATCCTTCTTTGCAGATATCAAAAGCGGACCGCTCAGGGTCATTGCCGACTATACTGTTATCCCGATGCAGAAAGGGATAAATATGATCGGGACATGGATCGGAGATGTGGGAGAAAACTTCGCTACATTGAAGGAAGTCCAGAAAGAAAATGAAAAGCTGAAAGAGCAGAATGAGACCCTAAAAATGGAGAACAGCCAGCTTCAGCAGAAATCAGTGGAACTTGACCGTTTCTATGAGCTGTACAAGATGGATCAGAATACATCCGATTACCCCAAAGTAGGAGCCAGAGTGATTGCCAATAACGGAAGCAACTGGTTTACTTCTTTTATTATTGATAAGGGAAGTGAGGACGGTATCCGGGAAGATATGAATGTTCTGTCCGGAAGCGGACTTGTGGGAATTGTTACAGAGGTAAGGAAACATTCGTCTACCGTGCGTTCCATCATCGATGAAGTCAATGTATCTGCCATGGTTATGACGACGTTCGACCAATGTATTGTGAGTGGAGATCTCAAGTTGATCAACGATGGAGTAATCAAGTTTGAGCAGCTGCCGAACAATGACAATGAAGTGGCTGTGGGAGAACAGATTGTCACATCCAACATCAGCAGCAAGTATCTTCAGGGACTTCTTATCGGCTATGTCAGCGATGTCAAGGTGGATTCCAACAATCTGACGCGTTCCGGATATATCATCCCGGCGGTGGATTTTAAGAAACTGCAGGAAGTCATGGTCATTACCACGACAAAACAGGATCTGATCGACAACGGGAACCAGCAGTAGTGCAGGAAGGAGAATGGGAATGCAGACAGTAAAACGAAAGGCTATAGAGGTCATTATGATCATCCTCTTCTTTCTCCTTGAGACGACAGTGTTTCAGTATCTTGAGATAGCCTCCATTAAGCCGAACCTTCTTGTTATCCTGACAGCATCTTTTGGATTTATGAGAGGAAAAAATGAGGGAATGTTTGTCGGCTTTTTGAGCGGTTTTTTGCTGGATCTTTGTTTCAGCAGATATATTGGGTTTTATACGCTTTTATATTCCGTCATCGGATATGTGAACGGGTTTTTCAAAAGGCTTTACTACAGTGATGATATGAAACTTCCACTTCTTCTGATCAGCGGGAGCGAGCTGATCTACGGACTCTGGGTATACGTTTTTCAGTTTATGCTGCAAAGCGATTTCCATTTTCTGTATTACTTGGGGCATATCATCATGCCAGAACTTGTATATACGATTCTGGTCACACTGATCCTTTATCAGATCATCCTTAGGATCAACCGAAGACTGGAAGATGAAGAAAAAAGGAGTGCAAGCAAATTTGTATAAGATATGGGAACGCATAAAGGAGACTGTCATCAGAGTTTTCAGTTCACGGATGTTTATCGTAATGATAGCATTCTGTGTGATGGCAGCGATCTTGGTACAGAGAGTATTTTACCTTCAGATTGTAAAAGGGGAAAGTTACCTGAATGATTATAAGCTACAGATTCAGAAAACAAGAGAAGTTCAGGGAACAAGAGGCAGGATTCTGGATCGAAATGGGAAAGTGCTTGCGGACAACGTGCTTGCCTATTCCGTGACGATCGAGGATAACGGAGATTACGACACAACTGCGCAAAAAAATAAAGAGCTGAACAAAACAATCCGAACTGTCATCGATATCATAGAGAAAAACGGCGACTCTGTCATCAATAGTTTCGGAATCATTTTAAATGATAATGGAGAATATGCTTATTCTTCTGAGGGTACTGCAAGGCTTCGGTTTATAGCTGATGTGTTTGGCTTTGCCACGATCGACAAGCTTTCGGAAGAGCAGAAGAACTACACAGCGGATGATATGATCCACTATCTATGTACGGACAAGCAGTATGGGTATGGGATCGATGAGGAAAAATACGAGAAAGAGGATGTTCTGAAACTTGTGAATATCCGTTATGCCATGAGCCTGAATAAATTCCGAAAATATATCGCCACGACTATCGCAACCAATGTGAGCGATAAGACGGTGGCGGAGATCATGGAACGACAGGATGAACTGACAGGCGTCAGCATTGAGGAAAGTTCCATTCGTCAGTATAACAACAGCAAATATTTTGCTTCTATCATCGGATATACTGGTCAGATTTCACAGGAAGAATACAATGCCCTTTCAGATGAAGAGCAGAAAAACTATTCTCTCACAGATATCGTGGGAAAAGCAGGGATTGAGAAATCCATGGACAGCATTCTTCAGGGGAAAAAAGGCGAGACAAAGTTTTATGTCAACAATGTAGGAAAAGTCATCGATACTAAAAAGGTGACAGATGCAAAAGCAGGAAATGATTTGTATCTTTCCATTGATTCGGATCTTCAGATGGCTGCCTATAATATTCTGGAGGAGAAGCTTGCCGCCATCCTTCTGGCAAAGATGACAAATCAGCTGGATTACGACAGGAGCAAGATTACAGACGCGGACAACATTATCATTCCGGTTGGGGATGTGTACAATGCGTTTTTTGAAAACCAGATCCTGGACACGGAGCATTTTAAAGCAAGCGATGCAAAGACAACGGAAAAGCAGGTGCTGGAGTTATATTCCAGAGAGCAGGAAGACGCCATCGCAGCAATTGCCAATGAAATGCAGGATGAGAACGGAACACCATATAAAAGTCTTTCCAAAAAAATGAAAGCTTATATTGACTACGTGGTAGATGATCTTCTTACGGATAAATCAGGCATCCTTTTGAAAGATAAAATTGATAAAGGAGACGCAACGTACCTGGCATGGAAAGAAGATGAGACGATCAGTATCCATGAATATCTGAATTATGCTATTTCCAAAAACTGGATTGATACGTCCAAGCTTACAGACTATCTGGAAGGCCAGGCAAACTATTCAGATGCATCTGAAGTATATCAGGCGATTGTTCAGTATGTGCAGAGTTCCATCAGTACAGACAGTAGTTTTGAGAAAATCATCTATAAATATATGATCAAAAGCGGCGAACTCACAGGACGCCAGGTATGTCTTTTATTATATGAACAAAATATCATCAAATATGACGAGACACAGTATAATCGGCTAAGATCAGGGACCGTGAGTGCTTATGAATTTGTCCGGGAGAAAATCCGAAATCTGGAGATCACACCAGGAGAACTTGGACTGGAACCTTGCAGTGGGTCTATTGTCATCACAGACACGAAATCCGGGCAGGTGCTGGCTATGGTATCCTATCCTGGGTATGACAATAACCGTCTGGCTAACACCATTGACTCGAACTATTTCGCAAAACTGTCAGTCATGAATTCAAGACCGATGTACAACAGGGCGACTCAGGAAAAGACGGCGCCTGGGTCCACATACAAACCGCTTGTTGCGGTGGCAGGGTTGACGGAAGGAGTCATCAACACCGGAAGCATCATCTCATGCAGCGGTATATTTGACAAAATTTTCCCGAATCCAAGATGTTGGGTATATCCAAGTGCTCACGGAAGCGAGAATGTGGTAAGTGCGATTCAGCACTCCTGTAACGATTTCTTTTATGAAGTGGGATACAGACTCGGTTCTCAGAGTACGGGAAAATACAGTACAGATGCAGGAACAGATGTCCTGAAACAGTATGCAGAAGAATTCGGTCTTGGAGACACGACTGGAGTGGAGATCACAGAATCAGCTCCTCAGATTTCCGATACGGATGCCGTGCGTTCTTCTATCGGACAGGGCAACAACAACTACACGACAGCAGGACTGGCCAGATACATTACAGCGATTGCCAACGAAGGAACAGTCTATGACCTAAGTCTGCTGGATAAAGTGACGGATGTAAATGGAAAGCTTGTGAAAGATTATGAGCCAAAGGTTAAAAATCAGGTTGAAGGAGTTTCTTCCTCCACATGGGATGCGGTTCAAAGCGGTATGAGAAGAGTAGTCACAAGTACTTCGTACACATTCGGCAGTCTCGGAAATTTTGAACTTTCCGGAAAAACGGGTACTGCACAGCAGAGCACAACGCATCCAAACCACGGTCTGTTTGTCGGTTTTGGACCGAGCAGTGATCCGGAGATCGCGTTTGCGATCCGTATCGCAAACGGATATAATTCAACTTATCCTTCCGAAGTGGGCAGGGATATCATTCGTTACTATTACAACCTGGATGAGAAAGATGAAATCGTGACAGGACATGCTTCCTCTCTTGGATCTGTCGTATCCGGAGACTAAAGAAGAAGCAGACGAGAGTTTACCAAAGACATTGCGGCAGGCGGCGAGAGGCCCCTGCCGGTTCATCAGGATTTAGCAGGAGGAAAAGAAAATGGGTGAAATCATCGTAGTTACTTCAGGAAAGGGAGGCGTCGGGAAGACGACAACGACAGCGAATATAGGAGCAGGTCTTGCGAAACTTTCCAAGAAAGTTCTCGTGATCGACACAGATCTCGGACTTCGGAATCTGGATGTGGTCATGGGGCTCGAAAACAGAATCGTTTACAATCTTGTGGATGTGATTGAGGGAAAATGCAGGCTTAAACAGGCGGCTATCAAAGACAAGAGATATGAAGGTCTGTACCTTCTTCCTTCCGCACAGACAAAGGATAAATCCGCTATTTCTCCGGAACAGATGCGAAAGCTTACGGCCGAATTGAGAGATGAGTACGACTATGTTCTTCTGGACTGCCCGGCTGGTATTGAGCAGGGATTTCAGAATGCGGTGGCAGGGGCAGACAAAGCCATCGTTGTAACCACACCGGAAGTGTCTGCTATACGTGATGCGGACAGGATCATTGGACTTCTGGAAACACAGCAGCTTCGAAATCTGGAGCTTGTCATCAACCGGATCCGGATCGATATGGTAAAAAGAGGAGATATGATGTCCGTGGATGATGTGACGGAGATCCTTCCAATCCATCTTCTCGGTGCGATACCAGATGACGAGCAGGTGGTGGTGGCTACCAACCAGGGGGAACCGGTTATCGATCAGGATTGCCTTTCCGGAAAGGCATACATGAACATTTGCCGCAGGATCATCGGAGAAGACATCCCGATTATGAATATGGATGAAAAAGGAGGTCTGCTTTCCAGACTTTCCCATTTATTCAAAAAGAATTAGTCAGGAGGCTTTGAGATGGGTATATTTGAAGGAATGGAAAGAAAAGCGTCTGTCGGAATTGCCAAAGACCGTCTGCGAACTCTGATTGTTTCTGACAGAATTGATTGTAACCCGAATGTGGGAGAATTGTTTCAAAAAGATTTGTTTGCAACAATTTCAAAATACATTGATACAACACCGGAAACCTTTGATGTTTCCATCAGCCGTTCCCGGATTACCATTACACTGACAGGAGAAAAGCTTTGAAAATACTGAATATTACGAAACCTTATCGTTTAAAAGATTATAAATTCACATTGCTTGTTCTGGTGCTGGCCCTCACATCCCTTGGGATTATGCTTATTGGGAGCGCCAAACAGTCTGTGCAGGGAAAACAGATCATCGGTCTGATTATCGGTCTGATCGCACTGGTCATTGTATCCTTGATAGACTATGTATGGATCCTGAATCTTCAGTGGCTGCTCTACGCTCTGACGGTGGGACTTTTGCTGGTAGTGCGTTTCTTTGGAAAAGATGTCAATGGAGCCACAAGATGGATAGATTTGGGGTTTACCACATTCCAGCCGTCGGAACTTGCCAAGATATTACTTGTGCTGTTTTTTGCTAAATTTATAATGAAACATGAGGGCGAGATGAAAAAACCGCTCACGATCATTAGGGCCGTGGGACTTCTGGCTGTTCCATGTTTTCTTATTTACCAGCAGCCCGATCTTTCCACAACGATTTCCATAGCCCTTGTATTTTGCGTATTGATGTATGTAGGCGGACTGAGCTATAAATTTATCGGAGTGGTTCTTCTGGTTACTGTACCAACAGTCATCATCCTTCTGAGCCTGATCGTGCATTCGGATTTGGATCTTCTGCATGGCTATCAGGAGACGCGTATACTTGCATGGCTGCAGCCGGAGAAATATAAAAGCGATGAGGCCTACCAGCAGAACAATTCCATCATGGCTATCGGTTCCGGCCAGCTTACTGGAAAAGGACTCAATAACAATACAACTACTTCCGTGAAAAATGGAAATTTCATACTGGAACCTCAGACCGACTTTATTTTTGCGATTGTCGGAGAAGAATTAGGCTTTGTGGGTTGCTGTATTGTGATTGGTCTGCTATTATTAATTGTAATACAATGCCTATTGATAGGTATGAGAGCACAAGATCTAGGGGGAAGGCTTATTTGCTGCGGGATCGCCTCGCAGATAGCCATACAGAGTTTTATCAACATCAGCGTTGCGACGGGCCTTTTCCCGAATACCGGTATACCGCTTCCGTTTGTAAGTTACGGCATGTCCTCCCTTTTGAGTATGTATATCGGGATTGGTATTGTTCTGAATGTTGGGTTACAGCAGAAAAAATATAAATAAGGAGTGAGGTAAATGAATATCGGATTGATCGCGCACGATGCAAAAAAGACGTTGATGCAGAATTTCTGTATAGCTTATCGTGGAATATTAAGCAGGAATGAATTGTATGCAACAGGAACGACCGGGCGTTTGATTGAAGAAGTGACGAATCTGAATGTACACAAATATCTGGCAGGACCGCTTGGGGGTAAGCAGCAGCTTGGCTCCCAGATTGCGCAGAATGGAATTGATGCGCTGATCTTCTTGAGAGATCCGTCCAATCCGAAGCCGCATGAACCGGACGTAAACGATGTGATCCGGCTCTGTGACACGTACAATATTCCGGTGGCAACCAATCTGGCTACAGCCGAATTGATCATACTGGCCATCGACAGGGGAGACCTTGACTGGAGGGAAATGTATAAATAAAAAAGAAGATAAGGGTGTAAAAATGGGAGAAAAGAGACAACCATCTGAGACAGAAAATGAAAAAAGACGCCGTAGGATCGCACATCAGAGAGCACTGCGGGAGAAGAAACGGAAAAAGAAAAAAAGAGCAAGGATCCTGGCAGCGACAGCAGCTTTCGTCTTGGTGGCAGCTGCCGGCGGAGCCGGGGTTTATGCTGTTTCCATAAAAAATGCAGAGAAAAAAGCAAGTGTCGTGCCGTATGAAGAAAAAATGTACGGCAATTCTGTCTATCAGACAGAAAAACTTTATGCGACAGATTTGTGTGTTTCAGCCGAAGACCTGGACGAAATCTCCTACAGTGGCAGCACAAATGTCCATGCAGCAGGGCTTTTTGACATAAATGCGAAAAAAGTCCTTTATGCAGACCGGATCCATGAAAAACTGTATCCGGCAAGTACGACGAAGATCATGACAGCGCTGATCGCTCTGGAGAAGGGCAACCTTTCGGATATCGTGACTGTAAGCAGCCATGCCGCTGCAGAAAGTTTTCCGTCAGATGCACAGCTTTGCGGACTCAAAGAGGGGGATCAGCTCACTTTAGAAGATCTTATCTATGGGCTTTTGCTGTATTCTGGAAATGATGCCGGGACAGCCATCGCAGAGCATATATCCGGAAGCGAAGAGGCTTTTGTGGAAGAAATGAACAGCCGGGCGAAGGAATTGATGGCCACAGGTACGCATTATATGAACCCGCATGGTCTTCATGATGCTGATCATTATACGACAGCGTATGACCTGTACCTGATTTTCAGTGAATGTATCAAGAATGAGAATTTTGCCAAGATAATAGAAAGCGATGGAAGAGATGTGTCCATCAAGGAAGCGGATGGAAGCATCCGCACTGACAGATGGGAGCCGACGAACTACTATGCCAAAGGACTTGCTGCTGCCCCAGATGGCGTAACTGTACTGGGAGGTAAGACCGGCACCACAGGAGAGGCAGGATTCTGTCTGATTCTTCTTGAAAAGAATCAGGAAGGCAATCCATACATCTCCGTTGTAATGGGGGCCGGGACCAAAGATGCCCTTTATCAGGATATGTCAGCTCTGTTGGAAGGGACAAATAGCATATCCTAAATAAACAGCCAGTTCCTATTGTTCGGAAAATCCGCGGATACGGCCGAACAGGCTGATGAGGTAGAGTCCGCAAAGACCTACAGCCGCATAGATGATACGGGAAAGAACCGAGAGATTTCCAAACAGATATGCGACAAGGTCGAAGCGGAAAATGCCTACCAAAAGCCAGTTCAGAGCTCCGATGATGACAAGTGTCAAAGCAATGTTGTCAAACCATTTCATATATGATTATCCTCCTTTATCAGTTCTTCCTTTAGTATCGTCAAAAAAAGGAAAAATATACAATTTACAGCAGGAAGGATGAAAAACAAATTTTATGATTCAGGAACGTTATCGATCATACAGCAGCTATCTGAAAGAAAAATACGGGGAAAAGGTATATAAACTCCCGGTCAATCTCCCTGGAACCTGCCCGAACCGTCGAGTAGAAGGCGGATGCACGTTTTGTGCAGAAAAAGGGACGGGATTTGAAGCGATGGAAGCAAAAATTCCGATAAAAGAGCAGCTTGAAAAGACCAAGGAGTATATACGGAAACGATATCACGCAAATAAATACATTGCATATTTCCAGAATTACACGAACACTTATTTTCCGTTGGATGTTTTCCGCAAATATATCGAAGAAGCTGCAGGTGTAAAAGATATTGTTGAAATTTCCATCTCCACCAGGCCCGACTGTATCGACAGCCGATACCTGGCTTTTTTACATGAGGTAATGGAAAGAACAGGTGTTGAAATTACAATAGAACTAGGACTTCAGACAGCAAACTATCACACGCTTCTGAAGATTAACCGTGGGCATACCCTTGCCGAATACATCGATGCCGTGCTGCAGATCCAAAAATATCCGTTTGAAATCTGTACTCACGTGATATTAAACCTTCCATGGGATACGGACGAAGACGCAGTGGAAACTGCGAAGATCCTTTCGGCGCTGCACTGCGACATCGTAAAAATCCATTCTCTTTATATTGCAAAAGGAACAAAAATGGCGGATCAATTCGCCAGAGGAGAATTTTCGATATGTAGTTGTGAAGAATATATAGACCGCCTGATCCGCTTTCTCAGGTACCTGTCCCCGGATATAGTGGTGGAGAGGCTTTTCAGTCGGATTCCGGAGGAGGATGCACTGTTTTCCAACTGGAATACAAGTTGGTGGAAATTGAAGGATATGGTCATGAAAAAGATGGAAGAAAATGATGTGCGTCAAGGTGATCGGTTTCATTATCTGAATGGAAGCGCACTGAAAACATTAGAATAGCAGGAGGCATGTGTTTTGGTGGGAAAAAAGGAACCTACAAATATACAGGACTACCGGAGAAAATGGAATTTTAATATCGGCGTTTTCCTGTTCACTGTGATATTGATCTATGTCATCGTCACAGTGCTGTTCTACATTACAGGCAAACATGTCACATTTTATGAAGTTCAGGAAGGCTCCATCCTGAAAGATGAGATTTATACAGGGATAGCCATCCGTACGGAGGAAGTCATTCCAGCCAACCGGAACGGTTATCTGAATTTTTATGAGATAGAAGGTACAAAGGTTGCGGCTGGAGACAGTATCTGCACTGTATCGGATGAAAAACTGAATCTTGAAAACCAGTCTGATACGGCGGAGGGACAGGAGTCAGGACTTTCGTCAGATGAACAAAAGGCGCTTTTGTCCTCAATGCAGTCTTTCATGGGAAATTATGACGAAGATGCGTTTTCAGATGTCTATGTGATGAAAGATCAGATGGAAACTTTTTGTGAAGACAAGACAAACCAGAGCCGAACACAAAAACTTTCCAATGCTCTTCAGGACGAAGGGGAAGGAAGCTATGAGATATATTACAGTCCGAGAGACGGAGTTTTGGCATACCACATTGATGGATATGAAGAACTGAAGAAAGAAGATGTGACAGAATCCGTGCTGGACAAGAAAAAGTATACACAGAAGCAGGTAACAGAAAATTCAGAAGCAGAGTCAGGCAAAGGGGCATATAAACTTATCACGGAAGAAGAGTGGTATGTCGTAACTGAGATTTCGCCGGACACAGCAAAAGATCTTCTTGCAAAAGAAAAGACAAGTATTCAGGTAAGATTTCTGAAAGACAATATGACAATGATTGCCGGCCTTGAAATCAAACAGAAAGACAAAGACCGGTATTATGCATACTTGACCTTTGATAATTCCATGGTTCGATATCTGTCTGAACGGTATTTGGACATCGAACTGATACTGGAAGATGTGACAGGACTTCGAGTGCCGAAGTCGGCGGTAATCAAAAAGGACTGTTACATGCTGCCGCTTGACTATATCGTGACAAACGGGGAGACGAAAGAGAAAGGCGTCCTGGTAAAAGAAAAGAACGGAAAGACAAGGTTCCAGGCAGCAGACGTTTATTACCAGGATGAAAATGAAAAGCAGGCTTGTGTATCTGCAGAAAATCTCCCGGAAGGGACGGTTATCCGAATGCAGGATTCCAATAATACGAAAACGTTGTCAGATCCTGTGGAACAACCTGGCGTCTATGAGGCTGGAAGCGGATATGCAGTTTTTACGACAATCGATATTGCAGAAGAGAATGAGGACTATTATATCACAAGAAATGGGATCAGCAATCTTCTTTCCAATTATGATCGGATTGTGCTGGACGCTGATTCCGTGGAAGACGACGAGATACTTGTTCAGTAGAAGGGAAGGATGCATATATGGAACAGGAAACAGGATTTATAAAAGAAAATCTGAAAGAAGTGGAAGAACGAATCCAGAAAGCCTGTGAAAGGGCAGGAAGAAATCGGGACGAAGTAACACTTGTGGCAGTAAGCAAGACGAAGCCGCTGCAGATGATAGAAGAAGCGTACGATGCAGGGATTCGGGTTTTTGGAGAAAACAAAGTGCAGGAGCTGGCAGAAAAACACGAAAAACTTCCGGGAGATATCCGCTGGCAAATGATTGGACACCTCCAGAGAAATAAAGTGAAAAACATTATTGACAAGGTGGATTTGATCCATTCAGTGGATTCCATCCGTCTGCTGGAGACAATTGAAAAAGAAGCAGAGAAAAAGAACGTGACGGCGAACGTACTTTTGGAAGTAAATATGGCAAAAGAAGAAAGTAAATTTGGACTCTTCCCGGAAGAAGTGCTTTCGTTTACCGATAAACTAAAGGACTTCCCGCATGTGATTGTACGTGGCCTTATGACGATTGCGCCAGATACAGACAATCCAGAAGAAAATCGACAATATTTTTCAGGTCTGAGAAAATTATCTGTTGACATTGCATCAAAAAACATTGATAATATCCATATGGGCGTACTTTCTATGGGTATGACCAATGATTATGAAGTAGCGATAGAAGAAGGTGCCACCATGGTACGCATCGGTACAGGAATCTTTGGTAAAAGAAATTATGCTTTAGATAAGAACACAAGATAGGAGTGTAAAAAATGGGAGTGTTAGACAAAGTTTTAAACATCATGAAATTAAATGATGACGATGATTACGAGAATGATGATTTCTTTGATGAAGACGACTTGGACGATGATTTTGACGAGAAGCCAAAGAAAAAATTATTTGGAAGAGATAAAAAGCAGGATGATGAGTTTGACCATGAGGAGAGCGCAGAATATACATCCAAAACTTCTTCCGCATCTGCTAATAAAGTAACTCCGATGCGTCATTCGAATCGCCGTCCGCAGGTAACAAACATGGAAGTGTGTGTGATCAAACCAAGCTCAGTGGATGATGCAAGAGAGATTACAGAGACTCTTCTGAGCGGACGTACTGTGATTTTGAACCTGGAAGGACTGGATCTTGAGATTGCACAGAGGATCATTGACTTTACTTCAGGAGCTACATTTGCCATTGACGGTAATCTCCAGAAGATATCCAGCTTCATCTTCCTTTTGACACCTACGAATGTAGGAATTTCGGGAGATCTTCAGGATCTGCTCAATACTTCGTTTGATGTTTCTTCTATCAGCAAGAGATATTAAAAAGGGAAAGTACAGTAAATCAGAATGGAAAAAGAAGAGATTCTGCTTCAGAAGCGGCTGATCGAACTGTCCCGCACAGCATACCAGCGGGGAATTGTTATGTTCAGTGATTTTCTGAACTTAAATGAATTGAATATTTTACATACGACGCCGAAAGACATGCTGTTTGCCCAGTATGAGACTTTCGGCGGCTATGCAAGTTCGGAGCGTCAGATGGCTGCATTTCTACCTGATGCTCTTTGTTATGAATATCAATATCCTTTTTCTGCAATCCGAATCTGTCCACTTGGAAAGAAGTTTGCGGAAGAGCTGAGTCACAGGGATTATCTGGGCGCTGTTTTAAATCTTGGAATTGAGCGGTGTACGATCGGAGATATTCTTGTGCTCGGCAAAGAAGCCGTTGTCTTTGTGGAAGATCAGATAGCAGATTTCTTAACTGACAATCTCACGAGGATCCGGCACACTTCCGTCATGGCAAAAAGAGAGGACATAAGTTCGTTTCATTATGAACCGGCATACGAAGTCATCAAAGGAACAGTAGCCTCTGTACGTCTGGATTCCCTCCTTGCCCAGGCTTTTGGCTCCTCCAGGAGCAGACTTTCCGGACTGATTGAAGGGAAAAAAGTGTTTGTGAATGGAAAACTCATTCTGAGCAACGGATACCGGATAAAGGAAGAGGATGTGATTTCCGTCCGCGGACTTGGGAAATTCAAATATATGGGAATTTTATCTGAGACAAGAAAAGGACGCTGCTATGTGGAGATTCGAAAATATATCTAAATACGGGAGAAAGCAATGATACAGAAAAAGCAAGGCAGAAGTTATATTATGGCGGTATTGGGGATTTTGCTTGCCATTGCCGCGGATCAGTATACGAAATATCTGGCGGTCATTTATCTCAAAGACCAGCCGTCCATCTCTGTGTGGAAAGATGTATTTGAACTAACGTATGTGGAGAACAGAGGGGCAGCTTTCGGGATACTGGAAGATCAGACATGGTTTTTTGTTCTTACCGGCATCATTATATTTGGGCTGATCATTTTTCTTTATACCTGGATTCCAAAGACAAGGAAGTATTTGCCGCTCCGTATATGCGGTATATTTATTTTTGCAGGTGCGGCTGGGAATCTGATCGACCGGAGCCGGCTTGGATACGTGGTAGATTTTTTCTACTTTAAACCGATCGATTTTCCGGTTTTTAATGTGGCGGATATTTATATAACTGTTTCTTTTGCAGCGCTGATCATTTTGATCTTCTTTGTGTACAAGGAGGAAGATCTTGCTTTTGTGGGAAGAAAAAAGGAGCAATAAAATGGAGTGCAGAGAATTTACAGCGGAGGGATTTGCCGGAGAACGGGCCGACAAATTCCTCTCTTTACAATTAGAGGATGTCTCAAGATCTTATATCCAGCGGCTTATCAAGGATAAAATGGTTCTTGTGAACGGAATATCAATCAAGGCAAATTATAAACTAAACGGGCAGGAACAAATTACGGTGCAGATTCCGGATGCAGTGGAACCGGATATTCTTCCGGAAAATATCCCGTTGGATATTCTCTATGAGGATGAGGATATTCTGATCGTCAACAAACCAAAGGGGATGGTTGTTCACCCTGCAGCAGGACACTACAGCGGAACGCTCGTCAATGCGCTTTTATATCACTGCAAGGACAGTTTATCCGGTATCAATGGTGTCATGCGTCCAGGAATCGTGCATCGGATCGACATGGATACAACAGGGTCACTTCTTGTCTGTAAAAATGATGATGCGCACAGAAAACTGGCACAGCAACTGAAGGAGCATTCCATTCGCAGGGAATACCATGCCATTGTCTATGGAAATATTTCCCAAGACGAAGGAATCATAGATGCACCTATCGGAAGACATCCAACAGACCGGAAAAAAATGAGTGTGAATTATAAAAATGGAAAATCAGCTGTGACACATTTCTATGTGATGGAACGGTTTGGCAAATATACCTACATCCGGTGCAGACTTGAAACAGGACGCACGCACCAGATACGTGTCCATATGGCAAGTATCCATCATCCGCTTCTTGGCGATACAGTGTACGGACCTTCCAAGTGCCCGTTTTCCAGTGTAAAAGGACAGGTACTTCATGCAAAGACCCTTGGATTGATCCATCCTTCTACTGGAGAATACATGGAGTTTGACGCTCATTTACCGGAGTATTTTGTTAATTTGTTGGAAAAATTAAGGAATCAGACATAAATTTTTGGTAAAGTTCTATACTTTTTCGTGGGATTGCGGTATAATGTCTTTATTAAATGGAAAACAGCGGAAGAAACCGGCGCTGTCCATGGATCATGAAGGAGCGTGACTTATATGGAAAAAACAAATACAATTATCACGATCGGAAGGGAATTCGGCAGTGGTGGACATGAGATCGGAACGAGACTCTCTGAATTGTTGGAGATTCCATTGTATGACAAAGAGATGCTGGACCGTGCATCGAAAGAGAGCGGCATCTGCCAGGAGCTTTTGAAGGCACACGATGAGAAGCCGACCAGCAGTTTTCTTTATTCCCTTGTAATGGATACTTATTCTCTCGGATATACATCCGGCAGCTACTCCGACATGCCGATCAACCATAAGATTTTTCTGGCACAGTTTGATGCCATCAAGAAGATTGCAGATGAAGGACCTTGTATTCTTATCGGTCGTTGCGCGGACTACGCACTGGAAGAATATTCGAACGTTTTAAGTGTATTTATCCATGCAGACGTCGCAAAACGGGTAAAACGTATCAGCAGAATGTATGATATGACGGATGCAAAAGCAAAAGAGATGATCCTGAAGACAGATAAAAAACGTGGAAGCTATTATAATTATTATACAAATAAAAAGTGGTCTGCGATCCAGAGCTATGACGTGTGTCTCGACAGCGGTGTCTTAGGAGTGGACGGCTGCGTGAAAGCCATCGCAGAGATAGTAAAGATCAAAGAAAGTATACAAAAAGTAGTCCTTTAATGGGACTACTTTTTATATACTTCTTCCCGGCTAAGTCGAGCAGGCCATCCTTCGATATTTCCATTCTGGATAGCGGTAAACATTCTTTGTCTTACGCCTGGATTTTCCATGTTTAACTGTTTTAAAAGATCTTTGGCATATTGACGTTTTGTATGCCCATCTACCGGACAGCGGCTTTTTTCTACCGGAAGATCATATTTATGCTGAAAGCCGATGACATCCGCTTCATTGACGTACATCATTGGACGTATTACCGTAAGTTCCATCCGGTCCAGGAAAGATTTCGGAGAAAAGGAATGGAAACGTCCTTCATATATCAGGGAAAGGAGCATTGTCTCGATGATGTCATCCTTATGGTGAGCGTAGGCAACTTTGTTGCAGCCGAGATTTTTGACCGCTTCGTTGAGTGCGCCTTTTCTCATTTTGGCGCAGAGGGAACAAGGATTTGGCTCTTTTCGCTCGTCAAACAGGATTTTGGCGATATCTGTCTCCACCACATAGTAAGGGACATCGAGGCTTTGACAAAGCGCTTCGATCTTCTCCGTGTGAAATTTTTCATATCCAAGATCAACGGTAACAGCGATGAGATCAAAATGCTTTGGATAAAAACGCCGGAGCCCGTGCAGGGCGTAAAGCAAAGTGAGACTGTCTTTGCCGCCTGATATTCCGACAGCGATTTTGTCGCCTTCGTCTATCATCTGATATTCGTCTATTGCTTTTCTTGTATAACTCAATAACTGCTGTAATTTCATCTGTATGTTCAACTCCTGTATCTGATTTTCCCATAGCGTCAGTCTGCATCGACGCTACCGGTTAACTATAGCGTATTTGCTCGGCGAATACAAGGAAATTCTTGCATAAAAGAACAAAAAAAGGTAAGATAGGAAAAGACAAAAAGAAAGGATTGAAAAAAATGAAATTTGTTATCCAAAGAGTACTGGAAAGTTCTGTAAAAGTAGACGGCGAAACCCTTGGAAGTATCGGGAAAGGGCTGATGGTCCTGATTGGTGCGGGACAAAATGATACGCAAGAGGTCGCAGATAAAATGGTCAAAAAGCTGATCGGCATGCGGATTTTCGAAGATGAAAACGGAAAGACAAACCTGGCGCTTGCCGATGTGAAAGGAGAGCTTCTGCTGATCTCCCAGTTTACGCTGTACGCCAACTGCAAAAAGGGAAACCGGCCAAGCTTCATCGAGGCAGGGGCGCCAGATATGGCAGAAAAACTCTACGAATATGTCATTGCCAAGTGTAAAGAACAAGTCCCGGTGGTAGAGAGAGGGAAGTTCGGAGCAGACATGAAAGTTTCCCTCATCAACGATGGACCATTTACGATCGTACTCAATTCGGACGAGCTGTAAAACTGATCAGGAAAGATGGAAAAGTCTGCGGGTGCCGTGAAGGCGCGTATTGAACTCTTCGTAGAACTGTTCTGGGGCATATGGGGTCATATAAAACTGTTTCAGGAGGAAGAGGGAAGCCTGTTTCTGATAGGCGTCATCCTGAACAGTCTCTATATGTCTGCCGAGATCTTTCAAAAGATAGTGCCAGTCACAGATGAACTGTTCGTAACGTTTCAGATCCGGAATTCCGAGCCATTTTCGGATTCGGATTTTCGCTCTTGCGGATTTGCGGCATTCTTTTGTCTGCAGAAAATAGCGGAAAGAATGCTCCTCATAGATTCGTCCAAGAGGGAACATTCTGCAAAAACCAGGGCGAAGCGCGTGGATGCTGCATCTGCCATCGCTGTTGAGAAACACACACGCATCCGTCTTTTCGGCCATTTTCATATTTGGAAGAATGAGACCGTCCACCACGTGAAGCTCCAGACACGTGGAGAGAAGTTCTTCCATGGACTGTCCGGTTGCTTTTTGTATATTTTGGGTATCATAGGGATCCAGGACGATGCTCGTTCCCATTCCCCGACAGCATGCAGAGCAGCCGAGGCATCCGCCGCAGTCCGCTCTCACAAGATCATTGGAAGTATAAAGATTTCCGTCTGAAATTTCATTCATATCAATATTGCGCTGCATTGTATCATCTCCTTGGCATTATTCTACCAGATTACTCCTCCTCCGACAACAAGATCTCCGTCGTAAAGGACAACAGCCTGACCTTTCGTGATGGCTCTCTGCGGCTCATCAAAAACAAGGTGGATCTGTCCGGAATCTGTCGGCGTGACAGTTGCCCACTGTTCTTCCTGCTTGTATCGAATCTTTGCTTTTGCCCGGAACGGCCCCTTCGGTTGCTCAAAGGCGATCCAGTTCATCTCTCCGGCATCCAGCTCCCGGGAAAATAAATCTTCATTGCGTCCCAGAATTACTGTGTTGTCCTCGAGACATTTTTCGCAGACATACATTGGTTCTTTTAGGGAGAGACCGAGACCTTTGCGCTGCCCGATCGTGTATCGTATGATTCCTTTGTGCTGTCCAAGGACATTTCCTTCTTTGTCGACGAAATCTCCGCATGGATATGTCTTTTTACTGTGCAGCTCGATCACTTTTGCGTAGTCTCCATCCGGAACAAAACAGATATCCTGGCTGTCTGGTTTTTTTGCTGTTCCCAGTCCATGCTCAGAAGCCAAGGCGCGAGTCTCAGATTTTTTCATGGAGCCCAGAGGGAAAATTGTATGGGCGAGCTGTTCCTGGGTCATGGAATAGAGGACGTAGCTTTGATCCTTGGATGGATCCAGCGCCTTTTTTAAAAGATAACGTCCGTTTTTGTTTTCGATTCTGGCATAGTGACCTGTTACAAGATAATCGAATCCAAGCTGTTTGACACGCTGATAGAGGCGGTCAAATTTGATGTAGCGATTGCAGTCGATACACGGGTTTGGTGTGGCTCCATTTTCATATGCTTCCACAAACCGGCTGATGACTTCCTTTCGGAAATCCGCTGTAAAATTCAGTACGTAGAATGGCATGCCAAGCCGGTAAGCCACCCGCCTTGCATCTTCCACATCGTCCAGAGAGCAGCATGTGTTTTTGCAGGAAATCCCGGCGTCTTCATTTTGGTAAAGACGCATCGTGATCCCGATACAGTCATATCCTTGTTCCTTTATCAAGGCGGCAGCCACACTGGAATCGACGCCGCCGCTCATAGCGATCATAGCTTTTTTCATGTTCTTCTCCTTTTCTTACGCATCGTGATATCCGATGGCGCTGCGTTTATTATATGAAACACAAAGATACCGAATTATATCACGGGGAGAAAGATTTGGCAACAGGGAAAGTGTTGGAGAAACGAGGAAAATCTGATATAATACCTTTTAAAAGAGACAAAAGAAAGAGGTAACATTTATGAAAGAGTTTGATAAGAAAGAGTTTTTGTCGGTTCCCAATCTGATGGGGTATTTCAGGATCGTGCTGATCCCTGTATTTTGCGTCATCTATCTTCGGGCGGAGACGACGGAGGAATACTATCTGGCAGCGGGCGTACTCCTTATATCTGCTATAACAGATTTTCTTGATGGGAAGGTGGCAAGACATTTTCATATGATCACAGAATTTGGAAAATTTCTCGATCCTGTGGCAGACAAGCTGACCCATGCTGCCATTGCTCTGTGTCTTATGACTCGGTATGATTATATGAAATATCTTGTTCTATTGATGATTGTCAAAGAAGGGTTCATGATCGTTATGGGAATTGTAAATTTGAGACACAACAGGAAGCTCGACGGAGCAAAGTGGTATGGGAAAGTATGTACAGCAACGCTGTTTCTCCTTCTTTTTGGCCTGGTATTTTTCCCGGACATACAGGAGAAGACAGCGGAACTTTTGATTCTGGCAGAGATGTTTATCATGTTTGTGACGCTTGTACTGTACATACCACAGTTCAATAAGATGAGAAGAAGCTGGGACTCATAAAGACAGATCACCTTTGGCCCTGGCCCTCCGATCCCGGATGGACTTGATGACGGGCACCATGAAGACTGCCACAAGTCCGCCTGCAAATCCATTGTTATAAAGATTCATTCCACTGTACACGATCCCAACATTCAGAGCGACAGAGGACTGCAAAAATCCGGCCAGAATGCCGGCCAAAATTCCAAATTCTCCGGCGATTGGAGCAAGGGTAGTGGAAAATAAAAGCGCAAGCATCGGACCTGGTTCGTTTAAGGACCAGGTTTTTGTATTGCCCGCAATCACAACACCTATAATAATAGGCACGATATTGCGCAGGTGTTTTCCAGTAGCGCTGAAACCTACGATAGTAAAGATGCCGCCGATCGTAGGACCGTTCAGGTCGCCTCCGACAGCCAGGACGCAGAGGACGGCAAAGATCCCGTTGATGCCCATGTTGAGAAGAACAGGGCCTTCTCCCTCGTCTTTCAGATAATCAGTGCCGCCGATCCCCGTGCATTTCAGGATTCGTAAATAGGACTTGCCCACATCTTTTCCTCCGTAGTAAAAACCGGCAAAAATCATTCCTAAAAAGAGAACACCGAGGATGATCGTAAAAAATGTATTGCTCCCCGTATACCAGATGAGTCTGGAGTCTATCTCAAGACCGAAGGATTTAAAAAGAGAGATCACTACGGTTGCGATGATACCGGAAGAAAATCCGACATTGTAAAGAGAGTAACCCTTATGCGAATAGTGCACATGGGTGGAAAGAGGCGGAAGGACAAAACCGATGGCGATACCGACAAAGACACTCAGTAAAAGCCGGGGCAAAAGCGGAAGCCCGCCGATCTGCATCAGCTGGGTAATAATCGGAGAGAGACTCGTACCGTACAATCCCACATAAAGATAGTTTTTGATGGAAACGCGGTGGTAACGGGCGTAAAGAAATACACCAAACAGAATGGTCCATATATTTACCACATTTTTTCCAAAAAGGGAAAACCCAAAGATCAGGCAGCAGGCCGTGATAGTATGGCCATCCACTTCCATTTTCATCCGGTACAGAACAAAAAGCAGAAGCAAAGTGATAGATCCGGCATTCAGAAAGGCCGCACCGATCCCACCGATCACAAAGTAATCTGTGATCAAAAAATCAGGCTCTTTTACGATGCGGACAAATCCGGAACAGATATCTGAAAACGGCTGTACCAACAGACCAACGATGATGAAATAGACTGGAATGACGGAAAGCAGAAGATATTTTCTGCGAAATAAAAGTTTCTTGGACATGGAAAACTCCTTTTCTTTAATATCGAGAATCTATTTTATACCTATTTATTATTATATCGGAAGTTTCCAGGTTTTCCAAGAAATATAGATGTCTTTTATTGTGTGAAATAATAAAATAAAGTTTGTGCTAAGATGAAATATCAAAATATAATATGCATATAAATATTGATATTTCAAAAAGAACGATGTATTATAAAAATAACAGAAAATATAAGTTGTGAAAAAGATATGAACAGATAAATTGAGCATACATGTGCGAGGAGGGAAAGAGTATGAAAAAAGTATTAGTGATGATCAGCGGATTTTTCTTGTTGCTTTTGAGCGCAGCAGGATGTGGGGAAGAACCGAAAGAAAAAGAAGGAAACAAGATTTATTATGAAGAAACAAACATTCCGCTTCCGGAGGGAACGGAGATGCTCTATGACATATATGAAGATGGAGGCGTTTCTGTTCTTGGAGATGCGGGAAACGGAATAGGTACTTTTTCTTACAGTGAGAAAGACAAAAGTTGGGAGCAGACAAACAAGCCATGGGAAGAGCTGTCAGACAGTGTGGTCATCGATGCAAAAGCATTCAATGAAGATGTGATTTACGTTTCCGTACTCAAGGATGCGATGCTGACCCAGGATAAAGAGGCGTGGAGTCAGCTTGCTGTCAAATATTACGTGCTCCAAAAGGACGGGGGAATGAAGGAAATTCCGATGGAACTGCCGGCGGAAGATGACCAACAGCAAAAAAATATATTTCAGTGTATGATCTGTGACGAAGATATGCTGATAGGGAAAGACAATTCGGACAGCATCTACTGTTTTTCATTGGATGGACAGCAAAAATATAAAATTGAAGAGACAGAATCTATCAACGGAATGGTAAAAGTCGACGGGCTTCTCTATGTAGCTTTCAGTTCCCAAGAGATTCTCTGTCTGGATGCAAAGTCCGGTAAGCCGGCAGATGGCGAAGAAAAGATCAAACAGTTTCTGGAAGTGTCCGACGGAGAATATGTCATTCGAGGAACAAAGGAGTCCATATACAAGATCAACAGCAAGAAAATGTATCGGTACGATCTGGAAAAAAAGACGTCAGAACAGCTGCTGGATTTTTCCCATTATGGTCTGAAAAATGGATACAATTTTAAGATACTGCCGAATGAAAATGGAGATATTTATGTTTTGTATCTTCTGCAGGATGGAACATACGCACTTGGAAAATATATTTATAAAGAAGAAGGAATCGAGGTCAAAGCAGAGGCGTTTACAATATACAGCCTGACAGAAAATTACGGTTTGCAGCGGCAGGTGGATCTTTTCAGTGCCAAATATCCGGAGATACGGATTGAAATAAAATATGGCTTGTCCGGGGAAGACGGGACAACAAAGGCAGATGCATTAAAACTTCTCAATACAGAACTGCTGGCTGGAAAAGGATACGATCTTCTTTTGCTGGACGATCTTCCTGTGGAATCTTACATTCGAGAGGGAATGCTGAAAGATCTGAATGAGATAACAGATATGGATACGCTTAGCGATGACCTTTTTAAAAATATGTTGGAGCCCTATGCCGATGAAAAGGGTCAATATGCTGTCCCATGCGGTTTCCTTTTATATGGAATCGTAGGAAAAGAAGAATATGTAAATTCTTTTGCAGATACCGATGATTTTCTGACTTTGGCTGAAAATACCGGTCTTCCATTTGCAGTCCATGATTATAACTTGTCCGAAACTGCAAATATCATATATCTCCAGCATGCTTCCGAATGCTTCAGAGATGATGGAACAGCAGATCAAGAGAAACTGAAAGAACTCTACTCCTATTTTGACAGAGTCTATCGTATTTCCGGTAATTCTTTCGGCGAAGAGTTGCAGGAAGATGGAATAGGAAATGGATGGGAAATCAATTCTATGGATCGGGCAATCGAATGGATCTATTATGACAAGCTGCCGTTTGTTATGGCTCCGTATATGTCGTCAGATGGGTTGAAAGCGGCAAAGTTTTTGGAGGATGAGCAGGGCTATTCCTGCGGATACCTGGAAGAAGAAGGAGAGCTTCTCTATAACGACCGGATGATCTTTGGAGTTCCTGAGAATACTGAGCAGGAGGAGACGGCAGGGAAATTTATCGAGTTTGTCCTGAAGGAAGGATTAAGGAAGGCAAGCAGTAATCTGATGATACTCCCGGTAAACCCTACTGTTCTGGAAGCTCAGCTGAAACAAAGTTTAGACGGAAAAGATATTTATACGATAAGCAGTTTTGGATATGAATCAGATCCGGAAATGACCGATGTCAAAGGAAAGACATGGAAGGAAGAAGAGTGTAAAAAACTTCAGGAAAAAATAAGTACGGCAAAGAAAGTAAAGTATGCTGAGGCTGAGGTACGAGAAATGGTCATAGATGGAGCCAACGATTACTGCCTTGGAAAGAAAACACTTGATGTGAGTGCAGAAGATACGGCGAGGACACTAACGCTGCGAAATCAGGAATAAAGATAATAAAAATAAAAACTGCCGGGGATGTGATTCTCCGGCAGTTCTTTATGCAAAAGAAATGTTTCTTAGACTACTGCAAATATTGATCCAACACTGCTGCGTCCTTTTCCACGACGTAGTTACTTCCGCCTTTACCATCTACGCCATCCACCATACTCACAAGAAGGATTGGCTTGGAAATGTTGGCATCGGTCGTAAAGACGCTGAACCATCCGATTTCATGCCCTTGTGTTCCCTGTTCTGATTTTAGTTCTGCTGTCCCGGTTTTTCCGGCAAGAGTCGTGTCATCCCGGTGGGCTGCGTACCCTGAACCTTCCGGTTTGTTGACAACAGAAATCAGGTCATTTACAAGGAGAGACGTATTTTCCGGGGAAATCGCTTCGGAAATCCATACTTCGGACTGGGGATCGTCTTTGTAGAGGAGATAAGGCTTCAGCATATTCCCATTGTTGGAGAAAGCAGTGTACATAGATGCGAGATGCAGAGGATTTGAAAGGATTTCGCCTTGTCCATAACCACTGTCTGCAAGCTGGATTTCATCTGTGATCTCCCCGTCGTTATCGTACTGGGAAGCAGTCATCCGGATTTCAAAAGGCAGCTCTTTGTTGAATCCAAACTTTTCAAGGCCGGCCGTAAACTTCTCTGCACCAAGGTTTAAAGCAGCCTGTGCAAAGTAGATATTGTCTGAATAGACAAGAGCGTTTTCCAGGTTGACTGGAGAGTACCCCTGAAGGGTTGTGACAAAGTAGCTTCCCCAGCTTTCGTCTTTCTGCCAGCTTGTCCCCTGACTTCCGCCGCTTTCATTCGTATTGATGGTACCCTCAGCAAGACCAATTGCCGCGGTAAACGGCTTCAGAGTAGATCCGGGAGCAAACGTCTGGCGGAAGCGGTTATACATCGGCTTTTTCTCGTCGTTATTGAGCGCGTCCCACTCGCTGTTGCTAATACCAAGGATGAATGCATTGTTGTCGTAGGATGGTGTGCTCACGAGGGCCAAAACTTCTCCAGTGTAAGGATTCATTGCAACGGAAGCACCCTCATCCTCCCGGAACTGGTCATAGAGAGACTGCTGAAGAGACGCGTCGATGGTAAGTTTGATGGTCTCTCCGTCTTTCTTTTCTCTGTAAGCCAGGATCGATTTCTGCTCTCCGTTTTCGTCTTCGATGGCGATGGTGTAGCCATTTTCTCCGCGAAGTTCTTTCTCATACAGAGATTCCAACCCGCTTTTTCCGATGACGCTGTCAGATGTATAACCTTCGCCTTTGTGTTTTTCCAGATCTTCGGCTGTCACGCTTCCAGTGTAGCCAATCAGATGCGAAGCACTTGCACCAAGCGGATAGCTGCGCACTTCTGTGGCAGTCAGTTTCACACCAGGTATCTCCAGGAGCTGATCCACAAGCGTCTCATCGGACATGGAAATCGTGGAAAGCGGAACAAAAGAGTCATCCGCAACCCAGTTCTGAGACAGAGATGACTGGATCGAATCTTCTGTAAGGCCAAGAAGGCCCGCAAGTTTTGTGATATCGGCGGATGCATCTTCGTTCATTTTTCCGGGAACGAGACCACAGGACCAGGCTTGTCCGGTTCCTGCAAGGACGGTATTGTTTCGGTCTACAATCTGCCCACGGGCAGCTTCGTCAGAATAAATGCGGACTTTATCTTCTGCAGACAGATCCGGGAAGATGACGCTGTCAGTCCATTCAAGTACATATCCCTTGTCTTTGTCCCTTTGAAAAGTGGCTGTGTTATCAAAGGAAATCTCCCCGCCAAGGCTCTGCATGACAGTTGTGTAGGAGACGATTCTTTTTGCACCATCTTCTTTCGTCTCTTTGATCTTGATTTGTATGTCTGATGCGCCGATCCCTTCGTAAATATTTTCATTGCGTGATAAAAACTCTTTTTTCTTCTCGGAATCCGGATCGATCATTTCATACATCTTTTCATAATCCTGCTTTTCGATATAGGACATGTAGGTTTTGAGAAGTTTCTCCGGTTCGGGTCCTTTATTTTTCCATTTGAAGAAGAAAACGGCTGCTGCAAGCAGAGCAATCACAAGGATGATCGGAATGAGGATCCAAAACATCCGTTTTTTTTGATTTCGTCGTCTCCTTCCCCTTCGTCTTCGTCTTGGCATAATTTCCTTTCCCCTCCTTATATTATGTGGTAGTACCATTATATTTCAAAGACAGGATGATTGCATCTCATTTTTACAATTTAAGAAAAAAATAAAGAAAGAAAGGACATCGTTTTTTCAAAATTTCATCACAGCTTTAACAAACACATGCTTTATAGTAGGTATTGTAAAAGAGAAGCAGTGAAAAAAGGAAGTGACGGTTATGAAAACAAGATGGAATAAAATGTTGAAAACAACAGTGGCTGTAACCGGGTGTGCCGTTTTATTCGGCGTGATCGGCGGCGTCGCATTTCAGGGAGTAAATTATATCGGAGGAAAAATAGGAGAAGGAAATCAGATTGCTCAGGCAGATACGAGCGGACTTACCCAGGTGTCCGATTCAGGGTCAACCGAAACCGACCTGACAAAACTTGTGGAGGAATCCATGCCGTTCGTTGTCTCCATACAGAGTATGAGCGTACAGGAGGTAAAGGATTTCTTTGGAGGGACGCAGCAGCAGACTCAGGAGGGAGCAGGGTCCGGTTTCATTATTGGCGAAAAAGACAATGAACTTTTGATCGTAACAAATTATCATGTGATTGAGGGCGCTGATACTTTGACGGTAACTTTTGTAGATGAAACAAGCGTTGAAGTCAATGTGAAAGGTACAGATTCAGAGAGGGATCTGGCTGTTGTAGCCGCTTCACTTGACGATATTGGAAGTGACACAAAGTCTCAGATCAAAACGGCTACACTTGGAAGTTCCGATGATCTGCAGGTAGGGGAAGAAGTCATTGCTATCGGAAATGCACTTGGATACGGGCAGTCCGTGACAAACGGTATTGTAAGTGCGAAAGACCGGGAAATCGACGGATATAATGGAAAGCTTATTCAGA
Source organism: Sellimonas caecigallum (assembly GCF_019754295.1). Lineage (GTDB taxonomy): Bacteria > Bacillota > Clostridia > Lachnospirales > Lachnospiraceae > Sellimonas > Sellimonas caecigallum. The sequence goes on along the minus strand of NZ_VIRV01000016.1, from coordinate 15,835 downwards.
CGAATGCGGCTATCAATCCGGGAAACAGCGGCGGTGCTCTCTTAAACAGCAAAGGAGAAGTTGTCGGAATTAACTGCGCAAAGATCAATGATCAATCTGTTGAGGGTATGGGATATGCAATTCAGATATCGGATGTGTCCGGAATCATTGAAGACCTGATGAATCAGGCGACAAAGGAAAAGGTGGCAGATGAAGAACGAGGAAGTCTCGGGGTACAGGTATTGGATATTGATGCTGCCACAGCAGAACAGTATCAGATGCCGGAGGGTGTGTATATCAGAGGATTTACCGAGGGAGGCAATGCAGAAGAAGCTGGACTTCGGCAGGGATATATCATTACGGGAATCAATGGTACAAAGGTATCGACTGCAGAAAAGCTGCAGAATCAGCTAAGCTACTGCAAGGCGGGGGAAACCGTTACATTGACGGTACAATATCCGGACAACAGCGGAAGTTATGCAGAAAAAGAAGTGGAAGTTACCCTTACCAATACTTCAGGACGATAGAGAGCACGGAGACAGTACCAGGTTTTGTCTTGATTTTTCTTACTGATGCCCATATAATAGGCTTGTATGTCAGGACAGGAGTGATGGGATGAGAAAGAATCAAAAGATACATCGAAACCGATGGTACGAAATCAGCCTGGCGGATGGCAGCACAAAGATTGTAAAGGGGCAGCAGTCCATCCCGGCCGCCAGAAAAAAATATAAAAATCAGATCCGGGCTATCCGAAGGATATCCTTGGAAAGATGGAATCAATACCAGGAAAGCATGTATGGAAAGTACCTTGCTTTCCTGGATTTGGAATACAACACAGGAGAGGAGCCGGGAATTCCCACAGAGATCATCTCTGTGGGGATCGTCGTGGCAGACAGAAAAAATCTGAAAAAGAAAGAGACATACTACTCTCTTGTCCATCCGAGGATCAACACAACACTAAATCCATATTGCATGGAACTTACAGGCCTTAAGCAGAAGGAAATCGACCATGCACGTTCGTTTGCGGAGGTGTTTGCGGAGGTAGAAGAATTTTACCGAAAATGGGGAATCCGGCAGACCTATGTTTACGGAAATGCAGACAGTCCGGTTCTGCGCAACAATGCAGAGCTGAACGAAATCCCTGATAAAGTCACATATCTTACAGACGGCATAAAAGATATTGCAGAAGAGCTGTTTCTGTCCCTGTTTGACAGAGAGGGGAGTATTTCTTTGGAAAAACTGGGAAGAGTGCTCGATATCAGACTTGATGGGGAATGGCATAATGCGCTGTATGACGCAGAGCTTTTGTGGAGATGCCACAGCGCCGTAATTCACAAAGAAATTCCGGAAAATTTGCTGACACAGGCAAAAAATGAACTTGCTCTAAAAGAAATCTATATGCAAAATCGAAGATTTGACGAAGTGAAATCTGGTTTCCCGGAAGAAAAGAAAGCGGTTACGGAAGAAATCATACAGGAACTCAGAAAAGCGGCAGCTCCGAAAAGTATGAAAGAGACGGCAAAACTGCTGGCGCTCTGTGACGATATCCTCGTGCTTACCGGAGAAAGACCTCGTTATCAAAAAGAGTACACGGAATTAATTTAATATACAAAGAACAAAAAGACAGCCTTGCAGTCCGAGGTTGTCTTTTTTCTTGAAAAAATCTTGAATAAACAGTAAAGAACAGTTGACAACAGTTATATACTGTTCTATACTGTTTATAAGAAGGGGGTTTGATAATGAAACTGATCATTAACACTTCCTCAATGGTTCCAATTTACGAACAGATCATAGATCAGATCAAAGCGATGATCCTGAATCACACGCTTCAGGAAAATGAGATTCTTCCATCTGTTCGTGCGTTGTCAAAAGAACTGAAGATCAGCGCCCTCACTGTGAAGAAAGCGTACGATAATCTGGAACAGGAGGGATTTACGGTCACAGTTCACGGGAAAGGAACGTTTGTGGCAGCAGCCAATACCGAATTGATGAAAGAGGAACAGAGAAAAGAAGTGGAAGCCGAATTTGAACTGGCCATTCAAAAAGGCAGACGGTATGGCATGGACGACGAGGAATTGAAAGAAATATTTGCACTCATTTTGGAGGAATAGGCTATGTTGAAGATGAAAAATGTGAAAAAGAATTATGGAAATTTTCAGCTTGACTGTACACTGGAAGTGCCGGACGGATGTATTACCGGTCTGATAGGGGAAAATGGCGCAGGGAAAAGTACAACATTTAAAGCTATTGAAAAATTGATTTTTATCGACAGCGGAGAAATAGAAGTGTTTGGAAAACGCCATACGGAGATGACACTGGAAGACAAAGAGAAGATGGGAATCGTGCTTTCCGGAAGTATGTTCAGTGAGATTTTGAGCGGGAAAGAGATCATTCGGATCATGGACAGCATGTACCGTAATTTCAGGAAAGATCGTTTTGTAAACCTGTGCGGGAAGTTGTCAATTCCACTGGATCAGAAGATCAAAGGATTTTCTTCCGGTATGAAGGCGAAGCTAAAAGTCGCCGCCGCGCTGAGTCACGAGGCAAAATTTCTCATACTGGATGAACCGACGGCGGGACTGGATGTGGTGGCAAGAGATGAACTTTTAAATCTTCTCCGTGAATACATGGAAGAGGACGCCGGACGCTCTATTTTAATCAGCTCCCATATAGCAGGGGATTTGGAAGGACTGTGTGATGATCTCTATATGATACACAATGGAAAGATCATTCTGCATGAAGAGACAGATATTCTGCTCTCCAATTACGGATTGTTAAAGGCGGACGAAGAACAGTTTCGCAAACTTGACAAATCCTATCTTCTGCGGGTAAAGAAGGAGCACTACGGCTACAGCTGTATGACAGACCAGATTCGATTTTACAGAGAAAACTATCCGGATATGGTCATCGAAAAAAGCGGTATCGATGATGTAATCATGATGACGATCAAGGGGGAAGAAATATGAAAGGATTATTGGTAAAAGATTGGTATCAACTAAAAGAGATCAAACGGCTTATTGTAGTCATGGTGCTGGTATGTTTCTTTCTGTTTATCGGAAATGGGGGCGAAGGAAATTCCATCTCTTTTATTTTCGGATATCTGATGATCATGATGTCCATGATGGCTGTCATGACGATAGGGTACGATGAGATGAACAATGGTTTTCCATTTCTCATGACATTCCCGGTAACACGGAAGCAGTACGTAATAGAAAAGTATATACTTGGAATTCTTCTTCTGCTGCTGGGGTGGATCTTCGGGATGGTACTTAGTATAGGAAATGAGATGCTCAATACGCCAAAAGCAGAAAGCCCTTTGGTCATCCTGCTTCAGGGAGTCATTTTCTTTGCTGTAGGGCTGCTGTTCATGAGTGTTTCTATGCCGATTCAGCTGAAAATGGGCGGGGAAAAGGGCCGGATCGTAGCTGTTCTGATCCTGATGGCCCTTACCGTCGCTTTTGTCCTTGGAGGCAGAGTGCTGGGAAAAGCGGCGCCAGAAGTGCTTCAAAAAATTCTGAAGAATATGAATGTCTTCATGTCCGGAAACTTTTTTATACCGGTTGTCGCAGCGGTGGCAGCACTGTTCGTCATTTTATCTGCGTTCATTTCGGTCCGTATTATGGAGAAAAAAGAGTTTTAACCGTGTTTTGATGCTTGTTTTACCCTTTCGTGTTTTCTGAATTGCTGATCCGAAGCTCCTGTTTTCTTACATTTTTTTGGATCAGCTGATACAAAATCGTTGTGAGCGGAACACCGATCAGCATACCCCAGATACCCATAATCCCGCTACCGACACTGATCGCCACTAATACCCAGATTCCGGGCAGCCCGATTTTTCGGCCTACGACCCGCAGATAGATCACGTTGCCTTCAAACTGCTGCAATACAATGAGAAAAACAAGGAACAGGAGTGCTTTTCCTGGAGAAATAAACAACAGGAGAAGCACGCCGATCGCGCCGCCGATATAGGCTCCCAGTATCAGTACAAGGGCAGTAAATGTGATGACTACACTGATAAGCCCGGCGTAGTCCAGGTTTAGTACTGTCATCCCACAAAAGCATAGAACACCGAGGATGAAGGCTTCTTTGCACTGCCCGGCAATGTAATCTTCAAACACCTGGATGATTGTCTGAAGCAGAGATTTTACCGGTGCGTGGAACTTATGTGCTGAAATTAGAGGAAGGCAATCTGATGAAACTGGCCGAGATACTGAAGAAAAATGCGGAATGTGCTTTTTGCGTTCTGCTTGGACATACAGAAATATCAGATTTGTTTCTTGAGACAGTCAGGAAAATTGGGAATGCACTGATATCCGTTCGGGAAAATAAAGAAGCCGGCAGAATTTGCAGACAGATGCACGAAAAAGGGCTTCTCTACGGTGTACATGCCGACTATGGAACAGGGAACAGAGAGGAAATTTTAAATGACTCATGGCTAAAAAGGCAGCTGCCCCTCCATCCCCACTTTGTTTTTTGCAGGCAGACAAATCTGTGAGTGAGGACGAGAAAGATGAGATTTATGAACACATTGTGTCTGTCAGAATGAACCAGAGGTATCCGATATTTTATATGGAACTTGAGAAAGATCAACAAATGATAGGGCAGATGTTTGCTGATGAGCCTCAATGCAGGAAGCAGAAAAACAAAACATCAGATAAAACAATGCTGGAGAGATTAGTATGAATTTTCTCTACATACTATTTTCAGGCTCTCATGAAACCGCAGGCGGCATTTGTTGTTTCCATTTCACGCGGGCTGGTCATCAGCGGAATCCTGATTTTACTCCTCCCGATTGCCGCAGGGGCATCTTCTCTATGGTTTGCAATGCCTCTAACGGAACTGATGACAGCTGTTTATGTGGTATGTATGCTCATCCGGTATACAAGGCAGTTGCCAGAATAAAAATTATGAAAGAATTTCATCTGTAAGATCAGGCGGACACTGGTCGCACACATGCTTTGATACGCCGATAATCGTCTTTTTGAGAAAAAGAGCAAATTGCTGAGGCTGGATGCAGTCTTTTGTTGTGATCCATTTTTTAAATGAACAAACAATGGCGTCGGTGTAAAATTCGGCATATGGATGTACCGATTTTTCCCCGAATATTCCGGAAAGATCTTCAGACAAAATATTGAATATAACAGAGGAAAAATATTCCGCAAAGGAGTTCTGCCCTTCGATGCGGAATGTTTTTTTATAATTTTCTACATTTCTGATCTCCTCTGTAAGTAACAGCAAAATCATATTGCTTGTATGAATGGATCATATTATATTTTATCTTAAGAGAAGAAGAGGAGAATGTCATTGGACACGGATGGGAAAATGGGGGAATTTTGGACAATTCTGCAAAATTGTGTATCAATAGGATTCTAAATAACAAAAAGAGGAGACAGAGAGCGTGAAAGAAGACCTGATTTATGAGATCCTTTCGGTCGTAGAAGAGATACCGCAAGGGAATGTGGCGACTTACGGGCAGATTGCAAGGCTGATCGGAAGAGAGAAAAATGCAAGGCTTGTCGGTAAAGCCCTCAGCGTGGCCCAGTATTATGGAGACTACCCCTGTCACAGAGTTGTAAATCATGCAGGAAGACTTGTTCCGGGATGGAAGGAACAGGGGGAGCTCCTGAAAGAAGAAGGTGTACCGTTTCGGGACAGTACACATGTGGATATAAAAAAATGTATATGGGACTGTTAGGAGGATGTCTTATTTCTCTCGTAAAACCACGGCTTTGGAAGCACTTCGGCGGCGTTCATCGCTTAGTTTGGCGTAATGTTTCTTTGTGGTATTGACGTCGGCATGACCGAGTACATCTGCTACCAGATAGATGTCTCCGGTTTCACGGTACAGGGCAGTGCCATAGGTACTGCGAAGCTTATGCGGAGTAATGGTTTTCACAGAGACAGCAGAGCAGTATTTCTTTACCATTTTTTCCACAGCATCGATGCTGATCCGCTTTTTCTGACCGGAAAGAAATAGTGCATCTTCATGGCCGGAGAGGGGAGTGATGCCGTTTCTCTGGAGCTCCAGATATTCTTTCAGTGCCTTTTCCACTTCCTCGCCGAAGTAGACGATCATTTCATTTCCACCTTTCCGGATGATCCGGATGCCGTTATTTTTAAAATCTACATCCTGAATGTTCAGCCCAACCAGCTCAGAAACTCGAACGCCTGTTCCGAGCAGGAGAGTAACGATTGCGATATCACGGTATTTCTGTTTTTGATAATGATACAGCTTCACACCGGTCAGATCATTTCCATAATTTTCAATATAATCCAGAAGTGCTGCAACTTCATCGGTATCTAACTGGATGATCGCTTTTTCCTTGATTTTCGGCATATCGACAAGACGAACAGGATTATTGCTTAAAAGTTCCCGTTTGCAAAGGTAGTCATAAAAACTTCTAAGGCAAGACATTTTCCTGGCAATTCCGGTACGGGAATTGGTTTCAGTCCGGTTGTCAGGCGTGCGGTAGGCTTTGAGATATTCTTCAAATTCTTCGAAGTCTACGGGTTTTAGCATAGCAAGATCCTGAAGAGAAATCTCGGAAAGCGGTTTGTCATGAAGCGAAGGATTGGTTTCTTGAAGAAAACGGAAAAACACACGCAGATCATACGCGTATGACAATCTGGTTTTATCAGATGTCGTAGGTTCCTTGGCCCGGAAATATTCCTTTACGTAAGGAGGAAGTTCCGATAAGAATTCACGAAGCCGTACAGTATTTTCAATTTTTACTTGTTCACGGTAGGAAACAGGTTTTGCCATAAAATATACCTCCAAAATGATGTCTGTATGAATCAGTCCAAAATATGGTTTCTGAGAGTAGTTTAACATAAAACAATGGAAATTACCATACTTTTTCGGATAAATCTGTATTTGTCCGCTAAACTATTTTCAGAGATAAACTGCTGTTTTGACAGATACAAAACAATAAATACAGAAAAAAGTCATGAAAACCTTCTGTGCAAAATATGCAAGGCTCTCATGACTTTTCCCGTGTTCTCTCCAACTTTATTTATTTCAGCCCCCGCAAACATCTTCCTGTTCGAGGAGGTCTTTACAGGTGTCGAGCATATTCTGGCTTCCCAAAGCACACAGCGACAGCTGCTCGCAAAGTTTACTTAACTGTTCGGAAAATTTGCGTAAGTCTTCGTTGGTTGTACGTAAAACTTGGCTGTGAATTGCCTGTTGCTCTTCCTCTGTTACTTCAGAACAGAAAAAGCCAGCTTACGCTGACTCTTTTGATAGTGTTCACAATCCCATCAACTGGGATTTTCGATTTCTTTTAATTTTCTGCAGACTGCATCATATGCAAGATATGGATCTTCTATCTCCCGGACTGTCTCTTCCATTGGACAAAATCCGGTGTTTGTCCGATTTCTTATGGCAGGAGTTTCTGTGCCGCATGTGAAAGGAATGCCGTTTTTATGAAGAACTTCAGAAGCGGCCTTGCTTATGACAATAGCGTAGACTTCTTTTACTCCAAGAAGCACATACAATAGCGCTGCTGCTTTTCCAACCACTTTGTCTGCCACGGAAAAATCATGTACATTACGCTTGGTGTCAATCAGCCTAAGCAGAGGCTTTACTCCGCGTTCTGTACTTGTGATATAGGAGTCTCCTTTACAAAATACGCAGGTATAACTACCTTCTTTTAACATTTTGGCTGCTGTCTGTGTGTCGTGATGCATCCTTGCTTATCTCCTTCCAGTCTTTTCGCTATTATGCAATTATACAATATATAAATGACAAATTGCAAACAATTTCCGATCTTTTCAATCGGCATTGTGGTTTGTTTTCGTTTTATGTAATCTGTCTGCTCCGGAAGATTTTTACAGATCCACAGGCAAACAACGTTGCAAGGAGAAGGGATGCCATACCGTAGACAGCATAGGTCCATACAGCCTGGTTTCCCGAAGAGAAACATCATGGAAGATCCGATATCATGGACGGTCTCCACATAGAAATCCGCCATCTCAAGACGCGGAAGTTCATCCATACCTGTTAGATCTTTTACACTGTGCAGTACTCCGTAATCATCTACAAGGCGTTCCATGACAAAGTCTGTCGCAAGAAAGTCTTCCAATGTTGTGGAAATGTCCTGAGGCCGTCCTTTGTAAAGAAGGCTGCCCTCCTTCATGATAAGGATATCAGTGGCAATATGTTCGATATCAGAGACAATGTGAGTAGAAAAAAGGATGATTCGATTTTCGGAAAAATCCTGAATCATATTTCGAAAACGTATCCGCTCTTTTGGATCAAGCCCTGCTGTCGGTTCATCCAAAATCAGGACAGCAGGATCATTCAGAAACGTCTGAGCGATACCAAGCCGTTGTTTCATCCCACCTGAAAATGTCTTGATCTTCTTTTTCCCGATATCGGAAAGACCTACCGCTTTTAATAGAGTCCCAGTGCGTGCCGATGCCTCATCAGATGGCAGGTGTTTCAGGGCAGCTACGTACAAAAGAAAATCCGGTGCTGTCATATTAGGATAATATCCAAAATCCTGAGGAAGGTAGCCGATACGGTTACGGTAGCTGCTCCCTGCCTGTCGGATATCCATACCGTTATAGGTAATCGAGCCGGACGTCGGGTCCAGGATATCGCAGAGCATCCTCATAAGCGTCGTTTTTCCCGCTCCGTTTGCTCCGAGAAGTCCGTAGATTCCAGGCGTCAATGTGACACTTAAGTTGTTTACAGCAGTTTTTGATTTGTATTGTTTGGTAAGTTGGTTGATTCGCAATTCCAGTGCTTCCATAACAGGAAAAACGAAAGAATTTTCTTAGAAAAATCAGAAGATCAGAAAAAGAAATCCTTTACTTCATCAAAAGAACGGACAGGCGGCTGGGATGTCTGATGGGGACCAATCTGCTTTTCCATCCAGACCATATCGTACCAGCGGGAAAACTTATAGCCGCAGCTTATAAATCTTCCAGTAAGCCGAAATCCCATATGACTGTGGAAGCGCATACTGTCTTCCGTAAGATACGGATCTTCCTCTTTTGGAGCTGCGATACAGGCATACACGTTCAGAATGTTCTGAGCTGCAAGGACAGACTCCAGTGTTTTATAAAGAGTTTTTCCAAGTCCCTGCCTTCTCCTGTCCTTTTTCAGATAGATGGAGATCTCACAAGACCAGTCATATGCTGCACGGGTATGGAACGGGCCTGCATAGGCATAGCCGACGATGGTTTCCCCTTCCTCCGCCACGAGGTAAGGATACCGATTTAGTGTCTGTTTGATGCGGCGCTGAAATTCTGGGATGTCGGGAACATCATACTCAAATGTTACAGCTGTCTCCTTCACATAAGGTGCATAGATCGATATCAGATCTTTTGCATCTCCCGGAACGGCAGGCCTGATTATCAGGTTATTCGTATACATGGAAATATTCTCCTTCTGGGTAGTTGTTTCATTGATTATACCTCATTTTTCAAAAAGGCTCAATCTATCATTTGACGGACGGTCAGTATAGATAAAAGTAATCATACAGAAGGGATCATCTCGAAAGAAGAATTGAAAGTTTTTGCGGAATCAACATATACGAACAAAAAATTTGCCCCAAAAAGAGTAGTATATTCATACAGTTACGTTTACAAAAGCGATTCTTCTATAGTTGGCCCGATGCGTTTATAATTACGGCGACAGCGGGATTATTTCCCGCTGTCGTGAATTTTTCTTTAGCTTTATTGCTGGCCATTGTTATTCCGGACGATTTTGATGCGGAGATGGAAAATACGGTCTTCATCCCCCTTTAGAATGTATGGTTCGTGGGCCCAGGCACCCCAGCTGTTGTCGCCGCCAACGCCGGTTTGCGCTTCCAGAAGGCGAAGGACCGTCGCGTAAGGAGCAGGGAGTTCATAGTGATGTCTTGCAGATTCCATTTCATGGCATGTGTATGGAAGTACGGAAAATTCAAATGGAACGCTACTTTCTGCACGGATACCTGTTCCCTTAGTATCTGTAAGTTCCACCCAGCGAGTTTCTGTATGGTTTCCACACTCCTGCGGTACGACATAAGGGGATATGCTGTGCTCCGCTGTCGTCTCATAGACGCCTAGATACCCTCCGGACTGGCGATCTTGGTAAGTTTCTTCGGGACCCTTTCCGTACCATGAGACCCTGGACAATACCTTTGGAAATTTCCAGGAAAGTCCAAAACATGGCAAATACGGAAGTCCAGCTAATCCATGGTAAGTCTCGTGAATATCCATCGTCCCTAAGGAATCAATCTGAAAATCTACCTGACAGGATGCACCATTTCCAAGATCATACAAAATTGAAATGAGTGCGGTGCTATTTTCTGAGCGAAAAACAGTCTGCTTTACCTCTGGATAAAGAGACGCCGTTTTCCAGACAGCGCATTTTTGTGCCATATGAAACCCTTCATCATTGTCAGTAGGCGCCCTCCAGAATTCAGGTTTCAGTGTGTTGACAGGATCGTACACAAGCTCTAGATCGCCGATATGAAATGAAATCAGTTTTCCAGTATTTTTTTGGAATGTGATCCGAAAATCCGTGCCGATAACGGAAAAATTACTGTCCCCATCTACGGTTTGGATAGTGGCGTGTATATCCGGGTGGCAAGAAGAATTATTAGTCCTACATTCTACCGACTGTCCAAAGCAAATTACCTCTCCCGCCCTTTCGTATGGTGTATCTGATGTCAGAATCAGTGAAGCGGTCCGCACATACTCCCCTGCTTCATCCGGCAGAGAAAAGTCTACAGGAATAAAGGCGGTTTCCCCTGCTTTTATGGAAAGAGGAACGCTTCCGGATTTCAGGCAGTCTCCTTCTTTTTCCAATCTCCATCTGACATAATATCGATGACCATCTTCGAAAAGCTGAAGACTTTCGATACGGATTCCATCTGCCTGCGGAAAAAGCCGATATGGTTGGTACAAATAGCGGACTTCCTGAAGCTTCGGAGAAATCGTACGATCTCCACAGAGGATGCCATTTGTACAAAAATTGAAATTGCTTGGCCGATCAGAGAAATCGCCCCCATATGCCAGATACTCTTTTCCATCCGGTCCAGTTTTATACAAAGACTGATCGATATAATCCCAGATGAACCCGCCACAATATTGTGGGTATTTGTCCAGCAATTCAGTATACTCATGAAGATTTCCGCAAGAATTCCCCATAGCATGAGAATATTCACATAACAGATATGGCTTTTCAGGATTGTTTTTCAGATATGATTCCGCCTCTGCAGGTGTGGCGTACATCCGGCTTTCAAAGTCTGTAGTTTTCCCCCACATCCGGTCATGACAGACATTTTCATAGTGTACAGGACGGCTTTTGTCTCTGTTGCGAAAATACATACTCATATCGAAGAGATTCTGTCCACTCCATGACTCGTTTCCGACACTCCAGCAAAAAATGCAAGGATGATTCTTATCACGCTCCAGCATTGCACTGGCGCGGCTCAAGACGGCATCCCGCCACTCAGGAAAGTTTCCTGGAAGTGTGTAGTCATAATTTCTCGTATGCCATGTGCCATGTGTTTCAAGATTGGTCTCATCCATGACATAGACACCAAAGCGATCGCAAAGCTCATACCAGTAGCTTTGATTCGGATAATGACTTGTGCGCACCGCGTTAAAATGATTTCGTTTCAAGAACCGGATGTCCCATTCCATCTCTTCTTTTCCAATGGCACGCCCTTTTCTGGCAGAAAATTCGTGTCGGTTGACTCCATTCAAACGCATACGTTTTCCGTTAAACCAAAGAATAGAATTGCGAATTTCCACCTTTCTAAATCCGATATCCTGAGAGACTGCTTCTATAATCTGACCATCTTTGCAATGGAGAAGCAGGACTAGACGGTAGAGATAGGGAATTTCTGCGCTCCAAGCTTTTACATCCGTAATCTCTTGATGGAATGATAAATTATTTTTGTTTAGCTCCATACTTCCAGAGAGTATGATGTCTTCTTCTCGTTCTGCAATGTCCTCCATCCGAATCCTTCCATCAAGGAGTTTCCAAGCAAGAGAACTTCCGGGAGGAATTGTCCCGGTAAAGGTACACCGAACATCTAGTATCCCTTTCTTGTAGGATGAATCTAAATCTGCTGATATATCCAGATCTTTCATATGAAGATCTGGCAATGCAAAAATGGAAACATCCCGCATGATTCCGCCCATTCTCCAAAAATCCTGATCTTCCAGCCAGCTCCCAGTAGAGAAACGATATACTTCCGCGGCCAGTTTATTTTCACCTTCTTTTACAAGTTCAGTAATATCAAAGGCAGCAGGTGTGTAACTGTCTTCACTGTAGCCCACATATGTGCCGTTTAGCCAACAGTGAAAAGCGGTTTCTACACCTTCAAACTGGAGGATTAGACGTTTCCCTTTCATGTATTGTGGAATCTGGAACATTTTTACATAACATCCGGTTGGATTGTGTTTCACAGGTATTCTATGGGGAATGACCTGTTCTGTTCCATCCCATGGATAGTCGGTGTCAGTATATTGTGGATTCCCGTATCCATTCAGCTCTATATGTGACGGAACTGGAATTGTATCCCATCCAGAGCAGGAAAAATCCGGATTTTCAAATCCAGACGGAACACTGTCTGGATTTGGTGCATAAAAAAAACTCCAGGCACCATTTAACGAGAAATAAAGTTTCATTTTTCTTTTTTTCAAGGCTTCTTCTTCTGTTTCATACCAAAAGTGATCAGATGTTGGAAGAAGTCTGTTTTCCTCGAAAAATCGCGGATCTGCCAAATGTTGTTTAACCAATTCTCTTTGCATGTCTTTCTCCTTTTCCTGATTTATTTTACAGATCCCATCATACTGTTTACAAAATTCTTCTGCATCAGGAAGAAGATCAAAGCGGAAGGGATCGTCGTTATGATGATACCGACCATGATCATGCCGTAGTCCGGTGTGTAGGCAGTCCCGAGGGAGCTGATCAAGAGCGGAAGTGTCCTCTGGTCTTTTGTCTGCAGAGAGATGAGAGGCCACATGTAGTTGTTCCAGCTGGACATAAATGTGATGATAGCCGCTGCCGCATATGTGGATTTCATCATAGGCATATAGATTTTAAAGAATATACCGAATTCCCCAAGTCCGTCAATACGGGCAGACTGGATCGTCTCGAAAGGAAAGTTTTTTGTATTCTGCCGGAAGAAAAAAATCAAAAAAGCTGTACTGAGGGCCGGCAGTACCACGCCTATTTTAGTGTTCAGAAGTTGCATACCGTTGAACATTTTGAACATCGGGATTACAAGTGAGGAGGTCGGAATCATCATCGATAGAAGAATCAGTGAAAAGAAAAATTCCTTCTTTTTACTCTGATATACTACAAATCCGTATCCTGCAAGGGAGCACACCAGCATACTGAGGCATGTAATGAAAATGCTGAGAATTGCCGAATTTTTCAGACAGGTCAGCAAGTCCCCTGCTTCTAACAAATTTTTAAGATTGATAAAAAACTGATCTCCGAATGTCATTTTTCCAAGCGTGATATCCATACTTTTATTTGTGGATCCAATGATCATCCATGCAAAGGGAAAGATAGAGACGATGGAAATGATTCCGAGAAACAGATATTGTACGGCATATATCACTCTTTTTCTTGTCTTTCCGGTATTGATTACTGTCTGCTTATTTGTCATTTCTGTCACCACTCACTTTCATCTGAATCAAAGACAACACTGCAACCATGATAAAGATTGCGTACGATACAGTTGATGCATATCCGAAATCTGGGGCATACTTAAAGGACAGATTGTAAATATACTGGGAGATGGTCATCGTGCTGTTGGCCGGTCCGCCGGATGTAATATTTACAACTTCGTCGAAAAGCTGCAGTGTTCCGGTAGTGGACTGAATGGCAGTCAAAAGGATGACCGGTTTTAAAAGGGGTACTGTGATGTACCAGAATTTGTGCCATGCTCCTGCTCCATCGATTTCTGCTGCTTCATAAACCCCTTTGTCGATATTCTGCATACTGGAAAGATAAAAGATCATATTGTATCCAGTCCAGCGCCATGTAATTGCAAAGATGATGACAACTTTTGCCCAAAACGTTTCCAGGAGCCATGGAATCGGTTCGCTTATGATATGCATTGCCATAAGAACTTGGTTGATTATGCCGTCTGGTGCAAACATACTTTTAAACAAAAGAGAATATGCTACAAGACTCGTCACACATGGTACAAAGATGGCTGTTCGAAAAAATCCACGGAACCGAAGCCTAGGATTGTTTAAAATCGAGGAAATAATCAAGGCCAGAATCAGCATGATTGGAACCTGAATAATGAAATAAGTAATCGTGTTGATTGTACTGCTGATAAAGACCGGATCATGGAATAATCTTATATAGTTATCCAAACCTGCAAACTCTGTTACTGTACCCTTTCCTTTCTGCAGTGACATGAGAAATGCACTGATCATCGGCCAAAGTACGAGCCAGAGGAAGAGGACAATGGATGGGAGCACAAATGCCCATCCATTGCTTGCAAGCCGGAACCAGCTTTTTGATGTTTTTCTGTTCATAGCTTACACTCCAAATCTGTTTCTATTGTATTTGCGCTTTTACAAGTTCTTCTACCTTTTCCAACATATCCGGTATATCTTGAGAATCATCCAAAATGTTTGCCATCTGTGTGACAAGAACAGAATCTACTTCGTCAGAATATACTCCTACCTGGATCGGCGGAACCTTTTTTGCCCACTCTGCGAAGTTGGCCCAGATTGGTTCTCCGCTGAAATATTCAATCGGTTCATTGTACGCTTCACTTGACTGCGCCGGAATATATGCCCCGATAGCTCCAATGTCGATAAGGATTTTTTCATAGAACTCCGTGTCATTTGCGAAAATCTCATTAAGAAAATCTGCAGCTACATCGCTGTTTTCTGCATTTTCCAAAACGAGCCAGTTGGACCCGCCGCGATTTCCGTAGTTGGTGCCTTGATCAATATTAAGACGCGGCATTCTTGTAACTTCCCAAAGGCCGGACTGGTCTTCCTGTGCCGTGATGGTCGGTACGATCCAACATCCACTTATGATGGAAGCTACATCTCCATTGTTAAGTGCTGCTGCCATATCTCCCCATCCGGTTGTTAGTTTGATAGATCCACTGTTCATCAGCTCTTTGTATATGCGGCATCCCTCTTCTATGACAGGGTTGCCGGAAATATTAAGCTCCCCATCTTCTGTGAAATACCATGTACCGGAAGACTGCATAAAATCTCTCATGATAGTCATTGTGTTGGGATCCATTGTCATCAAATCTTTTCCCGTTACTTCTTTTACTTTTTTTCCAATCTCAATGAGTTCATCCCAGGTAATATCCGTGAGATCCTCTTTCGTATATCCTGCCTGCTCCATGTAATCTTTACGGTAGAAAAGTCCTTCTGTTCCGATATCAAATGGAACACCGTATATACCATCTTCAAATGTGAGAACTTTTATTTTGTAATCCGCAAATTTTGAAAAATCTACAATATCAGACATATCTTTGAATTCTCCAGGATAAGACTGGATATATTTCTGAACGTTTGCATCTTCACTTAAGATAATATTAGGAAGACCGTCTGTGATTCCAGAACTTAAGTTTGTGTTGAGCTTCTGGGTAATATCATCGTAAGCATATTCCATGATTTCAATGTCTACATCATCGTGTTTTGCCTCATACCGCTTTGCTGCCTCTTCCATTACAGGGATATTGTACTCTACATCCCAGGCCCAGACAGTTACTTTCTTTTTGCCGTCCTCGGTTTTGCCATCCTCTTTATTTGAGCTGGAACTTCCGCAGCCTATCAACAGACCTGCGGTCATTGCTGTTACCATTAGTACCGATATGAGTTTCTTTCTCATAAAATAGTTCCTCCTTCTACTTAA
>NZ_VIRV01000015.1 GCF_019754295.1 Sellimonas caecigallum | reverse complement strand
CGTACCGGAAGGATACGAAATGACAGTATCCGGCGACTTCATGGCAACAGAAGGCGGACAGCTGGATGTACCTGTAGAAAAGATCCAGAAAAACGTGATCATGAACATCCGTTTTATGGACGGAGATAAGTTCATTGCAGGCGGAGACTACTTTGTACCAAAAGGAGTAAACAATTACTCTATCCTGAAACCATACGTGCCGGAAGGATACCGTATGACAGTATCTGGAGACTTTATGGCAACAGAAGGCGGACAGCTGGATGTACCTGTAGAAAGAATCCAGAAAAAGACTTCTTTATTTGTTACATTCATGACAGTTAAAGGAAGAATTGTTGCTCATGATTATGCATCTGTAACGCAGGCAGGGGAACCAGGAACATGCTGGTCATTCCAGCTTGGAAAAGACTACCAGCTTCCGGAAGGATATCAGCTCGTAGAAGGTTTGGTTCAGAAAACAAATATTGATGTACCATTTGGATGCACACGTGGTTACATTTTATTTGTAGAAAAAGTTGAAGAACCGACAGATCCGAGTGACCCGACAGATCCGAGTGACCCGACAGATCCGAGTGATCCGACAGATCCGAGTGACCCGACAGATCCGAGTGATCCGACAGATCCGAGTGACCCGACAGATCCGAGTGACCCAACAGATCCGAGTGATCCGACAGATCCGAGTGACCCGACAGATCCGACGGACCCGACAGATCCGAGTGATCCGACAGATCCAACAGACCCAACAGATCCGACAGATCCGGCTGAACCGGTAGATCCATCTAAACCGTCTGACAATGATAACAACAAGACAGATGATACAACAGAAGTAAAGGCAGACGTAAAAGATGACAAAAAAGATGCTCCGAAGACAGGGGATACTGCAAATGCAGCAATTCCGGCAGTAGGAGTAATCGGAAGTCTTGCAGCTATCGCAGCAGTATTGGCAAGAAGATTCCGCAAATAATAAACAAAAAATTCATTTCCAAATAACCAAAAACAAATAAAACCATTGCCTGGAATATTATATTTCAGGCAATGGTTTTGTGATAAAATGAGGTGCAGATGAAAAGAATCCATAAGAATATTATATCATTTATTGTTGCCGTATGCCTGCTTTCTGCAGGATTGTGTGCTTGCTCTTCGGAAGACACGAAGGAGAAAGAGGCAGAGACATCGCCGATCGATTATGTTTCAGAAAAAATTCCAGACAAAGGAGATTCGTTTTCAAAGGAAGAAAAGGAAGAAATCAAGACAGGGATCATGGGATGGGCTTCCGGATTTTTGATTGTGGACAGCAGTATAGAAGAGGAAGAAAAAATGGTCATTGATACGACCTTGTACTCCAGTATTGCTTCGGATGAAGACCGGGAGAAACTACAGAAAGACCGGGAAAAACTCTATACTAACGCAGAGGTCACTGTCACTTCCGTTGAGACGAAGATCAAGGATGCATATAAAGTGGAATATCAGGGCAGCACACTCGGAAAAGTAAGCTGTACAATCAAAATGGAAGGAACAAGAAACGGGAAAGAGTTCAAGCGGAATTACACTGTAAAGATGATCGTCAATTGTGATGATGCTGTTTCCATATATGAAATCGAAAATATCAGCTGGAAGTCCTGAATGTATCCAGACAAAGAAACGCCGGAGAACAGGTGGGAGGCCTGTCACTCCGGCGTTCGTCGTGGAGTCTTTTGTGATGAGAATACAACAATAACCCATGTCCGCCAGCCCAAGCATACCATCCTGCCGACAGACATAAGTATGAGATACGCACTGCCGCAGGAGAGAATTCTTTATTGTGATAGATTGAGGTTGTTTGATTTTATTTTTATTTTTTCTAAATCATTCTCTCAGCGGACATACTGTCATATTCAATACTATTATCACGTGAAAAGAGGAAAATTGCAACATTTTTTTGCAAAGTTTTTGCAAAACCAAGATTTGGTGGAGAACGCATCTTGACTTGGAAAGTGATGAACGAGTATAATGCATTCAGATAAAGATTGGAAGGAAACGAATATGAAAAAATGGAGGAATATCTGGGCGGCACTTGCGGTCGTATGGATGGCTGTGATTTTCGCTTTTTCGGCAAAGACGGCCGGAGAATCTTCCAAAGACAGCCTGCTTGTGGGGAAGATGATCGGAGAAATCTTTGTGTCTGATTTTGAAAGCTGGACGAAAGAGCGTCAGGATACATTTGCGGAAGCGATTGAATATCCGGTCAGAAAGGCGGCTCATGGGACGGAATATGCGATCCTTGGATTCCTCTTGTTTCAGACGATCCGTTCCGGGACGAAGACGACACTTGGAAAGACAGGAATTTACGCCTGGGGGATCGGTACATGTTATGCAGCTGGCGATGAGTTCCATCAGCTTTTCGTTCCGGGCAGAGGTGCGATGATCACAGATGTTTTGATCGACAGCGGCGGCGTGCTCGCCGGAGTGGCCGTGGCAGCATTGACATGGAGACTGTGGAATAGAAAGAAGAAGGAGAAAACATGGAAATAAGATTGGCAAAGACAGCAGGATTTTGCTTTGGGGTAAAAAGAGCAGTAGATGCGGTGTATGAGCAAGTGGAAAAACGTCGGAAAAGACTTGAGGCGGGCGAGGCTCATGTCCCGGAAATCTATACATTTGGTCCTATTATACATAATGAAGAAGTGGTCAAAGATCTGGAGAAAAAAGGTGTGGGCGTACTGCATACAGAAGAGGATCTGGATCGCCTTGATGACGGCATTGTCATTATCCGTTCCCATGGGGTGGGAAAACAGATCTATGACAAACTGGAGGAGAAAGGAATTCCATATGTGGATACGACCTGCCCGTTTGTAAAAAAGATTCATAATATTGTCAAAACAGAGAGCGATAACGGCAAGTATATTATCATCATTGGGAACAAGGAGCATCCCGAGGTAAAAGGGATAAAAGGATGGGCAAAAGACAGGGTCAGCGTCATCGAAAGCGAGGAGGAGGCGAAGGCTTTTACATTGGAAAACTCGCTGTCTGAGGCAGAAAATGGAAATAAAATCTGTATTGTGTCTCAAACGACATTTAATTACAATAAATTCAAATATTTAGTTGAAATTCTTTTGAAAACGCGTTATGATATAAGTGTTTTAAATACGATCTGTAATGCTACAAAGGAGCGTCAGATAGAGGCTTCCCGCATTGCAGCAGAGGTGGACGCGATGATTGTTATAGGAGACAAACATAGTTCGAACACCCAGAAGTTATTTGAAATATGTGAAAAGGCATGTAAAAATACGTACTACATACAGACTCTTGACGATTTGAATATGAATCAATTACAGTTAAAGTCCGTGGAAGCAGTAGGTATTACAGCAGGGGCATCCACGCCCAATAATATAATTGAGGAGGTTCAAAATAATGTCAGACTTAACTTTTGAACAAATGTTGGAGGAATCATTCAAAACAATACACAATGGAGAGGTTGTAGAAGGTACAGTTATCGATGTGAAACCAGATGAAATCATTCTCAACATCGGATACAAAGCTGACGGTATCATTACAAGAAGCGAATACACAAACGAACCGAATGCAGACCTCACAACCATGGTATCTGTTGGTGATTCCATGACAGCTAAAGTTCTGAAAGTAAACGACGGAGAAGGACAGGTTTTACTGACATATAAGAGACTTGTTGCTGAAAAAGGAAATGAAAGACTTAGAGAAGCTTTTGAGAACAAAGAAGTTCTGAAAGCACCGGTTACACAGATTCTTGGAGGCGGTCTCAGCGTTGTTGTAGAAGAAGCCAGGGTATTTATTCCGGCAAGTCTTGTATCCGATACTTATGAAAAAGATCTGAACAAGTATCAGGGACAGGAGATTGAATTTGTTATCAGCGAATTCAATCCGAGAAGAAACCGTATCATCGGAGACAGAAGACAGATTCTGGTTGCTGAAAAAGCAGAAAAACAGAAAGAACTTTTTGCAAACCTGAAAGTGGGCGACACAGTAGAAGGAACAGTAAAGAACGTGACAGATTTCGGTGCTTTCATCGATCTGGGCGGAGTGGATGGTCTCCTTCATATCTCCGAAATGTCATGGGGACGTGTTGACAATCCGAAGAAGCTTTTCCAGGTAGGAGAAACTGTAAAAGTACTTGTGAAAGATATCAACGATACAAAAATCGCATTATCACTCAAATTCCCGGAGACAAATCCGTGGAACAATGCAGCAGAAGATTTTGCAGCAGGTAAAGTTGTGACAGGTAAAGTTGCAAGAATGACAGATTTTGGTGCGTTCGTAGAACTGGCACCGGGAGTTGATGCTCTTCTCCATGTATCTCAGATTTCCAGAGCACATGTGGAAAAACCGTCTGATGTACTGAAGATTGGACAGGAGATCACAGCGAAAGTAGTGGATCTGAATGAAGAAGAGAAAAAAATCAGCTTAAGCATGAAAGCACTGGAACCGGCAGAAGAAACAGCAGAAGAAGTGCAGACTTCTGAAGAAGAGTAATTCTGAAGGGACCGTGACATTATAACGAAACAGAAGAAATAGAGGCTTTTGGCCTCTGTTTTTTCATGTTCCAGGTTCTGTTAAAAAATGAACGAGGAGGAAGGAAAAAAGATGGGACTTTTAACTTTCAAGGGTGGGATTCATCCGAATGACGGAAAAAGTCTGGCAAAGGACAAGGCGATTGTCGAGATCCTGCCGAAAGGGGATTTGGTGTATCCGCTTTCCCAGCATATCGGAGCCCCGGCGTCTCCGATCGTAAAGGTAGGAGATCAGGTGCTGAAAGGACAGAAGATCGCGGAGGCAGGAGGGTTTGTGTCCGCTCCGGTCTACTCTTCCGTGTCCGGAAAGGTAAAGGCGATCGCGCCTAATTTCACACCGACAGGAGGAAAGGTTAATTCTATCGTCATCGAAAATGACGGGGAATATACGGAGGCTGAAAAGCTGGCGACGAAACCCCTTGAGGAACTTACGAAAGAAGAGATCCTCAATCTGATCGCAGATGCAGGGATCGTAGGTATGGGAGGTGCAGGGTTCCCGACAAGAGTAAAGCTTTCCCCGAAAGAACCGGATAAGATCGACTACGTTATCGCAAACTGTGCGGAATGTGAGCCGTATATCACTGCGGATTACCGCAGGATGATGGAAAATCCGGAAGAACTGGTAAGCGGGATGAAAGTCATTCTCCGGCTGTTTGACAATGCGAAGGGAGTTTTTGCTGTGGAGGACAACAAGCCGGATTGTATCGCAAAGTTAGAAGAACTTACAAAAGGGGAGCCGCGAATGGAAGTGGCGAAGCTGATGACGAAATATCCACAGGGAGGAGAGCGTCAGCTTATCTA
Organism: Sellimonas caecigallum; assembly: GCF_019754295.1. Classification (GTDB taxonomy): domain Bacteria; phylum Bacillota; class Clostridia; order Lachnospirales; family Lachnospiraceae; genus Sellimonas; species Sellimonas caecigallum. Next base: position 60,798 of record NZ_VIRV01000015.1, on the reverse strand, counting down.
TGCTGTGACGAAAAGAGCTATCAATTCTTCCATGCTTCCGGCAGATGTAGGATGTGTGGTAGACAATGTGGAGACCATCATCAATATCCACCATGCAGTGATCAATGGACGTCCGTCTATCGAACGTGTTGTCACAGTGAGCGGGGACGGAGTCAATGAGCCGGGAAATTTTAAAGTTCCTTTTGGAATTTCCCAGAGAGAGCTTGTGGAAGCGGCAGGCGGACTCAAAGAGGAAACGCAGAAGATCATATCCGGAGGACCGATGATGGGATTTGCTATGTTTACTCTGGATGTTCCAGTTACAAAAACTTCATCTTCGATCTTATGTCTTACAAAGGACGAGGTAGCCATGTACGAACCTGGGGCATGTATCAACTGCGGACGGTGCATCGAAGCTTGCCCAAGCCGCCTGATTCCGTCGAGACTTGCAGATTATGCGGAGAGGCATGATGAGAAGGCATTTGAAAAAGAGTTCGGAGTGGAATGTATGGAATGCGGATCCTGCAGCTATGTCTGTCCAGCGAGAAGACAGCTTAAACAGGCCATCGGTTCCATGAGAAAGATCGCACTGGCCAACAGGAAGAAGAAATAGGAAATGAGAGGTGGACACAAGTGAACGAACAGTTTAATATTTCAGCATCGCCGCATATCCGTGCCAAAGATTCCACAGGCAGCATTATGATGTGGGTCATCATCGCACTTTTGCCGACTACATTGTTTGGTATATGGAATTTCCGTGATCAGAACGCGTGGATTCTTGTAGTTGTAACAGTGGCAGCGGCTGTGCTGACTGAGTTTATATATGAAAAGCTGATGCACAAAAAGGTAACTATCAGTGATTTTAGTGCAGCGGTTACAGGGCTTTTGCTTGCCCTCAATCTTCCGCCGTCTGCTCCATGGTGGATGGGCGTGCTCGGAAGTGTATTTGCTATCCTTGTAGTAAAGCAGTTGTTTGGGGGACTTGGACAGAATTTCATGAACCCGGCGCTTGCGGCAAGATGTTTCCTTTTGATCTCTTTTACAGGAAGGATGACATCCTTTACATATGACGGTATTACCGGGGCTACACCGCTTGCAACGATGCGTGCAGATGGTTCTATCGCAAATGTGGATACGATGAACATGTTTATTGGACAGATTCCTGGTACCATTGGGGAGACTTCCACTATCGCGATCATGATCGGTGCGATCATTCTCCTTCTGAAAGGAATCATTGATCTCCGTATTCCGGGAACTTACCTTGTGACTTTTGTGATCTTTATCACAATTTTCGGAGGCCATGGTTTTGACTGGCAGTTCATTACCGCTCATCTTTGCGGCGGCGGTATCATGCTCGGTGCGTGGTTTATGGCGACGGACTATGTGACAAGCCCGATCACAAAGAAAGGGCAGATCATCTACGGTATCCTGCTGGGTGTTCTCACAGGGCTGTTCCGTCTTTTCGGAGGTTCCGCAGAAGGGGTTTCCTATGCGATCATCATCAGTAACATTTTGGTTCCGTTGATCGAGAAGGTTACTCTTCCGAAACCATTTGGTAAAGGAGGAGAGAAATAATGAATAAGATTGTAAAGAATACGATCATTTTGACAGCGATCACGCTGATCTCAGGGATTGCCCTGGGCGGTGTTTACGAGATTACAAAAGCGCCGATCGCACAGGCGCAGGAAGATGCAAAGCAGGAAGCATACAAAGAAGTCTTCCAGGATGCAGACGAGTTCAAAGCACTTGATGTGGATGAAAAAGAGGCGGCACAGGCGGTAAAAGACGCTGGTGTGGACGGCGCTGTGATCAATGAGGCTGCTGAGGCTCAAAAAGGCGGGGAGACCATCGGATATGTTGTGACGGCGACAGATAAAAACGGGTACGGTGGAGATATCCAGCTGTCTGTCGGAATTCAGTCCGACGGTACAGTGACGGGAATCTCTATTCTGTCCATCAGCGAGACGGCAGGTCTTGGTATGAATGCCGATACACCGGAATTCAAAAAGCAGTATGCCGATAAAAAGACAGAGCAGTTCTACGTAGACAAAGACGGCGGAGAAGGAGAACAGATCGATTCCATCAGCGGCGCTACGATCACGACGAGAGCTGTCACGGGAGCAGTCAATGCATCCCTTGGATATTATCAGAATGTGTTAGGAGGCAGTGCAGATGAATAAATGTGGGGAACGCTTATATAACGGTATTATCAAAGAAAACCCGACATTCGTCATGATGCTGGGTATGTGTCCGACGCTTGCGGTCACGACTTCTGCCATTAACGGGATCGGTATGGGGCTTTCCACGGCGGTGGTTCTCGTATTGTCCAATATGCTGATTTCCATGCTTAGAAAGATCATTCCGGATTCAGTTCGTATTCCGGCGTTTATCGTAGTAGTTGCATCTTTTGTGACGATTGTCCAGTTCCTTATGGAAGGGTTTGTTCCGAGCCTCTATTCTGCGCTTGGACTTTATATTCCATTGATCGTCGTAAACTGTATTATTCTCGGACGTGCAGAAAGCTATGCTTCCAAAAATCCGGTGCTTCCGTCCATTTTTGACGGTCTCGGAATGGGACTTGGATTTACATTTGGTCTTACGTGTATCGGTATAGTCCGTGAGCTTATCGGTGCGGGCAAGGTATTCGGCATCCAGATCATGCCGGAATCTTACGAGCCGATCACGATCTTTATCCTGGCTCCGGGAGCCTTCATTGTGCTGGCTGTTCTTGTTGCGGCAAGAAATCAGATCATGGACAGCATGGAGAAGAAAGGAAAGAAAGTAACGAGACCTCAGGGAGGCTGCGCGGAAGGCGGCTGTGCTTCCTGCGGCGGATGCGGTTCTGCTGCAAAGGATCCGGACAAGGAATAGGAGGAGAAAAGGATGAAAGAATTACTGATTATCGCAGTTGGCTCTGCGCTTGTAAATAATGTTGTACTGAGCCAGTTCCTTGGAATCTGTCCGTTCCTTGGAGTGTCAAAAAAGATTGAGACAGCAGGTGGAATGGGAGGCGCCGTTATTTTCGTCATCACGATCGCCTCTCTTGTGACCAGCCTGATTTATAAATTCATCCTGCTGCCTTTGGATGTATCATATCTGCAGACTATCGTGTTTATCCTGGTAATCGCAGCGCTCGTCCAGTTCGTTGAAATGTTCCTGAAAAAAGCGATGCCTTCGCTTTATCAGGCGCTCGGGGTTTACCTTCCTCTGATCACAACAAACTGTGCAGTGCTCGGAGTGGCGCTCACAAACGTACAGAAAGATTATGACATCCTGAGCAGTGTGGTAAACGGATTCGCCACTGCGTTTGGTTTTACCATCGCCATTGTGATCATGGCTGGTATCCGTGAAAAGACGGAACACAATGATGTGCCGAAGCCATTCCAGGGTACACCGATCGTACTTTTGACAGCGGCGCTGATGTCCATTGCATTTTTTGGATTCTCAGGTCTGATTTAAGGGAGGAAACAGGATTATGACAGGTATACTCGTTGCCGCTGCCATCGTCGGCGGCGTAGGATTGTTCATCGGCGTTTTCCTTGGGATCTCCGGGAAAAAATTCGCGGTGGAAGTCGATGAAAGAGAAGAAGAGATCACAGGAGTGCTGCCGGGAAATAACTGCGGCGGATGTGGTTACGCAGGATGCTCCGGTCTGGCAGCAGCCATTGTCAAAGGGGAAGCTCCGGTCAACGCATGCCCGGTAGGCGGAGCTCCGGTTGCAGAAAAGGTTGCGGCTATCATGGGACAGGAAGCAGGAGAGACAGTTCGAATGACTGCCTTCGTGAAATGCGCAGGAACCTGCGAAAAAGCAAAAGACAATTATAAATATACCGGGACACATGACTGTGTCATGGTAAATATGATGCAGAATAACGGGCCAAAGGGCTGCGTTTTCGGATGCCTTGGAGAAGGAACCTGCGTGGCAGCATGTCCGTTTGATGCGATCCATATCAAAGACGGCATTGCAGTTGTAGATAAAGAGGCATGTAAAGCCTGCGGAAAATGTGTGGCAGCATGTCCAAGACACCTTATCGAGCTTGTACCGTACGAACAGAAGCATCTTGTACAGTGCAGTTCTCTCGACAAAGGAAAAGATGTCATGAGCGTATGCTCTGTGGGATGTATCGGATGTAAAATGTGTGAAAGAGTCTGTGAGTTCGACGCAGTGAAAGTCACAAATAATGTGGCGCACATTGATCCGTCAAAATGTACAAACTGCGGAAAATGCGCTGAGAAATGTCCGAAAAAGATTATTGCCTAGCTGCAAGTAAGGTGCGGATCTTTTCCATAAAAACAGGGATGGCTTTCTGGAAGTAAGATTCTGGAAAGCCATCCCTGTTTTTTTAATAAGTCAAGGTCTTGAACAGAAAGGGGAAAATGATATAGTATAAGAAGAGAAAAATCACAGGAGGATGGAAGATGCATAGAAAGAACAGTTGGAAATCCTGGGGAAGAGATACATGGCAGATGATCCGGAGGGATTTGTGGAATATCCGGATCGTGATTCTTGTCCTGGCAATATATTTTACAGTAGCCTGGTATTTTTTGTACACGTCTTGCCCTCTTGTTCTGGTAACTGGTTTTCCATGCCCTGGATGTGGGCTGTCGAGAGCTGCATTCTCGATTCTCCGAGGGGAGTTTTTGCAGGCGTGGCATCTGAATCCATTTATTTATGCCATCGTTGCTCTGGCGGGCGCTTTTTGCATACGCAGATATATCCTTCACAAGGAGACGACGTCTTTAAAGAAATGGCTGCTGCTTCTTTTGATCGGTATGATTTTGTTTTACATTTATCGGATGATCCGTTACTTCCCAGGGGAACCTCCGATGAGTTTTTATAGGGACAACCTGATCAATCGGCTTCTCAGAGCAGTAGGGTCAGTGTAAGAACAATGTGTGAACTTGAAAAACATTGTTGTAGTCCTGAAATGCACGTGATAAAATAAGACAAGTGAACAGAAGAAAGGAAAGGGACCGATTATGGAAGAAAAGAAAGATAATATGGAGCGCCCGGAAGAAGAAAGGGAAGCGATGACAGAGCCAAATGAGCAGGAGATGGTTCCGACAGTGATTCAGGATACAGAGACGAAGACGGAGGAGCCAAAGGAAGACGTCTCCTATGATTACGGGCGGTGTTCGAAGTCCGGCTCGGAGGAAATGGCAGACCGTCAGGACAAAAAGAAAGAAAGCGGATATACGGCTTACAGCGAGAATGTACAGCACGAGTCGCAGAAAAATGCACGGTACGACAGCAATTATGCCTACAATGTAAAGATGGATCCGAAACATGAGCCGGATGCGGGGCTTGACTCCTCTCCGCTCAGTATGGGAGACTGGCTGCTTACGATTCTTGCACTGTTGATCCCATGCTGTGGGGGAATCATTTTGTATTGCTACTGGGCGTTCAGCAAAACCGGAAATCTCAACCGCAGAAATTTTTGCCGTGCTGCTTTGATCGTCGAGGCAGTGTGCATCGTGATCGCGCTTGTGTTTATCATAATGGTAGGTGTGATCGGGTTCGCGGACAGCTATATTGATTACAACGGATATTATTACGGATATTAAATGGTGCCGGCGTTGATGCACGCGGATGCATTGATTATAGTAAAAAAGAAAACAGGGTCAGCGTAAGATTGCCGTTTGGCAGCCGCGCTGACCCTGTCTGTGATGTGTAAAGAAAAATCTATTTTACTGCTTCTTCCCAACCGGATGAGGCATGCAGGGAATAGTCGCTTGTCACAAAAAGAGCTTCCACACCTTCCGTATTGTTGATCAGGTCAAGTCCTTTTTCTACTCCAAGAGAATAGCAGATCGTGCTAAAGGCATCCGCATCCGCGGAAGAGTCGCAGAGGATCGTTACCTGATACAGATCGTTTTCAATCGGATAGCCGTTATCCGGGTTCAGGATATGGTGGTAGATTTTTCCGCCTTTCTCAAAGTATCGCTGGTAATTTCCGGAAGAGACAAGGGAAGTATCCTTTACATGTGCAGTTGTGATCGATGCAGTATCATCGGCAAACGGTTTCCGGATACCGATGTTGAAATCAGTTCCGTCCGGTCGTCCGCCCACGGTAAGTACGTTTCCGCCCAGGTTGATGATTGCGCTTTTTACACCTTCGGAGACAAGGTAATCCCGGATCCGATCCGCAATATATCCCTTTGCAATCCCTCCAAGATCGATGCCGGAAGCTGGATCAGAAAGCCAGACCTGGTTGCCTGAGATCTGGATAAAATGGTAATCCACATGGGAAGCTGCCTCAGCGATCGTTTCGGCAGAAGGCACATTTCCGGTATTGTTGCCGAAATCCCAGAGCTCGCTCAAAGGAGCGATCGTAATATCGAAAAGACCGTCTGAAAGATCCCCGTAGTGTATTCCAAGCTGGATCAGTTCCAGTGTTTCGTCGGATACGGATACTGGCTGGCCTCCGGAATGATTGATCTGGTAGAGTTCACTTGTCGGAATAGTCGGACTTAATTTTTCCTCGTAGGATTCACAGAGGTCAAAACTTTTGTCCAGAAGCGATTCGTCATCCGAATCATATATGGAGATCCCGATCACAGTATCCAGAAGCAATCCGGTTTTCTGTATGGGATCGGATGTCTTTTCCTTGCATCCGGAAAAAAGAACCGAAGCGGAGAAGATGAGGGCCGTACAACATGCGGTAAAAAAAGTAAATTTTCGTTTCATGAAGTCTCCTTTCTGCCGGCCTTGTCCGGCCATGCATGACAAAACCGTCACTTATTTATCTTAGCACGGCAGGGAAAGAAGATGCAACAGGAGTTTCGCGAATGATCAGGGAATCGAACATATGGTTGAAGAACATGGGATGATATGTTAGAATAGAGCGGAAAGAGGAGGCAGTATGAAGAAGGGTGATTTTATTGTAATAGGCACGATTCTTTTGGCGGCCTGCATTGGATTTGGCATACTTTTCTGGATGGGAAGGCAGCAGGCAGGAACCGTGCGCATTTTTAAAGATGGAAAAGAAGCAGGTGTCTATTCCCTTGACAAAGACCAGGAAATCCAGGTGGACGGAGGGGAAAATGTTGTTGTAATAGAGAATGGCAAGGTAAGGATGCAGTCTGCTTCCTGTCCTGATCAGATTTGCGTAAAGCAAGGGGAGATCGGAAAAAAAGGGGAGAGCATTATCTGTCTGCCCAATGAGGTTGTTGTCTCCGTGGAAGAAGGGGAAGAAAGCGGAGTTGACGCAGTGACAAATTAGTGTAGAAGGAGAGAGGCAGTTTGCACAGAAAGGGAGCGAAACTTGTGGCGTTTGGGGTGTTTGTCGCTCTGGCGCTGATTTTCAGTTATATAGAGGCGTGTATCCCGTTTCAGATTGGGATACCAGGTGTCAAGCTTGGGCTTGCGAATCTTGTGATCGTCGTAGCTCTTTATAAGATGCCTGTCCGGGAAGTTTACATTCTGTCTATAGTGAGAGTACTGCTTGCCGGATTACTTTTTGGAAATATGATGAGTATTATTTACAGCCTTGCAGGAGGACTTTTGAGCCTGACCGTTATGTGGGCATTGAAAAAAAGTCCGTCCATGAGTCTGATCGGGATCAGTATTGCAGGGGGTGTATGTCACAATCTGGGACAGCTTTTGATGGCGATGCTGACGGTGGAGACATACGGAGTGTTTTCCTATTTTCCGATCCTTATGGTTTCCGGTCTGCTTACAGGACTGGCCATCGGCATCGGAGCCAGGGAGATGCTGCTGCGCCTTGGAAGGCTGCAGTTTTAAAAAAGCAGGAGGAAGGAAGCGGAAAAGACATGATAGCATATATAAGAGGAACACTGGAGGACCTGGAAGAAGATAAGGCGGTCATCGACGTGGGAGGGATCGGGTACGGCGTGTTTATGTCCGGGCAGTCCATGTCAAGACTTCCAAATCTGGGGGAGGAAGTAAAGCTGTACACCTATTTGAATGTGAAAGAGGACGCCATGCAGCTCTACGGTTTCCTCACAAAAGATGAGCTGGAAGTATATAAACTTGTGATATCAGTGAGCGGAATTGGACCGAAAGGAGGACTCAGTGTCCTGGGGCAGATGACGCCGAATGATCTGCGGTTTGCAGTCATGGCAAATGATGTAAAAGCGATATCTAAGGCGCCTGGGATTGGGAAAAAGACAGCGGAAAAGCTGATCCTGGAGCTGAAGGATAAACTGAAATTTGAGGATACGCTGGGAGGGACGATGGATGGAACATCGGCTGACACGGCGGCGGCCACCGGCATCGGACAGATACAGAAAGAAGCGGTGGAAGCACTGGTTGCACTTGGATATGGAAGCACGGAGGCGCTCCAGGCTGTGAAAAAAGCGGGGGGTTCTGAACAGTTGTCTGTGGAAGATGTATTAAAGCAGGCGCTTAAACAGATGGCATTCATCTGATCTGAGATGCCAGATAGACAGGAAGGCAGAAAAAAAGCATGAAAAAAAGAATTATTACTACGGAAAGTCTGGAAGAAGATAAGAAAATAGAGAGTACCCTTCGCCCGCAGATGCTGGAAGATTACATAGGACAGATGAAGGCAAAGGAGACCTTGAAGATCTATATAGAGGCGGCGAAAGCAAGAAAAGAACCGCTTGATCATGTTTTGTTTTACGGCCCGCCAGGACTTGGAAAGACGACACTTGCGGGCATCATAGCCAATGAGATGGGAGTGCATTTGAAAGTTACATCCGGGCCTGCCATAGAAAAACCAGGAGAGATGGCGGCTATCCTCAACAATCTGCAGGAAGGGGACGTCCTTTTTGTAGATGAGATCCACAGGCTGAACAGGCAGGTGGAGGAAGTGCTCTATCCGGCAATGGAAGATTTTGCCATTGATATCGTGATCGGAAAAGGGGCAGGGGCAAGGTCGATCCGTCTGGAGCTTCCAAAATTTACACTCGTTGGGGCCACTACAAGGGCTGGTATGCTGACGGCTCCGCTCAGAGACCGGTTCGGCGTTGTACATCGGCTGGAATTTTACAGTGATGAGGAGCTGAAGACGATCATCCTGCGGTCTGCCAGTGTGTTGGATGTGGAGATCGAACCGAAGGGGGCGCTGGAGATCGCGCGCCGTTCCAGAGGCACCCCACGTCTGGCCAACCGTCTGCTGAAGAGAGTGCGGGATTTCGCTCAAGTCAAATATGACGGCGTGATCACGGAAGAGGTGGCAGGCTATGCGCTGGATCTGCTGGAAGTGGACAGGTATGGTCTGGATTATCTGGATCGTAATATTCTTCTTACGATGATCGAGAAATTCGGAGGGAAACCGGTAGGGCTTGATACACTGGCAGCTGCTATCGGGGAGGATGCCGGAACGCTGGAGGATGTCTATGAGCCCTACCTTCTGAAAAACGGATTTCTGCAGAGAACACCGAAGGGCCGGGTGGCGACAGAACAGGCATACCATCATCTCGGAATCGCCTTTCCGCAGACTTAAAAAGAAAACAGTTGGTTTTTTTTCAGGGATAGTTTATAATGGATGAGAGGGACTTCCAGAGAGAAGAAGGAGGAAGCGTTTTATGTCAGTACAAAAGAATTATACCGAAGTTCTGATCGGCGGCAAGGTTTTTACATTGAGCGGATTTGAAAGTGAAGAATATCTTCAGAAAGTTTCTACGTATTTGAACCATAAGATCTCCGAGTGTATGGAGACTGAGGGATATAAAAAACAGAGTGCGGAGACGAGAAGCCTGCTTCTTTCGCTGAATATTGCGGACGATTATTTCAAGGCAAAAGATCAGACATCTGTGCTGGAGGACGATATTGAAGCGAAAGACAAGGAAATGTATGACTTAAAACATGAGCTTATTTCGGCACAGATCAAGCTGGAAAATGCAGAGAGCGCAATTGACAAGCTGAAAGAAGAAAACAAAGAGCTTCAGATGAAGATTGTGAAACTGGAAACAGAAATGAAAAATCATCGCAAGAATTAGGGCTGTCGGACAAGACAGCCTTTTTTCAAAGTAAGGCAGGATTGATATATGAAAGAAAGAAAAGAATGGAAACAGACGGAGATTCTCGCCCCGGCAGGAAGTTATGAGAGCTTTCGGGCGGCGATCTTGTCCGGCGCGGATGCGGTCTATGCGGGAGGAGACTTGTTCGGCGCCCGGGCATATGCGGGGAATTTCCGGGAAGAAGAATTGATACAGGCCATCCAGGAGGCGCATTTGTACGGGAAAAAGCTGTATCTGACCGTCAATACATTGTTAAAAGAAAAGGAGCTGGTGACGAAACTGTACGACTATCTTGCACCTTATTATGAACATGGGCTGGATGCAGTTATCGTTCAGGATCTGGGGGTGCTGCGGTTTGTGAGAGAGCAGTTTCCAAAGCTTTCTGTCCATGCCAGCACACAGATGGCAGTGACAAGTGCCCTTGGAGCGAGTCTGCTGAAAAAATACGGTGTGGAGAGGATCGTCCCTGCAAGGGAGCTGTCTCTTTCAGAAATCCGCAGAATGAAGGAAGAGACCGGACTTGAGATCGAATGCTTCGTACATGGAGCCCTCTGCTATTCCTATTCCGGACAATGTCTTTTCAGCAGTATGCTGGGAGGAAGAAGCGGCAATCGAGGGCAGTGTGCACAGCCTTGCAGACTGCGGTATCAGGCAGAAGGACAAAAAAGACCATCGTGCCTTCTGAGCCCGAAAGATATCATGACTCTGGATCTGATCCCTGAGTTTGTGGAAGCAGGCATCGATTCCTTTAAGATCGAAGGCAGAATGAAAAAGCCGGAATATGTGGCGGCAGTTACTTCTATGTATCGGAAGTACACGGATCTGTATTTGAAAAACGGGAAAGAGCGCTATCATGTGGAAGAAGAAGACAAGCAAAAACTGATGGATCTCTATAACCGAGGAGGAAGTTGTACAGGATATTATCATATGGCAAATGGAAAAGAAATGCTTTCCCTTGATCGGCCAAACCATGCGGGAATACAGGCGGCCTGTGCAGAGCGTCAGAAAGGAAGAAGCGTCCTTCTGAAAGCTTTAACCCAGATTCACAAAGGAGATATCCTCGAGATCTCAGAGAAAGAAAACGTGACTATGGGGCAGGATGTTCAAAAGGGCGGCCAGTTTTCCATCCTTGTGGCGAAAGGGACGGAGATCCGTCCAAGAACAGTCGTTTACAGGACAAGAAACAGTTTTCTGATAGGAGAAATTCAGGAACGGCTAAAAAAAGATCAGCTCAAAAGACCGGTCTGCGCAGCGGCCTGGCTGAAGGAAGGGGAGCCGATGCGCTTGCGGATTTCGGACAGAGAGGCAACAGTGGAAGTGGAAGGAATGACTGCGGAGACAGCGAAAAAGCAGCCTCTTGACGGGAAACGCGTGGAAAAGCAGCTTCGGAAGACCGGAAATACGGAGTTTGATATTCGAGACTTTACGCTTTCTATGGAAGGGGATCTTTTCGCCCCAATGCAGGCGATCAATGAACTTCGGCGGGAGGCGCTGGAAGCATTCAGGGAAGCGGTGCTTCAGAAATACCGAAGGGAAAGGCCAAGACGGTGCGCATTTCTCAAAAAAGAGTCAAAAACTATACGGGATGCATTTGCGCTCTCTGCGCTTGTGGAGACGCGGGAACAGGCAGAGGCCGTGCTTGGAAACACTCAGATTGGCAGAATCTATATAGATGGCCATCTGGATGGAGGGATCGGACAGCCGGACACGATAAGATGGCTGAAAGAGCAGAGAGATCAGGCTCAGAAAAGAGGAAGATTACCGGAGTTCTATCTGGCATTTCCTCATATTTTTCGGGAACGTGCCGAGCGGCAGTACGATGCGGTTAAGAAGGAACTTTTTTCTTTCCCGTGGGATGGAATGCTCGTGCGGAATCTGGAATCTATCGAGTATCTCCGGAGGAATGGATGGAAAGGAATGATACAGGCAGATCATCATCTGTATACGATGAACCGATGTGCAGAGGATTTCCTGCGAGGAGAGGGACTTCAGGAAATGACGCTTCCGCTGGAACTCAATGATATGGAGATGAAAGAGATAGCAGACGGGGAAGAAGAACTTGTCGTGTACGGATATTGCCCGATGATGATCAGCGCAGGGTGTATCCAGAAGACGACAAAAGGATGCACCGGAAAAACGGTAATCACAAAGATGAAAGACCGTTATCAGAAAACATTTTATGTAAAAAATTACTGTGATACATGTTATAATGTAATTTATAATACCGCTCCTCTTGTGCTCCTTCAATCGAGGCAGGAGATAGAAGATATTGGAATCAGAAAGCTCAGGCTTCACTTTACATTGGAGCCGGGGGCAGAGACGGAGCGTGTTCTGAAGCTTTACGAAGATGTATTCTTAAGAGGGGAGACGAAAGCGCTGTCCGAGGCGCCTTTCAAAGACTATACACGCGGACACTTCAAAAGGGGAATAAAGTAGGTGACAAATTGTTTAATATTATAATGGAAATATCGAAATATCTGATTTTGATTATGATAGTTATTTATACATTCGAATGTTTTTCGGTGTTTGGCTATCATGACGCATACACAAAGATGTGGATTCTCAGAAGACAGAGTATGTGGATGTTTATGATCCATTTTCTGGCGTTTTTGACGATCTTTTTAAACCAACAGGAAGTAAAGATTCTTGTTTTTTATGTCGTCCAGGTCGTGCTTCTTGGAGCCATCATCCTATTGTACAGCATTTTTTATCCAAAAGTATCGAGGCTGGTCGTCAATAATATGTGCATGCTGCTGTCGCTTGGATTTATCATGCTGACAAGACTTTCTTACGACAGGGCGGTCAAACAGGTTATGATCGTGGTTGTATCGGTGGTAATTTCTTTGTTTGTTCCGGTCATTATCCGGAAAGCAAAGTTCCTCCCAAAGCTTAGAATCTTCTACGGTGTCGTGGGGGTGGCAGCTCTGGCAGCTGTGATCGTGGTGGGGCGAAGAGACAATGGAGCCTTGCTTGGATTCGAAGTGGCGGGGATCAATATCCAGCCTTCCGAGCTGGTAAAGATCGTATTCGTATTTTTTGTGGCTTCCAGCTTTTATCTGTCCACGACATTTAAAAATGTGGTCATCACGACAGTGGTTGCGGCGGCACATGTCCTGATACTTGTGGCTTCCAAGGACCTTGGTGCGGCGCTGATCGTATTTGTTGTCTATATGGTAATGCTGTATGTGGCTACAAGGCAGCCGCTTTATATTTTGGCAGGACTGGCAGGAGGAAGCGCAGCGGCGGTAGCAGGCTACTATATTTTTGCCCATGTGCGCACGAGGGTCGTGGCATGGAAAGATCCTTTCGCTGTGTACGACGGGGCAGGGTTCCAGATTGTACAGTCGCTTTTTGCTATCGGAACCGGGGGATGGTTCGGGCTTGGTCTTTGCCAGGGGATGCCGAATAAGATTCCGGTTGTGACGACAGATTTTATCTTTTCGGCGATTGCTGAGGAATTGGGAGGAATCACGGCGATCTGTCTTATTTTAATCTGTGTAAGCTGTTATATTATGTTTTTGAATATTGCCATGCAGCTTCAGGACAGTTTCTACAAACTGGTGGCACTTGGGCTTGGAACGTGTTATATCTTTCAGGTGTTCCTGACGATCGGAGGAGTTACAAAATTTATCCCGTCTACCGGGGTAACGCTCCCGCTTGTAAGCTACGGGGGAAGCTCCCTTTTGAGTACACTCATCATGTTTGCGATCATTCAGGGACTGTATATTTTAAGAGAAGACGAGGAAGATGATATTGAACGACAGAAAGAATTACGGGCAAAGAGGAGACAGAAGGCGCAGCAGACAGGACGACCTCGAACAAATGGAACGGGGGCTCCAAAGAGAACTGCAGCGGGAAATGGAAGAAGAAAACCTCAGGACAGGCGGCAGAATATACGGCGAACGTAAGCCGGCACCAAAAAAGCCTGGAAAAGAGGAAAAAAGAAGACAACAGCAGGAAGAAAAAAGGCGTATACGGAAAAAAAGAGCGGTTAACCGACAGTATGTATGGATTACTTATTTTTTCGTCCTCCTGTTTTTGGTAATGATCGGACATTTCGCCTACTACAATGTGGTACAAGGAAAAGATATCATAAACGACGCCAGAAATCCGAGAATGAATCTGTATGCAGATCAGATAAAGCGAGGAGAGATCCGGGATAAAGACGGCAACATTCTGGCTCAGACAAAAGAGAATGAAGACGGAACACAGACGAGGGAGTATCCGTACGGCGATCTTTATGCCCATGTTATCGGATATGCGGAAAAAGGGAAATCTGGACTTGAGTCTACGGAAAATTTTACGCTCCTCCATTCAAGTGCTTCCTTCCTTGACCGAATCGTCAATGAGTTCCGGGATCAGAGAAATCCGGGAGACAATGTGTTCACAACGCTGGATACCAATCTTCAGCAGGCGGCGTATAATGCCTTGGGCAATAATAAAGGGGCGGTCGTTGCCATTGAGCCGGACACCGGAAAGATTCTGGCGATGGTGTCAAAACCGACCTTCGACCCGAATACGATCGTGGCAGATTGGGAAACCTTAAATCAGAATACCGAAGGCGTGCTTGTAAACCGTGCTACACAAGGCCAGTATGCACCTGGATCGACGTTCAAAGTCGTCACTGCACTTGCATTTATGCGGCAAAATCCGGATTATGAGAATTATTCTTACCGGTGCAGGGGAGAGATAACAGCAGGAAAGAATGAAATCCACTGTTTTGGCGGAGAAGTCCACGGAACTGTGGATCTGGCAGATTCCCTCGCTTATTCCTGCAATACTTCCTTTTCCAATATCGGACTTCAGCTGGATATTGATGAATTTAAAGCGACCGCGGATGGGCTTTTGTTTGACTCTGAACTTCCGTGTCCTCTGATCTACAATGAGAGCAAGTTTAATTTGAAAAAGGGAGACGGGGATGCAGCCATTGCCATGACAGCCTTTGGACAGGGGAAACTTCAGGTAAGCCCGTACCATATGGCTCTGATCACATCCGCCATCGCAAACGGAGGTACACTGATGCAGCCGTATCTTGTGGATCATGTAGAAAGCGCAGACGGAAAGACGACAGAAAAGTATGTTCCGGAAGTATATGAAGAGCTGATGACGCAGGAGGAAGCTGCGAAGCTTACGGAATATATGCAAGGCGTTGTGGAATATGGCACCGCAACTACGCTGAACGGCCAGAATTTTACAGTGGCAGGAAAGACTGGGACAAGCGAGTACAGTGTGGACAAAGAAAAGACACACTCCTGGTTCATCGGATTTTCCAACGTGGAGAATCCGGATGTGGCGCTTGCGGTCATCATCGAGAATTCTGACAGGACAGGAGATGTCGCTACGGAGACGGCCAAAAGCGTGTTCCGGGCTTACTATAATAATTAGAGGTCATACTATGCGGTATTTGAAAAAATTATATGTCAGTGAGGAACTAAAAGGGAAGGAAGCGGAAGTCATCCGCCATCTGGAAGAAAAAGATTTCCAGTTCCGGGTGTATCTGATCTGCATACCGGAAAGGGAGGAGAATCAGCTGGAAATCTTTCACAGCGGGATGCTTCTCCAGGAATGGTACAAAGACAAGGACGTCCTCGTGGCAGGATTTTCCAGAGGGTATGAGCAGGCTCTGGAGCTGGTAAGAGAGATTGTGCAGGAGGTGGCAGACCAGACAGGGGATGCCAGGATCAGACAGTATTTATTGGAGCGGCAGGGATAGGATATGATAATACTACATATATTGCTGTGGATTTTAAAGATCATAGGGATATTGCTTCTCATTGTTCTGGGACTTCTTGTCCTTGGAGTATTGACGGTGCTGTTTGTACCTGTGCGGTACGAAGGGAAACTATCCGGCGATATATCCTGCCGGGAGAAGGCGGAAGGATATCTGAGGATCAGCTACTTTCTGCGGCTGATCCAGTTTAAAATGCAATATGCCAATGGAAAGCTTGCCTGGGAAACGAGAATCGCATGGAAGAGATTTGGGCAGGATAAAGAAACGGATACGTCTGAGAATACAGCACAAAAAGCGGATCCAGAGCCAGTCAGGTTGCCGGAGAAGCCATTGGAAAAGGAGAAGCATGAACAGAAGAAAGAAGAGCAACCTGTAATCCGGACTTCTGAAAAAGAAACAAAGACTTCCGAAAAAGAAAAAAAGGCTGACAGCGGCAAGGCACAAGAAAAGAGAATAAAAGAAAAGCCTTCCGAAGAAAAAAAGAAAGATCCCGCAAAACCAAAATTCTTTGATAAGATACAATATACTTTTCACAAAATCTGTGATAGGATAAAGTCATTGGAAGAGAAAAAGGATAAAGTAGCGGAGTTTCTTTCAGATGAGGTCCACAGAAGAGCATTTTCAAAAGGAAAGCGTGTTTTCATTACTTTTTTGAAAGCATGGAGACCGAAATTTGTCCGTGGAAATATCGAATTTGGGTTTGACGATCCGTATTATACGGGCAAGACGCTGGCATATCTTGCTATGATCTATCCGTTTTTCGGGGAGTGGCTGGAGATTGTGCCGGATTTTGAAAAAGCGGTATTAAAAGGCAATTTGCATATAAAGGGGCATATTCGGATGAACCATGCGGCAGCGGCAGGTATAAAGCTGATACTGGACAAGAATATCCGCAGTATAGTGAAAGAAATACTGAGCATGCGCAAGAGTCCAAAGCAGAAGAAGGAGGAAAAATCAAATGGCAGAAAGTAATTTCAAATCAACAATGGAAGCATTATTCCACGGGATGGACAATGTGATCTCGTCCAAGACAGTGGTAGGGGAGGCAATCCACGTAAAAGATACGATCATCCTTCCTCTGGTGGATGTATCCTTTACCGTCGGGGCAGGTTCCTTTGCGGCAGAGAAAGGGGAAAAAGGCGCCGGAGGCCTTGGCGGGAAGATGACTCCATGCGCAGTCCTTGTGATCCAGAATGGTACGACACGTCTTGTAAATATCAAAAACCAGGATACGATCACGAAGATTCTCGATATGGTGCCGGATCTGGTAGACAGGTTCCGCACAAAGAATGAGAATCCGGTCACAGAGAAAGAAGTAAACGAGATTCTGGACGAAGGAAAAGAAGACAAGTAAAAATGCATAAAAAGCAACGTTCTGCATAATATAATACTAAGTAAAAGCGGGCAGGAGATAAGATGAAAAGAATTCTTGGATTTGCATTGTTTATGATAGCAGCAGGAATGATTCTCATGATGTTCCTGCCCAATCTTTTTGCAGAAATCTGTATCCTCGTCCTTTGTATTGTTCTCGGATACTGTCTGTTTTGCTGCTGAGTATGGGAAGAAAAAAGAGTGGAAGACATGAAAAAAACCAGGATCAAATCCTGGTTTCATACATGTAAAAATAACTTATGCTCTTTCTACTCTGCCAGACTTTAAGCAAGATGTACATACATACATTCTTTTTGCTCCGCCTTCTGTCTTAACGCGAACAGATTTCACATTGGATTTCCACATTTTTGGTGTTTTTCTATGAGAGTGGCTGACATTATTTCCGAAATGAGCACCCTTTTCACAAATAGCACATTTAGCCATGACTACACCTCCTAACGCTCTTACTCGTCCTTTATATAATGAAAGGACTCACAACACTATTCATCTTATCAGATAGAAATGAGAAATGCAAGCATTTCTTTCGTGTTTTCAAATATTTTTTTGCGGCTTTGCGTATAACCTGAACGGAATCAGTTGTAAAATGCAGGAAAACAAGGTATAATAAAGCAGAGTAAACGGCGGAAAATACTTGAATATAGAAAATGGAGGTAAATGGATATGAAGGGCAGTATGAGTACAGATCTTGGCATCATCACGATTTCTCCGGAAGTGATCGCCAAATATGCAGGGTCAGTTGCGGTGGAGTGTTTCGGTATCGTCGGCATGGCGGCAGTGAATGTGAAAGACGGCCTTGTGAGATTACTGAAGAAAGACAGCTTAACCCACGGAATCCATGTGGAAATTACAGATGACAATAGGATCCGGCTTGGCTTCCATATCATTGTGGCATACGGGGTCAGTATTTCAGCGGTTACGGACAACCTGATCAGCAATGTAAAATATAAGGTTGAAGAGTTTTCCGGCATGCCGGTAGATAAGATCAATATTTACATCGAAGGCGTTCGGGTAATCGATTAGTACAGGAGGAACTTTGAGGTGGCTATAAATACGATCAATGTAGAAATGCTCGCCAAGATGTTTTTGGCAGGCGCGCAGAATATAGAAGCAAAGAAAGAATATATCAACGAACTGAATGTATTTCCGGTTCCGGACGGAGATACAGGGACGAATATGTCCATGACGATTATGTCAGCTGCAAAAGAGGTAAGAGCTCTTTCCAATCCGGGAATGAAGGAGCTGGCAAAAGCGATTTCAGGAGGATCACTGAGAGGAGCCAGAGGGAATTCGGGGGTTATCCTGTCTCAGCTTCTCCGTGGCTTTACAAAGGCCATTCAGGACGAGGATGAGATTGATGCGGCGGGAATTGCATCAGCTTGCAGACGTGCCACGGAGACTGCATATAAAGCAGTCATGAAACCGAAGGAAGGAACGATCCTGACAGTGGCCAAAGGCATCGCAGACAAGGCAGAGGAACTTGCATTTGAGACTGATGATCTGGCAGAGATTTTCCCGCAGGTTCTTGAATATGCAGCGGAAGTGCTTGATCAGACGCCGGAGATGCTCCCGGTATTAAAGGAAGCGGGAGTTGTAGATTCCGGCGGGCAGGGACTTTTGGAAGTACTGAGAGGGGCTTATGACGCCTTCCTCGGAAAAGAGATCGATTATACATCTATCGAACCGGCAAGTGTCCAGGGAAAAGTTTCTGCTGCTCCGGCAGCGGAGGCAGATATCAAATTCGGCTACTGCACGGAATTCATTATCATGGCGGAAAAAGAGTTTACCGAAAGTGATGAAAGCGAGTTCAAAGCGTACCTTGAATCCATAGGCGATTCCATCGTGTGCGTGGCGGACGATGAGGTAGTCAAAATCCATGTCCACACGAATGATCCGGGGCTTGCCATCCAGAAGGCTCTGACATATGGTCAGCTTACAAAGATGAAGATTGACAATATGAGAGAAGAGCATCACGAACGACTGATCAAAGATGCGCAGAAGAAGGCTGAAGAGACAAAAGCAGCGGAGAAGAAAAAAGCGCCGCAGAAAAAAGTCGGTTTTATCGCAGTGTCCATCGGAGAGGGATTAAACGAGATTTTCCGTGAACTTGGTGTAGATTACATTATCGAGGGCGGACAGACGATGAACCCAAGTACAGATGATATGCTGACAGCGATCGACAATGTAAATGCGTCCACGATTTTCATTCTTCCGAACAACAAGAACATCGTTCTTGCGGCAAATCAGGCGCGTTCTCTCACAAAAGATAAAGATATTATCGTTATCCCGACAAAAACTGTTCCTCAGGGGATCACAGCTGTGATCAATTATATTCCGGAAGCAGATGTGGATACGAATGAAGAGACGATGCTGGAAGCTGTGAAATCAGTGCAGACCGGCCAGGTTACCTATGCTGTGCGCGACACGAAAATTGACAATAAAGAAATCCACGAGGGAGATATCATGGGAATCGGCGATGCCGGTATTCTCGCAGTCGGTACTTCCATCACTGAGACAGCTAAAGAGACGCTGAGAAATATGGTCGGAGAAGATTCCGAACTGATCAGCATTTATTATGGAGAAGACGTGACGGAAGAAGAAGCCGAAGCGTTCATCTCCGATGTCGAAGAAGAATACTCTGAGCTGGATGTAGACGCGCATTTTGGAGGACAACCTATCTATTATTATGTGATGTCTGTGGAATAAAAACATGCAGAGCAACCAATATACGGACCATCAGCGGAGTGGCAGAAAACTGTCATTCCGCTTTGCATGTAGGAAATACAGTCGCCTGACAGCGCAAAAAGCAGACAGGAAAGAGCAGAAAAGAAGATGAATGAAGATTCAAAAATAAGAGAAATTAAAGGTATAGGAGAAAAAACAGAAAAGCTTTTCCGAAATATGGGCATCGAGACTGTGGGAGATCTTCTGCGCTGCTGTCCTCGAGGATATGATATTTATGAAGATCCGGTCCCTGCAGGCGAAGTGTTGGAGGGGAAAGTGATGGCAGTTAAAGGCAGCGTATGGGGAAGTGTTCAGGTTTCTCCGAACCGGAAGATGCAAGTTACGACAGCGTTTATCAAAGATCTGACAGGGACTTTAAAGGTCGTCTGGTTCCGCATGCCATTTCTTCGAAATACTCTGAAAAGCGGCAGCAGTGTTGTTGTGAGAGGAAGGATAGTGAATCGGAAAGGCGTTCTTCTCATGGAACATCCGGAATTATTCGCTCCGGCAGAAAAATATGAGGAAAAGCGAAATACAATGCAGCCACTCTACCCCCTGACGGCAGGTATTTCCAATCAGACTGTCATTAAAGCGGTCCGGGAGGCACTTTCACAGCTAAACCTGAAAAAAGAGACGCTCCCGGACGCTATCAGAAAAAAATATCATCTTTGCGAATACAATTATGCCATTCGGGGAATCCACTTCCCGGCAAATAAAGAGATGTTTATCCTGGCAAGGGAGAGGCTTGTTTTCGAAGAGTTTCTGGAATTTGTTTTGGCAATCAGAAAGCTGAAGGAAAAAAAGGAGCATACCAGCAACACTTGCCCTGTAAAGAGAAAAGAAGAGGTCGATGCGTTTCTTACAAAACTTCCTTTTGAACTGACAGGAGCCCAGAAAAAAGTCTGGGAAGAGATAAGAGAAAATATGGGAGGACCGTATGCGATGTCACGCCTCGTGCAGGGCGATGTTGGATCCGGAAAGACGATTGTGGCGGTGCTGGCGCTTCTGGAAGCTGTCTATAACGGGTATCAGGGAGCGATGATGGCACCGACCGAAGTGTTGGCAAAGCAGCATTATGAATCCATCGCCCAAATGTTCGGGAAATACGATATTCCATTCCAGGTGGAACTCTTGACCGGGTCTATGAAAGCGAAAGAAAAGCGTGAGGCGTATGAAAGGATCGAAAGCGGTAAGGCTGATCTGATCATCGGAACGCACGCCCTTATACAGGAAAAAGTAAGTTATAAAAATCTTGGCCTTGTCATCACGGATGAGCAGCACCGATTTGGAGTGCGCCAAAGGGAAGCGCTGGCCAAAAAAGGAATGATGCCGCACATTCTTGTCATGAGCGCCACTCCGATTCCGCGCACCCTTGCTATCATCCTGTATGGAGATATGGATCTGTCTGTGATCGACGAGCTTCCAAAGAACAGGCATCCTATCAAAAACTGTGTGGTGGATACCGGCTACCGCAAGACAGCATACCGGTTTATCAAAAACCAGGTGGAAGAAGGGCGCCAGTGCTACGTGATCTGTCCGATGGTGGAAGAAAGCGAAGCCCTGGAGGCGGAAAATGTTACCGATTATTCGGCTATGCTGGCCGAAGAGCTTGGAAACGGCATTTCGGTATCTTGTCTGCACGGAAAAATGAAACAAGCTGAAAAAGACGACATCATGGAACGTTTTGCGAGAAATGAGATACAGGTTCTTGTGTCAACCACCGTCATTGAAGTGGGGATCAATGTGCCGAATGCGACGGTCATGATGGTGGAAAATGCAGAGCGGTTCGGGCTTGCCCAGCTTCATCAGCTCAGAGGCCGGGTCGGCCGGGGCAGACATCAATCGTACTGCATTTTCATGAGTGCTTCAAAAACAAAAGAGACGAAAAAACGACTTTCCATATTGAATCATTCCAACGATGGGTTCTATATCGCATCGGAAGATCTGAAACTTAGAGGACCGGGCGATTTGTTTGGAATCCGTCAGAGCGGACTTTTGGAATTTAAGCTGGGCGATATTTTTCAGGACGCAAAAATCCTGCAAAATGCATCCGAGGCAGCACAGATGCCGGAAGCGGAAGAAATCCCTGTTTTTTCCAGAGTAAATCATGAAAATGTCCATATACTATGACTGTAACAAATAGTTACACACAAAAACACAAGACGATAAAGGAGGACATTATCATGACAAATCGTTCATCTAATAAAGCAGCTGTACCAGAAGCGAAAGGTGCTTTAGACAAATTCAAATATGAGGTAGCAAGCGAACTTGGTGTTCCGTTAACAGACGGATACAACGGAGATCTTACTTCCAGACAGAACGGTTCTGTAGGTGGCTATATGGTCAAGAAAATGATCGAAGAGCAGGAAAGACAGATGGCAGGTAAATAACTCCATTTAGAACGGAAGAAAAATAAAGAACAGGGGGCAGATCATTTTTTAAAAGTGATCTGCTTTCTGTTTGTTGATGCGAAACAAAAAAATAAAAAAAGTTGTTGCATTTTCCAGAAAAATGTATATAATAGTATTTGTGGCTGTCACAGCAACATTCATATTCTGAGAAAATACAGCACAGGCCGGAATAGCTCAGTCGGTAGAGCACTTCACTCGTAATGAAGGGGTCGTCGGTTCAAGTCCGATTTCCGGCTTACTAAGAAAACACCGCAGTCTTGAAAAAAGACTGTGGTGTTTTTTTTTCTGCAGGAAAGTCTTCTGCCTTTCGCCTTATTATGGGAACGAAAGGATTATACACAAAGAAATGACAGCCCAAAGACAAAATGTTATAATAACAGAAAACC
This sequence comes from Sellimonas caecigallum, assembly GCF_019754295.1. Classification (GTDB taxonomy): domain Bacteria; phylum Bacillota; class Clostridia; order Lachnospirales; family Lachnospiraceae; genus Sellimonas; species Sellimonas caecigallum. The sequence continues at coordinate 38,230 of NZ_VIRV01000015.1, read as the reverse complement.
CAATGGCTGCACAGAAAAATGGAAAAGAGGGAAAAGTATGAATTTTTACAATGAAGAGCTTCAGAGACTTTACCATGATGTTATGGAAAAAAAGAAAACAGATACAAAATTGAAGGACCTTTATGTTCAGCGAAAAGAGATGGAAACGAAAGCCCAAAATTTGAAAGAAATCATGCTGCAGGAAAAGAAAGATGTAGACCGACTGAACGCAAAAAGCCTTTCGGCTTTTTTCTACAGAGCAACCGGAAAAATAGGAGAAAAAATGACAAAAGAAGAGGAAGAAGCGTATGCCGCCGCGGTAAAATATGAAGCAGCTGAGAATGCACTCAGAGCGATAGACGGAGATATCGCCTATTATGAGAGAAAGGCACTTCAGCTTCAGAACTGTGAAGCAGAATATCAAAAAATGCTGGAAAAGAAGAAGGAACAGATAAAAAATGCAGAAATACCGGGAGCAGAAAAAATTGCAGAAATCGAAAGACGCCTGATATTTTTACAGCATCAGAAAAAAGAGGTCGAGGAGGCCCTGGAGGCGGGAGAGAAAGCGCTTTCTGTAGCCAGCCAGATTTTGAAAAGCCTGGACAGCGCCAAAAGCTGGAGTACGGTAGATTTGTTCGGGGGCGGTCTTGTGACAGATCTTATGAAACATGATCATATCAAACAGGTACAGGCTAAAACACAAGAGCTGCAGACAGCGCTGCACAGCTTTCGGACGGAGCTTTCGGATGTCACAGAACGAATTACAGGAGATATTCAGGTAGAGATCGGCAGCTTCCTTCATTTTGCAGATTATTTTTTCGACGGACTGTTTACAGATTGGCTTGTCTATGACAAAATCAAAAAGTCAAGGGAAAGAGCCCAGTTCACTTGTTTTCAGATCCAGAATGTCCTGGAACAGCTGAAACGTATGTATGGGGAGATGGCTACAGAACAGACGATGAAAGAAAACGAAATGGAGCAGCTGGTCCTACAGCTTTGAAAAGGGTGCAGCATATTTTTGCACCCTTTTATTCGCCGCCTTTGTAGGAATTTCTATGTTTTTTGCCTGTGTGGTGGTGCGTATTGCTGTCGGTGTCGCCGGTTTTTTCTGCCGCGTTGTCCTGACTGCCGGATAGTTCATCGATCAAGTCCTGAATCTCTCTCATCGTCATGTCCCGCATGTCATCGGCAGTGATGTCTGGATCCAACGCCCGCAAATCTAAAAAGGCTTTGTATTTTCCATAGGAAAGGCCCATTTTGTGGGCTTCGGACACCTCGTCTGAGTGGACGCAATAGCAGTAGGTGTTCTTTTTTCCTTCCGCCAGGGATTCGATATCGGCAAGTATTTTGGAAGACTGGGTTTCGTCATTGCCAATAACTCCGATCATCAAAATTTCGTCATTTGATAATAAGGCTGCAATATCGTCGTTTTCCAATATCTGACAGATTGCTTCAGCGTAATTTTTGTATTTGACATCCAGAAGATCAGCCAGTTCTGCACCATCCTCATTGTAGCTTTTTACAGATATGACTTTGTTTAATCGATTCATACTTATTTCTATAGAGGGATTTATATCGATACTGATCTGCCAGGCTGGAGTAAAATAAAGCCAGTAACTTCCAATCAAAAGGATTGCCATACATACAAACACAGGGGCAAGGCGACGGATCGAACGGCCGGCCGTTCCCGCTTTTGAAGAAGTATCGTTTTGGATCTTTTCAGAAACGAAGACTTTTGTCCTGTTTTTCAACTCTTCTTCAGCCTTTATCTGATCAAAAGTTTCTTTCAGTCTATATTTCATATCCATCACCTCCAAGCTTTTCGCGGAGCAGATTTTTGGATCGCGTCAGGAGCGTGTACACCGTATTCACATTTTTCCCCAAAATACTGCTGATTTCGGGAGCGGTATATTCCTCGTAATAATACAGGTATACGATATCTCTGTACTTTTTGGGGAGAGAGAGGACGGCTTCCAGAACCTCCCTGTGATCCGGAGGGAGATATGCAGCCTGCTCCATAACTTGATTCAGCGATGTAGTCCGGCTATGGAAAAAACTTTTGAGCAAGTCTTTGCAGGCGTTGATCGTGACACGAATAAACCAGGATTTCTCATACTCTTTGTTTTCAAACGAAACAGAACTGAGGGCATATTTCAAAAAAACAGTTTGAAATATGTCCTCGGTGTCTGCATAATTCTTTAGATGTATCATGCAAAGCCGCCGAACCAGATTGGAATATTGTTCGATCGCCCTATTTACATCTTGCTCGTTCCGCATTCCTTGTCACCTGCTATCTGTTTCCTCTACACCGAGCCCTGTTTCTCTGACCTGCATTATGTGAGTGGGATTGATTGTCACATATGCCATTGTTATCGGCGTCCACATAATTCTTACAGTGATTGGCCTGAGAAATGCTGTTATTTTGGCACGTCCCGTAGTTATCACAGATACCATTGTTATCGGTATCCAAATAGTGGCAGTCTTCTCCGACATAGTCACAAATGCCATCTTGATTGGTATCGGAAAAATTCTTTTTGCTCTCATATCCGGAACCAGCCGCAAATGAGCTGATTGCTCCAATGGATACAACGGATACAGCTGCGACAACAATAGCTAAGATTTTTTTTGGTGTTTTATTCATTTATGATTCCTCCTCTTCTTTTGACAGGTATTCCTGATTTTATCTATAATACGATTGAAACATCCGAATCCATTCACTTTTAGAAAAAATTTTTGCTTTTTCCCGAAAATCTTTTCCAAATAAAAATTTTCCTGCGGCTGTTTTCATTTTATCACATTTCGTGCAAAAAGTTGACAAAAGTTCCTGGGTGTACTACCATCATGAAGTGGGAAAATGATGAAATATGAATCATAGAAAGGAATGAGCAGCAATGAAAAGAAAAATTCATAAGATGGCCGGTATTTTCCTGAGCGTCTGTATTGCCGCAGGAAGCATCACTTTGCCGCGTGTCGTAAGCAGCGCAGCAGGCGATGTGCAGACAGAACTTTCTGATAAAGAAGATACGCAGGTGCAGGAGCGGAAAGAAAACAGTTTCCGTTACAAAGACGGGCAGCCCATTGACATGCCGGCCCTCTATGCAGACGAGTATGAGTATGCATGGGAAAAAGTAGACGGGTACTACAGGAACAATGTGGGCGCTATTATTGAAGGAGCCACGAGAAAAGGGATCGATGTCAGTCACTATCAGGTACAGATCGACTGGGAAAAGGTCAAGGCGGACGGCATCGATTTCGCCATCCTGCGCTGCGGATACGGCGGAGGCGCTGAGGGCGGAGATGACAAATACTGGGAATACAATGTGTCCGAGTGTGAAAGACTTGGCATCCCGTACGGCGTATATCTCTATTCCTATTCTGTAAATACAGCAGATGCTGTCAGCGAGGCAGAACATACGCTGCGTCTTCTGGAGGGGCATCAGCCGACATACCCGGTGTATTATGATCTGGAAGACGATACGACTGCATCTGTGGACAACGCGACCATCGGACAGATTGCAAAGACGTACTGCGATATGATATCGGAGGCAGGTTACGAGGTGGGAATTTATGCCAATTACAACTGGTGGACCACGAGGCTCACAGATCCGGTTTTCGATAATTCAGGCTGGTCAAAATGGGTGGCGCGCTACAATCCAACTTGTGGATATGAAAAACCGTACGATATGTGGCAGTGTACAAATGAGGGAAGTGTAGATGGGATCAACGGAAATGTGGATCTGAATTTCTGGATGACGGATCCGATTGAGCAGATCCAAAATCGGGTTTCCGTATCTGCCCATGTACAGACATATGGATGGATGCCGGATGTCACAGACGGCAAACAGGCGGGAGTCATCGGCAAGCGTATGGAGGCGCTGAAAATACGTCTTCTCAACCAGGAGTATGAAGGAGATATCCAGTACAGAACCCATGTGCAGACGTACGGTTGGCTTGACTGGGCAAAGAACGGCGAATTGGCTGGCACAGAAGGGGAGAGCAAACGCGTGGAAGCGGTAGAGCTTAAACTGACCGGACAGCTGGCAGAAAATTTTGACCTTTATTACCGGGCTTATGTGCAGGGATACGGATGGCTTGGCTGGGCGAAGAACGGCGAATCATCTGGGTCAAGCGGATACAGCAGACAGATGGAAGCCATCCAGGTAAAGATGGTCCCGAAAAATTCCGAAGCGCCGGGAAGTACTGCAAACGCGTACCTCGACAAAAATGCACTGGCCAGTGTCGCTTATCAGCCTCACGTGCAGACGTACGGCTGGGTTTCGGAAGTATCGGACGGTGCGATCGGAGGAGTGACAGGGGAATCAAAGCGTATGGAAGCACTGAAGATCCGTCTTGCAAGGCAGGAGTACGCCGGGGACATCGAATACAAGGCGCATGTGCAGACGTACGGTTGGCTTGACTGGGCAAAGAACGGCGAACTGGCTGGGACAGAAGGAGAAAGTAAACGAGTGGAAGCAATCCAGATCCGCCTGACAGGAGATATGGCGGCCAACTACGATGTGTACTACAGAACCCATGTGCAGACATATGGCTGGCTTGACTGGGCGAAAAACGGCGAATCAGCTGGGACCACAGGGATGAGCAAACGGATCGAGGCCGTCCAGGTTGTCCTTGTAAAAAAAGGACTCCCTGCACCAGGAAGTACAAAGGAACCTTGCTTGGAGCAACAGTAAAAACAGGGAAAAGAATGATTTTGGGGCAAAGTCTTTGGGCTTTGCCCCTGTTTTATGCAGTGAAATATTTTCGGCATAGTTTTTCCAAAAGAGAGATGATCTGGTAGAGCAGCATGGCCATGATACAAAGAAGCACAATGCTCATCAAAAGCCAATCCATTTTAAAGACCTGGCTGGAATAGATGATGAGATATCCAAGCCCCTCCTTTGCCGCCAGAAATTCTCCTATGACGACACCTACAAGGCAAAGCCCGATATTTACTTTCATCGTGCTGATGATAGTAGGAACGGAGGATGGGAGAACAACTTTGGAAAGGGCATGGAAGGAATTTCCGTGCAGCGTATAGATCAGTTTGATTTTATTCCCATCCGCTCCGGTAAAACATGTGTACAGCGTCATAATACTTCCGAATATAGCTACAGACATGCCAGCCACGATGATCGTCGTCCGGTCTGCACCAAGCCAGACGATGAGCAGAGGGGCGAGTGCAGATTTAGGCAGACTGTTCAGAACTACCAGGTACGGTTCCAGGATGGCTGAGAGACGCCTGGAAAACCACAAAAGCACAGCAGACATAATACTGATGATTGTAACCAAAAGGAAACTGACGATCGTCTCGTACAAAGTTACTCCCAGATGAGGGAAGATGCTTTTGTCAGCAGCCATAGAAAGGAAACAAGCTGTAATCTTTGAAGGACTGCTGAAGATGAATGAGTCGATGATTTCTTTGCTTGCCGTCCATTCCCATGCCGCCAGAAAAAATACAAAGAGGAAGATCCGCGCCGCCAAGATAAACTGGCGGCTTTTCTTTTGAGAATGAAGAAAGGCAGACTGCCCGGGGGAAACATTAGTAGCTGGATCTTTCATCTTGGTTCAACTCCTTCCAGATAAGATTAAAATAGGTCTTAAATTCTGCCGCATTACGGCGATTCAGCGGAGTGTCATCCGAAGTGCCAAGAGAGGAAAACTCAAGCTTCAGTTCATATTTGATCACTGCCGGACGTCTGGAGAGGACAAGGATCCTGTCTGCCAGACTGATAGCTTCCGAAAGATCGTGAGTTACGAGGATTGCGGTTGTCTGTTCCTTGCGGATGATCTGTCCGATGTCGTCGCTGACATTTAAGCGGGTCTGATAGTCCAAAGCGGAAAAAGGCTCATCCAGAAGAAGGATTTCCGGATTCAAAATCAAGGTTCTCACAAGAGCCGCTCTTTGCCGCATTCCTCCTGAAAGTTCAGAAGGCCGGGAGTGCTCGAATTGCCCAAGGCCGTATGCGGCAAGAAGATCATGGGCTTTCTCCTTCGTATCGGCTGACAATGTGCCGCGGATCTCCGGGCCAAGAAGGACGTTTCTGAAGATGGATCTCCATTCCAGAAGCTCATCCCGCTGGAGCATATACCCGATCTTTTCCGTACAGTCTATGACCGGCATCCCATGGAGCATGATCTCTCCGCTTTCCGGTTTCAGAAGGCCGGCAATCAGGGAAAGAAGCGTGGATTTACCGCAGCCGGAAGGCCCGACAATGGCGATGAATTCTCCTTTGCCGACGGAAAAAGAGATGTCCTGAAGGGCCGGAGTTTCCCCTTTTGGCGTGTGGTATGCGTGGCTTATATGTTTTAATTCCAGTATTTTTTCCATATTGCAACCTCCAGATGTGTATACCATAATGTATGTTGACAGGAAAAAAGATGTGAATTTTTGATAGTGTTTAAAGTATATTGTATTTGTTTAGAAGGCATGTTATAGTGCACATACAAGCCCAAATTGCTTTTGTAAAGGGAGAGATATAATGATTCTATATCACGGCAGCAGGCAAATTGTAGAATATCCGGGAATCAGAAAAGAAAAATTTAATAAAGACTTTTATTTCGGCTTTTACTGCACACGATGTAAGGAACGGGCAAAAAGATCCGCGTTGCGATATGGAGAGAATAGTTATGTAAACAAGTATGCATATATTCCGAATGATAAGCTGAACTGTCTGATTTTTAATGGCATGACTGAAGAGTGGCTGGATTTTATAGTGGCATGCAGAAACGGACAGTCACATCCATATGATATTGTGGAAGGACCGATGATGGACGATAAGATCTATAATTATACGCAGAATTTTATAGATGAAAAAATTTCAAAGACAGCGTTCTGGGAACTTGTCAGGTTCGTGAATCCTGTGTATCAAATCAGTTTCCACACGGTAAGAGCGCTGGATACATTAAACTTTATTGGAAGTGAGATTGCATATGGGAATCCGAAATAACAATGCTTATTCTATACATGTAGCCTAAGTGAAAATGAAGAGGAGTGAATCAAAAGGGATGCAAAATCAGAAGAGAAATTATCAAAAAGAACTGGATCGGTATCTTGAAATGCTGCAGGCTGAAGGACGAGTGCCGTCACTTTTGCTGCACAGTTGCTGCGGACCGTGCAGCAGTTATGTCATGGAATACCTGTCACAGTATTTTCATATTACGGTATTTTATTATAACCCAAATATTACTGAGAGAGAGGAATACGATAAGCGTGCCGCTGAACAGAGACGTTTGATCACACAAATGAACGAAAGCTTTCTCCATCCAGTAGAGTTTCTGGAAGGAGAATACGATGCGTCCTCCTTTTTTGAGATGGCAAAAGGGATGGAACAGATTCCGGAAGGAGGAGAACGTTGTTTTCGGTGTTACGAAATGCGGCTTAGAAAGACGGCCCAGGAGGCAAGAAAGAGAGGGTTTGACCTTTTTACGACTACTCTCAGTATCAGTCCGATGAAAAATGCAGCGAAACTAAATGAAATCGGAGAAAAGATCCAGGAAGAAGAAGGGGTCTCTTATCTTTTTTCCGATTTTAAAAAGAAAAACGGGTATAAGCGCTCAGTAGAACTTTCCGGGGAATATGGGATGTACAGACAGGACTACTGCGGATGTGTGTTTTCCAAAAGAGACCGAAGAAAAGCTTTACAAACAGAAAAAAATTTGGTAAATTAAATTTTAATAGTTTACTGCATTAAATTACAAAGGAACGGAGAAATGATATGGCACAGTTATGGGGCGGGCGCTTTACGAAAGAGACCGACCAGATGGTGTACGATTTTAATGCATCGATCGGGTTTGATAAGCGCCTTTACAGACAAGATATAGAAGGCAGCCGGGCACATGTAAAAATGCTCGGAAAGCAGGGGATTTTGACTCAGGAGGAAGTGGAAGCGATCCTTTCCGGTCTCGACAGTATTTTAGAAGATGTGGAGGGCGGCAGGCTTCCGATCACAAACCAGTACGAGGACATTCACAGTTTTGTGGAGGCAAATCTCATTGAAAGGATAGGAGATGCCGGGAAGAAGCTGCATACCGGAAGAAGCCGAAACGATCAGGTGGCTTTGGATATGAAGCTGTATGTAAGAGAAGAAGTAAAAAGGACGGACGGACTTTTGAAAGATCTTCTTCAGGAGCTGCTTGCGATCATGGAGGGAAATCTGAGTACATATATGCCTGGATTTACCCATCTGCAGAAAGCGCAGCCGATCACACTTGCCCACCATATGGGGGCGTATTATGAGATGTTCAGGCGAGACCGTACGAGACTTTCAGACATTTACAGACGTATGAATGTCTGTCCTCTTGGAAGCGGAGCGCTTGCCGGGACAACGTATCCGCTGGACAGGGAGTACACAGCAGAACTTCTCGGGTTTGCCGGGGCCACGCTCAACAGCATGGATTCTGTGTCTGACAGGGACTATCTGATTGAATATCTGGCGGCACTTTCCACAATTATGATGCATCTGAGCCGATTTTCTGAGGAGATCATCCTTTGGAATTCCAATGAATACCGTTTTGTAGAGATTGATGATGCCTACAGTACCGGAAGCAGTATCATGCCGCAGAAGAAGAACCCGGATATTGCGGAACTTGTCAGAGGAAAGACTGGACGTGTATACGGAGCGCTGATGTCGCTTCTTACGACGATGAAGGGGATACCGCTTGCGTATAATAAGGATATGCAGGAAGATAAGGAAATGGCATTCGACGCCATCGATACAGTGCAGACGTGTCTTCCGCTTTTCACCGGTATGATCGCTACGATGAAATTTCAGAATAGTGTAATGGAAGAAAGTGCGAAAAAAGGTTTTACCAATGCCACAGATGCGGCAGACTATCTCGTTAACCGCGGCGTACCGTTTCGGGATGCCCATGGCATTATCGGAAGACTTGTCCTTCTTTGTATAGAGAAAGGATGTGCGCTGGATGATCTGAGTATGGAAGAATACAAAGAGGCAAGTCAGGTGTTTGAGAAGGATATCTACGAGGCAATCAGCATGGAGACATGTGTGGGCAAGCGCCTGACAAAAGGGGCTCCGGGCATGGAAGCTATGCAGGAGGCAATCCGTATATATAGAGAAGAATTGGAAAGAGACTAGGAGGACAGACAACATGGAAAAGAAATTGAGAGTTGGAATTTTAGGGGCAACTGGGATGGTAGGACAGAGGTTTATCTCTCTTCTGGAAGATCATCCGTGGTATGAAGTGGTAACTGTGGCAGCAAGCCCGCGATCCGCAGGAAAGACATACGAGGAGGCTGTTGGAGACCGCTGGAAAATGGCAAAACCGATGCCGGAAGGGGTTAAAAAACTCATCGTACATAATGTCAACGAAGTGGAAGAAGTAGCATCCACTGTGGACTTTGTTTTCAGCGCTGTCGATATGACAAAAGAAGAAATCCGTGCGATAGAGGATGCCTATGCAAAGACAGAGACTCCGGTCGTATCAAATAACAGTGCACATCGCTGGACGCCGGATGTACCGATGGTCATCCCGGAAGTAAACCCGGAACATTTTGATGTGATCGAAGCACAGAAAAAGCGTCTCGGTACGACAAGAGGTTTTGTAGCAGTAAAACCAAACTGTTCCATCCAAAGCTACGCTCCGGTACTCACAGCGTGGAAAGAATTTGAACCGACACAGGTTGTTGCGACGACGTATCAGGCAATTTCGGGCGCAGGAAAGACATTTCACGATTGGCCGGAAATGGTAGAAAACATTATTCCGTATATCGGCGGAGAGGAAGAAAAAAGTGAGCAGGAACCTCTTAGAATCTGGGGGAAAGTAGTGGACGGAAAAATTGAAAAGGCCACGAGTCCTCTCATCACAACACAGTGTATTCGAGTGCCTGTATTGGACGGACATACGGCAGCAGTCTTTGTTAATTTTAGGAAGAAACCAACGAAAGAAGAGCTCATCGAAAAGCTTGTGACATTCAAAGGGCTTCCACAGGAACTTTCACTTCCGAGTGCACCGAAACAGTTCATCCAGTATCTGGAAGAAGACAATCGCCCGCAGGTAAAACTGGATGTAGATTTTGAAAATGGAATGGGAATTTCAGTGGGACGTCTGAGAGAAGATACGCTTTTTGATTACAAGTTTGTAGGCTTGTCACACAATACAGTAAGAGGTGCGGCGGGAGGAGCTATCCTCTGCGCAGAGACATTGACAGCAAAAGGATTTATTCAGGCGAAATAAGATATGGAAAAGGGACGGGTATGTACAAATACGCCGTCCCTCATTGCATCTCGGGGACAAAGCGTGTAAAATGGACGTAGAAAAAAGTTATTACCGATAGGAAAAGGAGCAAGGGGTTATGGATAACGAAATGCTGAATTATACCCAAAACAGAGAACTGTCGTGGCTGAAATTCAACAAGAGAGTGCTTGAGGAGGCACAGGATACGGATGTCCCTCTGATGGAGCGACTGAAGTTTGTGGCGATCTTTACGAGTAATCTGGATGAATTTTTTATGATTCGTGTGGGAAGTCTCTACGACATGTCGTTCATGAAAGAACAGAACATCGACAAGCGTTCAGGACTTACGCCTCAGCAGCAGCTGGACAGGATTTACGAAGAGGTGGCGCCTCTTTACAAGGAACGAGATAAGACATATTCGGATATCAAAAAGCAGCTCAGTCCGTACGGAATATGCGGTCTGTCTTTCAAAGAGCTGGAGGCGATGGAGAAGAAGTATGTAAAAAAATATTTCAAAGAGCAGATTTTGCCGGTACTTTCTCCGCAAATTGTGGATGCCAACCATCCATTCCCTCATCTTTTAAACAAAGAGATCTATGCGGTGGCGGACTTAAAGAGAGACGGACAGAAGATGCTTGGAATTGTTCCGGTGCCGCAGTATATTTCGGATATTCTGTACTTGCCGGGACATGATATCCGTTATATCCGAATGGAGAAGATCCTTGTGGAATATATGGAGCTGATCTTCCCGAAATACGAAGTGTCCAATAAAAACTATATTTGTGTAACAAGAAATGCGGACATTTCCCCGGATGATGAATCTTTGGACATCAACGACGATTTCAGACTCCTGATGAAAAAAACACTCAGCAAGCGCCGCAGAATGGCAGTTGTCAGGCTGGAGACAGCAGAGACACTGAATTCAGAGATGGAGAAGTATTTTTGTGAGAAATTTAAGATCACACCGAAGCAGATTTTCCGGACAAAAATGCCGCTGAAACTGTCCTATATCTTTTCGGTAGCCGACAAAATACCGGAGAGCATGAAAAGAGCGCTTGTATATGAACCATTTTCTCCGCAGCCTGCAGCTATGGTGGACAGCAGCACAAGCATTATGAAACAGATCAAAAAGAAAGATATCATGCTTTCCTATCCGTACGAATCTATGGAACCATTCCTGAAACTTATCAAAGAGGCAAGTACGGATCCATCAGTCGTCACGATCAAGATCACGATCTACAGACTGGCGAAAAAAGCCCGTCTTGTGGAGTACCTTTGTGCGGCAGCGGAAAACGGCAAAGAGGTAACAGTGCTTATCGAGCTTCGGGCTCGCTTTGACGAGCAGAACAACATCGACTGGTCGGAACGGCTGGAAGATGCAGGATGCCGTGTAATCTATGGATTTGAAGGTTATAAAGTGCATTCCAAGATCTGTCTCATTACATATAAGGCACGAAACGGATATCAGTATATTACCCAGGTAGGAACCGGAAACTACAATGAAAAGACGGCAGCTATGTATACAGACGTCTGTCTTATGACGGCAAACCAGGAGATTGGGCAGGACGCAGCAGTCTTTTTCCAGAATATGTCTATCGGAAATTTGAGCGGAAGCTACGAACGTCTGATCGTATCTCCGATCAGCCTGAAGAAAAAGGTGCTTGCTCTCATCGATGAGGAAACGAAAAAGGGCGAGAACGGAAGAATCATTATGAAGATGAATTCTGTCACGGACGTGGATTTCATCCAGAAGATTTCCCAGGCAAGCCGCGCCGGGGTAAAGGTAGACTTGATTGTAAGAGGAATATGCTGTATACTTCCGGGAGTAAAAGGGTATACGGATAATGTGCATGTCACGAGCATCGTGGGAAGATTTCTTGAGCATCCACGCATTTTTGCTTTCGGAAAAGGAAGCGGGGAGAAAATTTATATCGGTTCTGCGGACATGATGACGCGGAACACAGAAAAACGTGTGGAAGTGGCCTGTCCGGTTTATGATACGAACATTCGAAACCGGCTGAACCACATGCTGGATGTCATGCTGAAAGATAATCTCAAAGCCCGGAGTCTCGGCTCAGACGGTATTTACCGGAAAAAGGAGCAGGGGGACAGAAGAATAGATTCCCAGGATGTGTTCATGCATGAGGCGCTTCGGGCCGTTACTCCGAAGCCTGCGGCTCAGAAACCGTCGCTTAAAGAGAAGATCCTCGGAATCCTGCATAGATAAGGAGAGAACTGGCGGATATGGGGAAATCGCTGTACATTGCGGAAAAGCCGAGTGTTGCACAGGAGTTTGCAAAGGCGTTGAAACAGAATATGAAACGGAAGGATGGCTGGCTGGAATCTGATGAAAGTGTTGTGACGTGGTGTGTGGGGCATCTTGTGACGATGAGTTATCCGGAGGCGTATGATGAGAAATATAAGCGCTGGAGCCTGAACACACTTCCGTTCATCCCAGAAGAATACAAGTACGAAGTCATACCGAATGTGAAGAAACAGTTTCAAACGGTAAAAACCCTTCTGAACCGGGAAGATGTGGAGACAATCTACGTCTGTACCGACTCCGGAAGGGAAGGGGAATATATCTACCGGCTTGTGGAACAGATGGCAGGTGTCAAAGGGAAGAAAAGAAAGAGGGTCTGGATCGATTCTCAGACGGAAGAGGAGATTTTAAGAGGGATCCGGGAGGCAAAAGATCTGTCAGCCTACGACAATCTTTCTGCTTCCGCCTATCTGCGGGCTAAAGAGGACTATCTGATGGGAATCAATTTCTCCAGACTTCTGACATTGAAATACGGAAATAGTATTGCGGGATTCCTGAATAAAAAGTACGCTGTACTGTCTGTAGGGCGTGTCATGACCTGTGTGCTTGGAATGGTCGTGAGAAGAGAGAGAGAAATCAGAGAGTTTGTGAAAACCCCATTCTATCGTGTCCTTGCAAAGATCCAGGCAGAAGAGGAGCAGTTTGACGCGGAATGGAAGGCGGTGCCGCAGTCACGATATTACATGTCCCCGAAGCTTTACAAAGAAAACGGCTTCAAAGACCAAAAGACGGCCCAGGAATTGATTGATTTTCTGAAAGATGAAACGGTATGCGAGGTGCTTTCGGCTGAAAAGAAAAAAGAAAAGAAAAATCCACCGCTTTTGTTTAACCTTGCGGAGCTTCAAAATGAGTGTTCCAAAAGATTTAAGATCAGTCCGGATGAGACGCTTCGCATCGTACAGGAACTGTATGAAAAAAAACTCGTCACATATCCCAGGACAGATGCCAGAGTACTGTCGACAGCTGTTGCAAAAGAGATACATAAAAACCTGAACGGTCTGTCTAAATACGAACCGACAGCCCATCTGCTCTCCTACATTGCAAAGGAAAAGACGCACAAAGGTTTGGAAAAGACGAGATACGTAAACGACAAACAGATCACGGATCACTATGCCATCATCCCTACCGGACAGGGGCTTGCGGCATTGAACTCGGTATCAAGTGTGGCAAAAAGTGTCTACGATGTCATCGTGAGGAGATTTATCAGCATCTTTTACCCGCCTGCTGTCTACCAGAAAGTCAGCCTGGTTGTTAGGATCAAAGAAGAACAGTTTTTTGCAAATTTCAAAGTTCTTATAGAGGAAGGTTATTTTCAGGTAACTGGAGTGCCGGGCAGCCGGAAAGAAGAAAAAGAGGAAAAAATCCAGGACGAAGAGACTTCTCCGGATCAGAAGCTTTTCGAATTTCTGAAAAAAGTAAGGAAAGGGACGAAGCTTCCGGTTCGCGGATTTGAGATCAAGGAAGGGGAGACATCCCCACCTAAGAGGTATAATTCCGGTTCTATGATCCTTGCCATGGAAAATGCCGGACAACTTATCGAAGACGAGGAACTTCGGGCCCAGATCAAAGGAAGTGGGATCGGGACAAGCGCCACAAGGGCAGAGATTCTGAAAAAACTGATCCATATCAAGTACCTTGCCTTAAATAAAAAGACGCAGGTAATTACCCCCACTTTGTTCGGGGAGATGATATATGAAGCGGTGGATCACTCGATCCGTTCTCTCTTAAACCCGGAACTTACGGCAAGCTGGGAAAAGGGACTTACTTATGTGGCGGATGGAGAGATTACTTCAGAGGAATATATGCAGAAGCTGACGCATTTTATTATATCAAGGACAAATGGTGTTCTTGGTTTAAACAACCAGTACCAGCTCAGAAGCTGCTATGAGAAAGCGGCTATTTATTACCGAAATAAAGGAAAACAGCAGAAACAGGAGGAATAACAGGATGAAAGAACTGACAGTAAAAGAACTCTACAATCTGGATGAGACAATCGCCAGGGAACTTCTGGAAGGAGCGGAATATCCATGGGAAGTCCTGCCAAAGATCAGTGAGTTTATTGTAAAACTTGGCAGTACACTTCCGGAGGAAGAGTATGAAAAACGAGGAGAAAACGTGTGGATCGCAAAATCAGCAAAAGTTGCGCCTTCCGCATACATAAACGGGCCTGCCATCATCGGAAAAGATGCAGAAATCCGGCACTGTGCTTTTATCCGCGGCAACGCCATTGTGGGAGAAGGAGCAGTTGTCGGAAATTCCACGGAGCTTAAAAATGTCATCCTTTTCAATAAAGTGCAGGTACCGCATTACAACTATGTCGGAGATTCCATCCTGGGATATAAGGCGCATATGGGAGCAGGATCCATCACATCCAATGTAAAATCTGATAAGACGCTGGCCACCATATCCACGCCGGAAGGAAAGATAGAGACAGGACTTAAGAAATTTGGCGCCATGATCGGAGACAATGTGGAGGTGGGATGCGGAAGTGTCCTCAACCCGGGCTGCGTGATCGGGAAGGAGACAAATATCTATCCTCTGTCTATGGTACGCGGCTATGTGGAGGCAGGAAGCATTTATAAAAAACAAGGGGAAGTGGTAAAGAAACACTAGGCGTTTTTCCAGTAATAAGATATAATAAGGGTGGAAATTCATTAGCAAATTCGGAGAGGACGAAACATGAAGGTACTTGTCGCTATGGATTCCTTAAAAGGCAGTCTGTCATCCCGGAAAGCAGGGGAGGCTGTACGGGAAGGAATCCTGAGAGCCAGGCCGGATGCAAGGATTGACGTACGGCTTCTTGCAGACGGAGGAGAGGGGACAGCAGAAGTTCTGATCAAATCGCGGGATGGAAAACGGATTAACCGAAAGGTAACCGGCCCTTTTGGGACTTTGGTAAATGCCTCCTACGGATATGATCCGGATACACATATGGTATTTATAGACATGGCTTCTGCTGTCGGATTCCATCTGATAAGGGAAGAGGAGAAAAATCCGATGACCGCAACGACTTACGGAGTTGGAGAAATGATAAAAGATGCAGTAAATCGTGGAGGAAGAGATTTTATCATCGGGCTGGGAGGAAGCGTCACAAACGACGGCGGGCTTGGCATGCTGGAAGCTTTGGGGTATCGTTTCACAGACGGTTCTGGCATTCCTGTAGGGAGAGGAGGACAAGCGCTCGGGAAAGTAGAGAGAATAGATGTAAGCCACGTTATACCGGAACTTGCGGAGTGTACTTTCCGGATTGCCTGCGATGTGGAAAATATTCTTTGCGGACCAAAAGGGGCTACCTACATCTATGGACCGCAAAAAGGAGCTGAAACAGAGCAGATAAAGCAGCAGTTGGATGCAGGGATGCGGCATTTCGCGGATGTTTCAAATGCATTTTTGGGTACTTGCTGTGACTGCGAGCCTGGTTCCGGGTGCGGAGGCGGTATCGGGTACGCTTTTTTCGGCTATCTGCATGCAAAAGGAGAGAGCGGGGCCGAACTGATCATGCGGGAGACGAAGATTGGAGAAGCGATGAAGGGTTGTGACTACGTCGTGACCGGCGAGGGATGCCTGGACGCTCAGTCTGTCATGGGGAAAGCTCCTGTGAGGATTGCCAGGCTTGCCAAGGAGGTCAATGCGAAAGTCATCGCTTTTGCAGGCTCAGTCACAAAAGAAAGCAAAAAGTGTAATGCGTGCGGGATCGACGCATACTTTCCGATCGTGCGGGGGATCACGACGAGGGAGGAAGCGATGAATCCCCAAAAAGCCTATGAAAACCTGGCAGACACGGCAGAACAGGTATTTAGGCTGCTTTGATTGAGGAGGAAATTATGGAACAGAAATTTGTAGATTTTGAAATAGG
Source organism: Sellimonas caecigallum (assembly GCF_019754295.1). Classification (GTDB taxonomy): domain Bacteria; phylum Bacillota; class Clostridia; order Lachnospirales; family Lachnospiraceae; genus Sellimonas; species Sellimonas caecigallum. The sequence goes on along the minus strand of NZ_VIRV01000015.1, from coordinate 21,878 downwards.
AAAACAAAAACACATCGCGCTTGTTGCCCATGATGGAAAGAAAGCTGCCATGGTAGACTGGTGCGACAAGCATAAAGAAATTTTAAAAAATCATTTTCTCTGCGGTACAGGGACGACTGCCAGACTGATTGCCGAACGGACGGGTCTTCCGGTGCGCGCATACAACAGCGGGCCTCTCGGTGGAGACCAGCAGATCGGGGCGAAGATCGTGGAAGGCGGCATCGACTTTATGGTATTTTTGTGGGATCCGCTGGAAGCTCAGCCTCATGATCCGGATGTAAAAGCACTGCTTAGAATCGCGGTTGTATATGATATACCGGTTGCCAACAATCTGGCGACAGCAGATTTCATGCTTACATCCCGATATATGGAAGAAACCTACTCCAGAAAAGTGCTGAATTTCACAGCAGCAGTAGAAGAAAGAGTGGAAAAGATGAAATAGCAGGAGTGTCCGCTCCTGCAGCTCCTCTGCCGCAGTATTTTTCTGCGGCAGTCTATATTATTCATTTCAGGGCATTTCTGCCGAATTTCAAAAATTATATTGACATATGGAACAGAATATTATACTATAATAAAAGCAGATACGAACATGCGTTCGAATAAAGGAGAATCATTATGGCAAATCAGAATGAAGATAAAAAGAAAGCCCTTGAGGCTGCGATTTCAAAACTGGAGAAAGATTTCGGAAAAGGAACTGTCATGAAACTGGGAGATCCGAAAGCGCAGGTGGCGGTAGAGACAGTGCCGACAGGCTCACTCAGCCTTGATCTGGCTCTTGGGCTTGGCGGTGTTCCGCGGGGACGTATCGTGGAGATTTACGGACCGGAATCCAGTGGTAAGACGACGGTAGCCCTCCACATGATTGCGGAAGTGCAGAAACGGGGAGGTATTGCCGGATTTATCGATGCAGAGCACGCATTGGATCCGGTATACGCAAAGAATATCGGCGTGGATATCGACGAGCTCTATATTTCACAGCCAGACAGCGGAGATCAGGCGCTGGAGATTACAGAGACAATGGTGCGATCCGGTGCGATGGATATTGTTGTCATTGACTCGGTGGCTGCTCTCGTGCCGAAGCAGGAGATTGAAGGGGATATGGGGGACAGCCATGTAGGTCTTCAGGCGAGACTGATGTCCCAGGCTCTCAGAAAACTGACTCCGGTTATCAGCAAATCCAATTGCGTCGTGATCTTTATCAATCAGCTTCGTGAAAAAGTGGGTGTGATGTTCGGAAATCCGGAGACAACTACAGGAGGAAGAGCTTTGAAGTTCTACTCATCCATCCGTCTGGATGTCAGAAGGACAGAGACATTGAAGCAGGGCGGCGAGATGGTCGGAAACCATGTCCGTGTGAAGGTTGTCAAAAATAAGATTGCGCCTCCGTTTAAAGAAGCGGAATTTGATATTATGTTTGGAAAAGGGATTTCAAGAGAAGGAGATATCCTTGATCTTGCAGCCAATATTGATATCGTCAATAAGAGCGGCGCCTGGTATGCCTACGGCGGAAGCAAGATTGGCCAGGGAAGGGAAAATGCCAAGACCTATCTGGCAGAGCATCCGGATATCATGGATGAGATTGAAGCAAAAGTCAGAGTTCATTATGGGCTGATTCCGGATGGAGATGACAAAGAGAAGGAAAAGACAGAGACTGTTTCTTCTACAGATGAAACGAAGGAAGTGGATGAATAATGCAGCAGATCAGGATAGAACCGGTAACAAAGACAAAATTCCGGATATATCTTGACGGAGAGTTCGCTTTTGTATTATACAAAAGCGAACTTGCTCGTTATGGGATCAAAGATGGCGGCGAGATCAGCGATGAGATGGCAGCAAAGATCAAAGAAGAAACTGTCCTGAAAAGGGCCAGGGTAAAAGCCTTGAAACTGCTTGGAGATATGGATCGTACAAGAGCAGAGCTGAAAGATCGTCTCATGCGCTCGGATTTTACAGAGGAGATCGCAGAGCTGGCTCTTGCATATGCGGATTCTTTTGGCTACCTCAATGATGAGCGGTATGTGGAAAATTATGTCCAAAGCAGAAAAGAGACGAAAAGCAGGCGGGAGATCTGCGCGGAACTTAGCAGGAAAAAAGTGGACAGGGAGATCGTGGAGCGGGTTCTGGAAGACTGTTATGGGGCGGATGATTCCTGTACGGCTATTTTAAAACTTCTGAAAAAAAGACATTACGATGCAGAACAGATGGATCAGAAAGAGAAGCAGAAGATTTGCGCCTGGCTGGCCAGAAAAGGCTTCCGTTACGGAGAGATCCGAAAGGCAATGGAACTTCCGGACTGGGAAGATTAGAAGGACAGGAAGAGACGGCGTGTGAACTGTGACAAATGCATGAAGGCTGTGCTTGACATTTTTGTGAAAACAGTATAAAATTTAAGTGTTGTAATTGTACAATGAAAATTAAATAAGGAGGTGCTCCTGTGCAGGTTGTTTATATTATCGCTGCAGTAGTTATAACGCTGATCGCCACAGCGGCAGTTACTTACTTTGCGACAGTTTCCAATCTGAAAAAGAATGCAGAATCCAAGATCGGGAATGCGGAGAGCAAAGCAAGAGAGATTATAGATGATGCATTAAAAACGGCCGAAGCAACAAAAAAAGAAGCACTCTTGGAAGTAAAGGAAGAGTCCATCAAGACGAAAAATGAGCTCGAGAAAGAAACAAAAGAAAGAAGAGCAGAATTACAGCGTTACGAGAAACGAGTCCTTTCTAAAGAAGAGTCGCTTGAAAAGCGTTCTCAGGCAATGGAACATCGCGAAGCAAACTTTGCAGCAAAGGAAGAGCAGATCAGACAACGCGAAGCAAAAGCGGAAGAACTGAACAAACAAAGAGTACAGGAACTGGAAAGAATCTCAGGGTTAACCTCCGAACAGGCAAAAGAATATCTGTTGAAAACTGTGGAAGATGATGTGAAACATGACACGGCAAAGATGATCAAAGAGCTGGAAAGTCAGGCAAAGGAAGAAGCCGCCAAAAAAGCAAAAGAGTATGTCGTGAATGCGATTCAGCGGTGTGCTGCGGACCATGTGGCAGAGACAACTATTTCTGTCGTACAGCTTCCGAGTGACGAGATGAAAGGACGTATCATCGGCCGGGAAGGACGGAATATCCGTACACTGGAAACACTTACAGGGGTAGAGCTGATCATTGATGACACACCGGAAGCAGTCGTGCTTTCCGGATTTGATCCCATCAGAAGGGAAGTTGCAAGGATCGCTTTGGAACGACTGATTGTAGACGGCCGTATCCATCCTGCAAGAATTGAAGAGATGGTGGAAAAAGCGCAGAAAGACGTGGACTCCATGATTCGGGAAGAAGGAGAGGCGGCAGCACTGGAAGTTGGCGTTCACGGTATCCATCCGGAACTGATCCGTCTTCTTGGACGTATGAAATTCCGTACAAGTTATGGACAGAATGCGCTGAAACATTCCATTGAAGTGGCGCAGCTCTCAGGCCTTATGGCAGGAGAGATCGGACTGGATGTACGTGTTGCAAAGAGAGCAGGACTTCTGCATGACATCGGAAAATCCATTGACCACGATGTGGAAGGATCACATATTCAGATTGGTGTTGACCTTTGCAGAAAGTATAAAGAATCTGCAGTTGTCATCAATGCGGTTGAAGCACATCATGGAGATGTGGAACCACAGACTCTGATCGCATGCATCGTGCAGGCGGCCGATACAATCTCGGCAGCACGCCCGGGTGCTCGAAGAGAGACTTTGGAAACATACACAAACAGATTGAAACAGTTGGAAGATATTACGAACCAGTTTAAGGGCGTAGATAAATCTTTTGCCATTCAGGCAGGTAGAGAGATTCGGATAATGGTAGTTCCAGAACAAGTATCAGACGATGATATGGTATTGCTGGCCCGGGATATTTCAAAACAAATCGAGTTTGAATTGGAATATCCAGGACAGATTAAAGTAAACGTGATACGTGAATCGAGAGTAACGGATTACGCAAAATAGATATTAGAGTCGATAAGAAAGAGAATCCCTGATTTACGGATAAGTAATTCAGGGATTTTTCTTTTTGCAGAAATGATATTACCCATAAGAGGGAGAAATGCAGAATTTATGAGGAGGACAAAGATGGACGAACAGAACAATGTCAGAAGAGTAGGCAGAGAGTTGAAATATAAAGGGGCGATTCTCGATGTGTACACTGATCATATGGAATTTGCCAACGGAAATAAGGCGGAGTGGGACTTTATCGGACATAAAGGAGCCGCCGCAGTCGTCCCGGTCACAGAGGACGGAAGGATCATCATGGTAAGACAGTACCGGAATGCCCTGGATCGTTATACGCTGGAGATTCCGGCTGGCGCTCTGAATTATGTGGGGGAACCAGGGATCCGTTGTGCCGCAAGGGAACTGGAAGAGGAAACCGGATACCGTTCTGATGATTTGGAGTGGCTCATCACGATCCGTACGACAGTGGCATTCTGTAATGAGAAGATTGAAGTATATGCGGCAAGAAATTTGCAGCAGTCCCATCAGCATTTGGACGAAGACGAATATGTGGATGTGGAGACATACACGGTTGAAGAACTGAAAGAAAAGATTTTTGGCGGAGAGATCGAAGATTCCAAGACCATCGCTTCCATCCTTGCTTATGACACAAAGTACAACAGAAAGTAATGCATAATCGGTTCCACCTGTCATATAATGAACTATCAAATGAGCAGGAGGACAGGTTGTGTGAGAATGGAGAAGAGCAGACAATGGTTTGTGGCGGCTTTTATGGCAGGATTTATCTGCGGTATATTATTCGCAAATCTGTTTGCGAAAGAGTATGTGACGGAGTCAGGCATTTTTGATCCGTATTTTTTGAATCAGTATGCCCAGTCGGATGTGCCGCCCAGGGAGTACATCATCTATCTTTGCGGGATCCGGATCCTTCCCCTTTGTTTTATCATTCTAGTGGGCCAGACGAGGATTCGAAAAGCAATGGCGTTGTTCGTGCTTGGATGGACTGGATTTGCAGGAGGAATGCTTGCCTGCGCCGGTATCTTGAATATGGGGCTTGCCGGACTTGCCTTTTTGATGATCGGACTTGCGCCGCAGCTTTTGTTTTATGCACTGGCATACCTTGTCATCTTGTGGTATTTCTTTCATTATCCGCAGGCACGGTGGAATATGGGGAAAACGATTTTTGTCATCTTGTTTCTTGTGGCAGGGCTTTTGACGGAGGCTTATGTAAATCCGATCCTCATGAAACTGTATTTGAATACCCTGTAGTGTATTGTTCGAGATATCCTAACGTTTCTGATCATCAGAGAGAACGTTTCAGCTTCAGGATACAGCAGAAGAAAACGTAAAGCTGGCTGAAGAGCATGCCCATCAGATAACCGGTCATTCCGAAGCGTGGGATGAGGAAGAAAACGCCTGCGATTCGGATCGAAAGTCCAGTCACATTGATCAGGAAGGTTGAGGTCGTTTGGCCAAGCCCATTGAGGATGCTGATGTAAGTAGAGTTTGTGTAGAGAAACGGGCAGATAAAAGCAAGCGTTCGGATATAACTCGATGCGCCGGGACTTTGAAAAATGGTATTGCCGAGAAAGTTGGCCGTAACAAGAAAGCCAGCTGTACAGACAAGTCCAAGGAATAGGCAAGAAGCGCTGACTTTTCGAATCATGGAAACAAGCGTCCGTTTCTGGCTGGCTGCCTGAATCTCGGCGACAGTAGGGAGCATCATGACAGATACGGAGTTGGTCACAGCGGATGGAAAAAGAATACACGGCAGTGCGATTCCGTTCAGGATACCGTAGTGGCTGAGGGCAGCGGACGAAGAAAGACCGTATCGAACGAGTGCCTGGGGAATGGAGATGACCTCGATGCTTTGAAGTAGGTTTAAGGCAATCCTGTTGGCAGTCAGGAAGAAGGAATGGGAAAACAGTTCAAAGAAGCATTCTGCGTAAACAGAGGCAGTGTGTTTTTTGAACTGTTTTTCTTTGTGAAAGGCTTTTCTTACTGCAAAGATGCAGTAAAAAGAGGAGACAATTTCCCCGAATACGAGGCCGCACACGGCGATCAGAATCCCCGTTTCTTCTGATTGACGCACCGCTGCCATGTAGAGAATGTATACGCAGGAAACGCGAAAAGTTTGTTCCAAAAGCTGAGAAACGGCAGGGATCCTTGTCTGTTTCAGACCGATGTAATAGCCGCAGATACATGCATGGGCGGATGCAAACGGAAATGAATAGGCCATGACTTTCAGAAGAGGGATACACCTTGTCTCTTTCAGAAAGGATTCAGACAGAAAAGGCGCAAAAATCTGTACGGCGAAGGTACAGAAAAGAGCCAGAATCATGGAAAAGAAAAGTGCTGTTTTGAGTGCGAGATTTGCCCTTGTGGGATTTTTCAGGGACATGTGTCTGGCCACGATCCTGGACAAAGCAGTCTGGATACCGGCAGATGACAGGGAAATGCACAGGGCATAGACCGGGAAGATCAGCTGATACAGCCCCACGCTTTCCGCTCCAAATGCGCGGCTTAAAAAAATACGGTAAAAAAAGCCGATGACTCGGGTTAAGAGACTTACGGCTGTGAGAATAAACGTCCCTCGCAAAAAAAGACGTGTGCGGGATGAAGGATGCATAGAACACCTCAAACTTTTTTATAATAAAGATATTCATTTCAACGTCTTGACAGAACAAGTCCTGAGTGTTATCCTACAAAAAGAAAACCCCACTAAAAAAGTAGGAATAAATAAAAGAGGTGGCAGTGTGAAACTATCAACAAAAGGAAGATACGGATTGCGCGCCATGGTGGATCTTGCGGAATACGGAGGAGAGGAAGCTGTCTCCATCAGCAGCATTTCCAAGCGGCAGGGGATCTCGGAACGGTATCTGGAACAGCTTATGGCCAGGCTTCGAAAGGCAGGGCTTGTAAAAAGTATCCGGGGCGCCGGAGGAGGTTACATTGTAGCCAGAAACCCCGACGATATTTCAGCAGGAGAGATCTTAAGAGCTCTGGAAGGAGATCTGGAGGCAGTTTCCTGCGCGGCATTCCATGAAGACGAGACGTGTGGCGCACAGGATATCTGTGTGACCAAATATGTGTGGAAGCGGATCAATGAAAGCATTCAGCATACGGTAGACAGCATTTATCTGAGCCAGCTTGTGGAGGAAAGCCGGAGCAAGAAGAATGACCACAAGGGCTGTATGGCAACAGAAGCCAGGTGCAACAGCTCAAGAAAATAGAGAAATGGAGAGAAGAGGAAATGGACAGACTCATTTATCTGGATAATGCGGCAACAACGAAAACAGCACCGGAAGTAGTGGAAGCAATGCTTCCGTATTTTACAGAACATTATGGAAATCCATCCAGTGTTTACGGATTTGCTGCGGAAAATAAAGAGGCAGTGTCAAAACAAAGAGAGATCATTGCGGGTGCGTTGGGCGCAAAACCAAATGAAATCTATTTTACAGCCGGAGGAACAGAAAGTGACAACTGGGCGCTGAAAGCGACGGCAGAAGCGTACGAATCCAAAGGAAGACACATTATCACGACAAAAATTGAACATCATGCAATTCTGCATACAGGAGAATACCTGGAAAAGAAGGGATTTGACGTTACCTACCTTGATGTGGATGAGAACGGGCTTGTGGATCCGGAAGAAGTCGAAAAGGCGATTCGACCGGATACGATCCTGATCTCTGTTATGTATGCAAACAATGAGATAGGGACGATTGAGCCGATCCGGGAGATCGGGGCTATTGCAAAGGAACACGGAGTACTGTTCCATACCGATGCAGTCCAGGCATTTGGACAGATTCCGATCAATGTGGATGAATGCCATATCGATATGTTAAGCGCCAGCGGACACAAATTGAACGGGCCAAAGGGAATCGGATTTCTTTATATCCGCACTGGTATCAAGATCCGCAATTTTATACACGGAGGAGCTCAGGAGAGAAAACGCCGTGCTGGTACGGAGAATGTGCCTGGCATTGTAGGACTTGGAAAAGCAGTGGAACGTGCTGTTTCCACAATGAAGGAACGTGCGGAAAAGGAAAAAGAGGTACGGGATTACCTCATTGAAAAAGTGTTAAAAGAAATCCCGTATACGAAACTCAACGGCCATCCGACAAAACGTCTTCCGAACAATGCAAACTTCAGTTTCCGTTTTATCGAAGGGGAAGCAATGCTGTTGAGTCTTGATATGGCAGGAATCTGCGGTTCCAGCGGATCTGCGTGCACATCCGGATCACTGGATCCGTCTCACGTGCTGCTTGCCATCGGCCTTCCTCATGAGATCGCACACGGATCCCTTCGTCTTACGTTAAACGAGGAGATCACAAAAGAGGATATCGACTATGTGGTGGAAAATCTCAGCAGGATCATCGGAAATCTCAGGGACATGTCGCCTCTTTATGAGGACTTTATGAAAAAGCAGGCCAAATAAGAGCAGGAAAATAAGAGAAAGAGATACAAGGGAATCGAAGGAGGAAACATATGTATTCAGAAAAAGTAATGGATCATTTTCAGCATCCTAGAAATATGGGAGAAATCGAAGGCGCAAGCGGAGTTGGTACAGTAGGGAATGCAAAATGTGGAGACATCATGCGCATCTATCTGGATATCGATGAAAATCAGATCATTCAGGACGTAAAATTCAAAACGTTTGGCTGCGGAGCTGCCGTTGCGACAAGCAGCATGGCGACGGAACTTGTGAAAGGGAAAAATATTAAAGAAGCCATGCAAGTGACAAATAAAGCGGTTATGGAAGCACTGGATGGACTGCCGCCAGTCAAAGTACACTGCTCACTTCTTGCGGAGGAAGCGATCCATGCAGCACTCTGGGATTATGCAGAAAAGAACGGAATTAAGATCGAAGGCCTGGAAAAGCCGAAATCTGATATCCACGAAGGCGAAGAAGAGGAAGAAGAGGAATATTAATCCGTATTGAGAGGGATACACTATGAAGAAAGAGAAAGTAGTCATCGGTATGTCAGGCGGGGTAGACTCGTCTGTGGCTGCCTGGCTTCTGAAAGAAGAAGGGTACGATGTCACTGGAGTTACCATGATTACCTGCGACGAAGCTCAGTGTGGGAATGATCCTTCCCGTGATGCCAGGATCGTGGCAGAAGAGATTGGAATTCCGCATTACACGGTGGATTTTCGGGATGCATTTTCCACGTTTGTCATGGACTACTTCTGCAACGAATATCTGAATGGAAGAACGCCCAATCCCTGCGTCGTCTGCAACAGACATGTCAAGTGGGAAGCCCTTCTTGGATGGGCGAAAAGCCAGGGGATCCACTACGTGGCAACGGGACATTACGCAAAAATCCGGCAGTTGGAAAACGGAAGGTATGCGGTGGCAAACGCTGCATCCTCCGGGAAAGATCAGACATATGCCCTTTATAACCTGACACAGGATCAGCTTGCGCATACGTGGATGCCGGTGGGGAATTACGAAAAAGACGACGTGAGAAAGATCGCTGAGAAAGCGGGTCTTTCTGTGGCCGGGAAGGCGGACAGCCAGGATATCTGTTTTATCCCGGACGGGGACTACGCGGCGTTCATCCGCGAGAAAACAGGACAGGAGATTCCAAAAGGAAATTTTGTGGACCGTGACGGAAAGATACTTGGAAAGCACAAAGGGATCATTCACTATACGATCGGACAGCGCAAAGGACTGGGGCTGTCGCTTGGGCATCCCGCTTTTGTGACGGAGATCCGGCCAGAGACAAACGAAGTCGTCATCGGGAAGGATGAAGACTTGAGGACAGAAACAGTCTGTGCACATTACCTGAATGCAATGGGGGTGCCGGATCTGGGAGATCTTGAGGGAAGACGTATTTTTGCCAAGATTCGATACAATCATAAAGGGGACTGGTGTACGGTAAAAAAGACAGGGGATGACGAGATCGCATGTACATTTGAAATACCTCAGCGCGCAGTGACACCGGGACAGGCACTTGTGCTCTACGAAGACGGATTTGTTCTTGGAGGAGGGCGAATCCGGTAGATTCCAGATGAAAAAGGACAGGCAGAGGAAGATAAAATATGGTTACAGCAGATTATCATATGCATACACGATTTTCTTCGGATTCAGATGCTGATCCAAAGGATATGGTGGAAGCGGCTATAAAAAAAGGACTTCAGACGATCTGTTTTACAGATCATCAGGATACGGATTACCCGGAAGATCAGAGTATGTTTCGGATTGATATGGAGCGATATATTCCGACCATCACAGAGCTGCAGGAGAGATACAAAGGGCAGATCGATATCAGACTAGGAGTTGAAATCGGACTTCAGCCTCATCTTGGGAAATGGTATCGTTCCTATATTAAGGCTTATCCGTTCGATTTCGTTATCGGAAGCGTCCATGTTGTGGAAAAGATGGATCCGTACAACGGGGAGTTTTTCGACAAATATAGTGATAGAGAAGGATACCGAAGATCCTTTGAGGAGACTCTTGAAAATGTCAGGGCTATTCAGGATTTTGACGTGCTTGGACACATGGATTACATTGTCCGATACGGCAAAGAACAGGCTGCTCATTATTGCTGGAAAGATCACGCAGACATTATCGATGAAATCTTAAGAGAACTGATAGACAGCGGAAAAGGGATAGAGATGAATATGGCAGGATTCAAATATGGACTTTCTTTCTGCCACCCGTATCCGGACATCATAAAACGATACAGAGAACTGGGAGGAGAAATTCTGACCGTGGGGGCTGATGCGCATAAACCTGAACATATCGCGTATAATTATGCGCAAGCAGCGGAAATTTTGAAAAAAGCAGGGTTTGCGTACTATACTGTTTTTCATAAAAGAAAACCGGAATTTGTGAAGATTGTATAGGGAATACAGTGTTTTTTCAGCGAAAAATACAGCACATTTGCACGCTGTTGGAAAAAAGCGGCAAAACATGGATAAAAAGCCAAAAGGCACTTGAAATTTTGTCTTTTTTTTAGTACAATTAATTATGGTTGATGAATCTTTAACAAGGGAATTCATTCTTCCAGATGGATGCATGAAGCATCATAACAATCTAAATTAAATTTAGGAGGAATTAATCATGGCAGTAAAAGTAGCGATTAATGGTTTTGGACGTATTGGACGTCTCGCATTCAGACAGATGTTTGGAGCAGAAGGATATGAAGTTGTTGCGATCAACGACTTAACATCTCCGAAAATGCTTGCTCACTTATTAAAATATGACTCTACACAGGGAAAATACGCTCTGGCAGATAAAGTAACAGCAGGTGAAGATTCCATCACAGTTGACGGAAAAGAAATTAAAATCTACGCAAAAGCAAATGCTGAAGAACTTCCGTGGGGAGAAATCGGCGTAGATGTTGTTCTGGAATGTACAGGATTCTATACATCCAAAGCAAAAGCAGAAGCTCACATCAAAGCAGGAGCTAAGAAAGTTGTTATCTCTGCACCGGCAGGAAACGACCTTCCGACAATCGTTTACAATGTAAACCACGAATCATTGACAAAAGAAGACAATATCATTTCAGCAGCTTCCTGTACAACAAACTGCCTTGCACCAATGGCAAAAGCTTTGAATGACCTTGCACCGATCAAATCCGGTATCATGTGCACAATCCACGCTTACACAGGAGACCAGATGACACTGGACGGACCGCAGAGAAAAGGCGATTTAAGAAGATCTCGTGCAGCAGCATGCAATATCGTTCCGAACTCTACAGGTGCAGCTAAAGCCATCGGATTAGTTATTCCTGAATTAAATGGTAAATTGATCGGATCTGCACAGCGTGTTCCTACACCGACAGGATCCACAACAATCCTTACAGCAGTTGTAGAAGGAAATGTGACAAAAGAACAGATCAACGAAGCAATGAAAGCAGCAGCAAACGAATCTTACGGATACAACGAAGATGAAATCGTATCCAGCGATATCGTAGGAATGACATATGGTTCCCTGTTCGATGCTACACAGACAATGGTTCTTCCGTTAGAGAACGGAACAACAGAAGTACAGGTTGTTTCTTGGTATGATAACGAAAACTCTTACACAAGCCAGATGGTAAGAACAATCAAACACTTCGGAACATTATTAGACTAATTTTAAATTGGAAAAGGACAGGCGTTGTCTGTCAGAATAAGACTCAGGAAAGGGTCCGGTCTGTGAGGGACCGGATCCTTTTTGCAGCATCGGGTAATCCCGTATGCCGTAAAATGCACATATAAGGAGGCATAAAAATGCTTAATAAAAAATCTGTGGACGATATCAATGTAAAAGGAAAAAGAGTGCTTGTAAGATGTGATTTTAACGTGCCGTTGATCGATGGAAAGATCACAGACGAAAACCGTCTTGTAGCAGCACTACCGACAATCAAAAAATTGATCGCAGACGGAGGAAAAGTGATCCTCTGTTCCCATCTTGGAAAACCGAAGGGAGAGCCAAAACCGGAACTTTCTCTTGCACCGGTTGCCGTAAGACTTTCTGAACTTCTTGGACAGGAAGTAAAATTTGCAGCAGATCCGGAAGTAGTAGGACCGAATGCAAAGGCTGCTGTTGAGGCAATGAATGATGGAGATGTTATACTCCTTGAAAACACACGTTACCGTGCAGAAGAGACAAAGAACGTGGATGAATTCAGCGAAGAGCTGGCATCACTGTGTGATGTATTTGTAAACGATGCATTCGGTACAGCTCACAGAGCACACTGCTCCAATGTGGGTGTGACAAAATATGTGGACACGGCTGTAGTTGGATACTTAATGCAGAAAGAAATCGATTTCCTCGGAAACGCTGTAGAACATCCGGAGAGACCATTTGTCGCAATCCTTGGAGGAGCAAAAGTTTCCAGCAAGATTTCCGTCATCGAAAGACTTCTTGACAAAGTGGACACACTCATTATCGGCGGAGGTATGGCATATACATTCGCAAAAGCACAGGGTGGAAAGATTGGTATTTCCCTCTGCGAAGATGATTATATGGAATATGCACTGAACATGCTGAAAAAAGCAGAAGAAAAAGGCGTAAAACTTCTTCTTCCGGTTGACAACCGTATCGGCGACAAATTCTCCAATGATGCAAATATTCAGGTAGTTAAGACAGGAGAGATCCCGGATGGATGGGAAGGAATGGATATCGGACCGGAGACAGAAAAACTTTTCTCAGAAGCTGTGAAAGGTGCTAAGACAGTCGTATGGAATGGACCGATGGGATGCTTTGAAATGTCCAATTTCGCACATGGTACAGAAGCGATGGCAAAAGCTCTTGCAGAGACAGACGCTGTCACGATCATCGGAGGAGGAGACTCCGCAGCAGCAGTCAATCAGCTTGGCTATGGCGACAAGATGACACATATCTCAACAGGCGGCGGTGCATCTTTGGAATTCCTGGAAGGAAAAGAACTCCCGGGTGTTGCAGCAGCCAACGATAAGTAAAAAGCTTAGCGCAAAGTTTGAGGTTAGAAAAAGTGTAATAATCAGAAAAGAGGAAATAGACATGGCAAGAAAAAAAATCATTGCTGGTAACTGGAAAATGAATATGACACCTAGTCAGGCAGTCGCTCTTGTAAATGAGCTGAAACCGCTGGTGGCAACAGAAGAAGCAGATGTAGTATTCTGTGTTCCGGCTATCGATATCATTCCGGCGATGGAAGCTGCAAAAGGAAGCAATATCGAGATTGGCGCAGAAAATATGTACTTTGAAGAAAAAGGTGCATTTACAGGGGAGATTTCTCCGGAAATGCTTACAGACATAGGTGTAAAATACGTTATCATCGGACACTCTGAAAGAAGAGAATACTTTGCAGAGACAGATGAGACAGTAAATAAGAAAGTGCTGAAAGCCTTTGAACATGGTATTACACCGATTATCTGCTGCGGCGAATCTCTTACACAGAGAGAGCAGGGTGTGACGATGGACTTCATTCGTCAGCAGATCAAGATCGCTTTCCTTGGCGTTACAGCAGAACAGGCAAAAACAGCTGTCATCGCTTACGAACCGATCTGGGCTATCGGAACAGGAAAGACAGCGACGACAGAGCAGGCGCAGGAAGTGTGTGCAGGTATCCGCGCATGCATCGCTGAAATTTACGATGCTGAGACAGCAGAAGCAATCCGCATTCAGTATGGCGGATCTGTAAATCCGGCTACAGCACCAGACTTGTTTGTCCAGGCTGATATCGACGGAGGTCTGGTTGGAGGAGCTTCCTTAAAAGCAGACTTCGGAAAGATCGTAAACTGGAAATAATACTATTTTCCCCGCGGGAGCAGATCCTGCGGGGTTTTTGGTTTTCGTGGAAGTGTTTGCAATCCCTTCAGAAAGATAGTAAAATAGAACTGATCTTTCAGACGGATTCAATTAGAAAGGATCTGTCAAAAAGGAAAAGACTGACAGGAAAGGGATACGAAAGAATGGTTACGATTAAAGACATTGCCAAAGCCGCCAATGTAAGTGCAATGACAGTGTCCAATGTGCTGCATGGACGGACAAAAAAGGTTTCCAAAGAGACGAGAGAGCGGATCGAACGTCTTATGGAAGAGATGCAGTATGTGCCGAATATGGGGGCCAGGATGCTTGTACAGAATCATTCCAGGATCATAGGAGTTATTGCGAATGCCATCTCTGATGAGGGAGGGGAGACATTGTACGGTCCTCTTGTCATGGAGATGCTGGGAGAGATCGAAAAAGAAGTGAAAGATCATGGTTACTATATGATGTTCTCTGCATCGTCCTCGGAAAAGGAAATCTGTGATATGATCCGAACATGGAACGTAGATGGAATCCTCACGATCGGGCTTCCTACGGAGGTATGCCGCCATCTTGGGGAAGAAGTGCGGATGCCGGCTGTCTTTACAGACTGTTATTTTGGGAAAGAAGAGCAGTATTTGAATGTAGGGACCGAGGACGAAGAAGGATCATATATCGCTGCAGAATATCTGATACAAAAAGGACACAGAAAAATTGCTTATGTGACGGATGGCCCTTATGACGAAAACGGCAACCCAACCGGGGTATCGCTGTGGAAGCTGAAAGGATTTCAAAGGGCTGTAAAAGAAGCCTACCTTCCTTTTGCAAAAGAACATGTGTACCGCGGAAGCACGAAAGAAGAGGAGCAAAGAAAAATGCTTCAGTCGTTGGCCAGCCACATTTTTGACTATACAGCTGTCGTATTTTGCCGGGACTATTATGCAATCGAAGCGATGGACTATTTTCGCCATCATGGGATATGGATCCCAAAAGATATATCTGTCGTCGGATTTGACGATATAAGCATGGCAAAGATGGCATATCCGAGACTGACGACAGTAAGGCAGGGAGTCCGGGAAAAAGGTCGGAAAGCTGCTGAACTTCTGTTCCAGGCTCTGGAGGACAAAGAGCTGAAAAAAGCAGACATCCGTATGCCGGTAAAGCTGGTTGAACGTGAAACTGTAAAAGAGATTTATTAATTTCAAACGGTTTATTTTTTAACAAATTTTTCTGTTTGCTTGAAAGCGCGCAGGAAATCATGTAAAATACGAAATTAGGTAATGAAATTACAGAATTGACAAAGTAAGGAGAGAAATCATATGGGAAAGAAACCAACAGTTTTAATGATTTTGGATGGTTATGGTTTAAACGATAAAGCAGAAGGCAACGCGGTTGCCGAAGCGAAGACACCGGTTATGGACAAACTCATGGCAGAATGTCCGTTTGTAAAAGGAAATGCGAGCGGCATGGCAGTGGGACTTCCGGATGGACAGATGGGAAACTCTGAAGTAGGACATCTGAATATGGGAGCCGGACGGATTGTATATCAGGATCTCACAAAGATTACAAAAGCAATCCAGGACGGGGATTTCTTTGAAAATGATGCGCTTCTTGCAGCGTGCGCGAATGTAAAAGAGCATGACAGCGCGCTTCACATGTTCGGACTTGTCTCCGACGGAGGCGTACACAGCCACAATACACATATTTATGGACTTCTTGAACTTGCAAAACGACAGGGCATCTCAAAAGTATACGTACACTGCTTCCTCGATGGACGTGATACGCCTCCGGCATCCGGAAAAGACTATGTGCAGGAATTGAGCGATAAGATGAAAGAAATCGGAGTCGGAGAGGTCGCTTCCGTTATGGGACGTTACTATGCAATGGATCGTGACAACAGATGGGATCGTGTAGAACTGGCATATAAGGCACTCGTAAAAGGCGAAGGAAACACAGCTGCAAGCGGAGTGGAAGCGGTACAGAATTCTTATGATGACGGAAAGACAGATGAATTCGTGATCCCGGCAGTTGTCGTAAAGGATGGAAAGCCGGTAGCTACGATCAAAGACAATGACTCTGTCATCTTCTTTAACTTCCGCCCGGACCGCGCAAGAGAGATCACGAGAGTTTTCTGCGCGGATGATTTTGACGGATTTGACAGAGGGGAACGCATCAAGACAACGTATGTATGCTTCACAGAATACGATGTGACGATTCCGAACAAACTGATCGCATTCCATAAGACAGAGATCACAAATACATTTGGAGAATTCCTCGCAGCCAACAATATGACACAGGCAAGAATCGCCGAGACAGAAAAGTATGCCCATGTGACATTCTTCTTCAACGGTGGTGTGGAAGAACCAAATAAAGGGGAAGACAGGATCCTTGTAAAATCCCCGAAGGTAGCGACTTACGATTTGAAACCGGAGATGAGCGCGTACGAAGTGTGCGACAAATTGGTAGAAGCCATTAAATCCGGAAAATACGATGTTATTATCATCAATTTTGCAAACCCGGATATGGTCGGACATACAGGTGTGGAAGCAGCGGCGATCAAAGCGATCGAAGCGGTGGATGAATGTGTAGGAAAAACAGTGGATGCCATCAAAGAAGTAGATGGCCAGATGTTTATCTGTGCTGACCACGGAAATGCAGAACAGCTTATCGACGAAGAGACAGGCGAACCATTCACGGCTCATACGACAAACCAGGTGCCGTTCATCATTGTAAACGCGGATCCGTCTTACGGCCTGAGAGAAAACGGATGCCTTGCGGACATCGCGCCGACCCTCATTGAGATGATGGGGATGGAGCAGCCAAAAGAAATGACAGGAAAATCCTTGCTCATCAAAAAATAATATCTATCAGCTAAAATATATTGTTAAATAAAAAATAGCTCCCATATAGACCGAGAAAATCTTTGATATGTTTATTTCGGTATATGGGAGCTTTTTTGTGTTCTACGAATGACATAAACTTCACAAATTAGATTTTGTGTGATATTATAAAGAAAAATATGAATGAATAGAAAGAAAAATCAGAAAATAAATATTTTGTCTAAAAAACATCAGAAATAAATGAGGGATAAAATGTACGGGAAACATTTAAAGGAATTGAGGGAAGCAAAAAAACTGTCACAAGATCAAGTGGCTCAAGAATTGAATGTAAGCCGACAGGCAATATCAAAATGGGAAAATGATAAAACCTTTCCGGATATCGATAACCTGATCCGACTCAGCAGACTGTATGGAGTGACGCTGGATGAACTTGTTGGAGTTGAACGTGAGAAAGAAGAGACGACAGAAAAAGATAAGGAGGAGGGATACAAAAGAGAGGAGGTATTTTATCATAAAGAAAGTATTATAGGAATGCTGTTGATTATGATAGTGATAGCCTCTTGCCTGATTGCCCAGGTTGGGTTTATTGTTTCGATTATTTTTATTGTGCTGAGTAAAGAGCTCAGGACGAAAAAATGGAAGTGGATTTTAAGAATCGTGTGTCTTGTAGCTCTTTTTGTCAGCACATATAATTGTTATCAAATCTTAAGTTTTTATTTTGAACCTGGCGAAGCGACTATTGAATATCTTGGCTAGAGTTTGGAAATTTTTAAGGCACCTTTGGAAATTGACGCTTTAATACCGGTATTCATAACGTTGGAGGAATAGATATATTTAAATTTTAAAGTGGCTTGTGTTGAAGAAACCTTTTGTAATACAACATTTTTGATCGAACCGGTTAGTGGAATTGCAGATGGGTTGGATACAGAGGTAATCCTATTGGATGAAACAGTTACAATAAATCCAGCCTTCCATCTATTTGGCACTGTAAGGGAAACTTTATATTTTCCATTGGCCATACGCGAACCGTATTCGATTGGTTCAATCGTAACAGAATAAGGGAGTCCATTTTTGTCCATTAAGAAGAAGCTCTTGGATTGTGTTGTTGAGAGAGAGTAAACGGAACAAGAAGCAGATGTAGAATAAGAATCTTTTGCATGGGAGGATAGTGTAGCGGAAGAAAAAGCAACAGATGCACTTAATACAGATAAAAATAATTTCTTTTTTAGGTTCATATTGTACCTCCTGAAAATAATTTGTATGAGTTAACTACATATGAAATGTGGAGAGATGAAAAGAAACTGATAGTTTACATATAGAAACAGTCAGTTTCTTGTGAAATGAAAGATGGAAGTGTAAGATAAAATTAAGATTTATTTATGCAAGCTTGTGAAAAGATAAATCTGTTGTAACTTTACAAATAAAAAAGGAGAAGGAGGGATTCTTTATGAAGAAAAGAGAGTTTTTCTGTAAAAGTATACCCCTTGTATTTCTGCTTTCTTTGGGTTTGTCTTATAACGTAATTGCATCAAAAGGATCTGGAACTGTTAATGTGAGCAGGGATATGCATTTTTCATTGGCAAAAGCAGGTATAACACGTACTGGAAGATATAGTGACGTGCTCGTTAGAGCTAACAGTGTTTATCCTCTCGATGGATCAACAGACAGATTTAGAAATTGCAGAACTCGTCTATACGGAAATTTCAACTTATATTTTTCTGGAAATGATCCAAACTATCCAGCAGGGATTTCTTATTATTATGACGGTAGATAAGTATTGATAATCCGGGGAGGGGGAAAAGCGGATGAAAAATTCATTTAAAATGCAGTTTCGGGAGATAGCAGTTAAAAAGACGACAGTGGCAACATACTTGGCTGTGCTTTTGTTTGTGGCAGTGAATTTTTCGGTAAATTTACTGGAGAACAGAGAAATCCAGTATGTTTCTCAGATGTATGATCCTATCAAAAAGCTGACATGGTCGTCGTGGTCTGTCAGCGGATACTATTTGATGCAGCTTTTCCCGCTCCTTGCGGTTTTTCCTACAGCGACATCATGGATTTCGGAAAAAAACAGCGGCATACATGCGTATATCCGAAGCAGAAGTGGAGAAAGAGAATACTGGTATGGAAAGATGGGAGCGGCCTTTGTCATCTCTTTTCTGATATTTACTGTGCCGTTCTTGCTGGAACTTCTTTTGAGCATAATCTGTTTTCCGATGCAGTCTGCTGGGGATCCGAGTGGATTTTCATACTTAATTACAGTGGAAGAAGGGACAGGATACATATTGTCGCAGTTGTTTTACAGTAACAAAGTATTGTATGCGGCGGTTTTTATTTTGATCATCGGATGTGTAGCAGGAGGATTTGCAGTATTTAACCTTTTTGTTACCACACTGCCGGGATTTCGGTATAAGATTTTTACATTTTTCCCAATCTACATCTTTCTGTTTCTCCTTACGGTTGGAGAATCGTGGATCAGTCCAAATGAGAGTCTGTATTATGGGTTGTTGTTGACAATGTTTGAATCAGGAAACGCGAATTATCCGCTTTTTGCCGCTGTCATAGTGGGAATGTTGGCGATCTCGTTTCTTCTGGCAGAGAGAAAGATACGGGAAGGAGGAGTGCGATGAGAAAATACAGAAAAGTACTGCTTCTTGGATGTCTCTGTGGTATTTTGTGCGTGTTTTCAGATATGGTCAATATGGAGGAGGTTTCTCTATCCCAGATCATTCTCAGGACAACATTTTCCCAGACTTGGTATCATGCAGGATTTATCATGTCGATTATGAAAATGTTCATCCCGCTTCTTTTATTCCAAATTCTATGCGGAAGTATGATATACCGATATTTCTGCTGCGCCAGCGTCTATTACTTTACAAGGAATGCTAGCCGGATAAAGTGGTTCCTGCTGGAATGCGCAAAACTGTATCTGACATGCCTTTCTTTTTTGATCATTATGATACTGACTGGGGCGGCAGCGCTGCTGCTTGTCGGAAAAGTTACGATAGACAGTTCGGTTGTTTGGATCGGAGGGTATTATCTTCTGATTTATTCTCTGTACCTGTTTGGGTTTACTCTTGGCATCAATGTTCTTTCTCTCGCGTGGAACAGCACGGCTGGGATTGCGGTGCCGGCCATCATACAGATCATGGGAATTGCGTTTTATACGATGATGTCGCAGTTTGCAGATCCTGTGACGGGATATCTGGCGGCGGATAGTGCCTGGATGGTTTATATCAATCCATTCGCACAGTTGGCATTTGGGATTCATACGAGGAATGGAAAACCTGTTTTTTCAATATTTGGCCCACAAGAGTTTCCATTTGAATTGAATATGTCGGTAGCGTATGTCGGGATCATAGCGATTTTTGCCGTAGCTGCAGGTTGTGCTGCAGTCAACAGGCATGAATTTATCACAAACGACAAAGAAATTGAATAGGAGGGGGAAAGGGATGAGATTGACAGCGGAAAAAGTAAGTAAACATATCGGGAAAAAACAGATACTAAAAGAAGTAAGCCTGGAGATGGAAAGCGGGCATGTCTACGGCTTTGTGGGGAGAAATGGATCCGGAAAAACGATGCTTTTCCGGGCTTTGGCTGGTCTTATGAAGATCGACTCCGGGGAAATCCGGCTGGATGACAAAGTGCTTCACAAAGACATGAAAGTGCTTCCGGATCTTGGGATTGTAATTGAAAATGCAGGGCTTTATCCCGAACTCAGCGGATTTGACAATCTTTGGCTACTGGCAAAAATCAAGAAAAAGATTGGGAAAGAAGAGATTCGGGAGGCAATTCGTCTGATGGGGCTTGACCCGGATGACAAACGGCCCGTAAGGAAATATTCTCTTGGAATGAAACAGAGGATTGTTCTGGCCCAGGCTATCATGGAAAAGCCCCAAATTCTCATGCTGGATGAACCTACCAACTCTCTGGATGAAGGAGGGGTGGAGGACATCCGAAAACTTGTAAAAAGAGAAAAAGAAAAAGGAACTATGGTACTGCTGGCAAGTCACAGCAAGGAAGACATCGATCTGCTGGCAGATAAAGTTTATCTTGTAAAAGAAGGGACTGTGAGAGAACGATGAAATTCAAGTACATAGCAGCCATCACTTTTTTTGCTTTTGCCGTTTTGCTTGGGGCAGGGCTTTACAGTAAGACGTCGTATAAAGACTACAACAAAGAAAAAGAACCGCTGAATCATTTCAGTGTGGGTATATTTCCCGACAATCTGGCAGATACACAGATCGAAATCATGCAAGAAGTTCTGGATAACAGTCGACATATCATAGCAGCAAGGTGCGAAGACACATCTAAGTATCTGTACTCATGCGCAGTTCAGCCGGTCACGGTAGAGCAGGTGTTCAAAGGAGAAGGATTGAAAACAGGAGAAAAGATCAGCATTCAAACAGTAAGCCAGATCTTCATGGAAAAAGATCTTTATGTGGGAGGAAAACCTTCCTTGAATATAGGATTTGTCAATGAAATGAAACCCGGAAAAACCTACCTGATCTTCCTGGACAGAAAGATTGACACACATAACGAAGAAAAAATTTTTGTACACCCAAAAGAAACACTGATACGCCCGGTATTCTGCTACGAAAAAATAGAAAATAAACCTTGCGTAAGCAACAGCGATATAAGCAATAGCACATACTATAAAGATGTAAGTGAAAACGAGTTTTTCCTTGCATCAGAAACCACAATCAAAAAGATTGAAGAATTCAAAGAAACCCTTCTTCACAAATATCCTATACAATAAACTGTTATATGGTGTTATATAGGGGACGTGTTCCGGCTTGCCGGAACACGTCCCCTATAT
>NZ_VIRV01000014.1 GCF_019754295.1 Sellimonas caecigallum | reverse complement strand
GTCGCCATAAAGTCGCCAGATACTGTCATCTTGTATCCTTCCGGTACGTACTGTTCCAGGATAGAGTAGTTGTTTACTCCTTCCGGTACGAAGTAGTCTCCACCTGCGATGAATTTATCGCCTTCCATGAAACGGATGTTCATGATGACTTCTTTATTGATCTTCTCTACGTTGACATCCAGTTTTCCGCCTTCTGTTGCCATGAAGTCACCGGATACTGTCATCTTGTATCCTTCCGGTACGTACTGTTCCAGTACAGAGTAGTTGTTTACTCCTTCCGGTACAAAGTAGTCTCCACCTGCGATGAACTCATCTCCGTCCATGAAACGGATATTCATGATTACATCTTTTTCTACTTTTTCTACACTGACTTCCAGTTTGCCGCCTTCTTCTGCCATGAAGTCGCCAGATACTGTCATCTTGTATCCTACCGGTACGTACTGTTCCAGTACAGAATAATTCTGAACTCCCTTCGGTACGAAGTAGTCTCCGCCACCAACGATCACATCACCATCTTTGAACACGATGTTCATGATGACAACTTTGGATTTCTTTGCTACGCTTACATCCAGATGTGCGCCTTCTTCTGCCATGAAGTCGCCAGATACTGTCATTTCGTATCCTTCCGGTACGTATTTTTCCAATACAGAGTAGTTCTGAACTCCTCTTGGAACCATGTAATCGCCGCCTGCTACCACTTCATCGCCGTCTTTGAACTGAATGTTCATGATGACTTCTTTATTGATTTTCTGAACAGGAACAGTCAGGTCCCCATTTTCCACTGCCATAAAGTCGCCGGATACTGTCATTTCGTATCCTTCCGGTACGTACTGCTCCAGTACGGAGTAGTTCTGTACTCCTTCTGGTACGAAGTAGTCTCCACCTGCTACCACTTCATCGCCATCCTTAAACTGGATATTCATGATCACATCTTTCTGGATCTTTTCGATATTGATTTCCAGTTTGCCGCCTTCTTCTGCATAGAAGTCACCGGACACTGTCATCTGATATCCTTCCGGTACAAGGCTTTCCAATACAGAGTAATTCTGAACTCCTGCCGGAACCATGTAATCGCCGCCCGCGATCACTTCGTCCCCACATTTAAACACGATGTTCATCCTTACATCTTCCTGGATCTTTTTGATGCTGACTTCCAGTTTGCCGCCGTCTTCTGCATTGAAATCACCGGATACTGTCATTTCATATCCTTCCGGCACATACTGTTCCAGTACAGAATAGTTCTGCACTCCTTCCGGTACTGTGTAGTCGCCGCCTGCTACTACTTCGTCGCCATCCTTGAACTGGATGTTCATCGTGACATCTTTCTGGATCTTCTCTACAGTTACATCCAGAGATTCTCCTTCTGTTACCATAAAGTCTCCAGATGCTGTCATCTGATATCCTTCCGGTACATACTTTTCTAAGATGGAGTAGTTCTGTACTCCTTCCGGGAGGAAGTAATCTCCGCCTCCAACATTGTTGCCTTCGCTGTCTTTGAAGACGATGTTCATGATAACATCTTTCTGGATCTTTTTGATGCTGACTTCCAGTTTGCCGCCGTCTTCTGCATTGAAATCACCGGATACTGTCATTTCATATCCTTCCGGCACATACTGTTCCAGTACAGAGTAGTTCTGTACTCCTTCCGGTACTGTGTAGTCGCCGCCGGCTACCACTTCGTCGCCATCCTTGAACTGGATGTTCATCGTGACATCTTTCTGGATCTTCTCTACATCAATAACCAGTTTCTGTCCGTCAGATCCGAAGAAACCGCCGTCTTCTTTGAACTGATATCCTTCAGGCAGATACTGTTCCAGTTCGGAAAACTTTTGCCATCCAGCCGGCACCTCATAGTCGCCGCCGGCGATTACTTCTTCTCCACATTTGAACTGAATGTTCATCGTAACATACAGCCAAACATTCACTTCAAGTTTTCCACCTTGTTCTGCGAAGAAGTCACCGCTTTCTGTTATCTTGTAGCCCTCCGGTACATACTGTGCAAGCACAGAATAATTCTGTACTCCTGCCGGTACAAAGTAATCTCCGCCAGCGACAACATCGCCGTTGCCATCTATGAATTGTATCTTCATAGAGACGGTTTCCTGGCTGCTTTCATCTGCTGTGTTCTGTTCTGCCACAGAAGCCGCATTCGCATCTGCCGCAAGTGTAACCGGTGCACTTGTAGCTGCCACAGAAGCTGCCAGAATAGCTGTGATGCATGCACGCATCAACTTTTTCCTGTACATCTAGTATCTCCTCCTAATTTTCTCCCTCTACTTTTTCATAATTTCAAGGAATGATATTTCTGTTTAAATATTGCTGTATCACAGTAATAGTCTGTCTGTTCCGATATGCCACCGTGCGATACCTTCAGCACATATTTAAACACTTTCATTCTACCCCCCCCCCTATATTTTTGTCAACCAACATTTTCCATATTTTCCATATATTGGATGACTCTTTTTTACCACTTTTTTGTCATTTTTATCACTTCACAATGCCGGTTATTGATTTTAAAAAGAAGATCTGTTTCAAGAGCAAAACAATGGACACAAAAAGACGTCGAGTTTCAAAACTCGACGTCTTCTATTCATACTGCTCCTTATTCTTTTATAACACGGCCTGACTTATCTTCTTTCTTACCTTTTCTCTGCCCATAATATCCGTAATGACGATATCCATAGCCATATCCACCATATCCGTAGCCGTATCGTTTTCCTTTTTCACTTAAATCGCCGTTAAAAACATAACCCAGCATATGAAGACTGCTCATATTCAGTGTCTGGATACCGCTTCTAATTTTAGATAGTTTTGTATAATTGTATCTTACCACGTAGAGCGCTGCGTCAACATGTCTCGCCAACATAGCGGCATCGGCCAGCAATTCCGCCGGCGCCGTGTCAAGAATGACATAGTCCGCACTTTTGGACATTGTACTTAAAAGTTTCCTCATCTCTTTCTTTCCAAGAAGGGAGGCATCCGCCTGCCTTGGCTTTCCTCCGAAAAGGACAAGCATTGTTCCCTCCGGGAGATCCACCTTCGTCAATGCTTCTGTCAACGAAACATTGCCCCTCAGGACTTCTCCGATTCCCGGGTGTTCCTTTTCTTCTCCCATCAAAGCTGCAACAGAAGGATTACGTGGATCACAGTCTACCAAAATCACTTTTTTCCCCTGTTTTGCAAGAGAGACGGCCAAATTAACAGCCAGAGTGGTTTTCCCTTCGCCCGGCACTGAACTTGTCACAAGAAGCGTCTTCAGATTCTGATCTTCCATTTCTTTTAGAACTCTAAGCCGCAGTTTACGTATAGATTCCGTGTAATGTGACGGGATGCGTTCATTTAGGAGAGAAAGTTCCGCATTTTTTCTGTTCTTCCGTCTTTTCTTCGCTTTTATGAAGGGGATGCTGCCCATATCCGGAAGATTGATATACTGTTTCAGCCTATCTTTGGATTTTACCGTTCTTCTGCTCAGTACATAGATACATAAAATCACAAAAGCGACAATGGCACCTTTCAAAGCACCTCTTTTGTAAGATCCACGGATCACTGTCTGCTTTTGTGTATCTTTCGGCACCCCTGTCTCATCCAGGACTTCCAGCTTTGTCTCCCCAAGGACAAATTCTGCGACCTGCGGATACGATTCAATGACTTGCTGCAATGTGTCATACGCCATCTGCGCATTTCCGGAGGTTACAGAGATAGTCAGAAGATTTGTTCCTTCCTCTGCAGTGACATTGATAGATCCCTGGATTGCATCTACCCCCATCTCCTGGGCCACCACTTCCTGCAGTGCTCCGCTTTCAAGTATATACGGAAATACTTCCGCCATCTGCGCGGCGGAATTCGCATCAACATACCCTCCGCCTCCGGTTGGTGTTGTGACTGTCATCGTAGCAGACGCAACATACTGCGGCACATAAGAAACGCTAGTGGAAAAATAGGAATAGGCCGCAAATCCCACGATCAGAATGATCATCAGAAACCATAGTCTTTTTATTCCATATAAGAAGTCGGAAATCACACTGACAATATCAATTTTTTCCGCTTCACTGATTTTTTCATTCTCTGTCAATTCGCTTCTTTCACTCATTTCGTCTTATTCTCCATTCCGGTGCATTTTCGTGTATTTTGCATATTTTCCATATCTACCATATCCATATTTGCTGTACTTGCCCACTGCTGCACTTGTAAAACCGCCGAATGTCATCACACCGTTTAATACAACCCCAATCACACGGCATTTCAAATCACGGAACCGGTCAAGCGTATCGTTGATGTCTTCTGCCAAAATATAATTCTGCCTTGATACGAGCATCACTGCGTCCGCATAGGAAGCATAGATTTCTGAGTCTCCGATAATCCCCGCCGGAGGGCTGTCAATGATGATGTAATCTACCTGACTGCGCAGCTGTTTGATCAGTTCTTCCAGTTTTCCGTTCTGAACAAGTTCTGTGGAAGACGAATAGCAGTTCTTACCGCCTATATAGATCAGTCCCGGGAAATTACTTTCCATCAAAACGTCCCTCATCTGAAGATTTCCTTTCAGATATTCGCCCAGCTCTTTTTCTTCCGGTACCCGTTTCCCGAGAAGCAGGAACTGAGATGGTCGTCTGAGGTCCCCGTCTATGATGACCACCCTGCCTGATTTTTCTGCCAGAGTAATGGCCAGATTCGCGGCAGCCGTAGATTTTCCTTCATTCTCAGATACACTGGTCACGACAAGCACTTTCGCTTTGCTTTCTTCCATCTGGTACTCTACACGAGACGCCATCTTTTTATTACTTTCCACAAAGTCGAATCCTGCCAATGGGTTGTTGATCAACAGTCCCTCTTTTTTTCTGTGGATCAGATCGGAAATTGATTTATACTTATATTCAAATGGAATCGCGCCAAGGCTTTTTGCATCCAGTTTGCTTTCCACCTCATCTTCTCTCTTGACTGTGTCTTTCAGATAAGAAAGAACTGCAAACAAAAGGACGAGAAGAACACCCGCACCCAGAAATGCTTTTTTACTCATAGAGTTTGCATTTAACGGATTGGTCGGGGAAAGCGGAATTCCCGGTTCCTGCAGCGGTTCCAAAATCGCACTTCCAAGAGAATAATAGGAAATATCCGAATAATGCTCCATAATCGTGTTGATCACATCAAAGGCCTCTCTTGGGGAAGAAGAAGTAACCCGAAGTTCCAGAAGGTTTGTCTCCCCTACAAGGGAAGTCTGAATATCCGCATCAATCTCATTTTTCCCAAGCTCTTTCTGAAGGATCTTCTGCATGGAAGAACTCTTTATAATCTTTCCAAAAGTCTCCGCCATACTGTTTGCATTCCCGAGTGATGAATAGGATCCGGCGCCACTTCTGGACACTGCCGCAAACGTTGCAGATGTAGTGTACTGCGGAACATACAGCATATTGGATGCCACGAACGCAATCATAGCAGCCGTTATCGCTCCAAGCAGAATAACCCACCAGTTCACAAGGATATCATGAATCAGCGTGACCGGCTCCAGTTTGTTTTCATTCCAATATTGGGTTATATTGTCATTCGCATTCTTTTCCATGACTTTACTCCTCCACTACTACCGTCAATTTAGTCGTTCCTGTGATGCCGTCTTTGGAAGTATATGTATATTCCACTGTATATGTCCCCGGAGTGTTGTAATCCGTCTGATCATTTACAGACACATCCCCGGCGTCCGCATCGCTAAGTCCTCTGTCCCCAAAGAAATATCCTGTTCCGTTATGTTCCAGTCCTTGAAGATAAGAAGCCGGATCGATCTTCTGTCCTTTCTTTGTGTAAACGATATACTGAGAAAGCATCGGATAATACCTCAGGCCTTCATCCCGGTTTTCCGAATCTACGACGGTAAGCTCCAGCGGAACGACACATGTATCTCCTGCGCTGTTGCTTACCTGCGCTGTAAGCGCATATGTGCCTGGGCCATCGATATAGACGTCATCATTTAAACCTGCACGTATCTTGTTCGTAATATCCCCATCCAGACAATCCGTGGCCGTCATTCCTGCCCCCATATCCAGCTCTTTCAGGTCTTCCTCCTTATAACGAAGTGCCTTGCTTAGCTGTATCTGCGGAGGAGTATAGTCCGTATACTGGACTTCTCTGCTGATCTCCGCCGCATTGTTAGACGAATCAAATACTACGTATCGAATGGTCCTCTTGCCATTTTCTGTAAATCGGGACATAGATGCGATCCGCACAGAATCCGTGAGATCTCCATCCTTGTTATCCCGTGCACTGACTCCTTTCAGAAGTTCCTTTTCGTCCGCCTCCACACTGACCGTAATGCTTTCCGAGTCGCAGCTCATGACCGGCGGCGTCGTATCCCGGGTAATCTTGTCAAAAACAATATAACCGCCCAATCCAATCAGCGACAATACAAACAAAACCACAACTGCTAACCTTACTTTTCTCATGTCTTCTGCTCCCTGCTACATTTTCTCTCTTTTATGCATCGTTCCGCTAAACCGTTTCGTATTCTGCCCTGCGCAAATCAGTCTGGGATTGATCTGAAACAGCAAATCCAGATATTTCTCAGGATAATTTTCCAAAAGCAAATCATATACCTCCGCCATATCCGTCGTCCTTCTCTCTACCCCGTGGGCGTCGCTTGCTATAGACGTGATCTGGCCATGGTCCAGGAGGAAGTAAGCCGTATGCCGGGCCCGGCTCCCGAACCTGCCAAGAAAGCTTCCTTTATTGACCTGAATACGGATCCCCATCTCACGCCACTTTTCAACAATCTTTGGATCGCCCTGTACAAAGCGATACCGTTCCGCATGGGCGACGATAGGCCTTGCCCCGACATCCAATGTCCTTTCCAGGATATAAAAAGTGAAATCCGGATCCTCCTCAAAATCAAACTCCATCAAAACATACTTTGTCCGATTGATCGTCATGATCTTTCCGTCCGATAAAAGCCGCGGAAGATCCGATGTAGCAAACACTTCCATCCCAGGCATGAGATTGATGGGGATCTGCTCTTTCTCAAGAACCCTTTTCGCCGAGCGAAACGCTTCCGCATAGCGGATTCCGAAGTAATTTTCAAAGATTCCCGGAATATTGCAGTGGGGTGTGGCAACGATATCCGTCGTACCACTCTCATATGCCATAACCGCCATCTCAATTGTATCGTATAAATCCTGTGCGCCGTCGTCCAGCCCTGGCAGAATGTGTGTGTGTATATCTATCATGTCATCTTCCTTGTTCTGCTTTCTTTTATTCAATCGTTTCCTATTATATCACAGAATTGCCGCCTGTAACAACCTGCACTTTCTACCATTTTTTATCCGAACTTCATCCTGTTTTTGATACTGTATATGGACAAAAGAATCCTGCGCAGCGGAATCACTCGAATCCATACATGTTCGAAAAATTCCCACCAGAAATTTCCCGCCTCCATCGTTTTCCCTTTTCGCTTTACTTTAATGACACGGGCAAAAATCTGATTCCTGTCCAGCGGCCCTTCGATCTCCGTCTGTCCGTCCCCTATCATATAATATCCTTCGGGCGTTTTTCTGTAAATCCGATGCATCACATACCGCCCGTCTTTACGCTGATAGAACACCATGTCTCCGCGCTTTAGTTCCCGGTCCGGCCTTGTAAAGAAAATGAAATCCCTCCGGTGAATGAGAAAGGGAGCCATACTGCTCCCTGCAATCTGCATAGAAACGACCTTCCCTGTCTCCGCCAGCTCCCGAAGTACAGATACATATTCCCTTGTGTCGACAATCTTTGTCTCCATCATTTCTGCTCCTTTAAAAATCCATGGCCATACGGCTTGATTCTTCTTCACTCAGCTCTGTAACCTTTGTCTCCATAACACGGTAAACTCTCTGGCAAAGATTCAGAACACTCGGCCTGTGCGTCGTCACGATACATGTTTTGTTCGGATGCTGTTTTACGATATTTCGCAGTACCGTTCTCTCTGTCGTCACATCAAGAGCCGACGTAGCCTCATCCAACAAAAGGATCGGCGCATCCCGGAGCACTGCTCTTGCAATGGCAATCCGCTGGGCCTGTCCTTCGGAAAGTCCGCGGCCCCTCTCTCCCAGATTTGCGTTGATCGTATCCGGAAGCTTTTCCACGAAATCCCACGCACACGCGATCTTCAGCGCTTCCACAATTTCTTCGTCCGTTGCGTCTTCCTTCACAAGACGCATATTCTCCGCAATGGTTCCGGATATAATGGTGTTTCCCTGCGGCACGTAGGCAAACAGATGTCTTGTCTCCGCATTCATCCGGATCCTGGATCCGTTGGCCGCCACCATATCGACTTCTCCCTCCTGCGGGCGGATCAGTCCAAGGATGAGACGGATCATCGTCGTCTTCCCCTCTCCTGACGGACCAACCAAAGCTACGATCTCTCCCGGAGAAGCTTTAAAGGCGGAATCCGTGATGACTTTCGCACCATCCACATAGGAAAAGTTCACGTTTTGCATGGAAATCTCAAACCCATCCTCCACATACTGATCCATACTTCCGCTTTCCGGAATATGAACTTCCTTTGGAAGCTCTACCAGCTCACGGATCCGGTGTGCCGATACCGAGCTGTTCAGGAAAGACGGAATAATCGAAACGACTTTATTGAAAGCGGATGAAAGATTGCTCCTCTGCTGCAAAAACAGCGTCATCGTCCCGTAAGTGATGTCGTTGGTCCAAAGCCGAAACAGACAATAGCCAAACGCCGTAAACTGTACGATCATACCGAGGATGGACAGGAAAATATTCGTCTTGATGGTAAACAGATTGTATTTCAGGCTGATGTCCCGGAATTTTCTCTGCCACCAGCGCATCTTTTTGCTGTAATGATCCGCCACGCCAAAAGACTTGATGGTATCAAAATTGTAAAAAGCTTCCACCTCAAAAGTCGTCAAATCACTGCTCATCTCCCGTACCTTCTTGCTGTAATCTCTCTGCTTCTTAATAGTAAACCGGGACATCAAAAGCATGAACGGCGCACTTCCAAGCGCGATCACAGCCATGATCCAGTCGTAATGGAGAATCACGAAAAACGTAGCGATGAAATTGTATATGGCGATGAGGATCGTCGGAAGCCAGCTTATGGCATTGCTGCTGACTGTCCCGATATCTCCGTTAAATCGGTTGAGAATATCCCCATTCGAATACTGATTCAAGGAAAGCCAGTCTGCATCGACGATCTTGTCAAAAATGTCCGCCTGAATGTCGTTGTTGATATCGATACTGAGCTTTGCGGAAATTCGGTTGATAATACTGCTAAACAGCAGACTGAAAGCGGAACTTCCCACCATGATCAGGACCATGACCCAAAGCTTGCTCATCTCGTGGCCGGTAATGATATCGATCATATATTTGCTGGCCACGCTGCTGACAAGTCCCATGGACGTGCTGAAAATCCCGAGAAACGTATAAAACGCAATAGCCCCCTTGTACCTTGCGCTGTAACTGAAAATCCACTTCCAGTCGTCTATAATCTCTGAAAAAGTCCCGTCTTTCCACCTGGAAATCAAAATGTCCAGCGATTCGAAAGACGGGGACTTCTGCTCTTTTTCTTCTTCCTGCATAAGTCCCTCACTTTGCTGTTCAAAATAAAATTACGAGACTAGTATACGTTCTATCATCACGAATGTCAACATGACAGATGCATTGCATCATCCAGACAGTCTACCGCATGCCGGGATATCGTACACCCAAGCTGATATACCGGAATGTGGGACAGCACGTCTTCGATCAAATCCATGGCGTACATATGGGCCTGCGTATTCCACCGATTGATAGTAATCTGTCTGTAGAGCAGGGAGAATGCCTCCCCTTTTGCGAGCAGTCTTGCGTGATCTTCCTTCGCCTGCTCCAGCATGACGATGGACCGGACCGGCATCGTCTTATTCTCACAGATTTCGGATGTACCGCACACCGGCCACCCCTGCACGATCCATTCATTTCCTTTTCTCGTGAGCAGTCCCCGATCCCCGTTGACCGTCCGGCTTCCCCGGTACTTTTCCCACAGGTTGGCCTGGGTAGTTTTTCCTGTCTCCGACGGGGCGGAAAAAAGGATGGCCTTTCCCTTATATTCCACATAGGCACAGTGGAGGATCAGGCTGTCTCTCAAAATCAGCCGCCTCTCCAGCGCCAGCAGGGAAGAGAACACCGGATCGATATTCAGCCCTCCCAGGCGAGCCGGATCCAGATAAATCCGGGCCGATCTGTCCGTCGTCTCCTCATAGCAGGCATAATATCCCTCCGTACCTTTCACTCCGATGAACCGCATCTCCCGGTTCCCATCTGTAAATACGGCCAGATCCGGCCTCATCGCCGTCTGCCGTCCTGCGGCCTTTGGAAAATCAGAACGGATTTGGATCTCGTATTCGTACTCCGGAGCTGCCCCCTCTTTCCGAAACAGCATGAAATTCGGCGGAGGAGTAATCTCCTTCGGATACCGAATCTGAAAGCAAAAATCGCCAATCTGAAATGTCTCAGTCCTCTCCATCTTCCATTTCCTCCTGTTCCATTTTCAAAAGCCGCAGCGACTCTTCCGCATAGCGGCATAAATACTCCGGCACACTGCCATAACTTCCTTCCTCAAGAAGAGCTGCAGCCGCGCACGTTCTGCACAAATGTCTGAGCCGGCATACACTGCATCTGGAATTTAAAAAAATCTTGTCAGTTTCTTCCACGATATACTGCCATGCTTTTTCAAATCCTACCTCAAACACGGAAACCGCCGGTTCCGTCATAATGACGCACGGGCGCATCTCTCCCTGCCAGTTGATGGTAAACGAACACCGGCCTGCCATGCACGTTACAGGTCTCGGAGCCCCCGGTTCCGTCTGCTCCCTCTCCGCCTGCTCGATGGACTGCCGCACATACTGAGGAAACAGCTCCGGCCCCATCTCTCGCTTCAAAGCATGAACCCTTGCTCTGGCCGCATCTTCCGGATTGAGACGCGCCTGCATATCGAACGGTGCGCTCCGCTCCCGCTCTGCAGGCATCATATATGTGTCGATCCGTACCGGGACCTGAAGTTCCTCTTCCATATCCAGAATCTTATCCAGGTCTTTCGCATTCTCTTTTGTCAGGCTTCCGCCCACTTTTACATCCACCCCATGTTCCCGCAGGAGGCGAATCGCCCGAATGGTCTTTTCAAATCCGCCTGGATAATGGCAGAGATCCCGGTATGTCTCCTCCTCCGTCCCGTACAGCGTGATATTGATCCGCCTTGGCCGATAGGCGCCAAAAAACGCCGCCCATTCCTCGTCTATCAAAGTTCCGTTGGTATTGACCGTAAGGATCATTCCCATCTTCCGCAGTCCAAGATACACTTTTTTGAACTCCGGGAACAGCAGCGGTTCTCCGCCTGTCAAAAGGAGAAACAGCACGCCGCTTTTTTGCATCTGGCGTCCGATCTCCAGCCACTCATCCGCAGTGCGCATCCTCCCTTTTTGCTCCATCTCCTCCCTGCTTAATCGGACATAGCACATGTCGCAATTCATGTTGCAAAGAGGCAGAAGCTCAATACTCCCGTTGGCGGGAGTCCTTGTCCGTCTGGCCTGATCCAGCAGCATCCGCTCCACAGTCGTTGTATCTTCCATCAGATCCATATCTGTAGTCCTCCTATTGTTGTTGCTTCCAGTTTCAGTGTAATCCTTAACTGAAAATAGACCGGAACACGTTCCGGTCTATCATTTATTATGTATTTATCAAGATTTGGCTGTTTCCCATTTATCCTCATCAAGATTTGTTGTACAATGTACATTTCTTCCATATTCTGTCCAAATTACTACATCAATACGCTCCCCTGTATTATCCCCCCACCAATCCTGAAGATACATATATCCGTCTCTAAAGCCACTGTCCGATTCTGCCTTATGTGTTTCATAACATGGATGATATCCTGTGAATCTAGAATAATACTCTTCGTCGTCATTTGACGATGCATAAGGCGTACCATCTGCAAAATACACATTATAACTGTTTCTCCGCTTCCCAGCATTACATTCAAAGTTATATACAACTCCGCTGTCACCACATGCAGCAACATACTCGTTCGCCGCAAATACTTCCCCTCTCATCATTGGCCTTACATACTCTCTTTTCATAATCTTCCACTCCTTGTCTTTGAAAACTTTCTATTGTAAAACCTCTTTTTTTACATCTATTACTTTTTAACTATACTCTTAGTACACGAAGAAGTCAAGCTTTTTCAATGCTGATTTCATCGTTTTCTTTTCCTCTCCACATACCTGAAGTTACCATGTTCTGTCTTCTTTTGTGCATTCGATGAAACCGATACGCAGCAATTCGGAGATAAGTGCCGCCGTATCCTGCTTTGCGGTCTTCTCATCAACCTCATACTGCTCTGTCAGCACATGCACCATCTCATCCAGGCTGTCTACTTTCTCCAAATTTTCCCAGATGACCTTGGCTGTCTCCGTCAAAGTCAGCATCCCGTTAAACTCTTCCGCCGTAGCTCCAGTCGGTACAAGAATCGTCTCCCCTGCGACGGTGCGCATAATGAACTCTTTTACAATCCTCATCTGTTATGTACTCCTGCTTTGTGTCATTTGTCCTAACTGTTTTTATTATAATTGGTTCTGAGCGAATCGTCAACAAGATATGGTTTCCAATTCCTCCCTCACAAAACTTTGGAGAAAAATGAAGAGCCGAGATGAAGATCACTGTATGATCTTATATTTCTTCAGCAGTCCTATTCTTTTGTTTCCTATCTGGACTGATTCGATAGCGCTGTTCTCACTTATTTTTCCCGTCTCCCTGATATAATGGAATATGCGCTGTACCCATGCCACAGGCAGAAGGAATGGATGTCTCTTTATATATGTATAAGTCCGTTCCATATATTCTCTTTCTGGAAAAAGGGAATGCATGAGAGAAGCTTTTGCAGTCTGTCCTTTTTTATCTTCGGTTACCGCCTGAAGCGTCATATTGCTGCTGTGCTTTCTGCTCATGGTAGCGTCTCCAAACACACCTGCGTCCAACAGATCCTCCAGAAGGTCTTTTCCATCTGCTTCCAGAGATATCCAACTTTCCGGATAGCAGGCCTTTTCTCTGTCAAAATCCAGCTCTTTTTCCCCTATATCGAACAAAGAGGCGGCAAAGAGATCACCATGAAATCTTCTGCATTTCTCCAGTACTTCCTCCCAGTCAATCTGAGAACCATATGTATTGGCAAACATCACGATATCGCATACCTGGCGGATACCAAAGCCGCTGTGCAAAAAGTGTTTAAATGCATGCAGAAG
The DNA here is from genome assembly GCF_019754295.1 of Sellimonas caecigallum. GTDB lineage: Bacteria > Bacillota > Clostridia > Lachnospirales > Lachnospiraceae > Sellimonas > Sellimonas caecigallum. The sequence continues at coordinate 53,153 of NZ_VIRV01000014.1, read as the reverse complement.
CAAATATAAAAGGTGGTCTGTCGGACTTAAAGTAAATACTTCCATACCGTTGATCTGGCATGACATTTTCTTTTCAAATACTTCATCAAACACGGAGTTGAAATCGCCATATGCATCCGATTCCGATGGGAAAAGTTCTTTATGTAATTCGATATAAAGGGCGGAATTCTTTTTTACATAAGGTACTTCTCCGGCTTCCCAAATATTTTCCTCTGAATTTGGGCAAAGCAGGCCATTTTCCGTAAAGATTTCATGACATTTCGAAAACTGCTCTCTTGGGATAAGCAGATCTTCATCGCTGGAAGTCCGATAATCCGGATCCCGATACAGATTCCGGCAGATGATCCCTTTGACCACAAGCGGGGTCACTCTCTGATCTGCAAGTTTTCTATACAGAACAAGGAATTCTTCTGTCTTCATTGTCTGGATCATCACTTTCCGGAGCATACGGCTTTTGATCATCTGAACTGTCCCTTGCTGCAGCGTCTGGAAAGCCGGACAAGTATACACTGTATCGTATATCATTGGGAGTACTTGCTGCTCCTCACACAGTTTAAAAAACTCTATCCATTCGCCTTCTGTCCATGTCTCATTCCAATTCGCCTTCTGTCCTGCAAGATACAAGCGAAGCGCTTCGAGAAATTTTCTGTTTTTCATCTCTTTTTCCATATTGCACCACTCTTTTCCGTCTTTCTTGTTCTGCCTTGTTTTTATCTGTTGTGGAAATATTTTCCAAAAACATCCAGAAATAAATCGAAGCCGGAGTTTCATTGCTTTGCCTCCGACTTCCTGAAATATAGAAAATTTTAGCGCAAAAAAAAGAGAGGCTCCTCATACTTAAGTATGAGAAATCTCTCATAATTTTTAATATATTTCCCGTTCCTTTCCAATGCTCAAAGCCTGTGCTCTGGTGGACACCCCTAGTTTTTTGTAGATATTATAAATATGGCTCTTTACTGTCGTAATCTTTACATTCATCTTTTCCGCGATTTCAGAATTGCTGTATCCGCGATCCAGGTATTGAAAAATGAGTTTCTCTGTTTCCGTCAGAACTTCCTGCCGCTTTCCGCCCATGCGCTCCTCGAGATATTTCCCTTGATTTTTCCCTGCTTTTCTTATAATAAAGTCCAGCCAGTCAAGGAGCGGCATCGTCTTGACGTTGCGGTAGTAATACTTCTTTTTTCTTTTCTGCACAGTGACTGTTCCAGCCTCCACCCATTCCCTGTAGTCACAAAGAAGCTTTTCTCCTTTCTTTCCATATCCGATATAAATATAGACATATCGGAATGGCTCCGCGATCCGAAAGGACTCGGCAAGGTACCGCATAGCTGCCGTGTCGCTTCCTAGTTCTTTTTCAACGAGCGCCCTTTGAAAGAGAGCTTCCGCCCAGTACTTCCATATCTTGTTTTTTTCCACATAAGGCAAAAATAAGTCCAACGCCTTTCTTGCCGCATCATAGTTTCCCAGAAAGAGATGCACTTTGACGGCAGCCATCAGATGCAGTTTTGTTTTTCCTGCTTTATTTACAATCTCTCCGCCGGTATCCCGAAACCAGCGAACAAGATGTTCCTTTTCTCCTGCCCGGGCTTCTGCCAGATAGTACAATGACATGGAGTTGTAGCGGCAGATTTCATCCTCCTCGTGTTTCAGAGATTCCAGCAATGGTCCCATTTTTTCTGAGATGATGCCTTTTTCCCTGGATCCCTCCACAAAGAGATACATCAAAAAGAGGATGCCTACACGAATCTTCCAGGAAGACTGTAAAGGCAGAAGGTTCAGCGCTCTTTCAGGTTCCCTTGCGATCTGATCTGTCTGATACAAGTATTCTGTGCGGGCGATTTCGTATCCGAGCCTATTTTCCTCTGAAAGGCAAGCAAACCACACTTTTCTGTAATGGGATTCCTGCTCTTTCGATTTGGAGAACAATTCAGAGAGATCTCTAAGACCACTAAGCCAAGAGACTGCTTCCCCTGGCATATCGTAGAGGCGGATCGGCTTTCCCGGATCTATCAGCTTTTCCAGTAAACCCATCCATTCATCCATAGAAATCTCCGGGTTGGTGTATGCGATGTTGAAAAATACTTCTTTCCACATCTCCCGCTGTCTGCCCGTTCTTTCCGCCCACTTCAGACATGCTTCTGCTCTTTTATACCATTTTCGCATCTCCGCGGTATCCTGGCGAAAGAATACTTCCATCCACCGAATATAAAATAATTCCGGAGTATCCGGTCTGCCCACATCGAGCTTCGGCAAATATGGCAAAAAGGGAACCTTTGTGAAATTTCGTATCAGGCATTCCCTCAGTCTGGCCTGATCTTTCATCCTCAGGCAGCATTCTATGGCCTCCGCAGCATATCCTTTCTTTTCATACCACCAGATTGCCTTTTGGCATCTCTTTTCATCAATGACGGCAGGAATTTCCAGGCGGATGATGGGCTGAATGTACCAGTACTTCTGTTCCGGAACAAAAACCATGATCCCCCGGACAAACAGATTCTCCTCCAGCTCTTCCTGTGCATCCTCCCATAGAAGACTTACAAGCTCACGATCCAGTCTCGGAAAAGCGGCCCTCTCCTGCAGCAGCTTTTTCTCGTCTTCCGGGAGACGATCCAGAATTTGCTTCCGGATATACTGCCGGATTTCATATCGGCTCCAAAGTTCCTTTGTTGACCATCTGTCCGGATACTGCCGCAATATCCTTACCATCAGGGCAAGGCATCCTGCCCACCCTCCGGTAAAGCGGTAGGCCTGCTCGCAGTCCAGCCTGCTTTTCTGTGCTTTGATATAGCGATATGTCTCTGTTCTCGTAAACCAGAATGTATTTGGATAGACAATATCCATCACTCCGTTCCAGAAAAATTCAAGCAGCTCCTCCGGCAGCTTCCCTCCTGTCGCCAGGATAACTTTGTCTTCCCGAGGCACTTTCCGCAAAAAATCCCAGAATTTTTCATTTAGCCCCGGATACGGACGTTCCTCCAGAGGCCTTACAAGGTACCATGTACATGCTTTTCCCTGCCTCTCCTCCCGCGGAACCGGAGACAAGTCTTCCATGGAACAAATGAGCGGATACACTTCGGAATGTTTTTCCAGCATCATCCGTACTAATGTTTTCTTTCCGATACCTGATATTCCATACAGGCAAATTACAGCCGAACGTTCGATCATCTCCTCAACCGGCCCAGTTTTGTCTACTCTCACTGTATCATTTAACCCCATACTGCGATTCCTCCCGTGCCAAACAACTTATGAGTCTATTTCATCCAGCATTTTGTTTGCCCTTAATTTTTCCAGGAATTCCTCCCAGTCTGCCTCCAAAACATCCGGTTCCACATCGTACTCCTCCTGGATCTGCCGCCTGATTGCGTCTGGCGTCATTCCTTTTCGGAACATTTTCCAAAACACTGATTCCATCTGATTCAGCACTATAGGATCACGAGGACTGTCGCCTTTTTTATCTGCAAAAACAATCACGAATTCTTCTCCCAGCCGGCACAGCATAAGATTTTCTCTTATCTTCATCTTGTATCCCCACTCTTCTCTTTTGATTCTTGTCTATTTTTCCGGCTTTATCTCCAACAAAGCCACTTCGGGACGATTGTTCATTCTTGGAAGAATCTGTTTTTCGCTTCCGAGACCGCTTGTCACAAAAAGCTGCAGCTGATCTTTTTCATAAATTCCATGGATATATTCAGGAAACCACCCTTGATCGCCGCCGTAGAGTCCTCCCAAAAACGGAATGACAATCTGTCCGCCATGATTATGGCCGCTCACAACCAGATCCACATCCCACACAGTGCTTGCATCCCCGAAAATAAAGCTGTCCGGGCGATGGGAAATCATGATCTTCACATCCTCTGTCTGCCCAAACTCTGTCAGAAAATCTTTGATATCCTGCGGCGCTGCCATGGCGTCATTGTCCCCATTGTTTCCAAATGCATAGTCATACAGGCCACCAATCCGTATGTTTTCTCCCTGTATTTTCACATCCACAAATTTTTTGTCAAGTACAATTGCACCGGCCTGTGTCAGCTCCTCAGACAAATCCACAGGGGCGTCTTCCATATACGCGATTTCGTGGTTGCCCAGTCCATAAAACACTGGAGCTATCTGTGCCAGTTCCCGCACAAGGGCAACCGGGACTTCTGAAGATTTGGAATCCTCGTTTAGCATATCTCCGGCCATCAGTATCAAGTCCGGATTCTGTTGTGATATCATTTCCACCAATTTCTTATTTTGAGCGCCAAATGAATGATTATGAAGGTCTGAAATGACGACAGCTCTGATTGCAGTTTTACAGTTTTCCAAAGAAACCGCGTATTTTCTTACAATAAGTGCATTTGAAGATTTCCATATATCGATGCCGATATATGCTGCGATGCATACAAGCAAAAGAATGATTATCATTAGAATATGTCTTGATTTTTTCCCATGATTTCTTTTCATAAAACCCTTTCTTCCTGTTTTATTAAAGAAACTTTTTCCCAAATCGAGATTATACTAGCAAATATCAAAACACGTGTCAAGGCAGCTTTATTGATTCAAAAGAAAAAGCGATAAAACTTTTGTTTTACCGCTCAAAATGAAACTTATTCCCGTTCTTTATTCTATCCATCAGATCTTTTCCTCTGCGGGTATCTAAAAGTGGCATGTCCAAAACTACAATGTCAATTCCTTTTTTCTTCGTCAGTAAACGCCATTGCTCAAGTATCTCTGTATAATTGCGTCCCAGACGATCAATGCTCTTGATATAGAGCAGATTGTCCTTTTTTAATTTTCGTACGAGCTGCTTATACTGCGAACGTTTAAAATTTTTTCCAGACTGCTTATCTATAAAAATATTTTTCTCCGGAATATCCAATTCCTGCAGTGCATCCAACTGCCTATTTTCATTCTGATCATAACTGCTAACACGTATATATCCATATATTTTTATCAAAAACATCAACTTCTCTCCTAGTACATATAAAAAATGAGACATTGTTTTCGGCAATTTCAAATATTATCAATTTCCATTATCCCATTAATCAATGGTCTTTTTAATAATATAGCTTACCCGACAGACAGATAGAGCTATTCATCAATAAAAAACCTTACCGGTTTTCGGAATCAACCCGAAAATCGATAAGGTTTTGCATTGTTGAAGTATTCATTTTTCTGAAAATCAGGAATCCAGTTTGACTGTGAATCTCGTCTTCTTTTTTTATAGCTTTCACTATAATACGTCATAATTTCTATCTTTTATTGAATGGCGAAATTACATGCCTTTCTCTAAATCCGCAATTTCTCCCATATCCGGCAGCCAGATGTCCGACGCATCTACGCGGCTTTCCGTATCTTTCTGCTGCCCTCGTATGGTGGATGGAATCTTTCCTTCCAGCTGTGCTCTGACACTTTCTGCACGAAGTAAGCAAAATTTTCCAATGGTCTCTGCCCCGGTTAGAAAATCCTCATAAGAGCAGAACGCTGTCGCATCTTTTTTCACATACGGGGCAATCATCTTTATTGTACTGGCAATCTTTTTTTCAAAACGTCCATTTTCAAAATATCCCTTGATAAAGTCACTAAAATAAGTATGATACTTTGAAAAATATTTGTCTTGTTTCATAAGATTATGATATAGGGGCCGGTTCATCATAATCTCTCCGGATCCGGGAGTATCGATCGGATAGTTGACATAAAGCTCTGCGTCATTGATTGGATTCGGCATCCCTAGAGAGTAGGTGGCAAACGCAAGATTGTAGTCCCAGGGAAGCATACTGATCAGTCCGTCTTTTTCGTACAGAAAATAATTGTGTCCTGTACGTCCCAGATAGCTGTCCAGGTTTACAACAAACACCTGCACGACAAAATAGCGAAACACTTCATCCACATTTACTGCCAGCTCCAGATCCTTACCTTCTGACAGAGTCCGCAATGACTGGATCAATCTTTTTTTATCCTCTTCTTTTACATTGAATTTTGCATTGCGAAAAATATTATCGTAATCTGCCGGATCATCTGATATATATTGCAGTGCCACATCTCGATTTTCTTCTTCCAAAGAACGGTAGTCCGGCTTGTAAAGCTGACCGTGATCCGTCCCATAATTACGTCTGGCGAAAGCCTCTTCCGGCTCTTCCACCACCAAAAACAACCCCCAAGCTTTTCCATTCACTGTTACTTCTGTATAGCTGCACAAAGGCGCAGGCACTCCCATATATGCCATCATGTCATAAGCCAGGTAATTTTTCATATAGCTATTATCCTGATATGACGAATCCAACGAGAACTTGTCCAGCCCATAATATGTATTGCCATCCTGAAAATGGTCAAATTCCAACTTCAGGCTATACCGATCCAGCCCATATTCTTCTACAAGTCTAAGAGAATTGTTTCCTTTGGCACGCAATCCGATGGAAGAAAATAATTCCCCGTCAATCTCTACATCACATTCTGTATACTCTTCCTCTGACGCCGTTTCGAGAAATCTTTCCCAATCATTGATTTTTATATCAATCAAATGTACATAGCTGTTATCAAAAAGACGCGATGCGTAATCTGGTACAGAACTTGCCGGACGTATCCCCAACCTTTCTCCGCACAAAAACAAAACTGTGAGAATGCAAGCTGCAACAGCAGTACTGATACAGATAATATCAATATATCTATGCTTCAGCATATTTGCTACCCCATATAATCTCCATTGTAAGAAACAAGTACTGTCTGCGTCACACCTTCAATTTCAGCAACTGCATTGACGAAGGACGACTCCCCTTCTTTAAAACGTACTTCATAATTTAATTCAATACACCCAGGCGATACAGATTTGCTTTTCAGCTTAAGTCCTTTTACATGACTTTTAACATACTGCTCCACCTCTTTTTCCTGGGAGTCTGTCTGACAATGTACTACCAAGATATAAGGACGCTCCAGATTTTTTCTTCCTGAAAATACCAGAAGTATAATTCCAATGAACATGCTGCCAAATACCGCAAGAGGCAGAAAACCTGCCGCCAAAACAATCCCCGCCGCAATGCTCCAAAAAAGGAACGCGATATCCATCGGCTCCTTAATCGCAGTCCGGAATCTGACAATTGAAAGTGCACCTACCATACCAAGTGAAAGTACGATATTGCTTGTCACAGCCAGAATCAAAAGGGTTGTGATCAATGTAAGCGCTATGAGCGTCACTCCAAAAGAAGCGGAATACATCAGTCCACAGTAACTTTTTTTATATATAAAGAAAATGAACAGCCCAAGAGCAAATGCGAGGATAAGGGCCAACGTCATATCCAGAATCGGTACTGCGTTTGCATGTTCCAAAAAACTGGATTTAAAGATATCCTGAAATGTCATACTCTTATTTACCTTTCGTCAATCATATTTTCGGCACACCGCATATTTGGAGTATGCCCCTGTCTTTCTATCCGGCATCTGCACCGACATCTTTACAATATCCGGTAAAAAAGCATCATATTTTACTTCAAGTACAGTGTGGCCCGGCGCAGCAGCTATATACCGTCTTTTGGTATTCAAAAAATCCAGGTTGTAAAGCCCTGTATGAAGCTTCCGATCTAATGTGATGCGCACGTTGCCCGGCATATATGTAAATGCTTCTCTTTCGTATCTTACGATCGTTTTTGGTCTCAGGAGTTCCCCTTTCATCTTGCTGTACAGCTCAATCAAAAGAGGATCTTCGCTCTCGAGAAGAAATGCAATTTCCCCCGCAAGCAAGCTTGCCGCCTGTTCATAAGTGAGATTGGCGCTCCGTTTTGAACATAACCCGCCTTTTTTTATCTTTTTTTCTAACCTTAAAAAAGTCAGATCTTCTCCGTAGTATCTCAACCGAAATTTCTCCCTGCTGCTTACCCCTGCAATTTTTTCAACAAGAGCTTTGTCGTTAGGCGTATCAAAATACAGGCTGTTCACATTATATACTCCCCTCTTCCCGGCATGGCTGTCGCGGGGGAACAGCCTGCCGAGACGTTCTGAAAGCAACCTGTCTTCTGCCGGGGTAATCACATGTTTTAATTCATGTCTGAATATGCTTTGTGTTTTTTTAATCATCATATCCGGAATCTCCGCCGTCATATCCGGAATTTCCATCATCATATCCGGAGTTTCCGCCGTCATATCCGGAATTTCCATCGTCATATCCAGAATCTCCGCCAGTTGATGGTGCAGGTGTTGACGGAGCCGGATTTTGTGCCGGAGCACTGTAATCTGTCACACCATCACTATTTGTACCATAGTCTGTATCATTATAATCCGTCACACCATCATTGTTTGGGCCGTAATCCGTATCATTATAGTCTGTCACTCCGTCATTATTCGGGCCGTAATCTGTATCATTATAGTCTGTCACTCCGTCATTATTCGGGCCGTAGTCTGTATCATTATAGTCTGTCACTCCGTCATTATTCGGGCCGTAATCTGTATCATTATAGTCTGTCACTCCGTCATTATCCGGGCCATAATCTGTATCACCGTAATTTGTCCATCCATAGTTGCTTTCCCCTTCTACGGCTACTGAATTCGGCAACTGTTTGGAAGCTGTATATTCCTGAACGCCAGCCACAATATTTTTCAGAAAATCATCTCCCGGAAGATAGGATCCGGCTTCTATTTCAAGTGTGATCTGTTTTTTCTCCTGATCTGTTTCTTCTACGAAATAGCCGGCATCGTTGATCTTCGCTACAAGTTCACTGATGACATCTCTGCATGCCTTTCCTTCATATCCTTCATATTGGGCAATCACTTTCTTCCCGTCATCGTTTCTTCCCTCTACTTTTGTTACCATTCCGTTTTCATCATAAGACACTGCAATTTCCGGATTTACTTTAAGACAGATAACTCCGCTCTTTTCATTTGTCTGGCTCTGTTGTTTCTGCGGTTCCTGCACCTGTCTCCTACTTCCGCATCCTGCAAGGATTCCTCCCATAAGCCCAACTGTCAATACTGCTGCAAGCACCGTAATACAATGTTTTTTCTTCATAATTCATTTCTCCTTTACTCTTTTGATTTTGTTTTTGATTATGATTTAGAATACGTAAGCAAAATCCGGAAAACGGGGTTGAAACAAAAATTTTTTTATATTTTTTTCCGCTGCATTTATTATAATAGATAATTTTTTTCGTGTCTTACATTTTACCTATGTTTAACATATATATTACCTGCTTTTAACAAAGAAAAAATATAATGGGTGTAATATTTTAGTTTTGACCCTAAAAATAAAAATTCCAGTTCGTATTCTATAATATAGGAGGATATTACTCATGAATGAACTGCATGATCTTGCTGATCAAGTATACACTGCCAAGACAGATCCAGAAGTGGCAGATGCTTTGATTCGTCAGTATATGGGGTTTATCCGTGCTGAAACAATAAAATTCATTAAACGGACCCCCATCGAAGGGCAGGACGAAGAACTAAGCATCGTGATGCTTGCCTTTTACGAAGCGATTTTAAATTATGAAAGGAAGCGAGGAGCTTTTCTCGCATTTGCATCCCGTGGTATACGCAACCGGCTGATCGATTATTACAGAAAAGAAAAGCGGCATGCAAAAGTAGTTTCCCTCCACGAGCCTTTGCAGGACGACGAAGAAGATACTCTGAAAATCGACCATCTGGAGGATCCTAAAAATGAAATCGAAATGACACACCAGCGTGCCGCAGCAAAAGAAGAAATCGAAGAATTCGAAAGACAGCTTCTTACGTTTGGAATTTCTTTTTCTGAGGTGGCAGACAACTGTCCAAGGCAGAAGCGAACTTTACAGGCCTGTGAAAAAGTCCTGTCCGCCGCAAAACAAAATCCGGATCTTCTTAATGAGATGCTACATACAAAAAAACTTCCGATAACAGCTCTTGTACAACACTCTGGAGTAGATAAAAAAACAATAGAAAGGCACCGGAAATATCTGATTGCAATTTTGCTTGCATTTACTAATGGATATGAAATCATCCGCGGACATCTCTATCATCTGTCCCCTTAACAAAAACCGATGAACCATAACAGAAATGGAGTCAAAAATGAAAAAAGATACATCTTATCTAGTAATGGAAGTTCACAGTGCATATGCGGTCCTTCTGTCCGATGACGGACGTTTCATAAAAGCTGCTAACCACGGTTACCAGACCGGAGATGTCGTTACCAACATTATTCCTCTAAAATATCCCGACGAGAAGAAACGGCAGCACCGTCACATTATCACATTTGCTGCCAGCATGGCAGCCTGCATTTCCCTGCTCGTATTCGGCGTATATGAATATCAATACATCTTCCGACCATACGGAACCGTTCAGATGCAGATCAATCCGGAAATAGAACTCACACTTAGCCGTTCCGGACGTGTATTAGATCTGAGCGGACGAAATTCGGACGGTAAGACGCTTATAGACGGCTATGAGTATAAAGGAAAAGACAAAGAAACTGTTACTTCCGAGCTTACAGCTCTGGCAATACAAAAAGATTTCCTTTCTGAAGGCGGACAAATCCTGCTTTTGGCTGATTCGGAAAATAAAGATTGGAATTCACAAACAGAAGAGGAACTGCAGACTTATTTAAATAACTATCTGAAAGATAAGTCCATTACTATAGAAATTGTGGCGGAACTTCCTGATGACGACGCTGAACAAACACTTACGGAGCCTCAGACAATTACTATCCCTGCTCCGGATACACCTGAACCGGCCGAAGACACACCATCCGACAAGCCCCAACCTGAGACTCCTTCTTCTCAGCCGGTACAGCAGCCTTCTTCCTCCAACAACGATTCTAATTATCAAAACGATAATAGCGGTAATTCAAATTACGGAAATGACAACAGCAATGATTCTGGTTATGAAGCAGATACTGATGGAAACAGCAGTTATGAAGACTAGCTGTTTCCACGGGTTGTCAGCTCATAGCGGTGTATGTTGCGCATGGAGCGTACGCCGCTCCACAGCTTTTCCCCCTGAAAGGTCAAGAGGCTGCAATGATCAGCCAAGCGGTCAATCATTGCAGCCCAAAGGTATGTAAATGGGTAAATTTAACGTTAAACTATAGGTCAAAAATACTATCAGGAATGATTCGTGACGTCTATGAAATGATAATGATATCCCCATGGGGACTTATCGATTTCACGCACACATTCCTTCGCCCCGTTGACCCATCTCCTAAAATTCCACATGCCGACACATATTCATTTGGAACAAATTTCTGTACCAAAATTTCAGGCTCTTTCCATTTCTTTTTCATTCTATCCCGCCTCCCAAATCAAGAAAAGGCCCTTTGACCTGTAATTTCTTATGTTTTTCTTACTCAATGTCACTCTCAAAGAGAACGATGGATCTGTCCACTCTTTTTCGCAGCCATATACACATCCTTAAGCGTCCGTTTCATTCCGCCTCCGATCATGATGTTGTATGGCATAACAAGTCCGTCTGATATGATCACATCACGGAATGGAATAAACGTTGCCTCGACTATCAGAGGCATCGGCGCCCCGTAAAACATTTCTTCCCAGCTCGATATAATACCGCTGACCTGGTATACTTGTTCATCCTCCATGGATATAAAGATTGTACCCTTTTTCAGATGCCGTTCCATGATAAACTTTCCCTGGATCCTCCGTTTCCACCCCTGAATAATGTCCTTATGTTCCTGCGGGAGTTCCGGGTTTTCTTTTATGTACCGGTCTATGATCGCTATCTCTGACCAAAGTTTATTTGCAACTTCTTTTACTTCTACAGGATCCAGATTTTTTGCTTCCGCCATACTTTTCAATTTTTTGTTTACCCCATATGTTCTGTTTACGAAATCAAGCAGCGGCATCCAAAGCTTATAATATAACTGTCCATCTTCCTGTGATAACGTCATCTCTTTCGTCCTCCGTTTTTTTTTAATACTATGATTTTATCATAAATTCCCGAGCTGTTTTATACTGCCTGAAGCATTATTTAAAAACTTCATATAATTTCCCGCCAAATCCACGCTTAAAATATCTTCCATCTGGGGACATATATACATCAACAAATGCCTTGGTAACAAATACAAACTCTCCGTCATACGTAAAGCCACAGTCAATCTCGTCTTTCGCTTTTTTATTGCTCTCATTATAATCCGGCATAGTTTCTATCCTTTTCTGAGCTTTTTCTTCTAGTTCTTTATCGAATTCTTCCATTTCTTCATGGAGTTCTTTCCTGTATTTTCGAAAACGCAATATTAAACTCTCTTCTGTCATAAAATATATTCTATATAATCCAAAAATGATTAAAGCAAGCGATGAAATAATTACACTAATTGACTGACGATTCATTATATAAAATATAATTCTGCATATCATGTAACCACACATAAATGTACCAAAAAAACGCATGACCCCGTATTTTGCATCTTTTTCTGCACCAATATATATACCTGCCGTTAGAATAATTGCTAAGATACAAAGCAGATTAAAAACCAGGATAAGATTTATCGTTTGTCGACGTCCTAATTCATATCCGATACTGTTGCACACTATAGTGAAAAAAGCGATTCCCATAAACAGAGATATAATTCTTACCTTTTTCCCCTTTTTGCGATGCTTCGCTTTCCCATATAGGTAATTACACACTATAGCCAATATATTAAAAGCAAGTATTGTCAAGGAATTGTATTCTATGACTTTAATAATAATATTTGTATACATTTCACTCCTCCTCGCTTTGTGCATTTGTAATTATCTGTAAAGTTGTCCTTTTATATCTGCATGTCATTCGTCATTCCATGGATTACATATGATAAAGATTTTCTAACATCTTGCCGAATTTTCCCCGTAATCTACTGGCAAACCGCGTTCGTGCATACTGTGTACTGAATATTGTATGCAGGAACTCTCTTCTACTTTTGTAACTTACCTATTCTCTTTTGTGATATATATTCTCTGTCCTTTTCCACATCCTGTCTGTATTTCTGATATTGTCGTTGGAAAGGATTATGATAGTGAAATACCGCTGTTCCCAGAGCAATAACAGAAACCATATTTCCCGCTGCCCGCCAGAAGAAATCCTGATGATCCAACATCCTGATATTATCATCCCAGCCAACCCCTCTTACCTTATCTGTTCTGGCAACATAAAGGTTTGGCACTTTCCCCATCACAAAATGATTTCCATCGATCTGTGTCATATGAGGAATACGAAGCTGCTTTGGCGCTCCCTTCATACTAAAGCAAGTAAATTTGGTTACCTCTTTGTCCGGATTCATACATCGAATAGCTGTCAAAGTACAAAAGCCAACCAAATCTATTTCCGGATGAGCTTCGAGGAACTGTATCTGTTTTCCCAGGCATGTCCGAACGGTCAGAAGTTCATCGTCATCCATCCGCATGACATAAGGCGTTTGAACTTTTTCCAGAGCACGATTTAATCCATAGCTGAGGCCGCTATTAAATGGAAGCTGGAGAACTTCAAGAGAATCCCCTTTCAAATCCAAAGGTGCAGAACTGTCATCTGCTATAATTACTCGTATCCCTGGATAATAACTTTGTAAATTTTCATACAAGCGCTTTGCCATCTTCTGACGCTCAAATGATTTGTAAATCACTGTTACATTCTCGCATACAAAGTTAATCTCGTCCTGATCTGGTTTCTTCCAACCTTGCTTTTTCCATTTACTATTAAAATATCGATATTCTAGATCCGATATTAGGCTAAAGGCAGATAAAGCTATAGGGGACAAAGGCCCATATAGCAACTTTTTAGCTGCTTTCTTAACTGCATTTTTCATTACATAACCTCACTCAAAACAGTCTGTCCAGTTTTCTTTTAATCCTCCACAATAATCCCAGGCTCTTTTCCGAATCCTTGGGGAAATATTTTCTTACCAGTTCTTCAAAATTGTCTGGCGTTACCTGTGCAAGGAAGTCTTCTCTTCTTTCATGAACTTGAGAGGAATTTACCAAGTTGCCATTTTCTCTATAGGCATCCTCTACATCAACTTTCAAGCACTCCATTTTGTCCTGAATCTGCTCTAATAAAGCCATTCCTTTACGAGAACGAACAAACACCACACTTGTTCCTTTATTGTCATCAAACTCCGGGTGTTGATTCCATATGCCCCAGTAATCTCCAAGGGTAAAATCTGTACAGCGCTCTACACCTTTTGCTTTACATTTACTACAAGAAGTACGTAAACATATATTTCCTACAAAAGCTTTCATAAACAGATCTTGACTATTATGTATTTGAGTAATCTTTCCATGGCCATAATCAAATTCCGTAGAATATCCGTATCTGCTCCAACCGCTTACCTTGGATCGCATATTTATTCTTAGCGGGCGTTTTCCATTATTTTCTCTTGCAGAGCGGTAATCAATATAATCCTGCCATAGCTTAGGAGACGGCACACCATGACAGATCAGATCTACAGTAATCAGATTAGCATAGTCTTTTTTTAGAAAAGATTTTAAACCGGCACACTGGCACGGAGTTCCTGAAAAAAGAACCTGCCGTCCGGATTTTAACTCCCTCTCTGCTTCTATAAAACAGTTTCCAATAGTACTCTGTACGTACTTTGCACCTTGAAGAAGAGGAAGTTTAGTATGATCGGTAACAGCAATATGCTTAACTGCAAAATTTTCGTCGTATGCTGCTCCAAACACAACTCCTTCTTTATCCAAAACCTGTTCCGCCAGAAGCGGAAATACTCCTCCGGATGTACTATTTCTCCTTTCATCTTCCTCTTTACTCTTTATTGCAAATGTCTGTGTATTTGAACTTTGGGACTCGTCCTGCAATATCGGACAGACTCTCTCACATTGATTACAATGAATACATTCTTCAGTATCAATTATGGGGAAAAGAAAACCTTCTCCGGCATCTTGCATTAATATACATTTTTTCGGACATATACTCACGCAGGCATGGCAGCCTGTACAATTTCGCGGAATTTGAAAAGTATTACATTTATTTCCTTTTTTTCTAGACCTAGAATCCATTTTAAAAACGCAATAATTACTTCTCAAATTAAATTCCTCCCTTATAACGCCCTCTTTTTATTATGAATCTATTTTCGCCTTAATACCAAACTATATAATAAAAACTCAAGCACAGGTATTCTTCCGTGTACAAATTCGGCCAAATATAGAATCATACCACTGAGCCTTTTACTTGTTTGAAATGGAACCCTTTTAAAATTTTTCATCAGCTTTATGCTCTCTTTATATCCCAAATTTGCATTTAAACATTCAGCCCACAAATTATTTATACAATGTCTTCTCATTGCCAAAACATTTTGATATTGTCTGGCATTTAAATGATTATCCAACAAATATTCTCCAAATGAAGTCAAGAGCTTATTCCACGAATTTATCTGCCATTTAGCATCCACGCACTTACTGGTAATTGAACCCGCAGTAATCCGATAATAATAACTCTGTTTCTTGATATAGCCTACATTTTCAATAAACATGGAATATATTGATAAAAAATAAACATCCTCAAGATTTTTCAATTCTGGATCAAATCTTAAATGGTTTGTATCTAAAATTTCTTTATCAAATAATATGCCCCAGCCAAAATATCCTTGTCGTATATTTTTAATTTGGTCTGTCGAAATCAATAACTTATTGCTTTTTTCTATTTTGAGATCAAAATGCAACTGTTCTTCGTCAATAAATCGTCTATAGCCACATAACGATGTTTTAACACCCATTTCAATTACTGTTTTTACAAGATCATCCATTAATTCATGATCAATAATGTCATCTGCATCTACAAACATAATCCATTTTCCAGAAGCATACTCTATACCGCTATTTCTTGCGGCAGATACTCCAGAATTCTTTTGATGTAATACAGTAATTCTCTTATCTTTTATCGACCAATCATCACATAATTTAGCACTGGCATCTGTACTACCATCATCCACCAATATAATCTCTATATTGCTATAAGTCTGATTAACAATCGATTTGACGCATATATCTATATAGTTTTCAGTGTTGTATACTGGAACTATAATACTGACTAACTCATCTTTCATTTTTTCTTGTCTATTTCCTCCCCTTAAATATTATTTTCGATAGTGGTTTCCATATTATATCTTTTTCATAAGAATTCATGGAAAATTTAAACATAAGCAAAATGTAAAGCAAGGAATAAATAATAATTGCACTAAATAAAATTAACCATGAATTCAATTTAAAATAGTAAAAAACACAAAGTCCAGCTATTGTCATTATGAATGGAATAATGGTCAATAAAATAATATTTTTCCAAAAGAGAGGAATATTAATCATAGTCACTTTATAATAGTAAATATTCATAATCACTCCTTGTCCTATAATATAAGAAATAGCAGAACAAAGTGCAGCCCCTACCCCTCCTAAATATGGAACAACACAATATGTACTCATAACATTAACAATAGCAATAATTAAGTAAACAATACTTCTAAACTGATGCTTATTCTGAGCAATTACAATACTCAACCCCGTATTTTGTATCAACGGAATTGATAGCGGAATTAACGTAATTATCGCAATATAATACGCCTGCTCATATCTAGGCCCAGCCCATAACAATATAAACTCACGCCCAAAAACAATAAATCCTGATAAAGCCAAGGCAATTATAAGATATTGTAATCTTCCAATACGAATAAATAATTCTGTAAGTTGTTCTGGCTGAGCATGTTTTGTAACCATAACCGTTATTTTAGGTGTTAAAACACCTGAGAAAGCTGTTGAAATACTTGTCATCATAGTGTTAAATGTAACTCCTATGTTATACACTGCAACAACTGCTGTACTTGTAAACATACCTAAAATAACTTTATCAGTTGCCCAAAATAGCATATCGACAATCGAGCCAACAAATACAAAAAAAGAAAATCTTACCAGTTCTTTAATTAATGTAATCGGAAGATGTTTAAATTGCGGTTTTATTTTAAGAACTTTAAAACAATATCCTGCATTTAATGGCAACATTAAAAACTGCAACGCAGTGCTAACAATCGACAAGCCAATAGATCCTAAGCCCATATATAACACAACAATATTCACACAAGGAACAGCTACTGTTGACAAGATATTAACTGCTTGCCGATATATATATTGTTCATGGGCCATGATTATACTTCCAAATACGCTAATCGGAAAAGATATAGCTGTATTAAATGCCATTATTTGAACCAAAACAGCAATTTTTTCAATTTCCGCTTTTGACAGCCCTCTATGAAAAATAGGTTCTACATTGCATGAAATAACAGCTCCTCCAATTAATACTAAAATTGCCAGAAAGCAATACATTACAATAAAAAGCCCTATCGCTTTCTCTTCTCCATCTTTATCCCCCTCTGCTCTATATTTAGCTACATAACGAACAATAGTACTCCCTAGCCCAAAGGTCAATAATGACAGATAGCCAACTACAGAATTGGCAAGGCTATATAATCCATATTCTGCCTGCCCTAGTATTCTCAGCATAATTGGAGTATAAATAATCGGAATAAGGCTTCCCAAACCAATATTCAAGTAGGTCATTACAACACCAGCACGTAATTGATTTACTTTCATCTTTCTAGGCATCTCCTAAATAAGTTTTTCTAAAGCATCAGCTGCCAAATATGCCTTATTACAATAAGCAGGCATTATTCTTTTCAAATGATTTTTAATTTCCTTCTCCCGATCCAAGCACCATACAAAAGCATTCTTAAGATCATTCTCCGTTCCAAAGTTTTGCGCTGAGATTACATAATTCTCGTCTGTTCCAAAAATATCTTTAGCTATTCCTCTTGCCTTTATAGAATATCCAACTACAAGTGTAGGAACCTCTGTAGAATATGCCGCTATTGTGGCATGTGTCCTTGCCCCTACAAAAAACCTGCATTTTGAAATATAACCTTTTAACTGCATACAATTACAGTCGGGAATCATATAA
This sequence comes from Sellimonas caecigallum, assembly GCF_019754295.1. Classification (GTDB taxonomy): domain Bacteria; phylum Bacillota; class Clostridia; order Lachnospirales; family Lachnospiraceae; genus Sellimonas; species Sellimonas caecigallum. The sequence continues at coordinate 35,270 of NZ_VIRV01000014.1, read as the reverse complement.
ACTCTACCTGAATCTTTAAATTTCTCCATAAGTTTGTTAAGGCTCTTTCTGTCATCACTATAATCCCAAACGACATGTGGGATTAATATCACAGAAAAATCTGTCTCAGTTAAGATATATTTAACTAATTTTATATAATTATCAATAACCAACGTATCTTCCCCACATTGTTCAACCAATGGACTGACATTAATGCCCACCATTTTTTCTGGAACGCACCCCTCTGGCAATGTTGTCTCCTCTATCCGCAAAGTAAAAGCTGGGTCAGAACATAAAATCAAATTTTTTATTCCTTTTTGTTGCAAAGCTTCATAGGTTAGACTTTCTCTTACCGTGATTAAATTATATCTATTCAGATCTTCAACTACATTTTTCTTTAAAACATCCGGATCAATTGAACACCCCCAGAGAACGGTTTTGGCGCCCTTTTTATGCAATAAATAATTAATATCTCCTAAGACCTCTGTACCAGCATAACAGTAATTATCTCCCCCTATAGAAAGGAACAGATCATCCTTTTGCACATCTGAAAACAATGCTGGCCTTCGAAATCTAGTACTGAGTATAGTCGTATGTCTCGATTTTATTTCCACAGCCGAAAGGTAATATTTCAATGTAGGCTTCTGCAATTCGACTACTTTATCTCGGATAATATTTATTTTTTCATTAATAAGATATTTTTTATCTTCTTCCGGTGACAAAGAATACAAATCCAGATTATAAGGCAACAATTGTGCCGTTGCCCTTACAATTGCTTCACACCCATGATTTTCACTTCCACTATGTGTATACAACTTAACGTTTTTCATTTTAATCACCTACTTGTTTTGTCGCATAGTTCTTTATTTTATGTCGCAATGGACTTGTTGTTTTTATCAGCCAATATCTTAGTGTATAATATCCATGAATAGCTTTTTTTATATTGAATATTTTCCGCAAAGTACAACTAATAAAATACTGATATTTTACATTCTTATTCCCATCTAGAAATTTATCTGGAAAAACATAAAAAGATTTGGCGTAAACAAGGTTATTTTCCATACTCATCTTTCTCTTTTGCAAATGAACATACATAACTTCTTTTTCATCTTGTTTAAGAAAGGTTTTCCATTTTGCAAATAGTATGCCATTATTCCAATAAAAAAAGCAATTCTCATTTCCTTTTATACTTAACCTCAAATCGGTATCGTATTCCACCATTCTCATATAACTATCAAAAGGATATATATCTGCCCAAATTGTTTTTAAATATATTTTTTTCCCTTTTCTTAAAAAAATATCGTTTATGCTTACTTCGTCCCACTCATCAAATACGCATACTCTGTCTGTTGAAAAAACTTCCTTATACCTTTTTCTTCCTCCAACATGTTCCATGAATATGGTATTATTATCAAATGAATTTTTATATAAAGAAAAATGTCCTAGATGCCCTATTTTATCATATTGCTCCAATATTGATTCAGGTATAAACTTGCGAATATTTCCAAATATAAGATCAATATCACAATATCCCCAGAAATCATACGGCTTTAAATATTCTTCAAATATAAATCCATATGCAACTTTATAGTCACACAGTTTATAAGGTGCTTTCAGTCTTATCTCAAAATCAAATTTCTCACGGATTTTCTCTTGAATCTCTGAAAATGACATAGTAACCTTATGTACATTTGATGGATAGCTATATTCGTTGACATCGTCACTAAAAATCAGCCAGTCTATGCCTGGATTGTAGTTACATGATTTTAAAAAAAGTGGAAAATAATTAGGTAATGTACCAAAGTATGGAATTATAAAACATATCTTCATCATCACTGTCTGTTGCTTTCATAACTTATTTCATTTTCTTCAAAACATTATGGATAAAACGGCATAATAAAATTAAGAAATACGATGTATTAATAAATGTCGCAATGTCTTTACATGTTTTTCCTTCTAAATCGCAAGCAAATGAATAATACATCCTCAATCTCTGTCTATAGGATTCTTTTAAGATTTTACTTCTTTCAGACAACCACAAGCCATACCCTTTTGGATTATTAAGGAAATTGCTCCTGCTAGAATTAGTCAATCCATCTTCTTGATGCTCACAATAATAAATAACATCATTAAAACACCGAATCTTTAACCCATCTTTTGCCATCCGATTCCAAACAACCGCTTCAGTCATAAACTTTTCGTCTGGAAATACAGGGTATAAATATTTTCTATGGACTTCTGTATAAAAGATCCACGCACGGTCGTGTCCTATAAAAAAAAAGTCATTTTCTTTTCTTGGATAACGATCCAAAAATGTGCAGTCTTTATATTTGACATCAAATAAAGGATTCTCAGATTCTCTACCTCCGTAACTCCAATTCCCAGCAAATCCACAAAACTGTTCTTTTTCTTTAATTGTGTTTGACCACTCTGCAATCTTTTCTATTGCATCCTCTGACAAATAATCATCTGAATCCACAACTAAAAACAACTCTCCTCTGGCATATTGGAGCCCCCAATTTATTGCCCTGCATTTACCTCCATTGTCTTTTTTATAGTAAACTATGTTAAAAGGTAATTTTTCCTTTTTCCATTTTTCAAACAACCGACTTGTAGAATCTGTCGATCCATCATCAAGTACAAGCCATTCAAAATCGTAAAGAGTCTGTCGTTTTAATGAATTATACAACCTTTCTAAAATATAGGCCCTATTATATGTAGGTGTAAAAACTGTAACTTTCATCTTATTCCCTCAAGTCACTAAAATCCATAATGTAATATATTTCTAATCCTGCATGTTCCACTAAAAGATATCTTTAGCAAAATCCCCCATATTTTTTGTTTCCATGGTACTATGCTTAAATCTTTCATTTTTATTTGAGATTCTTTCACATACTTCATAATAATGCAAATTGCGTCTTTTTTATCTTTTCCAGATAGATATTTTAAGACCATCTGATATTGATAAACACAACTGAAAAATAAACTGTTCCTTGCTTCTATATCTAAAGATGGAAAATTAATATTAATATATTCGCACCGCCTTTTTTTTGCTTCCAATGCATCAAGTCTTTTCAATGAATATCCTGCATGCATCACACTTTGCTCCTGTTGCCTATATGCATACATTTTAGCATTAACAGAAATTAATCGTTTACTTTTTCCGATTACCTGATACACCCAAAATTCATCATCAATATATTTACCTTCTGTAAACGGAACAATTACAGATTTATTATACACTTTATTCCATATAGTCTGTTTAAATAATTTATCCTGTATATGATATTTTAATGCAGTCTCAGAATCAACAATCTTAGGCATATCAATTATATTTTTGTCGAATTTCAAATGGCTAGTATCCGTTTTACAGAAACCACATTCTGCTATATCGCAATGATAAGAGCTCATTAAATGAATTAGCGTTTCAAACATATATGGAGAAGCATAATCATCGCTATCTACAAATCCTATATATTTACCACTAGCAATCCTAAGACCTTCATTTCTTGCCTTTGCAGCCCCTTCATTGCTTTTATGAATAACATATATACGGTTGTCATTACGCGCCCAATCATCACAAATTTCTCCACTCCGATCAGGAGAACCATCATCAATCAAAATAATTTCTATATTTTTATAACTTTGATTAACTAGAGATTTTATACATTCATCTAAATATTGTTCCACTTTATAGACAGGAACTATAATACTGAGTTTCTCTTTATCCATCATCAAACATCCCAATTCGGTTTTCTTAATTTGTCATTTACCTGATATAGAATCTTATATAAAAAAGGGACATAATGTAGAAGATATACATTAATTTTTATTCTTTGACTCCAGTTTGTCCCTGCTCGATACATCTTCCAAATATCTCCGCTTATATTCTTTATTTTCTTCTTTGATTCTCTTGAATACTTAGAGGTTGTTCTATATTGAAAAATCAGCATATTTACCAATCTTTCTCGTGCCCATGATTCCATTGGCGTATTTAAACAATCATTATAAATAATCCCGGCGACCTTAACAGTGTCCTTACCCTTTTTTATTACACTCTCTGTATTGCAAGCCGAACTCTTATGAATAATGTAATTATACTTTGGCACATCTATATATACTGACTTTTCCGCCTTATTAAATAGATAATATGCTACTAAAATATCTTCATTGATCTTCAGCGATTCATCAAAATATATTCCATTAAACAGTTCTCGGTTAAACAGCTTATTACACAGACTCCCCACAAAAATTTCGCCTAATATCACACATTTTAATGCTTCTTCTCGATTTTGAACGTATATTTTCCCAGTTCCGTTAACGGGAATTGTTCTGTCCTGTTCAACTCTATTGTAAGCACAATGTACTATACTCACTTTATACCGCATAATATATTGCATAAGGAATTCATACATGTCAGGCTCTATTGTATCGTCGCCATCAATAAAAGAAATATATTTTCCTCTTGCACATTTCAACCCACAATTTCTAGCCGAAGAAACTCCTCCATTTTTTTTCGATATTGCAGTTATACGAGTATCTTTTGACGCATACTGTTGAATAATACTCCAGCTTTTATCTTGTGACCCATCGTCAACAATAATAATCTGCAAATTCTTATACGTCTGTCTGCAAATACTTTCCAAACAATCTTTAATATACTTCTCACCATTATAGCAAGTAACAATAACACTAATCAAATCCATACTGTTTTACCCCACCTTAACATTAAACCCTCAATCAAGTCTTTACATTAATGTTTTAATATAGCTGGTAAATTTTTATATTCCAAGGTTTCTAAATACTTCCATCCCTCTCTGTAACCACTCCTTTTAACCTTAAATTCTTCTAACGATAATCTTTTTCTTAACACATCAAATACATCAAAAAGAAGCAGCCAAAGTAAGTAATATTTAAAGCAAACGAAGGCCCAGCCCTTTTTTATTCTATTTTTCTCCTGATTGTATATAAATCTATGCCAAAAAACGACCCTGTTAAATCCACAAGAATAGAAAACCGGATTCCTGTTATTCTTCCGCGAGGTCTTCGCGTCTAAATGGATATAATAAGCGTCCGATACAGTCACTGTTTTTTCTCCTTGCAACCACGCTTTATAAAACATAGTCTGATCATCCATAGCCGAATATCCATGCATATCCAACCATTTTTCATCTTCGAGTTTTATATCACGTATTGTCTGTACTTCTCCAAAAAAACAAGTCCAGGGGGCTGATTGAGTCACATAATATTTTGTATTTTTACGATCTAAATGACGGTTGTATGAATATCCTGTTGACCGTAACACCGTAATATATCGTCTTTGATGAAACAGTGTAGGAACTGCATTTGCCATAAGTGTACATAGGATCGTATTAAATCCCCTTCGCGGTAGAAAAGAATACAACGGTGCAATAGAGATTTTACAAAGCCCTTTTTCGATGGGGCGATACAATTTCTGTACAAAATTTTCATCAAACATCACATCATCATCACAAATTAAGGCATATTTACTTTTGCATTTTCTTATACCAGTTAGTCTTTGAATAACCATCCCTTTAGGCGAAAAATAAAAAGTTTCATACCCTAAATTTTCATTTGGAACATCAAATCCTTCCGGTAAGACAACAATCACTTCTTTAGGTAATGGCTTCAATCTCTTAATCGAATCCAAAAGCCCCTGATATTTTTCATGAGCCTTCCCTGTTGTTCTAATTATTACAGAATAATCTATATCTATCATAAGCATCCTCTTAACCTATTAACGCACAAATGTTGAAATATCATAATCGCTTCCATTAGCATCATTAAACCATTTTACAAAATCAAAATAACGCTCATATTCCCTTGAATCATTGATTATCGATCTTTTTAAAATATTACCAACCTCTCCTTGTTTTTGATATTTCTTTAAAAAAACCGCATACGGAATATCTTCGTATTCATTTGCAGTAAATACTACAATACCTTTAACTTTCAATGTACATAATTTCAAAATCTCTTCTTTTGTCAAACCATCCCGTTCTTCAAGGAAAATAAATATATTTTCTTTTTGTATACGCTTAATCCTGTCTTTCCACTTATTTTCCGCCTCCTGTTCCGTATGATAATGTGTAAAATGTACATCTATATCACCTAAATGTGCACAAGGACAACTATATTCTGGATCCGTATAAAATACAAATTTTTCATTAAGATAACATTCCATATTAAGAACAAACTTTACAAAGTCTGTTTGTGTCATCATTAAATTTACAGTTGGGGACATAAAGCGCAGTCCTAAATCATGAAATAGGATACCTCCAATACAATTCGGACATAAAAACGTAATATTTTTATTATGTAATTGTTTTCTCATACTCCTTTTTCTAATTTTTGCCAACGGATTACATTGTACCCATATCTTCTTCACTTTACTCAGTATTTGCATTTAATATCATTACTCCATCAGACTAACAAAAAATTGTTCTATTTCCCTCACAGTTTTTTGTGTTTCAAATTTTTTTCCACGTATCCGTGCCTGTCCACGATAATAATTCAATAAGTCTTTATCCTTGAGTATACACTTCAGGGCATTATATAGTGATATATCATCATTTTCTACAATTATCCCATATTCATTTTTACTTCCAAGTAATTCTTCCATTCCTGATACCTTGGTTGTAATTACGGGAATTCCTAAGATTAATGCCTCAGTTACAGCCGTTGAAAGCCCCTCTGAATATGATGAACATACAAATAAATCACAATGTTTCATATACTTATATGGATTTTTTTGATATCCTAATAACGTAATACTGTCGGACATTCCATTTTTTTGTATAAGATTAATAAGATTATTCTTTTCACTTCCCTCTCCTAAAATGTAAGTATGAACTGGATATCCTTCTATTCGTAATTTTATATGAATTTTTATTAATCTTTCAAACCCTTTCACTGGAATCAAACTTCCAACAGCACAAATTTTTATTTCATTCTCTTTAAAAAGGCTAGGTTTATCTATACACTCAGTTGCTTCCTGCAAAATAAAATTGCTTTCGTTGGTATTATATAATACTTTGCCCCTCTCTTCTAAAGGGAATAATCTCATAAACGACTTCTGAACATCTTGAGAAACCGATACAATTGCATCGAAACTACTGTAACATTTCACCGCCTCTTTTTTACTCCGAAATAATCTTGCAGCATCTTCCATAGTTGTCATTGTGCGATGAATCCAACACACCTTTTTACTAGCCTGGCTTTTGCATCCCGCTATAATTCTGGCCGTCTGACCTTCTAAATATGAAATAACAATGTCATATTTTTCATTAATAAATTTAGTAAATAATCTTTCCGGAGAAAATAGTTTTAGCACATGAGCCACCCCGATAAAGGATGATTCAAAACAATATCTATATCGAATATGCTCAGCCAGTTCCGTTTTATTAACCCCCTCGTTATAAAGAGCCATAACTGTTATGTCGAATGCATTAGAATCCATATAATTCACTAAATTTACAAGTACTTTTTCTGCTCCTCCACTTCCCAGATTGGGAATCAAAAATAAAACTTTTGTCATTGTCCTAACCTTTTTTTATGAAAGAAATCATACATTGAATCCGGAATAATTATCTTAATAATTTCAATTACTGCATTTTTTATAGCATAGACATACATCCATTTTGGAATATGAACCATTTTGAATCCAACGAATGCTGCATATATACCATTGAATCTTGCCTGAGCAGTTCGTCTGTGAAGCGCATTCCGATCATCTCGCATTTTATATAAAGCTTCTTGGATATTATATCCTTTATATCCCTTGGCATAGAATTTGTACCATAAGTGATAATCTTCTACTCTTAATAGTCTTTTATCTTCTGTATATCCCTGTACGTCTAGAAAAGCTTCTCGCCTAATCATACAAGCCGCATGACAAAACATCGGTACATGTATTGGGAAATCCTTCACTTGAGGATATTCAAGCGTTTTAATACAGCCCCATTCTCCACCTTCATCGAACGTAGTCATGTACGTACTAACAATAGCATATTCTGGATGGGAATTAAGAAAATCAACCTCTTTTTGAAACCGTACAGGATCACATAAATCATCGCCATCCATTCTTGCCACATAATCTCCATCTGCAATCTTCAAGCATCGGTTTAATGTTGCATTTAGTCCTCTATTTTTACTATTTCTAATTACTTTAAACCTTTTAGGATCTGATTCTTCAAAACTCTTTGCAATCTGAAACGAATCGTCAGTTGATCCATCGTCACAAATAATAAATTCCCAATTTGAGTATGTCTGATTTATAATTGATTTTATAGAGTCATTTAACGTAGATTCACAATTATAAATACCCATTATAATTGATACTTTTTTTGAACAATCCATTCTATTTTCCTCTAATCCTTTGCACTATACTAAGCAGAACAAATACAGCAAATGCATTCTTTGCTTTTGCCGCCATAAAGAATATCTTCCAGTGAAATGGCATAAATTTTATATCTAGTGTTTTGATAGCTGATTTATATCCCTTACTGCAGATTATTCTTTTTATGCCGACTATCTTATTCTTCACTAAACCTTTCTGAGAGATTTCATTTATTCCCAGCGGTATTAAACTTAAAGAGATCCGATTTTTTAATGCTTGTACATATTTTTCATTCAAATTATAATCCGCAATATAATCTGCCATTATTTTAAAAAGACTTTCCCACTGCCTATTTAAATCTGAATTGTATACTTCAGTAATAGAAAAAGCGTTTGTTCTACGGTAATGATAAAAATATTGATTTACATATATTGCCTTATTTGCATACTGGAAATACTGCAAATTAAACAATCCATCTTCATAGCTTCCGATTTTCCGAATATCATAAAATCTAAGATGATTTTCTTCAACTATGCTCCTTCGGTATAGTTTCCCCCAAACAGTACATAATGCATCTGCATTTTCAGGCTGTTCCAATTCTTGATCTATAATGCCAATCATTCTTCTATGAAGTTTTTCTTGAATACTGGTTTGATCGAAAATAGTATCGTGATTAAAAATCACTTTCTTTTTACTCTCGTTTCCTCGCTCTCTAACATATGGCCATATTATAACATCGGCCTCTTCCTGAAGTATCTTTTGAATTGCGATTTCACAAGTGCACTTTTCAATCCAATCATCGCTGTCTACAAAAAGCAAGAACTCGCCTTGCGCAACATCCAATCCAACATTTCTTGCTAAAGACACGCCCTCATTTTTCTTATGGATTACCTTTATACGAGCATCCTTTTCTGAATACTTTTGCAAAATCTCCAGCGAATTGTCTGTAGAATTATCATCAATACAGATAGCTTCAAAATCTGCATATGTCTGTGATAATATACTATCTAGGCATTTTCCCAAATAACTGGCTGAATTATATATCGGTATTATTATTGAAATTAAACTCGCCATAAATATTTCCCCTTATAATCCCCATGTTATATGCACTTGATAATAGTAGAAAATCATATATGCTCCAATCATACAAATATAAATAATTCTAACTGAATTCTTCGTAAAGTACTGCTGTATGATCCATGGGATTAAAATATAGTTATATAACGAAAAAAATATAGGGATCCGCCCTAAAAATTGTCCGCTTGTAAACGCAGACAACACATAGCAAAGTGCCGCTATCAATGACATATTGGAAGCCAAATTGATTAAAGGATTTTTAACCTGCTCAATACGTTTCTTGAAAATCAAAGACAAAATAGCCGGCAATGAATAAACCATAACTCGTTGAATACTTGTGCCCTCTGTACTCAGGTACTGATCAACCTCGCCACTATACTGCGAATTTTCCATAAACGTTGTTATCAAATCAGTAAACTGATCAACAAATGCAATTGCAACTACAACAGCGACTGCAAACAGCATCGTTTTCTTATTCCACGGCTTTCCCTGAACAATAAATATCATAGGTAGCATCAGCAAAGTAGAAGCATGAATGGTGGATAAAAGCAATATTAAAATGATTAGTGGAACATACTTCTTTTTAATAAATAAACCCGCACATGCAAATAGTATTGACACTGGAATAAACTGACGTATTCCATTGTATGTCCATTGAAGGTAATCAGATGACACAATGAAAAGGAACACAGAAATAGCAAAATTACAAGAATACTTTTTATAAGTATACATAACACATGTAAGAGATATCGTTGCAATTAATGTTAAGTACACTATCTCCCTATCGCCGATTATGCTTTTAACAACAGTAGTAAATACTAAAAATCCTATATCTTTTGAATCCTCTGTAACACGCGTAAATAAAGTTGACAAAGAAGTTGGAGCTTCACTAAACCCTGATAAATATGCAGCAGTATCACCAAAATGTACAAGTGTAGTTGATCTTGTTCCTGATAAATAAATCAGCGGTACCGTTATTATGAGAACTGGCAGCCAATCATATCTTTTTTCATAAATGCCGTAAGAATTCACAATTTTATATTGTCCTGTTGTCTCAACAAATGCTACTACTATGATTAGTAAAACAAATAACTGCCATTGAAAAATCATCTATCCATACCTCATATTACATTATGCCCCGGTATAATTCTGCCATCTGTTCCACCACAGCATCAATGCTATACTTCTGGACTTTCTTCAGATTATACCGTTTCATTCTCTCTAGTCTTTTTTTATTTTCTGTCATTTTATGAATAGCTTTTACAAAACCATCCACATTCATTGGGTTTACCAGATATCCACCTCTTCCTTGATCAATTAAATCATAATTCCCCCGCACTTTTGACGCTACAATCGGCAAACCACATGCCATAGCTTCCATTATCGCCACTGGCAGGCCCTCCTGCAGGGATGCAAATAAAAAGAGATCCGCTGCACTGCTGATTTTATATACATCTTTCCGAAAACCAAGGAAATGTATCTGATGTTCTACGCCAAGCTCTTTGGCTTTTACCTTTAGCTCTGCCTCCTGTATCCCATCTCCGCAGATAAACAAATGGAAATGTGGATTCTTCAACTTCTCTACTGCCTGAATCAATACTATATGATTTTTTCTCTTAATAAGCTGTGCAACAGATACCGCAAATATATCTTCATCGTTCAATCTGAATGCACGACGAACTTCCTGTTTTTCTTCCGGAGAAGCCACTACAAACTTATTTAGATCCAACCCCACACCATTTACAAGTGCGGTTCGCTTCGCTTTAAAAGTCTGAGACCTTTTGTAATCTTCCTGATTCATGGTAATAAGCAAATCTGTTCGACGGGCAAGAATTTTCTCAATAGGATAATAAATAAGCCAGTTTACAATAGGAGCGCCCTTAAAAAAATGGAAACCGTGTGCCGTATAAATTACCTTGGTTCCCCTTTTTCTGGTCTTTCCAGCCGCGAGTCGTGTAATAACACTTCCCATTGGAGTATGGCAATGGATAATATCATAGTTTTCCTTTTCTAAAAGCTTTTTCAGCTGAAAATAAGCGTCGAGATTTCCTTTCTTAAATGGGCTTCTTTCAAATGGAAGGCAGTAAAAATGATCGCAATATGGAATAACACATTCTGCTTTGTTTTCATAATCATTATTTGCCGCCACATCAACCTGCCACCCCTGGTCATGAAACCACTTGATAAACGGCTTATGAAACATATTAATATGTAGACGTACCACTGTCGCTACAAACAATACCTTTTTCATACTTGTTTTTTCTCCCTTACGTATATTTTTCCTATCCCCTAAAATAATTTATCTAACTATATAATTATATCATATACTCTAATTTCTGCAATGCCTTCCTTTTGAGAGGTCAATACAATATCACGCAAAAGCTGTTTCCTTTTTATTAATAGATTTGTCTTTCTTTTTGATGGAGAGGGTATGTTTACTCTGCCCCTTGCTTTCCTTCTACGATTCCTTCTTCTTTCAACACGACCTTGACTGTCCGGATCAGACAGAAAAGATCGGCTATTGGTCCAACATGTTGGGTATAGATGCCGTCATATCGTGCTTTTACCGGAATCGGAAGTTCATCCCTTCCCATGACCTGGGCAAGTCCCGTGATTCCCGGGCGAATAAAGTTTGCCCCGTATTTATCCCGCTCGTCCATCAGATCATACTGATTGTAGAGGCTCGGCCTTGGTCCCACCAGGTTGACGTCTCCTTTCAGCGCATTAAATAGCTGAGGCAATTCGTCCAGAGAGGTCTTCCGGAGAAATTTCCCTGCTTTTGTGATGCAGGCATCCGGATTTTCCAGCATATGTGTCGGCATGTCTTTCGGCGTATCTTTGTACATTGTACGGAATTTATAGATGGAAAAATAGTTTCTCGTTCCATCAGGCATAGATCTTCCCGTCCGCTTCTGTACAAAGAATATCGGCCATCCACTGTCCAAGAGAATCCAGATGCAGATAAACAAAAACAACGGCATCAGGATAATACTTCCGGCTAACGCCGCTGTAAAACTTACTCCTCTTTGCAGTTTTAGATAGAGTTTCTGAAAACTGGTAAATTCAGGATAATAAATTGTTTTGCTTTTTCGCACTTTATTCTTCTTCATCATGCTGCTCTTCTTTTCCCTCCGCCTAGGTCGTAGTGTTCTTCTTCTGTTCCTTATATTCAGGGACAATTTCTTTTATGTCTGCCTGAATATCCTTTGTCTCCTCGTAAGCGTGTTCGATCATCTTCTTGATTCGCACGGACATACTTTCCAGATCAGTCTTATCCATCTGCGCGATGAAGATTCTGTCGTTTTTCGTGCCGACGAGATTTTTCTCGTCGATCAGAAGTTCTTCGTACAGTTTTTCTCCAGGGCGAAGTCCTGTAAAGACGATCTTGATGTCCTGATCCGGAACATATCCGGAAAGCCGGATCATCTTTCTTGCCATATCCAGGATTTTTACCGGTTCTCCCATGTCAAGTATGAAGATTTCTCCGCCGCTTGCATAGGCTCCGCACTGCAGCACCAGGTTGACCGCTTCCTGGATCGTCATGAAATAGCGGATGATTTCCGGATGGGTTACGGTAACCGGCCCCCCTGCTTCGATTTGTTTTTGGAAAACAGGGATCACACTTCCGTTGCTTCCAAGGACATTTCCGAACCTTACCGCTGCATATTCTGTCTGGGATTTCTGTGAAAACATCTCGACGATCAGTTCGCAGATCCGTTTGGATGCCCCCATGACATTTGTCGGCCGTACCGCCTTGTCTGTGGAGATGAGAACCATTTTTCCGGCATGGTATTTGTCCGCCGCCGCGGCCACATTGTATGTACCAAGGACATTGTTTTTGACAGCCTCGTTCGGGCTGTCTTCCATCAGCGGCACATGCTTGTGCGCTGCCGCATGGTAGACGATGTCCGGATGGTACTGCTTAAATATTTCTTCCACACGTCCTCGTTCACGCACCGTGGCGATCAGCGTTACCAGATTCAGGTCCGGATATTTCTTTTTCAGTTCAAGCTGGATCGCATATGCATTGTTCTCATAATTATCTACAATGATCAGCTGTTTTGGATTGTGCAGAGCTACCTGACGGCAAATCTCGCTTCCGATGGAACCTCCCCCTCCGGTTACAAGGATGACTTTGCCTTCGATGTATTCCTGAATCTCGTCCATGCGAAGGTCGATGGAGTCTCTGCCAAGCAGGTCTTCGATCTTTACTTCCTGAAGCATGGACATGTCGATCTCGTCGTTTACCATCTGGTAAATGCCCGGGAGCATTTTAATCTTGCACGCCGTCCTCTGGCAGATATCCAGAAGCTTTTTCCGTTCCTCCTGTGAGATTGTCGGGATCGCTATGATGATCTCCTCGATATTGTATTTTTTTGCCATTTTTTCGATATCTTCTTTTTTCCCTACAATCGGGATCCCCTGAAGATAAGTTCCCTGTTTTTGCGGGTCATCATCGATGATGCAAGGGATCTTCCTGCTCAGATGTTTGCTGTTTTTCATCTCCCTTACGAGCACATACCCTGCCGCGCCTGCACCCACAACCATCGTGATGATGGGCTTTCTCTCTTTTTCGGCAGTTTTTTTGCGGTAGGAGATCCGCAGAAACCGGTAGGAAAACCTCGGGGCGATCATAAACACCGCAAGCAGCAATGTGTAGATAAAAATGTAGCTTCTTGGCGTCTTGTAGTTGAAAATAGACATCCCGCAAAGCTGAAGGAAAGAAGAAACCAGAACGGCGCAGACTACGTTCTTCAATTCCTCCACACTTGCAAATCTCCACAGACTCGCGTACAGTTTGAAAATGTAATTTATAATAACCGTACATACGATGTTGATCCACATGTACTTTTCTATAGAGTGGAGAAACAGTGGTTCGATCTTCTTGTAGTCGAAGTCAAATCTGATCCACAAAGCCCCGATCATGCAGAGAGCGATCAGACATACATCAACCAAAAGAAGGCCTGTTCCTCTTATAATGACCTCTTTATTTTTATTAATCTTCTGAATGAAACTGCTCATATTTATAACCTCGAATCAGGGAAAATTCTTCCCCCTTTACTCTTTTGCATAGTGCATCTCTTCTGTGCTGCCATATGCATGCAATGAAAAAGAAAGCCGATCTCACAGTATACCCTACTACAGCCCGGCTTTCTTCTTGCTTTAAATTATATGTAAATAGCCTAAAATCATCAGTATCAATACGATCGGCGAGGAAATACTGCTCAGCACAAACAGAACCAGTTTCAATTTTTCCAGCTTCTGAAATCTGATATATTGTCCTTTCACTTTCTCACTGTAGTCGTACAGAACGCTTGTCGCTTCGTTAATCTTTTCCAACTCCTCAGTGTACAGCTCTTTGACATTTCCTTCAATGGAACGCGAAAGCTCATCTGTAAGTCTCTGTATTTCTCCGTCTATCCGCATCGATAACGTTTCGCTGTCATTTTTGATATCTTCCGACAATTCGATCAGATTTTTCATATCTCCGGAAAATATCGACTGATTTTTTCGGATCAGCCTATGGGTAAGTTTCTCAAATTCTTCATAATGCTTTTTAAAATTATTCATCTGCAGAATCAGTTCTGCAGACTCCGCCTTTGCCAGCGCAAGATCGCTGTCTGCTTTGCGCATTTCTGCAATATAGCGCAAATAATTACTGTCATCAATCAGCTTCTTTCTGTTTTCATTGTATTGACGTTTTTCACTGAAATCGTCAATATATTCTTCCCCTGCAAGTCCATCCTGCAAGGAATCCTCAAACGAATCTGTACGTTCCTCTCTTTCTTCCATCTCGCGGTTCAGAACTGTACTTCTGCCATCCAGATTAAAATTGATTGTTTTCCCAAAGTCCCTCATAAATCTCATCATCCTTTTCTTTCGTTTCTCGTTTGCTCAAAAAATATTTTACTGTGTCAGGATCTCTCCCCCGAGGATCCTGTTTATTTTATCTGAAATACTTCTTACGGAAACCTCATTTGGCTGCATCACATAAAGAAGCTGGCTTCCGGTAGAATAGCATGCCTGCTCATCGCCCGTTCCTACAGCGCTCATCGTAAGGATACTCCAGTTTCCTCCGGAATTCAGCTGCATTTCCACAAGGCTTGCAAGGTGGCGGTCCGGCACATTCGTCTGCACACTCTCGCCCAATGTGTCCAAAATATCCATCGCCTTTGTGAGCATGGACGGTTCGAGCATCTTGTTGATGATTGCAGTCAGCACCGCTTCCTGATTTTTCCCCCTCTGGTTGTCGCCGCCTGCAAAACTGTGACGCTCTCTTGAAAAAGCCAGAGCCATCTCTCCATCCATGTGATTTACACCTTGTACGAAAGAATATCCGCCTGCTTCAAAAGCATATTCCGAATTCACATCAATTCCGCCTATTGTGTCGACGATATTGATCAGTGATGTGAAGTTGACCCGCGCGTAGTAGTTGATCTCCGTGTTGTATACCTTGGCAAGCGTTGCCATGGACGCATCCACACCGTAGATACCCGCATGTGTCAGCTTGTCTTTCTGTCCATTTGACACTCCTGGAATCTCCACGTAATAATCTCGTGGGGTCGTCGTCAAAAGAACCTGTTTTGTATTTGGATTGACCGTTGCGATAATATTGACGTCGCTCCTGCTTGTTTTGGAGACAGGTCCGTACACATCAATACCGCTGATGTATACATTAAATGGCTCTTTGACACTCTGATTGACTGTTTTAAGCTTTGTATCCACACCGTACTGATAAAGAATGCGAACCTGATCTCCGTATCCGGAAATCTGCTCTTCAATGACTTCATCAAAGGCTTCATTGTAAATCGCCGCATCAATCTTTCCATCCAAAAGCGCCTGAGCTTCTTCAAATATGGTGCCAAACTCCCTTGTCGTCAGTTCTTTGCCCGTTACGGTGCGAAGTTTCTTCAGCATTTTCTCATTGTTCTCTTGATCTGCGATACTCTGCGTAGCAAAAATGTAATCTGCCGCATCCAGAATCGTCTCTGCCGGATCATCTTTTCGCACAACAACGATCATATTGTCGGTTTTATACTCGGCTCCTCCTATATCAGTCAGAACACTGTACACTTTGGAAAAGGAATATCCTCCAATGCAAATGGCAATGCAGACCAAAATACTGAAAATGATTCCCGTCACGTGTGCTACTTTGCTTTTTATCAACTGAAGCAAAAGCGCAACCAAGAACAGTACAGCAAGAAGAAAGCATCCTGCCAAAAAGTATTTTGCAGGAATCACCTTGCTGTTTCCGATCAGGACAGCTGCCACGACAGATGCGATAAGCTGAATCAGTACGAAAATAATCCCCACCAGACTTCTTCTTTTGTGTTTTTTCTTCCTTCCAGGCACGTCTATCTCCTCCATAACGCCATGTATTTCTTATATCAATCCGACTACTGCCTCTACAACTTCTTCGATGGTCATGTCCGAACTGTCAATCAATAAGGCGTCTTCGGCTTTGCACAGCGGAGACACTTCCCTTGTCATATCTCTTCGGTCTCTTTCTTCAATATCGGCAGCAATCTGCTCATAATTACATTTTTTACCATTTTCTACCAATTCATTGTAGCGGCGTTTCGCTCTCGTGTCAACACTGGCGGTTAGAAATATCTTGACATTTGCGTGAGGCAATACATTCGTTCCGATGTCACGTCCATCCATGACGACATTCTCTTTTTCTGCCAAATCTCGCTGAAGATCGAGGAGTTTTTCCCTTACTGCCGGGATTCCTGACGTGAGGGACGCCATATTTCCCACCTCTTCTTCTCTCAGCTTTTTCGTCACATCTTCTCCGTTCAGATAAATATGCTGCCTGCCGTCCTGATACTTGATGGTAATTTCAGCGTCTTCGCATGCCTTACATATTTTTTCTGTCTCATCAGGCTGGATCCCTTTTTTCAGAAAGTGGATGGCCAACCCTCTGTACATTGCCCCTGTATCGACATACACAAACCCTTTTTTCTTTGCAACCAGCTTAGCGATCGTACTTTTTCCGGCTCCGGCCGGTCCATCTATTGCGATTTGATATCCCATGATTCATGTTTCCTCCTTTTTTTCACTTTCTATTCATCAAACACGCTGCTGCCGGCCGCATTTCCGGTAGACCAGGCAATCTGCAGATTGAAACCGCCTGTCACAGCATCCAGATCCAGGACTTCCCCGGCGAAGTAAACCCCTCCCACTTTTTTGGATTCCATGGTGGCAGGATTGATCTCTTTTACACTTACACCGCCTTGTGTGATGATGGCTTCGTTGAAGTCGCGCAGCTTTGTCATTGTCATTTCCATGCCTTTGATCAGGGAAACAAGACGATGCCTTTCTTCCTTGGTAATCTCGTTTACCTTTTTCTCTGGAGAAATGCCGCTCAAGGTCACGATGACAGGTATCAGTTTGGACGGGAACAGTTTGTCCAGCGCATTTTTGAACTGTCGGTTTTTGTTTTCCTCAAAGTCTCTGAGGACTCTTGCGTCCAACTGTTCAAAGGACAGAGCCGGTTTTAAGTCGATGATGAGTCTCAGTGTTTTTTTCTTCAGCCTGCTTCCCACAAAAGAGCTCGCACTTAAAATCAGGGGACCGCTGACCCCATAGTGGGTAAACAGCATCTCTCCAAATTCTCTGTATACTTCTTTTCTGTCATCCAGCACAGAGATTTCCACATTTCTCAAGGAAAGTCCCTGAAGCTCTTTTACAAATCCTTCTTTGATTTCGACAGGTACAAGCGCCGGACTGATCTCTGTCACTGTGTGGCCAAGTTCTTCCGCAAAACGGTATCCGTCTCCGTCTGAGCCTGTTGTCTGATAGGAATTGCCTCCGGTTGCGATAATGCAGGCATCTCCTTTCACAGTCTCTCCATTTTCCAGTTTCAGGTAAGAAAATCTGTTTTCTGACGTCCCTACCCATGTCACTTTTTCCCGCAAATAAAGTTTTACGTTCAATCTGCGCAGTTCCCTTTCCAACACCCGGATTACATCCGAGGAATGATCCGATACCGGGAACACCCTGTTTCCTCTTTCTATCTTTATTTCCAGGCCTATAGACTGGAAAAACTCCATGGTCTCTTCGTTTGTAAAGCCGTAAAAACTGCTGTACAAAAATTTTTTATTCGTCACGACAGAGTCGAGCAGTTCTTCCATATCGCAGGCATTGGTCAGATTGCATCTCCCTTTTCCGGTTATATAAATCTTTTTTCCAAGCTTTTCATTCTTTTCAAACAGATGGGCATCGTGTCCGTTTCTAGCCGCAAAGATGGCAGCCATCATTCCCGCGGCTCCTCCGCCGATTACCAATACTTTCGCCATGCTTTCTCCTCTACTTTCCTTCTGTGCTTTCTTCCTGAAATCTCAGTGTGACTCTTTCGCTTACCTGGTTGAGTTCGTCACGGCTGTAAACCTGGTACTCGTCCCAGATAGTCTCAAGTGTTTCGAGTGTGGCAATGACATCTCCCTGCTTTTTCATGCACAGAGCAACTACAAGTGCATTGATCACACTGAGAGGCGCCACAAGAGAATCTACAATGGATGCCATGTCGCTTCTGGCAATCAGATTGCAGGAAGAATAAAGAGTCATCGGCGAGTGCACGCTGTCGGTTAGTGTGATGATCTTTGCTCTTCTGTTGTTGGCAAACTCCAGTGCTTTCAATGTCCGCATGGAATATCGAGGGAAGCTGATGCCGATGATCACATCCTCCCCCCCTATCCTTATAAGTTGCTCGAAAATTTCGCTGGAACTGTTTGTATCCACACTTACGACATCGTCGCACACAAGATTTAGATAAAATCCCAGAAATTTGGCGAGGGGTGCACAGCTCCTGATTCCTATAATATATATCTTCTTTGCGCCAAGTATCATATCCACCGCATGTTCAAATGCATTTTGGTCAATATGTTCCATTGTCATTTTGATTTTGTCAATGTCCGACTGAAGGACGCTCATCAGAATCTCTGACTGGCTGATCCTTCCATATGTAACTTCCATCCTCTGTATCGAATTCAGGCGATTGCTGACGAGCTCTTCCAGTGCTTTCTGCAATTCCGGATAGCCGCTGTATCCAAGCTGTGTGGCAAAACGCACGGTTGTCGACTCACTGACGCCCACTACCTGTCCTAATTTTGACGCGGTCATAAACACTGCCTTCTCATACGATGAACGAATAAAATCAGCTAATTTCTTCTGGCTTTTACTCATTTTGTCATATTTCTTTTCAATTCTGTCCAATAACTCATTTTTTCCGCTTATCATGTCTGTCTTCCTTCTAACTTTCAATCCCTTTTAAGCGTACTTATTATACTCTTATTTGAATACAATTACAAGTTATTCTCAGCAGCTTCGCCGTGTTGACAGGTTTGTGGACAGCCAATTTGATCGTATTTTTTGGGAAAACCTATCTTTCTGGATGATTTTATGGGGCATAATTATATTTTTTGTACTCATTCTTATAGTATCCGTGCTGTTTCTTCAGTGAGACTTTATTCAAAACTGTACCCAGCACAGCACATCCGGAATTTTCCAGTCTCTTTTTCACATCTTGCACCATCTTTCTCCGTATCTTTCCTTCTTCGACAACAATGATGGCTCCGTCGCAGTATTTGGCTAAAATTGCTGCATCTATTACCAATCCAAGCGGCGCGCTGTCTATAATAATGTAGTCATAGACTGTCTTCAGCTGTTCCATCAAAGCTTCCATATGCCGGTGCGACAACAATTCCGTCGCGTTTGGAACCCCTGCTCCGGCAAACAAAAGATGAAATCCTGCGATATTTGTTGTCACAACAGCTTCCGACAGTCCACATTGGCCGGAAAGAAAGTGCGACAGTCCAAATGGGATATCTCCAATCCGCATTTTTTTCTGTAAAGAAGATTTCCGCAGATCCGCATCCAACAGCAGCACTTTTTTCTGTATTTCCGCGAGAGATTTTGCCAGCCGAAGCGCGATACTCGTCTTTCCTTCTTCTGGGATACTGCTCGTAATCAGAATACTCTTCTTGTCATTTCCACAAAACTGCAAATTCGTCCGCAGTGTCTTTACCGCTTCTTCCTGAGCATATTCCATCGTTTCTTCCTGAAGTTCAATCTTGATCATCTCGTCTGTCCTTTACTGTTTTTTCTTCCATTTTCTCATTTGCTGTATACCCATAAATACAACGACTGCCCCGGAGAAAAGCAATGCAGCAATGATTCCGATATGCGATGTCTCTCCTGTCTTTGGATTTTCTCCATCTGTTTTGGATACCGTACTTTCTTCATCATTACTTGAAGGTTCTACTGTCGTGCGGTCAATCACAAATGCTACCGGGGAGAGACTCTCAAACACTCCTGTCATCGTCCCTTCTCCCATTGTCGTAGGAACGGTTTCCCATTGTGTCTTATTGTAGTGAAGGATCACACCCCTGGTTTTTTCTGTCACTCCCTGTACTTCGAATGAAATTGTGACTGGAAATTTGGTATGCTCCGGTACGGAAACGTCTTTCAAATCAATCAGCACAATGTCATCTGTGGATTTTGCTCCTATCAATTCCTTCAACTGAAGCGCTTCCACGATCTCGGCAAAGCCAGTCTGAGATTTGATCTGGTTTTCGGCTTCTATGTACTGCTCTGGTATCTCTGATGTGATCATGAGTCCTTCTATCTCATTTCCGTCTGCATCTTTTGCATAGACCGGGACGTTGCCAACAACGGTCGACGCCTCGGGACTTGGCGCTGCATGTGCAGTCAATCCTACAAACATACTTCCCACTAATGCTGCGATTACTTTCATTGTTCCCTTACACATTTTGTCTTCTCCTTATCTGTCTGTTCATTTTGTGTTTACCTTAGGTTCCTCTATATAAAATAACTGAAAAATCATTTCCTGGAGCTGCTCTGCATCTGGTATAAACTGAGCATATCCATCTTTTTCAATTATATTTCCCGGCAGTGCGAGATACTCTTCCGTGATCTCATATTCCTTTATACGCTGAATTTCACTCCATCCGAGATTTGTCGTAACGCAGGATGTCAGCTGTTCATAGACAATGGTATCTTCCGACGAACCGATCTTTTCTGAGCCCTGCTTTATAAATGCTTCCAGAAACTGAGCCTGCCGTTCCATACGTTCTATATTGCTGTCCAGCTGCCCGGTATCCCTTCCCCGTACATATTGCTCCGCCAGTCCGCCGTCCAGCAAAACCTGGTTCCCTTTCCGAAACTTTGGATTGATCTGCGTGTAGTCTCCTGGTACGGTAATAAGAACGCCGCCAATCGCTTCTGTCATCTTGGAAATAGCCTCCAAATGCAGTGACGCATAGTAATCAATTTCTATACCGCCCAGCAATTCGGACACTTTATTTTTCACAAGCATGCAGCTTTTTTGTTTTCCATCTCCGTATGCGTACTGCATGGCTATCTGCCCCGGTACAGATGTAAGTTTTTCTCCCCGGATATCATAAATCTCGAGCTCTACCAACGTATCTCTTGATATCAAAAGGATCGTTCCCTTTTTTGTCTCTTTATCTAAAACAAACAAGCTTATGCTGTCACTTTGACCATTTTCTCCTGGATTTTTTGGCTTTTCACTGTCCGTCTCTGCATCAATCCCAAGAAGCAGTATGGTTTCTATATCCGGGTTTTTTCTATATTTTTTCCCTTTGTAGTAAAAAATCTGCCCCTGTGTGTCTCTTCCACTTGTCTCTTTTTTCTCATCCTTCCCACTTATTGCCAATCCTGCGGCAATAAGGGAAAACAAAATAAAGACTATCAGCCACCGCTTTTTTCTCCCGGCTTTATCGCCGCGGCTTACCCTGATTTTCATATCTTAGAATCCTCTTTTTCTTTTCCACAGGGATGATGGACAACACAGGAAGCCCCAGACATTTTTCTATTTGTTCTTCTGTATGGATGCGATCGTTCAGGCAAAAACGAATGACAATGAAAGCAAGTACAAGAGCTCCTCCCAGCACAACACCGTTGCTTACATTCTTTTCCGTGTTCGGTGTGACCGGATATGTCGGAGTGACTGCCCACTCCAATATAGACGGTTTGTCTGTATTCATAATATCGGCGATTCTGGAAGATGTGATAGTGGCCCACTCATTTGCAATGTTCTTTGCAAGTTCCGGATCTGGATTTGTCACTGTCAGTCTCAATATACGTGTATCCGGCAAATTCTGGATAGACAGCATATCCGCTGCCGTCTGGTAATCCAGCTCCAGGTCCATCGTATCCATCACTTGCTCTACAACAGGCCGGCTTCTCGCAATCGTTTCAAAATCGACTGTAAGAATAGAGCCGATTTGAATATCAGCCATGGATGTGATACTTGTGGACGCTCCAAGAAGATAGATCATCGCATTAGCCTGATACTCTGGTGTCAGCATCGTTTTTGTATAGCCAAACATCAGGCTTCCCCCTACCACCATACCAAGAATGATTGCCCATGCTTTTTCCAGAACCGCGTGATAGATGTGAACGATATCTATTTTCATGTCTTCTGCATCTGAATGATTGATATTCTGCTGATTTATCATTTGTCTTCTCCTTCCCTGACGCGTGTTTCTCCATAATATCACTGAACTATTTTATTTGCAACCCAAAATAGTTAGAAAAATCTGGAAATAAATTTTTTTGTCATAATTTTCATACAAACATTATTCCTGGAACTTTTTTACAACTCATTATTTTTTCTTATGGTAAAATTTTCCATCTTTTTTATTGCATAAAAAAAATACCCTGACAGAACACACATCTTGTCAATGTGTACCGCTGTCAAGGTATTGCATTTTCGCTTCTTAACGATCCGCTTTCTATTTCAGTTTAACATTACACCGGGTAGCTTCCGTTCTCTGTGTCTGCCACTGCAGCATCCACTTTTGTCTGCTGTGCCTGGCGGTATTTGAAGAAATCCACTGCCACCTGCGGGAAGAGCGCGTATGTCAGGACATCTTCGTCCTGCTGCTTCCACTGCTTCATCTCGTTTTCCAGTGTTTCCAGTTCGTCCGGAATCAGGTCAGCCGGACGGCATGTGATACAGTCGTCAATCTCATCTCCGAGACATTTCTTCTTTACCTCTTCGTTGAATGGTTTGACGGTAGCGCCGTACTTTCCTTTCAGCATATCTTTTGTCTCTTTCGTCGCTACTTTGTAACGTTCTCCCATCAGCACGTTAAACACTGCCTGTGTTCCGACGATTTGGGAAGACGGGGTAACAAGCGGCGGTTCTCCGAGGTCTTTTCGCACTCTTGGCACTTCTTCCAGCACTTCGTAGAACTTGTCTTCTGCGCCCTGTTCTTTTAACTGGCTTGTCAGGTTGGAGAGCATTCCGCCTGGAACCTGGTAAAGGAGCGTCTTGATATTGACGCCGAGGTTCTTCGGATTTAAGAGTCCGCTTTCCAGTGCTTTGTCCCGGATAGGGCGGAAGTAATCTGCAATCTCAGCCAGCAGATTCTGGTCAAATCCTGTATCGTACGGTGTCCCTTTCAGTGTCTCTACCATCACTTCCGTCGCCGGCTGTGATGTGCCAAGGGCAAACGGAGACATTGCTGTGTCGATCACATCCACACCTGCCTCCACCGCTTTCAGATAGGTCATGGAAGCCACACCGGAGGTATAGTGTGTATGCAGCTGGATCGGAAGGCTTGTCGCTTCTTTCAGCGCTGTGACAAGTTCTGTGGCGCTGTACGGGACAAGAAGTCCTGCCATGTCTTTGATACAGATGGAATCCGCTCCCATCTCTTCAATCTCTTTTGCTTTCTGGACCCAGTATTCCAGCGTATAGGCATCTCCCAGGGTATAGGAAAGCGCAACCTGTGCGTGAGCCTTCTCTTTGTTGGCTGCTTTTACGGCTGTTTTCAGATTTCTAAGATCATTCAGACAGTCAAAAATACGAATGATATCAATGCCGTTTGCCACGGATTTCTGTACGAAATATTCTACCACGTCATCTCCATACGGACGATATCCAAGGATATTCTGTCCACGGAACAACATCTGAAGTTTTGTGTTTTTGAATCCATCGCGGAATTTGCGGAGTCTGTCCCACGGATCTTCTTTTAAGAAACGCAGTGACGCGTCGAACGTGGCTCCTCCCCAGCATTCCACGGAGTGGTATCCCACTTTGTCGAGTTTCTCCACGATCGGCATCATCTGTTCTGTCGTCATCCTTGTGGCGATCAGTGACTGATGCGCATCCCGCAGAATGGTTTCGGTTATTTTAATTGGTTTTTGTTCTGCCATTTCAATGTCCTCCTAGATTTATTGTACTCCGAAAATCGCCATAAATGTCCCTGCCACAACAGCCGTACCGATAACTCCGGCCACATTCGGACCCATGGCATGCATCAAAAGGAAGTTTGTCGGATCTGCCTCCGCACCGACTTTCTGAGACACACGTGCCGCCATCGGAACCGCGGATACGCCTGCTGATCCGATCAGAGGGTTTACTTTTCCGCCTGTCACATAGCACATGACTTTTCCCAACAGGACACCCGCCGCCGTACCGAAGGCAAAGGCAATCAGTCCGAGGATGACGATCTTGATCGTATCCCAGTTCAGGAATGCTTCCGCGCTTGTCGTTGCTCCGACGGATGTTCCGAGAAGGATGACGACAATGTACATCATGGCATTGGATGCGGTCTCCGTCAGCTGTCTTACGACGCCGGATTCGCGGAACAGGTTGCCAAGCATCAGCATCCCTACAAGCGGTGCTGTCGTCGGAAGGATCAGACATACGACGATCGTAACGATGATTGGGAAGAGGATCGCTTCCAGCTTGGATACCGGGCGAAGCTGATCCATCTTCACTTTCCGTTCTTTTTCCGTCGTCAGAAGCTTCATGATCGGCGGCTGGATGATCGGCACGAGGGCCATGTAGGAATATGCCGCCACCGCGATCGGCCCAAGAAGAGCTGTCTGCTGAAGCTTCCCGCAAAGGAAGATGGAAGTCGGCCCGTCTGCACCGCCGATGATAGCGATGGCCGCTGCTGCCTTATCGGAGAATCCCATGGCCATGGCTCCAAGGTAGGCCGCGAAAATCCCGAACTGTGCTGCCGCACCGAGAAGGAAACTCTTCGGATTGGCGATCAGAGGACGGAAGTCCGTCATCGCCCCGACACCCATGAAAATCAAGGATGGAAGGATGGACCATTCATCCAGTTTATAGAAATAATACAAAAGTCCTCCGGTTCCGTTTGCCGCATCTTCCATGGCAAGCATGATGTCCGGATAGATATTTACGAGGAGCATCCCGAAAGCAATCGGAACAAGAAGAAGCGGTTCGAATCCTCTGTTGATCGCAAGATACAGGAAGATACATGCAACTGCGATCATGATCAGGTTCCCGACCGTCAGGTTCAGAAATGCCGTCTGCTCTACAAGACGCCCTAACGTCTCTGTTATATAACTCATGTTCTAACCTCCATTGTCAGTGATTCGCATTAGTTTAATGTTGCAAGCAGTGTTCCTGCCTCACATGCATCTCCTACCGCAAGCTCGATGCTTGCCACTGTTCCGTCTTCCGGGGCAACGACCGGAATCTCCATCTTCATCGCTTCGATGATAACGACCGGATCGCCTTTCTTCACGCTTGTTCCTACGTTGGCCTCAATTTTGAACACTTTTCCTGCTGCTCCTGCTTCCACACGGATGCTTCCTGCTGCCGCTGTTTTCTTCGGCGCCGGTGCCGCTTTCGGGGCTGCTTTTGGCGCTGCTGCCTTCGGAGCCGCCGGCGCTGCCTGGGATCCTGTTTCTTCTACTGTGACATCATATACGTTTCCGTTTACTGTAATTGTATAATTTTTCATGTGAACATCCTCCTATTTCCACTGACTGTTTTTTCTTCTCTTTTTGATGGAACGCACAACGAACCCGTCTGTCGATGTCCCTTCGCTTGCCGCGATGGCTGCGCTGATGACTGCCACCAGCTCAAGGTCATCTGTTAAATCATCCGCCGGCATTTCCTCTGCCGTCATTGTCTCCGTTTTCTTTGCTTCCGCCTCAGCCGCTTCCTCAGCCGCTTTCAGCGCTTTTGCTTTCCTTTCCTCATTCTTTCCGATCAGTCCGAACAGGGAAATGATGAAAGAGATAAAGATCAGCACTGCGAACACGGTACCCATCCCGAGCAGTGTGTTAAGCCCGGCTTTTTTCATGATCTCTCCCATGGAATACTTAGCCGCTGCCGTAAAGCTCTTCATTTCTTCATCTTTTGTGAACTCAAATGTAATCTCCGCGTTCCTGTCTTCATATTTTGCTTCCGCGACAAGCATGATGCTCTTTGCGCTTTCCTCAACCTCAAAATCTTCGTGACTTACATACGCTCCGCACTCCTCGACACCTGAGTTCCATGCATCGATCATTGTCACAAAATTATCAGCTTCCATCTTGAATCCGGACTGCATAAGTGTCAGATTCAGCTGAAGATCGCTCATGTCTTTGAATGTTTCCATATCTTCTTCGCTCATCTGAGAGAAGTTGGAAATCATCGCATCCGCCTGCTGCACTAACAATTCTTTGTTATAGTCAGCGGAATCTGAACTGCTGCTGCATCCGGCAAGACTGAATGCAAGAACGAGGATAGCTGCCAATAAACTAATTTTCTTCTTCAACTTACCTCACCTCTCTACACTGTCCCATGTTTCTTTGCCGGGCGATCCTCTCTTTTTGTAAACAGCATCTCAAAAGCTCCGATGACATATTTTCTTGTATCTTCCGGCTTGATGATCGTGTCCACATATCCTCTCTGTGCTGCAGAAAGGGCGCTTTCCTGAAGTGTTCTGTATGCCTCTGCTTTCTCCTTGATGGTTTCAGCGTCCGCATCTGCGTACATGATCTGTGCCGCCAGTTTTGCATCCATCGTTCCGATCTCCGCCTGCGGCCACGCGTAGACCATGTCTGCTCCCAGCGCTTTGCTGTTCATGATGATATATCCGCTTCCGTAAGCTTTTCCTGTTACCACATTGACTTTTGGCACGGTTGCATCTGCAAAAGCATAGACAAGTTTCGCCGCTTCTCTTGCAAGAGTCTTCTCTCCGCATTTGGATGCGTGGAATCCATTTACATCGGTAAGAGTAAGTACCGGGATTTCAAAGGCATCACAGAATCTGACAAATTTTTCCGCTTTTTTACATCCTTTTGCGGAAAGTGCCGGGTCAAATGTCTCTGCTTCATTTCCTTCTTCATCATAGCATTTGGAACGGTTTGCGACTGCCCCTACCGTCATGCCATTGAGTTTCAAAAATCCGATAACCATTTCTTTTGCGTAATCTGCTTTCACTTCCAGGAACTGCTGCCCGTCCGCGATGACAGAAAGTACAAGGGATGCGTCATCCGCCCCGTTTTCGATACCTTCACAGATCCTGTTCAGATCATCTGTGCACTCTTCATACGTATCGTTATCTTCATTGTTTGCCGGGATCATGCATACCAGTTCTCTGATCCCTTCCAGTATCTCCTCTTCGCTTCCGAGGAAATCAATATTTCCCGCCTCTTTTGCCTGGAAATCTGCGCAGGATGTATCGCATGCCTCAATCCGGTTGCCCGGGATCGCATTCGGGGAATTGACAAAAAGCTTTGCACTTTTTTCTTCCATAAAAGTAAAGTCCGTAAGACCTGGTATCAGGGCAAGGCCGCCGCCGCATGTTCCAAAGATGGCAGTAATCTGCGGAACTACTCCGGACGCTGCCGCCTGCTTCGCATAAATCTCTCCAAAAGCATGCATCGCATCTGTCGATTCCTGAAGTCTCATTCCTGCACAGTCGATCAGTCCGATGACCGGCGCTCCCATCTTCATCGCCATGTCGTAAAGAGATGTGATCTTTCTCGCGTGCATCTCTCCGACCGCTCCTTTCAATACAGAAGCGTCCTGACTGTACACATACACAAGATTGCCGTCGATCACTCCATATCCAGTGATGACTCCATCGCCTGGAACCTTGTTTTCCTGCATGTTGAAATCCGTTGTCCTTGCGGTCATGGCGCCGCCGATTTCAACAAAGCTTCCAGCATCCAGTAAGTTTTCCACTCTCAAAGCTGCTGGCGTTTTCACTGCTTCGTTACTCATAAACCTAGCCCTCCATTTGTGATATATTACTAAAAGTTAAACCAAATTTTAGCCAATTATATTATAGTTTCTATAAGTCAAATTTTCAAGCTTTATGTGAAATTTTTATCAACTTTTTTCACTGCTTTATCGCGTTAAGTTTTTGTCGTACGAATTTGTTTTCTGTAATTTTACACACTTTTTACCTATTTTTTCTTTTTCTTTTATATTTTCCGCATTCTTTTCTGCCTCTATTTTATAGAAATTTTATAATTTTATACTTTGTTACGAAAAATACATTGTGCACGAGTGGAAACTATGCTAAAATACATTTTACAGGGATTGGTATAAAGGAAATTCCCGAAAACAAATATGACATGGTTGTCCTGAATCTGTATATTATACACTTTGGATGTATGGAAAAGAACAGATTTTTTTGTTCCTTTCAGAAGCCGAAGGAGCAGATCTTTCTGGCAGAGCCGGATCGCTTTTTCCATCTTTCCACTGTGTCTGCATGAGGCAGGTTTATCTTGGCAGAACGGAGACTGAATGCAGCGTCTCCTTTTTCCGGGTAGCGGATATCAATCGTCCGGGCAACCAAAACGGATCATTCGTAAAAGTCAGTCATCACGTTTCCACATCTGTTTACGGATTTTCTTTTTTGGTTTCCAGATGTTTTGAGAAAAGAGCTTTGGTTCCTTCCGTTGATATGCAGATTATTCTTTCGAATAGGCGGACACCTTTATGGTCAGTTCCCTGACAGATCATCGTATCTGTTTAGGCCATATCGGATGGAATGTTTCTTTTCGGTCTTATGTTTCCTTTACATAACGTTCTTTTCTGTTCCGGCATATATGAGAGGTTTTTACATATTATTATATCAGGAAAGAACACTCCGGAATTATCCGGGCAGTTCCTTACACTTTTGTTTCTGTTTTACTGCATGAAGATGGAAAGAAGGTCCGGGGACGTCCCCGCATTTTCTGCGGCGGATCAGGCTTTAACGATTTACGTATGAGAAATCAAAAAAGAAATTGGAGGGTTTAAACTATGGAAACTGCAAAAAAGCGTAGACCATTTGGCTTTTATGTATGTGCGCTTGGTTTCACATTCGAGCGTCTTGCATTCTACACAGTGAAATACCTGTTGGCCATCTGGATTGCTACAGAAGCTGCTTCCGGCGGTCTTGGACTTTCAGACTCTGAAGGTTCTTTTATGTCCGCTCAGTTCGTAGCATTTACTTACATCACACCGATCTTCGGCGGATACATCGCTGACCACTGGCTCAGCCCGCGTATCTGTGTACCTCTCGGTATGATCCTGATGGGTATCGGTTACTTATTCACATGGCAGGCTAATTCCCTTGGAATGGTTTGGGCAATGATCATCCTTGTATCTGTTGGTACAGGATTCTTCAAAGGAAACCTGTCCGGTATCAACGGACTTCTGTTCCACGATCAGGATGAACTGGATGCAGCATTCTCTATCCAGTATTCCTTCGTAAACATCGGTTCTTTCTGTGGTACAACATTCATCGCTATCACAGCAACAACAGGACTTGGCCCGATCCACTTAACATTCAACCAGGTATTCCTTGTATGTGCGATCTTCCTGTTCATCGACGCTATCTGGTTCCTTGCTAACTCCAAGGCACTCGGCGATGCTGGTAAGAAACCATTCAAGGCTGACCAGAGACAGTTCGAAAGCGCTGGTAAGAAAGAAGATGGTAAGTCTCAGAAACTTACATCCGGAGACTGGAAACGTATGTTTGCTATCATTCTCGTAACTCTGTTCTCCGCTGTATTCTGGATGGCTTGGTACATGGCTTACATGCCGGCATACTACTACTTCGGATGGGGCGATGGTTCATCTTTCCTGAACAAGGCAAACTGGTACATCGGAAGCTTCCAGATCCCGACAGCTTGGTTCGACTCTGTAAACGCTCTTACATGTATCATCCTTGGACCAGTTCTCGCTGGTGTATGGGCTAAGATGGCTAAGAGACCGCAGGGCGACATGAGCATGTTCAAGAAGACAGCTATCGGTATTATGCTTGTAGGTCTTGCTTACATCGTTATGGTTATCGCTAACTTCATCGCAGGCGATGGACAGTGCTCCGTATTCTGGATCGTTCTCGTATGTCTGTTGATGTCCGTAGGTGAGATGATCTTCTCCCCACTTGGAAACTCTTTCATTTCCAAGCTGGCACCTGCTAAGGTACTTGGACTTCTGCTTGGATTCTGGCCAATCGCCGTATTCCTTGCACAGCAGGCTTATCCGCCGATCTACGACTGGATTTCTACACTCGACTTCACAGTTGGTTACGGCGGTGTCGGTGTCGTTGTTATTGTCATTGGTATCATCCTTTGGGCATGCAGCGGTAAACTTGACGCAATGGAAAAAGCTGAATAATCCTATAGTGTTTAATCTATTTTGGAGGCGGTTCTCACTTGAGAGCCGTCTCTTTCTCTTTGCAAAAATTTTACTTTATTTTATATACTTAAGTTTGAACTTTGGTAGAAATAGTGATAAAATAAAGATGGTTCTTATATTTTATTGTTTATAATTACCTGCCATACATATTTTCATTTAAAAGAGGCGGGTATTATATAAAAACTTATCATCATAAAGGAGGTTTGCAACAATGACTGTTGTAGCTGAAAGGATTGCTAAACTTCGTTCTCTTATGGCAGAAAAAGGAATCGATGCATACGTTGTTCCTACTGCTGATTTCCATCAGAGCGAATACGTTGGCGAACATTTTAAGGCAAGAAAATTTATTACAGGATTCAGCGGTTCTTATGGAACAGCCGTGATCGGAAAGGATGACGCCGGACTTTGGACAGACGGAAGATATTTCTTCCAGGCTGAGCATGAGCTGGAAGGAAGCGGTGTGCGTCTGATGAAAATGTTTGTAGGAGATACTCCATCCGTCACAGAATTTCTGGCATCCTATGTTCCGGAAGGCGGTACTGTCGGATTTGACGGCCGTGTACTGTCCATGGGCGAAGGCCAGGAGTACGAAGAAGCTCTTTCCAAAAAAGGCATCAAAATTGATTATACGGAAGATCTGATCGATGCAGTATGGGAAGACCGTCCGCCTCTCTCTGATAAACCGGCATTTTTCCTGGAAGAAAAATATAGCGGAGAAAGCTCTGCATCCAAACTGGCACGTGTACGTAAGGCAATGGAAGAACAGGGCGCTACTGCACACATTATCGCTTCTCTGGATGATGTCTGCTGGCTCCTCAATGTGCGTGGAGATGATATCGATTTCTTCCCGCTTCTTCTCTCCTACGCTGTAGTAAAAATGGACAGCGTGGATCTCTATGTGGACGAAACAAAGCTGAATGATCAGATCCTTGCAGAATTTGCAAAAGTAAACGTTACACTTCATCCGTACAATGACATTTATGAAGATATCAAAAAACTGTCTGCCGATGATGTTGCGATGATCGACCCGATGAAGATGAATTATGCACTTTACAAAAACATTCCTTGCAAGACAGTGGAATGTGCAAATCCGACCATCCTCATGAAGGCCATGAAGAATCCGGTGGAACTGGAAAATATTAAAAAAGCACATATCAAAGACGGCGTTGCCATCACAAAGTTCATGTACTGGATCAAGACACGCTATGACAAAGAAGTCATTACAGAGCTCAGCTCAGCTGAAAAACTTACAAGTCTGCGTGCAGAACAGGAAGGATACATCCGCGACAGCTTCGAACCTCTGTGTGCTTTTGCAGACCACGCTGCCATGATGCACTACTCTCCTTCTGAAGAAACAGATGTGCAGCTCAAAGAAGGCGCACTCTTCCTGAACGATACAGGCGGCGGATACTATGAAGGATCCACAGATATTACCCGTACTTTTGTACTTGGTTCTATAAGCGACGAACTGAAAAAATATTACACAGCAGTTGTACGCGCTATGATGAATCTTTCACGCGCCAAATTCCTCTACGGCTGCTACGGATACAATCTCGACGTACTCGCAAGAGAACCAATCTGGGAACTCGAATTGGATTACCAGTGCGGAACAGGACACGGTGTAGGATATCTCGCAAATGTCCATGAACCGCCGACAGGCTTCCGCTGGTATGTGGTACCAAGCAAAAACGAACACCACAAACTGGAAGAAGGCATGGTTATCACAGACGAACCAGGCATCTACGAAGACGGCAAATTCGGAATCCGTACAGAAAACGAATTTATCGTACGCAAAGGTCCAAAAAACAAATACGGACAGTACATGTACTTCGAAACTATCACATTCGCGCCAATCGACCTGGATGGAATTGATCCAGAATATCTGTCAAAACCAGAAAGAGAATGGCTGAACAACTATCATAAAGAAGTATACGAAAAAATCTCTCCATATCTTACAGAAGACGAAAAAGAATGGCTGAAAACATATACACGTGAGATTTAATTATATGGGGACGTGTTCCGGCTTGTCGGAACACGTCCCCTTATATCTACGCCTTCTTTTTTATATGCTATTATCAGAATTGTTCCAGTCTTCGAACAAATTCTTTCCTCGACATGATATTCATATCCCATACTTCTTCTATTAATTTTTCCTTTTCTACCGGCAAATTTTTTAGTTCCCATATATTGGATTCTGGATGATTTTTTAAATAACTCTTTACCCATCGTTTCATAATCTGTTGTTTCTGTTTTTCTTTCTCATCATCCAGATCATCTATATAGACCATTGATTGTTCCAGATTATGAGTTAATTTTGAAACTGGATAGTATATTTTATCTTTCTGGTATTCTTCAAATGCCGTAAGATTTACAAGGCCTTTCCTGCCTAGCCTGTATTCTCGTGCACTGCTGTAATAGTACTGTTCTGGAGTCTGGACGATCTTTGCTTTTACAGGATTTAAATGAATATAATGCCAACAATGCCAAAGATACTCTTTATCTTCAATCGGAAAACTTTTAAAGCGATTCTGGAAGACATAACCTGAACGTTTTCTTTTTCTGTTATAGTAAAGTGCGTAAGAAGTCTCTATCATTTTCATAAATAATGATATCTGTTTCAAATCCCCGCGCAGCAGTAGATGCAGATGATTTTTCATGATGCAAAACGCGAAAATTTCTACATAATCCTCCTTCTTATCTTTCATATATTTTATTATTTTTTCTTTATCCCGGTTTGTCTCAAAGATATCCTCCTGATTAATCCCTCGAATAATGACATGATAAAAACCGGACAAAGAACGTTTTCTACTTCTTCTTGGCAAAAGACTTTCCTCCTTTAGTACTTATATCTCTTGTGAAATGTTGCATGAATTATAGATTTAATTTAGAATTTTAAGAAATATTGATTTGATAATAGACTTTTTTATATAGGGGACAGGTTCCGACTTATTGGAACACGTCCCCACATTCTTTTTCTGTATTTATCTTTCTTCATTATACTCTTCTTTTTGAGTAACTTCTACCTTGTTTCCTATATTTTTTCATTCCTTTGATCCGTATAAAAATTCTTTCCAAATATTTTGATAAACCCATCGAAATGTTTTTCTTGGTACTGCTTCCCCAACATAAATCCCCTGTTCATCAAGCTTCTGATCTCCCAGATAAATCTCCACATTTCCGGCTTTATCCCCTCTTTTTACAGGCGCATGCATCTTTTCTTTCTCGTGGATCTGGAGACTGATCTTTTCATCTGGTCGCATCAGAATTCTTTTTTCTTTTTGTTCTGAAGTAATATCCAGAAATATCTTTGTAACTCCATCCTGATACAAATTTTCTTTCTTGGCAGCGGCTTCAGATACCGTTTTCTGTTTTCCGGCTTGCAACAAGCGGATCGTCTCGTTTTCTTCCGCTTCTTGCCAGAAATACCGATATGTATAATTATTAAGTCCATACTGTATTAATGTTTTCATATCTTTCCATTTATACCCTTTATTATTTGGCCATCCGCAGGCTAGTAATGCTACGATCAATGTTTTTTCCTCTTTTCTTACCGCTCCTACATAACAATAGCCAGCGTCTGCGGTAAATCCGGTTTTTCCTGTCAAAGCTCCATCCATCATATCCAAAAAAGCATTGTGGTTTCGACAGATCACTTTCTTTTTCCCCGAAGTATCTGTAATTTCTTTTGATCTTGTCTGGGTAATACTAAGAAACTCCTTTTTTTTGGGAGAAACCATGATGCAATATCTCATAATTTTTGCAAGATCTTCTGCTGTCGTACGATGGATGCCACCCTCGTCTTCGCCATCCAGTCCATTTGGTGTTACAAAGTGTGTATTGTCACATCCGATTTCTTCTGCTTTTTTATTCATCAGACCAGTAAATTTCTCCACACTACCGTCCCCAATATGTTCTGCCACTGCCCAGGCACTATCATTGTGGGACTCGAGCATCAACGAAAAAAGAAGATCATTCAAATAGAACGAGTCGCCGTTTTTCATTCCCAAATGTACTTCCGGTTGGGATGCCGCTTTTTGCGAAACAGTCACAATATCATTCGAATTTCCTAATTCCAATGCCAAAATACATGTCATGATCTTCGTTGTACTGGCCATAGGACGTTCTTTCATTTCATCCTTCCCATATAAAACACGTCCACTTTCCCCGTCTAACAATACTGCAGACTGGGAAAAAAGCTGCAGTGATGAATCCATCTCTGTAGCTTTTCCAGACTGCTCCTCAGCCTTTATCGTCAAACTATATACTGAACAAAACTGTGTGCAAATCAAACAAACCGCTAACGTAAAAAACATACAGACTATCCGCCTATATTTGTACATACCATCACTACCAACTTTACCTATATTTGCTTAAAACAACTGTATGAAAATTCAAAAGATAATATGCAAATTC
>NZ_VIRV01000013.1 GCF_019754295.1 Sellimonas caecigallum | reverse complement strand
ACATAAAAGTCTGGAGAATGTGAAACATACAAAATGATGGACTCAAGAATATAGCCATATAATAGCCCTAAAAGGCGTATTCATGGCCAGCATATTGAAAGTGCAATAACCGAATGGTAATATATTTGTACAAAATATACACATGAGAAGAGCAGAGTTATGATAAAAGTAGAAAATTTGACAAAAGAGTATGTAATACCCAAAAAAGAGTACAAAAAAAATATTGTGACAATCCTGAATCCGCCAAAAGAGAAAATTTATGGACTGAAGAACATTTCGTTTGAGATCAAAGAAGGGGAATTTGTAGGACTGGTAGGTCTGAATGGGGCCGGAAAAACAACGCTGGTAAAAACATTGTCCGGTATTTTGACACCAACACAAGGAAATGTGGAAGTGCTTGGATATCATCCGGCTTTGCAGAGAAAAGCATATACAAAGCACATCAGTGTCATCATGGGGCAGAAATCATCGCTGATCTATGATTTGCCGGTTATAGAGTCTTTTAAATTTTACAAAGACGTTTATCAGGTAGATCAGAGACAGTTCAAAGAAAAAATAGACATGTTGTCGGAATATCTTGGGATTGACAGGTTGCTCCATATTCCGGTGCGGAAGCTGTCTCTTGGACAGAGGATGAAGTGTGAGATCGGCGTTTCTTTTCTGCACGAACCTGAGATTATTTTTCTGGATGAGCCGACACTGGGGCTTGATATCCTCTCCAAAAGATCTATTTTGAAATTGTTGTCTGAATTAAACAGGAAGTTTGGGACAACCATGATTTTGACGACGCATGATATTGAGGATATCAGCAGTATGTGTGAGAGAATGATACTGCTGGAGCATGGAAACATCCTCTATGATGGACGTACAAGTGAATTTTGCGAACGCAAGAGATACAAACTTCTGGAGATAGATTACATCAGACCTCTGGATGTAGACGGTATAGAAGGGTACATATGTGAGGCAAAGCAGGAGGACGAGCATCATGTTGTCTGGAAGATAGAGGCAGAATATTTGCTTGAGGTAATTGGCCATCTTATGGAACAGAAAGAATCTATCAGCGATGTCAATATCAACACAGTCAGTCTCACGGAAACGATATATGAACTTTATGAGGGAAAATAATGAGGAGTATGTCTGGATTTTTTAACATAATCAGGAGATTTGCCATCATAAGTGTAAAAAAGGTCAGCGCATACCAGTTTGAATTATGGATGACACTGATACAGCTATTATTTAATCTCAGCTTTACGGTCATCTTCTGGTATACGCTGCTTCAGTTTATCCCTGCTTTTGCAGGGTGGGAAATCGATGAATTGCTGCTTTATACGTCCATGTTGTTTTTGGGCGAGGGGATTTCAGGAATATTTTTTGGATTCAGGGATATGCCGGAACGTATCCTTCAGGGAGAACTGGACAAATTTCTGACTCGGCCTGTCAATGTGATGGCGGCTATGCTTTTTGAAAATGTTTCAGTATTGTATTTTATAGAACAGATATGCGTAAGTGTGCTGATGGTAGGAGTGATCATGTGGAAATACCGGATTACCATCCTGGTTTCACATCTGCCGATCGCTCTCCTGAATCTCATTCTCGGGGTTATAACGATCCAGTTGATCATCGGTGTGCTGACATTTCTATCTTTCTGGTTTGGGAGAATTGAAAATCTCCGGAATTTGTTTCTGAGTGTTTTGGAGGTAAAGGAATACCCCATCACGATTTTTCCACGACCGATCCGAAGAGTACTTACATATACAATTCCTGTATATTTTGCGGCGTATTATCCATGCGCATTGCTGATCGGAAAAGAGACAGTGGATATAGGTCTGGAGGCAGTCTTATGTCTGCAGACGGTATTCTGGGTCTGGATGTTTGGGAAGGTATGGAAAATGGGACTTCGCCGGTATGAGGCCAATGGAGGATAACATGAGAAAATATATTCGTACAATGTATATTGTCTTCAGACGTCTGAAAGAGTTTTTGGTAAATTTTATCGGACAGATGATGTATTTCCCGATAAAGTTTGCCATTCTCTATTTTATCTGGAGTTATATATATGGTAATAGCGCTGTGGACGCGTCGTATTCTTTTGAGGAAATGCTCGGGTACTATTTTATTCTGGCAATTGTACAGACTTGTATTATGCCTTGCGGGCTGGCTGCTTATGAAGAGTGGGAAACGATCAACAGTGGGAAGATGAATCTGTATCTGACAAAGCCGATCAGCTATCCAATTTATATGTATGCGGAAAAGATGGGAAGTTTTCTTATCTACATGGCAACAGGCCTTCTCTTCATCTATGTTACGGTATTTGTAATGCAATTTTTTGGCGTGGAACTAGTCGTACGGCATACGGGCTGGTTTTGCATCTCGCTGTTTATGGGATTTACCATTATGGTAAATTTATTTACGATCATCGGACACATTACATTTTGGGTAGAAAATGTCTTGTCACTTCGGGATAATCTGTGGAATATTATAAAAATATTTTCAGGAGAGATCTTCCCAATCGCCATGTATCCGCTGTTCCTGCAGAAGATTTGCGGATTTCTGCCATTTCAGTATATCTATTTCCAGCCCATTTCTATATTGCAGGGGAAAATACCTGTGGACAAGATAGTACAGAATCTGACGGTTCAGGCGGGATGGTGCCTTTTGCTTATTGTGGTAAATGCAATTGTCTGGAAGAAAGGAAACGTCAGATATGTATCTCAGGGAGGATAATGAGAATTCTGGACGATTTTGGTCTTCCCCATATTTGGGTATAAAGGTGTGTTTTAGGGAGCTGTACAAATGATAAAATTGATGTATTCAAATCAAAGAGATCCTAGATGAAATAAGATTGTATATGCTTTTCCAGATCAACCTCTTTTTGCTGTCCTATATGTGATAAAGAGCTGTAAGAGTTCATGTTACCCATTACCGGATTACATTGTTTGTCTGGCTATAGGAAATCATCATTCTGTCTGAATGGAGAAAACTATATGACAATAAAAACAAGATATTATATGTTTATATTAGCAAGGTTCATTTCCACTTTTGGAAATTGGTTTGCATCGATGGCAGTGCCGTTTATGATATATGATATTACAGGGTCTGCAATGGCTGTTTCGATCAGTTTTTTGTTAGAAACATTGCCGATTATTCTACTATCGCCAGTTATATCTTATATGATAGACCATTTTTCCCGAAAAATTATTTTGCAATTATGTGAACTAATTTCCGGTACAGCAATGATTTTGTGTATTCTTACCAACTGTAATAATATATATTTTTTATATATTATGTGTATTTGTTTATCCACTATGGGCTTTATATATAATAATACAATCAATGCGTATATTCCCGATATATGTGGAGACATGCAATTAAAAAAAGCAAATACGATAGATTCACTTGCAAGTAATATATCAATGGTGGCAGCTCCGATAATAGCGGGGTGGTGTATTCAAATTTATGGATATAGTCTGTCGCTTGAAATTGATGCGATTACTTTTGGTGTTTCTATCATACTTTTACAATTTTTAAATAGCGACAAAAGAGAGAAAAATTCCAAAAACAAACCTAAAATAGAAAACATGATCTTGGTTCGTGAAGGTCGAAAAATTTTAAAAAAGGACAGATTCCTTAAATCACTTATTATCATCTGTATTATGTTTTCTATATGCGGCGCAATTTTCTCATCCTTAGATGCTGTGTATATTGCGGAAATTTTCAATGGATCTTCCGATGTATATGGGTATATCAATTCTGCCTGGGGGATCGGTATGTTAGTAACGAGTGGTCTTTATATTCTGTACAAAGATATTCCCGAAACTGTAATGTTTTCAGTAGGTATTTTAATGATGGGAATTTCAACAGTTGGATATGGCCTTTCTATAAATATATTAGTATGTGTTTTATTTAACTTTTTGGGAGGGGTTGCTAATACTATATATGTTATATATTATAAATCATTAATACAAAGCAGGACGGCTTCAAACAATAGAGGGAAAATTTTTACCATACAGTCTACCTTATCGAAAGTGTTTTCCATGATAGTAGTTTTTGCGGCTGGAGGATTAGCAGATATTTTTACAGTAAGAGCTTCGATACTAATGTCAGGATGCATTACAATAGCCATTGCATTATTTAGTTTTAGAATTTTACATAAAAGTTTGGAGAATGTGAAACATCATACACAATCATTTGATCAAGATAAATAATTACATGCAAATTTCAGCAAAAAAGGCTCCTGTTCCGCACCACAATGCGCTTAGTCCATTTTAAATGATGCGGAGCATTATTCCTTTAATGATAAATACTTTTGGGACTATAATTCGGAGTAGGAGGGATTCTCATGAAAAACGATTTTTCCGTTGACACAAGCAAACAGGTAAAAAACGAGTTTTTGAAAAAGATCAGGGTACCGCTGGGTATTGCATTGCTTCTTACTGGCATAGAAGTTGCAGCTGGAATATGGATGATAGTTCGCAGGATGATGATTCCGCAGTGGGATGATATAAGTATATATGAAATAGGTGTGAGAGGCTTGCATTACCTGTGCGTGATTTGTATTTTTGTATCTCTGATCAAGGTTATTTATGATGAAAAACCATTTTCACATACACTGGTGTTATGCGTCCGCACTATATGTGGCTTATATCTTCTTGGCTCGATTTTGCTTCCAAGGCTTTCTGGTTTTGAAACGAACTATGAAATTTTCAGTTTCGGCAGCTTTACATTAATCGACGGAAATTTTTTGATCAGAGGGCTGTTGCTGTATGTTTTCAGTGAGATCATGTATGAGGGATTTTCAATGCAAAAAGACATTGAAGAGATTTTGTAGGAGGAATTATGGCTATTATATTACGACTGGACAGAGTAATGGCTGATCGGAAGATTACACTCAACGAATTGTCAGCTAAAGTAGGGATATCTACGGTCAATCTGTCGAATTTAAAGACAGGAAAAGTGAAAGCAATCCGTTTTTCAACACTTGACGCCATTTGTGATGTTTTGGATTGTCAGCCCGGAGATATTTTGGAATATCAACGAGTTCATACAGCAATAGAAGACGATGGGGCAATTCATGGCCATAATATTGAAAAAGAAATACCCGAGTGATAATATGTTTGTATAAAATACACATATAAACAGAGGGGGATCTGTATGGAGCGTGAGGAGAGAATCAGGAAGCGTATCAGGATGATACAGATGGTCAACGGGATTATATTGACCTTGCCGATTTTTATTATGAAATTTCATATTGCAGGAGAAAATCTGTTTTTCTGGAGCGTCATTTGGAAGCTGATCAGGGAGAGAACCTTTCATCCGGATTATATCATTTTCTTCTGTGTCATGATTTTTACATTTTTGTATTTGTTCCGGACGATATGGCTGAAAAAGGGAAAAAGTGGAGAGTGGTGTTTTTATCTTCCGAAGATTACACTTTTGGTGTCGTGTCTGGCGATACCTGTTTTTTCACAGATGATGAATCCCCTTCCTTATCTGAGTTTTCCGCTTTACTATATTGTGTTTTCCTTACTGGAATGTATGATCGTTCTTTATCTGGAGCAGAAAGATGAAATAGAAGAAGAGTATCAGAAATCCAAAGTACAGGAGAAAGAAGAAAAAGAACATCTGAAACGTGCCAATTACTTTCCAGGAAAGTATTCCAGGAACTTCTACCAGGTTATCCGGAAAAACTTCCGGTATCACTGGAAAGAGCAGGGCGTTTTAACGCTGGCGGCGATACTGTCTGCGGTCTGCCTCTACATTGTGCTGGCCGTGTACCAGATGACGGAGCAGATCTACGGAGGCAAGGGAGATCAGAGTCTTTTGATGGGCGAGGGTCTCTACCGTCTGTTCCGTGATCTTGGAATGATCGTCATGGTACTTAGCATCCTCATGATTACCATCATCATATCCTGGTATATCAAGGAACAGAAAAAGGAGTTCCGTCTCATGGTCATTCTTGGGATGAGACGGCATACATCTTACCGGATTTTTTTGGTAGAATATATTTTAAATAGTCTGCTTGCGCTTTTTATAGGTATACCGATCGGTATGGGAGGAGCCGCGCTTTTGAGAAATCAGCTGGAACAAGGGTATCAGGGAAATATATCTCTTCCTCCGGCGGTCAGTCTGAAACAGTTTGGGATAGGGGTGCTGGCCTATGTGATTCTGATGATCCTGGGGCTGGCTTTCAACCAGGATAACTTTTTATCTTTAGGACGATCTACCGACCGAAATGAGGAGATCCGAAAAGAGAAACGTCTAAGGGAAAGACTTGGGCGATGGATGGCAGGCGGCCTCTTCCTTTACCTTGTAAGTATGGTATGGTTTGGAGTACGTGGATGGACAGAGACTATGGGGATCTATCTGCTTCCGATCCTTGGGACATTCTTTTTGCTGGCAGGCGGCCTGGGGTTTTGGCTCAAGAGAAGGGAAAAGAAAGAAACTTATTACCGGCAGCTTTTGACGACGGTTCCGTTTTATCATCGGTTTTGGAGAAACACAGGCGTGCTGTTCTATATGGCGGCGCTGCAGTTTTTTATCCTGGCGGTTTTTTCCACTCCGTTTTTAAGTTCTGCCATGAGGCAGGACATCGACGGGATGTATCCTATGGTGCGGATGACTTCCATTTATGGAAGTGACAAACTTTACGCATGGGGAGGAACGCGGCCGGTTCAGTGGCCGCAGGGGCAGCATATTGCCATATCGGAATCGTCCTACCTTTCCCTGAAGGAGAAGGCAGGGTACGACGTGGAACCGCTGGGGCTTACGGGGGAAGAAATGCATGTGGTCTGCCAGCAGGATCTGTCGGTAAAGACGCATACCATTGACTGGGATACCAGCCGGCTGAAAAAACATCTGAGATTTGGGCAGCCGTTGTCGTATTATAACACGGGGGATTATCGGAATATCTACCCGGAAAGAGAGATTAAAAGTGAAGAACGTGCAAGCCTTATCGGAA
Source organism: Sellimonas caecigallum (assembly GCF_019754295.1). Classification (GTDB taxonomy): domain Bacteria; phylum Bacillota; class Clostridia; order Lachnospirales; family Lachnospiraceae; genus Sellimonas; species Sellimonas caecigallum. The sequence goes on along the minus strand of NZ_VIRV01000013.1, from coordinate 66,136 downwards.
GTTTTCATCAGGGAATGCAGGAAAATCTGATCGTACTGTCGGATACTTATTTTGACACAGTGTGGAAGGAAATGACGAAGTACAACCGCGATCACTGGGAGGAAAGGGAAAGTGCGGATGTCAAAGAATGGAGGATGTACCCGTATGCAGAAGAAAAGAACATGACTGAAGGGCCGACGATGCTTGTGTGTATGGAACTTCCAGAAGGGAAGAGCAGGCAGGCGGCAGAGGATCTGGGTTATCTGAGGGAGAAATATGTCTTTGATCAGATGTGGGACCGGACAATCCAGCCGTTTTATGAAAAAAGCCAGATGATGAGCAATACAGAGTCAGAGATCTGGTTTACCCGGACAGCGTACGGTTTCATACTGATACTTCTGACTGTCATGGCAGTCTTCCAGTATACAGTTAAGATAAAGGAAGAAGAGAATGTCTGGAGATGGGAGAATGCATTTCTGAAGCAGATGGGGATGAAAGAGAAGGAAAGAAAGCAGAGGATCCTGTGGCAGATGAAAGTATATCTGCTGATACCATTGATTGCAGGCAGTGTGGGAGGAGTGATCTTTACCGCCTTGACAGTGAGGGCAAGGTTGTTTACCGTGAGAGAAGTTTTACAGTATATGGGAACGGCTGGGATCTTTTGTGCGGCATATGGGCTGCTGTGGCTGCTTTTGTATCTTCTGCACAAAAGGAATGTATGGCGATATGTGGAAAAAGAGAAATAGAAAGAGAGGAAGAAAAGATGCATGTACTGGAAGTAAAAGATCTGATCCGAAACTATCAGAAAATAGCGGGCAAGAAGAGTGAGGAAGATATCAAGGTCCTGAAAGGTCTGGATTTTTCCGTGGAGGAAGGAGAGTTCGTAGGAATCATGGGGAAATCCGGCTGCGGGAAAACGACCCTTCTCAAGGTGCTTGGGATGATCGACAGGCAGACAGCCGGTGCGGTCCGCTTTATGGAGAAGGATACAAGCGATCTGTATGGGGATGAGCTGGCAGATATCCGCAGGACCCAGATCGGATTTATTTTCCAGGACTTCTACCTGATGGATAGTCTGTCGGTAGAGGAAAACATCATGCTGCCGATGATTCTGGGGAAAGAGAACGTGGACGTTATGACAAAGGCGGCAGCAAAGTATGCAGAACAGTTCCAGATCTCGCACTTGCTTAAGAAGAACCCATATGAGCTGTCAGGCGGGGAGAAGCAGAGGGTGGCCATCTGCCGCGCGCTGATCAATGATCCAGACCTGATCCTGGCGGACGAACCGACAGGGAACCTGGATTCGAAATCCGGAAAAATCGTGATCGATGCACTGACACGGATCAATCAGGAGTTTAAAAAGACGATCGTCATGGTAACGCACGATCCGCAGATGGCAAGCTACTGCGGCAGGATTATTTTGCTGAAAGACGGCCTGATCCTGGATAATCTGAAGAGAGGGAGAAGTCAGGAGGCATTCTATCAGGAAATCATCGGGCGGATGGCAGATCTGTAAGAATTCATTAAGAATAATTTTGCTGTATTGACAAAGAATAGAGTTAGTGATATGTTGGTCATGATGAAATGAACCAGCCTTAACAGGCTGAATGAAGAGATATATGCGCGAGGGCCTTACGCAGGCTTTGGCGCATATATTTAGGGAGAAGAATACGATGATTTCCAAAGGGAAGAAATGGATCGCAGTGTGGACATTGGTCGTGTTTTGCTGTAGTTTCCTGGGCATGGCTGCTGGAAATATTTGCAGCGGTGCGGGTGCCGGCAGGTGCGATTATTCGAAGGACGCACTGGATGTCATGAAAAATGGGCAGAATGATGGACTTCATTTTTCAAAAGATATGCAGACAGATCTACAAACAAAATATGGGATATATAGTACACGACCGGGCTCCGCGAAGAACCGGGCTCTTTTTTTTGTACCGCTTTTTTCTATGATAATTGTGATTGTCGATCGGTGTAAAGGGATTTTTCGGCGGTATCATCTTCGGGTTTTTTATTCAGAACGGTTTTTGAAGCTGCTGTTTGTGCAGAAAGACAAGGATGGAAAGAAAAGAGAGTGCCCGATATTCTAAACATTTGAAATAAGGCAGGAGGAGTTATGACACATTTAAAAAGAGTTGTAAAGAGGCAGTTGCCTGGGAGAATCATCACAACAGGATTTGCGCTTGTGATTTTGTTGGGAGCGTTCCTGCTCCTTCTTCCGTGTTCCGTGAAGCCGGGGGCGGAAGTAACGTTTGTGGATGCGTTGTTTACTTCTACGAGCGCTGTCTGTGTGACGGGTCTCATTGCCATCGATACGGCAGATCATTTTACTGCGTTTGGACAGGGCGTGGTCGCTCTTTTGATCCAGATCGGCGGTCTGGGCGTGACTTCCCTTGGAGTCGGCTTGATGATCGCGGCGGGGAAAAGAGTAAGTATCCGCAGCAGGCTGCTGGTAAAAGAAGCGTTGAACATAGACAATTATAAAGGGATCGTGAAGCTTGTAAAAGCAGTACTCATCATGACGTTGTGCTTTGAGGCGGTGGGTGCGTTTTTGAGCTTCCTTGTTTTTGTGCAGGATTACAGTCCGGTGCGTGCGCTTGGGATCAGTATTTTCCATTCGATCGCAGCGTTTAATAATTCCGGATTTGATATTCTTGGAGGATTGAGAAATCTGATTCCATATCAGGACAATATTCTGCTGAATATGACGACCTGTTTTCTTATCATCTTCGGAGGGATCGGTTTCCTTGTGATTCTCGACATATTAAAGATGAGGAATTTCCGCAAGTTATCCCTGCATTCAAAAGCCGTGATCACGACGAGCGCTATATTGATCGTGGCGGGAACACTGCTTTTGAAAGCGACGGAAAATATTTCCTGGATGGGTGCGTTTTTTCATAGTGTGTCCGCCCGGACGGCGGGATTTTCCACCTATTCCATTGGAGAATTTACAAATGCAGGACTTTTCGTCCTCTGTATCCTGATGTTTATCGGGGCGTCTCCGGGATCTACGGGAGGCGGAATTAAGACCAGTACATTTTTTGTGCTGGTGCAGTATACAAAGAGTATGTTTACAAAAGAGGATGCAAATGCATTTAAGAGGAGTATTCCTAAACAGAGTATTACAAAGGCATTTGGTATTACGATACTGTCAGGTGCAGTCATCTGCCTGGTCGTATTTCTCATGTGCATTTTGGAGCCAAAATTTGATTTTATGCAGATCTTTTTTGAGGTGATTTCCGCGTTTGGCACGGTAGGATTGTCTACAGGCATTACTCCGTATTTAAGTGATGCAGGAAAACTTGTTATTATACTGATGATGTTTGTAGGAAGACTGGGGGCCGTGACGTTGATCTCCATGTGGATAGACCGTCAGCAGCCAAATGTCAGATATACGGAAGAGACAGTTGTAATTGGATAAATGCAGAAAGAAAGGAAAACTAAAATGAAGAAAAATAAAAAAGCAGAGTCATTTGGAGTGATCGGACTTGGAAGGTTTGGAACAGCCCTTGCCATCACGCTGGCAAAGTCCGGGAAAGAAGTGATCGTATTAGATGAAAATGAGAGCAAAGTAAAAGAGTTACGGCAATATACAGACTACGCTTTTGTGACGAAAGATCTGGGGATCGAAACGCTGCGGGAAGCCGGCATCCAGAACTGTGACGTCGTCATCGTCTGTATCGGACAAAAGATGGATGTGGGAATCCTCACGACTATGTGCGTGATCGAGATGGGTGTTCCTCGTGTGATTTCCAAAGCTCTCAGCACAGAGCAGGGCGCGGTACTGAAAAAGATCGGAGCGGAGGTTGTTTATCCGGAGAAGGATATGGCATTCCGTCTTGGGAAAAGGCTGTTGTCCAATCACAATTTCCTAGACTGCATCGATCTTGACAACAGTATCGAGATCCGTCAGGTAAACCTTCCGGAACGCCTCGAGGGACGGTCTATCGAGGAAGTCCAGCTCCGCAGAAAATACCGAATGAACATCATAGCCATCGGAAATGAAAGCGGAACAACGATTGAGATTCTTCCGGAATACCGCCTGCAAAAAGGGGATGTCATCGTCGTGATCGGAAAAGTAGAAGATATCGACGCCTTTGAAGAGGCATTCGGAGAGTAATAAAGGGGCAGATAAGAAAACAAAAAAGTACCCAGACAGCACGTTTATATGGCTGCCTGGGTACTTTTTTTATGCTTGTCTGCGGCGTTTGCTCAGGAGATCGCTGATATTCTTTTTGATCATAAAGAGTATAAGGACAGCGCCCACATAGCCGTTTAAAACATAGATGATATTTACAAGTGTACGGAACGGAAGGAAGAGTCCTACAAGCAGTCCCACAACCGCCAGGATAACGGTAAGAATCTTAAACCTCGGTGTCCCTTCTTTTGCAAACCTGGATGCAGGATTGTAAAGAAGAGGAACTGCGGTCGTGTAAATACCTCCGAAGATTACGACTGCAAAGATAGCGGAAAATGGTTCCCAGATTTTCATGGCCAGAATCAGATCCGGGATATCCGCATTCCAGACAAAGGTGTTGTCCGTGCCCGAAAGAGGAGTATTGATGTTGGCAATCTGTCCGAAGGAGATGAACCCGATGGCAAGACAGACAGTCAGCGTACCGGCGATAATTCCGATATTGAGTTCTTTTTTCTTGTTTTTGGAGCCCAGGGCAGCTGTGAAGCTTGCAAACCAAAGCAGAGTAAATCCGGCATAGGATAGACCGGATACAAGCCAGTTCGGGCCGGCATTTTTGATCGTTTCATCCGCGGTTGCCCCTGCGTAAGCACCAGTACGTATGATTTCAAGTCCTTCGGCAATATGGCTTCCGTCATTGATGCAAGTGATCACTCCGATCAGGATGCAGACGATGACGATGATCGGTCCTACGGCTCCGATGGCGTCTACGAGGGAGTTCAGTCCTCCGGCCACTGTAACAGCAGCCAGTACGGTAAGGATGACAGCTCCTGCCCACGGCGGAAGATGGTACTGCTGGTTCAAAGTGGACGCAGCGCCGCCGACCATGACCCAAAAAGACATATAACAGAATATAGTAGAGTAGTAGTCGCAAAATGTTCCCACATATTTCCCGCAGAAATACCGGTATACGTCATTTCCATGCTCAAATTTTTGTTCTGCTCCTGCTTTCGCAAAATTCAGGCAGTAGTAGAGAAAAGCCACGGCGAAGACGAGGATGACGAGAATATTTTTATCTCCGTAAGCGGTGTAATACTGGATGATCTCCTGTCCGGTTGCAAATCCGGAGCCGATGATAAACGCGATGACGGCACCGGCAAGAATCAACGTTCGTTTCCAATTTATTTTATTTTCCATGTTCATAATCTCCTTCATAAGTAATGTAAGTACTTTTTGCGCGCGATCATACACGCCGCTATTTTTCAGAGCGGAGATACAGAACTTTTTTCTTTCCATCTTTGCTTTTTTGGGAATTTAAATCGCACAGAAATCGTGCCAGGTAATATGCATGCCGTCGATAATGCAGGAAAGGAAATTTTCTCTTGCACATGGATAAGAAGTAAAGGACGGCACAGAAAATAAAGACCAGAAACAGCGCCATGTTGCGAAGCACATTCTGATTCAGAGTATATATGATATGCTTGACATCCTGTTCATTCCGTATAGAGTCAAAAGTGTGTACAGAGTCGTCGGAGCTCTTAATGACAACGACGGGTAAATTGTCATCTTCAGTCTGATCCTGCCAGGATCGAGCCGGGTTTTTGTCGGAAGACGTTTCTAGTAAGAATAAACCGGATGAAGAAAAAAGCAGTATGAAAACACATGCCAAAAGAACAAATATCTTGGTTATATGGCTCATTTTGATCGCCTCCCGCCTCATCATAATACTATTTAAAAATACCATTTGACGGCATATATGTCAACGAAAAACACAAACCCGCTGGCTTTTACACCAGCGGGTTCGTGTTTTATAGTTATCTAAAGGAATGAGAGTAAAGTGTCGCACTTCGGTTCCCCGAAGTGCTTACTTTATGAGGGGGGAGATAGTGAGTGTTAATCAACTATCTGGTACTTAGTATAACCAATAAATATGTCTAAAATGTGTTAAATTTATAAAAGAAATCGAAATTTTATTAAGAAGTCATTAATGTAAAGGGTTATTCCATAACCCCGTCAGTCTCCAATCCCTCAAACTGCATCTTGTAATAATGCGCATAAATGCCGTCTTTCTCCAGAAGTTCGGTGTGGGATCCACGCTCTGCGATTCCCTTTTCCGTGATGACAATGATTTCGTCTGCATTGCGGATCGTAGAGAGACGATGTGCGATCGTGATCGTTGTCCGGTTTTTAGCCAGTGCCTCCAGACTTTTCTGTATATGGCGTTCGCTCTCATTATCCAGGGCGCTGGTAGCCTCATCGAGGATTAGGATCGGAGGATTTTTCAGGAATACGCGGGCGATAGAGATCCTTTGCTTTTGTCCGCCGGAAAGTCTTGTTCCGCGCTCGCCTACAAAGGTGTCATAGCCATCCGGAAGTTCCTCGATGAAATCGTGGATGTTGGCCTTCTTGGCTGCGTCGATGATCTCTTCCATAGTGGCGCCCGGCTTTCCGTAGGCGATATTTTCCTTGATCGTTCCGCAGAAGAGATACACATCCTGCTGTACAATACCGATATTATTTCGGAGAGACTTCAATTTCAAATCCCGGACATCCTGCCCGTCAATCGTTATCCGTCCGCCTGTGACGTCATAAAAACGCGGCAGAAGGTTGCAGATGGTTGTTTTTCCCCCTCCGGATGGACCCACCAGTGCGATGGAGCGTCCTGCCGGAATCTGGAAGGAGACGTTGGAAAGGACAGGCGTGTCATCGTCTGCATAGCAAAAGGAGATGTTTTCGTAAGAGACAAGCCCCTTTACATTGTGCAGATCTTTTGCGTTTTCGGAGTCCTTGATATCTGGCTTCGTATCCATGACTTCCAGGAAACGGCGGAATCCGGAAAGACCTTTCTGCATCATTTCGGTCAATTCCACAAGAATCTGGATTGGGCTGATAAAGATTCCGATGTACAGTGCGTACATGGCAAGGTCGCTTGGATCCATCTGGCCTTTGGCGATGAGATAGCCGCCGAAGACAAGAGTCACGAGGTACATCATTCCCTGGAAGAAAAGATTCCATCCCATGAAGCTTCCCATGCAGTTGTAGTTAGCCCCTTTGGAGAGAAGAAATCCGTGGTTGCTCTTTCTGAATTTTTTTCGCTCTATGTCTTCATTTGCAAAAGACTGAACGACACGGATACCGGCCAGAGTGTCCTGCAGGCTGGCATTGACGTCCCCGATTTTTTTGCGGTTATCCAGGAAGGTTGCCTGCATCCGTTTGTTCTGGCTCATGGAAAAGACGAACATGAAGACGACAAGTATCGCCAGAGGAATCGCCAGTCTCCAGTTGATCAGGAACAGGAAGACGAAAGAACCGATGATCTTGATCAGGGAGATGAAGAGATTCTCCGGGCCGTGGTGTGCGAATTCCGCAATGTCAAAAAGGTCGGATACGAGCTTGCTCATCATCTGGCCGGAGTTATGTGTATTGTAATAAGAAAAAGAAAGTTTTTCATAGTGGTCAAAAAGCTGCTGGCGCATGTCGCGCTCCATATATGCCCCCATCATATGACCCTGGTAGCTGACATAGTATTTGCACAGACTCTGGATGATGTACATGATGAGAAGCCCGAGTGCCAGTGGAAGCAAAGCGCGCAGGATGACCGAGCTTTCCTTTGTAAACAATGTGTTGACAGAAGTTCTCAGGATTTGCGGGTAGGCAAGATCCACGAGACTTATTACCGTAGCGCAGATCAAATCCAGGAAAAAGACAGTGCGGTACGGCTTATAGTAATGTATGAAACGCTTTAAAGTATCCATAAAGTCCTCCTTTGGTGTAAAAATAGTTTCCCTGAAATACTGTAACATAATTCCGCAAAAGCCGCAATGAAACGGGATGGATATCTTTAAGAACAATTAAGAATTTTCTTTTTAGACTCTTAAAAAATATATGTTAATCTTGTATACTATATGGAGAGGTGAAGAACATGTATAGAATTTTAGTTTGTGACGATGACAAGGAGATTGTGGACGCGATTGAAATCTACCTTGTGCAGGAAGGATATGAAATTTTAAAAGCTTATGACGGAGAGCAGGCGCTGAAAATTCTGGAAGAGGAGAAGGTGGATCTTCTTATTATCGATGTGATGATGCCGAGGCTTGACGGGATTCGCGCGACATTGAAGATTCGTGAGAAGATGAGTCTTCCTATCATTATTTTGTCCGCCAAGTCCGAGGATGCGGATAAGATACTGGGACTTAATATCGGGGCGGACGATTATGTGACGAAACCGTTCAATCCGCTGGAGCTGGTGGCTCGCGCGAAGTCGCAGATCAGAAGGTACACAAAGCTTGGAAGTACAGTAAGCGCCGACAGCCAGGAGGCAGTCTATTCTGTGGGCGGGCTGTCCATCAATGATGACTTAAAAGAAGTGACCGTGGACGGCGAGATTGTAAAACTCACGCCGACAGAATATGATATTCTTCTGTTACTCGTGAAAAATCAGGGGAAAGTCTTTTCTATAGATCAGATTTACGAGAATATCTGGAATGAAGAGGCAATTGGAGCAGACAATACGGTGGCAGTACATATCCGCCATATCAGGGAGAAAATCGAGATCAACCCAAAAGATCCGCGGTATTTAAAAGTAGTCTGGGGCGTCGGCTACAAAATAGAAAAACTTTAGGAAGGATTTGTGTATGAGAAAATGGTACTGTTCGCCTACATGTAAAGGCTTTTTGCTGATTTTGGCCCATATCTGCGCAATCTTAAGTGCGGTCAGCTTTGCGTGGATCGGGATGACGGCAGGTATGCGCTACATGCTTCCCTTTGAGAAGGCGCCGAGTCAATATGAGCAGACAGCAGGGTTCGAAGAACAGATGGAGGAGATGTCCCGGCATGTGCTCAATCAGCTCTCTGTCAAAGGGCGGTTTGAGACGGACGGGAAGTACAATCCCGATAAGCTCATCGATGTGGCTCGTTACGCATCCGGCAGTGTAAAACAGGACGGGACAAACAAGACAGGGATCGCATACAAGCTGAGAGATCTGGAGCGATGGAGCAAGTCCTACACGAATGCAATGGAGCAGGAGGAGAAGGAAGATCAGTTCCTGAACGATTATGGGACGACTGTTGTCGTCTGTCTTCAGAACGACGGCAATTATCATTATTATTATGGCGATGATTTCCGTAATCGAATGCTTTCCGGAGAACTCACATTTTCCTCAAACGGGGAGTATGTATCCAATGAGGAGAAACTAAATGCCCTGACCAATGAAAATACAAATTCCATCGGATTTGGGCAAGTCCTTGACCAAAACGGAGAGATCCTATATACAGACTGCTGGAATCTCGGCCTTGGGTATGAGGTTATAAAAGAGCCATATTCGCTGGATGGTGCGCAAAATCTTGTGGAACTGGCCAATACAGACAGCCGGTGGAACGGAAGACTGGCAGATGCTTACCATGCACTGACAGCCACATTGCAGACGATCGGGACGGATTTGGCATCTTACCGGGAAGCTCCGCGCGGCTGGGAAGAAGGAAATACAAATTATACGTATATTTATGCAAATTACGACACGCAGCAGATCTATTCCAACAGACAGGAATATCAAGATATCAAAAGTGTTGACGAATATAAAGATGCAGTCAAGAAACTGGGTGCATACGTGATTGTCACGCCGAAGCTTGCCGGATTTGAGTCGACTTTCGAAAATCCTGCAGAGCGGGCTCAGGAGTGGAAGAGCAATGTCGTGGAGGTACAGGCCAATATCACAAACGATACCAACTATGTATTTATGGCAGCTGTGGATACCACGTATCCGGTCCCGGATGAGTTTGAAAACCGGCAGAATATCTATGAGAAGATCATACCGTATGTGGATACTGCGGTAGATGTGGCGTGGGGCGGTCTGATATCGTTTTTCATGATTCTCATCTGGCTTACGATCATCTCCGGAAGAAGCTGGAAATCAGAAGGAGATACGGTTGTCCTGGCCGGATTCGACAAGTGGAAAACAGAGATCGCTGCGATTACGGTAGGAGGTCTCTGGACGCTGGCTATATACATCTGTACCAACTGGATTTCCAATTATGTGTCAGCGTATGAATACTATTATGAAGAATCGAACTGGAGTAAGGAGAGTATCGTCTCTGTGTATGCAGTCCTGATGGTCGGGATCATCGCCCTGATCAGCTGCGTATTCTTTTTCTGGGCTTATCTGAGCCTTGTGAGACGGATCAAGGCAAAAACTCTCTGGAAGAACAGTATTTTAAAAGGTGTGTGCGATACAGTTAAGCTAGGATGGACAAATCGCAGCAGCATGTTCCAGACAATGATACTTTATGTTTTATTCCTTATCGTGGAATTGATTACCTGGGGAAATACGCCGCTTCTTCTTATTGGGATCGCCGTCAATATTGGGGTGGCGATCGGCCTTATCCGGTATGTGTCGGCGAGACAGAAGATCAAGAAAGGTATTACAGAGATTGCCAAGGGAAATGTAAATTACAAGATCCCGCTGGACGGCCTCAAAGGAGAATCACTGGAGATCGCTCAGACCGTCAATAAACTCGGGGAAGGGCTCAACAAGGCGTTGGAAAAAAGTGTGCAGGATGAGCGCTTAAAGACAGACCTGATCACAAATGTCTCCCACGATATCAAGACGCCGCTCACATCCATTATCAACTATGTGGCGATCCTTAAGAGGGAGAACTTCCAGGATCCGAAGATCCGGAACTATCTGGATATTTTGGAGACAAAAGCGGAGCGCTTAAAAACTCTGACAGAAGATGTCGTAGAAGCTTCAAAAGTCAGCAGCGGCAATATCAAGCTGGAGCTCATGACACTCAATATGGTAGAGATGATTTACCAGGTAGAGGCAGAATATGAAGAAAAATTTGAGGCAAGAGATCTGAAAGTCGTCTTTAATATGCCGGACGAACCGGCACTGATCCGTGTAGACGGAAGAAGAATGTGGAGAGTTTTTGCCAATGTGTTCAACAATGCGGCCAAATACGCCATGGAAGGGACGCGGGTTTATGCAGACCTGATCATACAGCCGGGAACGGTTAAATTTGTTCTGAAAAATGTGTCAGACCAGCAGCTCAATTTCTCAGCAGATGAGCTGACAGAACGGTTTATCCGCGGCGATGTCTCAAGAAGCACGGAAGGAAGCGGACTTGGTTTGTCCATTGCAAAAAATCTCACGACGCTCCAGGGAGGCACCTTCGATCTCTATCTGGACGGGGACCTTTTTAAGGTAATTATTTCATTCCCGCGAGTGCGGAAAACGGAGACCAAGAAGACGGCAATGAAAGAAAAGGAAAAAGAAATATAATGCAGGGGAAAGGATATGATAAGAAAGATTTTATCATATCCTTCCTTGCGTTTTGCATAAATACGCATTACAATAATGTATCATAGAAAGAGAAAGGAATGCCGAAAAATGACAGAATTAAGAGAGTGTCTTAAAGAGGTGTTTTGCATAAAGCTTTTGGCGGCGGTCTTAAGCAATCCGAGGACAGCCGGCGAGACGAAAAAAGTAAAGATCAGACCTGTACTCAGACAGGATGTTCTCTGCTTCCAGTTTGAGGAACACAGAGGAAAGCAGGTCTTTCACGAAAACCTGGAGGCCGAGGAAGCCATAGAGCGGACCATGGAATGGATGGAGTTCTTTCGCCAGATGCAGATCGATATGGAGCAGCAGTCTGTCACGATCCTTGTGAGCAAAAAAGGAAAAGTGACTATACGGAAAAAACAGGTAAAAAGACCGGAGAGTGTGAAGGCGGATCTGTCGCACAACAGGGAAAAGCAGTACATTCTCAAGGAGGGAATGGATATTCCATTTCTCAGAGATCTTGGGGTTATGACACAGGAGGGGAAGATCGTCCGCTCCAGATTTGACAAGTTCCGGCAGATCAACCGTTATCTGGAATTCATCGAAGATATTCTGCCGAAGCTTCAGAAAGACGGAGAGATCACAATCCTTGATTTTGGGTGTGGGAAGTCTTATCTGACATTTGCTCTCTATCATTATCTCCACGAGATGAAAAAGTATGATATTCGGATCGTGGGACTGGATCTGAAGGAAGATGTGATCCGCCACTGCAACGAACTTGCACAAAAGTACAGGTATGAGAAACTGCGCTTTCTTACAGGAGATATTGCACAGTACGACGGCATGACAGAGGTCGATATGGTTGTCACACTTCACGCATGTGATACAGCTACTGACTATGCACTCGAGAAAGCTGTGCGGTGGAACGCAAAGGTCATCTTGTCAGTCCCGTGCTGCCAGCACGAGCTGAACAGGCAGATACACAATGATATATTAGAGCCGATCTTGTCATACGGTCTGATAAAGGAACGAATGGCAGCGCTTGTGACGGACGCGCTTCGTGCGGAATACCTGAAAAAAGCGGGGTATGATGCGCAGATACTGGAATTTATCGACATGGAGCATACTCCGAAAAATATTTTGATACGTGCGGTAAAAACAGGAAGAAAGGCGCAGAATCAGGATAAAATAAAAGCGTGTGAAGAGTTTTTACATGTTAAGCCTGCCATTGGCAGACTTCTTTAAGAAGAAAAGGGGAGTAATGAATGAAAACAAAAGTCATACATGCAGGAGTGCTTGCGGGTGTGTTCATCCTGGCAATCCTCGTGTTCAGCTATATCACAAATAAAGATAATGAAGATCTGACATCAGATATCGGCAGTGCGACACTTCCGAGGGTTTCCTTTGTCTATGGGGACTATGAGATCAATGGGCAGAACGGGTATGTAAGTGATATGGATCTTGCCACTATGAGAGGCGCAGTAACACCGGTGGAAAATGGAACTGTAAAGATGCGGATCCAGGATACAGACAAGAAACCCCAGTCTGCAGAATACGAGATCTTTTCCATAGACGGGCGCAAGAATCTGTACTCTGGAAAGATCAAGTCACTGGAAGACACGGTCGAGATCACGGTTCCGCAGAAAGTATTGGCAGATGGGGAAAGATTTCTGAGGGTAACACTGCATTTCGAAGGAGAAGAGCGAGCTTACTACTATACGAGAATTGACGACTCTTCGGACTGGAACATGGACAAATGTATGGGCTATGTGAAAAATTTCCACGAAAAAGAGATGGACGCCGAAGCGGCACAGGAGCTCAAAGCTGACCTGGAACCGAGCAGCGAAGGCGACAACTCCACCTTCCAGACGGTAAACATCCACTCTGATTTTGATCACATCACATGGAGCGGGCTTTCGCCGGAAATCGTAGGGGATGTACAGTGGGAGGTCATGGAGGCCAATTCTCAGTACATGTCCATTCTTCTGAGCTATCAGGTTAACTGTAAAGGGGAAATCAATGAGACAGACAGGTACAATATAAAGGAATTTTTCCGGGTTCGTTACTCAGAAAACCGACAGATGTATCTGCTGGATTACGAAAGAACAATGAACCAGCTTTTTGACGGCAACAAGCAAAATCTCACAGAAGACGGAATCTTGCTTGGGGTAACGGATCCGGATGTGGACTATCTGGTTAACAAAGAGGGAACAGTCGTCTCCTTTGTACAGGAGCGGGAGCTCTGGAACTATAACAAAGAGGAAGATCATCTTTCTTGTGTATTCAGCTATGCCAACGCGGAAAATCAGGATGTGAGAAACAGCCTGGATCATCACAGTATCCAGCTTGTGTCTATGGATCAGGATGGAAGCACCACCTTTACTGTGACCGGATACGTGAACAGAGGACCTCAGGAAGGAAAGGTTGGGGTCGCGGTTTACTATTATGATATCAACAAAAACTCAGTGGAGGAGATTGTGTTTATACCGAGCACGAAATCTCATGAAGTGCTGGGGAGTGATCCGGGCAAACTTGTATATTACAGCAATACAAGCGGAAAACTTTATGTTATGCAGGACGGAACGCTCTATGAGCTGGATCTGATCCATGATACGCGAAAAACTCTTGTGAAGAGTCTCGACCAGGGACAGTATGTAAGTTCACAGGACGGACATTTGCTGGCATATCAGAAAAAAGGAGAGATCAACAGTGCCACAGAGATCGAAGTGCTCAATCTTGCTACAGGAAAAGGCTATAAAGTCACGGCAGGAGAAAACGAGAGTATAAGGCCGCTTGGATTTATCCGGAATGACTTTGTCTATGGAACAGCAAAGCAGGGAGATCTGGGAGTGACGGCCTCGGGCGAGACCGTTGTCCCGATGTATAAACTGGAAATCCGAAATCAGAGAAATGAGACGGTCAAAACATACCAGGAGAACAATGTCTTTGTACTGGAAGTTGTCTTTGAAGACGATATGGCGACTCTGAAGCGGGCCGTAAAGAGTGGAAACACATACAACTATGTGGCCGCGGACTATATTACGAACAACGAAGAAAGAGAAGAGAGCAATATTTATCTGGATTCTTATACAAGCGAAACCAGAGGGACGCAGATAAGACTTGCCTATGAGGATGGGATTGAGGACACATCGCCGAAGATTCTGCAGCCGAAGTTTTCTATGACGGAGGGACAAATGACCTTGTCATTTGACTCCGCGGAAAAGAAGGGGACGTACTATGTCTACGCATTTGGAAAGCTTCAAGGGATCTACCAGAATGCGGGATATGCGGTAAAAAAGGCGGATGATATGGACGGAGTGGCCGTTACATCCAGACTGGCCTACGTATATGAACGCGGCAATAAGCCGGTTTCCTATCAGATCTCAGAACTGGGGGACACAGCCGTAAAAGAAGGGGAGAATGCTCTGGAGACATGCATGAGGATCATCATGCAACTTCAGAAATTAAATGTGGAATTTCAGGATATAAAAGACGGAGAGTCTGTCATTGACCATATCAACAGTACAGTAGCAGGCGAAGCGCTGGAACTTTCCGACTGCACAGCAGAACAGATAACGTATCTTGTCGGACAAGGGATTCCGGTGGCCGCTCTGACCGGGAATGGAAATGCAGTTCTGCTGACAGGCTATGACAAGACGACCGTGACCTACTTTGATGTGGCATCTCAATCTGAGAAGACCGTTACTCTGGAAAGGATGGATGAGATGACAAAACCGGCAGGAAATACCTATATCGGATATACAAAGTAGAATTTTAGATCAGAAGCAAAACTCCGAGAAATATAACATTGACAATCGTAAATGTGAGAAGATATTGCTTCTTCTGCTTCGGATAGCGTGCAGCTATCTGGCGGTATGATATCAGACTTGCCATCGATGCGATAAGCGTTCCAAGACCGCCGATATTTGTACCGATGATCAGTTCCTGGATCTGATCCGTATATCCGGATAGGAGCATGGCGGCAGGAACATTGCTGATGACCTGGCTGGCAGCGATGGAGAACATCCTTTCATGACCAGCCAGAATATTTAAAAGTGCCTGATGCAGCCATTCCAGGTGCTTCAAATTTCCAACAAAAATAAAGAAGAAAATGAAGGTAAGAAGCAGCGTATAGTCAATTCTCCGAAACAGATTCCGTTTCTTATAAAAAATGCAGCAGCATGTGACGGCAAGCAGAATTATATGAGGCATCAGTTTCGCTACGGTAAGGATGCAAAGTGCAAACAGGAAAAGGTACAAGGGGATTTTATGAAAATCGATCGTTCCTGTTGTTTTTAATTTCAGTTTTGTCTTCGTCTGACGGAAGCCGAGAAAGACAAACAAAATAAGAAGTCCGGCAGCAGCCAACGTATATGGCAGCATCAAGGAAAAAAAGCTCTTTAAATCCATCCCTGACAGGGAGAACAGATAGAGATTTTGAGGATTCCCGATGGGGGTAAACATGCTGCCAAGGTTTGCAGCAACAGTCATCAAAGTTACGGTAAGGCAGACGGAGGCCTGCATCCCGGAAGCTCCAAGAAGCATGAGGCCAAATGGCACAAAGGTAATCAACGCCACGTCATTTGTGATAATCATACTGCTGATAAAACAAAAAAACACAAGGGAAAAGACAAGCCCTTTTGTGGTGCTTACAACGGAAAGAATCCGGTTCCCGGTATATTGAAAAAAGGATTCTTCGTTCAGCCCTTCGATAACCAGCATCAGACAAAAGAGCAGGATGAGGGTATGGAAATCGATATATTTCAGGTAGTCAGGCCCCGGAGGCGAAACAAAGCAAGAGAAAATGGCAAGGCACATGGAGATAGACAAAACAATATCTTTTTTTAAAAAATTGGTTATTTTCTGAATCATAGTATGCTCCTTGTATTCTTATTTTTCCACTGAGAATTATAACAGAACAGGCAGGGTGCGTCATTGTTTTTTTGAGAAATTAACTGATGTAATCTTTGATAAAGCATGATATAATAGGTAGATAATAAAAATGGCCGAAGATTTGGCAGACTCTGGAGGGAAGGAAAATGGATTTGATAACAGTCAGAGAATTATACAAAGACACTCAGACATATCTGGATCAGAAAGTGACAATCGGCGGATGGGTAAGAAGCATCCGTGATTCCAAAGCGTTTGGATTTATTGTGATAAATGATGGGTCTTACTTTGAGACGATCCAGGTAGTTTACCACGATACGATGGAGAATTTTAAAGAGATCTCCAAATTAAACGTAGGGGCAGCTTTGATCGTCAAGGGAACACTTGTGGCAACACCACAGGCAAAGCAGCCTTTTGAGATTCAGGCAGAAGAGATCGTTGTGGAAGGTGCATCTGCGCCGGATTACCCGCTTCAGAAGAAGCGCCATACACTGGAATATCTTAGGACAATGACACATCTGCGGCAGAGGACAAACACATTCCAGGCGGTGTTCCGGGTACGTTCTCTGATCGCATACGCTATCCACCAGTTCTTTCAGGACAGAGGATTTGTATATGTGCATACGCCGCTGATCACGGGAAGTGACTGCGAAGGTGCGGGAGAGATGTTCCAGGTTACAACGCTGGATCTGGAGAATCCGCCGAAGAACGAAGATGGAACGATCGATTACACCAAAGATTTTTTTGGAAAACACACAAGCCTTACAGTAAGCGGACAGCTCAACGCAGAGACATATGCCCAGGCATTCCGTGATGTATATACATTTGGACCGACATTCCGGGCAGAGAATTCCAATACGACCCGCCACGCAGCCGAATTCTGGATGGTGGAGCCGGAGATGGCGTTTGCAGACCTGGAAGACACGATGGATCTCGGGGAAGCAATGCTGAAATATATCATCAACTATGTGCTTGAGAACGCTCCGGAAGAGATGAAATTTTTCAACTCGTTCATCGACAAAGGACTGCTTGACAGACTTCACAATGTAGCTGAATCCGATTTCGCAAAAGTGACGTACACGGAAGCGGTAGATATCCTGAAAAAGAACAATGATAAGTTCGAGTATAAAGTGGAATGGGGCATTGATCTTCAGACAGAACATGAACGCTATCTTACAGAAGAAGTGTTCAAGCGTCCGGTCTTTGTCACAGACTATCCGAAGGACATCAAAGCCTTCTATATGAAGCTCAATGACGACGGAAAGACAGTGGCAGCAGTGGACTGCCTTGTACCTGGGATCGGAGAGATCATTGGCGGAAGCCAGAGGGAGGATGACTATGACAAGCTCTACAACAGAATGAAAGAGCTTGGAATGGATACGGATGAATATCAGTTCTATCTGGATCTGCGCAAATACGGTTCCACAAGGCATGCAGGGTTTGGCCTTGGATTTGAACGGTGCGTGATGTACCTTACAGGTATGTCAAACATCCGTGACGTGGTTCCGTTCCCAAGAACAGTAAACAACTGTGATCTGTAAATAAGGGGATAAAGTCAAGAAGGGGATGTATATGAATCATATTCTGGTTGTGGATGACGAAAAGGAAATAGCCGATGTTGTCGAGTTGTATTTGAAAAATGATCAGTATGAGGTTTTGAAATTCTATACAGGCGAGGAAGCGCTTGCCTGTATAGAGTCCACAAAGATTGATCTGGCGCTTCTGGATGTGATGCTGCCGGATATTGACGGATTTACGATTCTGAAAAAAATCAGAGAAAAGTACACATTTCCGGTTATCATGCTGACGGCAAAGACGGAATACATGGATAAGATCACAGGGCTTACCCTGGGGGCGGACGATTATATCGCCAAACCGTTCAATCCTCTGGAGATGGTGGCAAGGGTAAAGGCTCAGCTCAGACGGTATACAAAATACAATGAGGGGACAAGAGCGGAAAGCAATGTCATTGATTTTGCAGGTCTTTTCCTGGACCGGAATTCCCACGAATGTATTTACAATGAAAAGACGCTCACGCTTACACCCATTGAATTTGATATTCTCTGGCTTCTCTGTGAAAACAGAGGGAAAGTCATCAGTTCGGAAGAGCTGTTTGAAAATGTCTGGCATGAAAAGTATTATAAAAACAGCAATAATACAGTCATGGTACATATCCGGCATCTGCGGGAGAAGATGAGCGGCCCGACAGGAAAATCCGATTTTATCAAGACTGTCTGGGGAGTGGGGTATAAGGTTGAAGAATAGACCGGGCAGACTGAAAAAAAGTAAATACAGGAAACTGAAATTGAGCATTTTGCTGCAGACGGTGTTTGTTACAGCGCTTACGGTTCTTGTCGGAGGATTCCTTCTGGAGTATATCATCGATGGAGTATACAACGATGATTTCTCGGAGGTATTTATCGGCGTACTGAAATTTTTCCATGTCAAAGAGGAAGTTGCCATCAATCTGTACTGGAGAGTACTGGGCGACAATAAAAACTTCTTTATGATACTGGGATTTCTCGGACTGTTTGCGCTTTTTTTCTATATTGCTCTGTCAAAAATGATGAAGTATCTCGAACAGGTGGAGGACGGTATTGAAAACATTGTCTCGGAATCCAGCGATCCGATCCATCTGATCACGGAGCTCCAGCCCATCGAAAAGAAACTCAACAGTATCAAATATACGCTTGAGAGGCAGGAGCGTGAGATGCAGGAGGCGGAACGGAAGAAAAACGAGCTGGTCGTCTTTCTTGCCCATGATCTGAAGACACCGCTTACAAGTATTGTGGCGTATCTGACCATGCTGGAATCCCACCCGGAGATGCCGGTGGAAGAGCGCTGCAAGTACACGAAGATTTCCCTGGAAAAAGCGATGCGGCTAGGCGAGCTGATCGGGGAATTTTTTGAGATCACGCGGTTTAACGCGCAGGATATTATTCTTGAGAAGACGGAGCTGAATCTCAGCAGGATGTTGGAGCAGATCGCAGACGAGCTGTATGGTGTACTCCAGGGAAGGGATCTCGTGTGCGAGGTGGATTTTGACGAAGATATTATTGTGAAGGCGGATCCGGACAAGATGGCCAGAGTATTTGACAACTTGCTTCGAAACGCTATTTCTTACTGCAGGCAAGGGACGGTAATACGTATCTGGCTGTCCCAGGACGAAAAGGATGCAAGGATTGTCTTTGCCAACGAAGGAGAACGGATACCGGAGGAGAAGCTTTCCCATATTTTCGAAAAATTTTTCCGGGCGGACGAATCCCGATCCAGTCAGACAGGCGGAGCGGGGCTTGGACTTGCTATCGCAAAAGAAATCGTGGAACTTCACGGCGGTACGATCCATGCGAAAAGTGATGATAGGGAGACGCGGTTTACCGTGACGCTTCCAATCCACGGGAAGGAGGATGAAAGTGAAATTCATACACACGGCGGACGTTCACTTAGGAGTTAGACCGGACGCAGGCAAGGCATATACGAAAAACAGACCGGAAGAGATCTGGAGAAGCTTTGAAAGGCTGATCAGCCTGTGTGAACGGGAAAAGACCGATCTCCTCGTGATCGCGGGGGATTTGTTTCACAGACAGCCTCTTCTCAGGGAGATGAAGGAAGTCAACGCTCTTTTTGCCCGCCTGACTCACACGAAAGTCGTGCTGGTGGCAGGAAACCATGATTTTGTCAAACAGGATTCATATTACCGGAGTTTTCGGTGGGCGCGCAATGTGTTCCCTCTTCTTGGAAAAGAGATGCAAAAGATTGAATTTCCGGAACTTCGGACGGCCGTGTCCGGATTCAGCTACTGGGACAGAGAATACAGAGAGGGAATCCGAGATTCCTGGAAATGCCGCAGAACCCAGGATACGGAAATTCTTATCCTGCACGGAGGAGATGAAAAGCACCTGCCGTTCCGGAAAAGGGAAACAGAGCTTTTGGGTTACGATTATGTAGCCCTGGGACATATTCACAAACCAGACCAGAAGGAGCAGAAAAGCTCCTACTGTGGAGCATTGGAGCCGACAGATCCCAATGACACGGGAGACCATGGATTCATTCTGGGAGCTGCCGCAAATGGACTTGTAAAGACAAGATTCGTGCCGTTTGCTTCGAGAAAATACATCCATCTGGATATCCAGGCGGATGAAAAGATGACGGGGAGTCTGCTGCGGGATACGATCCGGGAGAAGATCGAAGAACAGGGTATCGAAAATATGTACCGGGTAGAGATTACCGGCTTTCGGGATCCGGACATCGAATTTGCCGCCGCGAGTATGGATCCGTATGGGAACGTCATCGATGTGCTGGACTTTACAAATCCGTCTTACGACTTCGGGAAACTTTCTGCAGTTAACAAAGGAAATCTTCTGGGAAGGTTTATACAGAGTTTTGAGAAAGAAGGGGAGGATGGACTCCTCGAAGAGATGGCGCTTTATGAAGGGGTAAAGGCGCTTTTGGAAACAAAAAGGGGATCATAAAGGGAGTACCAAGATGAAGATAAAGCGATTGGAGATCAGCGGATTCGGAAAATTTCATGATCGGAATATCGAGGTTGGGGATGGCATCAACGTATTTGCGGGGGAAAACGAGGCCGGAAAAACAACCATTTACGCATTTTTGAAAAGCATGTTGTTCGACATTGAGCGAGGGCGCGGAAGGGCGGCAGCCGGAGATATGTTCCACAGGTATGAACCGTGGGATAAGCCTTGGCAATATGGAGGAATGATACAGTTTGAGAGCGGAGGGCGAACGTTTCAGATTGAAAGGGATTTTACAAAGAACGGAAAAAAAACACGTTTTTTTTGCCTGGATGACGGGGAAGAACTTTCGGTGGATGACGGAGATCTGCAGGCGGTTCTGTCGGATCTTGACAGGGCGACTTTTGAGAATACGGTAGCCATCGGACAGCTGGCAGCTGCGCCAGGAGAAACGCTCCAGACTGCGGTACAGAATTATGCTGCCAATTATTATCACTCCGGCAGTAGTGACATGGATCTGGAAGCATCTCTTTCTTACCTCAGAGAGCGCGCGCGGGAACTCTCCAGAAATGTGCGGGAAGCGGAGGAAAAAAGGCTGAAGAAGCGGGAACTTGGCGAGCAGGAAGGGGCTTATGTCGAACGGGAATTGACACGGCTCAGGAAAGAGTACGAGGTAATGCGGGAAAGGGTTCAGGATTTTGACAGGCAGGAAGAAACTGTGGAAAAGAAAGGGAGACGCTTTCTTGTGCCGGCGCTCATTATGATCCTTTTTTTATCCGCGGCGGGCATTTTTCTCTTTGTTCCGCGGCCTCTTGACTATCTTTTGATCACAGCGGTATTGATCGCGGAGATCCTCTTTTTCTGGAACAAAGTCAAGATGGAAAAAGTCGTGCAGCCCGAACACCAGGATCCGGCCATGACGAGGGAGAAACTGGAGTGGAGACGGGAGAGATTCAAAGAAGAGATCAGGGAAAAACAAACAGCTCTCGCAAATATCCGGGAACAGATTGATGAGACGTACGAGATAGGAGAAGAGGAGAAGCTTCTGAAAATGAGAAAAGCAGCCCTCGAACTTGCGGCGAAACGTCTTCTGGAAGTGTCAAAAGATGTATACCAGGATATCGGGGAAAGGCTCAATAGCCGTGCGTCCCGGATTCTTAAGGAAATTACTGAGGGATGCTATGACCGGATCTACCTGGAGGAGAAGGCGAATATCAGTGTCTATTCAGGGAATCGGAAGATACCGGCAGAGAGGCTAAGCAGAGGAACGCTGGAACAGATTTACTTTGCGGTGCGGATGGCAGCATCAGAAATGTTGTGTGAAGAAGAATTCCCGATCATTTTGGATGATACCTTCTCTTACTATGACGAAAAAAGGATGAGGGCAGCTCTTCGGTGGCTTGCGGAAAATAAAAAACAAGTGCTCCTGTTTTCCTGCCATAAGCGGGAAAGAGAAGCACTTGAAGAGATGCATATCACATACCGTGACGGATGGAGTTAGATTTCCTCTCCGTTGCGGTATTTGTTTACTACGTGTTGGATCCGTTCGCTCGGACTTAAGATGCTGCTGATGGAACCGTCGTGATTCAATGTGTCGATGAGAAGAGCGATATACTTGCTCATATCACAGTTGATATAGTACGGACGGCTTAAAAGTTCCGGTGTCTGATAGATAAGGTTTGTTGTGAGAATGTTCGTGATGATGCCTTCCTCGTAAGCTTTGTCGAATTTCTCCAGACCATTTGTGAACAGGCCGAATGTGGCTGCCGCAAAGATTCTTCTTGCCTTTCTTGCTTTCAGCTGCTTTGCCACATCGATGATACTGTCCCCGGAAGAGATCATGTCGTCCAGGATGATCACATCTTTTCCTTCTACAGAATCGCCAAGGAATTCATGAGCGACGATCGGATTGCGCCCGTCTACGATACGGGTGTAATCACGGCGTTTGTAGAACATTCCCATGTCAAGTCCCAGCACGTTTGCAAGGTAGATAGCACGTCCAGTAGCGCCTTCATCCGGGCTGATAGCCATCATATGGCGGCTGTCGATCTCCAGATCCTTTACGTTGCGGAGCAGCCCTTTTACAAACTGGTATGTCGGGCGGACTGTCTCAAATCCGCTCAACGGGATTGCGTTCTGCACACGCGGGTCGTGAGCATCGAAAGTGATAATGTTGTCCACGCCCATTTTTACGAGTTCCTGAAGTGCCAGAGCACAGTCAAGAGATTCCCGGCTGCTTCTCTTGTGCTGGCGGCTTTCGTAGAGGAATGGCATGATGACGTTGATACGCCGTGCCTTTCCGCCGATAGCGGCAATGACTCTTTTCAGATTCTGGAAATGGTCGTCCGGAGACATATGGTTGATCTGTCCATTCAGAGAGTATGTCAGACTGTAGTTACATACATCTACCATAAGATAGATGTCTTTTCCACGGATGGATTCAGAAATAACGCCTTTAGCTTCCCCAGAACCAAAACGAGGGGTTTTGGCATCTATCAGGTAATTGTCTTTTTCATATCCGGTAAACACAACGTCGTCTTTAAAGATATGTCCGTCCTCTTTACGCCATTTGACAATGTAGTCATTTACCTTCTGTCCCATTTGTTCACAACCCGTGAGTGCAATGATCCCAAGGGCTCCTACCGGAATATTATCCAGAGTTCTTTCTGTACGATGCAGCATTCGTTTGCCTCCTGTTTGTGTTATTTCATTAGTTTCTTCTTTATTCGGATATCATCCCCCACAAGTTTCAGCAGGCGGAAATTGCTGCTGATGCGGGAGAAGGTCCTCTCACTGTAAATAGATTTTATCTCATTTAGCGACAAATTGGTAGAGATAATTGTCGATTTTTTTTGTATGATCCGGTCGTTCAGGCAGATGAAAAGCTGAGAGACCGTAAATGAATTTGTAAGTTCCGTGCCTAGATCGTCGATAATGAGCAGATCGCAGCTCTCCAACAGAGAACCGGTATGGATGTCTTCAGTGCGCTGCCCGAATTCCCTGTTCCCAAGAAGTTCAAAAAGCTGGGATGCAGTCACATAAATGACGGAATGGATCCGGTCAATGAGTTCCCTGGCGATGCAGTGGGTAAGAAAAGTTTTGCCAACTCCGGTATTTCCATAGATCAAAAGATTCTGGAAGCTGTCGGAAAAAGAATCGACAAAGGAACGGCATACATCCAATGCGTCTTTTGCCATCTCCAGCGAAGATCTGCGGCTGACCGGGTCGATGTAATCCGATGAGTAGTAATCCAGACGAAAAGAACGGAAATTTTCAGCATTCAGGACGTCCTGAAGATTGGACTGCGTGTATAGAAGGTCGATTTCGGCCTTCTGAAAGCAGCGGCATTTTTTCCCGTCTATGTACCCGGTATCACAGCAGTCGCTGCATTCGTAAGATGGCTCCAGATAATCCTCCGGGTATCCGTACGCCAAAAGCAGCGTCTTCTTTTCTTCGGACAGAAGTGCGACCTGACGCCGGAAATCATCTATGGATTGGTCCCCGCCCTCAAGGAGCGCTTTTGCCTTTTCTACTCCGGCATGAGAGATCTTGCGGTCGATCTCAGCGATCCGCGGTATTTTTTCATATATTTCATGAAAATGCTCATTCAGCAGATCGTGCGAACGCAGCTGCTTCTTCTCATACATCCTCATGATCGCGTCGTACTGTGAATTTGTCAAAGCCATGAAAAAACTCCTTTACTTAGCTCTCGAGAAGCTGTCTTTCCAGATCTTCCATGTTATAGTTTCGTTCCTCAAAATTGTTGAATTTCGTTTTTTTCGCAGTCGGTGCAGGGGAGGAAGCCCTGGCGGACCGATGCTGCAGGTATGCCTGATCCAGCATAGAGACATCCTTTAGGTGGTGCACCCCTTTATTATGCCAATTGCTCAGGATTTTATCCGCATACTCGAAGCTTGGCTGATGGATGGCGGACACAGTCCGATTACATGCTTCGATGATGATATCCAGCGTAAAACCGAACTCGGAGGACCATTTCTTCACAAAATCTGTCTCCACGGAAGCAGCCATACGGCCCGTGATGCCGAATGCTTTCAGGACCGCAGAGCAGTCTTTGTTGTAAAAACTTGCAGATCTGCGTGCCTCTGAGACGCTGGAGATACCGGCGTCTGCCCAGGCCAACGCCACCGATTTGATGTAGTGCATGCTTTTGTGTCCATTTTCCACGCAGTATTCCACAAGATATTCCACCAGATCTGCAGAGAACTGAAGGGTATCATAAAAATAAGACATCATCTCCACATCCGAAGGGGACAGTGGTCTGCCGATATATTTTTCTGTGATAAACAAAAGCTGTTTGAATTCCTTCCGGCTTTTGTACTGACCGATGTCACGGATCGGAGGTGCTGTTTCTTTTTTTGCGGAGCTGTCCGCATGCGCAGGTTCCTCTGTGTGTTCCGGAATGGCTCCCCAAGGCTCGTCCTCTTGCGGCGAGGATTCCGCTTCCGCAATCGGATCGGAACAGGAAAGGCTGTCCTGAGTTTTTGCGGTGGTTTCATTCTTTTTATTTTCCGTCTCCGCGTTTCCCATCAAAAGACCGGATATATCTCCGCCTGCTCCGTATTCGATGGTAAGCAGCCCCTCCTTTGCCCAGTACCGGAATGCTCTTAAGATATCTCCTTCCGTGATCTCGAGTATATCTGCAAGTTCAGAGACAGAAAACCCTTTACCACTGTCCATACGGCGCAGCAAAAGCAGATATACTTTCACATATTCGCCGTTTGCCTTTGTCATATAACTGTCGATAAAATCATTGGCAACCAGTGTAAACTGATGACCAGAACCGTTTCGGATGCTCAACATACCCATTTCCTTTAAAACCCCTGTCTTTCCTAAATCAAAGTAAACGTATTATAGCATTTTCTTTTCCCGAGAAAAAGCCTTATTTTCAACGGTTTTGTGGATAATTCGGTGTGGATTCTGTGGAAAACTACATGGAAAGAAGCGTTTCCCCAATATTTACAACGTCTCCGGCGCCCATAGTTATCAACAAATCATCTTCCTTACAATGTTCCAAAACAAAAGTTTCGATATCTTCAAAGCTTGGAAGATAGGTGGCATCACAGCCTTTGGTGCGTAGCTCTTCTGCCAGAAGGGCGGAGGACATACCGAGGGTGTCTGTCTCGCGGGCTGCATAGATATCCGCCAGTATCACATGGTCTGCCAGGGAGAGTGCATCCGCAAATTCATGGAAAAATGCTTTCGTGCGGGTATAAGTGTGCGGCTGGAAAATACACCATGTTTCCCGGTGCGGATAGTTAGCTGCAGCACGAAGCGTGGCTCGGATCTCTGTCGGATGGTGCGCGTAGTCGTCTACAATGTGAAATCCGTTTTTGTCTCCTTTGTACTGGAAGCGCCTGTCTGTACCGGTAAAGGAAAGGAGCCCTTCCTTGATCTTTTCCATCGGGATATCCAGAAGCTGAGCGGCTGCGATGGCAGACAAGGCGTTGGAGACATTGTGGATCCCGTTTACAGAAAGGCGGATCTGTCCGGACGGTCTGCCATGGATGAGGAGCTCGAAAGACGCATTGCCCATCTCGTCATATGCAATATCAGAAGCGCTGTAATCGGCGTGCTGATCTTTTGTGTCATAAGTGATGACGCTGCATGGAAGATCGGCTGTGATTTCCTTGAGACGGTCAATCTCTCCGTTGATGATCAGAGTCCCGTCTTCCGGGAGCAGTTTTGCGAATGTATGGAAGGAATCACGGATATCGTTGATATCTTTGAAAAAGTCCATATGATCTTCTTCGATATTCAGGATGATGCTGATCTTTGGAAAAAAGTGGTGATAGCTGTTTGTATATTCACAGGCCTCGGTCACGAAGATTTCTGAATTGCCGACGCGGATGTTTCCGTGGATAGCCGGGAGAATACCGCCTACGGAGATCGTCGGATCGGTGTCTCCGGCCAGCAGGATGTGGGACAGCATGGAAGTTGTTGTCGTCTTCCCGTGGGTGCCTGCCACTGCGATCGGGAGCTTATAGTTGGTCATAAGCTGTCCGAGAAGTTCTGCGCGGCTTAGCATTGGAAGACCGTGTCGTTTCGCCTCGGCGAATTCCTCGTTGTCTTCATGGATCGCAGCCGTGTACACGACCACATCGATGCCGTCTTCTATGTTTGACGCTTTCTGTCCGATGGAGATTTTGGCGCCCATATCACGTAAGTGCGTTGTAAGTTTTGATTCTTTGTTGTCGGAACCGCTTACCGTAAAGTGCTCATTCAGAAGGATTTCGGCTAATCCGCTCATACTGATGCCGCCGATCCCGATAAAATGAATGTGAACAGGTTTCTCAAAGTTGATTTTATACATAATTATCACACTTCCTATTTCGTTGATGTTTGTAATTCCAATTTCTTTTCCATTTTAGCATAAGGATATGTAAGATACAATCCTTATAAACAGGTTGATAAAGCTGAAAAAGAGGTTCTAAAAAAGAGGACAAGCGCATATGAATAATAATGATCAGTGAGACAAAAAACGTAAAATCAGAAATAAACAACAGTGTGTCGATTTATTAACGTAAAGATTATGTAAAATGCATAAAAAAAGTAGATTAATGGACAAAAAAATATAAAATTTATTCGATATTTACGGAAAATGTGTTATAATAAGACCACTATAATTACTGACAAGGGGTGAGGACATGATAAAAAAAGAGATGATAGCAATGCTGTTAGCCGGAGGACAAGGAAGCAGACTAGGAGTTTTGACGTCGAAAGTGGCAAAACCGGCGGTTGCATTTGGAGGAAAATACAGAATTATCGATTTCCCGCTGAGCAACTGCATTAATTCGGGGATCGATACAGTGGGCGTATTGACACAGTATCAGCCGTTAAGACTAAATACTCATATCGGTATTGGAATTCCTTGGGATCTGGACCGTAATGTAGGGGGCGTAACCATTTTGCCGCCATATGAAAAAAGCACCAACAGCGAATGGTATACCGGTACAGCCAATGCCATCTACCAGAATCTTGATTATATGGAGACATTTAATCCGGATTATGTCCTGATTTTATCAGGAGACCATATTTACAAAATGGATTATGAAGTGATGCTGGATTTCCACAAGGAGCACAATGCGGACGTGACCATCGCTGCAATGCCGGTTCCAATCGAGGAGGCCAGCAGATTCGGAATCGTGATCGCGGATGAGGAGGGACGCATCAACGATTTCCAGGAAAAACCAAAAGAGCCAAAGAGCAATCTGGCATCCATGGGGATTTATATCTTCAGTTGGCCGGTATTGAAAGAAGCGCTCATCAAAATGTCGGACGAACCGTCCTGCGACTTTGGAAAACATGTAATTCCGTACTGCCATGAGAATGGAAAACGTCTCTTTGCATATGAGTACAACGGATACTGGAAGGATGTTGGGACACTTGGATCCTACTGGGAAGCAAATATGGAGCTCATCGATCTTATCCCGGAATTCAATCTCTATGAAGAATTCTGGAAGATTTATACGAACAGCGCCATCCTTCCGCCGCAGTATGTCTCAGATCAGGCAGTTGTGGACAGATGTATCGTAAGCAACGGTGCGGAGATTTACGGAGAGGTACATAATTCTGTCATCGGCGCAGGTGTGGTCATCGGCAAAGGGACGATCGTGAGGGATTCGATCATTATGAGAGATACTCAGATCGGGGCAAACAACGTCATCGACAAAGCGATCATAGCGGAGAATGTAAAGATCGGAGACAATGTGACGCTTGGTATCGGAAGCGATGTTCCGAATAAAGAAAAGCCGGCGATTTATTCCTTTGGTCTTGTGACGATAGGAGAAAATTCCGTGATTCCATCCAATGTACAGATTGGCAAAAATACTGCCATCAGCGGTGTTACAGAAGCCGCGGATTATCCGAACGGTGTCATGGATAGCGGAGAGACATTAATAAAGGCAGGTGAACGCGCATGAAAGCAGTAGGAATCATTTTGGCAGGCGGAAATAATCACAAGATGCGTGAACTGACACATAAGCGCGCAGTTGCTGCAATGCCGATAGCCGGAAGTTACAGATGTATTGATTTTGCATTGAGTAACATGACAAATTCACATATACAGAAAGTGGCAGTGCTCACACAGTACAATGCCAGGTCACTGAATGAGCATCTCAGCTCATCCAAGTGGTGGGACTTTGGAAGAAAGCAGGGAGGACTTTTCGTATTTACTCCTACAATTACATTAGAAAACGGATATTGGTACCGCGGAACAGCGGACGCCATCTATCAGAATCTGGATTTCCTGAAGAAATGCCATGAACCGTATGTCATTATCACTTCGGGGGATGCAGTGTATAAGCTGGATTACAATGAGGTGCTTGAGTACCATATTCAGAAGAAAGCGGATATTACCGTTGTGTGCAAAGACCTGGAACCGGGAGAAGACGCCACACGGTTTGGCACGATCAAGATGGATGACACCATGAGGATCCATGAATTTGAAGAAAAGCCGATGGTGGCAAATTCCACTACCGTCTCTACAGGTATCTATATCATCCGCAGGAGACAGCTCATCGACCTGATCGAGCATGCTGCAGAAGAAGAACGGTTTGATTTCGTAACCGATATTCTGATCCGTTATAAAAACCTGAAAAAAATCTATGGATATAGAATGAAAAATTACTGGAACAATATTTCCACAGTAGACGCGTACTATCAGACAAACATGGATTTCCTGAAACCGGAAGTGAGAAACTACTTTTTCAAGGAATATCCGTCCATTTACTCAAAAGTAAGTGATCTGCCGCCTGCAAAATATAATCCGGGCGCGTGTGTAAAGAACAGTCTGGTGTCAAGCGGGTGTATTGTTAACGGGACAGTGGAGAATTCGATCCTGTTTAAGAAGGCATTCATCGGAAATAACTGTGTGGTAAAGAATTCCATCATCTTGAATGATGTGTATCTGGGGGATAACACATACATAGAAAACTGCATTGTCGAGAGCCGTGATACGATCCGGGCCAACACAAGGCATGTAGGAGAAAACGGCATAAAGATAGTTGTTGAAAAGAATGAGAGATATGCGCTTTAGAAAGAGACTGAGTACTTAAGAAAGGGGCCGGTAATTATGCAAATTACAGATGTGCGTGTACGTAAAGTAGCAAAAGAGGGGAAATTAAAAGCAGTGGTGTCGATCACGATGGACGAAGAGTTTGTTGTCCACGACATCAAAGTTATCGAAGGAGAAAAAGGGTTATTCATCGCCATGCCTAGCAAAAAAGCATTGGACGGAGAATATAGAGACATTGCTCATCCGATTAATTCGGACACAAGAAACCGTATCCAGAGTATTATTCTTGAGAGATACGAGCAGGCATTGGCCGAAGAAGATGCGGAAGAATAGTGAGACCGTGAAAGTATGCTTGTAAATAACCGGGTTGATATAAAAATGCTAAGGATTAAAAAATAGGGAATTCAAAGGACGGAGATTGAGATTCCGTCTCAAAACGCATCAGTTCTTTGGTCACGGGATGAAGAAATTCCAGTCGGCAGGCGCAGAGGGCCAGACCAGATACACAAAGACCGGTCGGGTTGTATTTGCGGTCGCCGAGAAGCGGACAGCCTGCATGGGCAAGCTGGACGCGGATCTGATGATGGCGTCCCGTGTGCAGATGGATTTCAAGAAGAGAGAGGGTCACACCTTTCTCTTCTTTTTTGGAAAGAACGCGGTAATGGAGAGAGGCTTTTTTGGCCCCGGGCGTGGAAGGAGTGCACACGCGAGACAGGTTCGTCTTTCCGTCTTTGACGAGATAGTCGCAAAGTTCTCCCTCATCCATTGGCGCAAATCCCTGGACGACAGCCTTGTAGTATTTTCCGAAATGGTCTTTCTGAAGCTGGCGGCTTAGATCGGAAGCGGCTTTTTTTGTTTTTCCAAATACGAGAAGTCCCTCCACAGGCTGGTCAAGACGGTGGATGACCGCAAGATACGGTTCCCCTTTTTGAGGGGTGGATGCCTTTCTTGCCTGGCGGTACAGATGATTTTTCAAAACGCTGACCAGATCCCCGGAAGAAAGGGCGGCTGTCTGGACAGCTATATTTGCCGGTTTGCGGCAGACGATGATGTCATTGTCTTCATACAAGATTTCAGGTTTCACGGGACTCCTCCTCATTCATTTCAATATTCCACGTAACCATACCATAAACTTGCACCAAACACAATAGTCCGCGATCGAGGAAGGCAAAGAGAGGAAAAAACAAAATATCAAGTGCCAAAATCCGGGTGGATGCCTTGACACAGCATGGTTTTTACGGTAAAATAACCAATAATTTCATGGCGAAAGCCTTATAAAAATGGGCAGAGAAGAGGATTAGTAGATCGAATGGAAGTTTCAGAGAAGAGACGGGTGGTGCAAGTCTTTAACGGAAAACGGTCGAACCGGCCTTGGAGCTTCTGCATGAAAATGCAGCGTGTTATCAGCGTTAATGATGAATGAAGAGAACTGCCGGGTCAGATCCGGCCAGTTAATCAGGGTGGTACCGCCGGTTATCCGGTCCCTAGTGGGACGGATGGCCGGTGTTTTTTGTTGGCAGGAACATTCTTCGGATTCGCCCCGAGAGCAGATAGATCCCCGAAGAAGGGGAATTTGAGAAAGGAGATAAAGGATATGGCCAATGACAAGAAATTTGTAAAAGCGATCACTTCCAGAGAAGAAGATTTTGCGCAGTGGTATACAGATGTAGTACGGGAGGCAGAGCTTTGCGACTACTCAAGTGTGAAAGGGTGTTTGAATTATCTTCCGAACGGATATGCCATCTGGGAAAATATCCGGGCAGACCTGGATAAAAGATTTAAAGAGACAGGCGTGGAGAATGTGTATCTTCCAATGCTGATTCCGGAAAATCTGCTCCAGAAAGAGGCAGATCATGTGGAAGGATTTGCGCCGGAAGTTGCATGGGTTACACATGGAGGAATGGAAAGGCTGCAGGAGAGATTTTGTATCCGTCCGACATCCGAGACATTATTCTGTGAACTTTGGAGCCGCACGGTACAGTCTTATCGTGATCTTCCGAAAGTGTGGAATCAGTGGAATTCCGTTCTGAGATGGGAAAAGACGACTCGCCCGTTCCTTCGCTCCAGAGAATTCCTGTGGCAGGAAGGACATACGATTCATGCGACATACGAAGAAGCTGAGGAGAGAACGCTCCTGATGTGGAGAGTATACCGTGATTTCATAAGTGAATCACTGGCAATTCCGTATGTAGCTGGAAGAAAGACAGAAAGCGAGAAGTTTGCAGGGGCGCAGGATACGTACACAGTAGAGGCCCTGATGCACGACGGAAAAGCGCTTCAGTCAGCTACGAGCCATTTCTTCGGAAAAGCATTCCCGGACGCATTCGATATCAAATACCTGGATAAAGACAATGAATTAAAAAGCGTATACGAAACTTCCTGGGGACTGTCCACAAGAATTATCGGAGCCATCATCATGGTTCACGGAGATGACAGCGGGCTTGTGCTTCCGCCAAGAATTGCACCAAAACAGGTGCGCGTCATTCCGGTAGCCCAGCATAAGGAAGGCGTGCTTGAGAAAGCAGAAGAACTTTTGGCAGCAGTGCAGGCAGCAGGAATCCGTGCCGACATCGATGATTCAGAGAAGAGCCCGGGATGGAAATTCAGCGAACAGGAGATGCTGGGAATTCCAGCTCGTATCGAGATCGGACCAAAAGACATCGAAAAAAAACAGGTTGTCGTCGTGAGAAGAGATACAAGAGAGAAGATCGTTTTCTCTATGGAAGAAGTAGCAGAAAAACTCGGAGACTTGCTTGAAACGATCCAGAAAGACATGTATGACAGAGCTAAGGCCTTCCTGGATTCACACATCGACGAGGCAGTGACGATGGATGAGATGAAGGAAAAGTTTAAAGAAAATCGCGGATTCATCAAGGCAATGTGGTGCGGAGATGAAAAATGTGAAGACGAGATCAAAACGGAGACGGGTGGAGCCGGATCCAGATGTCTCATCGAAGATGAGGACGCGATCTCAGATACTTGCATCTATTGTGGAAAGAAAGCGAAATATAAAGTTTTCTGGGGAAAATCATACTAAAATGGGCAACATCGAAAAAGCGGTCAGAATAGAAATACCGCAAAGAGTAAATGAGATCATCACTACGCTTCAAAGCCGCGGCTTTGAAGCGTATGTTGTAGGCGGATGTGTGAGGGATTCGATATTGGGACGAAAGCCGGAAGACTGGGATATTACGACGTCAGCAAAGCCGGATCAGATCAAGGAGCTTTTTGAAAGAACGGTCGACACCGGAATTGAGCATGGGACGGTAACTGTCATGCGTGGGAAGGAAGGATTTGAAGTCACAACTTACCGGATCGATGGAGACTATGAAGATGGAAGACATCCGAAAGAAGTGCTGTTTACAGGAAACCTTCATGAGGATCTTCTGAGAAGAGACTTTACGATCAATGCCATGGCCTACAATGACAAAGAAGGGCTGCAGGATATTTTCGGCGGTATGGAAGATTTGGAAAACGGTGTTATCCGTTGTGTCGGGAATGCCAGGGAACGGTTTTCGGAGGATGCGCTCAGGATATTGAGAGCAGTCCGGTTTTCGGCCCAGCTTGGATTTGACATTCATGAAGATACAAAAGATGCTATTCGAAAGCTTGCAGGGACACTTCGGAAGATCAGTGCCGAGAGGATACAGACAGAGCTTGTCAAACTTCTTGTTTCCCCACATCCGGAGCTCCTCCTTTTGGCATATGAGCTTGGGATAACGAACGTCATTCTGCCGGAATTTGACCGGATGATGGAAACCACTCAGGAGACGCCGCATCATATGTACAATGTGGGCGTCCATACGATCGAGGCGCTTAAGGCGATTCGGGCAGACAAAGTCCTCCGTCTTACAATGCTTTTCCATGACATGGGAAAACCAGAGTACAAGACTATGGATCAGGACGGTACGGCGCATTTTAAAAAGCATGCGATCGGAAGTGAGCGGATAGTAAAAGACGTCATGAGGCGCCTGAAATTTGACAATGATACGACAAGGAAGGTATCAAAACTCGTGCTTTACCACGACTGCCGGATGCCGGCCGAAGGGAAGCCGGTCAGACGGGCTATGAAAGAGATTGGACAAGAATTATTCCCAGCTTATCTCGAAGTTCGTATGGCGGATACTTTGGCGCAGAGTACGTACCACAGAGAAGAAAAGATTGCCAATATAAAAGGGGTGGAGAGTGTATATAAAGAGATTTTGAGAAGAGGAGAATGCGTCTCGCTCAAAGAGCTCCACGTTAACGGGAAGGATCTCATATCTGCAGGTATTATGCCGGGTAAGGAGATGGGCGAGATTTTGAATGCACTTCTTGCGGAAGTAGTGGATGATCCGGGAAAAAATGAAAGAGAATACCTTATTTCCAGGGCTTTGGAGATGGAAAAAAGAGGAGGTCAAGGCTAGGCTTTGGCCTTCTTTCGTGTTCTATTTGCCGTCTGGGATTCATAGATTAGAGAGAATATTGAATCAGAAGACAGGGGGCAGTTATGGGGGATTATGATTTGACAGTACTGGATCAGTATCCGATAGAAGTAAAAGAGGTCCGAAAGGTCAGAGGTGCCATGCTCTGTGAGACCGAAGAAGGACCTCTGCTGCTTTGCGAGGCGTCTCTGTCACAGGCGAGAGTCCTGGTTCTTGAAAAAATCCACAGCGCGATGAAAGAACAGGGGCAGATGGAGACAGACGAGCTGATCATGAATAAAGACGGAAGCTATATTTCTGTGACGGAAGATGGGACAAAATATTATCTGAAAAAATGGTTTCGCGGCAAAGAATGTGATGTGCGCAAGACAGGAGAGCTTCTGGAGGCGGCGAAAAATCTGGCAAAACTCCACCGGATTTTGAGATTTCCGGAAGTTTCCAGCGGATTCCCGGCGTCAGATTTGGCAGAAGAGTTTGGAAAGCACAACAGGGAACTCAAAAAAGTGCGCACCTTTATCCGGAAGAAGACGGTAAAAGGGGAGTTTGAGACAAAGTTTCTGGAATGTTTTCAGCTCATGTACGATGTGGCGGTCAGCGCGGAGCAGGGGCTGTTGGAGTCCGGGTATGAAAAGATACGACGGGAAGCGAAGGAGCAGGGATGCCTCATACATGGCGAGTACAATTACCATAATCTTATCGTAATGGCGGGAGGAGAGATACGCGTAGTCAACTTTGAACATTTTTGCACGGATATTCAGGCGGCGGATCTTTACTATTTTCTCAGAAAAGTTATGGAAAAGCATCAGTGGAACAGCAAGCTCGGTGCAGAGATCATGAGGGCTTACACTGCGGTCAATCCGCTCTCAGAGGAGGAGAAGAAATACCTGGCGCTGCGCCTGTCTTACCCGGAGAAATTTTGGAAGTGTGCAAACACTTACTACAATTCAAACAAAGCATGGATTTCCACGAAAAGTGTAGAAAAACTGCGGGTTTCCATTGAACAGACTGAGATGAAGAAACGTTTTTTGGAGCAGATATTTTCTTTTCATTTAGGAAAGAGTAGTGTATAATATTGCACATAGATAAGACCAATCAGGAGGTACAAAAAATGGGATATCGTGAAAAATATGAGGAATGGTTAGGCGGTACATACTTTGATGCTGATACAAAGGCAGAGCTTCAGAGTATCGCATCGGATGAAAAGGAAATCGAAGATCGATTCTACAAAGATCTGGAATTTGGTACTGCGGGGCTTAGAGGCGTCATTGGCGCAGGAATAAACCGTATGAATATTTATACGGTACGAAGAGCCACACAGGGGCTTGCCAACTATATCACAAAAAAAGATGCGAAAGAAAAAGGTGTTGCTATCGCGTATGACTCCAGAAGGATGTCCCCGGAATTTGCTGATGAAGCGGCTCTTTGTCTTGCCGCAAACGGTATCAAGGCGTACGTGTTTGAAAGTCTCCGCCCAACTCCGGAACTCTCATTTGCAGTGAGAAAACTGGGATGTATCGCAGGGATAAACATTACAGCCAGCCACAATCCGCCGGAATACAACGGCTACAAAGTGTACTGGGAAGACGGCGCACAGATCACACCTCCGCACGACAAAGGAATTATGGATGAAGTGAAGGCGGTTACTGATTTTGCCGATGTGAAGACGATGGCAAAAGACGACGCTGCCAGGGAAGGATTTTATGAAGTGATCGGCGCAGCTATCGATGATGCATATATGGAAGAACTGAAAAAACAGGTCATTCATCAGGATTCCATCGATGCAGTGGGAAAAGAGCTGAAAATCGTCTATTCCCCGCTTCACGGAACCGGAAATATCCCGGCCAGAAGAGTGCTTAAGGAACTGGGATTTGAAAACGTCTATGTTGTGAAAGAACAGGAACTGCCGGACGGAGAATTTCCGACGGTATCTTACCCGAACCCGGAAGCGGAAGAGGCTTTTACACTTGGACTGAAACTTGCAAAAGAAGTGGACGCAGACCTTGTTCTTGCCACGGACCCGGATGCGGACCGTCTTGGGGTATACGTCAAAGATACAAAATCAGGGGAATACAAAGTCTTGACAGGAAATATGTCCGGATGCCTCCTCGCTGAGTATGAGATCAGTCAGAGAAAGGCAGTTAGAGGACTTCCGGAAGACGGATATCTCATCAAGACGATCGTGACGACAAACATGGCAGATGCCATTGCGAAATCATATGGCCTTGGACTCATCGAGGTACTGACAGGATTTAAGTACATTGGGCAGCAGATCCTTGGATTTGAGACGAGCGGAAAAGGGCAGTATGTGTTCGGATTTGAAGAAAGCTATGGATGTCTGATCGGCACACATGCCAGGGACAAAGATGCGATCGTTGCAACGATGGCTCTCTGCGAGGCGGCGGCTTATTATAAAACACAGGGCAAGACACTCTGGGATGCGATGATCGATATGTATGAAAAATATGGATACTACAAAGATGCGATCCAGTCTGTCACAATGAAAGGTATTGAAGGACTGGAAAAGATCAAATCTATTCTGGAGACATTGAGGAATAATCCGCCTGTAAAAGTGGGAGAATACAAAGTGCTCAAGGCGCGCGATTACGACGCAGACACCATTAAAGACCTGGAGACAGGCGAAGTTTCTCCGACAGGCCTTCCGAAATCAAACGTACTCTACTATGATCTCAGTGATGATGCATGGCTGTGTGTAAGACCATCCGGAACCGAGCCAAAGGTTAAGTTCTATTACGGAGTAAAAGGCACTTCTCTGGAAGATGCAGACAGCAAATCTGAGGCTATGGGAAAAGAAGTTTTGGCAATGATCGACAATATGATGTAAGGCTGTGAAAAATTCCGGAAATGCGCGGCAGAAAAGGGCGATGAGAAGAGAATTTGCTTGACAAATACAGGAGAAACCGTTATAACTTTAAATAAAGGCAAAATGGCGAAAAACCGTTGTTTTTGCCGGGTAGAATTGGCTAGTAAGACACAGATTCTATAACGGAAAAATTTAGGAGGAATTAACCCATGAACAAAACAGAATTAATCACAGCAGTTGCAGAAAAGGCAGAAATTTCTAAAAAAGATTCTGAAAAAGCATTGAAAGCATTCATCGACGTTGTGACAGAAGAACTGAAAAAAGGAGAAAAAGTTCAGTTAGTAGGATTTGGAACATTCGAAGTAAGCGAAAGAGCTGCAAGAGAAGGAAGAAACCCGCAGACTGGAAAAACAATGAAGATCGAAGCTTGCAAAGCACCGAAATTTAAAGCGGGCAAAGCGTTAAAGGATGCTATCAACGCATAGGAAATTCCATTTGTGAACATTTGACAGAGGGCTTCGGCCCTCTGTTTTTAGCATACACGGCTGACGGTATAGCTGCACTCCGGAGAACGTGTACGAAAAAGGGGGACATATAACATGAGACTGGACAAATTTTTAAAAGTATCCCGGCTGATCAAGAGGCGAACGGTAGCGAATGAAGCGTGCGATGCGGGCCGTGTGCTTGTGAACGGCAAGACGGCGAAGGCGTCCGTAAAGATAAAGAAAGGAGATATCATTGAAATCCAGTTCGGGACAAAGGCGGTAAAAGTGGAAGTGATGGATATCCAGGATACGACAAAGAAAGAAGAGGCAAAAGATCTCTTCCGTTATATCTGATACGTAAAGGAATAAAAGGCGGAAGCTCGTCATAGTATATCACAGATACATCAGAAAACAGACAGGCCGATGCGGAAGTGAGGATGAGAAATGATGATGATGAGCAGCAGTATGATAAACGGTATAGAGGATGCCCAGATCAAGCGGCAGCACAAACTGGTGGTAAACAACCGGAAGACAAGCCTGGTCACGGGTGTGCTGGATGTACTTTCCTTTGATCTCAATGAGATTCTCCTGGAGACAGAGCAGGGGATGATGATGGTCAAGGGGACAGATTTGCATGTCAACAGACTGAGCCTGGAAAAAGGCGAAGTGGATCTGTCGGGGAATATCGACACAATCGCGTATTCGGATATGAAGCCGGCGGCGAAACAGGGCGGGAAGCTTCTGGCGCGCCTGTTTCATTAAAAGGGGCCCGGCGGATGAGCGGGCTTGGGATAGAGACGGCGGCATTTCTGAAAGCGTTTTTCAGCGGCATGACAGTATACGGGATCTATGTATGTATCCGGATTTTCAGAAAGATCGTACCCCACAACGGAGTGGTGGTTTCCATCGAGGATTTTATTTATTGGTTATTTACGGGATTTTACCTGTTCCTGAAAATTTTTGATGCCAGTCAGGGTACTATACGATGGTACTTTGTGGCAGGTACGGCCATGGGTGTACTGTTTCTTTCCGCTGTTTTGTCAAAGACGGGGAAAATGTGTAGAAAAATTCACAGGAAAAGACAGGGAAAAGGCGGAAAAGGTGTTGATTAATCTGCATAAAAAGGATAGTATATAATGTATAACCCGAAACACAGAGGATTTTTGGTCAGGTGAAAGAGATGGCAGCCAGAAGAAAAAAGAGACAGAAAAACTTAAGACAGCCTCGTATCACGAGATATCGAAGCAGTATGATTTTTATTTCCTGTATTCTTCTTGTACTTGCAGGAGCCACAGCCGTTCATGGTGTTTCTCTTCGTTCCCAGATGAAGGAACAAAGTGCCCAGATATCAAAACTCGAAAAGGAAAAGAAGACAGAACAGGAAAAAGCAAAAGAAATCGAGAAATATAAAGAATACGTTGGAACAGATGAATATGTTGAGGACACGGCAAGAGATAAACTTGGCATGGCAAAAGAAAATGAGATTCTTTTTAAGCCGGAAGAATAATTCGATCGTGTATTACAGAAGACAGCTTTGGGAAATCGGTGTATTTCCCAAAGCTTTTTTGTATCAAACAGGACATTGTCTTGTTGCGCTGAGGCGGGGAGTCCGCTTTGGTCATAAATTAAGATAACAAGATCATGAAGGGGCAGAAGATGGGAGAAAAGAATTATGTTTTAAATCCATATGTGGAACAGATGGAGAAATTCGGCAGATCACTGGAGCACCTTTCCAACACGTTTTTCCGTATGGAAGGACAAAGAGGAACGTTTACGCAACATGAGATCGAGGAGATGTTTTCGAGAGTTTCCGATGCAGTCTGTGCAAACTGTGAGAACCGGAAATGGTGCCTTGGAGAAAACCGTGTGCGTACATATCAAATGGTCTACGAGATTTTGAAAGCAGCTGACGAATACGGGACGGAACTGAATATGGACATCAAAAAAAGGCTGCAGAAATACTGCGTCATGGCGCCGCGGTTTCTGAGGGAGACGATGGAGACATTTCAGGATGCGAAGCAGGCGATGTTCTGGAACAATCGAATCGTGCAGAACAGAGAAGGGTGCGCCATTGAGCTTGACACTTTTGCCAGGATGATCCGTCATACGACAAGAGAGCTGGATGCGAGTATCTTTTCGGATGAACGGCTGGAGAAGAAGATCCGAGGGAAATTGAAAAGCGAAGGGGTGCGTCTTCTGAGCATCGTATTTTTGATGACCCCAAAGGGACGTTATGAGATTCATCTTACCGGGAAAGCATCCAAGGGACGCTTTATGACGACAAAAGAGCTTGCCTATATTCTCTCTGTTTGTACCGGGAGAAATATGGAGCCGGCAAGAGATGAAAGGACGTCTCTTGGCACGGAATATGCCACTGTCGTATTTCTGGAACGGCTCAGATTCTATACACTCCAGGGAGTGGCAAAAATTGGAAAAGGCTGTGCTAACATATCCGGGGATAGTTTCTCTATGATGGAACTTCCGGCAGGACGACAGGCGGTTGCCTTGTCGGACGGGATGGGTTCCGGGGAGGAAGCGTTTCGGGAGAGCGCCATGGTTGTGGAAATGCTGGAAGAGCTTCTGGAAGCGGGATTCCCGGTGGAGACGGCCATCCGGATGATGAATACTGCGCTTGTGATGGGGAGGGAGGAAATCCGCTTTTCTACACTGGATATCAGTATTTTTGACTTGTATGACGGTACGGTGGAACTTATCAAAGCCGGAGCTTCCACAACATTTATACGGCACGGGACGGAAATGGAACGAATCTGTTCTACAAATCTGCCTCTTGGTGTTTTGCAGGAATTGGAGCTGCAAAGTGTAAAGCGAAAAGTCGCAAGCGGAGATCTTGTCATCATGATCACGGATGGGGTTCTGGACGCTCTTCCTGTAGGAGAGCAGGAGTTTTTGCTGGATACGATCATCCGGGGAACGAACCTGAATAATCCGAGGGAAATGGCACACCATATACTGGAGCAGGTTTTGGAGTGGAGCGGCGAGGAGCCGCTGGACGATATGACGGTACTCGTGGTGGGAATATGGAGAATATAGCTTGCTTTTTGCGGCGTTCTTATATAAGATGATAGCATGGAATGCGCAGGGGATCCGCACGTGCTGCGGGCGGACAGCAAATGTGAGATGAAGAAGTGGATGAAAAGATGCAGACAGAAGAAAAAAGATGGGACATTTTAAAGAAAAAAACAGAACGATATGAAAGACGGTGGAATATGGCAGAAGATGGAAGCCATATTATTGCAGGTATATCCGGAGGAGCTGATTCGGTATGCCTGCTTTTTGTACTTTTAGAATGGAAAAGAACGCGGAATATCCATATCACGGCCGTACATGTCAACCATATGCTGCGGGGAGAAGAGGCCCTTCGAGACGAAAGGTTTGTAGAAGAGCTGTGCAAAAAGCACGGGGTGCCTTGCCGGGTGTTCCGGATCGATGTGGCGGAGGAAGCAAGAATGCGGAAGTGTTCAGAAGAAGAAGCGGGACGTGATATTCGGAGGGCATGTATGGAGCAAGTTCTCAGGGAAAGCCATGGGGACCGCATCGCTTTTGCCCACCACCAGGACGACAATGCGGAGACAGTGATCATGAATCTGATCAGAGGTACGGGTGTAAAAGGAATGCGGGGGATACGGCCGTGTTCTGGCATATATATCCGTCCGCTTCTCGGTCTGAGACGAAGAGAAATCGAAGATGCACTTGAGGAGATGGGGCAGGACTGGTGTGACGACGCGACAAATCATCAGGACATCTACACAAGAAACCGGATTCGGAACCGTGTTATGAGAGAGCTTGAGGATATCAACCCGAAAGCTGTCGGACATATCGCGCAGCTGTCGGATAAAATATCGGAATTATGGGAATATATGGAAGCGGAAACGGCAAAATATAAAAAGAGATGTTTTGTGGAGGATGAGGATGGATGGATCCTGAAGAAGGAGGAGTTTCTCGATGTGCCGGATCCGTTTCGCAAGGAGATAGCCAAGA
The DNA here is from genome assembly GCF_019754295.1 of Sellimonas caecigallum. Lineage (GTDB taxonomy): Bacteria > Bacillota > Clostridia > Lachnospirales > Lachnospiraceae > Sellimonas > Sellimonas caecigallum. The sequence continues at coordinate 24,620 of NZ_VIRV01000013.1, read as the reverse complement.
GTATTTTGGCGCAGATATGTGGAAAAGAGAAGGATATTTCGGCGGTACATGTAGAAAATTTGCTGGGGCTCATGGAAAAACAGCCCGGAAAAGAGGTGGATTTTCCATGTGATACGTGCGCAGAAAAGACATATGAGGGAATCCGCTTTCGGAAAGGGGAGAGAAAAAAAGAAGACAATTCAGGACTTTTCATACGGATAAGAGTATTTCCAAGAGAAAACGGGGAGAAAAACTGGCCGGATACCCCCTACACGAAATGGTTTGATTATGATATAATAAAAAGTAGACCTGTTTTGCGAAACCGCAGACCAGGGGACTATATTTTGATAGACAGACAGGGAAACCGTCAGAAAATCAAGAAATTTTTCATCAATGAAAAAATACCGAAAGAGAAACGGGAAAGCATCCCGCTGGTGGCAGACGGGGATGAGATCATGTGGATCGTCGGATACAGGCAAAGTAAAGCCTATCAGATTACAGACAAGACAACGACGATCATGGAAATAGAAATCTACGGAGGAGAATAGCATGGCAGAAACAATCAGAGTGTTGGTACCGGAAAAAGAGGTAGACAAAAGGATCGAAGAACTGGGAAAGAAAATAAGTGAAGACTACGCTGGAAAGCAGGTGCATTTGATTTGTGTGCTCAAAGGCGGCGTATTTTTTATGTGTGAGCTGGCAAAGAGGATCACAGTGCCGGTTTCCATGGACTTCATGAGTGTCAGCAGCTACGGAGCAGGAACAGAGTCAAGCGGGATCGTAAAGATCGTAAAAGATCTGGATGAACCGCTGGAAGGAAAAGATGTGCTTATTGTGGAGGATATTATCGACTCCGGACGTACATTGTTCCACCTGATGAAGATATTGAAAGAGAGAGGACCAAAGAGTATGCATATCTGCACACTTCTGGATAAGCCGGAACGGCGTGTGGAAGACGTAAAAGTAGATTACGTGGGATTTAATATCCCAGATGAATTTGTGGTAGGCTATGGGCTTGACTATGCTCAGAAATACCGGAACCTTCCGTTCATAGGTGTTGTGGAAGGCGTAGAATAAGGAAAGGAGAACAAAGAAGGTTGGACAATAAGAAAGGCAAGGGGCTAGGCGGCATGTCGATCATTCTCATGATCGTTGCGGTGCTTCTCATCTTTTGGGTTACGAACCAGTCTCAGGAGAGAAACAGATCGTACACGCTGGATCAGTATCGAGAGGCGGTGGAGAGCCAGCAGGTAGAAAGTGCAGTTATCTATCAGGATAAAGCGGTCCCGACAGGACAGATCGAACTTCATCTCGCAGACGAGAATGAGGTTCGCTATGTAAATATTTCGAATGTCTCGGAAGAGGAAGAATATCTTCGGGAAGCCGGAGTAGAGTGTGAGTTGGCGGCAGTTCCAAAGGAGAGCGTTTTTATGTCGACGATCTTCCCAACGTTGATCATGGTAGTGGCAGTGCTTGCAGTTTTTGCTTTTATGAGACGGCAGAGCGGCATGAACGACGGTGGAGCCGGAGCGAAAGCGATGAATTTTGGGAAAAGCCGCGCAAGGATGATGACAGACAAAGACAAGAAAGTGACATTCCAGGATGTGGCAGGGCTGAAAGAAGAAAAGGAAGAGCTGGAAGAAATCGTAGATTTCCTGAAAGAGCCAGGAAAATACATCCAGGTCGGCGCCAGAATACCGAAGGGCGTTCTTCTGGAAGGGCCTCCGGGGACAGGAAAGACTCTGCTTGCAAAAGCGGTGGCAGGAGAAGCGGGCGTTCCATTCTTTACAATCTCCGGTTCAGATTTTGTGGAAATGTTTGTGGGTGTCGGGGCATCCCGTGTGAGGGACCTTTTTGAAGATGCCAAGAAAAATGCACCGTGCATTATTTTTATTGATGAGATTGATGCAGTGGCAAGAAGAAGAGGGACCGGAATGGGAGGCGGACATGATGAGAGAGAACAGACGCTGAACCAGCTTCTCGTTGAGATGGATGGCTTTGGAGTCAATGAGGGAATCATTGTGATGGCAGCTACGAACCGAGTGGATATTCTTGATCCGGCAATTTTGAGACCGGGCCGTTTTGACCGGAAGGTCGTGGTCGGAAGACCAGACGTGCAGGGCAGGTTTGAGATCCTTTCCGTCCATGCGAGGACGAAACCTCTGGGGGAAGATGTGGATCTGAGACAGATCGCGCAGACGACAGCCGGCTTTACGGGTGCGGATCTTGAAAACCTTTTGAACGAAAGCGCTATTCTTGCCGCAAAACAGGCCCGTATGTATATTGTGCAGGAAGATATCAGAAGAGCTTTTGTGAAGGTAGGTATCGGATCGGAGAAAAAGAGCCGTGTGATCTCTGAAAAGGACAGAAAGATTACGGCCTATCACGAGGCAGGGCATGCGATCCTGTTCCATTTGCTCCCGGATGTGGGGCCGGTGTATACGGTCTCTATTATCCCGACAGGAGCCGGAGCAGCCGGGTATACCATGCCGCTTCCGGAAAAAGATGAGATGTTTAATACAAGAGGGGAAATGCTTCAGGACATTACAGTTTCGCTTGGAGGCCGTATTGCAGAAGAGATTATTTTTGATGATATCACGACAGGGGCTTCACAGGATATCAAACAGGCGACAAGCCTTGCCAAGGCTATGGTAACAAAGTTTGGTATGTCCAGGGAAGTGGGGCTTATCAACTACGACAGCGACAGCGAGGAAGTGTTTATCGGCAGAGATCTGGCACATACACGTGGATACGGAGAAGAAGTGGCAGGAAAGATCGACAGGGAAGTGAAGAGGATCATCGACGAATGTTATGATAAAGCAAAAGCAATGATTACAGAACATATCGACGTTTTACACAAGTGTGCTGAACTGCTTTTGGAAAAAGAAAAAATTTCCAGAGAAGAATTTGAAAGTTTATTCGAGCAGAATACTCAGGAAGAATCGACGAAGCAGTAAGACAGTTCATTGAGAAGGGAGTAGGAACATGAATAAACAGGCATTATTTAGTGACGGTACAGATCAGTATGTGTATCCTCCGGAACCAGCAGAGAATCAGGAGGTAACGCTCCGATTTCGGACGGCGAGAGACGACGTGAAAGAGGTAAAACTGGTCACGGATGAGGCCTGTTTTTCCATGGCCAAAAAATATACGACCGAAGTCTTTGACTACTATGAATATGTCATCCGTCTGGAAAACGAACCTTTCCGCTACCATTTCTGTATCCAAGGTTTGGATGGGACAGTATGCTTTTTCAACCGATATGGGGCGGTGGAAGAGCCTATCCAGATGTATGATTTTATGATCGTGCCGGATTTCGCGACGCCTAACTGGGCAAAAGGCGCAGTTATGTATCAGATTTATGTCGACCGCTTCTGCAATGGGGATCCGTCCAACGACGTGGAGACGGGAGAATATGCATATCTTGGGGCGAGATCCGAGAAGATCACGGACTGGAACCAAAAGCCGGCAAAGACTATGGCTATACGGGAATTTTACGGAGGGGACCTACAGGGAGTGCTGGATAAGCTTGACTACCTGGAAGATCTCGGAGTGGAAGTCATCTATTTCAATCCGCTTTTCGTTTCCCCGTCCAATCACAAATATGATACGCAGGATTACGACTACATCGATCCGCATTTCGGCAAGATTGTTGAAGACGGAGGAGAAATCCTTCCGGAGGGCTGTATGGACAACAGCAAGGCCACAAAGTACCAGATACGGTCTGCGGGAAAAGCAAATCTGGAAGCCAGCAATGCATTCTTTGTCCATGTAGTGGAGGAGATTCACAAGAGGGGAATGAAAGTCATTCTGGACGGCGTGTTCAACCATTGCGGATCGTTTAACAAATGGATGGATCGGGAACGGATCTACGAGCAGGAAGGGAACTATGAACCAGGCGCGTACATGTCATCAGACAGCCCATACCGAAGTTTTTTCCATTTCCATGATGAAAAGAAGGAGGCATGGCCTTGCAACGGAAGCTATGAAGGGTGGTGGGGACACGACACACTGCCAAAACTGAATTATGAGGACTCCGTGAAACTGGAAAATTACATCCTCACAGTGGCGCGCAAATGGGTGTCTCCTCCGTACAATATAGACGGATGGCGGCTGGACGTGGCAGCAGACCTTGGATATTCCAATGAATACAATCACCTGTTCTGGACGAAGTTCCGGGCAGCAGTAAAATCTGCCAACCCAAGAGCGATTATTCTGGCAGAACATTACGGTGATCCGAAAGACTGGCTTATGGGAGACGAGTGGGATACAGTTATGAACTACGATGCATTCATGGAGCCGGTTACATGGTTTCTTACGGGGATGGAAAAGCACAGTGATTCTTCCAGACCAGACCTCTGTGATAATGCGGATTATTTTGTGAATGCCATCAGACATCATATGTCTGCAATGATGACGCCATCCCTCCAGACAGCCATGAACGAGCTGTCCAATCATGACCATTCCAGATTTCTCACGAGAACCAATCATATGACTGGAAGGGTGGAGCATCTTGGCCATGAGGCTGCTGAGGCATATGTCAATCCTGCAATCATGCGTGAAGCCGTGCTCATGCAGATGACCTGGGTAGGTGCGCCGACGATCTATTACGGAGATGAGGTGGGTGTCTGCGGCTTTACAGACCCGGATAACCGGAGGACGTACCCATGGGGGCAGGAAGACAAAGAGATGCTTGGATTTCACAAGGCAGTCATCGCTATTCACAAAAAATATTTGGCGTTCCGAACGGGATCGCTCAAGCTTCTGATGTGGGAAGAAGGCATTCTGGCATATGCCAGATTTCATGTAAAACATCAGTTTGTCATCATCGTAAATAACCGGAGTGAACATGCCACAGTGCATGTGCCGGTATGGCCTGCCGAAATTCCGATGAAAGGGATTATGAGAAGGCTTCTCTACACATACGACAAAGGGTATACGACGGAGTACGAAGAGTATATCATTGAAAACGGGGAAATCGTACTTAACATGGGAAAACATTCGGCAATTATACTAAAAAAGAGGGAATATTAGTATAAAACTTGACAAAATGCTGCTCATGTAGTAAAAGTTATAAAATAGAAATAGTGTGTGGATAAGCACATAAGGCTTACGAAAGGATAAAAAGGATTATGGCCCAGAGAGAGAATGGGAACAACCGGCGGGAGGAATACCGGCGAATTCGTTCCCAACAATCGAAAGCAAGAGGAGGCGGCCGGAGACAGTCCGACCCGGACTATAATTTGGAAGAACGCCAGAAATATCGTAAGAAATCATTCAAAAAAGCCGAAGATATGCAGGACACGGAAGGGAATATCCGACAGACCCGTCCCAAAGCAGACAGGGCAAAGGCGGGACGGAGAAAAGAACGAAAGGCAGAAAGAGCAGGGATTGCGAGAGGAATGGTATTTTTTGCCATCCAGATGCTGGCCTCTTTTGCATTGATGGGAGTACTGTGCTGGCTGGATATTCTGATCATGAAATATTTGCTCATCATAGCAGGAGTGCTTCTCCTGCTTCTTGGAATTACCCTGGTCTCCCAGCTGGCAGTTCGAGGAAAAGCGAAGATCATCGGAAAGGTATTTAGTCTCCTTGTGAGTGTGACGCTGATCATTGGAAGTTTTTACCTATACAAAACGGGAGGCGCTCTTCTTCATATGACACGTGGGACTACAGAAATCCACAAGATGGTAGTAGTCGTCCGGGAAAATGATAAGGCGCAGGAACTTAGTGATGTCAGCGATTACACTTTCGGTGTGGAATATGCGAGAAATGTTTCCAATACCGAACGGACTATCGAGAATGTAAATAAAGAGCTGAAAAAGCATATCGCTACAAAGAAGTATGACGAGATGGGAACGCTGGCAAAAGCACTCATAGATGAAGAAATCGATGTCATCATCTATGATTCCAACTACAATGATGTGATGAATCAGGCAGTTGAAGGATTTACAGAGAAAACCCGCATTTTATACAGATATAACATCGAAGAGAATACGCAGGATACGACGTTGAATGTGCCGGTGCAGTCAGAGCCGTTTTCTGTATATTTGAGCGGGATCGACACATATGGGGATGTGGCGACGCAGAGCCGAAGCGACGTTAATATTATCGCCACAGTCAATCCGAAGAGCAGGCAGATTTTGCTTGTGACGACACCGAGAGACTATTACGTACCGATCCCTGGAATTTCAGGCGGGATGCCGGATAAGCTGACACATGCCGGACAGTATGGAGTGGATGTCTCCATTGATACATTGGAAGAGCTGTATCAGGTTGAAATACCGTTTTACGCAAGGCTGAATTTTACATCCTTTGTCAATATCATCGATATCCTTGGAGGAGTGGATGTCAATTCGGAGCTGGCATTTACGACAGGAACCGATGCGGGAGCTATTGTGGAGATCAAGCAGGGGATCAACCATCTGGATGGAAAAGAGGCTCTGGCTTTCGCAAGGGAAAGACATGCCCTGGATGACGGGGACAATCAGAGAGGGAAGAATCAGGAAGCGCTGATCACAGCTATCATCCAGAAAATGATAGCTCCGTCCATGATTGTGAAGGCGACAGATATTCTGGCGGAAATGTCTGACAGCGTAGAGACGAATATGTCCATGAAGCAGATCCGTGCACTGATCAAACAGCAGCTTCAGAACGGTTCGGACTGGCAGATCTATTCGGTGGCGGCAGACGGTATGCCGGATCGAAGGGAATGTTATTCCATCGCAGGAACCCCTTATGTCACGGTTCCAAATGAAGAGACAGTCGCTCAGATAGGGGGATTGATCAATCGGGTTGAAGCAGGGGAAATCCTGGAAGGATCTGTGAAGGCAGAAGGGAAATAGAGCAAAAGAAAAACGCAGGGAAATTTTTCCTTGCGTTTCTTTTTTGAGTATGGTATAAATATATAGGGTTAGGACAATGTTATAAGTGTTGTCCTAGACATATGGATGGATTCCCGAGTGGCCAAAGGGGGCAGACTGTAAATCTGTTAGCAACGCTTTCGGTGGTTCGAATCCACCTCCATCCATACGCCGCAGTGGCGGAACTGGCAGACGCACAGGACTTAAAATCCTGCGGGACTTATCCTCCCGTACCGGTTCGATTCCGGTCTGCGGCATATGATAAGGGGCAAGAAATGCAAAAATGATGGGAAGCCTGATTTACTCAAGGCCTCCCATCATTTTTGTATGTAATACTTCAGGAAAATTTTACGCGGTAAGGAATAAAATAAAGTAGAAGATTGCGATCGCTCCTGCGATGATGGCAATCGTTAACAATAATTTTTTCTTAAAATTTTTCATATGCAGCCTCTTTTCTATTTATCTGTAAAAATTATCTCGTATTTATCCAAATCATATTCATTTCCGAAAAAACCGGTCAGTATTGTTTCGGCGTTGCTGCGTGCATTTTCCAGCAAACCATTTTCAATGGCATCTTTCTCGGCTGTTTCCTTTAATTTGGCCAATGCCTCATTGTTCTCTTCTAAAGCAATCTGGTTATAAATGCTTTCTTGTTCGTGGTATACTTTGAAGGAATCCAGGTCTATCTCGTTGCTCAAAATTTTTGCTTCGGGCAGTTTCACTTCTATAGTTTTATCGTTTTTGCTCCATTCTATCTCTTCAAAGTCAAATCCTGCCTTGACTACGACATCGTAACTATAGATATACTTGCTTTGCGTAAAAGGGATTTTTGCGCCAAACAATTCTCTTGAAGAATCGGTAACGTTTACTTGTGTGCAGTAGGCGGATTGGGTGGCCAGCTCGCCGATATCCTCAAAGCCTATTTTGGTCGTCTGGCTGTCGGAAAAAATAGTCTTTCTAAGACCGATTATCCCGGCAACGATTATCAGCACGATTAGAATTCCTGTCAATATTCTGCGGGTAAGGTGTTTTTTGACAAAACGAAAAACAGGATGTTCCTTTTTCGTGTGCAGATTTTGTTCTTTCATGATAGGGTCTCCTTTGTTGATTGCAAATGTCTGATTGTGCCTGAAAAACGCTATGATTTTACAGGGAAAAGCTGTCCGGTCTGGAATCCCATGAGGATAAGTTCCAGGATTTTAGGGGAATATTCGCGGTATTTCAAAAAGTAGTACAGCGTGTCCAGAAAATCCAGGAAGACCTGTTTGCTTTCATCCTCCAGCACAGCGCCTCTTTGCCTGCGTGTGAGGAAGGAGGCAACTCTGGAAAAGGCAAACTTTTCGTTGATGAATGCCCAGAATTCTTCGTCTCCATCCGAGGAGAGAACCTGCAGTGGTTTGCGTCTCATGAGCCAGTAAGTATCGTAGGAAATTTCCTTGATGTCGCTGATTTGACGGATCCTGTGGAATCCCTGGATCCGGGAAATATCGGTAAAATAGTCCATGACAGCGTGCATCAGTATCGTCTCATCGATGCGCACGGAACCGGCAGCATCCAGACTGCTTAAAAAAGTGTCGGCTTCTTTGTAGATAACAGCGTATTTGTTTTTGATCCCCTGTTCGGTAAATTCTGCCACTACGTCCTCGTATTGCGTGTAGACAGCGGAATTGTCATTCAGAAGATGTTTCCGTATTTTCCCATCCAGAACGCGCTGCATCATATCGTCTGCAGAAGCCAGGATGTATTCCGGTATCCCCGGTGTCGGTATTGGATTCATGGATATTCCTCCTATGCTTATTTTTTGATGACGCTTAAAATGGCGTCGTCGATGGTATGGATCGAATGCAGATCCGGTTTGCGCTCCTGCCGGATGAAGGTGCTGTAGTCGGCCCATGGATTGACCGTCGTCTGTTTGGGGCGGAAATTCTCGCTGGAGACATCGCACAGACGCTTGAAAAAGGAGGCCATCTCATCGCCCATGCCGGAGAGCCGGTTCAAAAGCTCGGAAAATTCTGTCAGCATCGGGTCACTGACTTTGTATGGATAGAGGATATGATGATCGATCTCGCCCCAGCCTTCCTCAAAAAGTGTACGCAGCTGCACTTCCATATAGATTCCTTTGTATTTTAAAATATAATGAACGGAGCGATAGTGTTTGCGATCGAATATATTGTCAGCCGGTATCCATTCAGAATAAATCTCACTGAAATCTCCGAGACGCATATGGACCTTTGGCGGCTCGGCCATGTAGAGGTCTTTGTCTGGATGGAAATCCGCAATACAGTCCCGGATATAAAGGTCCGGATTGTTTTCAAAATGCCGGATCAGATATTTGTGAAATACAACCCAGTCTTCTCGGTACAGGATCAGGCCGCGAAATCCGATGGTGTCGGTTACAAACTTCATGTAATTGTCTTTTGTGAGCGTGCGGTATTTGGGGTAGTTCTCGCACCGTTTGCGAATGATTTTTTCAACAAGATGCCAAGGGCTTTTGATACGGGTGCGGTAAGAATGCAGACCCGTACGGTGGTCCTTGTTTTTGATGTATTCCTGTAGAAATTCATCCCGGATAAGCCTGAGATGGGGGAGGCGATAAGCGTAATCCCGCGCGATATAGCAAAGCTCTTCCCACGTAAAACCAGCCTCCTCAAATTCTTCTTCACTGATGGAAAACCGTTCCAGAAAATCCTTTTTTAACATTGTCTTTTACTTCCTTGATCAAAAGTTCGAGTGTCTTTTACATCATAGCATTTTTGGCAAGGACAATCAACGTCCTCTTAAATTAACAGAAGCATAAGAACGTATTAAGAAAAAAGATAGAAATTTTATGATCGTTTCTGATACAATAGAAAGAGAATGATAGTCTGGAAACGGGCGGGTTGAAATTTATGAAGAAAAAACGCAGAAAACACAGAAGAAAGACAAAAAAATACTGGAAGGTTTTGTTCCTTGTGCCGATACTGATACTTGTCATGTATATCTTTATGCTGCCGGATGGCGCAGTGCGCTTTGCGATTTTAAGGTCCGGGCATCCCCTCTCGGCTTTTCAGACCGGTATCGTCGAGGCGCCGTATTCACAGGAGCTTGAAGATGGACAGATTGGATATGTGCTCACACAACCTCCTTATGACAGGGACAAAGGCGTGGAGATGCGAAACTGGGTCGTAAACCGGTACGGTATGATCTATGTGGCCGAATACAATGGAATTGATTGATTGGAGAAATCGGAAAAACGTACAAAATATAAAAAATAAAAAAATTTGAAATAATTGTTGACAAATGAAATATTCCGTAATATAATACAACATGTGCTCAGCGCACAGCAGTTAAATAGAGAGATGCCCAGATAGCTCAGTTGGTAGAGCAGAGGACTGAAAATCCTCGTGTCGCTGGTTCGATTCCGGCTTTGGGCATACGCGGGTGTAGTTCAATGGTAGAACACCAGCCTTCCAAGCTGGATACGTGGGTTCGATTCCCATCACCCGCTTTTTGTATGTCATGAAAAGCACTGCCTTTTACTTTGAAGGGCAGTGCTTTTTTCTGTAAAGGAAAACTTTTTGACTCGTTTTTTGTTATTTGAGAAAAGACCCGGCTTCATCAATGCAGCAGGGTCTTTAAATGAGCAACAGCCTATTTTGTCAGTACTTCGGCTCCGTCTTCCGTGATAAGCACCATATATTCTACCTGGGCGGAAAGTCCGTCGTCTTCTGTATATACTGTCCAGCCGTTATCTTCGTCGATAAAGAAATCCGGTCCCCCCTCATTGATCATCGGTTCGATCGTAAACATCATTCCAGGGACGAGGAGCATCTCACTTCCTTTTGGCGTTACGTAGCTGACCCACGGCTCTTCATGGAATTCCAGGCCGATTCCATGTCCTCCGATTTCCTCCACAACGGAATATCCATTTTCATTGGCGTGAGCCTGGATGGCGTGAGCGATATCTCCAAGGTGGTTCCACGGTTTTGCCTCCTTAAGTCCAAGTTCAACGCATTCTTTTGTGACGCGCACAAGTTTTGAAGCACGTTCACTGACTTCCCCAATGCAGAACATGCGGGACGCATCCGAAAAATATCCATCGAGGATGGTAGATACATCCACATTGACGATATCTCCTTCCTGAAGGATGATGGATTCATCAGGGATGCCATGACAGATCTCGTTGTTTATGGAAGTGCAGACGCTCTTTGGGAATCCCTGGTAGTTCAAAGGGGCAGGGATTCCGCCGTGCTGAGTTGTGAAGTCATATACGAGCCGGTCAATCTCCTCCGTACTCATTCCGGCATGGATATGTTTTTCTACATGATCAAGGACAGCTGTATTTAGTTTTGCACTCTCCCTGATCTTTTCGATCTGTTCCGGTGTTTTGATCATGCTGTGATCCGGTACAATCTCGCCATTCTCCGCGTGAAGGGCGATTTTTTCGTCCATCGCCATATGGCATTTTTTGTATTTTTTTCCGCTTCCGCACCAGCATGGTTCATTTCGTTCCATATGCAAAATCTCCTTTGTTGTGAATTTGTGTATCTCTGCTTTTCTGCCCGCAGGCAGTCTGTCTTTTTCTTGCCCACGGGATTATTTTGAATATATTCCTCCATTATTATATCGCATTTCGCGGTTGTTAGCACCCATAAAATAAGATATAATAAGAATATATGTTACGGTTCGGATACGGTGTGACACAGGGACGGACGGTAACTGCTAAAAAAAAGAAAGGATGTGAGCATATGCTGCGAATCGGAATGCTGACAAGCGGAGGCGACTGTCAGGCGTTAAATGCTGCAATGCGCGGGGTGGCAAAAGGGATTTTTTCAAAGGTAAAGGATGTAGAGATCTACGGTTTCAAAGATGGATATAAGGGACTGATCTACTCCGACTTCAAGATGATGACGGACAGGGATTTTTCGGGTATCCTTACGACCGGCGGCACGATCCTCGGAACATCACGTCAGCCATTTAAACTGATGAGGGAACCAGGAGAGGACGGGATTGATAAAGTAGAGGCGATGAAACATACTTATCATAAGCTCAACCTTGACTGTCTTGTAGTGCTGGGAGGAAATGGAACGCACAAGACAGCAAATCTTCTGCGGGAAGAGGGACTCAATGTTGTGACACTGCCGAAGACCATTGACAATGATCTCTGGGGAACAGACATGACATTCGGATTTCAGAGTGCGGTAGACATTGCGACAGATACGATCGATAAAATCCACACAACGGCTACTTCACACAGCAGAGTGTTCATCGTGGAAGTCATGGGCCATAAAGTGGGCTGGGTCACACTCCACGCAGGTATTGCAGGAGGGGCAGACATCGTTCTGCTTCCGGAGATCCCTTATGATCTGGATGTAGTTGTAAAATCAATCCAGAAAAGAGCGGATGCAGGAAAGCGTTTTACGATCATTGCTGTGGCAGAGGGGGCTATCACAAAAGAAGAAGCTGAAATGCCGAAGAAGAAACTGAAAGAACTTCAAGAAAAGAAGAAGAAAAAATATCCTTCTGTGGCATATGAACTGGCAGAAAAGATCCAGAATAAGTGTTCGCAGGAAGTTCGCATCACGGTTCCGGGGCATACGCAAAGAGGAGGTTCCCCGTGTCCGTACGACCGTGTCCTTTCTACGAGACTTGGAGCTGCAGCGGCGGAGATGATCCTGAAAAAGGAATTCGGTTACATGGTAGCGATCAGAGAGGATAAGATCTGTAAAGTGCCGCTCAAAGAGGTGGCGGGAAAACTTAAGACGGTAGACCCGAAAGCCGGCATTATCAAAGAAGCAAAAATGGTCGGCATCAGTTTCGGAGATGAAATGTAAAAGAAACAGACAAGGAGAATAAAGAATGTCTTATACTGCCTTATACAGAAAATTTCGTCCATCTGAATTTGAGGATGTCAAAGGACAAGACCACATTGTGACAACATTACAAAACCAGATCAAAGCAGGCAGGATCGGGCACGCGTATCTGTTCTGCGGAACGCGGGGCACGGGTAAGACGACAGTGGCAAAAATTTTTGCAAAAGCGGTAAACTGTGAGCACCCGGTCAACGGCAGTCCGTGCGGAGAATGCGATATGTGCAGGAATATCGGGGCAGGCACCTATATGAACGTAGTGGAGATCGATGCGGCGTCCAACAATGGTGTGGATAATATCCGCAGCATTCGCGAGGAAGTGGAATACCGCCCTGCACAGGGAAGATACAAAGTCTATATCATCGACGAGGTGCACATGCTTTCCATCGGGGCTTTCAACGCGCTTTTAAAAACGCTTGAGGAACCTCCGGAATATGTGATCTTTATTCTTGCGACGACAGAGGTGCACAAGATTCCTATTACGATTCTTTCGAGATGTCAGAGATACGATTTCCGAAGGATTACCATCGATACGATCTCGGACAGGCTAAGAGAGCTGATGGAGAAAGAACAGGTAGAAGTGGAAGAAAGGGCGATCCGGTATGTAGCTAAGGCGGCTGACGGATCTATGCGTGATGCATTGAGTCTCCTCGATCAGTGCATTGCATTCCATATTGGAGAAAAACTCACATACGATATGGTGCTGGATGTTCTTGGGGCTGTGGATACGGATGTTTACAGCGCACTGCTGAGAAAGATTCTGGATCGGGATGTGAAGGCGGTAATGGAGGCGGTCAATGACCTTGTGATGCAGGGAAAAGAGCTGTCTCAGTTATCCGCAGATTTCACATGGTATTTAAGGAACTTGCTATTAGTAAAGAGTTCTGATAATATGGAGGATGTGCTTGATGTCTCTACGGAGAATCTGGCACAGTTGAAAGAAGAAGCACAAAGGATTGACAATGATGCGCTGATCCGCTATATCCGGATCTTTTCAGATCTGAGCGGGCAGCTGAAATATGCGACACAGAAAAGAGTGCTTTTGGAAGTGGCGCTCATCAAACTCTGTAAACCACAGATGGAGACGAGAAACGATACGCTTCTTGACCGGATACGGGCTCTGGAAGAAAAAGTGGCAAAAGGGATTCCGGTACAACGGGAAGTTGTCTCACGTGAAGACGGAGGCGTGAAAAGGGAGTTTGCGCAAACAGAGATGGCGGCGAAGCCTGAGCTCCCAAAGGCGCTCCCGGAAGAAGTGACCGAAGTGGCAAAGAATTTCCGGATGATTGCAAACGAGGCGTCCGGCATGTTAAAGACATACTTAAAGCAGGCGAGGTTAAGCGTCGGAAATCAGGGACAGCTCCAGATCATCCTTCCGGATGATCTGGGGGCAAGTGTCGTAGGGACAGAGGATCACAAGAAGGAAATACGTGATCTGATCGCTCAGCGGACCGGAAGACAGATAGAGATTGAAGTCGGAAAAGTGGAGCAGGGGCGCAGATTTGAAGAAAGTTTTGTGGATTTGGAACAACTTATCCATATGGATATCACAGTAGAAGAATAAGGAGGAACCGATCATGGCAAGAAGAGGAGGTTTTCCGGGCGGTGGAATGCCGGGGAATATGGCAAATCTGATGAAGCAGGCGCAGAAGATGCAGCGTCAGATGGAAGAACAGGCAAAAGAGATGGAGACGAAAGAATTTTCCGCTACAGCAGGAGGCGGTGCGGTAAAAGTGACAGTTTCCGGTAAAAGAGAGATCTTGAAAGTAGAACTTCAGGAAGAAGTTGTTGATCCGGACGATATCGAGATGCTTCAGGATCTGATCGTTGCGGCGGTAAATGAGGCGCTCCGCCAGGTGGATGAAGCCAACACATCCGCCATGAGCAAGCTGACAGGCGGTATGGGCGGTGGCATTCCGGGAATGTTCTAGATCAAGAGGAATGGGAAATGGAATATTACAGCAACCAGATCAGCCGTCTGATCGAGGAACTTTCAAGACTTCCGGGTATCGGAGCAAAATCGGCGCAGCGTCTTGCCTTCCATATCATCCATATGCCGAAAGAGCAGGTAGAAGAGTTTGCCAGGACGATGGTGGATGCAAGAAATAACGTGCGGTACTGTAAAGAATGCTGTACGCTGACTGATGATGAACTCTGTCCTATCTGCCGCAACGAAAACAGGGATCACAGGACGATCATGGTCGTGGAGACCCCGAGAGACCTGGCGGCCTATGAAAAAACAGGAAAGTACGAAGGAGTGTATCATGTACTTCACGGGGCGATTTCGCCGATGCTTGGAATTGGTCCTGGAGACATTCGGCTCAAAGAGCTGATGATGCGGCTTGAAGGCGATGTGGATGAAGTGATCATCGCAACCAATTCCACGCTGGAAGGGGAGACGACGGCTATGTATATCAGCAAGCTCATCAAGCCTGTCGGCATCAAGGTAAGCCGGATTGCCAGCGGGGTGCCGGTCGGCGGAGACCTGGAATACATTGACGAAGTGACGCTTCTGAGAGCCTTGGAGGGAAGGACGGAGCTTTAAAAAGAGGGAGGAGTCTCCCTCCGTTTTGTTGTAAAGGAAAAATGAAGAAGAAAAAAGTGACATCGACAGACATTGCCCGGGCGGCGGGTGTGTCTCAGTCCGCGGTCTCCATGATCCTCAATCAAAAATACAATGTCTCCTTCTCAAAAGAGACGGTTGAAAAAGTGGAGCGGGCAGCAAAAGAAATGAATTATCAGCCGCCAAAGAGGAAGATCAAAAAAGAAAACCGGCGGGAGAAACTTTTGGTCGTATTCTGCTCTAACTTGACAAACCCTTACTACGTAATGCTCCTGCAGGGTATCGAGTCCAGGGCGAAGGAGGCAGGGTACGGACTGTTTATCTGCAATACCCAGCGTGATCTGAAGATGGAGGAGCGGTATCTGAGAATGATGCCCGAGATTTCGCCTCTTGGAATCATTTATACGTGCAATCCGAGCCGATGCTATATGGATACCATCGAAAAGCTTTCGGAGAAGATCCCGATTGTGATCGTGAACAATCAAAATGAACAGCTCAACGTGGATGCAGTAGAACTTGACAACTCGAAGCTGGGGCGTTTGATGGCCAGACATCTGCTGGAGCTTGGGCACCGGGATGTCGCTTATATCGCTCCGCCTCTTACCATCCGTCAGAAACAGCGTTCCAAGCGGGTCGAAGGTTTCCTGAAGGAATTCGATAAGCAGGGATTGAAAGATCGGGTTATCATCAAGGCGGCTGGAGAAGAAATGGATCAAAATGTCCCGAATATCGACTCGGAATATAAGATCGGGTACGATCTCACAAAAGAGCTGCTGGCGGAAAAGCGAGATGTGACAGCTATCGTGGGACTCAATGATATGATCGCGTTCGGGATATTGGATGCTCTTCATGATGAAAAGTATAAGGTGCCGGGCGATATTTCGGTCATGGGCTGCGATAATACATTGTTTGCGCGGATTCACAAAGTATCTTTGACGACGATCGAGCATTTCGTTGTCTTTAAAGGCCGGGACGCATGCGACATCATTATGAAGAAGATTACTACGCAGAATGCCGGATACTCGGAAATCGAGCCTGTCAGCACGTACCATGTCGAGTATGAGCCAAGGTTGATCGTGCGCGGAACTACTTCCTACCCGAAAAAAATAAATTAATGGTTTGGAGAAAAATATTAATAATAAATTGTGTTTTATATGACAAAGAGATACGTTAAAAATCGGGAAAGATGTTGTAAAAATAGTTATTTTTTCACAAAACAGAGACAAGAATAGTGATGATTTGTATTCTCCGAATTGATAATATATTGTTTTATTAATTAATATTTTTATTAATAAAAAACGCGGCGGTTGACCTTGTCATTTTCAGGTTTTATAATAAGAATTAAGAAACAGCGAGTACAAATTCAAGGAGGAACCTGAGATGAAATTTTTTATTGACACAGCGAACGTAGACGATATCAGAAAAGCAAATGACATGGGAGTGATCTGCGGAGTGACGACTAACCCGTCACTGATTGCAAAAGAAGGGCGTGACTTCAACGAAGTGATCAAAGAGATCGCATCCATCGTGGACGGACCGATCAGCGGCGAAGTAAAAGCGACGACGACAGATGCGGAAGGAATGATCGCAGAGGGACGTGAGATTGCCAAGATCCATCCGAACATGGTCGTAAAAATCCCGATGACAGCAGAGGGACTGAAAGCGGTAAAAGTGCTCTCAGCAGAAGGGATTAAGACAAATGTGACACTGATCTTTACTGCAAATCAGGCGCTTCTTGCGGCAAGGGCAGGGGCGACCTATGTATCTCCGTTTGTCGGACGTCTGGATGATATCTCTGTGAGAGGAACAGAGCTGATCGAGGAGATCGCGGAAATGTTTGCAGTGGCAGGAATCGAAACACAGATCATCGCAGCCAGCATCCGCAATCCGATCCACATCACAGAATGTGCTCTGGCAGGCGCTGATATCGCAACTGTACCGTATAAAGTAATCGAACAGATGACACATCATCCGCTCACAGATGCAGGAATCGCCAAATTCCAGGCAGATTATAAAGCAGTATTCGGAGAATAGGTATAGGGGTACAGCTCCCTGTGCCGGAAAACAAAACATAGAACAACCAGGAGGAATTGTCATGGACAATTTAGAATTACAGAAAATTGCCAATGAAGTCCGCAAAGGGATTGTGACTGCAGTTTATCATGCAAAGTCCGGTCACCCAGGCGGATCCTTATCTGCGGCAGACATTTACACATATCTTTACTTTGAAGAAATGAATATCGATCCGGAAGATCCGAAAAAAGCAGACCGCGACCGGCTGGTCGTTTCCAAAGGACATACATCTCCGGGATACTACTCTGCGCTTGCAAACAGAGGATTTTTCCCGGTAGAAGACTTGAAAACATTCCGCCATGTAGGTTCCTATCTCCAGGGACATCCGGATATGAAACATATCCCGGGAGTGGACATGTCAAGCGGATCTCTGGGACAGGGCATCTCAGCAGCAGTGGGAATGGCCGTTTCCGCAAAACTTTCCGGGGATGACTACCGCGTGTACACGCTGGTAGGAGACGGAGAAATCCAGGAAGGACAGGTGTGGGAAGCAGCCATGCTTGCAGCACACAGAAAACTTGACAATCTTGTTGTCATCGTGGACAATAACAACCTGCAGATCGACGGACCGATTGATGAAGTAAATTCACCGTATCCGATCGACAAGAAGTTCGAAGCCTTCAATTTCCATGTGATCAATGTGGATGGACACGATTTTGATTCTCTGAGGGCAGCATTTAAAGAAGCAAGAGAGACAAAGGGTGTACCGACAGCCATTATCGCAAAGACAGTGAAAGGAAAAGGAGTTTCCTTTATGGAAAATCAGGCTTCCTGGCACGGAACAGCTCCGAATGAAGAACAGTACAAAGTTGCAATGGAAGATTTAGAGAAAGCAGGTGAAGCATTATGTCAGAAGTAAAGAAGATCGCAACAAGGGAAAGCTACGGTAATGCTTTAGTAGAACTTGGAAAAGAACATGATGACGTCATCGTTCTCGACGCAGACC
Organism: Sellimonas caecigallum; assembly: GCF_019754295.1. Taxonomy (GTDB): domain Bacteria; phylum Bacillota; class Clostridia; order Lachnospirales; family Lachnospiraceae; genus Sellimonas; species Sellimonas caecigallum. The sequence continues at coordinate 6,347 of NZ_VIRV01000013.1, read as the reverse complement.
TTGCCGGAGCAACAAAAACAGGAACATTTAAGAAGGCGTTTCCGGAACGCCATATCGACTGCGGTATTGCAGAAGGAAATATGATGGGTGTGGCAGCAGGGCTCGCAGCTACAGGAAAGGTGCCTTTTGCAAGTTCCTTTGCGATGTTTGCAGCGGGACGTGCTTTTGAACAGGTAAGAAACTCCATCGGATATCCGAAATTAAATGTAAAAATCGGTGCGACCCACGCGGGAATTTCTGTAGGAGAAGACGGAGCTACACATCAGTGTAACGAAGATATCGCTCTCATGCGTACGATACCGGGTATGGTTGTCCTGAATCCGTCTGATGATATTGAAGCGAAAGCAGCTGTGAAGGCAGCTTACGAACATGTAGGACCGGTTTATATCCGTTTTGGACGTCTGGCAGTTCCGGTTATCAACGACACGCCGGATTATCAGTTTGAGATTGGAAAAGCAATCACACTCAGAGAAGGTACAGATGTGACGATCATCGCTACAGGGCTGGAAGTAAATGAATCTCTCGTGGCAGCTCAGAAGCTGGCAGAAGAAGGGATCAGCGCCGAAGTGATCAATATGCATACGATCAAACCACTTGACGAAGAAGCTGTGCTGAAGGCAGCGGAAAAGACAGGAAAGATCGTTACTGTAGAAGAACACTCCGTTATCGGAGGACTTGGAAGCGCTGTATGTGACGTTGTGGCACAGAAAGCATGCGCGAGAGTAATGAAGATCGGTGTCAACGATACATTTGGAGAATCCGGACCGGCAGTAGAATTGATCAAGAAGTACGAGCTGGATGGCGAAAGTATCTATAAGAAAGTCAAAGGATTCCTTGGAAAATAGAAAAAACTGCAGATGACAGGCAGATGCAGCCGTATCGGGGAAAGAAGAACAATTTTCCCGGTACGGCTTTTGCGTTCATATGGTCAGCAGATTTTCCTGAAAGACAGGTTGGTGCTGTGGGGATGGGCTGTCAGGACGCGGAGGGAATCATCGACTGTGCGATTTTTTTCTCCACCTCTGCCCAGTTGATCACGTGGAACCAGTTGTTGATATAGTCTCCGCGCAGATTTTTGTATTTCAGATAGTAGGCATGCTCCCAGACGTCCAGAGGAAGAATTGGCTGATAGCCGTAAGAGAGGGGGTTATCCTGATTTGGCAGAGCCAGGACTTGCAGATTATTATCCTGATCAGTCACAAGCCAGGCAAATCCCGAGCCAAGCTGTCCAAGGGCCGCTGTTTTCATCTCAGACCAGAATTCTTCCCCGTCATCATAGAAGTCCAGGATAGAAGGGGCTATTTTTTGTCCGGGCGGCGCCATAAGATCGAAATAGAGATCGTGGTTATACACTCCGCCCCCGTTATTTCGGACGGCAGTCTGAAGCTCTGGGGGCAGCCTGTCAAGTTCGGTCAAAAGCTGAGTCAGTGTGTGCGACTGATATTCCGGATAATCTTTGAGAGCCGTATTCAGGTTGTCAATGTATGTCTGGAAATGTTTGTCGTGATGAAAATGCATTGTCTCCGCATCGATATATGGCTCCAGAGCATCGTATGAATAAGGGAGCGGCGGAAGGGAAAAAGGGTATGTAAGCTCTGTTATCATGTTTTGCAGCCTCCTGATCCTGCGGCTGGCTGCTCTGAAATCAGTACAGCCAGACTCACTGTATTCTTATATTGAAATATAGTCCTGTGCCTAGAAAGAAATGACAACATTTTTTATGGAAGTCTCCAGTAGAGATTTTGGAAAAGATTTTGAATAAATTATCAGAAAACGTGTGCATCAGCGCGGGAAATTGTGATATAATTCCAGTAAGCAAAATAGTGAAAGGGGAATGTATTATGAAACTGATTTTTGCGGTTGTACACGATGATGATACAAATAAAGCGGTACGGCGTCTGAACGAGAAGAAATTCCGTGTGACGAAACTCTCAAGTTCCGGTGGTTTCCTCAAGAGAGGAAATACCACGCTCATGCTTGGTGTAGAGGATGAACAGGTAGACGAAGTCTTCAAGATATTGGAAAAAGAATGTGCAAAGAGAAAACAGGTTGAAGTGACGACGCCGTATCCTCAGGGCGATCTCTCCATGATAAGCTATTCCTATATACCGATCACGGTAGAAGTAGGAGGTGCCACTGTCTTTGTTCTTGATGTGGAACAGTTCCGGAGGATATAGGAGATGCTCTGGTTCCGAGATACGGAAAGCCGCCTCAACGACAGAAAAGAAAAGTACAGGAGAGACTGGCGGGAAGACTTTTACGACTGTGTAAAAGAGCTGGCGGAACATCCGGTAGTCCTGCGTATGAAGCTGTATCCGCATCACGGTGCGTCAAACTGCTATCAGCATTGCCTGAATGTGGCGTTTTATAATTACTGTTGGTGCAGGTTTTTTCATCTGGATGCAAGATCAGCCGCAAGAGGAGGTATGCTTCACGATCTCTTCCTTTATGACTGGCACACACACAGAAGAAAAACGGGGGATTGTTTGCACGGAATTACACATCCCCGGGCCGCCTACAAAAATGCAGTCAAATTTTTTGAACTCAACAGGATAGAAAAAGATATTATCCTGACCCATATGTGGCCGCTCACATTTTTTCGTTTTCCGAGGACGAAAGAAGGATGGATCACTGTCCTGACGGATAAATACTGCGGAAGTCTGGAGACAGGAAAAAGAAAGACTGTAAATTGACAAAAACCGATTCGGAAAAACAAAAAAACAAAAAAGAATGAAAAGACTTGCAAAAAAGTGGGCAGGTCTTTTCTTTTTTGCAGTTATTCTGTCGTTTTTTTCTTTGGTACAGCTGACATGAAGCGATAAAATCGGCGCCTGGCCTATGCTATGATGAGAAAAAATATGAATATGAGGTGAGAATATATGGAAAAACAGTTTCCAAAAAACGTACGTCAGATAGGAAATGTGTCCGACAGCCCCAAAATCTATGTAGAGGACTACGTTGATACATTTTTAAACCAGCTTTGCGACAAGACAGAAGAAGAACCTCAGGGAGCATTTCTCATAGGGGAAAAAGGGATGACAGACGGGCAGGACTGTGTATACATATCGGGAGCGCTTAAGATATCGGATATAAAAAGAGAAGGAAATAAAGTGGATCTGCCGGAAGAAACAATGGAAAAAGCGATGAAAGAGTGCAAAGAATATTTTGGAAATAAGGCCCTTCTTGGTTGGTGCCTTATTTTTCCGGGACATGCTATGGCTGTCGATGAACAGATGGCTTCTGTTCATGAAAAACAATTTCCGGAGGAAAATAGTATTTTTGTGATAAAAGATCCCAAGGAAAAAGAAGAACTGTTTTTTGCATACAAATATAAAGATCTGATGCAGATCAACGGGCATTACGTATATTATGAGAAAAATCCAGATATGCAAAATTATATGATCTCCACAAGAAAGGAAAATAAAGTGACTCCCAGTGAACCTGTTGCAGATCGAGCTGCGAAGGATTTTCGCAACCTTGTAAGGGAAAAGCTGGAAAAGTCTGATCAAAAGCAGAACAATAAAGTGCTGTATGCGGCCAGCACACTCCTCCTTGTTGTAATACTGGTCATCGGAGTAACGATGGTAAACAATTACGATAAGATCAAGGCAGTCCAGACATCGATCGAAAAACTTTCCGCATCCGTGGCAGGCGAAGGCACGACGAAGACGGATGAAAAGGTAACAGCAGGGGAAGAAAAGAACTCAGTCAATGAGGAAGATATCCAGGAAGCCGTCGGAAATGCCTATGATGCAGAAGAAGGTATCTACACTGTGCAGAAAGGAGATACTTTGGCAAGCATCAGCAAAAAGATATACGGGGATCTTTCACAGGTAAATGCTATTAAAAAGATGAATGGGCTCTCGAACGGCAATCTGATCTACATTGGGCAAAAATTATTGTTGCCATAGGAAAAAGTATGTTATGATAATGTGAAACAGAACAGTATAAATAAAATACAAAGGGGAAAGCAATATGAAGGACGAAAAAAAGAAAAGATTTCACATTGCGAAGAAAAAAGATATCCCGGATCTTACAAAGCCCGGAGTAGCACTGGAGATCCGGAAAAAGGGCAAAAAAGACAGTGATATGCCCCCAAAGGAACCAGAGATCAAGAACGACACAGTCTTCTCGTGGGATATCAAAGCTTCAGATGGGAAGAAAACAAATACGGAAAAGAAAAGGAAGATCCAAAACAAGACGATACGCAAATGGGTTATCGTAAGCGTGTGTGCAGCTGCAGCTTTGGCTGCATATCTTACCATCACACTGCAGACGTATACGGACGTATCGGTAATCAGCCAGGAACAGGAGGCCGGCACTGGGAGGAGCAGTTACGCAAGGTTTGACGAGAATATCCTCCGCTGCAGCAGAGACGGAGTGGTTTTGTTTGATACAGACGGGAAAGAATTGTGGAAAGAAGACTGCCAGATACAAAATCCAGTCGTGGAAGTAAACAAAGAATCGGCGGTGGTAACGGATAGTGGAGGAAACAGCATCTTGATATTTGGCAAAAAAGGCTTGAAAGGGGAGGTTCAGACCGAATTGCCGATCGAGAGGGTGGCAGTTTCTGAAAAAGGGATCACGGCAGTGATACTGAAAGAAGGAAATACCCCATCTATCCAGTGTTATGATGCGGCAGGAAACCTGCTTCTGGAATATAAAGTATCTGCTGTAGAGCAGGGATATCCGGTAGATCTTGCGTTATCTCCGGATGGAACAACACTGCTCGTCTCTTATGTTTCTATAAAAGACGGGAACCCGGACACCGAGCTGGTTTACTATGACTTCGGAAACAAAGATGAAGATGGGAAATACCGTGTAGGCGGCAAAACATATGAGGATACAGTTATGCCGAGCGTATATTTCGTATCCGATGAAAAGTCTGTGGCGGTAGGCGATGGCGGCTTTGTTTTATATAATGGAACCAAACCAAAAGAAAAGGAGTATGTAAAAATTTCCAAAGAAATCAAAAGCATCTGCTATGACAAGGAATACCTTGGCATCATATTAAAAAATACAGATAAAGCCGGATACGAGCTGAAACTGTTTGATTATGACGGAAAAGAAGTTATATCTAAAGACTTTGAAGGCGATTACAGCAAAGTAAAAATAGAAAAAGGACAAGTATTGATGTATGACGGAGAAAAATGCAGTATATATACCGACAGCGGAGTTCATCGGTTCGATGGAAAGATGGGTACAAATATCAAGGACATTTTTCCGTTAAAAGGGATCAATAAATATTTGGTAGTAGATGCAAATGGAACAAAAACAGTACGACTGACAAAATAGGAGAGTATATGAATTGGATTTTATATATAACAATCGGGATCCTGTTGATCGGAGCAGTTGCAGGATATGTAAGGGGAGCCGTAAGGATTGCTGTTTCGCTAGCGGCTACTGTTTTCACACTGATTCTCGTAGTCTTTCTGACGCCGTATGTAAGCGATGGGATCGCCACATATACAAAACTGGATGATTGGATCGAAGAGAAATGCGAGACAGCAATGACAGAACAGCTGACGGAATCATGGGAAGAAGTGGCGGGCGATATACCGATGCCGGACGGAAATACACAGCAAATACAGGAGCAGCTGCAGAATATAGAGATTCCAAGGAATGTACAGACGCAGATCATCGAAAATGCGGATATTCCTGCTGTGTTTAAAGAATTTCTTCAGGATAACAACAATAAAGAAGCGTATTCGCTGATGGGAGCAGACAGCTTTGCGGATTATATTGCAAAAGGGGCTGCAAAACTGATCATAAACATCATTTCGGCAGTTCTGATCTTTCTGTCGACCTCACTGCTGATCAGAATACTGCTGTATGTGTTTGATGTTATCGCAATGCTGCCGATCATAGGAGGGCTCAACAGGCTTGCAGGGGCAGCTCTTGGGCTCATGATTGCGCTTACAGTTGTGTGGATCTTTTTTCTGATTGTGACGTTGCTGTATGCCACGGACATAGGAAAAGACATGCTTCGAATGATACAGGAAAATCCGTTCCTGAGTTTTCTATATAAGAACAACTATATATGGAATGTAGTGACAGGGCTCCGCTAACCGGCGAAGCTCTGTTTTATTGTATATTGTCTGTCCACGCTACGATTATATGGGCATTCCGGGTGCGCATAATATCGCAAAAACAGGGAATATTATAGGAAGATAAGAAAAAATAAAAAAAATGAAAAAAAGGTGTTGACATTTATAAGGAGGGATGATAAGATATAACACGTTCCGCTGATAAACACCGCGGGACAAACCGCTAAGTACCGGGCTTCCCGGGAATGTTCCCATTCCTCTGGTTCAGAGAGAACGGGAAAGATGCTTCGAAAAAAGTCG
>NZ_VIRV01000012.1 GCF_019754295.1 Sellimonas caecigallum | reverse complement strand
TCTTATTCTGCCTGATATTCCTGGAAAATCTCATCCACAAGCTCGTGTACTTCATTCCTGGTAATATTTCTGCAGCATCCCCGCGCCAGTATCAGGCGGAGCTGCTTTTTCATATCCGCCAGCGCCTCCAGCTTGTCGGTGCTGACTGCGATTACCGCCCCTTTTCTACGGTCAAGCTTTATGAACCCCTCCTGCTTCAACACGGAGTAAGCTTTGTTGACCGTATGCATATTGACTCCGATCTTCTCAGACAGTTTTCGCACTGACGGAAGGGAATCTCCCTCCTGGATCTCCGCAACAGCGATGCCCATGATGATCTGATTGCGAAGCTGCATGTAGATTGCTTCATCACTGTTAAAATCAATCTCTATGATAATTTCTTTCATATTTTCCGCTCTTTTCTTCCGTATTTGTTACACCAATCATATAACAGATGCACATGTTTTGTAAATACAAAACTGAAAAATCAGGCAAACAGCGGGGTGGAAAAATATCGTTCCGCTGTATCTGGTAGGATTGTCACAACCGTCTTACCTTTCCCCAACTCTCTGGCAAGTCTTCTGGCTGCTGCCACGTTCGTTCCACCGGAAATACCGCACATCAGTCCTTCTTTGGCTGCCAGCTCCTTTGCCGTCTCGATGGCTTCATCGTCTGTGACAATCGCGATTCTATCATATATTTTTGTATCCAGAATATCCGGGATAATACCATCTCCGATCCCCATCTGGATATGTGTGCCTACCGGATGTCCGGAAAGAACTGCCGCATGTTCCGGTTCCACTGCCCAGATTTCTATGTCTGGATTGGCTTCTTTCAACGCCCGTCCCACACCTGTGATCGTTCCTCCCGTTCCAATCCCGGAACAGAAACCGTCGATCTTCTTTTCTGCCTGCCTCAGGATTTCTTTTCCTGTCTTTTCATAATGAACTTTTACATTATTCTCATTTCCAAACTGCTGCGGCACGAAGACATTCGGATCCTCCTCTGCCATCCGCAGTGCGGTGTTCACACATTCCGCAATACATTCCCCGATATTTCCTGCGTCGTGGATCAGCTTGACCTCCGCTCCGTACTGCTTTACAAGTTTTCTTCTCTCTTCGCTGACAGAGTCCGGCATGATGATGACAGTGCGGTATCCTTTGACTGCACCGATAAGTGCAAGCCCGATGCCCTGGTTTCCGCTTGTAGGTTCGACGATCAGACTGTCTTTATTTAGTTTCCCCTCTTTTTCCGCCGCCTCGATCATAGCCAGAGCTGTTCTTGTCTTGATGGAAGCCCCTGCATTGACTGCCTCGAACTTCACAAGAATCTCGGCATCCTCCTTTCCGGTCATGTGCTGCAGACGGATAAGCGGAGTATTTCCTACTGTTTCCAATATATTCTCATAAACCATGTTTTGATTCCTTCTTCCTGTGTCCTGCTCTCTTTTCGTATATTATATGCGCTTTCTATCCATTTTGCAAACACCAAAAAGCCATCTCCTACCCTTGGGCAAAGAGATGGCTTTTTGTACAACAATATCTACGCCTCGTCTATAGCTTTTCCGATATCGTGTCTCATATATTTGTTTGCAAAAGAGATCCACTCCGTTGCCTTGTAGGCATTGGCGCGTGCTTCCTTGAGAGTCTCGCCTTTGGCCGTGATGCCAAGTACTCGTCCTCCGTTTGTCACGATCTCTCCTTTTTCGTTTACTTTCGTTCCTGCATGGAAACAGTAATATCCTTCTTTTCCTTCGAAATTCTCAAAACCTGTGATTGGGATACCTTTCTCGTATGCTACCGGGTATCCGTCGGATGCCAGTACAACACAGACAGCCGCATTGTCCTCGAATTCCAGTTCCACTTGATCCAGTGTTCCATCGATGCATGCTTCCATCACATCGATAATGTCATTTTTCATTCTTGGGAGCACTACCTGCGCCTCCGGATCTCCGAATCTCGCATTGTATTCCAGCACTTTGGGTCCGTCTTCTGTGAGCATAAGACCAAAGAAGATGATCCCTTTGAATTCTCTTCCTTCCGCCTTCATAGCATCAACTGTCGGCTGGAACAGTTTCTCCTGACAGTAAGCTGCGATCTCATCTGTAAAAAACGGGCTTGGAGAAAATGTACCCATACCTCCGGTATTGAGTCCCTGGTCGCCGTCTTTTGCTCTTTTGTGGTCCTGCGCAGAAGTCATTGTTTTTACGACATTTCCGTCTACAAAGGATAGCACAGATACTTCCCGCCCTGTCATAAACTCTTCAACTACCATGGTGTTGCCGGATGCTCCGAATTTTTTATCCATCATGATCTCTTTGACGCCTTCTTTTGCCTCTTCCAGAGTATTGCAGATCAGGACACCTTTCCCAAGTGCAAGTCCGTCGGCCTTGAGAACGATCGGGAATTTCGCTGTCTCAAGGTAGGCAAGCGCCTTATCGGCATCGTCAAAATTTTCATATGCTGCTGTCGGAATGTTGTATTTTTTCATCAGGTCTTTGGAAAACGCCTTGCTTCCTTCAAGGATCGCAGCGTTCTTTCTCGGACCAAACGTCCGGATTCCCGCAGCTTCCAGTTCATCTACAAGTCCTCCTACGAGGGGATCGTCCATTCCCACAATAGTCAGGTCAACCTCTTTTTCTTTTGCAAAGGCAACAATCTTGTCAAATTCCATCGGCCCGATCGGTGCACATTCCGCAATGCGGGCAATCCCTGCGTTTCCAGGGAGACAGTAAATCTTTTCCACTTTGCTGCTTTTTGCAACACTTGCCGCTATGGCGTGCTCTCTGCCGCCTCCGCCTACAATTAATACTTTCATATTGGCCTCCTTATCGTACAATTGTGACATGCCTGCCCTGAACGGATACCTTTCCGTTTGCGATCAGATCGATCGCCTTCGGCAGGATGATCCACTCTGCCTGTTCCATCACACGTCTCTGCAGAATTTCCGGTGTGTCTCCTTCCTGTACCTCGACTGCTTTCTGGAGGATGATCGGGCCTGTATCCGTACCTTCATCCACAAAGTGTACCGTTGCACCAACGACCTTTACCCCTCTTTCCAGGGCTGCCTCATGGACTTTGAGTCCATAGTACCCTGTTCCGCAAAATGCAGGGATCAAAGACGGATGGATGTTGATGATCCGGTTTTCATATTTTCGGATCAGTTCTGACGGGATGACGACAAGAAATCCAGCCAGAACGATCAGATCCGGACAAAGCTCATCGATGGCATCCATCAGCGCCTTATTGAAATCTGCCCGATCCTGAAATTCCTTCGGAGAAACACATTTTGCCGGGACACCGGCAGCTCTTGCCCTTTCGAGGGCATATGCATTCCTGTTGTTGCTGATGACGCCGACTACTTCTGTATTCGTAATCGTCCCGCATTTCACTGCGTCCAGGATAGCCTGAAGGTTTGTGCCTCCCCCAGATACGAGAACTGCTGCTCTTAGCATAATGTTACTCCTTTTTCTCCTGCTTCGATCTGTCCGATCACATAGGATGTATCCCCTGCTGCCACGATGGCGGACATTGCCGCTTCCACATCGCTTTCTTTTACAGCGATGACCATTCCGATTCCCATGTTGAATGTATTATACATCATCTGTTCCTCGATATCTCCTTCTTCTGCAAGCATTTTGAAGATAGCCGGAACTTCATAGCTGTCTTTTCTGATAACCGCATGCGTACCCTCGCGGAGCATACGCGGCACATTCTCATAGAATCCGCCTCCCGTGATATGACTGCACGCTTTAATCGTCACTCCGGATTTCCGGATACTTTCAAGAGCTTTTACATAAATTCTTGTCGGCTCAAGAAGCGCTTCCCCAAGTGTACGTCCGAGGCATTCGTGGTATGTTTCCAGAGATTCCCGGCTCATATCGAACACTTTTCTCACAAGGGAGAAACCGTTGCTGTGTACTCCTGATGATGCGATTCCGATCAGCACGTCCCCTGCTTCCAGATTTTCCCCTGTGATCATATCTTTTTTATCGCAGACTCCCACGGCGAATCCTGCCAGGTCGTACTCATCTTCCGCCATCAGTCCCGGATGCTCCGCTGTCTCTCCGCCGATAAGCGCCGCACCAGACTGCCGGCATCCCTCTGCCACTCCGCTCACGATAGTGGCGATTTTTTCCGGTTCATTTTTTCCACACGCAATGTAGTCAAGGAAGAACAGCGGTTCGCCGCCGGCACATGCGATGTCATTGACACACATAGCTACTGCGTCGATCCCGATCGTGTCGTGCTTGTCCAAAACCATGGCAAGCTTTACTTTTGTCCCGCATCCATCTGTGCCGGACAGCAGCACAGGCTCTTCCATCTCCTTGATCTTTGCCAGTGAAAAAGCTCCTGAAAATCCGCCCAGTCCTCCGATCACTTCTGGACGCATCGTCTTTTTGATGTGTTCTTTCATCAACTCGACTGATTTGTAACCAGCTTCAATATCTACTCCAGCGTTCTTATAATCCATGATTCATCCTCCATTAAATGGATCTGAGCGATCCTCTATTTTGCTGCTTTCTGAGCCAAGTATTCTTTGTATCCGATTTTTGCAAGTTTTTCTGCTTTTGCTTCCACTTCTTCTTTCATCTCTTTCGTAAACGCTTTCAGGCGTCCCAAAAGTTCCGGATCGGATGTAGCCAGGATCTTTGCAGCCAGGATTGCTGCATTCTTTCCTCCGTCAATAGCTACTGTCGCAACCGGGATTCCAGGCGGCATCTGCACGATAGAATAAAGTGCATCCTGTCCGTCCAGGACTTTTCCTGTCATCGGGATGCCGATAACTGGCATCGGGAAGATTGCTGCGCACATTCCCGGAAGATGTGCTGCCATCCCTGCTCCTGCGATGATCACTTTGAAGTCTTTTTCTTCCGCAGATTTTGCATATTCATAGAATACATCCGGTTCACGGTGTGCGGAAATGATCGTCATTTCATACTCCACCCCTAATTTTTCCAGCATGTCCGCGGCCTGACCCATGACTTTCATATCAGAATCACTGCCCATTACAATTCCTACTTTTGGCATAATGTCCATCCTTTCTGCTTTTGCATGATTTATAAGTTTTCTAATAAATAATTTCCTATTTATAAGTCATTTTACTAATACAAGCGGGCTCTGTCAACCAGATGCCCGCCTGTACAGTGATTATAATTTCTTATAACTGTAGTCCTGTCTTACTTATGACTTTCTTCCCACGCATCCAAAGGCTCATTGAGCATCTCTGTCCCTTGCAAAACAAACCGTCCGTCTTTTATGATCAGCATACCGCTTCCGTCCGGTCGGATCACTTCGATCTCATCCAGTTCATCGTATGGGATAGTAATATCCGTGTGACAGTGGAAATACGCTTTCTCCGGCTGATCTTTTCTCAGAATGGAGATCTCGTTATCCCTTGCCACGATCTCTTTTCCGTTTGGATTGAAGACCTTTGTGTCTTCACTATAGCTATAACACGTATCGCCCACAGCAAAATGCGGTCCTGTCTTCTCGGCGATCAGCACCGGGAATTTTTCTTCGATGCCGTATCTGCGTCCTGCTACGTAGGCTGTCGTATTTGTCCCGATGGCAAACTCTCCCATCGGAAGAGTGTCCTGATTAAACAGGATATTTTCTTTTATATAAGCCTTTCCAGCTTCCTTGTCTTCAAAGTTTCTGCATCTGTAATCTGTAATCATCCCGTCCTGGAATGTGAGTTCCAGATCCACGTACTGAAGATCCTTCAGATATGCTTTGCTCACATGGAGCCCCCCATTGGTTCCTTTCAGCACAGGGGAAGTAAATACTTCTCCTACCGGAATATTGACGTCGGCCACACAATTCTCAAAAATCGTCTCCTTTTCCGGATCAGAAAGCCGGCAAAGTGCTACTGTCAGATCTGTCCGGTTGCCGCCTTTTCCAAGAATGTGAACTTTCTCCCCTTTGTCAAGTGCATCGATAATGATCTGCTGGACTTTTGAGTAAGCCTCAGAATCCAGTGTGTTGATCCGAATCGTCTCCTGAAAAATCTCATCGAAATCTGCTCCGATCTCTGGAACCGGGTACGCGACGATCGTAAAGCTCCGCTCTTCCCCTTTGATATACATGTTTGTAATCTGCGCCGCTTTCCCATCAAAGGAGACGAGAAGCTCTTCCTGCTTTTTGCTGAAGCTTATCGCTTCCGGTTTTCTCTCCGGAGAAAACGGCTTCTCTCCAAACACTTCCATGACCGCAGGTCCTGCAAATCCCGCCGCAAGGTCTTTTTTCTGTTCGTACACTGTCTTCATGACCTCGAGCCTTCTCTCTATAAACCGCTTGTCCAAAAAGAGCGCCATATCATTTTTGTGGTCATAATCATACTGTTTGTTTGGATTGCCTCCAAAATAACCGTTCTTTGCCGTCCCTCTCCGGACAATCGCGCTTCCACCGGCCCTGTAGATGGACGGGGAAAGTCCCATCTTGGCAAAATTTTCGATGGCCGCCCGGATAACCCGCTCGAATCCGATCTTATAGCGTATGTTGACCGTTGATTTCTTCGACAGATCTTTATTTCCAAGTACAAATCCCATCCGGAAACCTTCCGTATATACATCCGCCATCTTCTGGATCGTCTCTTCCGAAAGCCCGTTCAGATACTCTGCCGTGCGGATCTCATTTTCCGTAATATACTCGCCAAACCGATACAGATATCTGAGATCGTTCAAATCACTTTTGCAGATAATGTCATATGCAAAAGACCTGCCCGGATCGATCTGATCGAGAATCCGGTCCGCTGCAAACACTTCACAGTAATCATTTGCGTACCAGTAAAGGATATCGGCAACCCTCTCATATGCCGGGTCTTCCTCTTCCTCAAAGCAGTTGTAAATCTCGATGAACAATTCATTTAAGATTGCCAGATATTCTGTCTTCTTCTCATATGCATACACGATCCCTGTCCGCATTTCTGCATAGACTGCACTCAAAAACCTGCCGAACTTCTCTCCGAATTTTTCCGTCGCATACTTTGGATCCGCATAGCTTGTCCCATAATTCTCCGGAAGGATGTCTTCATAAAGCGACTGATTTTCTTCCTTTATCTCTTTTTCTGAAATCGTTTCCCAGTCTCTTTCCTTTTTCAGAACTTCCGAAAGCTGAAGCAGAAACGCTGCCGTCTTCCGGAAGTAGTCACGGTATTTTCCCTTTGTGGTCTCCTCTCTCAGGATCTCCTGAAGCCTCCCGAGCGTGAGATCATATCGCTCTGTTACAAATGATTCTTCCATGTCCTATATCAGCCCCCTGATAAATATTCCTGCAAAGCCAGCCAGCAAAAGCATATTGCAGACTACTCCTACCTTGCATGTAATATAATTTTTATCCCGCTCCTTAAATCCACGGAATCCTGTTATGATGCCGGTCCAAGATCCAAAAAACGTCACCAGCGCAAGTCCTCCGATCCAAGCCGGAGCATTTCCCTTTGTCACACACGAAATAACGATCATCGCAATCAGCGCGGCAAAGATCAGCCCCGCATAAATACAGGATGACACTCCCCTCCTGGAATGGAGAAGCCTGTCCTTATCTTGTTTCCTGGTGTGCTTTTTCCGTCCTCTCTCTTGTCTGTTCCGGACTTTCTCACGTCCTCTTTCCTCGCCTCTGTGTCTTCTTAACATAGCGTCTCCTTATTCCATTGCAAATCATAAAAAGAATATAACCAATTAAACCGCCGATGGTATTTAAAAGCAAATCATCCACATCGAAGCTTCCTACTTTTGTCAGAAGCTGAAATACTTCCACAAAAAAACTTAGCCCAAAACTGTAGAATACCGTAAGGAAAAAGCTTCTGTTCCAGTATCTGCTGGCCATAGGCATAAAAAATCCAAACGGTATGAAGATAAGCACATTCCCGGCCAGATTGGCAAATGTCAGGAACCCGAGCTGCTCCCTGTAGATCCAGAATCTCCTTATCTCCCGGAATAATTCCAGGTTATAATGGTATTCCCGCATACCGGCACTGTTTCTGCCGTACCAGTCTGAGAAAAGCAGAAACCAGAACAAGAATAAAATATATAAAATGAACAATAGTTTTCCGAAACGTCTAAGCCATTTCTTGTCTTGTGTCCTCACTGCTCATCCCCGCCTAAAATGTCAGACGCTTCTGATTTTTAAACAGACGGGCGCCTCCGATGATCGAAAGAATCCCGCACACCACGCCTACAGTTATCATGACCACACCGACAGCGATGTTTCCCGCTCCTATGACTCCCATGTTACGGTATACTTTTTCCTCCATGCCTTCAAGCCTCCTTATTTCACTCCATACTGTTCATAATATGCATCAATCGCTGATTTTAATGCATCATCGATGACAATACGGCCTTGACACGGCTTATTGTACAAGTGTTCCACCACTTCTTCCATCGTCACAATGGCATTTGTCTCAAATCCGTACAGATCTTTTACTTCATCAAGCGCGCACTTCTCCCCGCCTTTTCCGACTTCCATGCGGTTCAAAGAAACCATAAGTCCTACGATCTCCACATCTGCTGCACCTGTTACCTTCGGCACTGTCTCTTCCATAGACTTTCCGGATGTGGTCACGTCTTCGATCATAATGACTCTGTCTCCATCTTTCAGCTTGCTTCCAAGGAAACTTCCCTTATCTGCTCCGTGATCCTTCTCCTCCTTGCGGTCTGAACAGTAGCGTACTTCCTTTCCGTACAGTTCGCTGTATGCGATAGCTGTCACTACACCAAGCGGAATCCCTTTGTACGCCGGTCCGAACAGCACATCAAAATCGTCTCCGTATGTATTGTGGATCGCCTTTGCATAGTACTCGCCAAGTTTTTTCAACTGTGATCCTGTCACATAGGCTCCTGCATTCATAAAGAACGGCGATTTCCTTCCGCTTTTCAACGTAAATTCTCCAAACTTCAGTACGTCGCTCTCCACCATAAACTCAATAAATTCCTGCTTATACTGTTCCATATCTCATTAACCTCCATATTTATGGGCTTTTATGCTCTTTGTTCTATTTTACGATACCGACCATGTCAGCCACCGTGCCAAATCCGTTTTTGTCCATGTAGGCTTCGATTCCTGCAGCGATCTCTTCCGTGACGTTTGGCTGGAAAAAGTTTGCTGTTCCGACGGACACTGCGCTTGCTCCCGCAAGAAGAAACTCCACAGCGTCTTCCCAAGTGGAGATACCTCCCATTCCGATGACCGGAATGGCCACCGCATTTGCCACCTGGTACACCATGCGTACCGCGATCGGTTTCACGATCGGCCCGGATACTCCTCCTGTCTTATTGGCCAGTACAAACTGTCTTCTATTGATATCGATCTTCATACCGGTCAGTGTATTGATGAGGGATACCGCATCCGCTCCCCCTGCTTCTACCGCCCTTGCCATCTCGGTAATGTCTGTGACATTCGGGCTCAGCTTCATGATAACCGGCTGTTTTGCGTATTTCTTCACTGCTTTTGTGATGGCTTCTGCGGCTTTTGGATTCTGGCCGAATGCGATTCCTCCTTCTTTCACATTCGGACAGGAGATGTTGATCTCCAGCATATCCACGTCCTCATTGGCCAGGCGTTCTACGACTTCACAGTAGTCTTCCTCTGAACGTCCGCACACATTTACGATGATGTTCGTATCATACTGGCGCAGAAACGGGATATCTCTCTCGCAGAACACATCAATCCCTGGATTCTGGAGTCCCACCGCGTTCATCATTCCACCGTACACTTCCGCTACGCGCGGCGTCGCGTTTCCTTCCCACGGTACGTTGGCCACCCCTTTTGTCGTGACAGCTCCAAGTTTATTCAGATCCACGAAATCACAGAACTCTGCACCGGATCCAAATGTCCCGGATGCTGTTGTAACCGGATTTTTCCATTCTACTCCCGCGATATTTACTCTTGTATCAGCCATTATAATTCCACCTCCGTAGAAAGAAATACCGGACCATCTTTACAGATTCGTGCATTGTGTACATGGCTGTGATGATCAACTCCCTTTGTCTTGCACACACACGCAAGGCAGGCTCCGATCCCGCAGGCCATTCTCTCTTCCAGAGAGATGTAACACGGAATTCCTTTTTCTTCGGCATACGATTTGATTGCCCGAAGCATCGGCGTCGGTCCGCACGCATAGATCACATCTGCCGTGATATCATTTTCCCGGATGGCGTCCATGACATTTCCTTTTGTTCCCACGCTTCCATCTTCTGTGGATATATAGACGCTTCCATTAGCCTCAAACTCTTCTCTCAAAAAAGTCTGGGCATCGCGATACCCTACGATAATCTGTTTTTCACAGTCAAGCTGTTTTGCCAGTTCTAAGATCGGCGGTACTCCGATCCCTCCGCCCATGAGAAACGCCTTCTTTCCGCGTGCCGCTTCCAGCGGGAAGCCGTTTCCAAGCGGTCCGATGACCGGAAGAGTGTCTCCTTCCTTCATCCTTGAAAATTCTTCTGTCCCGGTATGTTCCCCGGTTACCCGGTATACGACCCGGAGCATTCCTTTTTCTTTGTCAATCTCACAGATACTGATCGGTCGCGGCAGCAGCTTTGTCCCATCGTTTGTGTACATGGAAATAAACTGTCCCGGAACCGCGTTCTGCGATGCTTTCGTCTTCAGCCACATACTGAAGATTCCATCTGCCAGCTGCTCCTGTGAAGAGACAACTGCCAATTCTTTTTCTCTTTCTGCCATTTCGTTTTCCCCTTGCCTGATTTATCTGTTGCCCAGTGCCTGGCTGATATCTGCGATCATATCTTCCACTGCCGCTCTTGATGCATCGGCAAAATTCTCAGCTCCAAATTTTGCGTATTTTTCCTGTTTATATGCTGCAATGATACCTCTTGACGAGTTGACGATAGCACCAAGTCCGTCTTCATTGAAGAAGTGTACAAGGTCTTTTCCCTGTCCTCCCTGGGCGCCGTAACCCGGTACGAGGATGTAGGATTTCGGCATGATCTTTCTGAGCACTTTTCCCATCTCCGGATATGTCGCGCCTACTACCGCTCCAATGTAGCTGTACTCATCTCCCATGCAGCTTTCTCCCCACTCTGCCACTTTCTCTCCGACCAGTTCATAGAGCGGGCGTCCATCGATCAGCTGATCCTGAAATTCTCCGCTTGATGGATTGGATGTCTTTACAAGGATGAAAAGTCCTTTTTTCTCTTCTTTGCAGACATCGATGAACGGGTTCACTCCGTCTGATCCGAGGTACGGATTGACCGTCACAAAATCTTCGTCAAACGGTGCATAGCTCTTGCTTCCAACTGTCACTTTTCCGAGATGGCCTGTCGCATAGGCAGCGGAAGTAGAGCCGATATCGCCGCGCTTGATATCTCCGATGACAACCAGTCCTTTTTCCTTACAGTAATCAACAGTCTTTTTGAAGGCCATCAGACCCGGGATCCCAAACTGCTCATACATAGCGATCTGTGGTTTTACTGCTGGGATCAGATCGTATGTCTGGTCTACGATGGCTTTGTTAAACTGCCAGATTGCCTCTGCCGCCCCATCCAGCGTTTCTCCAAACTCTCCAAACGCCTTTTCCTTAACGTGATCCGGAATATAGCCCAGCATCGGATCCAGTCCTACTACGATCGGTGCATTTGTCTTTTTGATATTTTCCACTAATTTATTGATCATGTTTCTTCTCTCCTATTCGTTGTATGCTTCGTTTTGGTATACGAGTTTTCCGTCTACAAGTGTGTATTTGACATCCCCTTTTACTTTCCATCCGTCAAATGGCGTATTCTTTCCCATAGACCGGAAGGTATCTGTGTCGATCTCGTACTCCCTTGACGGGTCGAACACGACAATGTCTGCTGCCTTTCCTTCTGAAACGGAACCTTTGTCATCAAAGCCGAGGATCTTGGCAGGCGCAAGACTCATTCTCTCTGCCATCTGCATCGGCGTGAGTATCCCTGTTTCCACAAGTTCCGTATAAGTCAGAGACGCACTTGTCTCAAGTCCGACAATGCCAAATGCAGCCTTTCTCATCGGAACATTTTTTTCTTCCTCGCTGTGCGGAGCATGGTCAGTGGAAATGGCATCCATGATCCCTTCTTTGAGTCCCTGGCGCAGCGCTTCCACATCTTTTGTTTCCCGAAGCGGAGGATTCATCTTGAATCTTCCATTGTCCTCTGTGATATCATCCGCCGTCAAGGTAAAATGATGCGGGCAGACTTCTGCCGTCACAGAAATGCCTTCTTCTTTTGCCATCCGCATCAGGTCTACGGTTCCTTTCGTGGAACAGTGGCATAGATGCAGGTGTACTCCGGTATCTTTTGCCAGAAAGATATCCCTTGCTGTGATGATATCCTCCACGGAATTGGTAATTCCCGGAAGGCCAAGTTCTTCCGAACGGCTGCATTTGTTCATGACTCCGTCTTCCCCGGTGTCCGGATCTTTCCGAAGGTCGATCTCCTCACAGTGAGCAAACACTTTGAGTCCATATTTTGCGGCAAGCTTCATCGCTTCCCGGTAGATAGCAGATCCCATGACGGATTTTCCATCCTCGGAAACCGCGATGCATCCAGCCTCCGCCATACCTTTCAGATCCGCCAGTTCTTTTCCTTCTTCCCCTACTGTGATAGCTCCAAGCTGGATGATGTGCACAGGCGATTCTTCCTTTGCCCTCCTGTGTACCTCTTCCACCTTTTCTTTCGTGTCAATGACAGGTTTCGTGTTCGGCATAGCACACATCGTCGTCACTCCGCCTCTGGCTGCTGCCTCCCCTCCTGTCTTCAGCGTTTCCTTATATGTCAGTCCCGGGTCTCTGAGATGCACGTGCAGATCAATAAATCCTGGCATGACATAGCATCCTTTTGCATCCAGCTTCTGCACATCCTCCTGTCCTTTCAGACTATCGTGTATCTCTGTGTCTGTTCCCACTTTTTCGATCCTGGATCCGCTTACCAGGACATCGCACACCTTATCAGTCCCAGTCAGCGGATCCAACACATGTCCGTTTTGAATCCATGTTTTCATCGTGTTCACTTTCCTTTCTGTATATATGCACACACCCGAAGGCTCAGTTACACATTCTTAGTCCAGTCTATTTTACCATAGGAAGCAAAAAAAAGGAATGAAAAATATCATTCCTTTTCTATATCCATTTATTTGATTTCTCCTTTTATGACATCGAGCGCTTTTTCCAGCTGGTTATCTGTTCCGTTCTCTGCCTTTTCATATTCCACTTCAACATCCGGAGTGATTCCTTTTTTGTGGATGCTTCTGCCGTCCGGCGTGAAATACTGTGCCGTCGTCAGCTTAACACTCGATCCGTCCCGAAGCGGAAAGATCGTCTGTACGATTCCTTTGCCAAACGTCTTTGTGCCGACGATCGTCCCGACTTCATAGTCCTGCACTGCCCCGGTAAAAATCTCGGAAGCACTTGCACTGTTTCCATTTACGAGAACAGCTAACGGCTTTGTAAACTGATGCTCTTCATCGGATTTTTCCGTGTCAATCCGTTTTCCATTCTTATCCTCCGTGTAGACGATCGTCCCTTCCGGCAGGATGAGATCCAGAATCTCACAGACGGTAGTCAGATTGCCGCCCGGATTGTCTCTGAGATCCACCACAAGCCCTTTCATTCCTTGTTCTTCCAGCTCTGAAAGGCCATCCTGAAACTGTTTATATGTGACGTTGTCAAACTCACTTATCTTAAGATATCCGATCCCATCGTCCTTCATCTCCGCCGTGACCGTATGGTTTTCCACGATCCCCCGCGTGATCTCAAGTTCTACTTTGTTTGATTCCCGAAGTACAGTAATGGTAACTTTCGTACCTTCTTCTCCTTTTACTTTTGAAACTACATCGGACAGGGGTTCCTCTTCAAGCGCTTCTCCGTCTATGGCGTAGAATATGTCCCCTTTTTTCATTCCGGCCTTTTTTGCAGGGGAGTCCTCGTACACTTCCTCTACCTTTATTTCCCCTGTCTCCGGATCCTGGCTCATAAGAGCTCCTATCCCCGCGTATTCTCCTTCCGACGACTGGAGAAGCTCTTTTGTCTCTTCCTGGTTATAATACGAGGAATACGGGTCTCCGAGAGAAGCCACATATCCCTTTAAAGACAGATCCTGCTGCGTATTCTCTTTGATATCTTCCGGGTAAAGGTACTGGCTCTCAATCAGCCGCTCCAGCTGCTGCGCCTTCTTGGCCGTACCGGCGCTGATGGCTCCTGTATAAATACTGATCTTTCCCGTCAATATAAGCCCGGTAAAAATCACTGCGCACGTCAGAAACGCGGCAAGGGCGCCATAAAGCGCCCCTTTTACAAATGTTCTTTTATGTCTGATCTGATTTATCATGTCTGTCCATTCCTGTTCTGCCACAATTTATAAATAATTCATCGGGTCTACCGGCACACCGTTTACATGGACTTCATAGTGAAGATGAGGTCCTGTCACAATGCCTGTCGCACCGACTGCCGCAATATTCTGTCCTCTGGACACTTTCTGTCCCTGAGTCACATAAACCGCACTGCAGTGCTGATACCATGTCTGCATTCCGTTTCCATGGTTGATAACTACATAATTTCCTCTTGCGCTGTTGTAAGCGGAAGTAACAACCGTGCCATCCGCTGAAGCGTAAATCGGTGTCCCTGTTGCAGCTCCAAAATCGACACCATCATGGCGTGACGTCGCCCCTTCTGTCGGAGCTTCTCTGTATCCGAATCCACTTGTGATCCTCGGGTTTGCAACCGGGTAGGATAAAGTTCCATTTCCAGACACGTGGGATCCTCCTCCACCGCTTCCGCCGGAACCGGATGAACCGCTGTTTCCGGAATTTGCGGAACCGCCTCCATTGGACGGTTTATTCTGAGACTGCTGTTTGTCTTTTGCAGCTTCTTCTGCAGCTTTCTTTGCTGCCGCTGCCTCTTCCTGCCGTCTCTTGGCTTCCTGCGCCTCTTTGATCAACTGCTGAAGTTTTGCAGCATTTTCTCCGATCTGTGTTTCCAGACTTGCAATCTCCACCTGCTTTTCCTGAAGCAGTTTGTTTACGTTATCCTTCTTCTGTATCAAATCATTTTGAAGTGTTTTCAGCTCTTCCTCTTCTTTCTGAAGAGCTTTTTCTTTCTTCTCCACTTCTTTTGTGAGATTCTCATATTTCTCCAGCATTTCTCTGTCATACTCAGAGATCGTCTTTACGTACTCTGCCTTATTCAGGAGATCTCCCATACTCTTGGCGCTGAACAGAACTTCGATAAGGCTCGTATTTCCGTTCTCATACATATATTTTATGCGCAGTTTCATTGCTTCATACTGATCATTTTCCTGAATCTGTGCTTTTACAAGCTCATCCTGCGCAGTTTTTATCTCATCTTGCTTTGCCGTCAGTTTCTTTTCAGCATCTTCCATATCACTCACAACCTGGTTCAGCTGTGCGGAAAGAGAATTCTTTTCATTTTCCGCCGTATTTTTTTGTTGTTCAAGCTGCTGTCCTTTCTGCTGTGCATCTGAGATGGAGTCTGCGTGAACCGGAACTACGAGACTCAACGTCAGGAAACCGGACATGGCCGCTGCCGCAATGCGTCTGACTCGTCGTTTTTCCATCTTCTTTTGTCCTCCCGGGACTATGCCCTTAAATGTTTACGGATTGTTATGAAACTTCCAAGGAAACCGATACCTGCCCCCAGTACAAGGCCGATCGGCAGAAGCATATGGTAAACCTCTGAAACCGGAATAAAATCAATGATATTGTTTAGAAGGCTGAAGCGTTCCATAATATAAGCCACCGCTTTGTTGTACATAAAATAGAGAAGTACAAGCGGGATGATTGCTCCGAGGATTCCGATGATCAGACCTTCTATGACAAATGGAGCCCGGACAAATCCATCCTTTGCTCCGATGTATTTCATGATCGCAATTTCTTCCCTTCGGACCGTAACCCCCATGGTAACTGTATTGCTGATCAAAAATACGGATACAGCAAGCAAGATTACGATGATGGCGATGGAGACATACCAGATCAGTTTGTTTAACTTCGTCAAAGTCTTTGCCACCACATCCGACTTATTGACATTGCTTACGCCGTCCATCTCCTGAGCGTGTTCAACGATATCCTGCTGTTTGGATACATCGTCCATGTATACTTCATAGTGATTGGAATTGACAAGCGGATTGTCGTCTGCAAACCCTTCCGCCGCCTCCTCGCTGCCTTTAAAGTAGTCTTTCTGGAATTCTTCCCACGCTTGTTCTCCGGTCACATATTCGACTCTGTGGACTCCTTCTTCCTTCTTGAGCGCCTCCCCGACTGCATTGATCTGGTCATCCGGGGTGCCTTCCTCGAAGAATACCGTGATCGCAACACCCTGCTCTGCTTTCTTGACCATATAATTAAAATTCATGACAATGGAAAAGAAAAGCCCGAACACAAAAATACATGCCGCCATCGTGGCGATCGAAGCCAGCGAAAACAGTTTGTTGCGGAAGATATTCTTGACTCCCTGTTTCGTTGAATATCCTACTGTACTAATTTTCATTATTATACCCACCTTTTTTCTCGTCGCTTACAATGACCCCTTTTTTCATTGTGATAACGCGCTTCTTCATCTCGTTTACAATCTCCTGATTATGCGTAACGACAAGCACCGTCGTCCCCCTGTCATTTGCCTCTTCCAACAGTTTCATGATCTCCCATGAATTTGTCGGGTCAAGGTTACCTGTCGGCTCATCCGCCAGAAGGATCGCCGGCTCATTGACGATCGCCCTCGCGATCGCAACCCTCTGCTGTTCTCCCCCTGAAAGCTCTTTCGGAAATGCTTTGTATTTCTGAGCGAGCCCTACAAGAGACAATGCTGCCGGTACTTTCTGCTTGATAATACGAGGCGAAGTCTCCGTTACGCGGAGTGCAAATGCTATGTTCTCATAAATATTTCTGTCTTTCAGAAGTCGGAAATCCTGAAACACAACCCCGAGATGCCGTCTGTACTCCGGAATTTTTCGGTGTTTCAGCCGGTTCAGGTTCTGGCCGTTGACGATGATGCTTCCACTCGTCGGATCCAACTCCTTCATAAGCAGACGGATCAGTGTGGATTTCCCGGAACCACTGTCCCCTACGATAAACGCGAACTCTCCTTTTTCGATCTTTAAGTTCACGCCGTTAAGAGCAGCAATTCCCTTGGAATACTCTTTCGTCACTTCCTTAAATTCAATCATAAGTCTCCTCCTAGCTAATTACTGATACTCCATTTTTCTGATTGTTGATTAATACTCAAGTGTCTCCATGTACTTCATGTATTTGACAACCATCAGGGCAATCTTAAATGTGATTGCATCCTCAAATACTCTAAGATCAAGACCTGTACTTTTCTGAAGCTTGTCAAGCCGATACACTAACGTGTTCCTGTGAATGTAAAGCTGGCGTGACGTCTCAGAGACATTCAGGCTGTTTTCAAAAAATTTATTGATTGTCGTAAGAGTCTCTTCGTCGAAATCATCCGGAGATTTACCCTCGAAAATTTCACGGATAAACATTTTGCACAGAGGGATCGGAAGCTGATAGATCAACCGTCCGATTCCAAGTGTACTGTATGCAATGATATCTTTCTCTTCAAAGAAAATCTTTCCTACATCAAGCGCAAGTTTTGCTTCTTTGTATGACTTTGACACTTCCTTGATATCGCCGACGATGGTACCGTAAGCGATATGGATCCCCTCTTCACCTTCTGATTTTAACATAGAAAGCATTTCCTGGGCAACCTTTTCCATCTCAGCGTACCCTTCTCCGGATGCAAGTTCCTTTACCACGATAATGTTCTTTTCGTCCACAGCCGTGATAAAGTCTCTGGCTTTTCCGCCAAGAAGGCTCCTCACGCTGTCCAGTGCATTCGTGTCTTTATCATGAGAAGTCTCAATTATAAAGATAACACGTCTGACGTCTGTGTCAATATGCAATTTTTTTGCGCGGTTATAAATATCCACTAAAAGCAGGTTGTCAAGAAGCAGGTTTTTAATGAAATTGTCTTTGTCGAATCTCTCTTTATAGGCCACGAGAAGATTCTGGATCTGAAAAGCCGCGATCTTTCCAACCATGTAGACATCGTCGTTTCCACCATTTGCCAGAAGAATATATTCCAACTGATGTTCATCAAAGATCTTAAAAAACTGATACCCCTGAATAACCTGACTGTCCGCAGGGGATGCCACAAAAGAAAGCACTGCATTCTCGTAATCGCCGTTTTCCTGAAATGTTGATGCCAACACTTTCCCGTCGATATCCATGACACATAAATCGATCCTTGTTATCCCTTTCAATCCTTCAATCGTGTTTTGCAATATCTGATTTGATATCATCTGGACTCCTCTTTTCTTCTTTTTTTTACAGCAATTTTCACAATCACTGTTTATGTTTTTTCCAAGATTCTAAATATACCTACGATATATACTAATATAAATCCACAAAAAAAGAAAGAGGAAATCATACTTTTTTATGCATTTCCTCTTTTTTCTATGCTTTTTTCATGTTTTTCCACTGTGCATTGTTACCAAAAGAAACCCTTTTTTGTTCAGCTCTGCTCACGTTCTTTTCTCTTTATTTCTGACTTCAGCATCAGCTTCACAAATATATCCCGTATTCTTTTTTTCTTTACATTCGTATGTCTGGTATTTTGGATACCTTCTCCGATCCCAAGCCACAGTCTGGCGTCCAAAAGATGAGCGCTTCTTTCCACAAAATCTTCCTGAAACGGCGACGGCAGGGCGGAAAGGACACACTCTGTCTCCGCGCCGTTGATCTTATTGATGATCATGTCATCGATCCCCGGTCTCTCTTCCACTGCCTCCATACCGGAAATTACCATGTTACGATAATATTTCTCGATATGTGCCTGAAACGCTTCCAGATTTTCCTGAGTTCTGGCAATAAGAAAAACTTTTTTCTTTCCCTTATCCAGATAGCGCATGAACATCTTAAGAAAAAGGTTTGTCTCTGCTTCACGTATAAGCCTTCTGTCCTCCACATTGGATAATTCCAAAAGCGTCTTGTCTCCCACAACAAGAAGATCCATCTTTTCCAGTTTTTCTCTGAGATCTCCCGTCTCAACAAGTTCGATCACTGCCTGTCCTGCCAACACCTCGATCGTGTTGATCGGTTCCGTCTCCATATAGCGGATTGCCTCCTGCATAGCCGCCTTGGCCGTCAGGCTATCGATCAGCACCCCTAATACCTTAATTTTTTCACTCATAATACCACCTATATATTCCCAGCCGCACAATTATAGCAGAGACACATAGGAATTTCAACACATCTAACAAAACATTCATACTTGTTAACACTTTTGTAAAGCCAAAGATCATATGGAAACGCCTGTTTTGGGAACTGAATTCTATTGCCTGTCTTTCTCCTGTCTCCTTTTGTTCATCAGACCTCCGATCCTTCCCGTCTCTTTTGATGAAAGAGATTTCCACCCTTGTGTAAGTACCCTGTCCAAAAGTCCAAGCTCCTCCGCGATCTCGTATTTTACTTTTTCTTCTTTTGTCAGTTCATCCAGGTTAATCTTTTTTTCTTTTTTTGCAGTCATAAAAATACTCTCTCCTTTCCTGGAGAGAGTATTTCCATTCCTTTCCAATCTTATTCAACCTGATCCGGCATGATAACTGCAGCGATAAAGTATGCAAGCACTCCTGTTCCAAAGCTTGCGCACGAAAAGAGCACATAGGCAAGCCGCACGATAGTCGGATCGATATTGAAATATTCTGCCACCCCGCCGCATACTCCGCAAAGCATCCTGCTGTCTCTCGAGCGATACAATCTTTTTTTCGGTTCCATTCCTTTTCCTCCTTCATGATTTCTGGTTTATTGTACAAATGTAAGTTCGATCCCACCAGCTGCACAATCCGCTTTCACTTTTTTCTGCGCATTGTTGTCGATCTTTCTTTTCCCGCCAAAACCGGCTATCTGTTCTTCTCCGTCGATGCTGATGCTTCCGGCACTGCAGTCCAGATCGTAATCATACTGTCTTCTGCAGCCCGAAAATTCCAGACTCACGCCTCCGGCGCCGCAGTCTATTAAAACTTTTTCCGGAGCATTGCCGCCAAGCATCGTAACTCCTCCAGCGCCACAGTCAATATCAAGCTCTTCCGCTTTGAACTGATCCATCTCTACTGCCCCGGACCCCACATTGACTTTCATCTTTCTGCTGAGAATCTGTTCTGCATAAGCGCTCCCGGAGCCGACATTGATACATGTCTTGTCAAACTGAAAATCCCGCGGGAGAGAAATCCTGAGTGCTGATGTCGTATTGTCCGCAGGCCGTCCAAGCATTTTGTGTGAAGATGAATCTACGATGAGTTCTTCCTTATCCTGCCGGATATCGACCTCCGTCCTGTCATCGAGATTTTCTCCTTGGACCCACATCTCCTCTTTCAGATTCTCATCAATCTGGAAGTAGAGGTTCATGGATTTTACTTTTATGTTCAGCTTTTTGATCCCCTGGTACGCACCGAATGTCTTCATTCCTTCTTCTGAAGATGTTCTGGAGACCTTCTTCCCGCGAAGCAAAGAAAAAATCACAAAGAATGCGCAGAGGATTGCCAGAGCCCCAAACACAATCCCTCCGATAACCGGGACGACAACCGGAAAACCGACACAGATGATCAGAATGATCAACAGGATCTTAAGTGGTCTGCTCGTCCACGGCTTCTGATTTCTGCTCTGCTCCCTTTCTTCATTCGAATGCCGGCTTTGAGGCACCTCTCTCTCTTCGTACCTTGTCTGAGCATAACCAGTCTCCCGGTATTCACTGCCTCCATCTTCGCCTTGCAGTCCTTCCCTTATCATAAGCGCTACTTTCTCGGGACTTCCCAGTTCCTCTATGACACGCTCCTCATTTTCTTCTCCTGCATCGGCAAAATAATCTTCATAATACTGAATTGCCTCCTGTCTTTCTTCTTCGGAAAGATCGCCAAGAAGTTCTCTCAGTCTTTCTATAAATTCCTGACGATTCATTTTTTCATTCCTCCCTCAAATAGATCTGTGATCTTATTAGAATATCGAATCCACTCTGCCTTATATAGATTCAGCTGTGCCATCCCTCGCTCTGTCACTTTATAATATCTGCGGTTTCTTCCATCGAACTGTCTGTCATAGACTTCCAGACACTCATCTTTTTGAAGTCTCCGAAGCACAGGATACAGTGTGGACTCTGAGATTTCTATGGCTTTTCGTACGTCCTGTGTGATCTTATATCCGTACGTGCCTTCTTCTTCTCTCGATACAATGGCAAGGACGATCGCATCGAGAAGAGCTGCTCCGGTATTAAATACCATGATCTCACACCCTTCGTCTGTTTGTCATTCTGTAATATTGTTTTTATATCTATATTATATGTCATATAATATTGTTGGTCAATGTATATCCATGGAAGAATTTCGAAATATTTTATTAAGATACTCTTTTCCACAAAAATAGGGACCGGCAAATCAATTGCCAGTCCCCCGCAAACCGAAATCCTTTTTACCGGATGATCCAAAGAGCCACAGCTGCCTGCAGAATCAGAAATACCGGTACGAGAATCCGAAATTTCCATTTTTTCGTCTTGTGCCGGAAAACTTCCATTCCAACCAACGCCCCCAAACTACCTCCCAAAAATGCACATAAGAGGAGCGCTGATTCTGAAACTCTCCACCTCTGGTGTTTTGCCTTCCACTTATCGATTCCATAGAGAGCAAATACAGCTATGTTCCACGCTGCCATCACAGCAATTCCGTATTCCCACTTCATCTGTTCCTCCTATACCCGTATCTCTTTTCGAAGAGCAAAGGAATAAATGATTTTTTCCTTTACTTTTTTTCCCAGGCTTTTTTCCAGAGCCTCCGCATAATAATCCAACTGAATACGGTACTTTTCTCTTAGTTCCTCTTCTTTTTTGACCCAGTCTGTTTTATAATCCAGCAGAACAATCTCCCCGTCTTCCTCAAAATAAAGATCAATGATTCCCTGTATCAGAATCGTCTCTTCGTTCCCTTCCGACACATCATAGATTCGACTGGCCGGAATTCCAAAGACAAATGGCTGCTCTTTTTTTAGTTTTCCTTCAAGAGCTGCTTTTCTGATGCGCCCGGCACATTCCGAGCCAAGAAATGTAAGGATCCCTTTTCTCCCAACTGCTTTTGCCGCCTCATCTGTAATTTTATTTTCTTTTACAAAAGATGCGATGGCGGTGTTGAGTTCTTTCTCCGTATATGTTGCTGTGAAGTCCAAAAGTTCCAGTATCCGATGGTAGGCTGTCCCCCTGGAAGCTCCCTCTACAGCCACTTCTTCCTTCATAAATGCCGGAATGATATCCTCCGGATCCTCTTTGTAGAGCTGCTCCCCGTCTGTCTCTTCCTTTGCTGTCTCCGGCTCATACGCTCTTCGTTTCAATTCCGACACCGTAAATTTTCTGCTCCATCCGCTCTCTTCCAGGTACGGATAGCAAAAGGAAAATGACTCCGAAAGTTTCTCTTTCATCTGTGAATCATACACAGTATGAATATCCATTGCTCGGATATCTTCCCTTGTGATCTGCTTTTGCACTTCTTCCAGACTGGTCTCCAGAAGAATCTCTTTTTCACTGATCACATCCATGCGAAGTGGAATTTCTTCCCCGTTTCGCTTCCTGTCTTCCAGGCGTACCATCGCCGGAAGAAGAAAGTCCAGATAAGTTCCTGCTGATGCAAGAGTTCCAAAAGAGAGTGGGAGTACTTCCCGTCTCCGGATCCGTTCATATTTTTGCAGACTTTCCGCCGCATTACCCACGACACCTGTCATGATGAGTTTTTCCTTTGCCCTTGTGAGCGCCACATACAGCACCCGAAGTTCTTCGCCGAGATTTTCCAGCCGGATTTCTTTTTGAATAACTTTCTTTAAAAAGGAAGCTGTCTGCATCCGCTCTTTGAGATAGACTGCGTCAAGTCCAATCCCAAAATCCTGATGGATCACAACTTTTCTCGTAATATCCTGAAGATTGAACCTCTTTCCCATCCCGGCTGCGATTACGACAGGAAATTCCAGTCCTTTACTCTTGTGGATACTCATGATCCGGACAGTGTCTGCATTTTCATCCATTGTGATGGCTTCCCCGTAGTCGATATCGTATTTTTTCAGCTGCTCTATATAACGGATAAAGTGAAAAAGGCCTTTGTAGCTGGAGCTTTCAAAAGCCTTCGCTTTTTCTATCAGCATATCCAGGTTGGCGCTCCGCTGGATCCCTCCCGGCATGGCGAGAATATGATCCCTGTATCCTGTTTCTGTCACAAGCTCTTCCAGAAGCTCATGCATGGCCGTATACGGAACTTTTTCCCGAAATCTTCTCAGCATATCGTAAAATTCCTGCAGTTTCTTGTTTTCATGTTCCTGTCTGTATCGTGACACTGCCTCATGGTATGGAAGATTTGGGTAGGCCAGGCGGATCTGTGCCAGCTCCTCATCTGTCATCTTTCCAAAAACAGACGTAAGCACTGCCGTAAGCGGCAGATCCTGCTTTTCGTTGTCCAGCACCCGAAGATAATCAAGCAGAAGTCCGATCTCCCTCGTCTTGAAATATCCTTCTTTTGTCCCACTGTATGTGGGAATTCCCTGTTCGCTCAACACTTTGGCAAACACGTCGCTCCATCCCTGGAGACTTCTGAGAAGGATCACAATATCTTTGTAGGAAGCATTTCGGTATCGTCCGGTCTCTTTATCTTTGACCTGCCCATGCTTTACGATATCCTTGATTTTCGCCGCCACAGCTCTTGCCTCCAGCTCTCTTGCCGGAAGCTCTTCCCCTTCTTCTATGAGAAGCAGTTCGGTTTCGCAATCTTTCGCCTCTTCGAAAGTGGCTCCCACATACAGGGCCGCATTTTCATCGTACTGAATTTTCCCAAGTTCCTTTGTCATAATTTGATAAAACAGAAAATTGATCGCATCAAGTACTTCTCTTCTGCTTCGGAAATTTTTATGCAGATCGATCCGCTGTTCCTTTCCGTCTTCCATGGAATAGGACTCATATTTCTCCATAAAAAGTTCCGGTCTGGACAATCGGAAACTGTAGATACTCTGCTTTACATCTCCTACCATGAATACATTGTACTGCCCTCTTTTCATCCTGGAAATCTGCATCAGCAATGTCTCCTGAATGAGATTGCTGTCCTGGTATTCGTCGATCATGACTTCCTCGAATCTGTCCCGGAATTCGTCTGCCACCTCTTCATGTTCCAGGATTCTCAGTGCATACTGTTCCATATCACTGAAATCGATCATGTTCCGTTCTTGCTTCTTTTCTTCAAATGCCCTTGCAAAAAGAATCGTCAGCCGAACAAGCTCACGGGCCACAGGGGCAGCCATCTCCATATCCTTTTGGAGCTCCATGGCCGGCTCCTGAAAATACTGTTCTTTCAGGCTGGATATTTCTTTTTTGACCTGGTCCCTTAATTTTTTTACAAGCTCTGCCTTTTCTTCCGACACAGACGGATCCCTGTTGGATGGAAGGCGATCAAATTTCAATCCTGCCATTTTTTTCTGAAGTTCCGTGAATCCGTCGGCAGAAGAAAAATCCCGGATCTTGCCGATATCGGAATCAATAACCTTTTCATATACCGCCGGCCCATCTGCTTCCTGGCAGACAGACTTGGCAAACAGGAGGCTTTCCTCCATATCTTCCAGATACTTGCACGTATTCTTTGCCGCACACTGCACAAACGAAAGTTCATCCCATTTGCAGGTTCCTGCTTTCTCATAGCTTACCGCACACTGTTCAAGCCACTCCTCCGGTTTTGGATTGCTCCTTGAAAATTCGTAGAGTTCAAAGATCAGTTCTTCCAGTTTTTTGTCATCTCTTCCGGGAGCCATGGCTTCAGCAAAAAACAGGAATGGCTCTGAAGCTTCCTCATACGCTTTCTCCAAAAGTTCTTCCATGACTTCCTGCATGAGAAGTTTTCGTTCTCCTTCCTCAGCTGTCCGAAATCCCGGCTCCAGATCGATCGTATGGAAATAGTCTTTGATGACGGAAAGACAGAAACTGTGGATCGTTGTGATCTGCGCATGGTGGATCATTGTCGCCTGACGCTGCAAATGTACATTTTCCGGATCCTCTTCCAGCTTTTTCTCGATGGCCCCTCGGATCCTCTCTTTCATCTCCGCCGCTGCCGCCTCAGTAAATGTAACGACCAAAAGCCGATCCACGTCCAGAGGGCTCTTTTCATCCGTAAGCCTCGTTATGATTCTCTCCACGAGTACTGCCGTCTTGCCCGAACCTGCTGCTGCGGAGACTAAAATATTTCTATTTCTCAGAGAAATAACCTGCTGCTGCTCTTTTGTCCATGACACTCCCATCTGCTACTTGTCTCCTTCCTCTTCCAGTTCCTCTCGGATTTTTTGGAACGCTTCATCCCGTTTCATGGCGGCAAGCTCCCTGTAAGTACACTCTGAAAGCCGCTCGTCAAACCCACAGATATTCTGGTACGGACAATACGCACAGCCTGTCATTGTGCCAAGTTCGTATGGCTTTGCCTCTGTCCTTCCCTTCAGGATCTCTTCCTTTAAGTTTTCTGTCTTGCGCTTCGTATAACGGGACAGGAGGGCAAACTCTTCCCCTGTGGCCGCTTTTGACGTCTTTTTCAGACTTCCGTCTTTGTTGACTCCAAACGGAGCAGCAAGAGAACTTCCCTGCACTTCTCGGTCGAAATGCCTGTAAACCTCCGGATCCGCATTGATCAGTCCGTCCGGGCGAAGCTCTTTTAAAATGGCCTCCTCCAGATTCTCTGCCTTCGTCTTCTCAACGATAGGATCCTGCATCTTGTAATAAAAAATGCCGGCCGGAATCACTTCTTTTCCCGGATGCCTCCTCTTTTCTATCTCCAGCGCTGCATTCATGTAAACGGTAAGCTGAAGTTGGATCCCATAATAAAAAGAAGCGATATCAAATGATTTCGATCCCGTCTTATAATCTGTCACTTTCACATAAACCTGATCGTCTGTTTCACATGTATCGATACGGTCGATCTTTCCTCCTTCAAACCTGACTTCCGCTCCGGTCTGAACAAAATCCCCCCTTTTTTGCTGCTTTAGCAATGCCCATACGGTCCGTTCGACCAGACGCTTCATCCTTGTGATCAGGTATTCTCTCCGTTTCGTGCTGTAGAGGACTGTATTTTCATAATCCACGATGCTTTCCTCCACGCTCTCTTCTGCAATCCTCACACGCACATCATCCGGCAGTTCTCCGTCTGAAAGTTCCATGCGCGCAAGTTTTTTTGCCACATGTTCCATGGCGCGGTGGAAAATGTTCCCCCAATCCAGGGGCCGGAATTCGTATTCCTGCCGCTCATTGAGGCGGAGTCCGTACGCCATAAAATGCGCAAATGCACATGCAGCATACCTCTCCAGCCTTGTCACTCCGCTTTCTATATTCTCCTCATAGAGGAGTTTGGCCGTCTGCTCTTTGATCCCGTCTTCCCTCTTGTTTCCGAAATATGCATCCAGCACCGATTCGATGCGTGTCCGGGTTTCATCTCGACGCTCGTACCAAGCATAAAGTTCTTTCCAGTCTGCCCTTTCCATCCCCTCATCTTCCTGCATAACTTTTATCAGTGCCTGAATTCCAGTCTCTCTCGTCAGTTCTGTCTCTGCAAGCGTCCTTTCATCTTCCCTCACGACAGAAAGCTTTGGATACAATTTTCTCAGATCCTGCACAAGATATGCCGGCCGAAGGGACTTCCCGTCGGAAGATACATTGGAAAAGAAGATGTACAGCCTGTCTGAAGGCTTTGTGAGATTCATGTAAAGATAAAATTTCTGTATATAAGTCTTCTCTTTGCCTCCCGGCGAAAGCTTGATATCCGCTTCCTTTATCTTTTCTCTGTCATACTCGGACAAGATCCCCCCTGCACCCATCTTCCCGGGAAGAAGAGTGTCGTTTGCTCCGAGGAAAAAAAGCGCACGGATATCTTTGATTCTCGTACGTTCGATATCTCCGGCTACTACTTCATCCGTCCCAGGTGGTATAACTCCGACTTTGGCCTCCTGTAGTCCTGCATCCAGGAGATCACAGTACTCTTCCAGCGTAACCCTTTCATCCCCGAGAAGCGCTGCAAACTTGTCGAAAAGTTCAATGACGATCCGGTATACCTGAGAGTATTCTTTGGCAAGTGCAAGCTTCCCTTGCTCCTCAAACCGCTTTTCCTGTTCTCTTAACTGTCTTTGCAATTCTTCTTTTACGAGAAACTCATACAGTGCCCGCGTGATATCCACAACCGTTTTCCGCGGCTGTCTCAGTACAAAAACGAGGGAATCCACTTTTTCCACAAATCGGACTCTCAGGTGATTGACTCTCAAAAGTCCATCCTCATCCATCCCCCGCGTCTTTCGCACCCATTTTTCCTGCCATCTTTTGTAACCTCTGATCCCCATCGCAAGGACATAATTTTCTAACTCGTCAACTTCCTCAAAAGTAAACCCTGTCAGGTTTGTCCTCAGAAACCGAAACACACTCTCACATGTAAAACGCTTCTGCACCATGGAGACTGCGCTTCTTACATATTCCACAAAAGGATTTAAAAGTACACTTCTCTTTTGGTCTGCAAACACCGGGATACCATACCGGGAAAAAACCGTTCGAATCTGATCCGAGTAGATTTCAAGATCACTTGCGATTACCGCGATATCCCGGTAGCGATAGCCTTCCTTCCGCACAAGTCTGCGGATTTCCTGTGCCGCTGCCTCTGTCTCTTGTTTCGGGTCTGATGCACAATGGATCCGGACAGCACTCTGCTGCTTTTCGTACACCGCTCTATGATAGCGGAATAAATGATTTTCCAGAAAAGCCAGAGCTGAATTTTCCCGAAAACGGTATGGGATCTTCCCGTCCAAAACAACCGGATCTTTCACATGGATCCCTTCCTCTTTGCAGATGGAAAGAAGCTTGGATGTCATCTCCTTACTCATGGAAAAGAGCTGATACGGTCCCCGGTACACATATGGATCTTCATCCGCAGGTATCGTGACGGTCACTCTGACATCCTCACAGAGTCTTAAAAACTCCCTCACAAGGCGGTTCTGTACCGGAGTAAATCCCGTAAATCCATCCAGCGCGACGACACTCCCCTTCAACATATCTGATCCGGACACCCTGCCGCACAGGACATCCAGAAGTTCTTCCTTTGTGATATATTTTTCTTCCAGATACTGGTAAAATCCCTTGTAGACCTTTTTCATATCGGAAAGTTTGTAATAAAGGGAACTTCCTTTTCCTGCCTCCTCCATCATACGGTCGATCGTTTCTTCCCGAATATCGTACTGCGTAAATTCCGAGATGACAGATTTGACTTCACTGATGTATCCCTGCTTTTTCAGGTTTCCTTTCAGTACGGTAAGCTCCTCCTCACAGTCTCCTGCAATCTTCCGCAGAATGAGATTTTTCCCTTCATCGTCCAGGACGATCTTTTGGTTTCCTCCTGTCTCTTCCATGACACGGTAGGCCAGCCGCCCAAAACTCAGTACATCGATATTTAAAATGGCATGTCCCGGATGTGCCATGACCAGGTCTTTCTGTGTCTGCATCGTAAACTGCTCCGGCACAAGGACAAGATATGTCTTCTCCGGATTTTCCAGCGCTTCCTTTATGATGTTCTGATATAGAGAATGGGACTTCCCTGAACCGGAACTCCCAAAAATAAACTGTAATGCCATCTTCTGTTCTCCTAATTGACTTTCCCGTACAACTCTTTCGGGATACTGCCTTCCACATAGATTCCTTCTTCCCGGTAATCCTCTTTCAGCACTTCCCCATATGCACGGATAATCTGGATCTTTCCTGCCTCACTGTACGGATATACTCTTCTGATCTCCATGTTCCTGCCGCGGCTCCATTCTTCCAACATATCCAGAAGTTTAGGAATATTTTCTCCCGTGCGCGCAGAGACCGTGACTCTTGCATCAGACTTAAAATCCCGGATAAGCGTCCCCGGTTCCGCCTTGTCGCATTTATTGAATACCGTGATGACAGTTTTATTCAAAACACCAAGATTTTCCAGCGTCTCGTACGTCACATACATCTGCTCGTCCATCTGCGGATTTGACATGTCTACAACATGGAGGATCAGATCTGCATATTTTGCCTCCTCCAGTGTACTTTTAAAAGCTTCGATGAGATTGTGCGGAAGCTTGTTGATAAATCCTACCGTATCGGTCAAAAGAATCCTCTGCCCTCCCGGAAGTTTCAGAGCCCGGGTGGTCGGATCCAATGTTGCAAAAAGCTGATCTTCCTCCAGCACATCCGAATCTGTCAGTTGGTTCAGGAGCGTGGATTTTCCTGCGTTGGTGTATCCGACAATAGCCGCCACCGGCACATGATTTCTGCTTCTCTGCTCCCTTGTCACTTCCCGGTGCCGCCTGACATCCTGAAGCTCCCTGTTAAGCTGGGCGATCCGGCTTTTTATAAGCCTGCGGTCCATCTCCAGCTTTTTCTCTCCAGGGCCCCTTGTCCCGATACCGCCTCCAAGTCTGGAAAGACTTGTTCCAAGCCCTGTAAGTCTGGACTGCCGGTACTTTAGCTGAGCCAGCTCAACCTGGATCTTTCCTTCTTTCGTGGACGCCCTCCCTGCAAAAATATCCAGGATCACAAGTGTCCGGTCCATGATCTTACAGTCCAGTACATCTTTCAGATTTCCGATTTGGGCAGGGCTCAGCTCATCGTCGCAGACGATACCGTCGGCTTCCGTTTCCCACACAAGCCATTTCAGTTCGTCCAGTTTTCCACTTCCGACATATGTTCCCGGGTGGATGGCATCGCGATTTTGAATAACCGTCCCTACTACCTCTGCGCCTGCAGTCTTTACCAGCTCTTCCAGCTCTTCGAGAGAACTCTTTGCCTTCTCTTCCTCCTCAAGCGCCACTGCCACAAGAACTACTTTTTCTTTTTTCTTACTAAAATCAATCATTCATTCCCCGCCTGTGTTGATAAAAACTCTGCTTCTTTCTGCACTGTCTCGTCATCCGGATAAAGCTTCAGGTACGCATCGGCTTTTTCTTTTGCCTCCGCATACTTTTGGGCCTTCTCCAGAGCTGAAATCTCATTGAAGAGCATCTCCTTTTTCATCGAATCTTCCATCTCGCCACTTTGACTTCCCTTCTCAAAATAGGAAGCCGCCTCTTCATACTGTCCGACCTCCATACAGGAAGCCCCCAGCATGGCGTAAAGCTCAGGAGTCTCCTCAGCTCCTTTTTCCAGAGCCGTCTCAAAAGCTTCTTTGGCTCTGTCAAATTGTTTCAGTTCGTAGTAGCTGATGCCAAGTCCCCTATAGGCTTCCTTTTCCATGGAACTCTTCTTTGAAGCCTTCTCAAAAGCTTCTGCCGCTTCCTCGTACTTTTTCTCTTCCAGAAGGCTCGTCCCCTTCTCTATCTGTGTAGCACATCCGGTCAGGATGGCGCCGGACAGCAAAAGCACTGCTGCCAGAGATACTTTTCTCTTCATTCTTTCTACCACCTTTATTATTCTTTCTACTCCAGTACATGCTCCATTCCCTGATTCATGATCGTCTGGATATGATCATCTGCCAGAGAGTAGAAGACTGTCTTTCCATCTCTTCTGTTCTTTACGAGCTTCATCTGCTTCAGCACACGCAGCTGATGGGATATTGCTGACTGAGACATATTCAGCACTTCTGCAAGATCGCATACACAAAGTTCCGACTGAAACAGCACATACAGAATCTTCACTCTCGTCGGATCCCCAAATACCTTGAAAAGCGCCGCAAGATCGTTAAGGATCTCCTCCTTTGGCATATTTTCTTCTACCTTTTTGATGCAGTCTCCATGCAGCTCCAGACAGTCACAACATTCTGTCTCCATACATTCTGTTCTTCTGCTCATTATCATACTCCCTTTATCACTATTCTATCGGATCGATCTGCCAGTCGATCGGCGCTACTCCCTGGGCCTCCAGAAAACGATTTGCCTGACTGAACGGTCTGCTTCCGAAAAATCCCCTGTATGCGGAAAGCGGGCTTGGATGCGGCGCCTCCAGGATCAGATGTTTTGGATTGTGCAGCATCGCCCGCTTCATCTGTGCCGGTCTTCCCCACAGGATAAACACGACTGGCCGGTCCTGTTTGTCTACCTGGCGGATCGCCGCATCAGTAAACTCCTCCCATCCGATCCCCTTGTGGGAATTTGCCTGATGAGCGCGAACCGTAAGCACGGTATTCAAAAGCAGCACCCCCTGTCTGGCCCATTTGGTCAGACAGCCGTGATTCGGTATCGTACATCCGAGATCATCGTGAAGCTCCTTGTAAATGTTGACAAGGGACGGCGGGATATCTACCCCTGGCCTTACGGAAAAACAAAGTCCATGCGCCTGCCCGTCTCCGTGATACGGATCCTGACCTAAGATTACCACTTTTACATCTTTCAGCGGGGTAAGATGAAATGCATTAAAAATATCATTCGATGGAGGAAAAATTTTCCTTGTCCGGTACTCCTCGTTTACTGTCTGAAACAGCTTCTTATAATAAGGCTGTCTGAATTCCCCCTGCAAGGCCAAAAGCCAGTCATTCTGAATTGCGCC
The DNA here is from genome assembly GCF_019754295.1 of Sellimonas caecigallum. GTDB lineage: Bacteria > Bacillota > Clostridia > Lachnospirales > Lachnospiraceae > Sellimonas > Sellimonas caecigallum. The sequence continues at coordinate 44,197 of NZ_VIRV01000012.1, read as the reverse complement.
CATATAATGTATTCCGCTCCTTTATCTCTACAATCTGACAGGGATCCCCCTGCTTTTTAAGTATTCCTTCACTTCTCTGATCTTCAGTTCTTTATAGTGAAACAGCGATGCGGCCAACGCTGCATCTGCCTTCCCTTTGTCACTCAGCGCATCGTAAAAATGTGAAAGCTGTCCTGCTCCTCCGGATGCGATGACAGGAATCGACACATGTTCCGCAATCGTACGGGTCAAGTCAAGCTGATATCCTGCCTTTGTCCCGTCTCCATCCATACTTGTGAGAAGGATCTCTCCTGCGCCTCTCTTTTCCGCTTCCATGGCCCATTCTACTGCATCCAGACCGGTATCGATCCGTCCCCCGTTTTTGTACACGTTCCAACCGCTTCCGTCCGTCCGGCTTTTTGCATCAATGGCTACCACCACGCACTGACTTCCGAATTTGTATGCGGCATCCGAGATCAGATCAGGAGTGTTGATCGCAGACGAATTGATGGAAATCTTATCCGCACCGGCACGCAGGATAGTGCGGAAATCTTCTACTGTGCGGATCCCTCCTCCTACTGTGAACGGAATGAAAACGTTCTCCGCCACTTTCTCTACCATATCGATGACTGTGGCCCTGGCGTCCGATGAAGCTGTAATATCAAGAAACACCAACTCGTCCGCCCCTTCCCTGTCATACACCTTCGCGATCTCCACCGGATCTCCGGCATCCTTCAGATCTACGAAATTGACTCCTTTTACGACACGCCCGTTATTGACATCCAGGCACGGGATGATCCTTTTTGTAAACATCAGAATCCCTCCTGTCTTTCCACAAAATTTTTCAATATCTGAAGGCCAATCTCTCCGCTTTTCTCCGGATGAAACTGACAGCCAAACACATTTCCTCTCTCGACGGATGCATGGATCTTCACACCGTAATCAGCCGTTGCTGTCACAATATCCTCATCCTCAGCCTTCAAATAATAAGAATGTACAAAGTAGACATAAGAGTGTTCCAGAATATCCTGAAACAACCTTCCCTCTCTCGGATATTCCAGAGAATTCCACCCCATATGCGGGATCTTAAGACCTTCTTTTGCCGGAATCCGCAGAATTTTTCCTTTCAGAAAACCAAGCCCTTTTACCCCTTTGCTCTCCTCGCTCTCTTCAAAGAGAACCTGCATTCCAAGGCAAATCCCAAGAAGTGGGATTCCACTGTCTACCGCTTCTTTTAAAATAGCCGGGAGTCCGAATTTCTCCAGATTCTCCATGGCATCCCCAAAGGACCCTACCCCCGGCAGAATAATTCTGTCGGCAGAAAGAATTTTCTCACGATCTCTTGTGACGATCGGTTTTTCGCCGAGATGGATAAGTGCTTTCTCCACACTTCTCATATTCCCGGCATCGTAATCTATCAACGCTATCATATGCATCCACTCCTTATCTTTCTAAGTTTACCACACACCTTCCGAAAATAAAAGACAGAGATACGGAAAGCTTTTCTGATAAAATTCCGCATCTCTGTATATCTTCTGTTCATTCTATTTCCGTCACTCTATTTTCGATCCAACTCAAACCAGAATTTTACCCCGTTTTCATAGTTTTTCACGCCGTATTTCTGGTGGAAGGATTCCATGATCGCCTTGACGATGGAAAGGCCAATTCCATTTCCTCCATATTCCCTTGTATGTGCCTTGTCCACTTTGTAAAATTTGTCCCAGATATGACCAATATCCTCTTCCGGGATCGGATTTCCGCTGTTGAATACACTTACTCTGACTTTCTCTTCTACCTCTTCAATCCGAATTTCCACAATGCAGTTTTCATCCACATGATTGAGTGCATTGCTGATATAATTGCGGACTACCTGCTCAATCTTAAACTCATCAGCCCACACATACACTGGCTCGGACGTATTCATCTGGATCTGCACTTCTTTTTGCTTTGCAAGTATCTCCACACTTTGTACGACGCCCGAAATCAGACTCGTAATGTCGATTCGCTCAAACTGAGTCTCGTCCTTTCCAAGTTCCAGCTGATTGAGTGTCAGGAGATTTTTTACCATGCGGTTCATCTTATTGGCCTCATCAATGATGACATCACAGTAAAAGTCCATACTCTCAGGATCGTCCGTGATACCGTCTTTGAGTCCTTCCGCATATCCCTGAATGAGAGCTATAGGAGTCTTCAGCTCGTGTGATACATTTCCTATGAATTCTGTACGCATCGTCTCGATCTGCTCTTTCTTCCGTATATCTTTCTGAAGCTCATAGTTTGCTGTCTTGAGTTCTGAGATGGTCGTTTCAAGCTCATCGGCCATTGTATTGAAACTTTCTCCAAGCACCGCGATCTCATCATCCCCGCCTCTTGTGTACTTTACATTAAAGTCGAGTTTTGCCATCTTTTTTGAAAGTTCGGCAAGCTCCAGAATCGGCTCTGAAATCCGCCTGGAGAAAAACCAGACGAGCAGTGTTCCCACAAGGACCATCAAAATCCCGGTGTAGAGAATGAACTCATTGGAGATTCCTACATTGGCCCGAATACTTTCCAGCGGGCTCCTCATGAGCATGTAGCCCGAATCTGCAAACTCGCCCCACATTTCCAGATATTCTCCACCTTCTCTTACGTCCCTTGTCCGGCTGATCACATATTTGTCTGTCTGTTTCATCACTTTTGCGTACCCGGATACACGGTTAAATACATAGCTGTACATCTGATCCATGAGCTTCTGGGAATCGTTCACGTTCGTATACTCGACCGCAATCTCCCCGCTCACTACCTGGATCGCCAGGATAGACAGGTTGTTCTTCTCCGCCATTCGGTTTATCTTTTCGATTTCATCCGAGTCCTTCAGCATTCCCTTCTTCTGAACGGTATAAACCTCATGATATACATTCATCAGATCCATCTTTTTATTCTGAATATAGTACCACTCAGAAAAAAGCCCGTTTACAGAAACGAGAAGAATCAGAAGAAACAGGATCAGCCCGACAAAAATAACCATCATCTGTTTTCTGATGGAATATTTTGCCCCGAATTTTCCCATTATTTTGACACCTCAAATTTATATCCCATACCCCATATGGTCCGGATATATTCTCCTTTGTCTCCAAGTTTGCTCCTCAGTTTCTTAACGTGAGTATCGATTGTTCTGGCATCCCCGAAATAGTCATAGTTCCATACATTGTTGAGAATTTTTTCTCTGGAAAGAGCGATTCCCTGATTTTCCACAAAGTATGTAAGGAGTTCAAATTCCTTGAAGCTTAAATCGATAACCTGATCATCTATTTTGACAATATGAGCGGCTTTGTCAATCTCAATACCGCCGGCACGTAAAATTTCATCCATGGAAAGACCGCTGGTCCGTCTGAGAAGTGCATTGACTCTCGCAACGAGAATCTTAGGGCTGAATGGTTTTGAGATATACTCGTCTACCCCGAGTTCGAATCCATTTAATTCATCCCTTTCTTCTCCCCTTGCCGTCAGCATAATGATCGGAACTTTGGACTCTTTTCTGATCTCGCGGCACACTTCCCATCCATCCATCTTTGGCATCATGACATCCAGGATCAGAAGGCTTAAATCTTTGTTTTCATAAAAGATATCCATTGCTTCCATACCGTTCCCGGCCTCCAGCACTTCATAGCCTTCCCTCTCCAGGAAATCCCGGACCAGTTTGCGCATCCTGCTCTCATCATCCACTACCAATATCTTTATCTGTTCCATAACAGTCATCCCTTCTACACGTTTTCCAATATTTTAGCAGATAAATATGTCCTTTTTGTGTACATGCCCGCTTTTCTAACGTTCTTCATCCGGGCTTTTGCTGCTCGTTAGATGTTCGCCGTCGCTTTCAAAGACGATCGTCCCTTGTCGATCTGTTCTGAAAACTCCTGCATCCAATTTTTTGATCCGCTTCATGACACTCCTGTGAGGATGGCCATAATCATTGCTTTTTCCACATGTGAGGACAACAAAGGATGGATCTACCTGCTTTAAAAACTTCCACGAGTTGGCATCGCTGCTTCCATGATGATTGAGTTTCATGACATCCGACCGAATGTAAACCCTGGACTTCAGTATCTGCTTTTCCATTTTCTTACTGATATCGCCGCAGATCAAAAAGCTGTGTGCTCCATTGCTGATCCGGATTCCCAGAGACAAATCGTTGACATCCTCGTACTGCTTCTCTGAATCCGGTGTGACAAACAGAAATCTTGCTTCCCCAAGCCGATATGCTTCTTTGAATTCCGGTCTGTGTATCGTGATCTCTTTTTCCCGTACAGCTATCAAAACGTCCTGAAAACTTTCCGTGTCATATTTTTCTTTCGGGAGAAAGAACATGCCGATAGGGAAATTGCGTATGACCGCATCCATCCCTCCGATATGGTCGACATGCGCATGGGAGGCTATCACATAATCCAGATAGATGACTCCCTGATCCCGCAGATACTCAACTACAAGCTGTTCGCTCTCGTTTCCCCCCGCATCGATCAGCAGATTTCTGCCGTCCGCCTGTACGAGGATGCAGTCTGCCTGCCCCACATCGATAAAATGCACCCGCATGTTGCCGGATGCATACTGTGCAATATCTGTTCCTGTGTCTGTCTCTGTCTGCCCTTGCCTGAAAAAGGAAATAAGCCCTGCCACGGACAGAAATACCAATAGAAAAAAAAGATGAATACGCCGCTTTTTGCTTTTGTTCCTCACACGTAACTCCTCCGGAAATCCTGTTTATTCTTATTGTATCTCAACAGTTTCCGAATCATTCAGCTACACTTTAGATTTTCTTAAGTTCTTTTATAAAAGCTTCACGGCAATGTCACAAAATACTCACATTTCTGTTTTATAGTATAAGTAACTTCTAAAGAAGGAGACAATGATTGTATCGAGTTCCTAATTCTTTATGGTTATTGTCCTTCGACCAACAATAAGTTTAGCGTCGATATACAAGACGCTGCATTCGATATAGATTTTTCTCTCTTCCTTTGGAGCCGTTTTCACGGCTCCTCTTTTTTTGCAGGCCAAAACATTTATTTCCAGCTGTACTTTTCCGACTGTATATTCCAGTATTTCTTTCGTAAGAATCCCCAAAAGAAGACCAGGATCACAAGGATACTTGCGACAGCCAGATTACTGATTCCCAATGTCATATCCATGTCTAGGCCCAGGAGAACAAACAATAGAAGCAGCCCCAAAAAACAAGCCGCATATTTCCATAGTCTACGCTCTTTCTGTTTGTTATCAAATGCCAGTCTTCCACTGTACTCTGCAACCGTTCTGTATTCCATCACAGTTGCCGACACTGCGCAGACGACCATCGCAATTCCCTTGTCCAGCTCCAGCTGCGCCATGGCCCCCGGTGTAGATAATGCGAGCATCTCTGTAATCTGAACTGCAAGTGAAAAGATAAGGAACCAAAACATACCTTCTACCACATATTCTGTCCAGCTTCTTTTTACTTCCCCTTCTTGCAGCAAGTTGTCACAGAACTCTTTCCCCTGCATGCCAATCTGCTCCTCCAGCGATATTCCTTTCAGCTCCGCTTCCTTTGCAATTCCGATCAGCTCTTTTTTTTCGGATTCTTGTATAGTCATTTGAAAAAAACTCATCATTTACCCTCCTCCCCAAAAATGTTTTTTACCGACTGTTCCACTTCTTTCCAGGCCTCATAGAAATACTGCACGTAATCTTTTCCTTCTTTTGTCAAAGAATAATATTTTCTCTTAGGCCCCAGTGGACTTTCTTTAAATGTTCCCTTTATAAGACCCTTTTTTTCCAACCGCAGCAAAAGCGGATAAAGAGTCCCTTCCTTCGCATCTGTAAAACCGTAATCCCAGAGGCGTGTCACAATCTCATACCCATATGTCTCTGTCTGATCGATGATCTTCAGAATGCATCCTTCCAGAATCCCTTTCATGAGCTGTGCCTTATCCAACTTTTTCTACCTGCCTCTCTCCTTTTCCTATTTTTAAAGCTGCTCCATCTCTCCTAAGATTGTCCTGTAAAATCGATCTCCTTCTTCTTTGCTGTCGTCTTTTCTTTTCAACGTTTTCAGGATCACACCATCTTTCAGAAGGAGCACTTTCTCGCAGTTGCTGGCAAGCTGAGGATCATGGGTAACCATGATGATCGTCTTTCCCCATGAATGGATCTCTTTCAGTGCTTCCAGAACAATTTTTCCAGACTGAGAATCCAGATTTCCGGTAGGCTCATCCGCAAGGATCAACTTCGGATCGTTGATAAGTGCCCGGCAGATAGCAGTTCTCTGTTTCTCTCCTCCGGAAAGTTCTGTCGGCCTCTTCTCTAAAAGATGCGTGATCTGAAACTGCTCTGCCAGCTTCTCTGCTTTCCGATGCATATCTTCTGATTTTGCCTTATCCAGTATCATTGGAAGGATAATATTTTCCCTTACTGTCATGCTCTCCATCAAAAAGAAATCCTGAAACACAAATCCGATATCCCTTCTGCGTATATCAGAAAGCTCGTCTTTCCACAGTTCCTTCGTATCAAAATCTTCAAATAAGATCTGCCCCGACGTCGGGCGGTCCAAAAGCCCCAACACTCTCAGAAGCGTCGTCTTCCCGCCTCCGGACTTCCCCATGATTCCAAGAAACTCTCCCTCCTCCACAGAAAGATCAATCCCTTTTAATACCTTTATATCCCCGTCATCCAGATAGGCTCCTTCCCCATTCTTAGAGTAATTTCTGATAATCTCTTTAGCTTCCAAAATCATACTCATTTTCTTCTCCCTTCATCTACCTTGTAATGTAAGGTTCCTTTAACTACATTATAATACAAGGCAGTTATTTGTCAAGAGCAGGCAGAAAAAAACAGTCGATCTTTCTCTGATCGACTGTCTGTTTTTGTATGCTTCTTTTACTCCTCTTCCGAGGCTATCCTTATATTTTCATATTGCCGGTAGGATTCGTCCGGCAGTTTGTCTGTGATGATCTGAGCGGAACCAAACTCCCCAAAGCTTACCGGAGATACTTTGTGAAACTTAGAGCTGTCACAAAGAATATACCGGGTCTGGGTGTGTGTCATAGCACATTTTTTGATCATTGCTTCATTGATATCCGGGGTTGTAAAACCGGAATGGAGACTCACTCCGTTTGTCCCCCAGAATCCTTTTGTGAAATTGTATTTCTGCAGATTTACATACGCCTCATTTCCAACTATAGCCTCCGTGGCCGCTTTCAGCTCTCCTCCGATCAGCGTCACACGGAACCCTTTTTCGGCAAGTTTCAGCGCATGGGATACCGCATTAGTCACAAATTCGGCCGACTGTACTGAAAGAAACGGGATCATATATCCGGTCGTCGTCCCCGCATCCAGGTAGACAAAATCATCCGGCTCGATGAGCTTTGCCGCCATTTTAGCGATTCGTATCTTTTCGTCCCGGTTTAGCTCTTCCCTTAGGGAAACCTGCTCTTCTTTCACATTCATCTTCTCCTCAGACTGCACTGCCCCACCGAAGACTTTGACCAGTTTACCAGCTTTGTGCAGAGCATTCAGATCTCTGCGTATCGTAGACTCAGATGCCCCGAATCGTTCTTTGAGTTCCTGTACTGTCACGCTTCCCTTTTCTTTCAGCATCCGCATGATTTCTTCTTGTCTTTTTTCTGTCAGCATCTTTTTTATCTTTCGGAATACGGATTCCTTCCTTTCATAATGATCTGACACTATTCTACATCCAAAAGCGCGTTCCGGCAACCGTCTATTCCGTCACTCTCTTCTTCAGAATTCCAAGGAGTACTGCTCCGACTATGGTTCCGATCACAAGTGAGATCAAATACATCAGCGCATTTCCCACAACCGGGAACACAAAGATACCGCCGTGCGGAGCCATCAATGTACAGCCAAATGCCATGGACAAAGCTCCCGATACCGCCGCTCCGATCACACAGGACGGAAGAACATGCAGCGGGTCGGATGCCGCAAACGGGATAGCTCCTTCCGTGATAAATGCAAGACCCATAATAAAATTGACCGGGCCGGACTCTCTTTCTTCTTTCGTAAATTTGTTTTTGAAGAGCAGAGTTGCAAGCGCGATGGCACATGGCGGTACCATTCCCCCGATCATGACAGCAGCCATGATATCATAGTTTCCGGCGGCGATCGATGCCGTCCCGAATACATATGCCGCTTTATTGAACGGGCCTCCCATATCAATAGACATCATACCTGCTACGAGAAGGCCAAGCAGGATTTTGCTGCTGCCGCTCATGTTTGTTAGCGCCGTATTCAACCCTGTATTCAATGCTCCGATCGGAGGTTCCACAATAAAGTTCATAATCAGGCCCATAAGCAGAATGCCAAACAGAGGGTACAGAAGTACCGGAGCGATCTTTTCTATCGCCTGCGGAAGCTTTTCAAATATCTTTCTGAGCAGAAGAATCAGATAACCTGCGATAAATCCGGCCAGGAGTGCCCCAAGGAAACCGGATTTTCCTTGGGAAGCAATCACACCGCCCACAAATCCGACCGCAAGCGCCGGTCTGTCTCCAATGCTCATAGCGATAAAACCAGCCAAAATCGGGAGCATGAAACTAAATGCCAGGTCTCCGATCCCTTTGAGTGTCGCTGCCGCCGGGGTAATTGTCCCGAAAGCAGAACGCGCCTCGTCGGAAAGAGTGTTGACATCTACACTCAGCCCGTCAATAAGAAAGGCAAGGGCGATCAGGATACCGCCTCCTACGACAAACGGAAGCATGTGTGACACTCCATTCATAAGCTGTGTATAGATTTTGTGCGCTCCACCTGAGGAAGCATTCTTCCGGGATACCGCCGTCGGATTTCCATTCTGGTAAACCGGGGCATCTCCTTTTATCGCTCTTTCAATGAGCTGATCTGCTTTGCTGATTCCGTCTGACACCTGACATTCAATGAGTTTTTTCCCGTGGAAGCGCTCCATCGGCACCTGGGCGTCTGCGGCAATGATGATGCAGTCTGCCTCCTGTATCTCTTGCTCTGTCAAAACATTTTTCGCCCCGCCGGAACCTCTTGTCTCTACTTTGATAAAACAGTTTTTCGCTTTTGCCGCTTTTTCCAGCCCTTCTGCTGCCATATATGTATGGGCGATCCCAGTCGGGCAGGATGTGACAGCAAGAATGCGGCATGCAGCGTCCGTAAGTGTCTGGCTCGACTGAGCCGCAAGCTGATCATCCAGATCTGGCTTCTCATTGTCGGCCGCATCGATAATCTCCAGAAATTCATCCGGTGTGGATGCCCCTTTCAGCTTTTCAATAAACGTTTCATCCATCAGGAGCATGGAAAGTTTACTTAATACATCCAGATGGATGTTATCTTCCGTGTTAGGCGCTGCGATCAGAAAGATCAGATGAACCGGCTGTCCATCCAGGGAGTCAAATTCCACTCCCTTTTTTACTACCATGGCTGCAAGCCCCGGTTTTTCTACCGCATCGCATTTCCCATGTGGAATAGCAATCCCGGCTCCGATTCCGGTGGTGCTTTCTTCTTCCCTGTGATACACTTCTTTTCTGTATACTTCCACATCTCTTATCTTACCGCTTTTTGCCATAAGATCCACTACCTGATCAAGGGCTTCCCCCTTGGACGTCGGCGCGCCGTCAAGGCAGATACTGCGTCTGTCCAGCAATTCTGTGATTCTCATCTTAATTTCTCCTCCCTTTTCAAAAATGATTTTATAACATCTCATAAACTTTTTGGATTTCTTCTTCTGTCGCCAGAAACTCTGAAAATGCACTGGCGCTGCCTGCCGAAATCCCCATTTTGAATGCGTAATCGTAGTCGTGCTTTCTGTCCCATCCTGCAAGAAATCCTGCAACCATAGAGTCCCCCGCTCCCACTGCATTGACAAGCGTCCCTTGTGGAGCCGGCAGCATATGGACTGTCCCGTTTTCATCCAGGAGCACCGCGCCTTCCCCTGCCATGGACACGAGCACGTTCTGTGCACCTTTTTCTTTCATTTTTTCTGCATATGGGACAACAGATTCCCGTGTGGAAAGTTCCACGCCGAAAATTTCTCCCAACTCATGATTGTTCGGCTTGATCAGAAACGGAGCGTATTCCAGCACATTCATCAGAAGTTCCTTTGTCGCATCCACAACAAACCGTATCCCCTTCCCGGACAGTCTCCGGAGAATATCCCGGTAGATGGAAGGCGGCATGCTTCCTGGGATGCTTCCCGCAAGAACAAGTATATCTCCGTCTTTCAGCTGATCCAGCTTTTCCATAAGCTGACCCACATCTTTCCTCGAAATAACCGGACCTTGTCCGTTTATCTCAGTTCCGTCAAAATCCTTCATTTTTATATTGATCCGGGAACAGCCTCCCGAAATTCGGATAAAGTCATGACGGATGCCAAGTTTTTCTGCCTGTCTTCCAATCTCTTCACCTACAAAACCGGCCAGAAATCCAAGCGCTGTATTTTCCACTCCCAGATTTTGCAGTACTGTGGATACATTGATTCCCTTACCTCCCGGCATCATCTGTTCAGTTGTCGTCCGATTCGTCTTTCCCATGCGGAAATCATCCACAGTTATGATATAATCCAGCGATGGGTTAAAAGTAACAGTATAGATCATGTTCTCTTCCTCACTTTCTGAATCTATTATACAATCATTTTCGTTCATATTCAATCATACATATTCACAAAATATCATATTATTTTTTGTTATATATTCACAATCAGTCATATTCCGTCACGTCTCATCCTTAAAACCATCTTGCCGAAATATTTTCTTCTCTCTCATACGCAGCAGGCAAAAAAGAAAGAGAGGCTTCCTTACCTCTCCTTTTCCTCTAAGATGTTTTCAAATATTCTGTTTTTATCCGGTTCCCATTGATCTTAAATTGATAGGATCCTGCTTCAAGAAAGATTTTTGCACATTTCTGTCCATTCCATTCTGCCATTTCCTGAAAAATAGCTCCCTTGATCGAGTCTGCATCCACTGCTTTTTCGACAGGCAGATATAACACTGCACTTGTATTTGGCGGAATGACCGCCTCATATGTATGAATTTTTCCATCTTCCGCCGTCCAGCCGCTCACAATCTCTCCGTATGGCGACTGGAAGCTTCCCTTTGCGGATGTAAACGTTCCTCCGGCAGACGGCTGCAGGATAAATTTTTTATAACCCGGATTTTTCTTATCCGCGCATATTCCAAGTTGGTATTCCATCATCCATTCAAAAACCGCCCCCAAAGCATAATGGTTAAAAGAATTCATGTGATTGTTCCCGAACCCGGTTTCTTCCGTATAAGAATCAAAACGCTCCCAGATACTTGTTGCTCCAAGAACAACAGGATACAGCCACGACGCATAGTCTTTTGACTGCAGAAGCCTGTTTGTCGTATCTGCATATCCATATTTGCTCAGTGCTTTCACAAGATTCGATGTCCCTGCAAATCCGGTCGTCAATGTATACGGAAGAATTTCTCCGCCTTCCCCATCCTTCCCCGGCTGCGGTTCTTTGATGAGTCTATCCAGATTTTCCGCTGCTTTTTGCGCGGTCTTTTCAGAGATGACATTCAGACTCAGCGGAACTGCATAAGACGCCTGGGTATTCTGGATTTTGCCATCTGCTCCTCTCGTCATTCCATTTTTTTCATCGATATAAATTGTATTCCATGCGTTCTTTGCCAGCTCATGCATGGAGCAAAGCTCTGATTCCATCTCCTTTTGACCTGCAATTCCAGCCATTTCCGATGCGATCTTCAGCATGTACACATAGTATGCATGATTGATCAGTGTCTCGTCTGTCTCCACTCTGCCAAGCCAGTCTGCAAGAAATCCTGTTTTCCCTGGAAGTGCTTTCTCCGTCTGGATCACTTTATTAGCATTCGCATACCGGAAATCTACACTGTCCAGGTACTTGATATACCTGTACACCGCCTCGATATTTTCCTCCACAATCTCCTTTCTCCCGGTTTGCAGATATAAAGTATATGGGATCACTGCGATGGCGCTTTTCCAGACGATACCATCCCATTCTGCATCACTTCCCAGCCGTACCGTTCCGTTTTCTATCTTGTCATAGGAAGGCGCATAAGCTGGAAGTTCTCCGTTCTCAGCCTGTTCTGCGCGGACAGTGTCAAGCCAGCGCCTGTAAAATTCATACACATCCCCCTGATAGGATGCCGCTTTTGCATAAATCTGTGCATCCCCAAGCCATCCAAGCCGTTCATCCCTCTGGGGACAGTCTGTCGGGTAAGAGATGAAATTGCTTGTCTGGGAATTCTGTATATTCTGAAACAGGAGGTTTACAAGCTGATCTGAACTTTCATATCGAGCCGTCAGTTCCCCTGACGACAGGACGAGCATCCGGATATAATCCTTTGGAAGTTCTTTTTTCAGTCCGGTAATCTCAATATATCTACCGCCGTGCAAAGTAAAATGCGGCTCGATGACAAGTTCTTCATCAGACATAGTGTAAATATCAGTCGAGAGCGCCGTACGGTAATTTTCCGTCATCAAAAGTCCATCCAAATCTCTCTCTTTGTATTCTTCCGTGTCCGGATAGAGCATCTCCGCATATCTGACCGTGATCACGCTTCCCTCATCGGCATATTCTTTTGGGATCGTTATGCTCGGCACACCGGCTATATTTTCTCCCATATCGTATATATAAGATCTGGAACCTTCCCGTGATTCGCCAAGCGCTTTCTTTACCTTTTTCTGCCCGACTTTATGTACAGCACCTGCACATCTTGCCTTCATCTTGTAATCTGAAAATTCTTTTCTCACATCGATCACTTTGGCGGATCTGAGTTCGGCGTTTTCGTACTCTGCTTTCGAAAATCCCAGAACCTGCTTCTCTTTTCCCGCATCGTACCGGACACCATGGTAAAAGGAATCTGATCTGAGAGGCCCGTCTCCGTAATACTGCCAGGACGGATCGCTCACGATCGTATCTTTTGTCCCGTCAGCGTATTGAATCTCGATCTTTGCAAGCAGCGCGTTGACCTCTCCGTAGTAGTCATGATTTTCTTCTTTCGGAGAAAGATATCCGCTCCACCATCCTCTTCCAAGGCAGACTCCAATTGCATTGTCTCCTTCTTTCACGAGCTCTGTGATATCATATGTCTGATATGGCATCTCTTCGCGATATTCCGCATTTCCTGGCTGATACCAGGAGTCGTCCGTCCGCTTTCCATTGATCTTTGCCTCATAGATTCCGCGGGCGCTGATGTACAGTCTTGCTTTCTCTATATTTTCCTTGACATGGAACTCTTTTCGCAGCATCGGAGACGCACCAAAGCTTGGATCCGCACAACAGAGGATTCCATTTTTTCCTCCATCTACCGTAATCACGTTCCCTTCTACTGACACTCCTTCATTACCGTCGAATATGCGTATCCCGGCACCCGTATTTTCGTCAAAAAGGACGCCCGTTCCATACCCCGTATTACAGATCTGATAATTCTTGTAAACAGCCTTCCCACCGGGATCAGCGTAAAAACCAACCGAGTTCAGATACGGGTAAATTCCATAAGAGCTTGTCAGATCCAGGATCATTTTGTTGCCCTGATCACTGAGTATGACTGCCTGTCCGTCAATCCAGATCTGCATCTTCCCCTGGCTTACCTGCAGATCCAGCTGATGGGCAGAAAATCTGTTTTTCTGAGTAAAAATCCGATCCAGATTTGCAGCTTTCACAGACGCTGCTGAGACCGAAAAAAGCGGTGTGTCTTTACGGTCTGTTTTCTGGTACCCAACACGATAGATGCGAAGGGCAGCGCCTTTCCCATTCTTCATTTGAGACACGTCCAGCTCGACCCGAAAATAGTGTTCTCCTGCCATATGCTCTGCATTCCTGTATGGATCCTTCAGCCGTTCATCATTTGCCCCGAAGATCAGCGATGCTTTTCCAGAATTTTTATCCATCTGCACTTCTGTCCGGATATGGAAATATACAGAAGAAGCCGCATCAAATGCAGTTTCATCTGGCCCGATCCAATTGGCATTATCCCATGAAGCAAGTGTCTCATCCATCAAAGCGGTCTCAAAATACGCAGGTTTTGACGTATAGATATTTTCTTCTTCATCTTCTACCTTTACTGTCCATTTATATCGTGTTTTCGGTTCTAACTTTTCGCCGCCATAGCGGATATCTGCAGATTCCGCATTTTTTACTCTTCCGGAATCCCATACCGTATTTCCATCTTCCTCTTTCACAACAATCTGGTAGGCTATCTGGCGGATTCCGATTTTTCCAGACTTCATCTTCCAGCTAAATCGAGGTGCAGCATTGTCGATCCCCACAGGATTTTCCACACCGTCTGTACGCAGATCGATAATCTTTGTCTCCTTTGCATATACATTGCTTCCTCCGCATCCAGAAAGAACAGATACTGCAAGTGACAGGATGAGGACACAAGCCAATGCCCTGGCACCTTTTGTTCTTCTTGTCTTTTTCATTTGTACTTTTCCATATCTTTCTATATATATTCTTTCATCTTCCGTTCTAAAGATAACACTATACCACACGAAACACAATATGAAGATACAGTGATATTCTCCGGATCTTGCCCTGGATGATATTTCTTATCCTTTTCTCATTTCGATTGCTTCAAGACGAAGACTCTGCCCAACCGTACCGAGTGTGACCACTCCGTCCGCTTTTGTCCAGGCCGTCCACCCGGTTCCCTGAATATGCGCCCTCCACTCGAAATTGCCTTTTAATCTCAGACATTCCAGTCGTTTGTCTTCCCCAACAGTTCCGATAACCGTATTCTGGTCTATTTCCCCAAAATCTTTCCAGCCGATCCCTTGGATGTGAGCCTGCGCATATACTTTGCCGCAATGTTGGGATTTGATCCGGAGCGCTTCCATTCGTTTCTGCTGCCCGATGGTGCCGGCTGTCATGCCGTCTGCCATCCAGCCTGTATCGCCGGCTCCCTGCACATGTGCGAGATAAGCGATATTAGCCGCTTTGATCTCTACGGCCTCGATCTGTTTGCTCTTGCCTTTGACGCCTGCCCACTGTCCATTTACGCACCACCTGGACCATCCAATATCTTTCTGATGTACACGGTAGAGATACACAGTATCGCCCGATTCGATCTTCATCGCTTCGAGACGGAGGCTCTGTTTTGTTGTACCTATGACTGTATCTTTTGTGATATTCTTATACACTTTATCTCCAATGTTCCGGATATGAACTGTGACATCCATATGATTTACCGGCTTGATCCGAAGGGCTTCGATCCTTCTGTTCTGGCCTATGCTTCCGATCATCCTTCCGTCGCACTGCCAGTTTGCCCATCCGATCTGCCGGAGATGCCCCTGGTAAGACACTTCTCCTGTACGGTCCTTTTTCTCTTGGAACATTCCGGCATTGTCTTTTACTTCGCCATCCGGATTGACTGGTTTTGGAGGGTTTTCCGGCTTCGAAAAACCGGAAGATATGGTTTTATTCAGGATTCCTTCTGCGATCGCCTTGGCACATTTCTTCGCATTCCAATGATCAGCATCGTCTTTATCATCCACAAAGCAGCACTCCACAAGAAGTGCCGGGGAATTTGTACTGTTCAGCACATACAGATTTTTGTTGTACTTCGTGCCCCTGTTCCGGATACCAAGCTCTTTTGCAATGTTTGAACAGATACGGTCGGAAATTACCTTCGTCCTCGTATCATAATTCCAAACTTCTGTTCCGCCGGTGCTGTTATCTCCTTTGTAGTCGTTTCGGCCGCTGTTTAGGTGGATCGATACATCAAGCGCCACATTGTGCTGATTACATTTTGTGACAATTTTCCGAAGACATCCATCCTGTGTTGTATTCTCCTCACAGGTACAATCATAAACCGTGTGCCCTTCCACGCGGAGAAGACGGATGACTTCATCTTTGACGAGACGATTTTCCACCGATTCTTTCAGAATCCCTACGGCACCATAAGCCCCTTTCCCCTGAGGACAATGTCCTGCATGTACGTTGTAGACTGTCATAGCTTATTCCTCCTTGTGAAGCTGTTTGACGACCTGATTCACATAGGTGCTTGCTCCTGCCACAAGGATTCCCTGAACGACCGCCGTAAATACCGCCATCGCAATTTCTCTTCCTGATCCAAACGGACAGTTTGCCAGTACCCAGACTGCGCAAAACGCGATCCCAGCCGCCCCCAGGATCAGCGGAATGTATTTGTCTTTTACAGCCTTTGTCCGTTTGATCGCTGCCCCGATCATATACAGCACGACGGCCACCACGATCAATTCCGGCTTGATATAATTTGTAATCTGTTCCATAATATCTGTCCTTTCTTTTTTCGGTTTCCGAAAAGAGTATTCTTTCGGATCTGCCCTTTCTCTTCATTTTATGCAAAAAAAAAGGACCTGTTACGGTCCTTCCCTGCAGTTCTAGATGAAGATATACAACAAAAAATAGAAAAAGCACCGTAAACACGGCGCTTTTCAGATGGACCTGGCGGGAATCGAACCCGCGTCCGAAAGCCTCTCCATCGAAGCATCTCCCATCACAGTCATTATTTTAAGTTTCCCTCGAAAACCCGCCTAATGACAGGCTGATTTCTTTGGTAGCTTCATAAAATCTTCCATTCCCTCAAAGCTTTGGGAGTGAAGTGCCCCGCAAAAGTCGAAGCCGGTTGCTTAAGCTGCGGGAAGCCTAAGGCCGACTGCTGCCGAAATTAGGCAGCGTACGCTAATTTATTATTGTCTGCGTTTATTTTTAGATTACGGTTTACTGCGCGGTCCCGTCCCGCGGATGGCTTCTCCAACTTCAAAACCCCCGTCGAAACCAGTACAAGCCCTGGTTCTGCAGACACATTATATTATATGCGCAGAAAAGTTTTTCTGTCAAGGGGAATCTTTTCCACATATCACAAGGTATCAATCCAGGCTTTTACGAGCGGCATCCACCTTGCACACTGTCTCTGCACGCCTCTTCCGTCCGCTCCAAGACTAAGCTGTGTAGCCGTCCCAAGACCATGTTCTCCTTCTGGGAAAAGATGGAATTCCACCGGTATATCCGCCTTTACCAGCGCCTGGACATACATGAGTGAATTTTCTACCGGCACAGTGGCGTCAGTAAAAGTATGCCATATAAACGTATTCGGTGTATTCTCTGAGACATTCCATTCAAGGGAACAGGTTCCCTTGAATTCATCCCACAGATCTCCCAGGAGATTCCGAAATGTATCTTTGTGCCGGAACTTTCCTGTCGTGATGACCGGATAACTCAGGATTTGTCCGTTTGGACGAAGTTCTTCCACTGTAGTATCAAGAATCTCCGCCAATTTTTCATTGTTCCAGTATGTACCGTACATAGCTGCCAGATGTCCTCCGGCCGAAGATCCCTGAATAAGTATCTTCTCCGTGTCAATATACCATTTTTCTGCATTTTCTCTCAGCATTTTCACGCAGGCAGCCACTTCCAGAAATGCGTCTGGGAATACTTCCGAAGGAGCGGTCGTGTAGCGGAGGACTGCCGCATGGCACCCCATATCCATGAATTTGACCGCTACTCCTTCTGCCTCCCGGTCCGACGTCATCCGATACGCTCCACCTGGGCAGATCAATACGCAAGGCCTCTTCCTCCCGTCATACAATTCTTCTGAATTACTCCAGAAATACGTATATAATCTGGCATCTGTCTCTTTTCCATTTATTGTAACGGGAATCTCTTTGTGTATCATTTACATGGCCTCCTACTGTCTGTATATTATTCTTCGTCGTCCAACCCGAGGATTTCCGCCAGAACTTCGATGATGATCTCATTTGTGCAGGATTTTACATAACCCAGCATATGAAGAGAGATTTCATCCCATTTTTGCGCATCGCTTAAACGCTCATCTTTTCTTGTCATATCAATGAGCTGCACAAGCTGCGGCGTCATTTCCTCGTATGTCTCGATCGTGGTCTGAGAAACCAATGTCCTCAGATCTTTTTTTGTAACCGGTACCATTATTATACCTTCCTTTCCAAAATGATTCTAGCCAAAATTTCTGATTTTGAAATCTCTTTGCGCTTCACGCGTCTGATCTTTCTTTGCGATATCTGCCCTCTTGTCATAAAGTTTCTTTCCTTTGGCAAGCCCGATCTCCACTTTGACAAGACTTCCTTTCAGATACACCCGAAGGGGCACAAGAGTCATGCCTTTCTCCTTCATCTTTCCGAGAAGTTTGTGGATCTCCTGCTTGTGCAGAAGAAGTTTTCTGACCCGAAGCGGGTCTTTGTTGAAAATATTTCCTTTTTCGTACGGACTGATATGCATTCCATAGACAAATACCTCGCCGTTCTCAATGCGGATGAAGGATTCTTTGATGCTGCATTTTCCCATCCGCATGGATTTTACTTCCGTGCCGGCAAGCGAAATTCCCGCTTCGTATGTCTCCAATATAAAATAGTCGTGATACGCTTTCTTATTGTTCGCAATAAGCTTCACATTCGTCTTTGTCATAATCCGTCTCCCACTCCTTCGCTATCTCAAAATCAATCGTTCGCTGCAGTTCATCTGTCGCAATGACGCGGATAAAAATTTTATCTCCAAGGCGGTATGTCCTTCCGGTATGGTCTCCTCTCATCTCGTACTGTTCTTCCACATATTCATAATGATCATCCGTCATATTGGCCACATGAACGAGTCCTTCGATCGTATTAGGAAGCTCCACATACATGCCCCATTTTGTGATCCCGGAAATGGTTCCTTCGTACACCTCTCCGATATGGTTTTTCATAAACTGCACTTTTTTCAGTTTTACCGTCTCCCGTTCAGCCTCATCCGCCCTTCGCTCCATCTCGCTGGAATGTTTTGTTACTTCAGGCAGGATCGCATCGTAGTGTTCAATCTTCTTCTCATTCATCCTGCCGCGGAGTGTATCCTTGATGATCCTGTGGATCTGAAGATCCGGATAGCGGCGGATCGGGGATGTAAAGTGCGTATAGTATGATGTTGCAAGTCCAAAATGTCCCGTATTTTCCGGTGTATACTTTGCCTGTTTCATAGAGCGGAGCGCAAGTCTTGCGATCATCGGCTCTTCGGGCGTTCCCTCTGCCTTTTCCAGCAATTTCTGAATCTCTTTTGGGTGTACTTCTTTGGTTCCAATGTGCATGGTGTAGCCAAAATTATTGATAAAGACAGAGAGCTTTCGTATCTTTTCCTCATCCGGTGTGTCGTGCGTACGGTACACAAACGGAATTTCCCTCCAGAAGAAATCCTCCGCCACCGTCTCGTTTGCAGCCAACATAAAATCTTCTATAAGCTTCGTAGCAGTATTTCTCTCGTAGGCTTTCAGTTCCACCGGCCGTCCTTCATCGTCAAGGATAACTTTCGTCTCCGGAAAATCAAAATCCACCGCACCTCTTTTGTGCCTTCTATTCCTCAAAATCCGGGAAAGTTTTTCCATTTCCTGAAACATCGGGACGAACTCCTCATACTCACGGCATGTCTCCTCGTCTTCGTCTTCCAGAATCTTTTTTACCGCCGTGTATGTCATCCTCCGATCTACATGAATAACCGTCTCCGCAATCTCATGATCCACGATCACACCTTTGTCGTCAATCTTCATCAGACAGCTCAATGCCAGCCTGTCTTCTCCTGCATTCAAGGAGCAGATGCCGTTTGACAAAATATGCGGAAGCATCGGAATCACACGATCCGCCAGATACACACTTGTCCCCCGTTTCTTTGCTTCCCGGTCAAGAGCGCTGTTTTCCTGCACGTAGTTGGTCACATCTGCAATGTGTACGCCAAGGAAATAAAATCCTTCCTTTTTCTCCAGGGAGACGGCATCATCCAGATCTTTCGCATCCTCCCCGTCGATAGTAACCATCTTTACATGCCTCAGGTCTTTTCTGCCGGCACAATCCGCACCGCTTACCGGCTTTGCCACCCGCTCCGCCTGATTCAAAAGCTTTTCAGGAAACTCCATCGGGAGCTCATAAGACATGGCGATACTCAGAATATCTGTCCCCGGGTCATTGACGTGTCCTAGGATCTGAACAACTTCCCCTTCCGGATTCTTGCCTTCCCCGCCATAGGAAGTAATCTTTACGACTACTTTATGCCCTGTAACCGCTCCCTTCGATCTCTCTTCCGGAACAAAAATATCCTGCAAAAATTTCTGGTTATCCGGCACTACGAACCCAAAATTTTTATTTTTCTGAAAATATCCTACAAGCTGGGATGTCCCGCGGTTTATGATCTTTACCACTTTCCCTTCCTGGCGCTTCCCTTCCTGCCGGTTTTTCCCGCTTTTTGTAAGGATGATCTCTACTTCGTCGCCCTGGAGCGCCTGCCCCGCATCTTCCTCGGAAATGAAAATATCCTCGTCAAATCCTTCTACCGTCACAAACCCGAACCCTCTCGCGTGGGCCTGATAGATGCCGACAAGCTTTCCAGCCTGTCCCTTTACATATTTCCCTGTCTGTGTTCTGTGGATCTTCCCTTCGGATTCCAATTCATCCAGAATCTCTTTGAGTATCTGGCGCTCTTCCTTTTGCACCTGGAACATCACTGCCAGTTCTTTCAGTTTCATGGGAACGTAGAAATCATCACAGATAAACTGATAGATCAGTTTTTTTCTTTTCTCATACATTCTATCTATTTTCCTTTCACAACGAAAATAAAAAAGAACACTCTATCTTGTTTCCGAAATAGAGTGTTCTGCATCCAGTTCCTAAGCAAATACTTTTAAGTTTAATACTGCAGCAAAAATAATAAACAATGCAGCAAGTACCTTTGTCACTTTTACAAGCGTCCCTTCCATGGAACGTCCTTTATTCTGTCCCCAGTACGTATCTGCCATACCTGCGATGGATCCAAGTCCGGCAGATTTTCCTTCCTGCATCAGAACAATTGCTGACAACGCAATACAGTCTATTACAAATAAGATTGTGATCACAATTTTTAAAATTTCCACTCTTTCACACCTCCTGCGGATAAACCATATATAGTCTATCACAAAGCCAGTAGTTCCGCAAGCAGTTTCTTCCATGTTTTCATATTTCTGCCGCTTATTTCCCATCCATAAACGGATTTTTGTATTCGGCCTCCATCCCGATCTCTTCTTCGATCTTCATAAGCCGGTTGTACTTCTCCACCCGTTCTGAACGGCACGGAGCACCGGTCTTGATCTGTCCTGTCCCAAATGCCACCGCTATATCCGCAATCGTCGTGTCAGCTGTTTCTCCAGAACGGTGGGATATGATGGAACGATATCCGTTTTCTTCTGCAAGACAGATTGTATCAAACGCCTCGCTCAGCGTCCCTATCTGGTTAACCTTTACAAGGACCGCGTTGGCTGCATTGCAGTCGATTCCTTTCGCAAGTCTTTTGGAATTTGTCACAAACAGGTCATCCCCTACAAGCTGTGTCTGAAGGCCGAGTCTGGCTGTCATCAATTCCCATCCGGAAAAATCCGACTCTTCCAGTCCATCTTCGATGGAAACGATCGGATATTTCTCTATGAGTTCTGCGTAATAGTCGATGAGTTCTTCCGTGGACCGTGTCACTTTCTTTTCACGTCCCCTGCTCTCTCCTACAAAGACATATTTCCCGTAATCCCGGTCATAAATTTCAGAAGCAGCTGCATCTAATGCAAGCGCTATCTCCTTCCCTGGGATATACCCTGCCGTCTCAATGGCTTCCAGAAGGATCTTGCATACGCTGTCCGTATCCGGGAGATCCGGCGCAAACCCGCCTTCATCTCCTACCCCGGTGTGGTATCCTCTCCCTTTTAAAAGTGCTTTGAGCATGTGGTACACTTCCGTACACATCCGGAGTCCTTCCTTAAAGCAGCACGCCCCTACCGGCATAAGCATAAACTCCTGAAAATCGATGATATTGTCTGCATGGCGCCCTCCATTTAAGACGTTCATCATCGGTACCGGCATTCTTTTTGTGTGGACTCCTCCCAGGTACCGGTAAAGTGGGATATCCAGACTTTTAGCTGCCGCCTTTGCCGCCGCCATGGATACTCCCAGGATGGCATTTGCACCGAGATTGCTCTTGTCTTCCGTCCCGTCAATTCGGACTAACAGACGGTCGATCTCAAGCTGATCATACACATTCATCCCGATCACTTCTCGTGCTATCTGATCGTTGACGTGATTGACTGCCAGCTCCACACCACGTCCGCAGTAACGGTCCTGTTTTTCTTTATCTCTCAGTTCCTTTGCTTCATACCTCCCGGTGGAGGCGCCCGACGGAACAGAAGCGCATCCTACTGTTCCATCCTCCGTGAGTACCTCCGTTTCAATGGTCGGATTTCCTCTGGAATCCAAAATTTCTCTTGCATATATATCTTTGATCGGTAAATATCGATACATCATTTTTTTCCTCCTTTTTTCACATAGTATTTCCACATCCGTTGACTTTTTTACCTGTCGGCGTTACAATTTTGAGGGTAAAAAATGTCATTGAAAAATAAAAGAGATGAGGAAGAAAAATGAACACGTACGAAAAGACACATATGAAACATTCGATTCCCAAGCCTACTTCTCAGCTGAAGCCGAAATCACGGGTAAAAGAATTTTTGATGATGACTGCTGCAACCATCGTCATGGCCGTGGGAATCTATTTTTTTAAATTCGCAAATAACTTCGCTTTCGGAGGACTGACCGGTCTTGCAGTGCTCGTTGCAAAAACAGGAATCATGACAGCCAGTGATTTCAACTTTGTATGCAATATCGTCCTTCTGGTACTTGGATTTATCGTTCTTGGAAAAGGATTCGGCGCCAAGACCTGCTACTGCAGCGTCCTGCTTTCCGTCTCCCTTTCCGCATTGGAACGGATTTATCCTATGACACATCCTCTTACGGATCAACCAGTCCTGGAGCTCATGTTTGCAGTAGCAGTCCCTGCTTTCGGATCAGCTATTCTGTTTAACATGGGCGCTTCCAGCGGCGGTACAGATGTCATTGCCATGATCATGAAAAAATACACTGGATTTGATATCGGGAGGGCGCTCCTTTTGTCCGACATCGCCATCGCAGTGGGCGGATGCTTTATTTTTGGAATGCAGACAGGACTTTTCTCTTTGCTTGGGCTCGTTCTCCGCTCTTTCATGACAGACAACTTTATCGAAAGTTTCAACCTTTCCAAATGTTTCAATGTCGTATGCAGCAATCCTGAGCTTATCTGTAACTTCATTATCCACGAACTGCACAGAGGAGTTACCGTATACTCTGCCCAGGGCGTTTTTTCCGGAAGGAAAAAATATATTGTCCTGACAGCTTTAAACCGTCCGCAGGCCGTACGTCTCCGAAATTTTATCAAAGAGACAGAACCGGATGCCTTCATTCTGATTTCAAACACAAGCGAGATCATCGGACGTGGTTTCCACACCGTATAAATAAAATAAGGACAATGACAAGAGAGTTGGCAAAGTGTCATTGTCCTTATTTTTTATTCAAATATGAGATAACGTCTTACATCATCTTATATGCCCACACGAATCCGTATTGCGGCAGCCGAAGTTTTCTTTCCGGGATCTTATTGCCGTTCAGTAGATCTCGGTAATCTCCTTCTCCCGGAATCCACACTTCTTTCTCAAAGTCAGAGAAGTTAAATATTCCTGTCAGAATCTTCTCCCCTTTTTGTCTTACGATACAGAGCAGGGACGGATCCTGCATATCCCATGTACCGACCAGTGCATCCGGGTCAAATACCGATTCCTGGCGGCGTATCTGTTCCATGAAGTTTAATGTCCGGAATATCCTTGCTTCCACACTCCTGACGCCTTTTCTCTTAGCCGCCAGATCCCACCTGAATTTTCCGCGGTGGATATATCGGGAATCCTCCCTTTTATCCTCATCCTCTTTGTATGTATAGTCATTTACCTGGCCGATCTCATCGCCGCTGTAGATCATAGGAATGCCGCTTTGCATGAGCATGTACGCGTGAAGCATCAAATCTTTCCTGATGGCTTTTTCCATCTTTTTGGCATCCTGCTCAAATCCTGCACTTTCCACTCCGCACATGGACGCGGTGGTACCACAGAATCTCGCATCCATCGTGACAGGATCGTCGTTGTAGAGCTCTCCTCTGCTTTCGCTTCCTGGATATTTTCCCGTAAAATAATCGTTTAGATATTTCTTATGAGGGATTTCCTGAAAGCCCCACTTTCCCAGTGTTCCATAGTCCAGTCCCCAGCCGATGTCGTCATGGCATCTCAGATAATTGAGAAACGTATACTGTTTTGGCAATCCGTTCACAATATCCAGCTGTTTTTTCAAAAGCCTCGTATCCGATGTCGCCACACTGTGCCATGTGGTAGCCATTGTCGTCACATTGTAGAGCATATGACATTCCGGTTTCTCAACCGTACCAAAATACGGAAGCACTTTTTCCGGCTCCATGACAACTTCTCCCAAAAGGATGGTGGCGGGACAGACAATCTCGCCGATCATCCGCATCATTCTCACGATCGTATGTACCTGCGGAAGATTTCTGCAGGAAGTGCCAAGTTCTTTCCAGATATATGGAACCGCATCAATCCGTATAATATCCATTCCTTTGTTCGCAAAAAACAGGAAATTGTACATCATCTCATTGAACACCCTTGGATTTCGGTAGTTCAGGTCCCATTGATACGGATAAAACGTAGTCATGACATGGTGCCTGATCTCCGGCAGGTAAGTAAAATTTCCCGGCGCCGTCGTAGGAAATACCTGAGGCACCGTTTTTTCGTATTCCTGCGGATACCATGGGTTATCATAGAAAAAGTAACGGCTCATATACTCCCCTTCGCCTTTTTTTGCCCTTTTTGCCCACTCATGATCCTCCGATGTATGGTTCATGACAAAATCCATACAAAGGTCGATCTCTTTTTCGTGACATTTGTCCGCCAGGTTCTCCAAGTCATCCATCGTTCCAAGATCCGGACGCACTTTCCTGAAATCCGCCACTGCATAGCCTCCGTCTGATCTTCCCGGTACGGTATCCAGAAACGGCATCAGGTGAATAAAACTTACATTGCACTCTTTCAGATAAGAAATTTTTCTCTGTACCCCTTTCAGGTTCCCGGCAAAATTGTCAATATAAAGCATCATGCCAAGCATATCCTTTTTTCGGTACCATTCTTTATCTTTTTCTCTTGCTCTGTCCCGTTCCTTCAGCGATTCTTTCCGTTTTTTGTAAAACGCTTTCATCTGATCCAGAAGCTCCTGAAACATAGGTTCGTTTTGGTACAACTCCATGTACAGCCATTTCAGCTCATCTCTACGGGCCTCCAGACGTCTTTCAAATTCGTTTTTATTTTGCATCTGAATTTTCATTCTCTTCCTTAACCAGCCTCAAATAAATTTGCCATGCAGGGTATGTGCCAGCCACGATAGGAAGCGGTATTCCGGCTTCCATAAGCCCGACGCCATCGTATCTTCTTCCATTCTCGTCTTCGTAGATACCGTCCGGATCAAGTCCCTGCAGCTTAACATAGTTTACAGTCATATTTCCATGCATTGCCAGCATGACCACATTCACAAGCACCTCTTCCCGCTCTTCCGATACGAATGCCCATGCGCCTATCTCGTCCGTCTGAGGAGAGGAAAGTCTGTAATAGCGTCCATTGTGGATCAGCCCCTCGTGCTTTTTGAAAGTTTTGATCTGCTGTTTTATTTCTTCTTTCTCCTCTTTTGGAAGGATACCAAGATTCAGCTCATATCCGAATGTCCCAGCCATTGCGACGACTCCTCTCGTGTGGAGTGATGTAACTCTTCCTGTCTGATGGTTCGGCACCGCTGATACATGGGATCCGATACAGGAAATCGGATAGATAAAGGATGTTCCATACTGGATGTCCAGCCGATCTACCGCATCCGTATTGTCGCTGCACCAGATCTGCGGGGTATAGTAAAGCATGCCTGCGTCAAAACGTCCGCCGCCGCCGCTGCATCCTTCAATCAGAATATCCGGATACTTCTCTGTAAGTTTCTCCAGAAAATCATATACGCCAAGAACGTAATCGTAAAGTACTTTCCCCTGATCCTTTGTCACTGAGGAATAAATGTCCGCAAGGCTTCTGTTCATATCCCATTTGATGTACTCCACATTTCCCTGATCCAGCACATGGGAAATCTGTCTGAACACCTCTTCCCTGACTTCCTTTCTGGAAAAATCAAGGACGAGCTGATTGCGGGCACGCACCGGTTTTCTTCCCGGTATCGCCATTACCCAATCCGGATGTTGTCTGTAAAGGTCGCTGTCTTCCGATACCATCTCAGGTTCGATCCAAAGACCGAATTTTAATCCCAGGTCATTGATCTTTCCGATCAGTTCTCCCATCGTGCAGCCAAGCTTCTCTTCGTTTACATGCCAGTCGCCAAGCCCGGAGTTGTCATCATCTCTCTTTCCGAACCAGCCGTCATCCAGGACAAACATATCGATCCCCAGTTCCGCCGCGTGCTCGGCAAGCGTAACAAGTGTCTCCCCTGTAAAATCAAAATAGTCTGCTTCCCAGCTGTTGACAAGCACCGGTCGCTGTTTCGTCCTGTATTTCCCGCGGCAGAGATTCCTTCGGAAACACCGATGGAAATTCCATGACAGCCCTCCGAAACCTTCCGATGAGTATGTCATGACCGTCTCCGGTACAGTGAACATCTCTCCTTTTCCCAGGGGATAGCAAAACTGGTCTGAAGATAATCCCATCATGACCCGCGTCTGGTTGAACTGGTCTTTCTCCGCTTCTGCCTCGAATCCTCCGCTGTACACAAACGCCATGCCGTAGCAGCCTCCGTTTTTCTCGTCCGTTCCAGAATCTGCCAAAATGAGGGATGGATTATACTGGTGGCTGGAAGAGCCTCTTTTGCTTCCGATCATCTGTTTTCCGTGCTTTACAGGTACCCTCTGGAAATTTCTCTCCATTGCATGTCTTCCATAAAATGT
Source organism: Sellimonas caecigallum (assembly GCF_019754295.1). Classification (GTDB taxonomy): domain Bacteria; phylum Bacillota; class Clostridia; order Lachnospirales; family Lachnospiraceae; genus Sellimonas; species Sellimonas caecigallum. The sequence continues at coordinate 17,388 of NZ_VIRV01000012.1, read as the reverse complement.
GATCAGATCATAATCTCCGGCCACAAAGTCCAGACAGGCCGAAGCAGCACGAATCAATTCTATTTTTTCTTCGTTTTGATTGATGATCTGTACACTTCTTGTGATGATATCTTTTTCCGGAAGCACCCCATACAAAAGTACAGCCTGTACTTTTGTAACCGGGTCTTCCAAGTAGATTTTCAATGTTTCCGCTTCCTCGTCTTTGGCGTATACTGCCGGAAGACCTTCCAGAGAATACTTTCCTTTACAGATTTCATATCTCTGGAATCTCAGGTCGCAGCTGTATGAGCCATCTGCATTGCGCACAGCAACAGCAGTACTTCTGTAATCGCCTGTACCTGGACATGGAAATTCCTGCGGAAGCGCATCCATCGAATACGTCCTGTCCGCCCCGGTATCGGACGGATTACCGGAAAATCCTCTGTCATAATAAGTAAGAAGATAATCCATGTCGCCGTTTATCCGTTTCCCATAGTATAAATGCAGCAGAAACCCATATTTATCCACGAGAAACTGATACGTTGTATTCTCTGTATGCAAATTAAAAATCTGTTTTTCCTTCTGATATGTAATTCCCATTTATGTCCTCCTAAGCGGTCCTTTTTATTTTTTATTTCACTGCGCCGTTTACTACGCCGTTCAGAATCTGTTTCTGACAGATAATATAGAAAATTACGATCGGAATCAATGCAAGCAGATAAGACGCAAATGCAAGGTTATAGTTCGTTCCGAACTGCGTCTGGAAATTCAGCTGTGCCAAAGGCAGTGTGTTCTGTCCTGTACCTGCCATGATGACAAGCGGTGTCATGACATCGTTCCATACAGCCAGAGCTGTGAGAACAGCCACTGTCGCATGCATCGGTTTCATGATCGGGAAGATGACTTTCCAGTAGGTCTTCCATGTGCTTGCTCCGTCGACCCTGGCTGCTTCTTCCAGGGCAATCGGGATGTTCGTGAGATATCCGGAGTAGAGCAGGACATTCATCGGCATATAAAATACCACATACAGAATGATAACTCCGACCCAGTTTCCAAGTCCCATCTCTGCCGTCTGTTTTGCCAAAGGCATCATCAGGATGGCAAACGGTACGAACATACCACTTACTACAAACATGTATACAAATTTATAGAATTTACTGTGTGCTTTATTTCTTCCGACAGCGTATCCCATCAGTGAGTGGACCACAATAGATAATACTACTGTAATCACAGAAATAAGTAAACTGTTTTTCAGTGAATTCCAAAAATCTGTTACTTCCATTGCTTCTTTGAAGTTGGAAAGGCTGAAACTCTTCGGCAGAGATAAGATCCCCGCGATACTGTTCGTCATTTCTGACGGCTGTTTTAATGCGATCACAATCGTCATATACAGAGGAAAGGCGACGGTAATCAGCCCAAGGATCAAAAGGATCATTACCGGCCAGTTTGTTTTTTCTTTTACTTTCGCTTTCATTATAACTGTTCCTCCTTCCTACCGGAAATCTGCATCTGTGCAACAGAAATTGCCACGATCACAATAAAGAAGATGACTGCATTGGCACTCTGGAATCCAAACTGTCCGCCTGACATACCATTGTTGTAAATCAGGTAAGAGATGGATTCTGTGCTCTGTGCCGGACCGCCTTTTGTCAGCGCCATGATCTGGTCGAATACCATAAGGAAATTCTTTACACAAAGAACCATGTTGATCGTGAAAAATGGAATGATCAGAGGGAAGGTCAAATGTTTGAATTTCTTCCATCCGGTTGCACCGTCCAGGGATCCAGCCTCGTACACATCTTCCGGTACAGTCTGAAGACCGGATATATAGATAATCGTGTTCATTGCGATCGCCTGCCATGCACATACGATTACGATCGCGATCCAGGCTGTCTTCGTATCGGAAAGCATACTTCCGCTCAAAGAGTCGATCCCTGCCATTTTTGCCATTCCAGGCAGGATATATGTAAAGAAATAATTGAAAATATAACCTACAACCAATGCTCCAAGTACATTCGGAATGAAATAAGCCCCCCGGAAAAAGCTCTTTCCTTTGATCTTTCCGTTCAAACCAAGTGCCAGGATAAGGCTTATAACATTTGTCACAATTGTCGCCACGATGGCAAGCTTAAAGGTAAACAAATAGGATTTGCCGACACGCGGATCCTGAAAAAGATCTACATAGTTTCGGAAACCTACCCAGTCATAATCTCCGAACCCTTTAAAATTCGTAAAACTGTAAATAAAGCCTCTGATCAGCGGTACGGTATTGAAGCAAATAAACAATGCCAGAATCGGTATCGTAATCAACAGATAGGTACGTTTTCTCTCATTCATATTCCTCATCTTTTTCCTCTCCTTTCCTATTCGGCATTCCCTTGTTCTTCTTCATATTCCTGAACTTTGCGTATTGTATCCCGGTTGTATCTCTGCCAGTCTTTGTCAAATTTCTTCAGAAAAGCGTCCACATCCTGATTGATCAGGAATGTCTGTATCTGCGCATCCACCGCCATTTCGGACGGATAGTAATGGTCCTGATAGTCGGTCATATTTCCTGACTGGATGAATTCCTGCATGCCGTCCAGCATCGGCGCCAGATCGAAGTCTCCTTCTTTGCACGGGATCGCGTTCTGATCGTCAATGTATTTCTGGATATTCTCATCCTCATAGAGGAATTCAAGTACTTCATATGCCGCCTCTTTGTTCTTGCAGTCCGCAGTCACGGCAAATCCAAGGTCAATACCAGAGTTCAGCGTGTTCTTTGAAGCATCACTGTTGGCCGGCATTACAAAGGAGTCGATGTTCATATCCGGATTTACAGACAGGATCTGAGGTACAGCATAGCTTCCGATCGGATACATCACAGATTCCCCTCTCGCAAATGCAGTACATGCGTCGTTATAATTGTACGCGAACGGGTCTTCCGGTCCATACTCCAAAAGCTCCAGATATTTTTCAGACACTTCCCCATACTCTTTTGAAAATGTCGTCTCGCCTCTGTTTACCTGTTTGCACACATCCGCCGGAGCAAGATCCACAGCCATAGAGTTCCAAGGTGCGAGACAAGTCCATGTATCCTTAAATCCAAAGTAGAATGGCTGAAGTCCTGCCGCCTCGATGTCATCACAGAGCGCTATGAGCTCTTCCCATGTCGTCGGGATCTCCCACCCATGCTCCTCAAAAATGTTCTTGTTATACAGTACACCAGCCGCGTTTGCCACATATGGCAAGATGTACGTTCCATCTGTCGGCACGATCTTCAACGCTTCCCCAATATCCAGATATGCTTGTTTTACATCTGCGATTCCTTCAAAATCGGAGATATCCGCCAGAATTCCTGCATCAACATAATAGGAATAGTTGATATCTCCCCCGATTCCAATAATGTCTGGATAATCTTCCCTGATAAACCTTGTCCTCATGATAGTAGATGCATCGTTTGGCGAATCGATCGTCAGATGAATATCATCGTGTGTCTTGTTGAATTCTTCTTCCACAGAGTCGAAATACTTCGCAGCTTCCGGCTTGTACTGCAGAATCTCGATCTCTGTTTTTCCGTCGTTTCCGCCGTCCCCACATCCGCTTAAGAACATGCCGGCCGTCAGGCATCCTGCCAAAGCAGCACTGATTACTTTTTTCCCCTTTCTCATGATTTTTCTCCTTTCTCTTCTTGCTTTTGCTGTAAATAGTATAACATGGCAACAAGGCTGCTAAAATGGTATGTTTTTGCCTGTTTTATACCCATATGCTGTTTTTATGCCATATTATTTGATATAATCCAGCATTTTGGTATATAATATGCACAGGAGGGACACGCTATGAACAATCTTCTTTTCTCAATTTTCCCAAATGAGAATTTTATCGATCTTGCTTTATATCAATACGGCTGGGAACACTGTGCCCCGGCACATACATTTGGGCCAGCTACCCGAAATCACTATCTGTTCCACTATGTCATTTCCGGCACAGGAACACTCTATGCCGACAATAAGAAAGGAGAGACCGTCCGCTATACGATCAAAAGCGGAGAGGGGTTTATGATTTTCCCAAATCAAATCTGTACATACACGGCAGACAAAGATCTCCCCTGGGAATATACATGAATCGAATTTGACGGTCTGAAGGTAAAAGAATCTGTCCAGATTGCCGGCCTTTCACAGGATCAGCCAGTATACCACTCCCACTCGAGAGAACTCCGTCAAAGCATGAAGGAAGAGATGCTCTATATTGTACATCATCCACAAGAGCCTCCTCTCCATCTTCTTGGCCATGCCTACCTGTTTCTGGATTATTTTACCCGCTCTATCACGCCATTCCGCCTTATGAAGAGCGGATCTATCCAGGAATTTTATATCAAGGAAGCCATCAATTTTATTGAGCAGAATTTTCAAAACGATATATCTATCGAAGACATCGCGGCCCGCTGTGGACTGAACCGGAGTTATTTCGGCACAATTTTTCGAAAAGCCCTCGGGCAATCTCCCCAGGAATTTCTGATCCAATATCGTATGATCAAAGCAGCAGAGCTTTTGAAACTTACCAAACTTACTGTTCAGGATATCGGGAGCGCTGTAGGGTACTCAAATCCCCTTCATTTTTCCAGGGCTTTTAAAAATGTGTACGGTCTCTCTCCACGTACATGGAGAAACCAAAATCAGCTGCAAAGATCTTGACAGACCGGACGCTCTTTCTGCATCTGGACGTGCACGGCATCAAAAAAACGGAATGTGTTTCTTTTGACATTTGGCATGAAACACATCCCGTTTTTTCTTTTATTCTCTTTTTATAATTTTACGCCGTCACAAGCCCCTCTTTCTCCATCACATCTACAACTTGTTTTACGTATTTTTCACAGAGTTCATCCGAAGACGCCTCTACCATGACACGGATAACCGGCTCCGTGCCGCTCTCTCTCACAAGGATACGTCCGTTATCCCCCAAAGCGGCGCTCACATCTTCTATCGCTTTGATGACTTCTGGATTTTCCCGTGCTGTTTTCTTGTCTGCCACCCGGACGTTCTTTAAAAGCTGAGGATAAATCATCACTTCTTCCGCCAGTTTTGAAAGACTCATCTTCCTCTCCAGAATGACTTCCATCAACATAAGGGAAGTAAGGATCCCATCTCCCGTCTTCGCATACTTGCTGAAAATAATGTGCCCGGACTGTTCCCCGCCAAGGACAAAATTATTCTGCATCATATTTTCATACACATATTTGTCCCCCACAGCTGTCTTTTCGTATTTCATACCGATCTTATCACATGCTTTGTAAAGACCAAGGTTGGACATGATCGTAGTGACGATCGTATTTCCATTTAATCTTCCCTGCTCCATCAGATATTTTCCGCATATGTAAAGAATCAAATCGCCGTCAACCACATTTCCATTCTCATCCACAGCCAGGCAGCGATCTGCATCTCCGTCATACGCAAACCCCACATCCAGATGTTTTTCCCTCACATGTGCCTGCAGCACTTCGATGTGGGTAGATCCACATGCAGTATTGATATTCGTACCGTCCGGATTGTTGCTGATCACATAAGTTTTCGCCCCAAGTGCATCAAATACACTCTTTGCAATGGCAAATGCGCTTCCATTTGCACAATCAAGACCAATCTTCATATCTTTAAATGATCTTGTAGCGACGGAAATCAAATGGCCAATATACCGGTTTCTTCCCGCTGCATAATCAACAGTACGGCCGATATCATCCCGCACAGCAAGCGGAAGTTCCTCGATTTCTCCATCGATATAAGCTTCAATCTTATTCTCCACTTCTGCTTCCATCTTATATCCTTTTCCATTGATCAGTTTGATTCCATTATCATAAAATGGATTGTGGCTGGCAGAGATCATGATACCACAGTCAAAATCTTCTGTACTTGTCACATAAGAAACACTTGGAGTTGTGGTAACATGAAGCAGATACGCATCTGCACCTGATGCAGTAAGTCCTGCGGCCAGCGCATATTCAAACATATAACTGCTTCTTCTCGTATCCTTTCCGATGACGATGCGGGCTTTGTGTTCTCTTCCATAATACCACCCCAGATATCGTCCCACTTTAAAAGCGTGATCTACCGTAAGTCCGACATTTGCTTCTCCCCTGAATCCGTCTGTACCAAAATATTTTCCCATCGCTTATACTCCTTTATATTTTTGTTTTATCTGCCGATTTTTTTGTACTATTTGCATGCGTCTATATTATTATATCCACCTGAGTCCCATTTTGCAACTCTATTTCCTGTTTATTTTGTCTATACATATTTTTTCTTTTTTTCCAAAAAACAGTTGACAACCTTTTCTCTTTGTGATATCTTTTCATTAGTTAGTTTATGCTAACCAAAACAAACGGGTAGTTTTACCTAATCCGTTTCTTTTTTTCTTCCTTAGTTAGCTTTTACTAACTCTCGTTTTAAGGAGGTACTTGTATATGTTTGATAGAAAATTAGTCGAACATTGTTCCGCTGTCCTGGCTGGTTTAAAGACAGCGAATCTTTTTTCCTATTCGCTTTGCCCAGGAGACGATCTCCAGAATATTGTTGCAAGCTGGAACCTGAGCTTAAATACGAAAGGAATTACTCTTTTCATTCTCAAAGAAACGAATCAAAACGCGCTTATTTATGTCTGCCGCACTGGCAGGCTTGAGTCCGACTTAAAACGAGAGTGTGTAAAAAGCTTTTTGAAAAACTATGGATATGAAGACTTTACCGCTCTTCAGGCGATCCATAAACTGAAAAGCCGTCTTCAGGAATCAAAATCCTTCCCGCATGAGATCGGACTTTTTCTCGGTTATCCTTTTGAAGACGTGAAAGGTTTTATCGAGAACGGCGGAAAAAACTGCAAATGCTGCGGTTATTGGAAAGTTTATGACGACGAAAAGTCAAAACAGAAATTATTTCAGAAATTCAATAAATGCCGGGAAGTTTATACACGGCTTTTTTATTATCAGATCAGATCGATCCAGCAGCTCACTGTAGCTGCCTACGAATAAAAAAAGATTCATTCATGTAAAAGAATAATACTATTTATTATCAGGAGGTAAACACAAATGAGTCGTATTGCTGTAGTATATTGGAGTGGTACCGGACATACCGAAGCCATGGCAAACAAGGTAGCAGAAGGCGCTTCTTCCGCCGGAGGAGATGTCACAGTACTGACAGCCTCTGAATTCCATGCATCCATGATGGATGATTTTGATTCCATTGCGTTTGGCTGCCCTTCCATGGGTGCAGAACAATTGGAAGAGTCTGAGTTTGAACCGATGTTCCAGGAATGTACATCCAAGCTAAGCGGGAAAAAAATCGCGCTGTTCGGTTCCTATGGATGGGGCGATGGAGAGTGGATGCGAAACTGGGAAGAAGACTGCAAAGGCTATGGTGCTTCTCTTACGTGTAATCCGGTCATCTGTAATGAAGACCCGGATGCAGAAGCCGAGAATAGTTGTATAGAACTTGGAAAAACTCTTGTATAAAGATTTATTTATATAATAGTTTTTTACACTATGTGTATCTCTCAAAATGTTTCCTAAATTCCGAAAAAGCACACTTTCGAGTGTGCTTTTTCGTGTCTTGGGCATCTGATATTTTAAAAGAGGGTGTCCTCAAACCATTTCCTGGTTTTCGGACACCCTCAGGATTTCTAAAATGAACCCATTTTATTTCCTGTGACTAAAATTTTCTCTTTTTAGAAATCACAACTGCAGCAGCACCCAGTGCAACAGCCATTGCCCCAGACAGAGCAGCAACCGGAGCGTTATCTCCTGTCTTTACTGTCTCTGGCTTCTGTTCTGCCCCTGTAGTTTCATTACCCGCTGTATCTGTCGGATTTTCTGGCTCTTCCGGGTTGGACGGATCTGTTGGGTCCGTTGGGTCTTCCGGATCTGTCGGATCCACTGGATCCACTGGATCTACCGGATCTATCGGTTCCTCTTTTTCAATGATCGTGTGCGTTCCAGGGATCACGGTCACTTTTTCGTAGTTAGATGCCGTCGTTTCATCTGCAACACCGTTAATCGGGTGCTGTCCCACAGCATCATCTGCACCTTCACATGCGATGGAAGCCAGGATCGTGTCAATATCTCTTGCAGCCACGTTTGTTGTCTGATACGTGTATTCAATCGGATCCGTGCTTCCAAGTTCTGTTGTGATGTCATCAATCTTCACAACAGCTTCCGGCGCTTTTTCGATGACAAGCATTGCATAGACATCTACAGCCGGGAGATGATCTTCATCTCCGAGGTAACTTGCGGTAACCTGATACGTTCCGGCATCTACCGGTTTTTCTGTATCAAAATATTTTCCATCCACTCCCACATAATACAGTGTAGGTTCTGCGACTTTTTCGCCTCTTGAATTGTAGACGTCCGCCTGAAGTCCGTGTGCCTCTCCATCGTAAGTCTCCACTACATAGCGATCTTTAAAATGGATCACTGAGACATCTTTGACGACAGACTTTCCGTCTTCTGTTACGGCAGCATCCGCTTCTGTCGCGGTAGTATCCGCTGCTTTTGTCATCAGCGGCGCTGTACCTGCGCCCACTGTTACAGCAACTGCGGCTGCAAAAACTGCCAGCCATTTCCTTTTCATTTCCAAATAACTCCCTTTCTTTTATGTATTTATTTTTTATCTGCCAGGCAAAGATGCCTGGCAGCAAAAAATCTTTTTATTTCTCTTTGAAAGCGCTTGTTTCGCTTCCTACTGGTGCCGGAGCATCTGCACCTTTTTCTACCAGCATGATCTTGATGCCTTCCAGTCTGTAGCTGTATCCTGCTGTACCTGCGGATTCGCCGTTTTTAGCCCATCCGAGCCATCCAAACTGCTGTGCATGTACGCAGTAATATACATCATATTTCTCTTCCATATCGCCTTCCAGCTTGATCTGGATTGCTTCGAGACGTTTGCTTTCTCCCTGTGTTCCGGAGCGCTGTCCATCAGCTGACCATGCATCTTCCCAGCCATAAGTCTGTACATGTGTTTTGTACTTGATACTGCTCTTGCCATCGTTTGTCGGAAGATTGATGCGAATCTGTTCGAGACGCTTGCTTTCGCCTACTGTACCGGCTGTCATTCCATCATAAGCAAATCCCTGATCTCCATAATTCTGTACGTGTACGGAATACTCGATCAATTTTTCTTCAAATGGATTTTCTGTGTCGCCAGGAGCTTCTGCGTCTTTCTTCACAAGTTTAACCTGGAATGCTTCCAGTCTGTATCCATATCCTGCTGTACCAGCTTCTTCGCCATTCTTAGCCCAGTCAAGCCATCCAAACTGCTGTGCATGTACACGATAGTATACATCATATTTGTCTGCAATCGGTCCATCCAGTTTGATCTGGATTGCTTCCACACGTTTGCTCTGCAGCTGAGTTCCGGCCATTTCGCCGTCTTCTACCCAATCCTGCCAGCCGATGCCCTGTACGTGAGCTTTATACTGAATGGAATCTTCCGCTGTCGCATTTTCCAACTTGATATAGATGGATTCCATACGCTTGCTCTCATTTTCTGTTCCGGAAGATTCGCCGTCAGATACCCACGGACGATCGCCGTATGTCTGTACATGACTCATATATGTGACAGAAACATCTTTGGAACCACATTTTGTACAGATACCGTTTTCATCGTATGTACATGCTTCATTTTCTACGATTACAGTACCGCACACTTCACATACTGCGCTGTGTGTTCCGTCATTGTTGTACGTATATTTTTCTACATGCGTTCCGGCCGGAAGTGTCACAGTCTCAGAATTTGTCCATTCATGTCCGCCTTCGCTGACTTTTGCTGTGTAAGTCACATTACCGCCCTTAGCACATTCAAATCCTTCTTCGTATGTCTTTTCGACTTCAGCGGAAACGACTTTTGTCGGGATATCCTGACCGTAAACACAGTCAACAAGCGCCGTCGGGCATACATCACACTGGAATGTTGCCTGGCATGTAGAATAATCTTCTGACCATGAATATGTCGGTTCTACTGCGCCGTATGTATGTCCTGTCGGATCTCCTTCTTCCAGTTCATCCTTTGCAGCAAGGCAGCGCGGACATACGTTCGTGGAACCTGTATTCCAGTTGCCGCTTTCATCTTTCGTGTAGTACTGCTCCTCTACCGGGAGATAGTGATGGCCAAGCGCTTCTGTCGCATTTGTCCTTTCTGTTCCTTCGATGAGACCACAGTCTGCACAGCGGCTTTCTGTGTACCCTTCTGTCTCGCAGCTTGGAGCAACCGTGACGTCTGTATAGTTATGGCTTGTGCCTGTAAGTTCACTCATGGATTTTACATCCACAAAGTTCGCACTCCACATGAATTCATCATTGTCGTTGACTTCATTGTTGTAGTTAAAGTAGGAATTGTATCCCGGCGTGTAGTTTGTCTCTTCAAAAGCATATCCGAGATTCTCCTGGTCATCCATGCCTGTTTTTCCGGAAATCCAGCCAAGGTTTGTGGCAACAGACACGTACATGTTGCCATCATTCTTGATCGTCATGGATGCGATCGGTTTGTCGTAAAGAGTGATATCCTTGTCCTCGCTGTCGTTCGGCACAACATTGAATCCAAGTCCTCCAAGTGCAACCGTCATATCTCTCTTCGCGCTGACTTCATTGTATTCCAGGATCTGTTTTACTTCGCCTGTTTCCAGATTGTATGTACAAACTGTATTGGCGATATTGAAGTAGAACAGTCCGTTGTACACAGATCCGGAGATCTGGATGGACGGATATTTTTCCTGGTATGCCTGGTGTTTTGCATACAGATCTTTGATGAGGTCGTTTGCCACCATCTGTCCGTCAACCAGTACAGTACCTTCCACAAAGTCTACAAGTGTAGTAAATGTCTTGGATGTGTCCGCCTCACTTCCATCGTGATAAACAAGCTGGTAGTCTGTGTCTTCCTGCCAGTCTCCCCAGCCGGAGTTGCCGTCTTCAGCCTGTGTAGAAACACCGTTCATACCACCGAACTGTCCAAGCATGGAAACCATGTCTGTGGAATCATAGAAATAGTAGTACTTGCCGTCCACCACGTCTACCGGGCTCTTGATAAACGGAAGCCAGGAAGATTCGTAAGTTGTGTCGGTGGCAATATTTTGATATAACGTATCGATGTTGCTGTAATTGCCGTCGTACAGCTTCCGGATCGTGCTGTCGCTTACCATAAAGTACAGGTGGTTCATGTTTCCGTCTGTCTCCACGCGGTCACGCATCATACACTCGATGTAGATGTCCGTGTAGCATGGATCCACATAGTACCATTTTCCGTCCACCTTCACTGCGTTCCAGTAGTGGTCGGAATCGAATTTGTCCTGCTCCTCTCCAAACATGGTAACGCTTGCATCGTATGTGATGCGCACATAGTCTACCATGTAAGGCGCGTCCGGACTCCACTCCTGTACGTCAACCATAACCGGATCGCCGTTTTCATCCACCGCCGGATTGCCGTCTTCATCAACAGCCTGCTCTTCGCCTGTCTTGACGTAATTCAGCTGCTGCTTTGTCTTCCAGGATCCGTTTTCGTTTTTATAGATTTCCGGGAATGCATTCTGGACAAGAAGAGTGTACGCGTTGGAGTATCCAAGACATACGCCGTTCTTCATGACAAGCGGTCCGAACTGGTTCCCTTTCCAGAGTCCTTCGATATTTCCAGCCATTTCTGCCGGAATCTCCGGGTCGTCTGCCGGAACCCAGGATTTGCCCGGCTCCGGGGAAGTCATGCCCATGAGCATGCCCATGTCAAACTGTGACCACTCTGCCAGCCAGTCGTTCAGGACGAGAAGCTTCTGTACCGTCGTCATGCCATCTTTGATCTGGCTCACTCCTTCCTGGATAGCGGCAGCCAGATCTTGTCCATAATATTGCATTGCCTTCGCATTTCCCAACTGGAACATCATGACAGTGCCGTAAAGTGTCATGTAGTCAACTTTTCCGTCTGCTATATCCTGTTGGGAAATTCCAGCTGTGACAAGGAGGGAACCAAGTGGTCCGTACCATCTGTCTTCCGTCGACTCTGATTCCTTTTGGCCATAGAACGGAGTCTGCACGCCGAAGATATCCGGATAAGAGTCGATGAAAGCCTGATACTGCGCGTAGGCTGTCAAAATCTCCGTTTTCTGTTCGTCTGTCATCGGGACACTGCCTTCCTGGCTTCCGTCCCCGCCTTCGCCGTCTGCAAGTTCGCTTACTTCCTCAGATGCGGCTTTGAGCGCCGGATCTCTGGAAATCGTCAGGACGTCTGCCTGTCCGTCTGCTCCCGCGATCACTTCCGTCTCCACCAGTGTGTCGGCGCTGTTCTCTGTCAGCACCTGTTCTGTGATGGCTTCCGCCTCCTCTGCCTTCAGTCCGTATTCGGACAGATACATGGCAGTAGCTTCCGGCTCCAGGAAAATATTTTCCTCGATATCACCTTTGACTGCTTCATAGTCGACAGAACGAGCCTCCAGAGCTTTTCTTACTGTCTGCGCTTCCTGGCTTTCTTCCGCAGATTGCTGAGAAATCGCGGAAGTCTGTCCCAGCATCTTTGCCGCTTTCAGGAAAGAATCCGCTCTCTCTTGCGCAGCCGCTGCCGGATTCAACCCGGAAGAAGTGCTTGTCTCCTGTGTTGTCTGTGCGTCTTCCGCCAGAGCCACAGCAGGTACCGCTCCTACTGTCATGGATGCAGCAAGCATGACAGCAAGAATGGTTTTCATTCTTTTTCTCATTATTTTCTCTTCCCCTTTCCTCTTAAAATAATGAAATTTGTAATCCGGACGCAGCCCTTTGACCGCATCCTGTGCAGGAATCCTGCAAGTACGTCACACTTTACAAATTCAGATGATCCTGTGTCCTCAATCCTTTAGAAGCCTTTTCTGTCTGCAAGTGGAAGTACCGACGCCGCAGGTCGGGTATTCCCCTTTCCGCGGCAGATAAGATCCGAAAAACCGGCATCTTATCTGGTTATCCTCAACATTCTCCAAAGAAAGTATCCTCGTTTCCGAAGAGTGTTGCAGCAATGTCTGATCTACCCCTTACTTTCCCCTAGAACAGATAACCTACGCCGTTATTTCAGGGCAGAAAAACCCCTTTGACGTATATAGTTATATTACTCTTCCCGCATATGTTTGTCAACAAAAACCCCCTTTGTTTCCCATAGAAAACAAACGGTTTTAAGGGGTTTTTCCATCTATATGACGTCCCGGATATTTTCGGATATTTCCGGATAAAAAGTGAGAAAAAAGACTCACTATTTTCCAATCTGCTCTCACTGCTTTTTCTTGTCGATTCTTTTTGGTTGTGTTACACTGTTTTTATTAACTTTTGTTTGAATGAGGTGGGGAAATGAACGAAAAGAACAGATTCAGCAATCTGCTGGAGCAATTGATGCAGACAGCAGATTTGAAAAATTATACGCTTGCCCAGGACCTCCAGTACGACGTATCGTACATCAGCAAATGGGTAAGCGGGAAAATGCTGCCTGCAGAAAAAAGTGCGGCCAAAGTCTTGCGGGAAATCAGCCATTCCATTGTCTGCTCGCTGAATCCGGCTGTCAAGCAGACGCTTTACAATGACTATCGGGTCGATACAGAGCACGATCTTGAAATGGCTGTCTATGATCATCTCTCGGCGGAGTACAACTATGTCAAAGGGCTGAAAAAAAGTACCGGCCATGACATTGCTCCTAAAACTTCCTTTTTTCCAGAGCTTACGCTCCCGCAGTTTGTCTCAAAAATGTGGCATCCTGTTCTGAGGCGCGTCAAAAGTCTGGATATCATGTGCGCCATGGATATCCTTTCTATGGAGCACGAATATCGTCTTGCCATCGCAGGCATCCAAAACTCACACCTTGTCAATGAGGGTGATTATCCAAACGTGCACTTTTCTATGCTGATCAACCTGGATCTCAAAGATCTGGACTATGTGTACGATTCGATCTTTCTGATCAATATGCTTACCAGCTTTGCCAACGTGGATTTCCAGCTCTATGGCGGGACTCAGGCTTACGGGAAAGCAATGTTTGTCGTAAAAGATGCATTTGCAATCTCAGGCATGCTTCTTGATCAAAATCACTGTATGTCAGTCACTACAACAGAAGATCCGGAAATCTGCAATACTTTATATCATAATCTGAAGTCCATGTTCAACCGGGAGTCTTTGATCTTTCGCAAGATTACCATGCAGGACATGTTAAAAAACTATAACTATATCCAATCCATTCTTTCCACAAAACTGCGCTGGCTTCTCGGTCACATGACGGAACATTTTCTTCCGGATGACCTGTTCGACCAGATTCTTATGAAGGCGTACTCTTCCGGGGACTGGGAGATCGGTATCACAGAACTTCAGCGCATTCACAGTTTCACAAAGGGCATTCTCGATGAAGCGTCCATACAGATTATGCTGTATGAGTCAGCTCTCAATGATTTTGCCGTATCCGGAGAACTGGATTTTTATAACCACAAAGTGTATCTGAATTTTGAGCAGCGCCTCTGTTTTGTCCAGCATCTTCTGTCGCTGCTAAAGAAAAACCGTCAGCTCAAAGTCAAACTGATCCGAGGCAAATTTGTATCAGACTTTCAATATATCGCCAATCCTTGTCTGTTTTTGTCCGATATCTTCAGTTATTTAAGGCTTGTCAAAAGCAATGCTGAAAAAAACATCGTTTCTTTTAACAATACGATGATCCGGAATCTTTTCGACAACTTCTATTCCGAAATATGGGATCATCATCCGGACGTCGTCATCAGCAATCCTGATACGGTTATGGCAAATCTGCGGCATATTATCCAATCCATCCAGTTTATGTCCCGGATGTAAAAAATTGTACGGGTTCATTACGAACTCGTACAATTTTTTTGTCAGCAATTTCTTTTAGTGATGGAACAGGCGAATTCCGGTAAATGCCATAACCATTCCATATTTGTCGCATGTGGCGATGACATTGTCATCCCTCACAGATCCTCCCGGCTGCGCAATATATTTTACCCCGCTCTTATGCGCACGCTCAATATTGTCGCCAAACGGGAAGAATGCGTCCGATCCCAGAGTCACATCTGTCATCTGATCAAGCCATGCTCTCTTTTCCTCTGCAGTGAATACGTCCGGTTTTGTCTTGAAGATTTTCTCCCATGCTCCATCTGCCAGCACATCCATGTATTCTTCTCCGATATACAGATCGATGGCGTTGTCTCTGTCCGCTCTTCCGATTCCATCCACAAACGGAAGTTCAAGGACTTTTGGACACTGACGCAGGAACCAGTTGTCCGCTTTATTTCCTGCCAGCCTTGTACAGTGGATTCGGGACTGCTGCCCTGCACCGATACCGATAGCCTGTCCGTCTTTCACATAGCAGACGGAGTTGGACTGTGTATACTTCAGTGTGATCATAGAAATCGCCATGTCGATCTTTGCCTCATAAGGAAGCTCTTTGTTTTCTGTCACGATGTTAGAAAACAACTCGTCATCTATTTTCAGTTCGTTTCTTCCCTGTTCGAATGTGATGCCAAATACATCTTTATGCTCAACCGGCGCCGGAACATAGTCCGGATCGATCTCAATAATATTGTAATTTCCTTTTTTCTTCTGTTTCAGTATTTCCAGTGCTTCCGGCTCATACCCCGGCGCAATGACGCCGTCGGACACCTCTCTTTTGATGATCTTTGCAGTAGAGACATCACATACATCAGAAAGTGCAATGAAATCTCCAAAAGAGGACATTCTGTCCGCTCCCCTTGCGCGCGCATACGCACATGCAAGCGGGGACAATTCTCCCAGATCATCCACCCAGTAGATTTTTTTCAGTGTGTCGGACATCGGAAGTCCTACCGCTGCACCGGCAGGGGATACATGCTTAAATGAAGTTGCTGCCGGAAGTCCTGTAGCCTTCCTTAACTCCTTCACAAGCTGCCATCCGTTGAACGCATCCATAAAGTTGATATATCCCGGACGTCCGCAAAGCACTTTGATCGGAAGCTCACGTCCGTCATTTACAAATATACTTGCCGGCTTCTGGTTTGGATTGCACCCATATTTCAATTCTAATTCTTTCATTATTTCATCCGCTCCTATTTGTTTTTATTTACAATTCTTGATTCATACTCGCCTGTCGCGATGTCAATATACCTTACAAATAAAGAAACTTTGTTGTCTTCATTCAGACTGTTCCACAAAAGATCTGTAAAGACATCCATGTCGTCCGGTATGGAGATCAGTTTTGGTTCTCCCTCAAAGCTTGGAAGCGGATTTCCGTCACATTTGTACGTGTGGATAAAATGTCCCTCTCCTGCTTTCGGATTTGTGTACGCAAATGTGTAACGGTGGCAGCTGTCCGGATCTCCGCCGTTGCTCTTTAAAATAGACATCGCATAGTTATATGTTCCGCTCTCGATATGCATGATACCGGAAATACGAGGTGTATAGTTCGGTGCATCCGGCTCAAATTCCCTGCATCTTAAGGACTGTTCGAATGTGAGCTGCTTATCCATTCCCTCGTAAATCGTGTCCGTCTGATCCCCGTTCGTCACGATCGTCTTATTTCCAAGCACTCTTACCGGTGCGTAAATGATCAGGCTCGGATCCGTCAGTTTGGACGGGTCAAAAGCCTGTGTGCGGATCCCCTGACCCTCTTCGACGAATACGCGGTTTCGGCTGTTCTCACTTCTTCCCATAATGAAGTACGCAGTCACTGCCTTTGTTCCATCCTGTGACTTTCCGATAATGATACCTCTTCCCGGGTAAGAATTGCCTTTCAGTTCCTGTTCGATTGATAACATTTCCATGAATTTTCTCCTTTGCCGTTTGTTTTTCATGCTTCTTTTCCATTATAACGCAAATTACCACTGGTATTCCAGTGGTAATCGCCTTTCTATATGTAAGTATTTCTAATGAACATTATGGCTATCCGCTTATCAAAGACAGATAGCCTGCGTTCTTTTTATAGGAACTGTTTGTATTTTTCCACATTGTTTTCTTCAAATTTGTAAAGTTTCCTCATCAGATGAAGACTGTCCGTATCCGCCTTCTCATATTTTCTCAAATCCTGAAGCGCATTCGTTACTCCCATACTGCTGCCTTCGATAAGCATCTGTGCCAGATGAGAAGAAGACTTGTCTTTTATCGTCTGGATATTGATCATAAAATACGTTTTCAGCTTATCGAACATGCCGATGGATTTTTCGTCATGTCCGTTTTCCCTCAGAAGCTTTGCAGCTTCTCTGTGGAATTCTTCATATTTCTCCTTCTGATTTTTCAGACACTCTTTCAGTTTTTCATCTTCTGCTATTTCGATGATCTGACTCAATGTGTCGATCCCCATCTGGGAATTCTGGTAGACAAAATTCAGAAGCTCTGCATTTGCGTTCATTTTTCTTTCTCTCCTTTTTCCTCTTTTTTGCTAGTATGCGCCTTTTTTCCTGTTTTAAACAAAAGAGATGGGACTTTTCTGC
>NZ_VIRV01000011.1 GCF_019754295.1 Sellimonas caecigallum | reverse complement strand
CAAATGAAAAAGGAGGCAAAAGTTATGTTTTTAGTCAACACGGACTACATTCCGGGAAAGAAATTTGAGATGATCGGTCTTGTAAGAGGGACCATGGTACAGTCTGCTCATATGGGGAAAGATATCATGAACAGTTTTAAAACGCTTGTAGGAGGAGAGCTTACTTCTTATACAGAGATGATGAATGAAGCCCGCGCCGTTGCCACGAGACGTATGGCTGAGGATGCAGAACGGATGGGAGCAGACGCCGTCATCAATATCCATTACGCATCCAGCGCGATCATGCAGGGTGCTGCAGAGGTTATGGCCTACGGAACAGCGGTAAAATACATTGATTAGAAGAATCGTTGGAATAGACAGAAAATACCACATATAGTAGAAAAATAAAAAAAATACAAGATGTAGTAGAAAAATAGGTTTGTCTCTGCTATAATTATGAATGCTGCCTGAGGGCAGCATTTTGAACGCAATTAACAAACAGAAAGAAAATAGAAACGAATGGAGAGGACAGCATGAAGGTAATAAAAAGAGACGGACGGGAAGTCGCATATGACAGAAATAAGATCGTGTATGCGATCCACAAAGCCAACAATGAAGTGGAGAAAGCAGATAAGATTTCCGAAGAAAAGATCTACGACATCATTGCCTCCATCGAAAACAGGAAGCTGGAAAGCATGGCTGTGGAGGATATCCAGGACATCATCGAGCAGAAACTGATGGAGGAAGGCAAATATAATCTTGCCAAGAAATATATTATTTACCGGTATACAAGGGCGCTTGTGAGGAAATCCAATACGACAGACGATTCCATCCTTCGTCTGATCAGAGGGGAAAACTCAGAGCTGAAGACAGAAAATTCCAACAAAAATTCGACGCTTGCATCTACTCAGAGAGACTACATTGCGGGGGAAGTATCAAAAGATCTCACAAAGAGAGTGCTGCTTCCGGAGAAGATCGTAAAAGCCCACGAAGACGGAGTCATCCATTTCCATGACATGGACTATTTCCTGCAGCCGATTTTCAACTGCTGTCTTGTCAATATCGGAGATATGCTGGACAATGGCACGGTCATGAATGGAAAATTGATCGAGTCTCCGAAAAGTTTCCACGTGGCATGTACGGTTATGACGCAGATCATTGCATCTGTGGCAAGCAGTCAGTATGGAGGACAGTCTGTGGATATCCGGCATCTTGGAAAATATCTGAGAAGGAGCCGGGAGAAATATATGAAAAAATACAGAGCGAAATATGCAGGTATGCTCACGGAAGAAATGATGGAACAGCTTGCGGACGACAGAGTGCAAGATGAACTCCGTTCCGGTGTCCAGACGATCCAGTATCAGATCAACACGCTCATGACGACAAACGGACAGTCTCCGTTTGTGACACTGTTCCTGAATCCGGACAAGACACACCCGTATGCAAAAGAAAACGCCATGATCATTCAGGAGATCCTGCGTCAGCGGATCGAGGGGATCAAAAATGAAGCAGGCGTTTACGTAACGCCGGCCTTCCCGAAGCTTGTCTATGTGTTAAACGAAGACAATAATATGACAGGCGGAGAATATGATTACCTCACAAAGATCGCGGTAAAATGTTCGGCCAAGAGAATGTATCCGGACTATATTTCCGCAAAGAAAATGAAAGAAAACTACGAAGGGAATGTCTTCTCTCCGATGGGATGCCGTTCTTTCTTATCTCCATGGAAAGACGAGGAAGGAAATTACAAGTGGGAAGGCCGCTTTAATCAAGGTGTCGTAAGTCTCAACCTTCCGCAGATCGGAATCGTGTCAGGGGGAGATATGGAGCGTTTCTGGCAGATCCTGGATGAGCGTCTCGCTCTGTGTTTTGAAGCTTTGATGTGCAGGCATAAGGCACTGGAAGGCACATCTTCCGATGTAAGCCCGGTTCACTGGCAGTACGGTGCAATTGCAAGACTTGGAAAAGGCGAGAAGATCGACAAATACCTGCACGATGGATATTCTACGATCAGCCTTGGCTATATCGGTCTCTACGAAGTGACGAAAATCATGACTGGAGAGAGCCAGACATCGGAAGAAGGTCAGAAATTTGCACTGAAAGTCATGAAACGCCTCCGTGCAGCGACTGATACATGGAAGGAAACGACAGGACTTGGATTTGGCCTCTACGGTACACCGGCAGAAAGTCTTTGCTATCGGTTCGCGGAGATTGACAAGAAGAAATTCGGCAGCATTGAGAATGTGACGGACAAAGGGTACTATACAAATTCTTACCATGTGGATGTCCGGGAAAAGATCGATGCATTTGATAAATTTGAGTTCGAGAGCCAGTTCCAAAAGATCAGTTCTGGCGGGTGTATCTCTTACGTGGAAATTCCGAATCTGAACAACAATCTGGAAGCGGTAGAAGAAGTTGTGAAATTTATTTACGACAATATTCAGTATGCGGAGTTCAACACAAAATCAGACTATTGCCAGAATTGTGGATACGACGGGGAAATTATGATCAACGATGATTTTGAGTGGGAATGCCCGGTATGCCACAACAAAGATGAGTCAAAGATGAATGTGACGAGAAGAACATGTGGATATCTCGGAGAGAATTTCTGGAATCCGGGGAAAACGAAAGAGATCAAAAGCAGAGTCATGCATTTATAAAAATAAGGAGATCTGAAAAATGAATTACGCAGATATCAAGAAGTGGGATGTGGCAAATGGGCCGGGGATCCGCGTCTCACTTTTTGTGAGCGGCTGTACACACCGCTGTAAAGGGTGCTTCAACGAAGAAGCGTGGGATTTCGAGTATGGAAAACCATTTACAAAAGAGACGGAAGATATAATTTTAAAAGAGCTGGAAAAAAGCTATTATAAAGGATTTACCCTCCTTGGCGGAGAGCCTTTTGAATACAGCAATCAGAAGGTGCTGGCCCCGTTTTTGAAAAGAGTAAGGGAAAAATTTCCGGATATTTCCATCTGGTGTTATTCCGGATATCTTTTTGACAAAGAGATTACAGGGAAGATGCTTCCAAAGTGGGCGGAGACGGCCGAGATGCTGAAATACATTGATGTTATTGTGGACGGCAGATTTGTGGAAGAGCAAAAGAAAGTAAATCTCCTTTTCCGTGGATCTGAAAATCAGAGGATCATTGAAGTGAGAAAATCTCTCGAGGCAGGTCGCCCGATTCTGTGGGAACCGCCGGAATATATCCATGTGGTAGTAGATGAAAATCCGCATGAAGTGGGTGTTGCCCCTGAAATCTGCGGCAAATAAAAATATATAAAACAGCGGAGGCACCGCAATTTGCGGCGCCTCCGTTTTATAATGTCCCGAACAGAGGGACAAATACCGTTTTATTTAAAAAACTGTGGCAGATAATCCTTGTGTGCTTCCAGAAGCTCGTCCACTACGATGTTTGCAAGTTCATCACTTGGACAAAGTGGATTCAGATCAAGGGCAGCAACGGCAAGGTCACGGTCTCCTGTGACAGCTGCCTCGATGGTCATGCGTTCAAATGCCTTGATCATGTGTACATATCCGCTGATCGGAAGTTTGAGTTCTCCTGTGGCAAGCGGTTTCGGTCCATCTGCTGTGATCCGGCAGGCAAAAAGTTAAATGTCGGAGCAGAAGAATTCTTTTCACAGCTGATGGTGTCTGTGCTTTATGACATTAAGAGAGCGACGGGAAAAGAAGTGGCAGAGACGAAAGTGCACCAGGGATATAAGTATAAGAAACAGATGAAGAACAAGCTTGGAAAACAAGGGGATGTGGAAGTGGAGATTACAGAGTGGAAGCGCCCTTTTGTGTACAGTGCGAAGTTTAAGTCTGTGACGGGGACGAACCGGATAAGATATGAGATCGAATCTCTGGGAGAAGAAGAAATTCGGGTAAACTATTCGGAAGGTTACGACGGAGATACAAAGTCTCAGGATCTGAATTATAAGATCATCGGAGCCTTTTATAAAAGAAAGGCAAAGAAGAGAACAAGGCAGATGCTTCACGCAATGGAGAACTATATCTGCCAGAATCGAAAACAGAGCTAAGAACATAGAATGAGAGGGAGAAAGATGGCACGTTTTGGTATATCAATCTATCCGGAACATTCGGATATGGAAAAAGACATGGCATACATGGACATGGCGGCAAAGTACGGATGCAGCAGGATCTTTACCTGTCTGTTAAGTGTACAGAAATCCCGTCAGGAGATCGTGCGCGAATTTTCAGATTTGATCAATCACGCCCATAAATGCGGAATGGAGGTCATTATGGACACTGCGCCGGCAGTGTTTGGTCGTCTGGGAATTTCTTACGACAATCTGTCCTTTTTCAGTGAGATACACGCAGATGGAATCCGGCTGGACGAAGGGTTTGATTCTTTGAAGGAATCTCTTATGACGTACAATCCGCAAGGGCTGAAGATTGAGATCAATGCGAGTCTGGGTGGGCGCTATCTGGAAAATATCATGAGCCACAGTCCGGACAAAGAGCGCCTTACCACATGCCATAATTTTTATCCTCAGAGATATACCGGATTAAGTTACGCCCATTTTGAGAAATGCAGCAAAGCAATACGAGATCTGGATCTTCGTGTGGCGGCATTTGTCAATTCCCAGGAAAAGAATACATTTGGCCCTTGGGAAGTCAATGACGGGAGCTGGAACAGCACCGGGATCTTCCGGTAGGAACAGCTGCCCGGCATCTGTATGCCACAGGCCTTGTGGATGATGTCATAGTGGCCAACTGTTATGCTTCAGAGGAGGAACTTTCCTCATTGTCATCGTTGAATCCGTCTCTCCTGACGATGAAGGTGGAAAAAGAATATGACCTGTCTCTTGTGGAAGAAAAAATTCTTTACAATACGCTGCATTTTGTGCGCGGCGATATGAGTGAGTATATGGCAAGAAGCACACAACCAAGAATCGAATTTGCCGATGCGGACATTCCGAAGAAAAATACCCGTGATCTGAAGCGCGGGGATATTGTCATCTTAAACGAGACGTATGAAAGATATAAAGGCGAGCTTCACATTGTGCTTAAGGATATGCCAAACGACGGAAGGAAAAACGTTGTAGGACATATTCCGAAGAATGAGCATATGTTGCTCGATTATGTTACACTATGGAAAAAATTCGGATTCATATAAACTCATAAAATGAAAGAAGGTGAAGAGATTGGCTGCTCCAAGATACCTGGAAATAAAAAAACGCATCATGAAAGAAATCGAAGGAAAGCCGGTCAGTACACCGATTGCTTCAGAGCGTGAGCTGGCAGTTCAGTTTGATGCAAGCAGGATGACTGTGAGAAAGGCGCTTAATGAGCTGGTAGAAGAAGGTTACCTATACCGAAATAAAAATAAAGGTACATTTGTGGCAGAAAGAAGTCTGCACAAGAAAAATACGGCAGCGGACAGTTTTTTGAAGAAGGAGGAGACAAACCATAAGCTTCTCTATTTCAATGTCAAGGAGATACCGGACGCGGCAAAAAGACTGAATCTCCCGGCAGACGAGCTCATTCTGCGAGCTGTCAGACTGACCCTCAATGACGAACGGCCCGTCACGATAGAAGAAATCTTTTTGCCATATAAAAGTGTAGATTACAATGAGATGAATGAAATCAACACCATTTTGGATATGAATCCATACATCCAAAATGGGAGGCTCACACAGCGTTTTATCCCAATGCTGATACCGTCTCAGTACAGCAATCTCCTTGAAGTGAAGATGGGTACTCCTATCATCATGGTGGACAGCATCATTTATGACCCGGCGGGGAACCCGGTAGCGCTTGTCAACTTGTATCATAATCCGAGAGAAAAAATCATCGAGATCACATCATAAACTAAAAACAAAAAAGATTGCCATCGTGCAATCTTTTTTGTTTTTGCGTCGTTTTATAAAAAGAAGGCCTTTAAGGATTCCAGAAGCATCAGGTTAAGAATTGAAATGCACTTTGATCGTACAGATTTCGCTTTTTGTGGCGACGCGCATGTTTGGTCCGTAGACCCCGACTCCCGACGTTACGATATTGTGCATATCCCCTTTTTTCAAATATCCGCATGAATTTTCCCAAAAGAACTTGGTTACGATATTTCCCGGGAAAAGCTGCCCGTCGTGAGTATGACCGCACAGATCCAGATCCACTCCCGCATCCGCCAGTTCGGAGAGTTCCCGGGGTTCGTGGTCAATAACGAAGATTGGCTTCTCCGGATCGAGAGAACTCGTAATCTCGGCAGCAGACATTCGTTTTGTGATGCCACGGCCAGGACGTTCATAGTCTGGTCTTCCGTGCAGGTAGAAAGCGTCTGCGATCTCTACTGTCTCATCACGCAGGAGACGGATATTAGCGGCAGCCAGAAGTTCGTCCATACGGGGATCACTGACTTTCTTCCCTTTGGAGTGAAAAGTAAAGCCAGCCAGGATTGGCTCCTGGATATCATGATTTCCATAGCATGCATAAGTGCCATATGTACTTTGAATGCCCGCCAGGATGCGAACAAGTTCTTCCGGATCGTCCAGTGCTTCATATTCATTGTCAAAGATATCTCCGGCAATGACAACAAGATCAGGATTCTGTGCATTGATTTTTTGTACCATCTGCTTCATCTGCGCAGTCCCTACACTGTAGCCGAGATGGAGATCGGCTGCAAGGACGATGTTGAGAGAAGTGAGATCTCCGGCCTTTTTGTCTATGGCGACATCGTAATTGGTTACCCGGATATGGCGGGCATTCAAAGCACCATAAAGACAGACAGAAAAAATCAGGATGATACAGAATGTGCCGTTTAGGACGAAGGTGCGGCGCGAGGCAAGCTTCGCCTGGTCTACGCGCCTGCTCCGTTTGAGGATCAGGCGGATGACATCTACAATGATGACGACAAGTACGATATAGATCATAGCGCCCAGCCAGTAGTTGCTGATAAATTTCAGTATTCTCTGAAGTTTTCCCGGCGGACAGACAAAGGCGATCACGAGGGAAAAGGATACGAGCATGTATACTGTGATGATGAGTGTGCGGACCCATTTCTTTTTAAAGTGATGATGGCACGCACCCATCCAGCGCATCAGCCATCGCAGGATATAAATGTTTACGAGCAGATATACGGGGCTTAAAAATAAAGCAATCATTTGTATTTCTCCATATTTTTGGATGTCGGTTTACAGGCGAACAAGTGTTGGACGGTGACCGGTGTGTTTCAGAAATTTATTCATGATATCATTCATACGAATCTTCAGAGTCGAGCTGTTGATACACGGATGACAGCCGATATATTCATCTTTCAGTAAATCTTCATCAATCAAAAGCGATACATCCCAGTCTTTGTCATTCATCAGACCGAGCACACTTACAGAACCAGGAGTGATATCCAGATACTGTTCCATGAATTCCGGCTCTGCAAAAGAGAGGCGGGAAATACCAAGCTGGGCGGACAGATCTTTTGTGAGAAATTTTTTGTCCCCTGGCATCAAAAGAAGGAAGAACGTTGTCTTCTGGCGGTTACGAAGGAAAAGATTTTTACAGATCTTGACGCCGAGCTCGTTTTCTACAGCGGCACAGTCTTCGATCGTGTCCGCGGTATCGTGGTCCACACCTTCGTAAGCGATGTGAAGCTGATCAAGCAGATCATAGACTCTTCTTTCTTTCTCAAGTCTTCCGGTGCAGTCCGGTTTTTCGGTAAAATGCGTTGTGTTTACATGTATTGCCATGGCAAAATCCTCCTGTATATGTTTCGTTCATTGTTTCCGGATATGATCCGGCAAGTTAAACATACCAGTCATCGGTGGAAACAGATATATACAGTATAAAAAGAATCCAAATGAAAGACAAGCAAGATAAAAAAGTTTTAAGAAAATAAAAAAAGTCTTTGGAAAATACGGGTATTGCAGAAGATATGGGAAGACATTATAATGAAAGAATATGAAAAAGAAAATGGGAGAGAAAAAATGAGGAAACTTCTGAAATATCTGAACAAATATAAAAAAGAAAGTATCATCGGTCCGCTTTTTAAGCTTCTGGAGGCATGCTTTGAGCTTTTGGTGCCGCTCATCATGGCCAGTATGATCGATGTAGGGATTGCAAAGAAAGATACCGGATATATCTTTGGGATGGGAAGCATCCTGATTCTTTTTGCCGTGCTGGGACTTGCATGTTCACTGACAGCCCAGTATTTTGCGGCGAAGGCATCTGTGGGGTTTGGAACGGAACTGCGTCATGACATGTTCGTACATATACAGGAACTTTCCTACTCTGAGATTGATCAGGCAGGGAGTGCCACTCTTGTCACACGGATCACAAGTGACATCAACCAGGTTCAGTCGGGAGTCAATCTGGTACTGCGTCTCTTCCTTCGTTCCCCGTTTATCGTCGTGGGAGCCATGATCATGGCATTTACCATCAGTGTGAAGCTCGCGTTGATTTTTGCTGTGGCCGTCCCTCTTCTTTCTATTGTGATCTACGGTATTATGGTCGTATCCATCCCGCTGTACCGCAGGGTTCAGAAAGGGCTTGACCGAATCCTTTTGTCTACAAGAGAGAATCTGGAAGGAATCAGGGTCGTGCGTGCATTTGGCATGCAGGAAAAGGAAAAAAAAGAGTTTGAGAAGGAAAATGAATTCTTTCTGGCGGCGCAAATGCTGGTAGGAAAGATTTCCGCGCTTCTCAACCCAGTCACGTACATCATTGTCAATGCGGCGGCCATCGCAATCGTATGGTATGGCGGAAAGGAAGTATATGCAGGAGGGATCACGCAAGGGGAAGTCATTGCCCTTGTCAACTACATGACTCAGATCCTCCTTGCCCTTGTAGCGCTTTCCAATCTTATCGTAAGTTTTACAAAAGCACTGGCTTGTGCCAACCGTGTCAATGAGGTCTTTGCGCTTCGCCCATCCATCACAGAAGGACAGGAGACGGAAGGGGCAGGAACGGATGAGGCAGTGGCGTTCGAGAATGTATCATTTGCCTATCCAAAAAGCAAGGCTTATGCTGCACAAGATCTTGAGTTTTCCGTAAAAAAAGGCGAGATGATCGGTATCATCGGAGGTACTGGCTCAGGAAAGTCCACACTTGTCAATCTGATCCCGCGGTTTTATGACGTGACCGAAGGATGCGTGAAAGTGGATGGACGGGATGTAAAGGAATATTGTCTGGAAACACTCCGGAAGAAGATCGGGATCGTACCGCAAAAAGCAGTACTGTTTCAGGGATCCATCCGGGACAATATGAAAATCGGAAATGAGGATGCAGATGACGAGGCTATCATGGAAGCTCTTAAGATTGCTCAGGCCCGGGAAGTTGTAGGAGAAAAGCCGGAAGGGCTGGATCATATGATAAGTGAAAGCGGGAAGAATCTTTCCGGTGGGCAGCGCCAGAGGCTTACGATCGCAAGAGCTATCGTAAAGAAACCGGAGATCCTTATTTTGGATGACAGCGCTTCTGCACTGGATTTTGCCACGGATGCGAGACTTAGAAAGGCAGTCCGCGGATTGAAAGATATGACGGTATTTGTCGTATCCCAAAGAGCAGCATCAGTCATGCAGGCAGACAGGATCATTGTTCTGGAAGACGGCAGGATAGCAGGTATCGGGACACATCAGGAGCTTTTAAAGACCTGCCCGGTATATGAGGAAATCTGTTATTCCCAGTTGTCAGAAAAGGAGGCAGGGTATCATGCATAAAGAAGGAAAAAAAGGAACGCTTATGAAGGTGCTTCGCTATATTCGTCCATACATGCACTATGTCATCTTATCTCTGCTTTTTGCGGCCCTGTCCGTTATTTTGACGTTGTATGCACCGATTCTTCTGGGGGAGGCTATCGATTGTATCGTCGGCAAGGGAAATGTTGACTTTGGAGAGATTTTTCTGATTTTGGAAAAAACAGCTTGTGTTATCATTGTCACAGGAATTGCCCAGTGGCTTATGAATCTTTGCAACAATCAGATCACATACGGGGTTGTCAAGGATATCCGCCTGAAAGCCTTTAAGAAGCTGGAAAATCTTCCGCTCTCTTATGTGGACAGTCATGCAAGCGGGGATACGATCAGCCGGATCATCACGGATGTGGAACAGTTTTCAGACGGACTTCTGATGGGATTTTCCCAGTTTTTCACAGGAGCGGTAACGATCCTGGCCACCTTGCTGTTCATGCTCTCCATTGATGTAAAGATTTCTCTTGTTGTAGTCCTTATCACGCCGCTATCTTTTTTCGTGGCTGGCTTTATCGCAAAGCGTACTTACATGATGTTTAAAAAACAGTCTGAGACAAGGGCAAAGATGACGTCTCTTGTCAATGAGATGGTGGGAAATCAAAAGGTCGTGCAGGCATTTGGATATGGGAGACGTGCCTCAAAGCGGTTTGACGAGATCAATGACACGTTGAAAGGATACAGCCTCAGGGCAATATTCTTTTCATCTATTACAAATCCGAGCACCCGGTTTGTGAACAATCTGGTCTACATGGGCGTCGGAATCACAGGGGCTCTCAGCGCCATCACGGGAGCGATCAGCGTAGGGCAGCTCTCCTGCTTCCTTACGTATGCGAACCAGTATACAAAGCCATTTAACGAAATATCAGGTGTTGTGACGGAGCTGCAGAACGCCTTTGCCTGTGCAAAAAGAGTGTTCGATTTTATGGAAGAAGAGCCGGAAACGCCGGACGATGCAGATGCCGTTGTTCTGAAAGAAGTGGAAGGAAATCTTTCCCTTTGCAATGTAAGTTTTTCTTATAAAAAAGAAACACCACTTTTGAAAGATCTGAACCTGGAGGTAAAGCCCGGGCAGAAGATTGCCATCGTAGGGCCGACAGGATGCGGGAAGACGACTCTTATCAATCTCCTGATGAGATTTTACGATGTAAATCAGGGAGAGATCCGGATGGAGGGGATCGATATCCGCCGTCTTACACGAAAGAGTCTGAGAGAAAATTACGGCATGGTCCTGCAGGAGACGTGGCTGAAATCAGCTACCATCGCGGAAAATATCGCATACGGCAAGCCAGATGCCACGATGGAAGAAATCATGGTGGCGGCAAAAGAGGCTCACGCCCACAGTTTTATCATGAGAATGCCGGAAGGCTACGACACAATGATTTCAGAGGAAGGTGGAAGTCTTTCCCAGGGGCAGAAGCAGCTCCTTTGTATCGCCCGTGTCATGCTCCGTCTGCCTCCGGTGCTCATTCTGGATGAAGCCACATCCTCCATTGATACGAGGACGGAGATCCAGGTACAGAAAGCTTTTGAAAAACTTATGGAAGGAAGGACAAGTTTCATTGTGGCACATCGTCTTTCAACGATACGGACCGCAGACAGGATACTTGTCATGAAAGACGGAAATATCATCGAACAGGGAACACACGATGAGCTCCTCTCACAGGGTGGATTTTATAAAAATCTGTATGAAAGCCAGTTTTTATAGGATGCGCAACCACAAATTTACACTGTAAAAAGCAACAGAAAAAACTTGACAAAATTTTCCGGGGGGGGGGGTAAAATTAACGTAAGATTAACTTGACAATCTGCTTTTATAGTGCAAAGATATCCATGTACACAAAAAAGTATGACATCTTAGAAGAGGGAGGATAAGTTATGGATCAGGTAGTGGAGATCAACATTCAGGGTCTTTCGAAAGTCTACAAGCTTAACAAGAAACAGATGCAGGAATCTCATACGAAAAACCCGAAAAAAACAGCAGTTGACGACCTGTCCCTTACTGCCAGACAGGGAGAGATTTATGGACTGCTGGGACCAAACGGAGCAGGGAAGACGACAACTCTTCGCTGTATCGCAACGATCATCAAACCGACAGCCGGACAGGTATATGTAAATGGGCATGAGGTTCAAAAAGAACCGGAGGAAGTACGAAAATGTATTGGATTCCTTACCAGTGATATCAAGCTGGATCCGCAGTTTTCGGTAGACTACATGTTTGATTTTTTTGGAGAACTCAGAGGCTTGCCTCGGCAGAAGATCAAGGAGAGAAAAAAGGAACTTTT
This sequence comes from Sellimonas caecigallum, assembly GCF_019754295.1. Taxonomy (GTDB): domain Bacteria; phylum Bacillota; class Clostridia; order Lachnospirales; family Lachnospiraceae; genus Sellimonas; species Sellimonas caecigallum. The sequence goes on along the minus strand of NZ_VIRV01000011.1, from coordinate 69,939 downwards.
TGATTACTTCCAGATTGGGGATTTTGCCCACAAGAAGATCAAGGAATTGTCCACCGGTATGAAACAGAAAGCAGCTATCGCAGTAAGCCTTGTGCATGACCCGGAGATTATCATCTTTGACGAACCGACGAACGGACTGGATATTATCACAGCCAGAAGTGTGACAGACTATCTCAGAAAGTTAAGAGATGACGGAAAACTCGTCATAGTCTCTACGCATATCATGTCAGAGGCAGAGAAACTTTGCGACAGGATCGGCATCATTATCGATGGGAAAAAGACAGCGGAAGGAACATTAAAGGAACTTCTTGAAGCCACCGGAGCAGGAGATCTGGAGGATGCTTTCTTCGAGTACTACAAAGCGGCAAAGGGGGAAGCATAGTTATGAAGACAATCTATAAAAAAGAGCTTGCGCGGATTTTCAAAGATAAGAAAATGATTTTTTCTGTTTTTTTCCTGCCGGTACTTTTGATGGTGGGGATCATGGCTCTGGTCGGAAGTCTTTCGAAGAGCGAGATGGAAAAGATACAGGAGCATAAGTCGATCGTATACATGATCAATCAACCGGACAGTTTTGCTCAGTTTATGGAAGCGGCAGATTTCAATATTTCTGTGAAAGACATTGCGACAGATGCGGAATTTGAAAATGCAAAAACGAAACTCAGAGATGGGGATGCAGATCTGATCATCGAATTCCCGGATAATTTTGATCAGGTCATCGCGTCATACCAAGAAGGACAGGATGTACCGCAGATCAAGACATATTATAATCCGTCGGAAGACTATTCATCCAGCGCATATGAGACCATTTCCACACAGGGACTTGAGGCGTACCGGCAGATACTTCTGTCTCAGCGGATCGGGGATCTCAACGGCATACAGATCTTTACGGTAAACACCGACAATCCGGATATGGTCGTTCAGGATGATCAGAAGGCAAGCGGCAAAGCGCTTGGCATGATGCTTCCGTACTTTATTACCATCCTTCTTTTTGCAGGTGCGATGGGACTTGGCGTAGATATGGTGGCTGGGGAAAAAGAGAGAGGGACAATGGCGAGCCTTCTTGTGACCCAGGTTAAGAGAAAGTCTATTGTGCTCGGAAAAGTGTTTGCCCTTATGACGTTATCCGGCATCTCGTCTGTTATCTATATCGTAGTAATGGGCGTTTCTTTCCCGAAGATTCTGGGAGGGGACAGTGGGCTGAACTTTGAAGTGACAGTGGAGCAGATTGTAATGATCGGGGTGCTCCTTGTGGCTATCGCTTTCCTTTATTCATCCATCATAGTTCTGATTTCTGTATTTGCGAAAGACACAAAAGAAGCAAGTACATACATTACGCCTGCTTATATGGTCGTTCTTGTCATCGGACTTATGACGATGTTCACAACGAAAGATGCAGGTACGATGGAATATATGATTCCATTTTACAATACAGCACTGGCATTGAAGGGAATCCTGGTAAATGAAGTGACGATGGCACAGTACGGCATCACGCTTGGAGTGACACTTGTTCTTGGCGCAGTCCTCACAGTAGCCATCGCAAAGGCATTCGAAAGCGAAAAAGTGATGAACATGTAATGTGTAATGATATATATAAGGCGCATATACTGGTATGAAACTGGTATGTGTGCCTTTCTTAATTTGAAGCGAAGGGCACAAGGTGCAAGGAGAGAGGAAAATGAAGGATGGGATCATGCGGCTGTGCGATCTGAGGGAAAAGGAAGTGATCAATACATGCAACTGTCGGAGGCTTGGCTGCGTCGTGGATCTGATCGTGGATATGAATAAAGGGTGTGTCCAGGCGATTGTTGTACCGGGACCTGGACGGTTCGGAGGACTTTTCGGTCATGACAGCGAATTTATCATCCCGTTCGAATGTATCTGCAAGGTAGGGCCGGATATTATTCTCGTGGATATCTGCGAAGAAAAATTTTTGCATCAATGCGTGTAGGGAACAGTTGACCGGTCTTTGGACGGATGGTATACTTAAACCAAAAATGGGGAAAGGACGGTACACAAGATGAAATGCCCTTACTGCAATCATCCGGATACCCGTGTCGTTGATTCACGTCCGGCAGAAGACGGTTCATCTATCCGGAGGAGAAGATCTTGTGACGCATGTGGGAAACGGTTTACCACCTATGAAAAAGTGGAGACGATCCCGCTGATAGTGATAAAGAAAGACAATAACCGGGAGCAGTACGACAGGGGAAAGATCGAAAAGGGGATTCTGCAGGCCTGCTACAAACGGCCCGTATCAGCAGATAAGATCCGAAAGACAGTAGAGCAGGTGGAGACAGACATCTTCAACAGGGAAGAAAAAGAGATTTCCAGCAGCGTCATCGGGGAGATTGTCATGCACAAGCTGAAAGATCTGGACGAAGTCGCCTATGTGAGGTTTGCGTCTGTATATCGGGAATTTAAGGATGTAAATACCTTTATGGATGAACTGAAAAATATACTGGATAAAAAAGGACAGGAGAGCTGACGGCTCTCCTGTTTGCTTCTACCCTTTATTCAGGATTCTTTTTACCCTTGCGGATGAACTGGAAATACCATACAATAGAGGCGTGATAACGACAGAAGGAAAGGCGCGATTTATGAGAACATATAAACTGACGATCGCATACGACGGCACAAGATATCAAGGGTGGCAGCGTCAGGCGGGAGTATCCAACACGATCCAGCATGTGGTAGAGAAAGCGATCTGCTCCGTCACAGGATATGAAGTAAAGATCCAGGGATCGGGACGGACGGACGGCGGAGTACATGCATTTGGGCAGACAGCGAGCCTTCGCCTCTCAGGGAAAGTAGAGATCCCGGAATTCCAAAATAAACTCAATACTCTCCTGCCGGAAGACATCCGCATCCTTGATATGGAACTTGTTCCCAATACCTTCCACGGGCGGCGAAGTGCAAAAGGAAAATGCTATGTATACTATGTGGATACACGGGAGAAACAAAATGTCTTTACAAGAAAGTACACATGCCATTATCCGGAGAAGCTAAATGTGGGAGAGATGAGGGCGGCGGCGTCACACCTGTGCGGCAGGCATGACTTTACGAGTTTTACAGACCGCAAAGATGAGATCAGCTGTACGAGAAGGATTGATGAGATCCGAATCGAAGAAGAAAAAGATAAGATTATCCTGTCCTTTCGGGGGAACGGGTTTATGTACCATATGGTCCGCATCCTAAGCGGGACACTCCTGGAAGTAGGGAGCGGGAAGAAAAGAGCAAGTGATGTGGATGGCATTCTGAAGGCAAAAGACCGGCAGAAAGCAGGTTTTCTCGCACCGGCACAGGGGTTGTTTTTAAAAGAAGTATATTATCTGGACAACAGAAAAGAGGAGGAAGGACAATGAAATTCATATCATGGAATGTAAATGGTATCCGGGCTTGTGTGCAGAAAGGATTCCTGGATTTTTTCAAAGAGACGGATGCAGATATTTTCTGCATTCAGGAGACGAAGATGCAGGAAGGGCAGCTGGAGCTTGATCTTCCGGGATATCATCAGTACTGGAATTCTGCTGTGAGAAAAGGGTATTCCGGGACAGCGGTCTTTACAAAAAAGGAACCTATCCAAGTGTCCCGCGGAATTGGCATCGAGGAGCATGATCAGGAAGGGCGTGTTATCACTCTGGAATTTGAAGATTTTTATTTCATCACTGTGTATACACCAAACTCTCAGAATGAACTTGCAAGGCTGGATTACCGGATGCAGTGGGAAAAGGATTTTCTTGCCTATCTGAAAAAACTGGAAGAGACAAAACCGGTCGTTTTCTGCGGGGATCTGAATGTGGCGGCTGAGGAGATCGACTTAAAAAATCCGAAGACGAACAGAAAGAATGCAGGATTTACAGATGAAGAACGGGACAAGTTCCGGACACTGAAGGCAGCTGGATTTATCGATACCTTTCGGCATTTCTATCCGGATCAGGAAGGGATCTATTCCTGGTGGTCGTACCGGTTCAGTGCCAGAAAGAAAAATGCAGGGTGGCGTATCGACTATTTCCTGGTATCAGAGTGTCTGAAAGACCGGCTTCAGGATGCGAAGATATTGACGGACATTATGGGGAGTGATCACTGTCCGGTAGAACTTGATATGGAAGGATAAAGCAATGTTTGATTTACAGGAATTTCTGCAGGGACTGGATTTCCTCTACGCTTCTGGGCGCGCAAAAGAAGCGGAGAGCTATCTGAAGCAAGGGCTTAAAAATGCAGCGGCCGAAAAAGACGATGGAGCCATCCTTGCGATATTAAATGAATTGATGGGATATTACAGGGCAGCCAGCAGGTATGAGGAATGTATTCTGTGCAGCCAGCAGGCGCTGTCTCTTGCTGATGCTATGGGCCTTTCCGGCACGGCGGACTACGGAACGATGCTTCTGAATGCGGCAACCGGGTACCGGGCTGCAGGGGAATTTGAAAAGGCTGAGAAGCTTTACGAGGAGACGTATCGGATTTTCCGAAAGCACATGACCGGACCGGATTACCGGATGGCATCCCTTCACAATAATCTGAGTCTGCTCTACAGCGAGACGGGAAGATTGGAAGATGCAAAAAAAGAATTGGAGCTTGCCATGGATACGATTGCAAAGCTTCCGGATGCAGATATCGAGACGGCCATTACCCACACGAATCTCGGCAATCTTTGTTTTCAGATGAATCGGTTTTCCGAAGGAGCCGAACACATGAAAAAGGCGGTGTCCATCTTTGAGAGAATGCCGGACGGAAAAGATTCCCACTATGCGTCCGCTCTCTCAGGGCTTGCGGAAGCGTATTATCACGAGGGAGAGCTGGAAGAATCTGCAAGATGTTATGAGAAGGCGCTTCGTGAGATCGAAGCGTACTACGGCGAAAATGATTACTATCAGATCACAAAACGGAATCTGGAGACGGTAAGAGATCTTCTGAAAAGGGAGAAGGCGGCAGCGGCCAGCGAGATGACAGGACTTGAGATGGCAAAGGCATACTACGAGGCATACGGGAAAAAGATGATCGAAGAAAAATTTCCTGATTATGCAGGGCGGATTGCCGTCGGTCTTGTAGGGGAAGGGTCTGAGTGTCTTGGATTTGACGACGCGGTCTCCGCGGATCATGACTATGGACCGGGATTCTGCATCTGGCTCACGAAAAAGGATTATCGGAAAATAGGGAAGAGACTTCAGGAAGAGTATGAAAAACTTCCCGGAGAATTCATGGGATTTCCGGCGAAGCATCGGACAGAACAGGGAAAAGAGCGTACCGGAGTGTTCGAGATCGGAAGTTTTTTCCAGTATCTGACTGGGTACGCGAAAGCGCCAAAGACGGAGAAGGAATGGTATTCCATTTCGGAAGAAGCGCTTCGCACAGCTACAAGCGGGGAAATATTTTCGGATCCTCTTGGCAAATTTACAAAGCGAAGAGCGCGTTTCCTGGATCGTCCAGATACAGTACGTCTTGAAAAGCTGGCAGTGTCTCTCGGGAAAATGGCACAGGCTGGACAGTACAATTTTGGACGAGCCAAAAAGAGAGAAGATATAGGGTCAATGTATTTTGCCATGGCAGAGTTTCTGAAAGCTGCCTGCGAAGCAGTGTATCTTTTGAATGGAACGTACATGCCGTTTTATAAATGGAGAATGAGAGGGATGCGCTCTTTAAAAAAAGGCCAAAAGATCCGGAAACAGATCGAGGAACTGATGAATGGGCAGATGGCCGGACAAGGTGTCGAAGAAAAAGCGGAAGAACAGATGGAAGCGATCTGTCAGCTCATAGTGCAGGAGTTGAAAGAAAGCGGACTCACAAAATCTGATGATCCATTCCTGGAAATTCAGAAAGCGGAAGTACGCCGTACAGCGGATATCCGGAGGATGGAAAAAGAGGAGGAACAATGGAAAGAAAAGAGCGAGTGATCGAGGAGACGATCAAGATGGAATGGCTCCAGTTTCAGGAAGTCTCGAATGAAGGCGGGCGGGCCGCCTGCCAGGACGACCAGGAGACGTTTGTGATCATGAGGAAAAGTCAGTTTCTTGCCTGGGATGAGGAGGTCATCGTAAGTTATCTCGACGATTTAAACGAGGCGCGGGAGAAAGGATGGAATCTGATCACAGAGAAGTATGCCCGTATGATGGAAAGCACAGCACCAGAGCAGTATGCAAGGTTTGCAGATGTGCTCCCGAAACGGGAGGAAGCCAGAATCCGGATCCAGGAAGATATCATATCAAAAGAGATGGAGTGGGCGGAAGAATTTGCAGCAAAGTACCCAAAACTTGGGGCTACCGGACGGAAGATCCGCACATCCGAAGACACCGAATGGGAGACATCACAGGAGACTTATCTTCGCGGCGAGATTTCCACTTATTCAGATAAAACGCTGGCTCTTTACTATGCCATGATCTGCCGATTTGAGCGGGAAGGGAAAAATTATACAGAGATGATCCTAAACAACATGATCGCGCAGTATGGATACAAGACATTAGAACAGACGGAGGAAAGATTGGATGAAGATAGACGCAAATAAGACGATAGCAGTGGCTGTCGATTACCAGGAACGGCTCATGCCGGTCATGGAGGGAAAAGAAGAACTGCTGGAGCACTCTGAAATTTTGCTCAAAGGGCTTCGCACACTGGAAATCCCGATCATCCTCACACAGCAGTACACAAGAGGACTTGGGATGACGGTAAAGGAGATTACAGATGCGGCAGGGACAGAGGACTATCAGGAAAAGATAAGTTACAGTGCCTATGAGGAACTGTCGCCCCTGATCGAGGGGAAAACCTATGTTGTTGTGTGTGGAATAGAATCCCATATCTGTGTCCTTCAGACGGTTATCGATCTGAAAGAAAACGGATATATTCCGGTACTTGTGACGGATTGCATTTCCAGCCGGAAACACCGGGACAAGGAGATGGCTCTGGAAAGAGCAAGGATAGAAGGAGCTGTTCTCACGACATACGAGGCACTGCTTTTTGAACTGCTCGGAAAAGCCGGGACGCCAAAGGCAAAGGCAATCCAGCGGTTGATCCGATAAAAAATACTTTTGGGAAGTCTGTGGAACTTTGGAAGGAGAATGTTTATGATATATATGTCCAAATGGGAATCGCCGATTGGCGGTATTACGATGGCGGGAACCAGGGAGGAACTGACTGGACTTTGGTTTGACGGACAGAAATATTTTGAGAGCGGGCTTCCAAAAGAGCGTGAAGAAAAGGAAACGCCCGTCTTTCAGGAGACGAAAAGGTGGCTTTCGATATATTTTCAGGGAAAAGAGCCGGATTTTACACCGCCCCTTTTGCTGGAAGGATCCGAATTCAGAAAGGCAGTGTGGAGAATCCTGCTTACTATCCCGTACGGGGAGACGATGAGTTATGGGGAAATTGCCCGCAGAATTGCAAAAGAGCAGGGGCAAACAAGGATGTCCGCCCAGGCAGTCGGAGGGGCGGTCGGTCATAATCCAATTTCTATCATCGTGCCGTGCCACAGAGTGGTAGGGACAAATGGAAGCCTGACCGGATATGCAGGTGGGATTGACCGGAAAATCAGGCTTCTGACACTGGAAAAGACGGACATGTCGGGACTTTTTGTACCGAAGAAAGGAACTGCTCTGTAATGCAGAATACAAAAAAGGAAAGGCGCTATTGTCCTTTCCTTTCTGTTTTTTGAAAGAATAGAAATCCTATGAGAAAGAGGACGACCAAAGAGCCGACGCCTATGTTCATCTGCCCTGTGATCTGGCTGATGAGGGAGACGAGTGTTGTCCCGGCAAATGATGCCCCTTTTCCGCAGATATCGTAGATACCAAAGTATTCTCCGGAGCGCTCAGCCGGTATGATTCTCGCAAAGTAAGAGCGGGACATGGACTGGATGGCACCCTGGAAGATTCCGACACAGACTGCCAGAATCCAGAACTGGTACTGTTCTTTCAGTGTGATTCCGTAAAGGGCGATGAGGAAATAGGCAAAAATGCAGATTTTGATCAAAGATGCATTTTTGTATTTGCTGCACAGCCGCCCGAAAAGAAGAGCCGCCGGAAAAGCGACGATCTGGGTCGTGAGAAGAGCAAGTAAAAGTCCGGTAGTATCAAGTCCAAGTGCAGTTCCGTAAGCGGTCGCCATATCGATGATCGTGTAGACGCCATCAATGTAGAAGAAAAAGGCAATCAGAAAGTAGAGAACTTGCCTGTTTTGCCCAAGTTCCCTAAACAGGTGCCAAAGCCGCCCGAAGGAAGCGGACGCAAAATGAGCTTCCCGCTGTACACTGTGGGTCTGCTGATAGCTTTTTAAAAGCGGGATGGACAGCATTACCCACCAGAGCGCGATCAATAGAAAGGCGATGCTCATGGCCGTATTCATGGTAATCCCCAGTTTTTCGTACAGCAAGACGAGAAGGAGGCTCAAGATAAAAGGGATGCAGCTTCCGATATAACCCCAGGCATATCCTTTTGCCGAGATGGCATCCATCCGATCTTCTGTAGTCACATCTACAAGCATTGAGTCGTAAAAGACAAGACTTAGCGAGTAGGCAGATTTTGCAAGGACAAACAGGAAAAGGAAACATACCCAGGATGCAGTAAATCCGAGAAATACGCATCCCAGCGCACCGATGAGGAGGGCAGCCATAAAGAATTTCCGTTTTCGTCCTTTGAAATCCGAAGCAGTGCCAAGAATAGGAGCCAGCACGGCAGTGATGATGGTGGCCGCAGAAGTAGCATATCCCCAGAAGGCCAGATAGTTGACCTCAGAGACGGAGGCCTGTTCTGCCAGATAATTGAAGTAGATCGGCATGATGGTAGATACAAGCAGGGTAAATGCCGAGTTGGCCACATCATACAGGATCCATTTCTTTTCAAGCGAAGTCGTCTGGAATTTCATAAGTCTTCTCCTTTTCATAAGATAATACAGGAATTTCCTTCCAACCAGGGCGAGGACCAAAGGTACGGTCAAAAAGCGGATCCAGAGAAGAAGGGGCGGAAAGGCAGCGGACGTAATTATCTGTAAGATCCAGACATATGTCTATTGCGTGGTTCATCAGTTTGTGGAGACGCAGGTTGCTGTCCCGGCATCTTGGATCTCCTTTTTTGTTCATCATCAAACCGCGCATGCTTTTATACTTTCCGGAAATGCGAAGAACAAGAGCAATTCCAGTGCGCTTGAATGGATTTGGCGTCGTCAAAAGGTCATTGTACCAGATCATAGAGTGTAAGGATGACTCGATCTCCTCCGCCGAGAGGGCAGGAAAGAAAGAGTGAATCTGGGACGCGTACTCCGGTGTGACAAACAGGTGTCCGGTCACTTCAGCATGAAGCGGGATTTTCCTGTTTCTCAGGAGGAGATAGCGGTCAAATTCTGACTCGATCAGGGAGTGGGATACGTGGCTGACACGAATTTTCTGTTCGACATAGCTGTGGCAGGAAAGATCCAGCGCAAAATGGCATAAAAAGCCCAGTATATACGCAATTCGTGCATCTTTGTCATTTTCATTTTCTGTATTGCGGATCACAGAGGCGGCACGTGCAAAGAAACGGCCGGCCGGCTGAGAATGCATGCCAAATCCGGTCTGATTGACTTTGTTTTTCTGGAGAGCTCTGTAGTAAAATAAAATGTCCGGTCCGTGCAGACCGATCTCAAACAGATCAGGATTTTTGCGGATGAGTGCCCTGATCTCAGGGGAGAATGCTCGTTTCATCTTCTCCCCGAATATATAGTGTGCATAAATTGCAGGCATAAAGAACCTCCCGATATGATTATTCTGCCTTAACGAAGTGAGGAATAGGGCTTACGCCTGAAAATTTCTGCTGCTTTTTCGCTGACAGATGTTTCCATCTTATAATACTGAAGTTTGATGTCATATTTGATCTGTTTTCGGCTTCTTCTTTCTTTTTTCATATCCAACACCTCACTTTTTTTCATTACAGAGATGATAACATAGAAAAAGCAGAGATTATGTTAAGGGCAGTTTAAATGTTTGAAAAAAATAGCTCCCGATTCCAATTGGATACCGGGAGCTCTTTTGCAGAAAATACTTTAGATTTCTCTTGTGTATGTTCTGAGCCATTCTTTTTCTTCGTTGTCAAGATACGGAGAAATTTTTTCGTAAACGGCTTTGTGATAATCGTTGAGCATCTTCTTTTCAACTTCTGTCATAAGATCCGGATTGATGGCATCCAGATCCATCGGAATGAATGTGATCGGTTCAAAATACATAAACTGTCCGTATTCATTCTTTTCGCCTTCACATGTCAGAAGTTCGTTCTCCAGGCGGATGCCGTGGCTTCCTTCAATGTAGATGCCTGGCTCGTCTGTGATGATCATTCCTTTTTCAAATGGCTGGATCTCACCTGCGCGGTACTGCCAGCGGAATCCTGCAGGACCTTCGTGGATGTTCAGAAGATATCCGACACCATGTCCGGTTCCATGGTTGAAGTTCATATTTCTGTCCCAGAATGGCTTTCTCGCAAGCATGTCCAGTGTCATTCCAGTGCAGCCCTTCAGGAATTTTGCATTTGCAAGAGAAAGGTTGCTGATGGCTACGAGAGTAAAATGATCTTTCATGATCTGCGGAATTTCGCCAAATGCGTAAGTACGAGTCACATCTGTGGATCCTTCATAGAATCCTGCTCCTGTATCGGTAAGAAGGAAATTGCCCTCCTTTACCTCCACATCTGTTTCAGGGGAGGATGTATAGTGGACGATAGCCCCGTGCTCGCCATATGAGCTGATCGGCTCAAAACTTGGGCGGATAAAGTTGCCCTGTTCTGCACGGAATTCGTCAAGTTTTTCGGAAGCACTTATTTCTGTAATCGTGATCTTGCCGACATTTTCCTTCAGCCATTTCATAAATTTGATGTGGGCGATACTGTCCTTGATCTGCGCCTTTTTGATGTTTTCGATTTCTACTTCATTTTTGATGGCTTTGAAAAGGATTTCCGGGTTGCGTTCTTCTACTTTTGCAACGCCTTCCGGGATGTTGTTGTAGAGAGCATAATTCAGCCTTGCCGGGTCGATGAGCAGGACTTCATCTGTGCTGATTTTCTTGATATCTTCATAGATATCGTTGTACGGATGAAGAACCACTCCATCTTTCGCGAGATCTGCTTTGATTTCATCGCTCAGTTTTGCTTCATTGATATAAAGATCCATTTTGTCCATTGTGATGACAGCGTAGGAAAGAACAAGCGGGAAGAATTCGATATCATTTCCGCGGATGTTCAATGTCCAGCAGATATCGTCCAGTGTCGTAAGTACATGGGCAGTTGCGCCGCATTCTTTCATTGATTCACGGATACGTCCAAGCTTGGATGCAACGCTCTCTCCAGTGTATTTTAAATCCAGAGCAAATACCGGCTCTGTGGAAAGTTCCGGACGGTCTGTCCAGATTTCGTCGATGAGATCATAGTCATAGATGATCTTTCCGTGTTTTGCGGATGCGATCGCTCCATAGTCCTGTCCTTCGCCCATGGATACGACGCGGCCGTCGAAGCCAAGTGTACCGTTTTCCGGGAGTTTGTCGGAAAGGTACTCAAGGATAGTCGGAACGCCAGGTTCGCCCATTTTCATCAGATTGACTGTTGATCCTGCAAGTTGTTTCGCTGCCTGGATAAAGTAGCGGCCGTCTGTCCAAAGATGAGCCTCTGTCTTTGTAATCACAGCGGTTCCGGCAGAACCGGAAAATCCTGTGATGAATTTTCTTGCTTTGAAATGTTCCCCAACATATTCACTCTGATGGAAATCTGCTGTCGGAACAACATAAATGTCAATTCCTTTTTCTTCCATCAGTGAGCGTAATTTCGCAATTCTTTCTGGTACGTTCATGGTTGAAAACCTCCTTCATTTTCAGCAATAAAATTGAATACCAATTCAAGCACGTCTATTATAACACAAAATTGGAAAAACAAGTATACTGTATTGACAATATTTCTCTGTATGAGATACTTATTCTGAGATCTACAGGAGGGCAGAATGTTTGTATCTGCATCTGGTAAGAGAGAAAAGGAGACGGAGAAATGGAAAAATATACGAGATCGATCATCCCCGTCATTGAGTATAATTATGAGAATCTCACAACGATGGAAAAGACGATAGCCGATTTTTTTATAAAAAATAAAAAGCGAGTGGATTTTTCGGCCAAGGCAGTGGCAGAGCGGCTTTTTGTGTCTGAAGCGTCACTGTCCCGATTCGCAAAAAAATGCGGGTACAGAGGGTATCGGGAATTTATCTATCAATACGAAGAGACATTTCAGGACGGAAGGAAGAAACCGGTTCAGGGGAGTATGGCCCGTGTGCTGGACTGCTATCAGGAGGTGCTGAACAAAACATATAATCTGGCGGATGAGACAAAGCTTCGAAGGATCAGCAGGATGATGAGAAAGGCGGAACGGATTTTTGTGTGCGGAGTGGGAAGTTCCGGTATTGTGGCAAGGGAGACGGAACTCCGTTTTATGCGCATTGGAATGAATATCAATTCCTTGATTGAGCGGGATATGATCCGAATGCGTGCCGTCTTTCAGGACGAGCGTTCCATGGTTATCGGGCTGAGCATGAAAGGGGAGACAAAAGAAGTCCGCTACATTTTGAGAAAAGCACATGAAAGAAAAGCAAAGTGTGTGCTTGTCACTGCCAGGAACAACCCGGAATTTCGGGAATTTTGTGATGAGATCATTCTCGTACCCGGCCTTGATAATCTGGACAACGGTGATCTGATCTCTCCGCAGTTTCCAATGCTTGCTATGATGGATATCCTGTATGCTTGTTATCTTGATCAGGATCAGAGCATGACAAAAGCATTTCTGCAGGATACGGCAGAAGCCCTCCGGGAGTCTGTTCAGGAAGTATAAGCCTGAGTTGAATTTCTAAAAAAATCAGGGTTGACAATAAAAAAAGAATACGCTACTATCATAGATAAGCATCAAAATATATGAAAAGCAATGAAGAGAAGAAGTAACAGCAGATCAGGTTCATACAGAAAGTAACCGGTTGATGAGAGGTGCACGAAAAGTTTGCTGTGAATACATCTTGGAGCTTCACACCGAAAAGAAAGTAGGCTGTGACGGGATCGCACACGTTACCGTGCGGAGAGATTTCCATCTGTGAGAGACAGACGGAGATTTTGCTGAGCCGGATCAGTTCCGGGAAAAAAGGTGGTACCACGGGATTTTGCCTCGTCCTTTATGAAGGACGGGGCTTTTTTATGTCATAGGAAACTTCCTTCCTGTGACATAAAAAATGCTCCGCGAGGATCGAACTGCGGCAAAGCGGAAGATGTCGCTGGAGCGACTTGCCGCAGGCGGCGAAGCCTGAAAAGCAGGCTTCTTTCTTGATTCTACATTCTAAAGGTAAAACAGATGGAAGTTTGGGATTTATTTGATGAGAACAGAATACCGCTTGGGAGGACCGAGAGCAGGGCAGCGCCTGTGAAAAAAGGAGAATACCATATTGTTGTGGTAGCCTGTGTCGTCAATTCTAAAAATCAGATCCTTCTGACACTCCGGGACCGAAATAAAGTGAAGTATCCGGGGACATGGGAGAATACGGGAGGAGCTCTGCAGGCAGGAGAGAGCAGCAGGGAGGCAGCAGTCCGAGAACTTTTTGAGGAGACTGGCATCAAAGTGGCACAAGATGACCTGACTATGCTGGATTCTCAAAAAGAAGAATACGCGTTCATTGATTTTTATATAGTAAAAAAGGATGTTCCTCTGGAAGAAATTGTTCTTCAGAAGGGAGAGACGACAGATGCCAGATGGGTCACATTCCGGGAGATGCTTGAGATGGGAAGATGCGGAGAGATTGCCCCACCTATCTATCGCCGTATGCGTACACTTGCTCCAAAACTTATAAAATTTCTTGGGATCCGCAAGGTGTCGGAATCCAGAAAAATCATCATTCTTGGATGCAGCGGAAGCGGAAAGTCCACATTGGCTGCCAAGCTTGGGAAACAGCTGTCCCTTCCAGTCGTCTATCTGGATGCGCTTTCCTGGGATGCAGGATGGAAGAGGAAGCCTTTTGAAGAGTTTGACCGGCTTGCAGAAGCAGAGATCCGGAAAGAGGAGTGGATCATCGACGGGAATTTTCCAAGGACTGTAGAACACCGCATGGATGAATGCGATACGGTCATCTATCTGGATTTCAAAAGGTGGTTTTGTATTCTGAGCGTTCTGAAAAGAGTGATCAAAAACTACGGAAAACCGAGGGAAAGCATGAATCCCGGCTGCCCGGAGAAGTTCGATCCGTCATTCCTTAAGAGGATCTGGAATTTTGACAGGCGGAGCAAAGCGCACTACTATGGATACATGGAAACATTGAGTGACACGAAGCTGATCGTTCTGAAGTCAAGACGGGAAGTCGGCCGCTTTTTAGAAAAAGTGGAAAAGGAAGGCCGTTTTGTCGAAGGAAACTACAAAAAGCAGAAGAAAAAATAAAGAGAAAGAAGAGGAGAGAAAGATGCAGATTTACGAAGAATTGAAAGCCCGCGGCCTGATCGCACAGGTTACGGACGAAGAAGAGATCAGAGAACTGATCAACAATGGAAAAGCTACATTTTACATCGGATTTGACCCAACCGCAGACAGCCTTCACGTGGGGCATTTCATGGCGCTTTGCCTGATGAAACGTCTCCAGATGGCAGGAAACAGACCAATCGCCCTGATCGGCGGAGGAACCGGCTATATCGGAGATCCGTCCGGCCGGACAGATATGCGTTCCATGATGACGCCGGAACAGATCCAGCACAACTGTGACCGTTTCAAAGAACAAATGAGCAAATTCATTGATTTTTCTGAGGGAAAAGCTCTGATGGTCAACAATGCGGATTGGCTTTTAGATCTCAACTATGTAGATTTCTTAAGAGAAGTGGGACCGCATTTCAGCGTCAATAACATGCTCCGTGCAGAGTGTTACAAACAGAGGATGGAGAAGGGACTCAGCTTCCTTGAATTTAACTACATGATCATGCAGAGCTACGATTTTTACATGTTATTCCAGAAATACGGATGCAACATGCAGTTCGGCGGAGACGATCAGTGGTCCAATATGCTTGGCGGTACCGAGCTGATCCGCCGAAAATTAGGAAAGAACGCATGTGCCATGACGATCACTCTCCTTCTGAATTCCGAAGGAAAGAAGATGGGAAAGACACAGTCCGGAGCTGTGTGGCTTGATCCGGAGAAAACGTCTCCGTTTGAATTCTACCAGTACTGGAGAAACATTGCAGATGCGGACGTGCTGAAATGTATCCGTATGCTGACATTCCTTCCGCTGGAGGAGATCGACGCCATGGATAAATGGGAAGGAAGCCAGCTTAATCAGGCAAAAGAGATTCTCGCATTTGAACTTACGAAGCTGGTACACGGAGAAGAGGAAGCAAGAAAAGCGCAGGACAGCGCAAGAGCACTGTTTACAAGCGGAAACGCGGCAGATATGCCGACATATGAACTTGCTGAAGAAGATTTCACAGATGGGAAAATCGACATTCTTACCATTCTATTTAAGAGCGGACTCGTGCCGTCCAAATCCGAGGCGAGACGTGCCGTGCAGCAAGGCGGAGCGACTGTAAATGGAGAGAAAGTGACAGACACCTATACATCTTACACTAAGGAAGATTTCGAAAAAGATTTTGTATTGAAACGTGGGAAGAAGAACTTCCGAAAGATCGTGGTGAAATAGTATGAATCTGCTTATTACGATTATTGTGTTGACAGCATTGTCCGGAATCGGAGGAACCGGAATCGGAGCGGCCATCAGTACGACAGTGCGAAAGGGATCCGACAAGGCTATGAGCCTTCTCTTAAGCTTTGCTTCCGGGACGATGATCAGTATCGTCTGTCTGGATTTGTTCCACGATGCGCTGGAGACCGGGATGGCAAAAGAAGGAATCGCTTTATTTGTGATCATCGGCTTTCTGACGGTATATCTGTTGGAGAGAGTGATGGACAAGAAGGCTGAGCAGGCCAGAAACCGGATGAGCAGGAAGATGATGATGGCAGGTGTGGCAATGATGTTTGCCGTGGCGTGTCATAACATTCCGGTAGGGATGACCATCGGAGCATCTTCAGTAACCCACGAAACACTTTGGGGAAGTCCGGCGCTCACACTTGCGATCTTCATCGGTATCCACAATGTACCGGAAGGGATGGCCATCTGTGCGCCTCTTCTCGCAGCAGGGATGAAAAAAGGGAAGGCAGTTCTTCTCACAGCCTTGAGCGGAGCAGCCATCATCGTGGGCGGTCTTCTCGGATACTGGATCGGAGATATGGGGCAGATGGGACTTGCGATCAGCCTGAGTTTTGCATCCGGCGCCATGCTCTACGTGAATTTTGGGGAGATCCTTCCGGAAGCCAATGCCCTCTACAGGGGGAAGATGCCGGCATTCTTCACGGTTCTTGGCATTTTGCTGGGCATGATGTTCATGCATGCACATTAAGAAAAAGAAATAAGCGCGTAAAGGGAATGTCCCTGCTGGAAGATCGTCCGGCAGGGATGTTTTATGTCATAGGAAACTTCTTTCTTGTGCAGAAAAGTTCTCTGGACTCTCCTATAAAGCAAAAAGATAAACAGGTGTCTTGTCACATGTAAGAAACAGGTGTATAATGCGGTGTAAATGAGTAAACAAACAGGGGGAAACCGCAATGCATTCTTTGAAAAGAGAGATAGAGACATTAAAAAAAGAAAAAAAGGCTGTTATCCTTGCGCACTATTATGTGCCGGATGATGTACAGGAAATCGCCGACTGCATAGGAGATTCCTTTTATCTGAGCAAGGCTGCAAAGGAAACAGATGCCCAGATCATTGTATTTGCAGGCGTCTCTTTTATGGGAGAGAGCGCCAAGATCCTGAATCCGGGAAAGAAAGTCCTTTTGCCGGATCCGACGGCAGACTGTGCCATGGCACATATGGCGGATCCGAAAAAGATACAGGAGATGAAGGAAGTACATCCGGATCTGGCGGTAGTCTGCTACATCAATTCGACAGCAGAGCTTAAGACATACTCGGATGTCTGCGTGACATCAGCCAATGCAGTCAAGGTCGTAAAGGCGCTGCCGAACAAGGAGATCTTTTTTATACCGGACAGACACCTTGGAAGTTTTGTCGCTGAGCAAGTGCCGGAGAAGCAGATATTTCTAAATGACGGGTATTGTCCAGTGCATCATAAGATCACGCCGGAAGATGTGAGATGGGCGAAAGCGGCGCATCCGGAAGCGCTTTGTTTTGTACACCCGGAATGTCCGGAAGAAGTAGTAGCGCTCTCGGATTATGCCGGAAGTACATCCGGAATCATAAAAGCGGTGGAACAGTCTGATGCGAAAGAATTTCTGATCGGAACAGAGGCAGGCGTCCTGTATGAGCTGAAAAAGAACAATCCGGACAAGATATTCCATCTCGTCACGCCGGAACAGTGCTGCTATGATATGAAAAAAGTGACTCTTGAAAAGATCCGGGATTGTTTAAGAGATGAAAGCAATGAAGTACACGTGCCGGAAGAGGTAAGCAAAAAGGCGGCAAAGGCCATGGAACGGATGCTGGAGCTTGCAAAATAAACGGAGGAAAAGGGTATGGATACAATACAGGCAGATATCGTGATCGTGGGGACCGGGGCCAGCGGTCTGTTTGCGGCTTTGCATCTTCCGGAAGACAAAAAGATCGTAATGATCACGAAAGATTGTGCGGAACACAGTGATTCCTTTCTGGCACAGGGAGGGATCTGCGTACTGCGCGATGAAAAAGACTATGACAGTTTTATGGAAGATACACTAAAGGCAGGGCACTATGAAAACAGAAGAGAGTCCGTAGATATCATGATACGGTCTTCCAGAGAAGTCATCGATGAGCTGATCGGATACGGGGTTGATTTTGCGAAAAAGAATGGCGAGCTGGATTACACAAGAGAAGGATGCCATTCAAAACCAAGGATCCTTTTCCACGAAGATATTACCGGTCAGGAGATTACAAGCCGTCTTCTTTTGGAAGTGAGAAAGAGGAAAAACATAAAACTTTTGGAATATACGACAATGATCGATATTGTCGAAAAAGAAAATTGCTGTTATGGGGTCATGGCTTCAGGAAAAGATGGGGAAGTCTGCTTTTTAAAAGCACCGTACACGATCCTGGCTACCGGAGGAATCGGGGGATTGTATACGCATTCTACCAATTACCCGCATCTTACGGGAGATGCCCTTGCCATTGCGCTGAAGCATGGTGTGCAGCTGGAAAATATTGATTATATACAGATCCACCCAACGACGCTGTATTCGAAAAAACCGGGCCGCAGGTTCCTCATCTCTGAATCTGTGAGGGGAGAAGGGGCAAAGCTTTATGGAGCAGACGGGAAACGGTTTGCCGATGAGGTGCTCCCGAGAGATCTTTTGACTGAAGAGATCAAAAAACAGATGGAAAAAGATCAAAAACCGTATGTATGGCTGGATATGACGATGCTTGGAAACGATGAGATCCAGGCGCATTTCCCTCATATTTACGAGAGATGTCTCGAAGAAGGGTACGATGTGACAAAAGATTGGATTCCTGTCGTGCCGGCACAGCATTATTTCATGGGCGGGATCCACGTGGACAAGAACAGCAAGACGACGATGGAGCGTCTTTACGCAGCAGGAGAGACGAGCTGCAATGGGGTTCACGGGGCGAACAGGCTGGCCAGCAATTCTCTTTTGGAAAGCCTTGTATTTGCAAAGAGGGCAGCACAGGAGATTGCAGCGACATTCACGGAAGAAGATGGAGAAGACTGTGAGGTCGACTGTCTGGCAGAAGAGACATTGCGGGAACTGGAAAAAGACAGGACGGATCTTTCACACATTTACAAAATGCAGGTGTTAGAAGAAATTGAAAAGGAGAGAAAAGCAAGATGAATGAGATCACGATGAAAATACAGGCCGATGAGCTGATCATGCAGGCACTCCGGGAAGATATTACAAGTGAGGATATCACGACAAATGCGGTAATGCCTGAAAAAAAGCAAGGAGAAGTGGAACTCATCTGTAAGCAGGACGGAATCATCGCAGGACTCTGGGTGTTTGAGCGCGTGTTTACCCTGCTGGATCCGGAGACGAAGACAGAGTTTTATGTAGAAGATGGAGAGAAGGTAAGGGGCGGCCAGCTTATGGGAGTTGTAAGAGGGGATATCCGTGTTCTTTTATCAGGGGAGCGGACGGCTTTGAACTATCTTCAGAGGATGAGCGGGATCGCCACGTACACAAGACAGGCAGCCGATTTGCTGAAAGGGACGAAGACAAAGCTTCTTGATACAAGAAAGACGACGCCGAACATGCGTATTTTTGAAAAATATGCAGTGAAAGCGGGAGGAGGATACAATCACAGATACAATCTGTCTGACGGGATCCTTCTGAAAGACAATCACATCGGAGCTGCGGGAAGTGTAAAGAAGGCGGTAGAGATGGCAAAAGAATACGCCCCGTTTGTCCGCAAGATAGAGGTTGAGACGGAGAATCTTGAGATGGTAAAAGAAGCGGTTGAGGCAGGAGCCGACATTATTATGCTTGACAATATGTCTCCGGATCAGATGAAAGAAGCGGTAAATTTCATTGCAGGGAGAGCCCAGACAGAGTGCTCGGGCAATGTGACAAAAGAGAAGATCAAGATGCTTTCCGAGATCGGTGTCGACTATATCTCCAGTGGAGCATTGACACACTCCGCCCCGATTCTTGATATTTCCTTGAAAAATCTTCACGCAGTGGAGGAAATGTGATATAACTGTTTAAGGACAAAGTGGAAAGGATGAAATGTATGGACGGAGAATTGCGCAGGCAGGAAATATTAAGGCAGATACAGGAAAGCGACACTCCTATATCCGGGACAAAGCTTGCACAGATGTGCTCTGTCAGCAGACAGGTCATCGTGCAGGATATGGCGGTCCTGCGGGCATCCGGGTACGATATCGTATCGACATACCGGGGATATATCTGCCGCGAAGACAGGAAGGCAGAGCGTATCTTTTTTGTATCGCATACAGATGAAGAGATTGAAGAAGAATTGAATCTCATCGTGGATTTCGGAGGGATGATAAAAGATGTGTTTATCAGACATGAAGTGTACGGAGAATTGAAGGCGGTACTGGATATCCATTCCCGAAGAGAGGTGCAGGAATTCCTAAATGAGATCAAAACCGGAAGATCAGGACCTCTGAAAAATATTACATCCGGCAGGCACTACCATACGGTTCTGGCGGACAGTGAAGAAATCCTGGATGCCATCGAAAAAGAACTGAAGGACAAAATGTTTCTCCTGTAAAAAAGAGAACAAAGCAGAAAGGAAGGGGCTTTATGAGTTTTAAAGAGATCAAACCGGAAGAATGGGACAAAAACCCGTTTGAAGCTATCGGAAAGGATTGGATGCTTGTGACGGCAGGCACAGAAGAACATCTCAACACGATGACCGCCAGCTGGGGCGGCGTAGGTGTTATCTGGGGAAAGCCTTCCGCTACGGCATATGTCCGTCAGACACGTTATACAAAGGAATTCATTGACAACAGCGAATTTTTTACTTTGTCGTTTTTTGACAAATCACACAGAGATGCGCTGAACCTTTGCGGAACGGTTTCCGGAAGAGATCGGGATAAAATCAAAGAGGCAGGACTTACTCCGATGGCTGTGGATAAAACAGCAGCTTTTGAGGAAGCGGATGTGATTCTTGTCTGTCGGAAACAGTATCATCAGTATATGAATCCAGAAGGATTCGACGTGAAAGAAAACAATGCAAAGTGGTATGCAGACAGAGATTACCACACGATGTACATCGGATCTATCGAAAAAATCCTTTTAAAAGAAGCGTAGAAAAAAGAACAGGAATTGATAAGCAGGCAGTTTATGTGATATCGTTTTGGTTAGAAAAAACTAACTAAAGAAACATCACAGAACTGTCTGTTTATATGTTTAAAATTATTTTCTTGCTTTTGCTTTCAGGCAGGTAGGCTTCATGTATGCCGGAAGTGCCTTGATCAGGAAAAAGACGATCAGAACGGAAAGCGTCTTATCCAGAAGATTGTTAAAAAGTTTCGGGATGAAAGAAGCGGCAAAAATGCCCATACCGCTTTGTTTTAACACTGCTACCGCGATATCAGATACCGTACCGGTAAGTCCACCGTAAACGACGATACCGATCGGTGTGCCGATGACCGGTGCGATAATGCCGATGATGATACCGGTAATAATGGCTGAGGCAAGTGTAAGCCGGAATTTGCGGAAGATCAGACCTACGACAAGACCGATAGCGATATTGACAAGCATAAACGGCATTCCTCCAAGAGAGCCTGAAATAATGGCAGTCAAAAAATTGGTAAGGGCGCCTACACAGACACCGTATACCGGGCCGAAGCATACAGCTGTAAAAATAGTGCCGATCGTGTCCAGGTAGACTGGGAACTTGATTGCCGCCATGACAATGCCAAGTACGATGTTCAGCGCGATACAAAGTGCGCAGAATAAAAGTATTGTTGTTTTGGAAAGTTGTTTATTCATAGTATTCCTCCTTTGTAGTATATGTACACAGACAGTCTAACAGATAGAAAAAAGAAGATAAAATCAGTATTTTTCATGTATAACGAAAATTATAGAAAAAAGCAATGACAAGGCCATGTGGGAAAATGGTATACTATGTCCGGAGGAAAAAAGATGAAACAGAAGATAGTGATCGTAAGCCATTGTTTTTTCAATGACGCAAGTAAACTAAGCCATCAGAACAGGGAAGAGCAGGAGGCGGAAAGAAAAGAGAAACGCATTTTTCTGCAGAAGCTTCTCCAACAGGGAGCGGAGATCATGCAGCTTCCGTGCCCGGAATTTTTGCTCTATGGAAGCAGGAGATGGGGGCATGCATCCAGCCAGTTTGACACTCCGTTTTTCCGAAAAGAGTGCGAAAAGATGCTGGAGCCTTTTGTGATGCAGTGGAAGGAATACAGTGCATTTCCAGACCGCTTTGAAATCATTGGCATTGTCGGGATCGACGGAAGCCCAAGCTGCGGAATAAACGCTACGTATGACGGCGACTGGGGAGGAGAGTTCCAGGATATGGACAGAGTAAAAAAAGCAGTCGGCACACTCAAAAGAAAAGAAAGATCGGGGATTTTCATGGAAGTCCTGAAAGAGATGATGGAGAAAGAGGCGCTTTACATACCGATGTATTCCATGAAGACATTTCCGGAATTCATGTAAAAAAATCAAAGAAATGTATCATGAGGAAAAGAATATCTTGACATCGAAATTAAAAAAGCGTAAACTGTAAAACGATAAGAAAAGGGGAGCTGGAGAGAATCCGGCTGAGAGTAAGGATAGATTCGCCTTAGACCCTGGACCTGATCCGGATAATGCCGGCGTAGGAATCATAGTGAGATTGCATATCTAAAGAAAGATATGCTGTGCAGGACATGATGCCTTCTGTCGGAAAGATCCGACGGAAGGTTTTTTTATTCTATAGAAAGTCTTTGAGACTCGACTATAGCAAAACAGATTCAAGGAGGAGAAAAAAATGAACGCAAGTGTAGCAATCCAGTCATTGCCGGATGCGGCAAATGACGAAGAGCTGATCCGTATTGTAGATGAGGTCATCGATTACATCAAAAGCACGGGGCTGAATTATTACGTTGGGCCTTTTGAGACAACCATCGAGGGAGATTACGATGAGCTGATGGATATCGTAAAAGAATGTCAGCATATTGCAGTCCGTGCGGGTGCACCTCATGTGGCAGCCTACATCAAGGTAAGCTACAGACCGGAAGGAGACGTGCTGTCTATTGAAAAGAAAGTTACAAAACATCACCAGTAAATTGTGGTCTTTGGCAGCGCTTCTTGTCATTTTGATAGCATGGCAGGGAGTTTCCATGGCAGGGTTAGTCCCGGGATATATGCTCCCATCGCCGGTAGATGTGATAAAAGCGTTCATATCCGAGTTCCCGCTTCTGATGGAGAATGCGAAAGTGACGCTTATGGAAGCGTTTATCGGACTCGGATGCGGGGTGGCGCTTGGTTTCTTGATGGCCGTGATCATGGACCGGTTTGACCGGCTTTATAAAGCACTGTATCCGCTGATCGTCGTGACGCAGACAGTACCGACGGTAGCGATCGCGCCGCTTCTCGTACTTTGGTTCGGATACGAAATGCTTCCGAAAGTTATTCTGATCGTCATCGTCACATTTTTCCCGATCACAGTAGGACTTCTCACGGGATTCCGCTCTGCGGACAGAGATATGATGAATCTTTTGCGGTCTATGGGGGCCGGAAGACTCCAGATTTTCCGGTACATAAAGCTTCCAGGAGCGATGGGACAGTTTTTTTCCAGCCTTCGGATTTCTGCGTCTTACGCGGTAGTTGGCGCGGTCATCTCGGAGTGGCTTGGAGGGTTCAATGGTCTTGGAGTTTATATGACAAGGGTAAAGAAGGCGTTTTCATTTGACAAAATGTTCGCTGTGATCTTTTTGATCTCCGCCATCAGCCTGATCCTCATGAAACTTGTGGATATGCTCCAGAAGCGCTGTATGTCCTGGGAACAGAAAAAGTAAGGAGAGAAATAAAGATGAAAAAGAAAATACTTGCAATGGTGCTGGCTGGCTGCATGGTATTCTCCATGGCAGCTTGTGGCTCTGAACAAAACAATAGTCAGGATAAAAAAGAAAAGAAAGAAAAGGTAACATTTGTCCTGGACTGGACACCGAATACAAACCACACTGGTCTGTATGTGGCTCAGGAGAAAGGCTACTTTGACGAAGAAGGACTGGAAGTGGAGATTGTACAGCCGCCGGAGGATGGAGCAGATGCACTCGTGGCTTCCGGAAAAGCTCAGTTTGGAATTTCTTTCCAGGATACAATGGCGCCGGGCGTAACAGGCGAGGATGCTATCCCGACGACAGCTGTGGCAGCGGTTGTCCAGCATAATACTTCCGGTATCATTTCCCGGAAAGGGGAAGGAATGGACAGACCAAAAGGACTGGAAGGAAAGAAATATGCCACATGGGATGCCCCTATCGAGAAAGCGATGATGAAAAATGTCGTGGAGGCGGACGGAGGAGATTTCAGCAAAGTCGAGCTGATCCCGAGTACAGTTACTGATGAGGTATCCGCCCTCAAGTCCAAGTCCGTGGATGCTATCTGGATTTTCTATGCATGGGCAGGGATTGCAACAGAAGTGGCAGGACTTGAGACTGATTATTTTGCATTCAAAGATATCAACCCGGCCTTTGATTACTATACACCGGTTATTATTGCAAACAATGACTTCCTGAAAGACGAGCCGGAGACAGCGAAGAAGTTTTTGAATGCGGTTAAGAAAGGATATGAGGATGCTATAGAGGATCCAAAAGAGGCAGCCGACATTCTCTGTGAAGCATCTCCGGAGCTGGATAAAGATCTCGTCCTTGCAAGCCAGGAATACCTGAAAGATCAGTATATCGCAGATGCAGACAGCTGGGGATATATCGATCCGGAGAGATGGAATTCCTTCTATAACTGGCTGAATGAAAACGGTCTTACTGAGACTGAAATCCCGGAAAATACAGGATTCAGCAATGAGTATCTTCCAAAATAGCGAGAAAACAGATGGCAGAATTAATCGTATCAAATGTATCAAAATCTTTTGACGGAAAAAAGATCATAGAAGATGTGTCCATAGAGATACATGACAGGGAACTGGTAAGCCTTCTGGGAGTAAGCGGCGGAGGAAAAACGACGCTTTTCAACGTTATTTCCGGTCTGATCCTTCCAGATGCAGGACAAGTATTTCTGGATGGCAAGGAGATCACAGGACAGCCGGGAAAAGTAAGTTATATGCTTCAGAAAGATCTTCTGCTTCCCTATCGGACAGTAGAGGACAATGTGGCGCTTCCTCTTCTGATCGCGGGAATGAACAAGAAAGAAGCAAGAAAAAAAGTGCAGCCATATTTCGAGGAATTTGGGCTTTCCGGGACGCAGAAAAAATACCCGGCACAGCTTTCGGGTGGAATGAGGCAAAGAGCTGCCCTTCTGAGAACGTATATGTTCTCAGATAAACTGGCTCTTTTGGATGAACCGTTTTCTGCATTGGATACTTTGACAAAGGGAGCCATGCACAAATGGTATCTGGATGTTATGGGGCAGATCCACCTTTCTACCATCTTTATCACTCACGATATTGATGAGGCCGTGCTTTTGTCAGATCGGATCTATATTCTTGGAGGAAAACCTGGACGCATCGTTGATGAGATCCGCATTACAGAGCCGAAACCAAGGCGGAAAGACTTTAATCTCACAGGGGAATTCCTGGAGTATAAAAAGCGAATACTTGAAAAAATCGGGAACCCGGAAGCGTAGAAAAAGCTTCTGGGTTTTACAGTCTATTAAGCAATATTTAAAAATTTTAAGATTCATTGAATAAAATACAAATAATGATAAAATTCGACAAAGTGGACTTGACCGTGGTATTGTCTGATGATATTCTCATAGGGACACAAGGGAAAAGTTATTAGATATATACGAAAGAGATGTGGGAAAATCTTATGGAAGAGCGTGAAAGACAGAGAAGAAGGCAGGCAATACGGAGAAAAAGGCGCAGAAGACAAAGAAGGATCCTTCTTGGAAGTTTTGCTTTGCTTCTCTCTCTGATTCTCGGAGGTGTGATCTACCTTTACACACATCCCCTGTTTTTGAAAAGCGATGTGGTCAAGGCAGAACTGAATGAAGAATTTGATCCGACAAAAAATGTCCGGTTTGTATTTGGAGGGAAAAAATCTCAGGTAGAGATACAGACAGACGCCGATTTGTCGAAAGAAGGAGAATATCCGATCACTTACAAATTCCGGGGACAGGAGAAAAAGGCGATTGTCAAAGTACAGGATACAACACCGCCATCCCTGGAGCTTCAACCTTACACGACAGATATGGCAGAAGAGATCAAGCCGGAGCTGTTCGTAAAGGAAGTGAAGGATTTCTCCGAGGTAAAAGTGCGATTTAAGGAAGAGCCGGATTTTCAGGAGGCAAAGGAGTATACGGTTTCCATTGTTGCAGAAGATGCAAGCGGTAACCAGACGGTCAAGGAGACAAAGCTGATCCGTAAAAAAGATGAAACAAAACCGGAAATACAGGGCATCGAAGACGTGGAAATCCTGCAGGGAAAGATATTGGATCTTCAGAAAGACGTCACGGTCAAGGACGATATGGATCCGAATCCTTCACTGAGTGTTGACCAGACGGCAGTAGATTTCAACACACCCGGCACATATGAGGCAGTCTACAAAGCAAAGGACCGGTCCGGAAATGTAAACGAGATCAAACGTAAGATAGTTGTAAAGGAAAATAAAGAATTCAATCAAAAGATTGTGTATCTGACATTTGACGACGGCCCTTCAGACAATACAGAAAAGATAATTGATATTCTTGATGAATACAATGCCAAGGCGACGTTCTTTGTGACAGGAAACAACAAAAAGAAAAATGATCTGATCACGAAAGCGCACAAGAAAGGACATGCCATCGGACTTCATACATACACTCACGACTACGCGTCTGTGTACTCTTCTTTGGATGCATACTTTTCAGATCTTCAGAAGATTTCCGATATGGTAGAAAGTTTGACCGGAGAGAAATCAAAGCTGATCCGATTCCCGGGAGGCTCCAGCAACACTATCAGCGCTCATTACACAAAAGGGATCATGACGGAGATCACAAAGAAGGTCCAGGAACAAGGATATCAGTATTTTGACTGGAACTGTGACTCTACAGATGCGAGCGGCAATCATGTTCCGGTGGAAAAGCTCGTAGCCAATGCCACATCGGGTAAGGGCAATCACATTAATATTCTGATGCACGATACGGATGCAAAAGATACGACTGTAAAAGCACTCCCAAAAATCATCGAGCATTACAGGGCACAGGGATATGTATTTAAAGCTCTGACTGTAGATTCCTACGCCCCTCATCATCATGTAAATAATTAAGTTACCGGATAGGAGATCAGAAAAATCTCCTATCCTTTTTTGCGTGCCGCAACATCCAGGAAGCGAAAATAGTCCGGACGATGCCGGGACTGTGTGTATTCAAACAGGATCCCGTTATCATCGTATGTCTGGCTTGTGACGACGGCCAGACAGTTGTAATCTTTCAGATCCAGATATTTTTCGTCTACCTGGGTCATCTTCTCAACAGTTATTGAGCGCTTACTTGTGGAAATAGTAAGGTGCAGATCATTTTCCAAATAAGCATAGATGGAAGAGGCAGCAATCTCCGGTGTTAATCCATTTGTAAGTTCCGTACGGAAATAGTTATGGTCGAGGATCAGAGGGATATCGTCCAGGTAACGAAGCCTCTGAATGTAATAAAGAAGCGTTCCCTCTGGAAATCCGGTTTTCCGTGCGATATTGGCATCGGCTGTCAGCTCGGAAAACTGCAGTACTTTTGTAAAGGGTTTCTTTTTGTTCCGAAGGGCGGATTCGTGGAAGGATTCGATTCCGCCCACGGTAAATGCTGTCTGCTCGATAGGCTGAAAGATATTCCGCACACCTTTGCCGTGCATGGGCTTTACATAGCCATCCGCAGTGAGTTCGGAAAGGGCGCGGCGGATGGTGTTGCGGGAACAGTTGTATTCCTTTACGAGCATATGTTCAGATGGGAGCAGAGCCTGATATGAGAAAGTTTCGTCTTCTATTTTCCGCTTTAAATCTTTGTATATACAGTCGTACTTTGCTTTTGGCATTTCTATCCACTCCTTCTTGTTTAAACATCTTTTCTTTATATTATAAAGAGTAAAAAAAAAGAAAGCAAGTATTTTCACACAGCTTCTTGACATGTTTAAACAAGCATGGTATATTTAAGTTGTTCAAACAAGTTCGGAAAAAGAAAGAGTAAAGGAGAGAGAAGAATGGCGAAATACGAAAATGACGTGAAGCAGCTTCTTACACTGATCGGCGGAAAAGAAAATATTCAGGCTGTATCACACTGTATGACGAGAATGCGCTTCGTACTTGTTGATCCAAAGAAAGCGGATGAGAAAGCGATCGAGGAGATCCCGTCTGTGAAAGGGACATTTACACAGGCAGGACAGTATCAGGTCATCATTGGGAATGACGTATCTGTCTTTTACAACGAGTTTACTTCCTATGCAGGTATTGAAGGAGTAAGCAAAGATGCTGCAAAGGCAGCGGCAAAGACCAATCAGAATCTTGCACAGAAAATTATGGGTGCGCTTGGCGAGATTTTCGCACCGCTCATCCCGGCCCTGATCTGCGGAGGTTTGATCCTGGGATTTAGGAACGTGATAGGAGAGATCAATTTTTTTAACAATGGCAAACAAAGTCTTGCGGATTTGTATCCTTTCTGGCAGGGGACATATGATTTCCTGTGGCTCATCGGCGAAGCGGTATTTCATCTGCTGCCGGTAGGTATCGTATGGTCCATCACAAAGAAGATGGGAACGACCCAGATCCTCGGAATTATTCTTGGGCTTACTCTTGTATCTCCGCAGCTCCTCAACGGGTTTAGTGTGGCAGATACACCTGCATCAGAGATTCCGGTATGGGATTTTGGCTTTGCGCAGGTAGATATGATCGGATACCAGGGACAGGTCATCGCAGCTATGATGGCAGGATTCGTCCTCGTCTATCTGGAAAAATTCTTTAAAAAGCATTGTCCTGAAGTTGTCAGTATGATCGTTGTACCTTTTTGTTCCCTTGTTCCGGCGGTTATTATCGCACACACCGTAGTAGGACCGATTGGATGGAAGATCGGCGATGCCATTGCAAGTGTTGTTTACGGCGGACTCATGTCTGATTTTGGATGGCTGTTCGCAGGAGTCTTCGGACTTTTATATGCGCCGGTTGTTATGACAGGTCTGCATCATATGACAAATGCCATCGATACGCAGCTTGTAAATACTTACGACGGCACCATTCTTTGGCCGATGATCGCACTTTCCAACATTGCCCAGGGATCCAGTGTTCTTGCCATGTCCATTCTTCAGAAGAAAAATGAAAGAGCACAGCAGGTCAATATACCAGCATGTATCTCTTGTTACCTTGGAGTAACAGAACCGGCTCTTTTTGGTGTCAATCTGAAATATGTATTTCCGCTCATCTGCGGAATGATCGGATCTGCGATCGCGGCTATGATCTCCGTTGGATCCGGTGTTATGGCTCTCAGCATCGGTGTAGGGGGACTTCCGGGTATTATTTCCATCAAACCGGAGTTTTATGTACAGTTTTTGATCGCGATGGCAGTTGCCATTGTAGTGCCGTTCACACTTACCTTTATCGTGGGAAGCAGGAAACTTTCCGCAAAGGAGCGAGGCACTGCGAAATCAGAAAGCAAAACAGAAGTCAAAGCAGAAAAAATTGAAACAGAACAGATAGAGACAGAAAATACTGAAACGGAAAAGGGAGTCAAAGCGATTTTAAGCGGAAAAGTGATTCCGATCGAGGAAGTAGATGACAATGTATTTTCACAAAAGATCATGGGCGATGGTGTTGCCATCGAACCGACCGACACAACTGTAGTGGCGCCATCTGACGCAGAAGTGGCTATCGTCATGGCAGATACAGGACACGCCTGTGGACTGACACTGGGAAATGGCATGGAACTATTGATCCATGTCGGCATTGATACCGTAGATATGGGAGGAGATGGTTTTGAGCTTCTCGTATCCCAGGGAGATAAAGTATCAGCAGGCACTCCGCTGATCCGTTTTGATCCGGAAAAGATACGGGCAGCAGGACACCCGACAACGACAATGCTCATTGTTACCGGGGAAGGAAGTGCCAAGAATATTAAAATGAAAGCAGGTATGACGGCGGAGGCTGCGAAAACTACCGTCATCTCATTTGAATAGGACATAACAAAGAAAGGAAGAACGAGATGAAAACTGCAGATTTCAGAAAAAGTACGGTGTATCAGATTTACCCGAAATCATTTTACGACAGCAACGGCGATGGACTCGGCGATCTGAGAGGAATCATCGGGAAGCTTGATTACATCAAAGAATTGGGCGTAGATTATATCTGGATGACGCCGTTCTTCGTATCCCCTCAAAATGACAATGGATACGACGTGGAGGATTATTATAATATAGATCCGCGTTACGGCACGATGGAGGATGTGGAAGAACTGATCCGGGAAGCAGATAAAAGAGGAATCAGACTTATGTTTGACATGGTTTTCAACCATGTATCCAGCCATCATATCTGGTTTCGGAAGGCACTTGAGGGTGATCCGTATTACAAGGACTTCTTTTTCTTCCGGAAAGGGAAAGAAAACGGGGAACCACCTACCAACTGGGAAAGTAAATTCGGAGGAAATGCCTGGAAGTATGTAGAAAAATTTGATGAATACTATCTGCATCTTTTTGATGTGTCTCAGCCTGATCTGAATTGGGACAATGAAAATGTGAGAAAAGAAGTACAGAAAGTAGTCAGATTCTGGATGGAAAAAGGAGTCAAAGGTTTTCGGTTTGATGTGGTCAACCTGATCAGCAAAGAGCGGTTTGAAGACGATCATCAAGGGGATGGAAGAAGATTTTATACCGACGGGCCGAATATCCATAAATATTTAAAAGAGCTTCACGAAATGACGTTCGGAAATGACACAGAGATCGTGACAGTTGGAGAAATGTCCAGCACATCCATTGATAACTGTTATCAGTACGCAGGAGAAGATACGAAGGAGCTGTCCATGGTATTTAGTTTCCACCATCTGAAAGTGGACTTCATGGGGAATGAAAAATGGGTACTTGTACCTGCAGATTTCCAGAAACTCAAACGGATTCTTTTTGAATGGCAGACGAAAATGGCGGAACATCATGCGTGGAATGCGGTTTTCTGGTGCAATCACGACCAGCCGAGAGTCGTCTCCAGATTCGGAAACGAAGGCACATACTGGAAAGAATCTGCTAAGATGCTGGCAACGATCATCCACATGTTGAGGGGAACGCCGTACATTTATCAGGGAGAGGAGATCGGTATGACCAATGCGGGATTTACGGATATTTCTCAGTATCGTGATGTGGAAAGCTTAAACCATTTCCGGATCCTTCAGGAGAAAGGACTTACCGAGTCCGATGCATATCGGATCCTTCAGATCCATTCCAGAGACAACAGCCGTACGCCGATGCAGTGGGATGAGACAAAACATGCGGGATTTGTAGCTGGTGGATCAGAAGCTGAGCCATGGATATCTGTAAATCCGAACTATGTGTCCATCAATGCAGCACAGCAGCTGGAGGATGAGGATTCCATTTTCCATTATTATAAGCAATTGATCAGGATCAGAAAAGATCTGGATGTTGTGGCATATGGAAGTATCGTTCCGCTGGCAGAAGAACATCCGTCCATCTTTGCATATGAAAGAGCATACAAAGACGAACATATGCTGGTAGTAAATAATTTTTACGGCAAAGAGACGCAGTGGAAGACGGATATTGACCTGACAGGATACGAATGCATTCTCGGAAACTATGACAACCACTCGGCTCCGGAAAATGGGGAATGGAACTTAAAGCCATATGAATCGATGATCTGGTATAAACAGTAGGACAGACAGATAGCAAAAGAAGCCATATATGTTTGCAGGAAATGCAGACATGTGTGGCTTTTTTTGGCTGTGTGCGGAAGTCCGTGGAGCTATGTTTTTTCCAGTAATCTCATATTGTTCCCAATGCACAAAACAGGTACAATGGTTTGGGTCAAAAAACGACCGATATTAAGGAAAGGATTGAAGTCAGATATGAGAACAATGAGAGTACTGTTGACTGCAGTTATGTTGTGCAGTTTTTTATTGACAGGTACGAAATCGAATGCGGCGGATGTGTCTGGGATAGAGATTTCCGCCTCATCTCGATTCATCAGAAAAGGAGAGGAAACGGACCTCACATTTTCTCTGAAAGGATATTCTGATATAGAAGATGGGATCAATGTATTAAAGGGAGCCCTGGAGTATGATACGGACGTTTTTGAGGCAGTTTCTCAAGAAAACTTTGAGACGGCAAATTCGTGGGAGAAGCTGTTTTATAATCCAAGAAACGGACAGTTTGTGCTGATCAACAAAGGCGGAAGCATGCGCGAAGAGTCGGTATTTAGCGTGCGTCTTGTGGCCAGACAGTCCATACCGGCCAAGGAGACATCTGTCACTGTCCGAGATCTCTCTGTTTCAGAGGGAAGAGAAGACATAGATTTATCGGATGTGTCCTTTTCCCTGTCTGCGGTTTCTGAGCTGCCATGGCAGTCAACGGAGGGAGAGGACGGAAATCTGGAGGATAAGGGAAACGACAGTGTACAAACAGGGGACAGCCTGGCGGGAATTTTTCCCGTAGCGGGAGTATTTCTCGGTTCTGCAGTTCTTATAGGAGTTGTTCTTTTTCGAAAAAGAATGGGAAAGTTTTCAGGAAAGAAAAAGATTCTGATGGGGGTCATTGTCTGTACTGGTGTAGTGCTCCTATCAGCAGGAGGCATCTATGCGTTTGCAGGGAAAGGAGACTTGGACAATGACGGGGATACAGACTATACGGATGTGGAACTTTTGGAGAAGCATTTGATCGGACTTAAGCTGCTGCCAGATAAAGGGAGAAGAGGAGCTGATATGAATGCAGACGGAACGCTGACAGTTACAGATCTTTCTTTACTGATCCGCAAGATTGAAAAGTCTGTAGACTATGAAGTAAAACTCTCCTCTGCCATGGAACGGTTTCATTACGAGAAAAAAGAAGAGATCCAACTTCGGTTCCAGGCGGATGTATCGTATGGCACTTTGATCGAAAAAGTAACGGTCAATGGAGAGGAATACGAAGCGGAAAGGGAGGAAGGAAGCGCTGTATATCACATCAATGTAGAAACAGGCGATAATTCCGGTGTGAAAGAATTTCATATTACGGAAGTATGGCTGGAAGGCGGACAGAAAGTAAAGACAGATTACACGGAAAAGATTGACGTCCTGAAGGAAGAGCCGGCGGCAGAGGCGTTTTTGGCGGAGGAACTAACGGACACAGCTCAGATGAAAATTTCTTTTGATCTGAAAGACGCCGATTTGGCTCTAACCCACGCAGAGATGAAAGTGATAAAAGATTTGGATGGAACTTTGATTGTTTCGAAAAAACTGAAAGCGGGGCATCATCAGTTTGTGCTGGATTTAGAAGAAGACACAGTATATAAAGTACACATCGCAGGATACTATGACAGAGCGACCGGAAAACTGCCATCGGAAGACAGTTATAGAGGAAGCTTCACTGCTGAAAAAGAAATACAGCTTAACCTGGAATACAGTTTTACTTTCAGCAGTCTGAAAGCTGCTCTGGAAGACGGAACTTTGACAGACAGATTCAGCAGGAATCAGCCGGTTACCTTGACATTTGAAAGTGGTAATGCCACCAGATTCATGCCGGAGAGCGCTGTGGTCAATGGGAAAGTTTACCCGGTTGTTCAGAAAGATCAAGGCTACACTGTTACTTTAGGAGGATTTGACAAGATTGGGAATACCCAGATAAGGGTAGAGCAGATCATCCTGGAAAATGGAAAGTCTTTCCGTATCAGCGACAACAATGAGATCAACATCATGATTCTAAAGGAGACGCCTAAGGTCTACGATTTTTCTGTGAAAGAGGATGCCGAAAACAACCAGTTTGAGGTGGCGTTTCGTCTGACAGATCCAGATGGAACCCTTTCAGGACACAAAGTACGGATCCAAAATGTGAAGGGAGATGTGGTCGGAGAGCAGGAATTTCGTAAGATCCACCTGGACAATGAGCTGTTTGAAGAAGCAATCACACTGTCGGATAGAAGTCTGACAACGGAATATACGGTACAGATTACGGCAGACTGTGATCTCACGGAAGACGGAACAGAACAGGAGGAAGGAAAGATCCTGGCAGAAAAAACGGTAAAAGCAGAGCCGAGAGTTCAGATTGCGGACGGAAGGGCAAGTACGCTCTATGCCGAAAAAGGAGAAAATACAGAACTTTTTTATGGGGTGGAACACAACATAGAAAGCGGGATCACAGCTTTTGTGGTCGACAATCTGGAAGTGCATCCGAAGCAGCAACAGGATGGAACATGGAAAGTATCGGTTCCCGCACCTCTTCAGGCGGGGGTACACGCATTTGCGCTATCGCAGGTAGTATTTAGAGATGGCATGGAAGTCAGCGCAAAGTATGAGACACAAGTGGAGGTACTGAAAGATATTCCTGCAGTAGAGAATGTCGTATGCAGCAAGACGGCAGAAAATGAGTTACATGTTCAGCTGGAACTTTTGGATCCGGATCACGCGCTTCAGGATGCACGGGTGCAGATTAAAGAGGAAGGAGGGAAAATCCTTTTGAATGAATCTGTGACTGGATCAGAGAGCACGGTATCCACGGCCTTGACAGCAATGGAAAGCTACATAATCACTGTAACAGCGGATTACGACAGAGATACCAATACCATAGAAAATCAGTCCAATGAATATAAGAACGAGATACTTTATACAGAAAAAGTATACGCTTCAAGAGATGCCCTGGAGTTCAAAGATATCACAGCGGAAAAACTGTACTATCACGGTATAAACGGCAGAGAAGAAGTCCGAGTTTTGGATATTACAGAAGGGCTTCCGAAAGATACGGACCGTTATTTTGCGATGATCGAGATGGAGAACATGCCGGATTTTTATGCAGGTATCCGTGAATTCAGAAAAGAAAAAGATTCCGAAAAAGTATATGCTGTCCTTGATCAGGAGGAAGTAGTCAGGTATGAGGCGGATGGATCCCGGGTAAACGGATATGCTTTTCCGATTGCATACAAAGATGATGAAGGGGAACATCCTGTAATTGCAAGTGCAGAGGAACTTTTTGATGCAATGGAGGCAAATCCGAAAGGTAACTTTAGACTCACGGAAGATCTGGATGCATCTGCCATCTCTGCTGACCAGGCAGCCATAGCGGGGAGATTTACCGGGGAACTGGACGGAAACGGATATCGGATACGAAACCTAAAAACCTCTCTCTTTTCTGATTTGAGTGGAGCTTATATCCATGATCTGGTAATCGAGGATGCAGCAGTCACGGTTCAGCGCAAAGGGATTCTTTCGGAAGTCATTCAGAACAAGTCGAAAATTGAGAATGTTTTTCTTGTAGATTCCTCCATTTCAAACGGAGTGGATGGAATGGGGGCGTTTGCAGGAAGACTTGCAAATTCCGAGATCAGAAGGAGCGCATCCATAAATGTCTCTGTAAAAGGACTTGTGGCGATTGGAGGAATCGTGGGAAAGACGGAGACAGGTGCAGTAATCGAGGACTGCTATGTGACAGGGAAGATCCAGGGCACATATGATCATCCTTCTCTGGGTGCAAGAACCGGGGGAATTGCCGGATGGCACGGAGGAGGGAAGATAAGCAGATGCTACACAAAGGCTAAGATTGTAGCTCCGGCGAAAAAAGGAAACGGCGGGATCATCGGCGGACCGAATACGGGGACTCCGTCGATAGAGTACAGTCTAAGTATGAGTAACGGGGACGGATATCGGATCGCCGGATTTGACGTGCTGGGAAATGCGAAAGAAGTGTACGAGCATTTCGGATCCGGGAGTACAACGAATATTACGGAGGACAATGCGGGAAATGTAAAAGAGACAGATGCCGTATACGACAAGAGCTTTTATAAAAATACGTTGGGATATGACGACAGAGTCTGGGAGTTTAGGTGGCTTTCCTTCGGGAAGACCCCGTCGCTTAAAAAAGCGCCTGTAATGGAAAATAACTTGGGAATTCCAAATTATAGTATTGTCACAAAGCATAAAGATTATCTACCGGAGAAGGAGACAGCCTATGCAAATATGGCCAAAATGATGCCTTTTTCTGATTCACGGTTGTGGGTGGCATATGGCAACCGGATTCCAGAAGGATCGAAGCTGGGATCGGAACGGATCCGCTTTATCTTGCCGATTCATGAAAATGGTTCTCTTATTTCGGGACTCCGAAAAAGTGAACCTGATGATATCGAAAAAATCCGTATCGTATATGAGACTGGGAAAATGGAAGAGCATCATGTCGCTTATCGGAAGCTGACAGGAGAACTGGCGGCATTGTACGATGTGGAAGGAACAGATTTAAAATACGAATTTGGAAATTATATATCGGATATCGATGGAACTGTTTTAAGTGACACGGTTAACATGGTAAAAACGTATGATTATGTGGGAGACATCGCTGTACTTACGCCGGAGGAAGAAAGCAGACTATACGCTGACTATTACAATGAAAATGTAAAAGGAAATATGGAAACTATACTGCAGAAACTTTTTTCAGCAGGAGAAAGATATCCGACGTACAGCAGTCATCCGGCCGTTCAGACGCTTGCAGAAGAGAGAATGCGGGATGATAAGGAATTGAAACGGATACTGTATGCGTACAATTACTACGACAAATGGTACCGGATTGGCTATAAAGGAGTGACTCTGAGCGATCTTATGTTTTTCAGCGGAGAGCTGATGGCAGATGGCATGACGTATGACGCGCTCACAGAGCAGCTTCTGTCCGCAGCATCCGGACAGAGGAATACAGATCAGACGGTCACTTTCTATAACAATGTGCTGAAGAACTATACGGGACAGGATTTGACCGGTTTTCTTGGAGATCTGTCTGAAAGCCTTGCAGGATACGAAGACCCAAACGAATGGTTCAGGCAAAGCTTTGGCGGGGTGCTGGTCGAAGAAGAGGCCAGCGGCTATGGGGAAGGAAAGATCCGTTACCGCATCTGGGATAACTTAAGCGGGCTGAAGGACTCAGAAAAGAGTATTGTGCTTCAAATCCTTACGGCTCCTCAGAAAGATATGTATCTGATTTCTGTGCCATCCCAGATCCTGATCGGAAGTATGAACCGATACCAGGAGTATCTGAATAAGGATGGACAGGAGAGAGAACGTATCCGCCATACTGCAGAGATTTATGCAGAAAAAATGGGCATATTCTACGGAGTCTCTTCCCGGTGGATGAACAATTCCGCACATCGGCTTAACAGTTTTGTAAATATACAGTATGATACGAGACTCGGTTTTCCTGAGAGTCCTGCTGCGGCAGCTGGAATACAGGAAAAAGGCAAGACGAGAGATCCGATCATGAAATGGGTCTATGAGGCAAACAATATGCTGAATGCGCTGAATGGAAGTGCGGCAGTGGCCAATGGAAGCATCGTCATATGGATGCATACGCCGGCTCTTGGAACAAGTGACTACATTTTCTTTACATTTAGCCACGAAACGGCTCACAATCAGGATGGAAGATATTTTTATGGAGGGGAAGGAAGAAGAAATGGAACTGGAGCAGAGGCACATGCAGACGGAAACATTGCTCAGGAGATGAGGGATGGCGCCATGGTATTTAATATCTCGAAGAACAACGATATCGGTACCGAAATGACGAACAATTTCAGTTATGAGAGGATTGATACAGCTGAGAAAATCCACAGTTACTACCGGGAAATGTTTGATACGGGATATGTGCTCGATTATCTGGCGGCACAGGCATTTTTTGAACTGACGCCCGAGCAGCAGGCGGCAGTGGCTGTTCAGGCAGAGCACACTGCGGGAGGAAACTCATCCATGAGCACTACTTATAGAAAGCTTACGGCAGGTGAAGTCCATGCAATGAATCTGGACAGCATGGAAGCACTGTGGGATCATAAGATTTCTATTCGGAATGCGGCTTCCTATCCAGAGAAAATATCGACTGCAACGGAGGGAAGTTATGGATTTGAGTCTTTTTATACAATGAACTGGTATCAGTCTCACAATGACAACGGTTCTCCAGACACCCATTCTTTCAAAAGACTAGGTCAGGAGATGCTTGGGCTTGCAGGATACGAAAAAGGATATAAGGTATACATGTCCGCGCTCAGCGATAACGATCTGGAAGCGCTGCGCAAGATCACAGGCAATCCGGATATCACATGGAAAAAGTACAAATTGGACCGCTATCAGGAAGTGGAGGAAAAGCTGCATCAGATCCCATATTTTGACAAAGAAAGGGTTATCGAACAGTTTAAGGAAGCATTTAAAGCAGATGCTGCAAATGGAAATACGAACCGCAGCATGGAGACAAAACGAATGATTTACGGGATGGTCAAGAGAGTGACCGGGGATTTCAGTGACGGAGGCATTTATAAAAGTCCGACTGTCATACCGATTACATCCGCCGAAGAGTTCGTGCACCAGGTTTCCAAGAATCCTTACGGGTACTACAGCCTGGAACAAGACATTGACTTCAGCGGCATTTCTGCATCTGGCGGAAGCTATATTTCCGGAAGATTCATCGGGATATTGGATGGAAACGGATACCAGATGACCGGCATGAAATATCCGCTGTTCGGCGATATGCAGTATGCCAAGGTAAAGGATTTGATCATTTCCGCGTCTTCCTATGAGGGCGATGCTCAGGCGATCCTTGCGGTAAAAGCGAAGAAGGCAACAGTAGGAAACATCAAAGCTGTGAATGTTGATCTCTCTCTCCCGCTTATAAAAACAAAGACGGAAGGATACTATGAATACGGAGATATAAGCGTGACAGTTGGCGTGAAAAGAATAACAACGCCGGAGGAATTTCTCGACATCGGAGCTTCTGCCCAGTCCCTGAAAAAGCAGTATGTTCTGGAGACGGATCTTGACTTTCGGACATCTTCTTACGCAGAATTTGCAGTAAGAGGAACATTTTCCGGAAAGCTTGATGGAAACGGACATACAATATCAGGATTAGATGCAGTGCTGTTTGAAAAAATGGAGGGAGCCAAGGTTTCAAACCTTACAGTTCAAGGATCGCATCTTACGAAAAACACTCAGCAAGGCGCATTGTCAAATGACATCAGAGATTCGACGGTAGAAGACATAAAAATAAAAGAAGTTACGATCGCGAATGATACCAATCAGGTTGGAGGGCTTGCAGGGGTAATTGCGGATGGCGAGATAAGGCGGGTGTCAGTGGAAGATATTTCCATCCGGTCTAACAATACGATAGGTGGTATTGCAGGGCAGTTTGATGGAAGGATACTGGAAGATAGTATGGTAACCGGTGTCATCGAGGGGACTATACGTCATCAGATGGGTACAAGAATTGGAGGAATTACCGGATGGCAGGGAGGCGGGATCATACGGAGATGTCTGACGAAAATCAACATTACCGCTCCGGAACCGACTGGAAATGGAGGAATCATCGGCGGTCCGTCAAATGGAAACGTGAGTATCGAAAGCTCTGTGAGTCTAAGTATGGGAGTCAACGCCAACCGGATTTCGGGCTGGGATGTACTTGGGATTACAAGCAGTGTATACGAGCTGGACAGCTCAGACAGTACAAGCAATCTCCATGGAGGAAATGCAGACAGAGTTTTTTCGGTGTCGGAAGAAGAGACTGCCAAGAAATATTTTTATACGGAAACACTTGGATGGAGTGAAGACGTATGGGATTTCCGAGAAGTGACCGGGGGAGGACTCCCGAAACTGCGATAAAAGAGAATGGGATGAGAAAGAACAGAAAACACCCCGGTTGAGATCAGTGTTCTGCATTACTGATTTTCCAACCGGGGTGTTGGACTATTTGCGGCTCTTCATAAAGGCTTCAATTTCATCCGGCGTTTTCAAAATATGTTCAGAAAGATTCACGGCTCCTTGCGCTGTGATCAGTAAGTCATCTTCAATGCGGATACCGATGCCTTCTTCCTCCACATACAGCCCCGGCTCCACTGTGATAACCATCCCTTCGCAAAGTGTCTCGTATTCCGGAAGACAGATATCATGCGTATCCAGACCAAGAGGGTGACTAACTCCGTGGTAATAATAGTCGCGTACTGTCTTGCCGTCATGCAAAAGCCCAGCTTCTGGCAGAGCCTTTTCATAAAACTGAACGACGATGTCGTCTAATTCTTTCAGTGTTTTTCCAGGGGCAGCACTTTGGATTACGAGTTTTTGTGCCTGAAGAACAATTTCATACAGTTCTCTTTGCCGTGAGGTAAAGATCCCATTGATCGGGAAAGTGCGGGATATATCAGAGCAGTAGTGGCAGCAAGTACTTCCCAGATCAATAAGGACAAGTTCCCCGTCGTACACAGGCTGGCAGTTTTCCTGATAATGAAGGATCGTTCCTCGTTTTCCCCCCGCCACGATAGTCGGGAATGCAGTTTCTCGTACCTTTTGTTTTGCAAGAGCAAAGGAAAACATGCCCTCCAGCTCACATTCGTTCATGCCAGGCCGCGCATAGGCGAGAAGCTCCTCGATTGCTTTTCGTACCGAAATCTGGGCGGACTTCATAAATTCCAGTTCCTTGTCAGATTTTATCATCCGGCTTTTTGCCAATGCAGGGAAAACATTTATGACAGAAAGATGAGGATACTGTTCCCGTATATATGCTGCAATCCGGGAGGTGTCGGTACTGTGATCATCTATGCAAAATTTTTGAAGATCCAGTCCTACATTGGTGGAATAGTTGGAAGGGATATTGTTTATATAGCGGTGGAAACGCGGCGCCCAGTCTTTCATAGGGAAAATGGAGCTGATACCGCTGATGGAAGCAATCTGTGAGCGATCCAGAGTGCCGCCGTTCCATTTTGCGGCAACGTCATCTGTCTGATCTGCAAACAGCTCACAGCGGCAGCCGCCGTTCATATCCCGGATGATCATGAGAATGCAGTCTTCCAGATCCAGTCCTGTCAAATAATAGAAATTCCGGTTTACACTGAAAGGGTACCTCTCATCTGCAGACCGTACAGGAGCTTTGCCGGAATGAAACATCGCAATATAACAATTTCTCCAATCAAGTACATCTTTTCTTCTTTTTTCATACATGATGTTCAAATCTATACACCTCGATCTTATTTGTTAATCTGTAAGCGGAGTTACCGGCTGCTGGTCTCTTTGACGCCAGACATCGCCGACGGCCATATAGTCAATCTTTCCGGTTTCCATATATCGGAACAGAAGCTGTTTCATATCTTCTCCCCATGTATCCCGGATTCCGTCCACATATCCCCAGTAGGACTGAGCTAATTCAAGGAGACGGCATCCAGCAAGAAAATCAATCGCCATGTTGTCTTCCGGTGTCTTTGGCTCATAAAGTCCTCCGGCATCGCGATATCCACGGAAAAATGCCCCCTCCGCTTCATGGAAACAATTCATGTCATAAAAATTGAATAAAAAGAAACGAAAACCGTAAAATTCCAGGGCAGCAGGGGCAGCCTGGGCAGATTCCAGGTCAAAATATCCAGACGGTCTTCCAGTCTCATCTACATAGAAATTTTCTGCATGCATATCTGTAAAGTTCAGCACAGGTGGGGAGACGGTGTCCTGAAACTGTGGGCGAAGCTGCTCGAGCTTGCGGTCGAAGAATTTTGTAACTTTCTCCAGTTCTTCCTCTGTGAACACGTGTTTCTGAACACAGCGGTCTATTCTCATCTGGATTACCTGTCGAAAACGGTCACTGAAATTTTTAAGTCCATCTGGCTCAATGACAGAATGTTCCATGATATTTCCAAAAGAAGGGAAGGTAACACGCTGTACTTTTGCAAAGTCTTCTCCCAGATAAGTCATACTGTCTAAGAAGGCCTTTTTAGAATAGCCGCTGTTTTCCATATATGTTTTGTGGGAGATTCCGCTCATAAATTCCAGGACAATAAAAGTTCCGTAGGCGGATTTATGTATACCGAACACTTTCGGAGTCGGAACACCTGTCTTTTCCCGGATCATGGAGAAAAGATAAGCTTCTCTTTCAAGGGAAAGGCGGCCGCCAAAGAGGGTATCGCAGTTGGCGGAACCAATATTTTTTTCCGTTTCACGCACTTTGGCAAATTTGCAGATACATTTGGAGCCATCGTCCAACGTGACAATGAATACATAATGGTTCGAACCTTCGTTAATCTGTTTCATTCCTTTTACAGCATATCCGGCCGAAACTAAAGCATTTTCAGCATGCTCTATAGTTATAACATTCATTTGTGTTCCCTCCTATTTGTTATTGATTTGATGTAAATAGCGATAGATGGTTGCTTCGGAACTTTTGATTTCTTTAGCCACTTCTGACACAGAGCCTTTGACAAGAAATACACCCCGTTTGTCCATTTCTCTCACAATACTCAGCTTTTCTTCGGCGGTAAACCGGTCGGGAGTTGTCTGGAACCGAACGCGGGCTTCGCTCATTACAGAGCTGATCAATTCAGAGACAGATACACTAAGTGTTTCATAATATTCTGCAGGCTGCTGGGATGTTTCGGAAGCAGGAGAGGTATTTTTAGGAATTGTTCCGTTAATAATATTGTCCAGAATATCACGGACCTGAAGAAATTCTGTCATTTTCCAGTTGATAGTAAGAAAGCCGGTCAATGTTTCCTGATCGCGGATAAAAAACGTAGCGGAACGCAGTTTTTCGCCGGAAGAAGTAATTGTTCGATAATTCATCGTATAAGGAAGGGAATTACAGTTTGGATCGTTGAGGAATTTTTGATGAAGATCGTCCAGGGAATCGCCGATGTGGTAAGAATTTTCAAGTGGGTTTTCGATATGCAGGAATTTTTCTGTATCACATAGCAAAATCTCACAATTGCTTCCGAGAAAAACAGATAAGAATTTGGCAAGTGGTTTGTAGTCCTTTGGTTTTGACATAGAAGTATGTCACCTCCTATATGATTGTTATGAAAAAAACATATCATAAATATAAACAAAAGTCAACGTAATAAAAAATTATAATTATGAGAAAAAAATATTGACACATACATTTTAGTGAGCTAAAATGGTGACAAATAACAATGACGAAAACAACAAGGGCAAAAAAATATACAAATTCAACAAAAGATGTATTGCGCTTGTCTGTAAG
This sequence comes from Sellimonas caecigallum, assembly GCF_019754295.1. Classification (GTDB taxonomy): domain Bacteria; phylum Bacillota; class Clostridia; order Lachnospirales; family Lachnospiraceae; genus Sellimonas; species Sellimonas caecigallum. Next base: position 27,186 of record NZ_VIRV01000011.1, on the reverse strand, counting down.
ATGTCGTCAAAAATTTAAACAAAGGAGAGCGTGGTATGGGAAAGTACGTGCTAAAAAGATTTGGATCAATGCTAATAACCTTGTTTTTGATTGCAACAGTAACCTTTTTTCTGATGCATTTGATACCAGGAGATCCATTTGCATTGCCAAGAGACACACCTGAAATAGTCCGTGAAAATCTGGAAGAAAAGTATGGGTTAGACAAGCCATTGTTTGAACAGTACACCATTTATATGAAAAATCTTCTTCACGGCGATTTTGGCTCCTCGATGAAATACAAAGGTCAGACAGTGGTTGGGAAGGTAACAACCGGAATGCCTCCATCAGCGCTTGTCGGATTCGGAGGCGTGATTATCGGATCGATCATTGGTCTGGTTCTGGGATGTATTGCTGCTTTGAACAACAAAGGAAAAGTAGATTACCTTGTGATTATCCTGGCGATCCTGGGAGTGTCGATACCAAGTTTCGTGTTTGGATCTTTAATACAGAAGATTTTCGGTGTAGATTTGAAACTCTTCCCCATCCAGGGGTGGAAGGGTGTGTCGTATGTCGTACTTCCGATGATGACAGCGGCATTTACGAATATTGCTTTCTACGCACGAATGCTTAGAACTAGCATGCTTGACGTCATGAAGCAGGACTACACATACACCGCAAAAAGTAAAGGTTTAACGAAAACAGAGATTGTAAAGAGACATATGCTTAGAAATTCATTGTTGCCGCTCGTTACTTCATTCGGACCAATGTGTGCGGGAGTGCTTACTGGGAACTTTGTAGTGGAAAAGATATTTAATATCCCGGGGATCGGACAGGCGATGATCAGTGCGATTCAGAGCAGTGACTATACGATGATCATGGGACTGACAGTTATCTTCTCATTTATCTCAGCGATCATGTATTTCGTAGTTGATATTCTTTACGGAGTAGTTGACCCGAGAATAAGAATCGCAGGTTAGGAGGACAGTTATGACAGAAGAGATCAAACAAACATCAGACGATATCCGGACTCTTCCTTTAGAGTTTTTTGAAAAAGATGAGCAGGCGTATGAAGATGCGGATAAGATTACAAGACCGTCCGTTACTTACTGGAGTGATGCGTGGAGACGATTTAAAGCAAACAAAATTGCTATGATTTCGTCGATTATCCTGATTCTTATCGCGGTTTTGGCGATTGTAGTGCCACTGATCAGCCGATATACATATGATCAGACAGACTTGATGGCGGTAAATCAGGCACCTTCAAGCGCCCACCTGTTTGGAACAGATGATTTGGGCCGAGACATTTTTGTGAGGTGCTGGGAAGGGGCAAGAGTTAGTCTTTTCATTGCACTTGTAGTATCTATTCTGAATGGAACAATTGGAATTCTATATGGAGGAATTGCAGGATACTTTGGAGGATTGGCAGACAATATTATGATGCGTTTCTGTGAGTTAATTGCATCGATCCCTCAGATGCTGTGGGTCATCCTTTTGATTTTGATTTTAAAACCGGGTGTCGGACCAGTCATCATCGCAATCGCTGCAACCGGGTGGATCGGAATGGCCCGACTTTTCCGAGGTCAGGTTTTCCAGATCAAGGAGATGGAGTTTGTAATGGCAAGCCGAACCATGGGAGCGGGCAGTATATGGATCATACTGAAACACCTGTTCCCGAATGCCTTAAGTCCAATTATCACAAATATGGCGTTTGCTATTCCGTCAGCTATTTTTGCGGAGTCCTTCCTGAGTTATATCGGACTTGGTCTTCCGCTCCCAACAGCCAGCTGGGGTGTGCTTGCATCCGACGGGGCAAATAAACTGCTGAGTTATCCGTACCAGCTGCTGTTTCCGGCACTTTTAATCTGTATCACAATGTTGTGCTTTAACCTTTTGGGAGATGGACTTCGTGATGCTTTGGACCCAAGAATGAGACAGTAGGAGGAATGATTCATGAGCAGTGAAAAACCATTATTAACAGTAAAAAATCTTGCCTTCTCATTTCAGACTTATGCAGGCGAAGTGCAGGCGGTACGAGGAGTCAGCTTCCAACTGGAAAAAGGAGAGACACTGGGAATTGTAGGAGAATCTGGCTGTGGAAAATCCGTGACGGCAAAATCAATCGTACGTCTCAATCCGGAAGAGCCTTCAGGGAAAGTGAAGCATGGAGAAATTCTGTTTGACGGGAAAAATATCGTTGAACTGACAGAAAAAGAAATGCAAAAAATCCGTGCGAGGGAAATTCGGATGATTTTTCAGGATCCGATGACCAGTTTGAATCCGACTATGACTGTTGGAAAACAGATTGAGGAAGGAATATTAAAAAGCGGAGTAACATCCAAAGACGAGGCAAAGAAAATTGCCATCGAAGCATTGGAGATGGCAGGGATTCCAAGTCCCGAAGAGCGGTACCGCCAGTTTCCACATGAATTTTCAGGAGGAATGAGACAGCGTGCTATGATTGCGCTTGCTATGGCTGTAAATCCAAAGCTTCTGATTGCCGACGAGCCGACAACGGCGCTGGATGTAACTACACAGGCACAGATTCTCAATTTGATCAAAAAGATTCAAAAACAGTATGATACAGCAATCGTCATGATCACACATGACCTTGGAGTCGTCTCCAACATTGCAGATAAGATTGCAGTTATGTATGCCGGCAAGGTGGTAGAGTACGGGGAAGCAGAAGACATTTTCGAATATGCATCTCATCCGTATACATGGGGTATTATGCAATCGATTCCGCCTGAAGATATTAGTAACAAAGAGCCACTCAAACCGATTCTTGGAACACCGCCGGATCTTCTGAATCCTCCGAAAGGATGTGCGTTTGCGGCAAGATGCCCGTATGCTATGAAAGTATGTCGATGCTATGATGCACCGGGATTCGGGGTGGAAGGCAACGAACATAAAGTATGGTGCTGGCTGTATGATGAACGAGCAAAGCAGATGCAGGCAACAGTGAATCCGATAACCGGGCAGGAGGTGAGATGATGGAGAAAGAGGAAATCTTACGGACAGAAAATTTAAAAAAATATTTCAAAGTCAAAGGCGGGCATACTTTAAAGGCAGTAGACGGAATTTCTATTTCCTTAAATAGAGGAGAGTCACTTGGTTTAGTAGGAGAGTCCGGCTGCGGGAAGAGCACTTTGGGGAGAACAATCATTCGGATTTATGATCCGACAGACGGAAAAATTTTCTTAAATGGAAAGGATATCAGCGGAAAAAGCACAAAGAAGACAAGAAGAGAGCTGGCCAAAAAAGTTCAGATGATTTTTCAGGATCCATATGCATGCTTGAATCCACGTATGACGGTAAGTGATATTATCGCGGAAGGATGGGATATGCGCAGACTGTACTCCAAAGAAGAGAGAAAGAAAAAAGTCATCGAACTCCTAAATATGGTAGGTCTCAATGAGGAACATGCAAATCGTTTCCCGCACGAATTTTCAGGCGGGCAAAGACAGAGAATCGGGATCGCAAGGGCTTTAAGCATGGAGCCGGAGGTTATTATCTGTGATGAGCCGATCAGTGCACTGGATGTATCAATCCAGGCTCAGGTAATGAACCTGTTGGTAAAGCTTCAGAAAACACTTGATCTTTCCTACATTTTTATTGCCCATGATTTGTCTATGGTAAGATACATTTCCGATTATGTGGCGGTTATGTACCTTGGTACAGTGGTGGAATACGCTTCCAATACAGAACTGTATAAGAATCCGAAACATCCTTATACAAAAGCGCTGTTTTCGGCAATCCCTGTTCCAAACCCTAAAGTTGAGAAAACGAGGCATCAGATTGAATTGAAAGGGGAACTTCCAAGTCCTATTCATGCTCCGAAAGGCTGCAAATTCTGTACGCGTTGTGCGTACGCAAAAGATATTTGCCGTGAGAAAGCTCCGGAGATGAAGGATATCGGTCAAGGCCATAAAGTGGCGTGTCACTTATTTTAATAAATAAAGGAGGAAAACTATGAAAAGAAACAGTGTAAAACGGGCGTTGTGTATAGCATTGGCGGGAGTAATGATGTTTACTATGACAGCGTGCGGAGGCGGAGAAAAGAGCAATGACGGAAGCTCAGGCAAGAAAACAAAAGCAGAAGAGCAAGTCTTCCGTATGACATTGGGCGAAGAACCAACTATTCTGGATCCTTATCAGATTCAGGATGACAATGCATACAATATCAGTTATGCAGTTACAGAACCGTTGTTCCGTATTGCGGGAGAAGATGGAAAAGACTGGGAACCTGGTCTTGCAACAGACTACAAAGTGAATGACGATGCAACTGTATATACGGTAAACATGCGAAAAGATGCAAAATGGTCTGACGGTACTCCGATTACAGCAAATGATGTTGTCTACAGCTTCCAAAGGGTAGTCGATCCAAATTTTGCATCCCCAAAAGCAAATGACTACTTTTATCTGAAAAATGCCCAGAAGATCATTGAAGGAGAAATGGGGGTTGAGGAGTTAGGTGTAAAAGCGCTTGATGAATATACGGTAGAATTTAATCTGGAAAAACCGGTAGATTTCTTTATTGACTGTCTGAAAACTCCGGGGTGGGCTCCAATCCAGCAGGAAGCAGGCGAAAAATATCAGGATCTGTACGGAGCGGAACCGGAAAATATGGTGTTCTCTGGACCGTTTGTTGTGTCTGAATGGGTACATGACAATTCTATTACATTAAAAAAGAATGAAAATTATTGGGATGCCGAGAATGTCACGCTTGAAGAAGTGCAGATTTCTCTTACATCAGATAAAAATGCCATCCAGGGAATGTACGAAGCAGGTGATCTGGACATCCAGAGAATCGGAACAGAACTTCTTGCGCAGTACGAAAATTCTCCGGAACTTCGTCAGGAAGGAAGATTAAGTGTAAGCTTTATCGAATTTAACCCGAGAGTAGAATTCTTAAACAATATCAAGATCCGTGAGGCACTTTCCATTGCCTTTGACAGAAAAGCATATGCAGCGAATGTTGTCAAAAATGAAGAGCTCGCAGCATACGGTATGATTCCGTACGGTATCAGAGGGACGGAGAATGGCGATTTCCGTGAACAGCAAGGTGATCTTGTAAAAGATGCGGCTACAGATCCAGATGCAATCAAACGTGCGAAAGAGTTACTTGATGAAGGACTAAAAGAAATCGGAAAAACAAAACAAGAGATGGAAGACTTCCTTGAAATTCTTTGTGTGGACAGCGAAGGAAGCAAACTTCAGGCTCAGGCAGTACAGGCTATGTGGAAAGACAATCTGGGACTGGAACTTACCGTTACTCCGATGCAGACAAAGATGTTGATTCCGATGCTGACAGAAGGTACCTTCCACTGTGTGATCGGTGGTGCAAATACGGCAAGTTATCCGGATGCAAGTGAATTTTTGAGTTTCATTTATGATGAAGGAAAGATGGATGATCCGGAATTTAACAAACTGTGGGAAAAATCATTGACTCAGATCGGAGACGAAAGAATTGAGACATTAAAGCAAGTAGAAAAATATGTCCTTGAACAGTATGTCTATATTCCGCAGAACTTTGTAGAAAACAATTATGTTGTTTCCGAAAAAGTGGATGGATTGAATATCTGGCCATTTGGGGCAGAGTATGATTTAAAGAATGTAGTGATGTACGAATAGAATATCGGTAATTTATGTAAAAGAAAGGGGAAGATAATATGACGAATCTTGTGGAAGGAGATGTAAAAAGCAGATTGTTTCGTTTTATGCTTCCCCTTTCCGTTGGAAATATCCTGCAGCAGTGCTATTCCTTTGTGGATGGCGTAATTGTGGGACAGGTTGTTGGAAAAGACGGGCTGGCAGCTATCGGGGCAAGCAATTCGATCCAGTTTTTGATGATCGCTATATTGATGGGGCTGGGAGCCGGGGCAGAAATCCTTATCTCCATGAGAATCGGTCAACAAAATATGCGCCTGGCAAAAAGAACCCTGGATACACTTTTGACTTCTGTTTTGGCGTTGTCTTTGGTATTGACAGTCATTGGCGTTGTCATTTCCGAAAGTGTACTTCGGCTGATTGGCACTCCGGATGAGATTCTGTCGCAGGCAGTACAGTATCTTCAGATTTATTTTATCGGATTGATCGGGGTGGCAGGATACAGTACACTGAGCGGAATGATAAGAAGTACGGGAAATTCGAAAGTACCTTTGATTCTCCTTATCATTACATCCATAGTCAATGTTGTGCTGGATTTGGTATTTGTGGCAGGCTGGCACATGGGGGTAGCCGGAGCAGGGATTGCCACTGTGATCGCACAGACACTTTCCTTTATTTTATGTCTGATTTATATCAACAAGAAAAAAGGAATGCTGAAATATCATCCGTTTCATCAGGATTTTGACTGGGGGACGCTTGTGGCAGGATTGAAATGTGGGATACCATATTCCATCGAGCAGGGAGCCATCAGTATCGGAATGATCTTCCTCCAGGCAGCAGTGAATTCCCTTGGTGTAAATGCAATGACTGCATATACGATCGGATCCAGGATCGATTCCTTTGCGAATATACCGATTACCGGAATGGGACAGGCACTTTGCATTTTTACAAGTCAGAATCTTGGGGCAAAAAAACTGAAAAGAACGAAAAAAGGAAAAAACCTTTGTTTGTTCTGGGCGTACTGTTTTAGCGCGGGTTTGTTGATAATTTTGTGGATAGCAGGAAAGTCAATTATACGGATTTTTACAGACGACCTGGTAATCATTGATATGACATATGACTATATTCGAACATTAAGCGTCGCATATTTTCTGGCAAGCTATTTTGTCATTCTTAACGGTTACATACGGGGAACAGGAAATACCGTTTTGCCAATGGCAAGTTCACTTGCCGGGTATTGGATCGCACGGCTGCCGGCAGCATATTTACTGAAAGGTGTGATGGGATATATGGGCGTGTGGCTTGCGGTTCCGGCAGGATGGGTTGGTTCCTGCATTATTACCTGTATATACGCACACAGCAAAAAATTTGCCGGCTTGATGAAAAAGCATGAACAAGCGGAGAAGGAAGAAGACGAATATGAAAAACATCGGGCAGTACATAGAGAACGAGATTAAAGAATCTGTACAGACAGAAGAAAATCGATACTTATCGATTCTGAGAAAAGCAAATGGCAGCGATTTGTCCTGGATGGAGGAATACGGTCGGACGATCTCTGAAGAGGAAAAGGAAACAGCAGCTTTTTATTTCCTGTATCCTAAAGAGAAAATCTGTAAGATGGCAGAGCATATCGTGGAAGCGTTCCTGCACGGCTTTATCAGTCAGAACAGAGAGCGAAAAGGAAGAAAGCGAGTTCGGCTATTCTATCAGGTGGGGCAAGAAGCTCTTGCTGCCTGTGTGGCAGACTGTCTTTTAAAAAACGGGCTGAAACCAGTCGTGATCGATCCGATGCTGCCAGAGAGGCCAAAGAAAGAACAACTTTATTTGGATGAAATTTCAGAGGAAATGATCAGCCAATTATATGACAGAGCATTTTTAAAGTATAAAGAAGAAGCTTTGGATGTTTGTGGAATGATCGGTATCGGCCAGTTTGGAAAACCGGATACAGAGACACAAAGTAAAGAACGGAAAATGTTGGAAAGAGGCAGAAGGCTGGTAGAAGATTCGTATGTTCAGCCGGCGACAATTTCCTTTAGCAAAGTAGCATTTCCATCGCTTCAGATCGGCGACAATTTCCATGAGATTTTTGACGAAGTCTTTGAGATGAACCTGGAAGAATCTGAAAAATTTGAAAAAATACAGCAGATTTTGATTGACGCACTGGATCGTTGTAAATCTGTCCGGATTATCGGAAAGAAGCCGAATCAGACATCATTAAATGTACAGATGCAGCCGATCAGGGATCCGCAAAGAGAAACCAATTTTATGAATTGTGGAGGAGATCTCAATATTCCTTATGGGGAAGTCTTTACCACACCTCAGTTAAAGGGAACGACAGGGGTGCTGCATATACCGGATATTTATCTCCAGAACAGGAAATACCACAATTTGAAACTTTGGTTTGAAGACGGACAGATCGCCGATTATTCAAGTGAAGCTGAAGGGCAGGAGACGAAGGAGCTGATCAGGGAAGAGCTGCTGTCCCCTTATGAGACCCTTCCGGCCGGCGAATTTGCCATAGGAACGAACACTAGAGCTTTTCGTATCTGCAAAAAATACCATCTCGAAGACAAAATGCCCATTTTGATTTACGAAAAAATGGGACCGCATCTTGCGATCGGAGATCCTTGTTACAGAGGGGGAGAAGAAGAAGCGGTTTATAATCTTTTGGATGGAAAGGAAATCACAGCCCGTACAAATGAGAAAACAAGAAACGAAGATTCCGATGACAAAAAATATGTGCAGAAACATATCGATATTACCCTTCCTTATGATGAAATAGAAGAACTTTATGGTTATGGAAAAGAAGGGGAAACGATCAAAATTATAAAAGATGGAAAATTTGTTCTCCCGGGGACAGATGAGCTGAACCTTGGGATGGAAGAGAGGAGGCAGGAAGCGTGATGGGGAAAAAAGCCTACAAAGGAAAATGGATTTTTACAGGAAATAAAGAGATGCCGATCATAGAAAACTTTGTCATGATGACAGAAAAAGGGCACATTCTTTGGGTAAAACCGGAAAATGAGGCCGAAAAAGACAAAGATGCGGTATATGTGGAGCTGGGGGATGTCTATGTAGTTCCTGGATTTATCGATGCACATATGCATTTGTTCTGTGAGGAGATGGAAGATGCATTTTGCCCAGGAAGAAGTACCGCTTACCATGTCTGCAACGGTGTCCGAAACGCAGTTGATCTGTTAAGGGCAGGGATTGTGGCGTGCAGGGATCTTGGAGCTTTTCGGGGATATACACTGGGAATAAGAGACAGTATCGATAAAGGCGAAATACCGGGACCAAAGATTATCGCGTGCGGCCATGCAATTTGTGCCACAGGAGGACATGGATACAACTTAAGTTATGAGTGCGACGGGGCAGATGAAGTTCGAAAAAATGTGAGAAGAGTGATCAAAGAAGGTGCCGATATCGTAAAACTGATGGTTTCCGGAGGGGTCAATTCTCCAGGACCAGAACCAGGCCCTTGTGAACTGACAAAAGAAGAAATCCGTGTGGGAGTCGAGACCGCCCATGCCTGGGGAAGAAAAGTGGCAGTACACACGCACGGAAATACTGCGATCCGCAATTGTGTGGAAGCAGGAGTAGATTCTATAGAACATGGAGTCTATATGACAGAAGACATTATGGATATGATGATTGAAAAAGGGACTTATCTTGTACCGACTCTGTGTGCCCCATATTACGCAGTAAATGAAGGATTGAAGCAGGATCCGGACAATCCGGACCATGCAAAAAGCAAAGAAGTCCTTCAGATGCACCGGGATATGCTGAAAAAGTGTGCGGATAAAGGGGTCAAAATCGCATTTGGGACAGATGCAGGGTGCCCATATGATCCATATGACAAGGCACCGTATGAGATGGTACTTATGACAAAAGCGGGATTGACGCCGCAGCAGGCGCTCAAAGCAGCCACGGAGGGAAGTGCAGATCTTCTTGGGATAGCAGATGAATATGGATCTTTGGAGACAGGAAAGCGTGCAGATTTTCTTTGTCTGAGAGAGAACCCGCTGGAGAATATCGAGAGTGTGGCACAGAAAAAAGACGTTTATATCAATGGAGAAAAGTTTGTCGGCTAAAGGAGGAATCTGATGGAAGAATTTTCATTTTATCAGCCAACGCGGATGGAATTCGGATGCGGAAAAGTAAATCAGCTGGGAGAAATTGTAAAGCAGTACGGGAAAAGGTGTCTCCTTGTGACGACAACCAATGAGGAAGAGGTCCTGCGGCCGCTGTATGAAAGAGTACGAGACATTATAGAGCAGGCAGGAGGGTTTGTACGACATTTTGATGAAGTGATTCCAAACCCGGACGTAAAAGGGATCGAAAAAGCGATTCAGATCGTACACGATGAAAAACTGGAAGTCATCGTTGCCGTCGGAGGAGGGAGTTCAATCGACACGGCCAAAGCAATCGCGCTCTTTGAGAATGTGGAAAAACTTGACTGGGATGAGATTTTTCAGAAGTATACAGATGCATTTGCCAGCTATGAGTCATTGGGAAAGAAGATTCCTGTCATAGCAGTGCCGACAACTGCCGGAACCGGGAGCGAGATGACGCAGGCTATGGTGCTGTCTCAGACGGAAAAAGGGGCAAAAATGTGCGTCTTTCATCCGGAAGGGTTTGCAGAGGTGGCTCTTATAGATCCAGAACTGACAAGGACACTTCCGCCTCGAATGACAGCGATGACTGGATTTGATGCATTTACCCACGCATTTGAAAGCTATATGAGAGAGTGCTCTTCGATTTACACTCGTATGATCGCAAAAAAAGCGATGGAAATGATCATCGGAGCATTGCCGAGATTAGTAAAAGATCCGTCTGATATCGAACTTCGCGCTGTTTTGTCGCAGGCAGCAGCGTTTGCCGGGATTTCGCTGAGCAATGCGGCTGCGACGATTCCGCATCCTTTAAGTGAGGTAATTGGAGGTGTTGCTCCGAGGATTGCCCATGGCCAGTGCCTGGCAAGTTTGTATCCGGCTTATCTGGATTATATATGGGAGAAAGAGACGGAAAAATGTGCAGCCGTGAGCAGAATATTTGATCCGGACTGTGAGTGGAAAAGTGATCAGGAGGCGGCGAAAGAACTTCCCAAACTGGTAAGAAAATTTCTTGATGAGATCGGGATTCACAAGACGCTGTCAAGCCTCGGGGTAACTCCGGAAGAGTTTCAAACGATGCTGGAAAATCCGGTGTTCTCTTTCTTGCCGTTTGCGCCGAAAGACGAACTTTTCAATATTATGAAAAAAAGTTATTAAAATAGGGAAGGAGTAAAGACAGATGATAAAATTTCAAGATGTTCCTTATGTGAGACTGGATATGGATCAATATGAAGAAAAATTCAGGAAGCAGTTAGATGAAATACGGGATACGAAAAGTTTCGGCGCAGCTTATTATGCATTACTTGCTCTGGACCGCATGAGGGAAGAATTTGGAACTTTGGCAGTGGTATGTGAAGCTCGGAATACGATGGACGTAAACGATGAGTTTTACAGAAAAGAGACCGAGTTTTTTGACCATGTGAAACCACGTTATGAAGCATTGGAAAATGAAATGAATGAAGTGCTTTTGTCAAGCCCGTACCAAAAAGAGCTGGAAAAACATCTGGGGACAGAACCGTTTCGCCTTGCTGCTCTGAAAAAAGAAAGTTTCAGTCCGGAGATTATGGAAGACCTGGCAAAGGAAAATGAACTTTCCTCCAGATATTCGGAAATGATCGCAAATCTGACAGCGGAAACAGAAGAAGGTACTGTTCCGCTTTCCAAAATAGGTCCGCACCTGGGAAGCAAAGACCGGTCAGAACGTTCGAAATATGCGGCAATCTGGGAAAAAGCATACGCTTCGGTTGGAAAAGAACTGGATGAGCTTTTTGATCAGCTTGTAAAAGTACGTGCCAAGATCGCAGAAAAACTTGGAAAAACGTCTTTCACGGAAGTCGGATATTGCCGTATGGGAAGGACGAGCTATACGAAAAAAGAGATTGCCTCTTTCAGGGAAGAAGTAAAGAAAAAAATTGTTCCGGTGGCAAATATGCTCTTTGAAAAACAAAAAGAGGATCTGGGGATTGACGTGCTCTATCACTACGACGAAGACATATTTGCAGGAGGAAAGAAACCGGAACCCACAAAAGAGATTTTGGAGGATTTCAGAAAAGTCTATAAAGAACTTTCTCCGGAGACACACATATACTATGAAGATCTTCTGGAATGCGAATTTTTCGATCTTGCTGTGCGGCCGGGAAAAATTATGGGAGCGTATTCCAATTATGTGGCCGCATATCACATGCCATTCATTTTTGAAACTTACAATGCGACAGAAGGAGCGTTAAAGACATTTGCCCATGAGACGGGACATGGTTTTCACTCCTACATAAAACGGGGAGAACCGTTTAGTTTTGCAGGAGGGTGCAGTTCCGATCTGGCAGAAATTCATTCTATGGGGATGGAATTCCTTGTATGGCCGTATCTGCATTATGTATTGCCGGAAGAAGATCTTTCCTCATACAAATACATTCATCTCAAAAATGCCCTATCCTTCATTCCTTATGGGTGCGCGATAGACGAATTCCAGGAGACCATATATGATCATCCGGAGTTTACCCCGGAAGACAGAAAAGCGCTGTGGAAAAAGTTGGAAAAAGAATATTTGCCGTGGAAACATTACGAGACGGAAATCTTCCTGGGACAGGGCCGGGCATGGCAGAGACAGACACATGTATATCGCTGGCCATTCTACTATATCGATTATGTTCTGGCCCAAGTGTGCGCTCTGGAGCTGCATTTTATGGATGAAGAAGATCACGATCAGGCATGGAACTGCTATAAAAATATTTTGAAATACAGTGGACAGATGGGATTTAAAGACACCGTGGAGGCGGCAGGACTACCATCGCCTTTTGAAAAAGGAGTGATCGGTAAATTGGCGGACAGCGTTGCCAAAAGTATTTTGTAGTGGAGGGAAGCAATGAAGGAACAGAGTATTCTGATCAGGAATGGGCTCATACATACAATGAACAGCGCCCATGAAATCACAGAAGGGGAAATCCTTATTGAAAAGGGGAAAATCAAGGAGATAGGGAAAAATCTGAGTGCTCCTGACGAATGTGTGATTGTGGATGCGAAGGAAGGAATCGTAATGCCTGGGATCATAGACGCGCATAATCACATTGGAATTTTCGAATGGGGGATTGGGAATGCAGGCGTGGATGGAAATGAAGATACTGATCCGGTCACACCGCATTTGAGGGCGATAGATGGAATCTATCCGCTGGATCCGGAATTTCGCCATTCCTGTGAAAACGGGGTAACATGTGTGGCTACCGGACCTGGAAGCAGCAACCCGCTTGCAGGACAGTTTGTTGCCATGAAAACCGCAGGCAAGATCGTTGACGACATGATTCTTAAGGAGCCTCTTGCCATGAAAGCTGCGTTTGGAGAAAATCCGAAGAATTCCCACGGACCAAAAGGCCACTCTCCGGTCACAAGGATGGCAACAGCAGCAATTATCCGGGAATGGCTTTATAAAGCAAAAGAGTATGCAGGAAAAAAAGGCCGGGCGTTTGATATGCGGCTGGAAGCCCTAGTTCCAGTGGTAGAAGGAAATCTTCCTTTGAAAGCGCATGTCCACAGGGCAGATGACATTATGACAGCGCTGCGGATTGCAGATGAATTCGATCTGGCAATCACACTGGATCACTGCAGCGAGGGGCATCTCATAGCAGATGTTCTGGCACACACAAGACAAAAAGGAGTTATTTTAGGACCATTTTTAGGATTTCCACATAAGAATGAAGTCGTACATCAATGTGTCGAATCAGCAGCCGTTCTTTATGAAGCAGGAGTAAAACTTGCTATCATGACAGATTTGCCGGCAATGCACACGAGCAATCTGAGAATATGTGCGGGAATGTGTCACAAAGCAGGGCTTCCGTTGGATGAGGCAATGCGGTCCATCACGATCAATGCAGCTGAAATACTTGGACTGGAAGAAAGAGTCGGCTCCATTGAGGTAGGAAAAGATGCAGATATCGCTATTTTCGATCAGAATCCGGTAGAAAATCTGACGGCAGAATGCATGGGCACTCTAGTAGACGGAAAAATTGTTTACCTGAAAGAAAAGTAAACGGGAAAATATAAGGTACCTATTAAATTTAAGTTATGAGGAGGAATAAAAGATGAAACATATTAAAATTGCAGCAGGACTGGCACACGTAGACTATGGCCATATCGCAGACTTGGTAGCAGAGGCAGACGCAGCAGGAGTAGACTACATACACTCAGATGCGGCAGATATGCATGATCTGAAGAACATGCAGCTCATGGGAGGACATCAGATCATTGAGGGAATTCGGCCGTATACGAAAAAAAATATCGAATGTCATATTTATACAAGAGACTGTGACAGGCTGTTTATCGAAAAGATAGCAGCAGCAGGATGTAATATGCTGATTCTTCCGGCAGAGCATTTCCTTGGGGCGCCGCTGGCATATATCATCAATTACTGCCGTGAATTTGGCATGAAGATCGGTCTTACTTTAGGATGCTATACACCTCTTTGCTTTGTGGACGAGGCGATCTATGACATCGACCGGCTGCAGCTGGTAGTACATGGAGTGGACGATACAGACGGAAAAGACAACTGGGGATGGAGAAGAAGTGCAGTTGACCTGATCAAACGCGCCAGAAAAATGATCGATGAAAAAAATCCGAAATGTGAACTGGCCATTGACGGAGGTCTCCGTTTTGACAACATGGATGCAGCCGTTGCATGCAACCCGGATGTCATCATTTTATCTTCTGCTATCTTTAAGGATCCGGACGGAATCGCGGCAGGGGTACAAAAGTGCAGAAAAGCCATCGACGAGGCGGCAGAAAAATATCATTTATAAAAATGAAAAAAGAGGTAGGATGATGTTAGAAAAATTGACACAATTATGGGGCGTGAGCGGACAGGAAGAAGAGGTAGCTGCTTTTATAATAAAAAACGCGGCTGACAATGTGGACGAGATAAAACAGGATGCAGTTGGGAATCTTTTTCTGCTGAAGCGGGGATGTGGAACAGAGAAGAAGAAAATCATGGTTTCTGCTCATATGGATGAAATCGGGTTGTGTGTCGTCCGTATTTTGGACAACGGATTGCTGAAAGTAAAGCAAATCGGCGGGCTCTCGGCCTTTGTGATCTACATGAACCGCGTCCGCTTCAAAAATGGTATTACAGGGGTCATTGCATGTGACCGAAATATTCAGGATATAAAAGATGCAGATATCAGAGAGCTTTACGTGGATATTGGAGTATCTTCCCGGGAAGATGCAGAGAAATATGTGAAAGTCGGGGACTGCGCTGTGATCCAAGGAGAGTTTGAACATGCGGCGGGAGACTGCGTCCTTGCGAAAGCATTCGATGACAGAGTGGCTTGTTCTATCCTTATGGAGACGATTAAGGAAATGCAAACACCATACCATGACATTTACTTTACGTTTACCGTCCAGGAAGAAGTGGGATTGAGAGGAGCGACTGTGGCTGCCGAAAGAATACAGCCGGATTTGGGAATTGCCGTTGACATTACACGTTCCTTTGATCTCCCGGGGGAAGACTACGGAAACCCGGTACTTGGGAAAGGAGTGGCTATCAAAGTAAGCGACGGCAGTGTCCTCTGCGATCATGAGTGGACATGCAAACTGAGAGACATAGCTGAAGAAAATGGGATACCGTTTCAGATGGATGCACTTTATGCAGGGGGGACAGACATCGGAGCGATCATGAAATCAGGGAAAGGTGTAAAGACATTAGGGTTATCTATTCCGACAAGATACGGTCATACGCCGAACAACATGATCCATAAAAAAGATATTGCAGCATGCAAAGAACTTTTGAAAGTTTTTCTCGAAAAAGAAATAAAGATAGAAACAGAAAAGACATGGAAATAGCCTGAAAAATGGAAGCCCTGTTGGAATCAAGGACAGAAAAGACCTGGTACCAACAGGGCTGATGGTTTATTTAATGTTAAAATTGGATCCAGTTTTTCAGTTTCTGATAGATCTCTGCGATCGGAAGACCGACGATGTTGTTGTAATCGCCCCGGATACCTTTGACATGGACTGCAAAATGCCCTTGGACTGCGTAAGAACCAGCCTTATCGTATGGCTCATCGGTAGAAAGATAAGCCTGGATTTCCTGTTCTGTCATCGGATACACTTCTACATCGCTTTTCACACTAAATGTCTCGGTACGTTTCTCTAAACCGCAGGAAAGAATCAGACAAACTCCGGTGTACACCTGGTGGGTATGACCTTGCAAGGAAGAAATCATGCCGTACGCATCTTCCTTTCCGGAAGGTTTTCCTAAGATCTGTCCGTCAAACGCAACTACTGTATCTGCGCCGATGACAAGCACATCATCGTCTGGATGTGTTTTGCGGTAAGTGTGGAAGACATCATCAGCCTTCTGTGAGGCAAGCTCTTTCACAACCTCTTCCGGAATACAGGAATTGACATGTTCTTCACAGGATGACGGAATGACGGTGTGAACGATGCCTGCCTGGGATAAAAGCTCCGTTCTTCTCGGAGAAGCAGAAGCAAGGATGCAAGTCAGATCAGAAAAGGATGGGAGCAAAAGCACTTCCTTTTCATCAAAAGATCTGTCTTCCGAAATGGAATTCTCAGATAACTGGACGGATACGTTCCTGTCTTCTTCGTACTCTGGGTGGTTTCTGTGATCAAATACGAGGATCCGGACGCTGTATGGAGGCATGGAAAGCTGTCCGTTCATGGAAAACACCTCTCCCGAAATGAGATCCTTGACTTCCCCTTGAAGTTCCCCGTGATTTGCCTGATAGTCCGTACTGTCCGCATTGACAGCCACAAAGATCCGTTCTTTGTCTGTCTTGCGCTCAAAGATCAGCTGACGGTTCATGATCAGGACATTGCGGTATGTGCCATTGCACAGGGCATCACTCTTTTGCCGAAAAGCGATCAGCTGACGGATGTACGCTGTCAGTTCATTTGGTTTCGGAGCCTCAAAACACGGCCGAAGTGCGTAGTCATTATCAGGCGCCTTGATCCCCTCTTCGCCCCATTCGCTTCCATAATAAATGCAAGGTATGCCAGGCATGGTAAGGAGTGTGCCATAAACCGGACGAAGGTGTTCACGACACTTCAAGATGCTGGCAATCCGTGTGACATCGTGATTATCCGCAAAAGTCATGAGATGTTTACCGCGGTAGATGCACCACTGTTCCGGTCCGAACTGACGGTTCAGGGAGTGTGCGATCTCAAATAAGTTCATATCGTTAAAGCTGGAAAAAAGACCTTTGTAGCACTCGTAATTTGTGCAGCTGTGGAGCATGTCGTCGTTGACGATCAGATTGTAGTCCCCGAAAAGGACTTCTCCGATCAAAACAAAATCCGGTTTCAGAGACGTGCAGAAACTGCGAAGCTTCCGCATAAAATTGTGATCCAGACTGTATGCCACATCAAGACGCAGTCCATCAATATCAAATTCCTGGATCCATGTCCGGACGCAGTTCAGAAGATAGTCCACTACATGAGGGTTCTGAAGATTCAGTTTCACTAGCTCAAAGTGTCCTTCCCAGCCTTCGTACCAGAAGCCGTCATTGTATCCGCTGTTGCCGTCAAAATTGATGTGAAACCAGTCTTTGTAAGCAGAGTCCCACTTCTTTTCCTGGACATCGCGAAATGCCCAGAATCCTCTCCCGACATGGTTGAACACGCCGTCCAGGACGACACGCACACCTCGGCTGTGAAGCTCGCGGCATACATCTGCAAAATCCGCATTGGTACCGAGACGGCAGTCGATTTTCAGGAAATCTCTTGTGTCGTATCCATGATTGTCGGATTCGAAGATCGGATTCAGAAGGATGGAGTCGACACCAAGACTCTGGATGTAATCCGCCCAATCGATGATTTTTCGGATTCTAGGAACCGTCTGTCCGTCATTGTGAACAGGAGCACCGCAAAAGCCGATCGGATATATCTGATAAAAAATTCCATTGTAAGCCCACATGAAAATATCCCCTTTCTATACGTACAATTATTATTGTCAGAACATTCATAGTTTATCACGTAACAATCAGAGATTCAATATAGAACCGATGGCTAAAAAACAGAAAAAATTCGGCAAAAAAAGGCAAAAAACTTTATAAAAAACGGTTGACAGACAAAGACCAAAAGCGTATACTAAAACAGTATGACATGAGAAGAAAACAGTTTGCACCATAGCCCCGGAGCGGACTGATTTCCATAATTATAATAAAGTTCATTATTTAATGTAGAAGATTGTAAACAGGAGGTCAACCAATGAAAACTTACATGGCTAATCCAGATAAGATTGAAAGAAAATGGTATGTAGTTGATGCAGAAGGACAGACATTAGGCCGTCTTTGCTCTGGAATTGCAAACGTATTAAGAGGAAAAAATAAACCGGAATTTACACCGCACGTTGATACAGGTGATTACGTGATCGTGATCAACGCTGAAAAAGTAAAAGTAACAGGTAAGAAAATGGATCAGAAGATCTACTACAATCACTCCGAATATGTTGGTGGTATGAAAGAAACAACATTAAAAGAAATGATGGCTAAAAAGCCGGAAAAAGTGATTGAACTTGCTGTGAAAGGAATGCTTCCGAAAGGACCTTTAGGAAGAGCAATGATTAAGAAACTTCACGTTTATGCAGGTGCAGAACACGCTCATGCAGCTCAGAAACCGGAAGTATTAACATTTTAAGGAAAGGTTGAGAGGAGGAAATTACAGTGGCTAGTGCAAAATTCTACGGAACAGGAAGAAGAAAAAAATCTATCGCAAGAGTATACTTAGTACCGGGAACAGGTAAAATTACAATAAATAAAAGAGATATCGACGAATACTTCGGACTTGAAACATTGAAAGTAGTAGTTCGTCAGCCGCTCGTAGCAACAGAGACAACAGACAAATTCGATGTACTTGTAAATGTACACGGCGGCGGATACACAGGACAGGCTGGAGCAATCCGTCACGGAATCTCCAGAGCACTGCTTGAAGCAGATGCTGATTACAGACCGGTTCTCAAAGCAAACGGATTCTTAACACGTGATCCACGTATGAAAGAACGTAAGAAATACGGTCTCAAAGCAGCTCGTAGAGCACCGCAGTTCTCCAAACGTTAATATGGCGCCAAGCGCCAACGAGAAAAAGCAAAGCTTTTTCGGGTTTGGATTACAATTTCAAAAGAATTACAAACCTCTCAGGACTTCGGTTTTGGGAGGTTTTTTGTTGTAGCAAACTAGTCGAAATAGTAAAATAAAGACAGCGATAAGAAAAAATGCAGCAAACGAAGGAGGTGCCATATGGCATTGATAAAACACGATATTCCAATTCTGGAATATGATGACAGTCAACATGCTGTGATCATGCCGACACACGACAATTTGGATATCAAACTCCCTTCGAAAGCAGTGTTTGCCTTTTTGGGAGATGTTATAGAGACATACGCAGAATCCAATAAAAATAAAGCGGAAAAAATAGCAGAATTTATATCCGCGACGAAAGTGTATCCTGTATACATAGTTGATTATGAAGGAGAAGACATTTGCTTGTGTCAAGCGCCTGTAGGTTCGGCCGCATCAACACAAATATTGGATTGGCTGATAGGATATGGTGTGACAAAAGTGATATCATCAGGAACTTGTGGGGCACTGGCCGAACTGCCGGAGAATACATTCCTAGTTCCAACAAAAGCATTGCGAGATGAAGGAACTTCTTATCACTATCTTCCGCCTTCCAGATATGTAAATATATGCTCGGATGCTTTATATGCGATAGAAAAAGTATTTCAGAAATGCAATATTCCTTATTTGGAATGTATGACATGGACGACGGATGGTTTCTATAGAGAGACCAGAGAAAAGGTCATGTACCGAAAGGAAGAGGGATGTATGGTTGTGGAAATGGAATGTGCTTCTTTGGCAGCCTGCGCAGAATTTCGTGATATTAAATTTGGACAAATATTATTTACTGCAGATACATTGGCAAATATAGACGCCTATGACGAAAGAAACTGGGGAGAAGATTCGTTTGAAAAAGCACTATATATTTGTCTGGACATCGTACATGAGATGTAAGGATTAGAACGGATTATGAATCTACCTTTACTTTACAGTCTGGTATTATGCCGCATTGCTATTTTGACTGCGCATCTGCCACATAAGTTTTTTGAAATTGACGGCAAAGAGGATGGCAGTCGTCATCACGGCGATGAAGTCTGCGATTGGTTCAGTCAGAAATACAGCCTGCACATTGTCTTTTAAAAGAGCAGGAAGCAGGTAGATCAATGGAATCAGAACAAGCACTTTTCTGAATATGGCCAAAAAGGCAGAAATTCTTGAATTGCCAAACGCGATGAACGTTTGCTGACACGAAATCTGCAGCCCCATGAGAATACTGGCTCTTGGCGCTCCGCCCATGCCGAGCAGATATGCGAAAGCAGAGATGATCATAATGAGAGGAAAGCAGACGCCGACGCCGGTTAAGGCTGAGGCTCCGATTTCCGGAATGTGGCCGATATACATCCGGTCTACCATGTTGTACAGAGCATTGACAAGCTGTGAAGTAATGGCAGGAACTGCCAATACAAAAAGAAGATGTCTGACAGGCTCTTCGCCCAGATTTACTTCATTTGACATTTTTAATTTCATGACTGTTCACTCCTTATGTTTTTTGAAGATCAATTAAATAAAATAAGGAAAAGATCTTTATTGCACTAGTACTATATAGTTCAAAAAGTGAAAAGTCAATCTTTTGGACGCGCTAGGTTACAGATCGGGGCGATTTGTAACAAAAATCACGTATTCCGAACCTGGCGTATTTTTTCTGTGATATTGCAGGACAGGCGGACCATCGTTCCCACGTCTTCCTGCATGCCGGTTTCCAGCCATTCCCGGGCAATGTGGAGAAATCCCCCTGCAAAAAAGCAAAGTCTGTAATTTGACAAAAAAGAGTTCTCGTTTGTCCGGAAAAAGGTGCGAAACAACGCGATAGTATGCTCCTTAACCTTTCGCCATACAAACTCCAGCATGTTTGCCTTCAGAGCGTTGTGGAATAAAATTTCGTTCTTTTTTACAGTCTCGAAAAAACAGCGGAAAAAAATCATTTTCTGTGTAATTATTCTGTGCATTTATCTCCATAACCATCTGATCGAAAGCTTCGATCAGATGAGTTTTGATAATGTCGTCTTTATCCTGGTATACCCGATAGTATGTCATCCGGGAGACTCCTGCCCGGCGGGCGATATCCGTGATTGTGATCTTTTCGTAATCCTGCTTCTCCGTCAGAAGCATAAGCGCAGTAAAAATACATTCTTTTGCAAGTTCATGAGAGATGGTTTTTTGTGTCATATGTATGCTGCTCCTTGTATTATGAAAACATATGATTTTACAATAGTGTAACAGAAAAATTATAGCATAGGCTCTTGAAGGGATTCAAGAACACAAAGATTTTACTGCCATTTGTGGAGGGCATATGATATACTAAAGAAAATGATTCCGGCGGACAAGACAAAAGGAGGTTATGATGAGCCTGAAAGAGATTCATATATCAGAAATCGAGGCGTTTCGTATCGGGCATGCACAGGATGAAGCGCACGCCACGGGCTGTACAGCTATTATTTGCGAAAAGGGTGCATGGGCTGGTGTGGATGTAAGAGGAGGCAGTCCGGCATCCAGAGAAACAGAGCTTCTGAAACCAGTCAACACAGTACAGCAGATCCATTGTGTTATGCTGTCGGGTGGAAGCGCATTTGGATTGGAGGCAGGAGACGGGGCGATGCAGTTTCTGGAAGAAAAAGGTGTGGGATTTGATGTAGGGATCGGGAGAGTTCCCATCGTGTGCGGAGCATCTCTTTTTGATCTGGAACTGGTAAGCTTTGACAGGAGACCGGACAAAGCGATGGGATATGCAGCCTGCCAGGATGCCTTTTTCTCAAAGGAGCCTGGAGAGGGAAATGTGGGAGCCGGGACTGGAGCGACAGTGGGAAAATTCCACAATATGGAAGGCATGATGAAGTGTGGGATTGGCATCAGTGCAGCACAGATCGGAAATGTGAAGTGCGGAGCTGTCGTTGCAGTCAATGCACTTGGGGATGTGATTGATCCGGACACTGGAAAGATCCTTGCAGGGCTTCTAAATAAAGAACAGACAGGATTCGCCGATACGAAAAAATGTATGTATGAGGAGATGGAGCATCCAAGAGATCTGTGGAAAGGGAATACCACCATAGGGTGTATTGTTACCAATGGTAAACTGGATAAATGCCAGTGCAATAAAGCGGCGTCCATCGTCCACAACGGATTCGCGAGGACGATTCGGCCGGCCCATTCGACGGCAGACGGAGATACGATCTTCGTTATGGCGTCCGGGGAAGTGGAAGTGGCACCGGATGCATTTCATGTGCTTGCACAGGAAGTGATGGAACGGGCGGTAAAGCGCGCGGCGCTTATGGCGAAACCGGCATACGGGCTGAAGGCGGCAGAGGATTTTCAGACAAAAACTCTTCTATAAGTTCCTTCGGTGCGCGAGAAAAGATGAAAAGATGTTAAGAAAACCGGTGCTTGCAATGAGCAACAGAAACAGTCTGGCAGCAGAAAATGCAATATGCAGGAATCAGGAGCGATGGTTTGACAGTATCTATTTCCGGGATGCGGGTGTTTACTCTGCATCCTTCGATTTTTCCGTATACTTTCCGGACTTTTTTCGGAATGCTGGATGGACAAACTGTATATGAGACAGCGGAAAATCCGGAGGAAATATGGAAGATTATAGACACATACAGTCGGATGATCATAAATGGAAATGCGAAAGCCGAGGATGAAGGAGAAGATACAGAACATGAGTAATATTATAGAAATCACGGATTTTGATGCCAAAGGGCTGGATATCTACGCCAGGATGACGGAAGCTCAGCTTTTGAATAAAGACAGACCTCAGGACGGGATGTTTATCGCAGAAAGTCCCAAAGTAGTACTTCGGGCACTGGAAGCAGGGTATGAACCGGTGTCTATCCTGGTGGAGGACAGACATATTGAAGGGGAAGCGAAAGAAATCATCGAAAAGTGCCCGGACACACCGGTATACACAGCATCCTTTGATGTTTTGACACAGCTTACCGGGTATAAACTTACCCGCGGTGTGCTTTGCGCCATGCGCCGGAAGAAGTTGCCAAAGGTACAGGAAGTATGTAAAGGAGCAAGACGCATTGCGGTCCTGGAGAATGTGATGAATCCCACGAATGTGGGTGCCATTATCCGTTCGGCGGCGGCTTTGAATATGGATGCAGTCCTTCTCACGCCTGGGTGCAGTAATCCTCTGTACCGCAGGGCCATCCGCGTCAGTATGGGCACGGTGTTTCAGATTCCCTGGACGATTCTGCAGGAAGAAGAGACGGGCAGATGGCCAAAGAAAGGTATGGAATATCTGCAATCTCTTGGTTTTCGTACCGCGTCTATGGCGCTTCACGATGAATCAGTAGATATTGACGACGCACGTGTACATAAGGAGGAGAAACTGGCCGTCATTCTCGGAACGGAGGGGGATGGGCTTATGGATGAGACGATCTCGGCATCTGATTATACAATCAAAATTCCTATGAGTCATGGAGTTGACTCGCTGAATGTGGCAGCTGCAAGTGCGGTAACATTCTGGGAGCTTGGCAGGATCTCTGATTTTTCCGGTTCATGATCAAAGGTGGCTGGAAAAATCAGAAAATAAATAATGTAAATAAAAATAATAAAAAAACAAAAATAAAATCAAACAAAATATTGACAAATAGAAAAAGACGTGCTATTATAAAGACATAAAATAACAGACGGGAATTGTAAGATGGACGCGATCCATAAACATTCAGTCGTTATTATTTCAACACAAGTGTTGAAAAGATCCCGAGAAAAATACAAGCGCTGAGTATCGGGAAGCAAAGTTTATGAAAGGAAGGTACGGACCACCGAAAACGTAAACAAAATTTACCAAATCCAAAAGAAAGAGGTAAAAAAAGAATGATTGAAGAATCAAAGTAAAGGCGGATATCAATGCAAGTAAGTTGGTATCCGTCTTTACTGTGGTTCTTTTTTTTGCGCAATCTTGCAGTCACAAATAAGATGACGTATAATAAGTGCATACATATTATGAAAGAATCAGGTCATAAGGAAGGACGAACATATGAGGAGTTACTGGGATTGGGAAACATTTGGGGAAGATATCCGAAGGACGGTTCAACGTGCGGTAGATTCTCAGGATTTCCGCAGACTGAATCAGACCATCAATGACACGATCAACAATGCGGCTGGAGAGTTCCGAGATGGAATAAGACATGCAGGAGAACGAAATAGAAATGGAGGATACAGTTCTGGACAGGACAAGTATACGCAGGCATCAAAAGGCGCGGCGCAGACATTCCGAGGAGTCGACGTTTCGAAATTGAGGGCACCCGATCTGTACGCAAAGATGAGCGGAAAGAAGGCGGGAGCAATGGCGCTTGCTATCCTTGGGTATGGGTTTGGATCTTTGTTCCTTTTTGGAGTCGTGCTTGGCGCAGTGACGGTACTTGTGCTTGGAAACGCTGCGGAGATGGCTGTTGGCATGACAACTTTAGGCATCATGGCATGCATATT
Source organism: Sellimonas caecigallum (assembly GCF_019754295.1). Taxonomy (GTDB): domain Bacteria; phylum Bacillota; class Clostridia; order Lachnospirales; family Lachnospiraceae; genus Sellimonas; species Sellimonas caecigallum. The sequence continues at coordinate 2,933 of NZ_VIRV01000011.1, read as the reverse complement.
TGGCGGGATGGCGGCATCCGGGACAAGAAAGCTTGGAAGAATTAAGAGATTTGAGCGGTATGTAAAAGAATTGAAGGGAAAAGAATACTGCAATATCGATGAGATTGCGCTTCGGGTGCGGAGGAAAGAAAAACAGGTTTATAAAGATATTCGATGGATGATCGAAAAAGGATGGTTTCGGCAAGGACATCTGGATGATCAGGATGCGTGTTTGATGATCAGTGATGCAGCATACGAAGAATATCGGGATCTGATGGAACAAAGAGAAGTACAAAAAAGAATGCAGGAAGAAGATGCGTTGAGGAGTCAGGCAGATGCCCGGAAAAAAGAACAGTACAGCAAAGAAAAGCAGGCGAACATGGATCCACAGATTCAGGCCGTTATCCAGGCGGGGAATGAATATATAAGAAAGATTCGCGAGTGCAACGACGCAATTCCAGGAGAGGCGGTATCGGAAAAAATGTATCGTATGGAGCTGCTGACAAAAAGGATTTTCGAACGGGTAGAACAGGATCCGGATTCAGTGGAAGATATCCGGAAACTGATGGAATACTATCTTCCTACGGCAGTCAAGCTTCTGGAAGCGTACGAGAAGCTGGACGCACAGCCGGTGCAGGGAGAAAACATTCTTTCTTCCAAAAAGGAAATAGAAGACACACTGGACACGCTGAATATTGCGTTTGAGAAGCTTTTAGATGATCTGTTCCAGGAGACAGCCTGGGATGTATCTTCTGATATTTCTGTGCTCAAAACAATGCTTGCACAGGAAGGACTTACAGGAAAAGACTTTGAGACAGGAGGAAAAAGATGAACGAGGGATTAAAAGATTTTCAGAGCGGACCAACGTTGACACTTGACCCATTCGGAGGACAGGCTGCGGCTCCGGAACCGGAGAAGAAAGAAGAACCAGCTATGGATGAAAATGTTCTGACACCGGAGGAATGGCAGATGGCAGAGCAGTTTGCAAACCAGATCGATCTGAGCAACTCCTCCATGATCCTCCAGTATGGAGCGGGAACACAAAAGAAAATGGCGGATTTCTCGGAGAGCGCACTGGAAAATGTAAGGACGAAAGATCTAGGCGAGGTTGGAGAACTCTTGAGCGGTGTTGTGCAGGAATTGAAGAACTTTGATGAAGAAGAAGAGAGAGGATTCCTGGGGATTTTCAAAAAACAGGCTAATAAGATACAGAACCTCAAAACAAAATACACAAAAGCTGAGGCGAATATCAATCAGATCATAAAGGCGCTGGAAGGACACCAGGTACAGCTTTTAAAAGATATTGCAATTCTCGATAAAATGTATGAATTGAATCTGACGTACTTTAAAGAGCTTTCTATGTATATCCTGGCAGGAAAAAAGAAACTCAAAGAAGTGGAAGATAGCCAGCTAAGAGAATTGATAGCGAAAGCCCAGAAAAGCGGACTTGCAGAAGATGCGCAGGCTGCAAAAGATCTGGAATCCATGTGTCAGAGATTCGAAAAGAAACTTCATGATCTGGAACTGACACGGATGGTTTCTATTCAGACGGCACCGCAGATACGCATGATCCAGAATAATGATACAGTTATGGCAGAAAAGATCCAGTCTACCATTGTCAATACGATTCCACTTTGGAAAAGTCAGATGGTGCTGGCACTGGGAGTGGCCCATTCTACTCAGGCTGCCGCAGCACAACGGGAAGTTACGGATATGACAAATGAACTTTTGAGGAAAAATGCACAGACGCTGAAAATGGCTACTCTGGATACAGCCAGGGAGTCTGAGAGGGGAATCGTGGATATGGAAACATTGAAGGCGACAAACGAATCTCTCATTTCAACGCTGGATGAAGTAATGCAGATTCAGCAGGAAGGAAGACAAAAACGGCAGGAAGCAGAGGCGGAAATGCGCAGGCTGGAAACAGAGCTGAAAGAGAAACTTCTTCGTATTCAGAGATAGGCATCAATTTTTCAGCACATTTCTGTACAGAAGTACAGGTACAAGTATAGATGACACACAAACAACACGGACCGTGAAAAAGGCGGCCCGTGTTATTTTTTTAGTCTGGACGCTGAGAATTAGGTTGAGAAGAGGTACGTTGTTCAAAAATGATGCGGAACAAAAAACGGACGAGTGGTCCGCAAAAAAAGATTTGCCAGAAAAAGGCCATAGGGAAATTGCAGACAACAGTCTGAAGCCACACAGGCAGAAATTCAATCCCGGGCTTTTTGAAAATCAATGTGGCCCAAAAACTCATGATGGGACACATGAATGCAATGGTTACACAGGAACGGGCCAGTATGACGAAAATAGGTTTATCCTCCCCAGGCGTAACCATCCGAGATGCGAGCTTTGGCGCAAATCGATCCACAAAAAAGAACCCCATGACAAAACAGATTGGGAAAATGATAAAAATATCCGGAAGCGAATGCAGTGTGATGGCGTTCGTCAGTCCGTGATTGATAAGACCTGCATTGTAAAGTTCCATGGCAAGAACCATAAAAAATGTCATAAGTAATCCGTAAATCAGCTCCTGAAATTTTGTTTTTGGCATAAATAGTCCTCCTTCTTTCATATAAAAAGGCGTTAATCCATTGAATGCACAATAGACTACGCCTGGAAAGACTTATTTCTATTTGGCTGATTAAGGCCTTTATTTTTATCAGTAAGATTATAACAAGTTTTTTGAAAAAAATCAAATTCCATCCAGGAAACAAAAGAAAACCTAAAAGAAAATACCTTCCCCGAAAAAAATCAAAAAAAGTAGAAAAAAGGTGTTGACATTTATAAGGAGGGATGATAAAATATAACACGTTCCGCTGATAAACACCGCGGGACAAACCGCTAAGTACCGGGCTTCCCGGGAAGGTTCCCATCCCTCTGGTTCAGAGAGAACGGGAAGATGCTTCGAAAAAAGTCAAAAAACTTGAAAAAAGTTCTTGACAAAAATA
>NZ_VIRV01000010.1 GCF_019754295.1 Sellimonas caecigallum | reverse complement strand
TTAATATAAATCTCGATATTATTTTTCATGGCCATGTCTTTAATAAAATAATATCGTGTTTTTATATAGAATTATAGAAGGTTTTTGTGTTGTTTTCGTCATTTTTTTAGCTTTCGGAAGAAGATGTTTTGTTTTCTGATATTTTTTACACTTTTTCGCAATTATTTTGTAAGTTATTTCCGAGGATGCATTTTTCGCACCTATTTTATGCACCTGATTTTCAGATATGATATAATCAGATTTGTGCTACGAAGGGCTAGGGATGCGAAGGAGGAAATAAGTTTCATGAAACGAATTATGATCATAGATGATGAATTTATTTTTCGTCAGGGACTGAAATATATGATGGATTGGGAGGCGTGTGGTTATTCGATTGTAGGAGAGGCATGCAACGGAGCAGAAGGATTAAAAATCTTTTTGAAACTTCATCCGGATATCATTTTGTGTGATGTTGTCATGCCAGGAGTCGACGGAATTGAGTTTGTGAAGATGATTCGGAAATATAATGGACCTCCCGTTGTTATGTTGAGTAATTTTGATGAATTTGACAAAGTCCGAGAAGCGTTTCAGTATGGAGCGTCCGATTATCTTTTGAAAAACCGCGTGACTAAGGAGATGATCCTAGAATGTCTTGACAGACTTATTCCGGAGAAGAAAAGATCGATCTGTCTACAGTCTGAGAAAACATTTGGTATTCTGGCGAGAACAATATTGGACGGCTATGGCCAAGATAACTTTGATGCATTTCAGTCTTATGTAAGACAGTCACTTCCAAAAAGAAATTACCAGATGATATTATTTTTTTCTCCTCAACCGGATTTTCAAAATGAAGAAGATCTGCAGATGTTTTTGCAGGAAAACAGGAATTGTCCACCGGCGCTGTCCTGTTTTACGACACAAAACCACGCGATCGTTTTGTTTTCCTGTTCCGAAGTGGTAACAAAGAGACAGAATGATATTCTGATGGAGATGCTTGTTTCCCGAACAAGGCACACAAGTTGTGTTGTAAGTATTCCGTTTTCAGATCTCGTACTTTTTAAGGAAAAAGCTGAAAAGCTTTTAGATCTTTGCGGATACTCTATTTTGTATGAAAATCAACTTTGTTTCTACGAAGAGGAGCTGAGCGAAAAAGAAGGAGAGCTTCCGTCTTTTCCGAATGAACAATATGTGTACTATGCGGAACACGGAAAATGGAAAGAAGCATGCGATCTTCTTTTGGAATACATGGATAAATTGAAAAATAGCACGAAAATGGATCCATTCCGATTTAAAAAATTTGTGGAATACACATTTTACAGTTCTCTGAAAAATGCGAGACAGTTTGCAAAAGATTCCATAGCCATTTCCAGGATCGAGCTGAAACTTTTTAAACAATTGGACTGTATCTTGACTTACTCGCAATTCTGCGAGGCAGTGACATCCGCATACGGGGAACTTTCTGTTGTATGCGGGGAGAAAAACGTAGCTGATGATGTTTCGGAATCATTACAGAATTATCTCGAAGATCACTATATGGAACAGATTACGCTATATGATGTGGCGGATTATCTGCATATGAACTATTCTTATCTGTCCGCATATATCAGCAATAGAACCGGAAAACATTTCAGCGAGCATTTGAATGATACCCGGATTCGTCATTCCAAAAAATTGCTTGCTGATACAGCGTTCAGTATCAGCCACATTAGTGAATGCATTGGCTATGCCGATCAGAGTTATTTTGGGAGAGTGTTTAAAAAGCAGGTCGGAATGACACCGCTGCAGTACCGCAATAAGATGCAGAGAAAGGATTTGTAAAAGAGAGATGAAACGACCACATACAATTTTTGTAAAACTGATGATGCCGATCTGTGCTATCACAATTCTTCTGCTTTTGTCTGCGTCCATTACAGTATCCCGCATCTATACAAATCAGACAGAGAACGCAGCGGTATCTTCCAACTTGGAAATTTTAAATCAGACAGACACAAGTCTTACCCTTGTTCATGACCATATGGCCAGAATTGCCCTTGACATAGAAAGTACACCTTCTTTGGTCCGTGCTCTCATGTCAGATTTAGACAATATTACAGAAGAATGGAAAGCCAGGCAGAATCTCAGCCAGATTTTCTATAATATGCCAGCTGCTATGGTGGATTATGAAGTAGTAGTAGCCGGAAAAAACGGCATTGCTGTCGGATCTGGAAATGGAGGTGTGTCATTAAGTCCAGATGATCTGTTTTCACTTCCAGTTTTTCGGAATGCCATTCAATCAGGCTACATGGAATATGGAGGCAGACGACGTGGATTTACATTTACCACTCAGAATACTCCGGTAATATATGGATGCAAAGCATTGACCAATACAAGGGGAGAGACCTTTGGTGCCCTTATATTACTTATACAGGAAGAAAGTCTGAGACAATTTTATCAGAGTTTCAGTAACAAAAGTACAAACATTCTTCTGATGTCTTCAGAAGGCGAAATTTTATCAAGTAATATCGTAGAAGATATCGGTGCAAACAACTTTGAGCTCCTGAAAACGGCTAAAGAAAACAAAGAGAAACAGCGGGAAGTTTCCCATAATTTCAGAAATTCCATCGTTCTTTCCCGCTATATGGTCAACTTTGACGCTTACGTTATAAGCCAGATTACATCCAGTATTCTTCTGAAAGAATTTTGGCCAAGATTTCATTCCATTTTAGTCATCTGCTCGGCACTGCTTGTTCTGCTACTGGTTTCCTTTTTGACCATGAGGAAAAATCTGCTGCCTTTGCGGACACTTGCAGATCATATGGAGGGTGCCAAAGGTATACCCGAGCCGGTTTCCATATCTCAATCAAAGGATGTGCTTGAAATCCAACGCATTGCAGATGCGTATAACCGTATGATTAACTCTCTTAATGATTATATGAAAGAAATAGAGAAAGCGCACGAAAAGCGGAGGCAAGATGAACTGAACCTTCTACAAATGCAGATAAACCCGCACTTTCTCTACAACACGTTGGATAGCGTCAAACATATGGTAGAGATGCGGCATTCTTCGGAAGCGTGCCAGACAATCGATTCACTTATTTTCCTTTTTCGAAGTACGCTAAATAAAATGAATGCTAAAGTCACAGTTTCTGATGAGCTAATGAATATCCGAAATTATATCTCCATCATCTCCCCACGATATGGAGGGCTGATCCAGGCTGACGCGGAAGCCATGGAAGACTGTCTGAATGTTGAGATCCCAAACCTTATCCTTCAGCCATTTGTGGAAAATGCTTTTTTTCATGCATTTCAACGCACGAAAAGCGGAAGTATCCATATTTTTATCTATCAGAATGAAGGAAAGCTATTCTGCGATATTACTGATACAGGAGATGGAATGCCAAAATCACAGGTAGATACATTGTTAAGGGTACATTCTGCGGCAGGAAGCGGAAGCCGCATCGGTATTTCCAATGTGCGAGAACGCCTTGCTTTACTCTATCCAGGAGAAAATAGCTTTGAAATCATCAGTGAGCCGGGTTATGGAACACACATCATGCTTTCTTTTCCAGCAAAGAAGAAGGATCCGTTTTCGGAAGTGTGATTTCTGCCTTAAACAAATCTGCTTCTGCAGAAATTCGAAGACTTCCATGCTGAAGCTCCACAAAACTTTTGGCTATGGCAAGGCCGAGGCCAGAGCCTTCCGTATTCCTGGAGGCGTCTCCTCTCACAAAACGATCCGTGATTTCTTCTGTGTCGAAAGTGATTTCCTCCTGGGATATATTTTTCATGACGATTCTGACATTGTCTTCCGATTCTGTCATGCTGATGTATACCCGGGTGTGCGGCATGGAATATTTGGATATGTTCACAATGAGATTTTCAAAAATCCGGTATGTTTTCTGACTATCCAGCCATACGATGATCTTCGTATCCGGAAGACGAAAACGCATCTCAAGCTCTGCTTTTTGAAGGTCACTCTCATATTCCAAGCAGACTTGTTTTAACAGATCCACAATATCTATTTTCATATATTGGAGTGTTGCGGAGCGGCTTGTGGCTTTGCTGATCTCAAAGAGATCCTCTATCAGGACTTTCAGACGGAGCGATTTGCGCTCCAGTACGTCGATGTACTCTTTGCGCTTTGCTTCGTCTTGTTCTGTTCTGACAAGATCGATGTACGTGATGATCGCAGTAAGAGGAGGCTTCCTTGGGCAGAATCTGGAGGAATTTGTGCTGTGTTGTCGCGTAAACCATACCGGCAAGATACCGGTTTACAGAAAAAATGATCAGGCATATGAGGCACGCAGTCTCAAGAGGAGCTTGAAAGATAAACGGATAACCTTTTCCCATTTTCCAACCATCCTCTTTCCTGCCAAGAACAAAAAGGACGAAGGAAGCACCCGCACAGACAATCCCGATGCACATTAGGTATAAAAAAGAAAAGGAGCCTGTATTGTAAATTCAAATTCTAAAGGTCGTTTGGCAAAGTTTCGAAAGAATTTCTTAAGATAAAATTTTGCATCGAACTCGTCGTGAAAGAAAAAAAGAGCCGCCCACAGCGGGTATGTGCTGCGAGACGGCCCAATGGGAGAGCTTAACTATACAGATAACTTATTACAGATTACTTATATTCCGTATCATAGTACATGATGATCAGTGACTGGCCTGGTATCAGACCACTTGACTTCATGTGATTCAATTTTTTCAGTTTTTTTACATATGCATCATCGGATTGTTCAATGCTGGTATTATATTCTTTTGCAAGTCCGTGGAGGGTGTCTCCATCTTTGACCTCAATATTTTTATAATATTCAAAATAGACAGGATCCTCCGCCCGGTTACCTTTTGCATTGGACAATAGCGTCCCTGCCGACAGAACCGATATGGATGCAAACAAGATTACGGCTCCGATGAGGAGACGAAACCGAAAAGCTGCTTGTCTTTTCTTTGATATCTTTTTCTTATTCCCTCTCTCGGCCCTTGTCATGGATATTTGATTTCTACTGCTGTTCTTCATAACTCCCACTCCTTTTCCGTATCATATCTGTACGGACTTCGATTTCTCTTTTGTCCTATCTTATCCATAAATGTTCACTTCTATGCGCAAACAAATGTTTACGAACATTTGTTCTTTTTTGTAATTAAAGTATAATACACGAACGTATGTTTGTCAATATAGTTTTTTAGAATCTGTTTTTCATGTAAAAAGAGCCATTGCTCCGGCAGATTTATCATCTGCTTTTGCAATAGCTCCGCTTTATCAAATTTATTCTCTTTTATTTTAATGCCTTGCCGTCCTGAAATGCGTTGCCAACTTTTTCGCCAAGCCGGATATAAGCATTGTTAAATGGATCGAATGTAATCGGCGCTGCTTTTGTGACGTCTACATTTCCCTGTTCGTCCAGGACACGTTCATCCACACTGACATTCACGATCTCGCCTACCAGGCGGCATGTCTCTTCATCGTAGCTCTTCAGTCGGCATTCAACTGCCACTGCGAGTTCTTCGATCAGCGGTGCATCGACAAATTCTGATTTGACAGCATGGAATCCGGCTTTTTCAAACTTGTCCGCCACTTTGTTCCCCGATTCGATACCCACATAGTCACAGGCCGTCATATGCTCCACGTCTGCCATGCTGACTGTAAAAGCTTTTCTCTCCAGAATGTTTTTCGTCGTTTTGTGGCCTGCACTGATGCACATAGAGAGTTCATTGCCTTCGCTGATTCCGCCCCATGCGGCATTCATTGCATCCGGTGTACCGTCCGTACCGTATGTAGCAATGATAAATACTGGTTGTGGATAAGTGTACGGTTTTACTCCAAAGTTTTTTCGCATTTTTGTTTCCTCCTGTTTTACACTGAATCTTGTACTATATCTAGTATAACACTCAAACGAATATTCTTGCAAATTTTTCCATTTGCATATTTTAAATTTTGACGATTCGAACATATTTTCCGAATATCTGTTTGCTTTTGCAGACAGTATATGGTAGAATAAACAAAAGATACGAAATTCAGGGGGATTTACATATGGGTAACGGCAATATCACAAAGAAGCAGTCTGAGATTTTGGAATATATCAAAGGACAGATTCTAACGCGGGGCTTTCCTCCGGCGGTTCGGGAAATCTGCGAGGCTGTCAATTTAAAGTCTACTTCTTCTGTCCATTCACATCTTGAAACACTGGAGAAGAATGGGTATATCAGACGGGATCCGACGAAACCACGTGCCATCGAAATTCTGGACGATAATTTTAATCTGACTAGGCGGGAGATGGCGAATATTCCGATCATCGGCCGCGTCGCTGCCGGAGAACCGCTGTTGGCAGAACAGAATATCGAAGACTATTTTCCGGTTCCGGTGGAAAAGCTGCCGAATGCCCAGACTTTTTTCCTTCGTGTTAAGGGAGACAGCATGATAAATGCTGGGATTTATGACAAGGACTATATTCTTGTGGAGCAGAAAAGTACAGCGGACAATGGGGAGATTGTCGTGGCTATGGTAGATGACGGAGCCACTGTAAAGAGATTCTATAAGGAGGATGGACACTATCGTCTTCAGCCGGAGAATGACACCATGGATCCGATTATCGTTGATGATGTGACAGTTCTTGGAAAAGTGATCGGCCTGATGCGCTTTCATGTTTAATCAGAAAATAAAAACAGAAGGGTATGAAAAAATGATGTTTCGTTTTTTCGTACCCTTCTCTTAAATATATCTCTTTATTTTAAATCATCCAGCATAACTGTTTTTCCGTCTTTCCAGATTCGTTCCAGATCGTAGAAAAGCCGGTTTTCTTTATCAAAAACGTGGACAATGATATCGCCGAAATCCAGGAGAACCCAGCTTCCGAGACCATATCCTTCCCGCTGCTTTACTTCGTATCCTGCTTTGGCAAGCTCTTCTTCTACATTGTCAACAAGAGCCCGAACCTGGCTGTCACTGTTTCCGTTTGCAATGATAAAGTAGTCTGCAAGAACGCTTACTTCCGAGATATCGATGACACGGATATCTTCGCCCTTTTTGTCATCCAGTGCCTTGTAGGCAAGTGACGCCATTTTCTTTGAATTGTCTAAAGCATTGCTCATACAATTGCTCCTTTCCATAATTCTTATAAGTGCATTTGTTCTTTATAATATAAATAGGTTTTTTCCGTCAGCGGATCAATTGAGAGATCGCGTGTGTGGAGATAAGCGAGTGAGTCTTCCAGAATGCGGAAGAGACACTTGTCTAGATCCTGGAATGCCAGCTCTCTTACCTTGGAAAGATTTGGAGCTTCATTTCTGCCTGGCTCAATGAAATCAGCAATATAAATAATCTTGTCCAACAGTGTCATATTTGGTTTTCCCGTCGTGTGACAAGCGATGGCGTTCAGAATACGCTGATTTTCCACATGATATTTTTTGGCGGCAAGAAAGGCCCCCAACTTTGCATGGAGAAGGCTTGGATTTTGATATTCGCTCTCTGAAATACTCAAGTGATATTTGGCACATAACTTGATCTTCTTCTGAGAAGGAATACATTTTGCACAGTCATGCAGTAAGCCGGCGATCATGGCTTCATCCATATTATAACCATACCGCATCGCAAGCGAAGCTGCTGTGTACATTACTCCGAGTGTGTGCTCATATCTGTCCTGATCCAGATATTTCTTTAATTTTTTACGCATTTTGCTGATTCTCTGATTCATCGTTCCCATCTCCATATATATGATTTTCTCTAATATAATCAGCAACACCCTCTGGAACAAGTCCTTCTATAGGATGGTTCCTTTGGATCATTTCCCGGATTTCACTGGAAGAAACTTCAAAAACCGGAGATTGTGACAGAAGGATCTGTGCATGATATTTTCCCTCCAGATAAGAAATCTGTTTTTTCATATCCTGATCCGTCTCCTTACTGTCTCTCTTTGCGGCAATGACAGTACAGCAAGAGAGGAGGCGATCCGGGTGTCCCCATGTTTCCATCTGAAACAGGGAATCCGCTCCGATGATAAAGTAAAAATCCCGGTCCGGATAACTTTTACGAAATTCTTCCATTGTCTGGTATGAGTATGATACCGTCTTCTTTTCGGCCTCGTATGGCTGGATGCTGAACTTCGGGCAGTCCCCTATGGCGATCCGAACCATTTCAAGACGGTCCGATGTGCTGGTTCCGATGGATTCCTGCCGTTTGTGAGGAGGATTGCCGTTTGGCATGAACCAGATTTCATCCAGACCAAATTCCTCCATTACGTGTCCAGCAAGCATCAGATGTCCATTATGGATCGGATTGAATGTACCTCCCATGATACCGGTCTTCATGCTGTTACCTCGGAAGTTCGATCTTTTTCTTTTCTTTTTTTCCCTCTTTGTACAGGACAATCTTTTTCCCGATAACCTGCACAACCTGGGAATGCGTACGTTCTGCAAGGCTGTCTGCCATTTCGCGCGGATCGTCAGCGCAGTTCTGCAGCACGTGAATTTTGATCAGTTCTCTCGCTTCGAGTGCTTCGGCCACGGCCTTCGTAAATTCAGGAGTCATGCTTGATTTCCCAATCTGAAGGATAGGATCTATCGTCATGGCCAGTCCCTTTAAGTATGCTCGTTGTTTGGATGTCATTGAATCTATTCCTTTCCTATTTGTAATATTCAAAACTAAGTCCGTACATGCGAATCGTATCGCCCTCTTCTACTCCGAGAGCTTCCAGCTTGTCCAGGATACCAGTATCTTTCAGGAATTTCTGGAAGAATGCGAATCCTTTTTCGGAATCCAGATTCGTATAGCCAAGCATTTTTTCGATCTTCGGACCTTCTACTACGAAAACACCTTCCTCGTCTTTTTCCACTGTATATGGCAGATCAGCCACAAGAAGTTCGTCTTCCGGAAAGAACTCCTGCTCGAAAGTGATCGGTTTTGCATCCAGGTGTTTTAATTCGTTGTTGACGTACCAGAGGAGATCACGAATACCTTCGCCGGTCACGCCGGAGATGGCAAATACACGATATCCTTTTGGCTCAAACTCTGCACGGATCCGTTCTACAGGATCTTCGTCGCCGCTGTAAACAAGATCTACTTTATTGGCAGCAATAACCTGCGGACGTGCGGCAATCCCTGCATTGTATTGTTCCAGCTCTTCATTGATCTTATAAATGTCTTCAATCGGATCTCGTCCTTCGCTTCCGGCTGCATCCACGACATGGATCATCATCTTAGTACGCTCGATATGGCGAAGAAACTCGTGACCGAGACCAGCTCCCTGAGAAGCGCCCTCGATCAGACCTGGGATATCGGCAAGTACGAATCCCTCTCCGTCTCCCAGATCCACAACACCAAGGTTCGGTGCGAGGGTTGTAAAATGGTAATTTGCAATCTTTGGATTAGCATTGGTTACTCTGGAAAGGAAGGTGGACTTCCCTACGTTTGGAAATCCGATCAGCCCAACGTCCGCGATGACCTTGAGTTCCAGATTTACCCAAAGTTCCTGGGATGGCTGCCCCGGCTGGGCATATTTTGGAACCTGCATGGTAGATGTGGCAAAGTGCTGATTTCCCAGTCCGCCCTTTCCGCCTTTTAAGATGACCTGACGAGTGTTTTCTCCGGACATATCGGCGATCACTTTTCCGCTCTCCGCTTCCCGGATGATCGTCCCTTCCGGGACACGCAGGACAATATCTTTTCCATTGGCGCCGTGACACCTTCTTTTTCCTCCCGGCTCCCCAGGCTGGGCACAGAATTTTTTGCTGTGCCGGAAATCGACGAGGGTATTGAGACCTTTATCCACTTCGAAGATAACATCTCCGCCTTTCCCGCCGTCTCCTCCATCAGGCCCGCCGTTTGGAACATACATCTCTCTACGGAAACTTACATGTCCATCTCCGCCTTTTCCTGATTTTATAAAAATTCTTGCTCTGTCTGAAAACATGATTTTTCCTCTCAAAAATTCAATTCTGCTTGTGTCATAGTTAATTATATAGATGTTGGAGGTAAAAAACAAGGCTTCAAACCAAGAAGATTTGAAGCCTATTATTAAGACCTTCCCGTGAAAAAACACGAAAATCGACTGATGCCTGCTATTCAGCTACAGGATAAACAGAAACCTGTTTCTTGTCTCTTCCTTTTCTTTCGAATCTGACAACACCGTCTGCTGTAGCGAACAGTGTATCATCTCCGCCGCGTCCTACGTTAAGACCCGGATGGATCTTTGTTCCACGCTGTCTGTAAAGGATGTTTCCAGCTTTTACAAACTGTCCGTCTGCTCTTTTCGCACCAAGTCTCTTGGATTCGGAGTCACGACCGTTCTTTGTAGAACCAACCCCTTTTTTATGAGCGAAAAACTGAAGGTTTAATTTCATCATGGTTTACACCTCCCTAAATCTCAAATCAATATATTTGCTGTACTCTTCGTCTTCTGCCATATCTTTCAGACCAAGGACCATGGCAGAAAACAGCAATGTCGCTTCCCTGGAAGGCGTCTTCTCAAATCTGTACTTTATCATGCCGCTGTCTTCTTCAGACTGGACAGATGCGCTGTCCTCGGTAAGCCGTTCAATCGAATTGATCGTATTGATGACAAGTACAGACACGGAAGCACATACAATATCTTCGCCGGACTCGGCATATCCTGCATGTCCTTCTGTCTGGAATCCGACATACTCTTTTTTGACATTCTGATAAATCGTAATCTTAATCATGTGGATTAAGCATTGATTTTTTCGATTTTAACAGCTGTGTACTGCTGTCTGTGACCGTTCTTTTTGTGGTAACCTGTCTTCGGTTTGTATTTGTAAACGATAACTTTTTTTGCTTTACCGTCTCCAAGTACAGAAGCTTCTACAGTTGCGCCTGCTACTGTCGGATTACCAACTTTCAGTCCGTCATTGCTCACTGCGAGAACCTGGTCAAATGTGTAAGTCGTACCAGCTTCTGCTCCAAGCTTTTCAACCTTAATGATATCGCCTTCAGCTACTTTGTACTGTTTACCACCTGTTGCTATAATTGCGTACATATGGCACCTCCTATTATCATTACTCGCCGGCTGTGGTGTCCCAAAAGGAACTTTGAAACCTCGCCGTGCGGCATACTCGTATATACTAGCATGACTTTCGGGAAAAATCAAGAGATTCCCAATAATTTTTTTGCATTTTCTTCCGAAATTTGTTTCCTCGTCTCCGCCTCCAGAGGAAGAGACTGTAAATAAGATACGAATTCCTTCTGGTCTCCCCACGGGGAATCCGTGGCAAAGAGAATTCGTTCTGCTCCATGTGTCTGTATCATGCGCAGAAGCTGCTCTTTTGGTATCTTTCCAAAACAGACGGCGGTATCAAAGTAAACGTTTTTTCCAATGAGGAGCTCCTCCGTCTCATTCCACCGCATAAACCCTCCCATATGGGCAAGCACAAGTTTCTCCGGCGCTGTCTCATCAATGACATGTGCGGCCATCCGTGGTGTACAGTGGACAAAGTCCGGATACCCCGGATCAAGCCCTGCGTGAACACTGACGATGAGACCAAGTTCGGAAGCGGCATCCACGATGCGCTTATAACGGATATCATCAAATCTTGTCTCCTGGTAGTCAGGGTGGAGTTTGATCCCTTTTATTCCGTTAGCCTTCAGCTCTTTGATCCGTTCTTTCGGATGATCGTTGTCCGGATGGATGCCTCCAAAAGAGAGCAGCCGTCCATCTGTTATTTCCGTAAGGGAGAGAGCAAAACGGTTGATGGAATCAAACTGTTCCGACCTTGTGACAACCGGAAGTACAACCGAAATGCCGATACCAGCCTCATTCATTGACGATACCAGGGCATCCGCAGTTCCACGGAGATAAGCTTGTCCTCCACATTGATTTTCAAGGAACGATATCGTTTTGTCTACGATCTTCTCTGGAAATACATGTGTGTGAAAATCAATCATATTATTTCTGCCGTCCTTTTACCTGGTCATTGAGATATCCAATGATATCTCTCCTCGTAACAATACCGATGAAATTGTGGTCATCATCTTCCACTGGTACGAAATTCTGTTCCATGGACCGTTTGACGAGATCTTCCATATCTGATTCGATACTAACCGGCTTGTAGTCGAATCTCCGTTGGATTTTCATAACTGCTGTACTTTCTATTTGTCTCATATTAGTAATTCCGTTTTTCTTCAGTCCCCACAGGAGATCCCCTTCCGTAATGGTCCCCAGATATTTTCCATCACGGTTCAGAATCGGGACGCAGGAATATTTATAATGCTCCATGATCTCCATAGCCTGACGAACAGTGTGATAATCGTAGATATAAGCCAGATCTGCCTTTGGCTTAAGGAAAAATAAAATATTCATTTTAAAACCTCTTTAATGTCATATGTGTTTATAACTGTGTTGTTACAAAAATATCGTAGATTGCCTTGATAGCGCTTTCAAAGTCGTTGCACCGTACACCGATAATGATGTTCAGTTCACTGGAACCCTGATCGATCATTTTGACATTGACATTGGCGTGAGAAAGCGCAGCAAAAATCCGTCCGGAAGTGCCGCGAGTCTGTCTCATCCCACGACCCACAACGGCAATAAGTGCAAGATCCGATTCCAGCTCAATGAAATCCGGTTCCGCCACGCGGTGGATACCGGCCAGCACACGCTGCTCTTTGCTCTCAAATTCATCCTGATGGAAGAAGACGGTCATGGTATCGATACCGGACGGCATGTGCTCGATGGACACATCGTTTTCCTCGAATACCTGAAGTATCTTCCGGCAAAATCCCACTTCAGCGTTCATCATAGCTTTATCGATAGTCACAGAAGCAAACCCCTTCTTTCCGGCTATTCCGGTAATCGTAAAGCGAGGATGCCGGCAGGTATCCTCTACGATCAGAGTCCCAGGGTCTTCCGGTTTGTTTGTGTTGCGGATGTTGATCGGTATTCCTTCTTTTCTTACTGGGAAGATTGCATCTTCGTGGAGTACTGTGGCACCCATATAGGACAATTCTCTGAGTTCCCGATATGTGATCGTCTCGATCACTTCAGGATCTTTGATAATCCGCGGATCTGCAACCAGAAATCCGGAAACATCCGTCCAGTTCTCGTAAAGATCAGCGTGAACGGCCTTCGCCACAAGAGATCCGGTAATATCCGATCCTCCTCTGGAAAAAGTGGTTACATTTCCATCCGGATCGCTCCCGTAAAATCCAGGAATGACCGCATATTTGCACTCTTTCAACCGCTCGGCGAGAGCTTCATTTGTCTTTTCTTCATCCAGGTGTCCGGTTTTGTCAAAAAAGATCACGTTTGCCGCATCAATAAACTCAAATCCAAGATAAGCAGCCATGATGATACCATTTAAAAATTCTCCTCTGGATGCAGCGTAGTCTTTTCCTGCCTTCTTCTTAAATTGCGTCTGTATTTCGTCAAATTCTTCGTCTAAAGACAGGCTGAGAGAAAGCCCTCCGATGATCTCGTCAAAACGCGATCGGATAAACGCCCATTCTTTTGTATAGTCCTCGCCTCTTTCCGCTTTTCCATAGCATCTATACAGCATATCTGTGATCTTCGTGTCTCTGGAATCCCGCTTGCCAGGTGCAGACGGAACGACATAGCGTCTGGATTTCTCTGCACGGACGATATCGCCTGCTTTTTTAAACTGAGACGCGCTCGCCAGGGAGCTGCCGCCGAATTTTACCACTTTCTGCATAGTTACAATCTCCTCTGCATTATTTTCGAAGGATTTCAAGAGCAACAGATGGTGTAAATACAATCCCATGTATTCCCTCTCGGCACGCCGCATCCACATTGGCCTGCAGATCGTCAAAAAACAGAGAGCGTTCTGGCGCAAGTTTATACTTGCGAAGGAGTGTCTGGTAGATGGACGGATCCGGCTTCATCTGCTTTGCCTGCCAGGAAAAAACGCCCCCGTCAAACTCATTCAGAAATTTCAGAGTGTCTTTTGACTGTTCGAAAACCTCTTCAGAGTAATTGGACAGATAGTAAAGAGCGTACCCTTTTTCTTTAAAATACCGGATCAAAGCATCTGTATAGTCCGTAGAAAGGATCGTCTCCCCGAGATGACGGTAGACTTCTCGTATCTCCTTTTCATACTTTGGCGCATTTTTTACAAATGCGTCACACCAGTCTTCTTTTCCATATGTACCGCGATCGCCCTCCTGCCAAGTAGGACTTAAAAAAACAGCCTTTGCCACAGCATCGTACACATCCGGGGCATACCCAAATTTCTGAAGGCAGTTTTTCCAATCGTACCTTACAAGAACATTTCCAAGATCGAAGATTACGGTATCACAAGTTTCTATTGGTATGTTCATGAATATCTGTTCTCCTTTTCTTCGTTACGTATTACTTTACTATGATAAAGTCTGGATTTCAACAAAAATCTCATTTTTTCTACTTTTCTTTCCGGATCACGTCTCCGAAAGAAGCCGAAGCCGCCTTTCTGAGGCCTTCCGGAGAAAGTCTCAGCTGCATTCCCAGCTTCCCGCCGCTTACATAGATTGTCTCAAGAGATGCTGCATCTTCCTGAATGATGGTCGGAAACTGCTTCTTCATTCCAATGGCAGTGCAGCCGCCTCTGACATAGCCCGTGAGAGATGTCAACTCCTTCACGGGCAGCATTTCCAGTGATTTTTCTCCGACTGCTTTTGCCGCCTTTTTGAAATCGATCTCCTCCTCGATGGGAATGACGAACACATAGTGGGAACCGCTTTTTGCTTGGGTTACCAGTGTCTTATATACTTCTTCGTGCGGAAGTGACAGCTGGTTGGCGGTAGCGATGCCGTCCTCGAAATTTTCACACTCATACGTCTGGTATTCGTATGGGATTTTCATCCGGTCAAGAATCCGCATGGCGTTTGTTTTCAGTTCTTTTTTGCTCATTTTTTTGTTCCTGCTTTCCTTACCGCTTCTGAAAGCGGCACATTTGCTTTTCTGCGTGTGATCTCCATCAACTCCAATTTGGTAATGTCTATAACATCTGTCTTGACAGAATCAGATGCGACGGCCGCGCGCATTGCTGAAAGGAGAGCCTTTCGCTCATCCTCCCCGGAAAGATTGATAAAGTCGATAAGGATAATGCCAGAAAGATTGCGGAGCCGTATTTGGTGCGCCGCCTCCTTGGCGGCCTCAAGATTGATATTGAGATACTGCTCGTTCTTTCCGGCGATAGCTTTTCCGGAATTGACGTCTATGACAGTCAATGCCTCAGTTGGCTGAATGACAAGGTAGGCGCCTGATTTCATCCATATTTTTTCAGATAAGGCTCGCTCCAGTTCTTTCTCCAGACTATAAAGTTTATGAAGGGGAAGAAGGGCATCTTCGTAACGCATCAGCCGGTCAAGAAGTTTGGGTCTCTCCGATTCCAGATAGGAGCGGAAACTTTCATAAAGGTTGGGATCTTCCACGATCAAAGAAGTAAGTGTCTCTTCATTCAGACCAAGAAGGGCGGCGCTTCCTGGGAATCCGGCTTTTTTTAGGCATGTAAAACAAGTCCTTGTCTTTGCCTTATCCAGAAGAGTTTGAAAACTCTGCTCCTGTTTTCTGATGTCCAGAAGGAGCTCTTCTTTTGTAAGGGCCGCAGCATTGGTGCGCACGATAATTCCAAACGAAGTGTCCGCACATTCAGAAAGCCAAGTACGGATTTCTTCCCTTTTCTTTTTTTCGATCTTTGCCGATACTCCAAGAGCCTGGTCCGTCAAAGACAGAATACAGTACGCTCCCTGTAAAGAGATATTTGCTGTGACAGCAGGCTGTTTTGTCCCGGCAGCTTCTTTTTTGACCTGTACTACCAGCTCATCTCCCACACATAGAGGCTTTTTGCCGGCTTTGCAGGTAAAAAAACCTTGTTTCGCATCAGAGAGAGCACAGTAACACTCCATTCCTGGACGTATTTCGATAAATGCTGCCTGAATGTTCGGAAGAACTTTTTTGACTTTTCCGATATAGATCTCCCCGACAACACACGTGTCCTTTTTGCTGCCGATAGGATGGATTTCCGCCACGCGGCCATCCTCTATGACAAAAAGAAACGGATGATCTTTCACGTAGGCGGCCACTGCTTTTCGTTCCATGTTGTCGTCATCTCCTATCCTTCGATCTTTGTTCCAAGTCCATCCAGAGGAATCAGCTTTCCGTCTTCCAGACGAGCGTAATTTTCGATCCTGTGATAGTAAAAATCCGTTTCAGTCTCTTTTTTACAGAGGAAATGAAGAAGGGATTTTATGACAAGTTCCGGCTTCAGATTGGCTGCGCTTCCGGCTGAAACCTGCATAAAAATATCGTTTCCGCGCATCTCCATTTTGTGGATCCACGGCCGAATGTTGACTTCCTTTTCACTTTTTTTCGTCTGTTTCAGGACGAGTATTTCTGTCTGAGAAAGGAAGGACGCAAGATCTTCATTTGAAAACAGAATTCCTTCTTTCTTTGGAATTGACAAATAATCTGCCGCTTCAATAATAGCCATTCCAGTAGCTTTCTTTTCATCCGGGATCTGCACGAAACTTACGACTTCCATCCCGTCTACCATCGCTTCGTTGAGCTGTCTTACTGCATCTTCAGATGAAATTGGTTCCTTCAACTCAATATCAAAGTATTCTCCGTCACTTGTAAGTCCTACTCCAAGAGGATTGGCAAAGGACATGATCATATGAGGGCTGAATCCTTGTGTGAAAGCGATCGGAATCTCTGCCCGCCTCATCGCTTTCTGGAAATACCGCATCACGTCCAGATGTCCGATATATTTCATGACTCCGTATTTTCGGAATTTAATTCTTGCCTTCAAAGCAGACACCTCCTTCGTAACACATTGCACCGCATGCAGAACACTTTTCCCTGCAGTTTGGTGTGACTTCGCCGCGCATCGCGCGCTCCCACTCACGGTAAAGGAAGGATTTTGTTACCCCAGCATCGATAAAATCCCACGGGAAAAGTTCTTTTTTTCCTCTTTCCCGCATTGTGTAAAATGCGATGTCTGTCCCGGTATTTTCAAAAGCCTGCATCCACTTTTTATTGTCAAACTGCTCGCTCCACGAATCAAAGAGGCACCCAAGACGGTAAGCTTCCAGAAGGACTTTAGATGTTCTTCTGTCTCCTCTGGCAAATACTCCTTCCAGAACAGTTACATCTGCTTCGTGCCAGTTGTATTTCAGGCTTTTCCGGTTCAGCTGTTCTTTCATCTCCTGATTGACCACATGAGCTCTGTGAATATATTCATCCATCGTATACATTTTCGCCCACTGGAATGGGGTAAATGGTTTTGGTATAAAGAATGAGGTACTGAACGTGATCTGACATTTCCCGTTTCTTTTGTCTTTCGGGATTTCATAGTATCTTCTCGCCACTTTGTCCGCAAGACGCGGGATTTCCTTCATGTCTTCTTCCGTCTCCGTCGGAAGACCAAGCATGAAGTAGAGCTTGACTTTATTCCATCCTCCCTCAAATGCTTTTCCGGCACCTTCCAGGATCATCTCTTCTGTAAGTCCTTTATTGATGACATTTCGCATTCTCTGGGAACCGGCTTCCGGTGCGAAAGTAAGGCTGCTCTTTCGGATATCCTGGACTTTGCTCATAACATCCAGAGAAAATGCGTCAATCCGCAGAGATGGAAGAGAGATGTTGATCCCTTTTCCCTTGAATTCGTCGATCAGATAAGTGACAATACCCTTCAGTTCGGAAAAATCGCTGGAACTTAAGGAACTCAGAGAGATTTCTTCATGTCCAGTACTTTTCAGCATCTCACTTGCATACTTCTTTAACGTCTCCAAATTTTTTTCACGGGTAGGACGATAGATCATCCCTGCCTGGCAGAACCGGCATCCACGGATGCACCCGCGCATGACCTCCAATACCACACGGTCTTGTGTCACTTTGATGAACGGAACGACCGGTTTCGTAGGATAAGAGACCTTGTCCATATCAACAACAACCTGGCGCCGAATCTTCTCCTTCGCATGAGGATCATTTGGCACAAAGCTTTTCAGTGTTCCGTCTTCATTGTAAACAGCATCATAAAACTGTGGAACGTAAATACCCTCAATTTTGGCCGCCATCTGCAGGAAATCTTTTCTGCTGCCGCCGCATCTGCGATTCTCTTTATAAGCCTCTAAAAGAGCATCGTACTGGGTCTCCCCTTCCCCGACATAAAACAGATCAAAAAAGTCTGCAATAGGCTCTGGGTTGACTGCACAAGGGCCTCCTCCAATGACGATAGGATCCTCCTCAGACCGATCTTTTGCAAAGAGCGGAATTTGCGACAGATCCAGGATCTGCAGGATATTTGTGTAACACATCTCATACTGCAGGGTAATTCCGAGAAAATCGAATTCCTTTATCGGATCCTGGGATTCCAGTGCAAAAAGAGGAATCTTCTCCTCCCGCATGATCTTATCCAGATCTGTCCACGGAGAATATACCCGCTCGCACCATACATCTTCCCGACGGTTAAACATATCATATAAAATCTGAATTCCGAGATGGGACATGCCGATTTCATAGACGTCGGGGAAGCACATGGCAAAGCGGATATCCACCTTTTCCTTGTCTTTCATTACCGAGTTTACCTCGTTCCCAATGTACCGGGCGGGTTTCTCAACCTTTAATAGTATTTCATCACTTAATGCTAGTTTTCGCAATTTCTAACCTCCATTATTTGTACATTTCAAATACGAATAATCGGGTTTATTATATCCTTTTTAGGGAAGGACTTCAAGTGGATTGCCCTCTCTTGCGAGAAATCAGAAAAAAATTTACATTCCACTATTTTGTTTTCCAATTTCTATTCTTCTATGTTATGATGAAATAAAAAAGGAGCACAGAACAATGACTGAAATTTTAAAGACGTCTTCTTCTGAAAAACTAACGGCTAATACAGGAATACGCCAGACCGTTTTAGATGAAATCTGCAGTTTTGCAGAAAAATATGGAATCCAAAAGGTCATTCTATTCGGTTCTCGTGCGAGGGGAGATTTTAAACCTACAAGCGATATTGATCTGGCAGTAAGCGGAGGAAATATCGCCCGTTTTGCTTTAGATGTAGATGAAGAAACTTCCACATTGCTAAAATATGATATTGTTGATCTGGAACGGACAATGCAGCCCGAATTACGTGAATCTATACAAAGGGAGGGAAAAACACTCTATGAAAAAATACGATAACTTTTGTTCTGCTTTATCGAATATGAAACAAATATATAAATACAGCGAACCTTATGATGATACTGTTATTCTTACCGGTCTGGTCGGATTGTATGAAATATGCTTCGAGCAGTCATGGAAAATGATGAAGGAAATTCTTTCTGCACATGGTTATGAAGCCAGTGCAACAGGTTCCCCCAAAATCATTCTGAAAACTGCTTACCAGGCCGGCATGATTAAAGACGAAGAATTGTGGCTCCGTGCCTTGCAGGAGCGTAACAATGTCTCGCATTCATACAATGAAAAAATTGCTTTGGAAATTATCTCCCAGGCAAAGTCTTTTTTCTATCCAATGTTCTGTGAACTAAAAGAGGAAATAGACAGCAAATGGCTGTAACAAAAAGCCTTTCGAGGTCTGTGATATTCCAGAACCTCGAAAGGCTTTTTCTTGTACTTTTTTTGCGTCTTGGCAAAAAACACCGCAGTGCTGCTATTTATTTCCGTTTTGCTTTTGTTCCAAACATCGCTGCAATTACCGCAAGTGACAAAATGGCTGCAGCCCCTGCAGCTTCAACCGGCGCTTCATCTCCAGTCTTCGGCGCTTTTTCCTGTCTGTCTGCTGTGTCATTGTTCTTTGCTGTATCATCTGTCTTTGGCGGTTCTTTCTGATCATCTTCCGAGCTGCCGGCCCCTGATCCTGGATCTTGCGGTTCCGACGGTTCTTCCGTACTGTTTACAGGGATCTCGCTCCCTGGCTCCGGCGCAGTAAGCTGCGGAATAGTTCTGAGGGCATCTTCAACAATCCCAATTCCAGCATAGTTATCCACGTACACTTCGTCCTGGGAATCAGATACACGGATTCCATGTCCTCCGTCTGAAACTGTAATATAGGAGCTTTCTTCACAATTGCCATCGTTTACCTCGTCTCAGCAGCAGAGACCACAGGTGCCACCACTGCAGTTTGCACCGGAACGCTGAATCGTGATATTAAAATGAAAGAGCTGCAAGGATCCCTTGCCGTAGACGGATTTTCCAGTGCAATCTCCGGATGCTTTGGGTGTCTTCCTCTGACATCATTCAGTCAAAATGTCGGCCTTGTCACAATGACTGGAGTCATCAATCGTTTTACAATCTTCATGGGCGCTTTGATCCTGATTCTTGCATCACTTTTTCCGCCGCTTGGAGCTTTTTTTAACTCTTTGCCGCAGCCTGTTCTTGGCGGATGCACAGTCATGATGTTCGGATCCATCGTATACGAAGGAATGAAAATGCTGAAGGAATGTACTTTTGACGATCGGACGATGATCATTGTATCCTTATCTTTCTGCATTGGGATCGGACTGACACAGACTTCCGGAAACTTCTTTTCCGCTTTCCCACAGGTTGTAGGCGATGTATTTAATGGAAATGCTGTTGCCGGAGTCTTCGTTGTATCCTTGTTGTTAAGTCTTGTTCTGCCAAAAGCGAAAGCTGAAAAGGAAGGAATATAATGACAAAAATAGATAAATCATGGCAAAAAAATGGATTTTTAATAAGACTTAGGTCAGTTTACAAGGAACTACACGCAGACCGTGAAACGGGCTGCTGACAACAAACGGCGCTATGCTCCCGGCTGGGTGCATAGCACCTGTTTGTTGCGGGGGTTTCCAAAGGGGGCAGCGCCCCATTTGGCACACGACTTTGCGGAGCAAAGTGTAGTGTGTTATACGCTCTGTCGGCGTTGCCCTGAAAATACCGTTGCCGCCGGGGAGGGCAAGGGCATTTGACGCGGCAGGAAAGCAGGGCTTTGTTTGGGGCTGGTAAGCCGGAAACAAAGGGCTGATTTCAGCAGCAGACAGGGCGTATTATGAAAGCCCCCGTCCCTCGTCCTCCGCCCCCGGCCTATGGGACAAAAAGTCCCAAAGCTCTGGACACCGTGACCAGATGTGTGGCCACACTCCGGGAAAAGTAGCAGGACGGCAGGAAACCGTCAAGGCTGAAATGAATGGGCTGACGCCCGGCCTTGACCGTTCCCCGCCGCCCCGCTGGATGGGTGGACAAGGTGGCCAATCCCTAAAAGTGTTTGGCCGCACTCGTTCATTTTGGGGCCTTTCTTCTCCCAAAATTGAAATGGGCGGGAAAGCCCTAAAATGGCTTTCCCGCCTTGATTACCCATTAGCAAAGACGGGCGAGACTGTCAACGGCGGCGCTGAAAGCGCCGTTCATCTTGACCGTTGACTGGCTCGCCTGGCTTTGCTACTGCCCGTAAGAGATGGAAAAACAAGATGGAAAACAAGGTTAAAAATGGTTGACAAGTCTATCGGATGTGTGTTATACTGTGCGACAGTTTGAGATTGGAAGGAGGCTTACGTGTGTTAATTTGTGTACGCTAATAAGCAATAAAAAGTAGAAGTACCTTTCCACATGATGGTGGGCTTTTTTTGCGTGCGTATGCAAAGGAACACGTAGGTTTGACACGAGCAGTCTTTGAACTGTATCGTGGTGTTTTTTCGTGCTTTGTTGTTATGCAGGCGTCTGCCCTCTCTGTGGGACAACGCCTGCTTTTTATTGCAGAAACAAAGGAACAATGCAATAAAAAAGGAGGTTCGCATTATGACCCAAAACAACAATTCATGGAGAAAAACTTATTTTACACTTCTTGCCGGACAAGCAATATCCTTTATTAGCAGCGGTATTTTGCAAATGGCCATTATCTTTTATTTGGTTGCGAAAACTAATTCTGCAATCATATTGACGGCGGCAACACTGATTGGATTTTTGCCGCAAGCCTGTTTAGGCCCGTTTGCAGGTGCTTTTGTTGACCGGCACAGCCGTAAAAGCGTAATGATTGGTGCGGATTTGATAATTGCCGCCGCTGGCGGTATTCTGGCGCTGGTGGCGTTTTACATGGAATTGCCCGTATGGTCTATTATGGTTGTCCTGTTAATCCGAAGTGCGGGAACTGCTTTTCATTCTCCAGCATTCAGCGCAGCAACACCTATGATTGTGCCAAAAGAGGAACTTACAAAATGCGCTGGTTACACGCAGACCATGCAAGCAGTAAGTGCGATTATCAGTCCAGCTGCCGCAGCGTTTTTATATGCTGTTTGGCCTCTTAATGCAATTATATTGTTAGATATTGTGGGTGCAATCCTTGCCTGTGTGACTGTTGCGATTTCGTCCATACCAACGCCTGAACTATGTCCAGAAACGAAAAGACAACAGTTTTTACAGGATATGAAAGAGGGGTATGTGGTATTAAAGCAAAACAGGGGCCTCTTTGCTCTGCTCTGGATTGGTGTAATTTATATGTTCTTTTATATGCCAATCAGTACGCTTTTTCCTCTCATCTGTATGTCATACTTCAAAGGAACACCGGCCCATGCCTCTGCCGCTGAAATTGCTTTTGCGGTTGGTATGCTGCTTGGCGGAGTCATTCTGAGCATTTGGGGCGGTTTTAAGAAACGGCGGTACACCATCGGTCTTTCCGTTCTCCTGATGGGCGTTAGCAATATGCTCTCCGGGCTTTTGCCGCCAGACGCATTTCTTGTCTTTGTTGTGTGCTGTACTGTTATGGGAATTTCCGCTCCATTTTACGGTGTGCAAAATGCGATTTTTCAAGAAACGGTCAAACCAGAATATCTGGGGAGAGTTTTTTCTCTACTGACAAGCGCCGCTTCCCTCGCCATGCCGTTTGGCCTTGTCATTTCCGGGCCTCTGGCGGAGCGGCTGGGAGTTGAGAAATGGTTTGTCATTTGCGGAATTGGCATTATCATCGTTGCGCTTGCCGTATTTTTACTACCCGGTTTGAGAGAGATTGACAATACGCAATAATCAACTGCACCTTTTTCTATTACTAAACAAAATGCCTGGATGGTGGTTCTGAAAAACCAGAACCGCCGTTCAGGCATTTTTTATCTTCGTCCTCTCTGCGGTTTTGGATTCTTCAGCAAGTCGGATTTTTCCGCAATCTTTTTCAGCCACTTCCGTTCTTCTACTGACAGCTTCCTAAAATTCAGCTTGAGCCGTTTGCAGATAAACGCCAAGTACGCTTGTTCCGTGTCGCTGTCCTGGCTGACGATTTCACCAGCAGTTTCCAGCATTTCTTTTAGCGGGTTATCCTCTGGGACGCTGAAAAAATCGTCCTTGTGTGTTTCCCGCAGAGCAAGGGCAATCCCGTTTATGTCCCGTTGTATCACATAGCGGCAAAACTCGTCCTCATCAATATGGGCGGTGATAAGCTGTCTTAACTGCGTATCACTCATGCCAGGATTATGCTTTTTTATAACAGTTGCGCTCATCGTGTCCACTATGGCGTTTGCACCCTGCGCCTGTTTCAGTGCCGTTCCGTTCACATAGATTTCAAGGTCAGCCATCAGCCGGGGGAAATCCGGGTGCGCCGCCAGCTCACACAGCAGGGTATTGTCTATCCTCCCGCTTTTCAGCAGGTCAATCATTTCATCACTCAAACGCAGGTCTGCAAGATCGGCGTTTGGGTGATTTTTCATTTCAGACAGCCCCAGCAGATAATCAGCGGTCACACCGTAAAACTTCGCCAGCCGGATAAGGGCATAGTGGCTGATGTCCTTGAAGTCTTCCGTTTCGTAACTGCCCAGCGCAGACTTGGAAAGCCCGGTCTGCTCCGCAAGCTGCCCCAGCGTCAAGCCACGCTCCACACGTAGGTCTTTTAATCGCTCTTGTATGGATAAAGACATATTCACCCTCCTTGCTAGCTCAACGAAAGAGAAGCCGTTATGCTATGTACTATGCTCATAGCATAACGGCATAGGCATTTACAGTTTTATTTTACCATTTGCTACATCTTCACGAAATTTATCAACAAGCTTCGCTGTCAGCTTGGATTTACCGTAGTGTTCAAGTACAAAAGTACGATAACTTTTTCCATCTACAAGCACATCACTTTTTCTGGTCAACAACCAATTTCCGTTACCTCCTCCCTGTTCTCTAATATTCCAGTCTTTCCCATATCTTTTATAGATTTCATCTTTTTTACCTTGAACAGACATTGATTCGCTTGGAATATAAACAATTTGCATAATAGCTCCTCCTTTATTTTGTGCAAGAAGACCAGAAACCTGAATTTGTCTTTTATCTTTTTTTGATTATATCACAAATCCGAGAGCGTGGAAATAGGGAGTTTTTCAGGCTGATTTCCTACCTCTTGGATATACGGCACAGGCGGTCAAAAAGGTGTAGACTTGGGATAGTTCATCGATGGACAAGCACCTTGGAAACAGAACACGCCAAAGAAAACGGAGGGACGCATGAGCAAAAGACCCTATCAACACCTGCCGCCGCTGGAACACAGGCCGGACGGCTCCCCCTACCGCATAACCCCGCCCCAGAAGAGACGAGCCAGCGGCCTGATACGCCGGGAGTGCTGCAACTGCGAGGACGGAAACTGCCTTGCGCTGGACGATGGCGACACCTGCGCCTGTCCGCAGATGATTTCGTTCTCCGTCTGCTGCAAGTGGTTCCGCTGGGCGGTCTTGCCGCTGGACAGGACGCTGGAAGCGGAGATTTACCGGGACAGGGACTTGAAACGCTGTGCGGAGTGCGGCGGTGTGTTCGTCCCGAAGTCCAACCGGGGCAAATACTGCCCGGACTGCGCCGCCAGAGTTCACAGGCGGCAGAAAACAGAAAGTGAACGGAAAAGGAGGTCTGCTGTGGACAGTTAAGAGCGGGAAAAGCCTTGATTTGCAAGGCTCCGCAAGCCCTCAACCGGGGCGGCTGGTATCATTTATCATTCGCCCCGGAAAACGGGCCTCTAACCGTCCACAAAACACGCTATGACAAACACGATTTATATTCACCAGCCGGAAAAGGCGTTCAGTTTCACCCGGCTCCCCAATTTCCTTTTTGAAGCACCCACATTCCAGCCCTTGAGCAACGAAGCGAAGGTGCTGTATGCCTTTGTCCTGCGCCGGGCGGAGTTGTCCCGGAAGAACGGCTGGGCGGACGAGTACGGGCGGGTCTACCTGTACTACCCCATCTGCGAGGTGGTCGCTTTGCTCCGCTGCGGGCGGCAGAAAGCGGTCAACACCCTGCGGGAGTTGCAGTATGCGGGGCTGGTGGAAATCCAGAAACAGGGCTGTGGAAAACCCAACCGCATTTACCCGAAATCCTATGAAGCGGTTCCAAACACCGACTTCAAGAAATCCGGTTATGGTACGCCGGAGGGCTGAAAACCGTACTTGGCGAGTACGAAAATCAATCCTCTTGAAGTACGGAAATCTGACGGTATATAGAAATACAGAGATTAAAACCATCTATTTACATTCATTCCATTCCAATCCTATCAGAGATATTTTCGGCGGGAAAACCCGCCGGAAAGGAATGGAATGGGGAAAGGAGTTCAATGGCACAACACGCAATTTTGCGATTTGAGAAGCACAAGGGCCACCCGGCGGGGCCGCTGGAAGCCCACCATGAACGGAAAAAGGAGCAGTACGCCAGCAACCCGGACATTGACACCAGCCGGAGCAAGTACAATTTCCACATCGTCAAGCCGGATGGCCGCTACTACCATTTCATTCAGAGCCGCATCGAGCAGGCCAGATGCCGCACCCGCAAGGACAGCACTCGGTTTGTGGACACGCTGATTACCGCCAGCCCGGAGTTTTTCAAGGGCAAGTCCCCAAAGGAGATAGCGGCCTACTTCCAGAGGGCGGCGGACTTCCTCATTGACCGGGTGGGCCGGGAGAACATCGTTTCGGCTATGGTACACATGGATGAAAAAACGCCCCATCTGCACTTGGTCTTTGTGCCGCTGACAAAGGACAACCGCCTGTGCGCCAAAGAAATTATCGGCAACCGGGCCAATCTGACGAAGTGGCAGGACGATTTTCACGCCTGTATGGTGGAGCAGTACCCCGACCTGGAGCGTGGGGAAAGCGCCAGCAAGACGGGCCGGAAGCATATCCCCACCCGGCTGTTCAAACAGGCGGTCAACCTCTCCAAACAGGCGAGGGCCATTGAAGCGGTTCTCTCCGGCATTACCCCGCTGAACGCCGGAAAGAAGAAAGAGGAAGCCCTCTCTATGCTGAAAAAGTGGTTTCCGCAGATGGAGAACTTCTCCGGGCAACTGAAAAAATACAAGGTCACAATCAATGACTTGTTAGCGGAAAATGAAAAGCTGGAAGTCAGGGCAAAGGCCAGCGAAAAAGGCAAGATGAATGACACGATGGAACGGGCGAAGTTAAAAAGCGAACTGGACGATATGCGGCGGCTGGTTGACCGTATCCCGCCGGAGATTTTAGCGGAACTGAAACGGCAACAGCGGCAGCATGGAAAGGAAAGGTGATCTTATAAGTAATATCAGATACAAAAAGGAAATCGAAATCGTGACTTTTCAGGGAAAGGAAATCACACTGGAAAATCTCTCCCCGGTGTTCACGCCGGAACAGGAAGCAGCCAAACGCCGGGAACTGGAACAGCAGCTTTATGAGGTGTTCCGCAAGTACGCCGACAAGCGGGAGAGTGAGGAAGCCGGGACATAAGGTTTTCCAAACCCATCATTGATTTGCGGGGCTGCTGGCGGTATAATAGAACTGTCAGCAGCTCCGTTTCTTTTTTAAGAAAAGGAGCGACAATATGAACAATCGGATAGACGCAATCTATGCAAGACAATCGGTAGACAAAAAGGACAGCATTTCCATTGAAAGCCAGATTGAATTTTGCAAATACGAGTTGAAAGGCGGTAACTGCAAGGAATACACAGACAAAGGGTACAGCGGCAAGAACACAGACCGTCCGAAGTTTCAAGAACTGGTGCGGGACATCAAGCGGGGCTTGATTGCAAAGGTCGTGGTTTACAAGCTCGACCGTATCAGCCGTTCCATTCTGGACTTTGCCAACATGATGGAGCTGTTCCAGCAGTACAATGTGGAGTTTGTGTCCTCTACGGAAAAGTTTGATACCTCCACGCCGATGGGACGGGCCATGCTGAATATCTGTATCGTGTTCGCCCAGCTTGAACGGGAAACGATACAGAAGCGGGTAACGGACGCTTACTACTCCCGCAGTCAGCGGGGCTTTAAGATGGGCGGGAAAGCCCCTTACGGCTTCCATACGGAGCCTATCAAGATGGACGGTATCAACACAAAGAAGCTGGTGGTAAACCCGGAGGAAGCGGCCAATATCCGGCTGATGTTTGAGATGTACGCCCAGCCCACAACTTCCTACGGGGACATTACCCGGTACTTTGCCGAACAGGGGATTTTGTTCCATGGCAAAGAGCTGATACGCCCCACGCTGGCGCAGATGTTACGCAATCCTGTCTATGTGCAGGCAGACCTTGATGTGTACGAATTTTTCAAAAGTCAAGGTACAGTCATTGTCAATGACGTTGCCGATTTTACGGGCATGAACGGCTGCTATCTGTATCAAGGGCGAGATGTAAAGGCCAGCAAGAAAAACGACTTAAAAGACCAAATGCTGGTACTGGCTCCCCATGAGGGTATCGTCCCCTCCGACACCTGGCTGACCTGCCGCAAGAAGCTGATGAACAACATGAAAATCCAGTCTGCCCGGAAAGCCACCCACACATGGCTGGCAGGAAAAATCAAGTGCGGGAATTGCGGGTATGCTCTTATGAGTATCTACAATCCCTCCGGCAAACAGTATCTCCGCTGCACGAAACGGCTGGACAATAAAAGCTGTCCTGGCTGTGGGAAAATCATCACTTCGGAACTGGAAGCGGTTGTTTATCAGCAGATGGTAAAGAAGCTGGCAAGCTACAAGACGCTGACAGGAAAAAAGAAAGCGGCAAAGGCAAACCCGAAAATCACCGCCCTGCAAGTGGAACTTGCCCATGTAGACAGCGAGATTGAAAAGCTGGTGGACAGTCTGACGGGGGCAAACAATGTCCTGTTCTCCTATGTGAATGTGAAGATAGCGGAACTGGACGGGCGCAAGCAGGAACTTCTGGCAAGGATAGCGGAGTTGACTGTGGAGGCCATCAGCCCGGAACAGGTCAGCCAGATTTCCGGCTACCTCGATACCTGGGAGAATGTATCTTTTGATGACAAGCGGCGTGTGGTGGATTTGATGATCACCACCATAGCCGCCACAAGCGACAGCTTGAACATCACATGGAAAATCTGACTGGCGGCACCCCTCCCGTCAGATACCTACCCTGTGTAGTCCCTTGTAAACTGTACTTTGCTAAAAAAGAAGATGCAGAAAATTATTACAATCAGAATTATAATCCTCTTGATAAAGAAGTTGCCCGCCTGACAGGGTGCAGGGAAGTTTTCACAAAGGAAGAGGTATTTTCTTTTTTTGAAACGTCCATTCAGAACGATAACTACTATCTGTTTTTGGTACTTGAACCGGATGGACAAATTATGGGCGAAGCGGTCATCAATGAAATGGATTTCAAACTTCGGTGCGCGAATTTCAGAATCGCACTTTTTCACTCTTCGAAGCGCGGAAAAGGAATTGGCACATGGGTTGTTGAAACAATCCGGGATTTTGCATTTGAAGAATTGAAATTGCACAGATTGGAGTTGAACGTTTTTTCATACAATCCTCGTGCAGAACGAGTATACTTGAAAGCCGGATTTAAAAGAGAAGGAATCCTTCGGGATGCTGTTTTAGACGGTAATGCTTATGCAGATGACATACTGATGTCAATTTTAGAAGATGAATGGAGACAAATAAAAGGCCTTAAATCATAAAGTCGTACCCCGGTCTTGCTGCCTTCTCATTTTGGTGGGCTGAGACCGGGGTACAACTGCTTTTCTATTCTTTTCTTCTGCCAAATCTGCGCGCTTCTTCCAGAAAATGTACCGCAAAGTCTGGGCTGGATGGATAATACAGATGCGGAAATCCCCAAAAATGGCACTGTCCCTGGTGGATACAGTCGAAGGAAACTCCTGATGCAGGTTTTCTTGCCGTACAATCCAATCCATTGGTCTCGCTGTCGTAATAGTGGAACTCATGGCCTTTGATGACCGAACCTTTTGACAAAAATACGGGCTGTTTTTCGGCCAGCTCGATATAGCCAAAGCGGACAAGTTTCCCGGCATAAAAACATTTGCCCGGCAGCACGTTGCACATCTCATAGGTTTCCCCTTTGTCATTTTCCAGTGCTGCATGGAGATACAGAAAACCGCCGCACTCTGCTACAGAAGGCATCCCGGATTGGATGGCTTGTCGGATGGATGATCGCATGGCCACATTTTCTTCCAGCCTTTTTGCATGCAGCTCGGGATACCCTCCGCCTAAAAGGAGCCCGTCGAGCTGCTCTGGCAGCACATAGTCGTGCAGAGGGGAAAAGGGGATGAGCTTCGCTCCCAGCTTTTTTAAAAGGTTCAGGTTTTCTTCATAGTAAAAGCAAAATGCCTCGTCCAAAGCAATTCCAATCCGGATTGGGGATTGAGATAAGACAGGGGACACATATTTGGAAAGGGAATCATCTGAACATGGAATGCTTCCTGCAAGATCCGACATTTCTATGATTCGATCTACAGCAACGCATTCTTCCAGTGTATGAGCCGACGCACAAATCTGTTTTTTGATATCTTTGACCTCCTCCGGAAGTTTCAGTCCGAGATGTCTGCTCTCCAGCTTTAGCTCACTCTTATTTGGGAGAAATCCGAATACCGGAAGAGAAAGCTCTGCTTCGATCACAGGTGCGATCCGTTCGCAAAAATTCCGGGATGTCCGATTTAAAATGACTCCTTTTATCCGGTTTTCTCTGTCATACTTAAGAAATCCTGCCAGCAAAGGAAGGATAGACCGTCCCATTCCATGTGCGTCAACAACCAGCAGAATCGGAAGCTGAAGAATGGAGGCGACATGGTAGGCGCTTCCTTCCTCATGGACACCTCCAAGCCCGTCAAAAAGTCCCATAACTCCTTCCACAACTCCGATTCCGTTGTCTGTCATTCTTTGCGAGTAAATTTCCCGGAGCAGTTCTTCTCCACAAAAGAAACTGTCCAGGTTGCAGGAAGGGACATCGATCACTGTCTTGTGAAACATCGGATCGATATAGTCCGGCCCGCACTTAAAGGAAGCAGGACGACATCCTCTTTGTTTCAGTGCCTCTAAAAGGGCGCATGTAACCGTCGTCTTTCCGCTTCCGCTTTTTACTGCGGCGATCATAATGCCGCGCATGTTCTGTTTCATCGTCATCTTTTTTACTCCCCGCTGAAATCAAAACTACAGATATAAATAGGATTTTCTGCCTGCATCAGATGAGAACTTCCTGCAAATCTTGATTTGCTTACTTGAAGATGCAGGATTTCCTCCTCTTTGATAGGCATGTATTTCCGAATCTCTGCTATTTTTCCCATAGTCTCCAAAGTGACCGCGGTCATCACGATCCTCATATTCCTGTTCTTTTCATAAAGTTTCCGGAGAATTTCCTCCAGTCTTCCGCCGCTTCCTCCGATAAAGGCATGGGTAGGAGCCGGGAGATTTTCGAAACATTCCGGAGCCTGTCCTTTCACGATATGTACATTTGGAAGGGCAAACTTTTCGCGGTTCTGGCGGATCAATTCTACTCCTTCGTCTTTTTGTTCCAGCGCATACACCTGGATTGTTTCCGAACGCTCTGCGATTTCCATAGCCACAGATCCCGTTCCACTTCCAATATCGTAAACAATGGCATGCTCTGTCAGTTTCAACGTACAGACTGCAAGTTTTCGCACTGTTTCTTTTGTCATAGGAACCTTTCCACGGACGAACGCTTCATCCGGTCTGGCAGGAGAAAGATATTTTTGTTCACAGTGCGGATTTAAAACAGCAAGAATGTACAGCCCTTCTTCTTTCAGCTTTGTACACTGTACAGGATTGTATTCCGTGACCGTTTCTTCGGGGTAGGAAAGCTGGAAACCGACGAAGATCCGACAGCCGGGCAGATGATTTTCCACCAGTATACGGCCTACCTCTCGTACATCTGATACTCCGGAGACAAGAAGAAAGAGTTTTTCATGATATCGTATATCAGAGAGAACTTCTGCTTCCCAGTTCTTTCGCCCTCCTTTTCCATGGATACTCCGTATGACTGCGTCCTGCCAACTGATTTTGCATGCCGCTGCAAAATAAGAGACAGAGGAAATGCCGGGAAGTACCTGGATGGAAATATCCGCCTCTTGCCCTTTCTTCCATTCTTCCAGTTCTTTGTAAAGATTCCAGCTGCCGCTGTAAAAACCGGTATCTCCAGAAAAAAGGACAGCTGCCTGGATGTTTTTTCCGCAATAACATTGCATTTCCTTCTCTTTTAGTATATCAGTAAGGACCGGCAGGATATCTTTCGCAGTGTAATAAGGGTAGGCAGCAGTCTGTTTTTTGTTGGTATACTGCTCTTTGATTCCGCAAAGAAGTCTTTTGGCCCCAAATAGATAGTCCGCTTCCTGGATCCGTTTTTCGGCCAGCTGTGTCCTTGTTCCAGAATCCCCCATTCCGATCCCGATCAGAGAAATATGTAAGTGTATATTAGGGGACAAAGATATGCCGGTAAGGGATGAAAGCTTATCGCACACTTCCTGGAAAGAGAGCCCGTCTTGCTTTTCTGGATTCCCGATGACATGCACACGGATTCCCGCCTGTTTGGCGGCTGATACTTTCTCTGGAAATCCTCCTGTAGTTCCGGTTTCTTTTGTCACAAGATGGCATATTTCATACTGCCGGATCA
Source organism: Sellimonas caecigallum (assembly GCF_019754295.1). Lineage (GTDB taxonomy): Bacteria > Bacillota > Clostridia > Lachnospirales > Lachnospiraceae > Sellimonas > Sellimonas caecigallum. The sequence goes on along the minus strand of NZ_VIRV01000010.1, from coordinate 61,948 downwards.
ATGCCAGGTTCATTTCTTCAGAGAATGGCCCTTGCATAGCTATGATCTGTTTTCCCTTTAATCCTGCTGCCCTGCATACTGCGATGCTCTCTTCGCTTGGAAGTACGCGCACGTAAAGACGCTCTTTCAGGGATGCTTCTTTACAGTACGTCAAAAGTTCTTTGCTCCCTGTTGTAAGAAGAATGTTTCCTTCCGTGGAAAGGAGAGCTTTAGCGCAAGATTCATTTGTTCCAAAGTAACACTGAAGGAAAGGACTGTTTTCCCGTCCTTCTGCATTCTGTCCGGTTTCCCGTTTTAAACGAAGATAAGGGATCCTCGCCATGGAGGCGCTCATCTTCAGATTGCGGGATACTTCTGTGGCAAAAGGATGGGTTGCATCCACTACGGCAAGAAAATCCTCCTGCCTCATAAAGTTCTCCATTGCATTCAGATCCATTCGTCCCTGATAAAGTTCAATGCCAGACAGAGGATCCATAACTTCGCTTCCGTATTCGGTAGCCACACAGACGGCTGAAGGTACACCTGCATTTGCCAGAATTTCCGTCAATCTTCTTCCTTCTGTTGTACCGGAAAAAATCAAAATCCGTTTCATAGGCGGTATCCTCTTTTCGTGATGAGTTTTCCATCCAGAATCAGAGACTGCGAATTCCCGATGAATACAGTGGTAAACATATTGGCCTTCAGATTGCGAAGTTCCTGCAAAGAACACACGCCTACTTTCGTTCCCTCTCTTCCGATATTTTCCACATATCCGCAGGCCCTTTCCGGGGATGCCTTTTTCAGCAGAATATCACATGCCTTTTGAAGATAGTCTGATCGTTTTCTGCTGGCAGGATTGTAGATGGCAATGGCAAAATCCCCTTCTACTGCCGCAGTAAGCCGCTTTTCTATCTGCTCCCAGGGGGTTAACAGATCAGAGAGACTGATGACGCAAAAATCGTGGTTCAGAGGCGCACCGAGAACTGCTGCCCCGCTGTTTGCCGCTGTAACTCCAGGAATAACGGTAAGCTTACAGTCCGGGTATTCGCCGGAAAGCTCGTACATCAGAGAAGCCAGTCCATAGACACCGGCGTCCCCGCTGCAGATCAAGCAAACCTTTTTTCCCTCCATGGCCTTCTCATAGGCCATACGGCACCTGTCCACTTCCTTTCTCATAGGTGTGGACAGACATTCCTTTCCCTGAAACCGATCGCCCAAAAGTTTCAGATAAAGAGGATATCCTACAATGACATCACTTTCCTCCAGAGCCTGAATAGCCTGACCTGTCATCATGTTTTCCTCCCCAGGACCGATACCTGTGATATATATTTCATGCTTCATCGTGTTTCCCTCCTGCCCATTCTATCGTCCATATCCGCTTTGCCGCGGCAATTGTAATTCCATTTTCTGCCTGTTTTGCAAGTACCAATGTCCCGCCTTCCCCGCAGGCAGCCAGAGCGGCTCTTTCGCAGACGTTGTCGACCCCGACTGTCTGTTTCACAAAATCCGAACTGTGAAAATTTCCCTTGACACGGCGAAGTTCCTCTTCCGAAAAGGTTACAAAAGGAATCCGGTTTTGCGAAGTCCACTGGCAGATTCCTGTCTCATTCTTTTTTCGGTCAATCGAAGCCACTGCCGCTATATCGGATACCGAAATGCCAAGATGCTCCATGCATTTTTTTATCATTGTCCCGATATCCTCTTTTGATTTCCCTTTTTTACATCCGATTCCCAAAATGTACTCTTTTGGTTTCAGCTTCATAACTGCCTGTTCCCATACATCTTCTTTCGAGGAGATCACAATATCTGCAGCAGTTTGCGGAGGATATGGGACTATCTGCAATCCTTCGGGTATCCGTCCTGTTTCATCTGGTATTCGGTCTGATCCTCCGTCAATGGAAATCGTCACACTCTCATCCCGCAGGACTTTTGCAGAAATCTTTGCGATGCCGCCTTTGTTTACAATGTGCAGATCATTCTGCTTTGCAAACAGATCGACGGAAAACTTGTGGTGGATATCGGTAGCTGTCGTGATGACTGGGATGAGATGCATCCGGCAGGCAATCAGATCTGCAAGTTCATTTGCCCCGCCCATATGGCCGGACAGGATTGGAATCACATACTGTCCTTTTTCGTCCATCACAAGTACAGGACTGTCTGTCAATTTATCCTTTACAAAGGGAGCGATGGCACGGACTGCGATTCCGCAGGCGCCTACAAACACAAGGGCATTTTTGTTTTCAAACTGTTTTTTGGCCCATGGGATCAGTCCTTCCTCCGGCTTTTGAAAGATTCGAACTTCGTGGTCTTTCAAGCTTTCTCTGAGCTGACTCGCCAGCTGCTTTCCCTGTTCCGTAAAACTGATGACACTGATCTTCATAGACGTTTTCCTCTGAATTCGGTCTCGAAATCCGGCGCATACAATCTGGAACGCTCATAATGGCGATGCGCCACTGCATTTCCTACGAGAATCAGCGCTGTTTTTGTGATGTTGTGATCTGAAGCGGTCCGGGCAAGGGTAGATACCGTACATATATGAGCTTCTTCTTCCGGCCATGTTGCTTTGTATACGATAGCTGCCGGCGTGTCCGGCGCATATCCGCCTTTTACCAGACGTTTCTCCAATTCTTCCAAAAGCCCGGTGCTCAGATAGATGGCCATAGAAGCCTGGTGTGCTGCAAAACTTTCAATGCTTTCTTTTTCCGGCACTTTTGTCCGCCCTTCCATCCGCGTGATGATCAGTGACTGGGATATGCCTGGAAGCGTATATTCAAGATTCAACGACGCAGCAGCGCCAAAGCAGGCGCTGACTCCCGGACAGCTCTCATAAGAAATCCCTTTTTCGTCCAAAAGATCCATCTGTTCCCGCACAGCCCCATAGACACTTGGATCGCCCGTGTGCAGACGTACTGTCATTTTTCCATCTGCCTCTGCCTGCACCATGACCTCCAGTACTTCCTCCAGTGTCATCGTGGCACTGTTAAAGATACTGCATCCCTCTTTTGCATAGTCGAGAAGTTCACGGTTTACAAGAGATCCCGCATAGATGATCACATCCGCCTGTTCCAGATATCGCTTTCCCCGCACGGTAATCAAATCTGGTGCCCCTGTTCCGGCTCCTACAAAATATACCATATGTCTCCTCCTTTTCTTTTTCTCAATGTTCTTTCATGATCTCCTGAAGCAATTCTTTGGCACCGCTGCTGGCAGCCAGTTCTCCTGCTTCGCTTGAGTACATGATACACTCTATCCGAAGGTTTTGTCCGGCCCTTTTATTCAGATAGAACATGATTTTTTCCATAATCCGCTCCATCACGGCATTTTGCTTCCCGGTTTTTTTTAGGATCTGCAGCGCTTCCTCCGTGACTGCGCATGAAAGGAGCTGGCAAACGGTTTCTGTATCCACCCCTTCTAAAAGAGCGGCAGCCGCCAAAAGCTCCATCCGACAGTCCCCTTCTCTGGAATGCGTGTTCATGATACCGCCCGAGATTTTAATCAGCTTCCCGATATGGCCTGTCAGCAGCATTTTTTGAAAGCCGCACTTTACTGTCATATCGATCGTATCGCCGATGAAGTTGCTGCATTTTACACTTTTATCCAGATCATACCCATATGTATGCTTCATATAATCTAAACCATAGTTTCCAGGAGATACCGCAATACAATCCTCTCCCATTGCACGGTGTTGGCGAAGTTCGACCAAAATAGTGTCCACAAGAGCCTGCTCGCTCATAGGTTCCACGATCCCGGTCGTTCCAAGGATCGAAATCCCCCCTTTAATACCAAGTCTTGGATTGAATGTGCGTGCAGCCAGTGCTTCTCCGCCGGGGACAGATATCTCCACCTGGAGTGATCCGTGAAAATCGACACTTCGGCAGACTTCCCTTACCTCATATGTGATCATGGATCTAGGGACGCGATTGATGGCTGCATTGCCTATCGGCTGATCCAGACCTGGTCTTGTAACCCGTCCGACACCAGGCCCTCCGTCAATCTTTACTTCCGCTTCACTGTGCGTCGCTTCTCCCGCATCATGATTCATGGAAACTTTGGCGTAAACAAGGGAACCTGTCGTCACATCCGGATCATCCCCGCCATCCTTTTCTACCGCGCAGGAAACTTCCCGATTTGTCCTGCAGATATCAAGAACTTTGGCGCAGTAGGGGATCCCTTTTGGAGTCTGTATCATGATTTCTGTTTTCGTTCTTCCTGTCAGGAGCATGTAGGCCGCCGCTTTTGCCGCCGCTGCCGCACAGCTTCCGGTCGTAAACCCATATCTCAATGATTTCATATATATCTCCTGTCTATTTCCCATCGATAGCCATCTAGCGGCCAAGTTCGTAGAGCAGCGCGTTGCAGATTGCAGCCGCCACGTTGCTTCCTCCCTTTCGCCCCCGATTGACAATGTGGGGAACCGATGTCTCCAGGATCCGCTCTTTTGCGGCCTCAACATTTACAAATCCCACCGGCACACCGATGACAAAAGCCGGAAGAAACGTTCCATCCTGAATGTAGTCATACAGCCTAAGCAGAGCTGTCGGCGCATTCCCAACTGCAAAGATAACCGGCTTATGAAGCTTTGCAGCAAACTCCATACTGACAGCTGCCCGTGTCACATTTCGCTCTTTTGCAAGAGATGCCACTGTTTCATCAGCCATAAAACAATGCGCTTTTCCTCCAAACCGCGCCAGTACTTTTTTATTGATGCCGGCCAATGCCATATTGGTGTCGGTCACGATATCTGCTCCCTCGAGAATCAGTTGTCTGGCTTTTTCAACTGCATGTTCCGAGAAGACAAGTGTTTCGGCGTAGTCAAAATCCGCTGTCGTGTGAATGACACGTTTTGTCACAGCTTCCTGTTCTTTTGGGATGACAATGCCTCTTTTTTGCAGTTCTTCCCCGATAATTTCAAAACTTTTTCCTTCGATTTCTCCTGGTTTACAGTATAAGATCTTTTCCATCACATTTCCTGCTTTCTTTCTGTATAATCTGCCCGATTGCCTGGATCAGCTCAGTATTTTCCCGTCTGTTCTTTACCGCAATGCGGTAATATCCGTTGCTTAGTCCCCGGAAATTGCCGCAGTCCCGAATCAGGATGCCTTTCTTAAGAAGCTGATCGAAAAGGAGATGCTCTGTATAAAACATCATGTAGTTTGCCGTGGACGGGAAGACGGAGATCCCCATTTTTTTCAGTTCTTCTGAAAGATACTTTCGCTCAGTCTTCACATGCCGGATCGTCCTCTCCAGATAGTTCATCTCTCGTGCCGCTGCAGCTCCGGCTATCTGGGCAAACACAGAGAGATTCCACTCCGGAAGCTGGCGTGCGATGTCCTGATGCCATTTCTTATTTCCGCATACGAGATAGCCAAGCCGGACACCGGGGATGGCAAAAATTTTCGTAAAAGCGCGTACGACGATCAGATTTGGAAATTCCTCCGCTCGAAGAAGGAAAGAATCCTGTGTTCCTGTTTCTGTAAATTCAATAAAGCATTCATCCAGCACCACTGTGATTTTCTTCTTCATACAAGTCCTTATCAGTTGTTCCAGAAAGTTTGGTTTCAGCAGATTCCCAACCGGATTATTAGGATTTGCCAAAAATAAAAGATCCGTATCTTCCGGAATGTGTTCCAGGAATGTGTTGTCCAGGCAAAATCCGTTTTCCTTTTTCATTTCATACCAGACAATATCGGCGTGACAAGCTAAGGCTGCCTTCTCATACCCGTAAAAGGAAGGAACTGGGATCACGATCTTTTTAGGCTTTAACCCATGAATAATTGCAAGAAAGAGTTCCGATGCCCCGCTTCCGCACAAAATCTGGTCCTCCAAAGCGCCGGTCATGCTCCCAATGGCCTTGATTAAACCGGCACATCGGATATCCGGATAGCACGTACAATGTTCGACTGCTTCCAGCATAGCCTTCTTTACAGAATCCGGAATCCCGAGAGGATTTATATTTACAGAAAAATCCAGTGTGACATGGTTGCGATAGATATCTCCACCGTGCATGATTCAACCTCCTGTTTCAATAGTCAGACTAAAAAACCGCCGTCACAGTCCAAAGCAAAAGGATACAGATCCCCTCACACAATCCCGCGGTGCTGTAAAGAAGCTGATTGGCACGCCGAATGTCAGATACTTCTACCGTTCGGATCGCATCTCCGATGAATGGTTTTTTTACAATCTTTCCGAAGTAGCTGGCATCCCCGGCAAGCTGTACCCCAAGTGCTCCTGCACAGACCGCTTCCGTCTGCGCAGCATTTGGACTGGAATGCTTCTTTTTGTCTCTGAGATAAATGCGGCAGGCACGCGTGCCGTCAAACTCTTTTCCCAGCAGAAATGACGAAACGATCATCAGCCATGCGCTGACTCTGGCCGGAATATAGTTGGCCACATCATCCAGCTTTGCCGCTGGCCTTCCAAAATACAGATAACGGTCGTTTTTATACCCGATCATAGAGTCCATCGTGTTGACCGCTTTGTACAGAAAACCGAGAAAAGGACCTCCGATTGCCAGATAAAGCATAGGTGCCACGACGCCATCAGATGTATTTTCCGCCACTGTTTCTACCGCCGCCTTGATGACTCCCCGCTTGTCCAGAACCGAAGTGTCTCTTCCGACAATCATGGACACCGCTGTCTGCGCCTCCTCAAGTGTTCCTTTCTGCAGTTTATCATAGACTTTCATGCTCTCGGTCTTCAGGCATTTGATTGCAAGAATCTGATAAGTCATAAAGCTTTCGATTGTTACCCCAAGTGCCGGGGAAAGCAGATAAGCACCCCACAGTATGCCTCCGGACACTGTGCCGGTAAGGAGCAGAACAAAAAAGACAAGTATACCGCCTCTCATGACAGGATGTCTTTTTCCATAGAGATATGTCTCTAGCTTTCCGATCAGTTTTCCGATCAGACAGACCGGGTGCGGCATCCAGTGCGGATCCCCAAACAAAAGATCCAGAACAAATCCGATTAAAAAAGAGGTAATGTGATAGTTCAGCATAGTTTTTCCAACTCCAGTATTGATATGATTTTGTCCGAACAGCGCAGTCGACAGCGATATCCGTCCGAGCATTTTACCTGATAGTCAAAATATTCCCCGCCAGACAGAGCAGAGAGCAGCGCCATGATCGTGCCGCCGTGTACGACAGCTGTGATTTTATCCTTTTCAGACGCTTTTTCCTTTTCCAGGCAGGAGAGCATCCGGAAAAAACCGAAGACCACACGCTTTTGAAATGCCTCTCTGCTCTCTCCTTTCGGAAATGGCAGCATCCCTCCGCTGTCGATCCAGGCCTGATATTCCGGATTTCCATTTAGATCTTTATAATTTTTCCCCTCAAACAGTCCAAAATCCATTTCTGTCCATTCGGGAATACACTGAAAAGGAAGATTAGGAAAAAGGATCGTTGCTGTCTCACGACAGCGGAGCATAGGGCTTACGAACAAGTGGTTTGGCGTCGCGTACATCCCGTTGTCCTTACGCATTTGCAGTTCCTCTTTTCCTTCCTCCGAAAGAGCTTCCTCCGTTTTCCCCAGATAGCGATGTTCCAGATTTGCTTTTGTCGCACCATGTCGGATCAACGTCATGTTTATTTCAGTCTCTGCCCGATTCCACATATGACACGTTCCACCCTTTCCGCCCTTTTTGCCAATTCAATCTGGATTCGTCCGAGACGTTCCCGGTAGTCCCGCTCTTTTTGCTCTGTCGGCACAATGCCGTTTCCGATTTCATCGCTGATAATGATACTGTCTGGATTTTCCTGTATCCAGTTTTGTATCTTTGTCTCCGGGTCTGATCCTTCTTCCAGACATTTTCGGAACCACAAGTGGAAATGGCTTAGAACCGGTCTTTTTCCGTCGTGTCCTTTCCGCAGATCCTCCTTGTCCCCCTCTATGACATCCAGGGCTTCTTCTTTATGTGTCTGCATCACATAAGCAAGTTTCCCCTGTGCATGTCCACCAATAAATAATTCCATTTTTCCTCTCCTTCAATCTAAAAAAGATGACTGCCAATCGCCGCTCCTATCACAATAGCTGCCTCACAGAGCAGCAGAAAATATCCTGCTGTATCTCCTGTAACTCCTCCAAATTCATGGTAGCTTCGGATACGGTAAAACAGAAATGTTCCTCCCGACCCGATAAGTGCAGCTGCTCCAGCTGCGGGAGACAAAAGGAGCATTGCAGCCGCGCAGACCAGCATCTCCAAAAAAAGAACGAATACAACGTTCTTTTGGGCTGCGCGCTTGGAGAAGGCACGCAGTAACCCGTCCTTTTTTGCAGGACGCAGGCAGATCGCGCCAAGTCCGCTCATTATCCGGGACAGCACAAATCCCAGGCTTACGACTGCCAGATCTTTCCCATCCATGACTTCTGAAAATGCGGCCAGATATATGAGGTAATACAAAAGCAGCATGATCGCAGAAAAAGCTCCGATATGAGAGTCCTTCAGTATCTCAAGTTTTCGTTCTCTGTCCTGATAGGAGTGGAGGGCATCCATCGTATCCATGTATCCGTCTACATGAAATCCGCCTGTGACAAGAATCGGTATTGCCGTTCCCATCAGTACGTAAGCCAGACTGCCTATATGAAAATTCCGGCAAATCCATCCCCACCCACTTATAAACAGACCGATGACTGCTCCGATACAAGGGAAAAAACAAAATACGTATTTCATATCTTCTTCCTTCCAGTCGAATTGTGGGACTGGGATTTTGGAATACATGGAAAAAGCGATCACACAAGATCTTAAGATTTTCATTTTTTTCCCCTTTCCTTTTTCAGTATCACAGGAATACCTGCCACTACTTCTGTGACTTCGTCCGACTCGGATGCAAGGACACAGTTAATCTTTCCAAGTGCATCCATATATGCTGTTGTAGCTGGATCATACCTCACTCCGTCTTCAAATACATTGTTCGATACAATGATAAGATGCCGGACACGATTTCGCAAAATACGGATCCCCTGCACGATATTCCGGACAACCTCGTCCGCCGGGCGTACGTCTTTGCCGAACATCTCATTTGCCGCCAGATTTGACATACATTCCAGCAATACCGCGCTTTCTCCGAGACGAGAGGGATCCATCTGGTCCAGAGCCTGGAGGATATCTCTTGGCTGCTCGATTGTGCGGAATCCTTTCCCTCGGCGGAGCTCTCTGTGGCGGTTGACTTTTCTTTGTGCGTCTTCGTCATACACTTGCATTGTGGCAAGATAATATTTGACCTCCACGTCTTTTATCTCTTCCAGCATGCTCTCCGCAATGGCAGATTTCCCGCTTCCGCTTCCTCCCAACACCAAAGTTACCATGACTTTTCTCCTGTTTCTTTCGTTTCCTGTGTCTTTGTATACCGCCTGTACTGCTCTACATGAATATCCGAAAACGTTGTCTGTCTCTGATAAAGGGACAATGCCATGTCAAGCAGAGCAAACATCATAACCGCCCCGGTTCCTTCTCCAAGCGCCAATGACGCGTCGATGACCGGCGAAAGACAAAGTTCGTCCAGTATCTGTTTTGCCGCAGGTTCCTTACTTTTGTGGGAAGGGATCATATATGCCCGTGTCCCAGGTTTCAGCCGCTCCGCAGCCAGGGCTGCCACTGCGCTGATAACGCCATCGAGAACAACCGGAAGATGATACATCGCCCCACCGATAAAAACACCGGTTAATCCTGCAATATCCAATCCTCCCACAGACATCAGGATACGAAGCGTCTCTTCTTTTCTTAAATCGTATTTTTTCAGAGCTTCTATGATCACGTTTCGTTTTCTTCTTAGACCCTCATCGCTGAGCCCTGCTCCCCGTCCGGTAATTTCTTCCACGGGCAATCCGGTCAAGGCCGCTGCGACCGCACTGCTCGTCGTTGTATTTCCGATTCCCATCTCGCCGGTGGCAAGCAGCTGGTACCCTTCTCTTTTGCAGTATGCTGCCATCTCGATTCCGGTTTGGATCGCTGCCAGGGTTTCGCTCTCTGTCATGGCTGGTTCTTTTCGAAAGTTTTTTGTTCCATGTGCGATTTTTCTGTCGATTACCCCTTCAATTTGAGCTCCGTGATTGATACCGATATCCACCGGGATCACATCGGCACCGATACGAGTGGCCATCTTTCCGACAGAGGTCTGATTCTTCCCCATAAAAGAAGATACCGCCAAAGTCACTTCCTGACCGGACTGACTGACCCCTTCTTCCACAATCCCATTGTCCGCGCACATCACGATAACAGCCTTCCTGGAAATATCTGGATAAACGTTTTCAAGAATCGCTCCGATCTGTGCGGTCAATTCTTCAAATCGCCCCATTCCGTCCAAAGGTTTGGCCATATGATCCCATTCCGATCGGATCCGTCTGTAAATTTCTTTCGACGGTTCCTGGATTTTTATTTGATTTAATTCCTCACTCGTCATTTCTGCCTTCCCTTCTACAACCTGGATTCCCTGAGCATCCCGTAGATTGCGTCCATATCCAGATACTTGCGCAGTGTGTCCGCCAACTTATCGTACTGTATTTCTTTCAACTGTCTGTACGAGTACATCCCGTCTGTGTCGCAATGAATACCTTTCTCTTTTGCCAGCGCCGAAAGGATGGCTGCTGCGATTCCTTCCGCATCAAAAATTCCGTGCAGGTATGTTCCATACACATTTCCATTGGAAAGGACGAGGTGTTCCGCCCCGCTTTTTTCTGTGCTTGTATTTCCCATGTGGATTTCATATCCGGAAACTTCCATGCCGCTCAGACAGGAAAGCCTTCCACGGATTTGATGAAGGGATGACTTCTTTTGGGTCCTTGTTTTTTCCTGATGCAAGGTCGTCTCCACAGGGAGGAGTTCCATTCCTCTCATCTGGCCGCCTTCTTCTACGTGATATGGGTCACAGATCTGCTTTCCAAGCATCTGATAGCCTCCGCAGATTCCAAAGATGATCGTATCCTGGGATTTTTTCTTGACAGCTGCTTCCAATCCGTTTTCCCGCATCCAACGCAGATCCCCCATTGTATTTTTGCTGCCAGGCAGGAAAATCATGTCCGGATCTCCCAGCTCAGATACGGAAGTCACATACCGTACCGTCACGGATTCATTCTGCTCAAACACATTAAAGTCTGTAAAATTGGAAATTCTCGGGCAGCGTATAACTGCCAGATCGATCATTCCCCTTTTTTTGCGGTCAAATCGGATTGTCAGACTGTCCTCATCTTCGAGGGAAAGCGGTGTATAAGGTACGACTCCTACCACCGGGACGTTTCCTCGCTGTTCCAGCATTTGAATCCCAGGATCAAGAATCGTCTTGTCGCCGCGGAACTTATTGATGATCAGCCCTTTGACACGGGATCGTTCTTCATCCGGAAGGAGCGAGAGTGTCCCGATCAGCTGTGCAAACACACCGCCTCTGTCGATATCTCCCACAAGAAGCACCGGAGCATCTGCAAGTTTGGCCATCCCCATATTTACAATGTCATTTTCTTTTAAATTGATCTCTGCCGGACTTCCGGCTCCTTCGATGACGATAATATCTGACATGGACGAAAGTTTCCGGAAAGCTTTCTTGATTTCCGGGATCAGCCTTTTCTTGTACGAAAAATATTCTTTTGCCGGCATATTTCCAAGCACTTCTCCATTTACAATGACCTGGGAACCCATATCCGTCGTCGGCTTTAAAAGGATTGGATTCATACAGACAAGCGGAGCTATTTTTGCCGCTTCCGCCTGCATGACCTGGGCTCTCCCCATCTCCAGCCCTTCTTCTGTGATATAGGAATTGAGAGCCATATTCTGGGATTTGAAAGGCGCCGCCCTATACCCATCCTGCACAAAAATGCGGCAAAGTCCGGCACAGATCAAACTTTTTCCTGCATTTGACATCGTTCCTTGTACCATGATCACTTTTGCCATATCCTCTCTCCTTCCAATAGTTTTCCCCTGTCTTTCGCATACAGGAGCAGCTTTTTATTTTCTTTATTCCATTCACCAAAGTCAGTAAGTGTGCAGATGACATGTCGGCAGCGGTCAATCTCTTCCTTGGCACACACTACTGTATCTTGTCTGATGGGACAGTATGCCTGTTCTTTTATCACTCGTTCAGAGAGAGCTTCCGCTACAGGTGTATCTTTGTCATTTTCCCACAAAATACCTGCTGAAAAAGGGATCCCCTCTCTTTGCAGTCTGCGGTAAATCGGAATTCCGCTTCCATTTCCTCCAATCACAAACACGCGAGGGATTCCATGTACGGCAGGCAGCTCCACTCTTCCGGAACACTCATCGAAAGTTCCTGTTGTAATCCCATACAATTCTTTGATATATCCCGGGAGAAAAACGTTCTCCGGAGGACCGAAACGATCTACATATTCTCCTTTCACACAAAGGATCTTATCTGAGATCCTCTCTGCCAGATCCAACTCATGCAAAGACATAATGACCGTAAGGTTCTTCTTTTTTGTCATTTCCTGGAGAACGGACAAAAACTCCAGCTTATACCGCACATCCAAAAAAGAGGTCGGTTCATCAAGCACGAGTACATCCGGATCCTGCGCAATGGCTTTCGCCAGAAGAATACGCTGCTTCTGGCCGTCGCTCAGCGTTAAGAATTCTTTTTCAGCCAGTTCCTCCGTACGGACTGTTTCCATTGCCCTCTGGACTGCTTTTTTGTCCGTCTCAGACAGAATTCCAAGACGCCCCGTATAGGGATATCTTCCCATCGCCACCACCTCTTCGCAAGTCATCATTTCCGGGTGGATCCGCTCTGTCAGCACGACAGACAGCCTTTTGGCACGCTCTTTCTCCGACAGTCTATTGATGCATACTTCTTCCAGCTGCACTTTCCCGTTAAGAAGCGAAAGCTGTCCGATGATACTTTTTAAGATGGTAGATTTTCCAGCGCCGTTTGGCCCGATCAAAGTCAGGATCTCTCCTCTTTTGATTTCAATCTGGATATCCCGGATCAGCGGGACACCGTCATAGCCCACGGTCATGTTTTTAGTATAAAAGAAATAATTTTGCATATCAATCCGGACGCTCCTTTTTTCTGCATATCATCACATAAATGACCACCGGCACACCGAAGATTGCTGTGACCGTGCTGATGGAAAGCTCGGTAGGTGCAAATAGTGTGCGCGCAATAAGATCACAGAACAGGCACCACACAGCACCGCCCAAAAAACAAGCCGGTATCATGAAAAGAGGTTTTGCCGTGTGAAACATCCTCTTCATGATCTGTGGAACCGCAATGCCAACAAAGGAAACAGGACCTGCAAAGGCTGTCACACAGGCCGAAAGCATGCTGGACAAAAGCACAAGCGCAATCCGAAAAGACCGGATATTTACCCCCATGCTTTCTGCGTAAGACTCTCCCATCTGATAAGCCGAGATAGGCTTGGACATCAGAAAGGTCAATCCGCCTGCCGCTGCCACAACAATGATCATGACTGCCACGTTGCTCCATGAAATCCCGGAAAAACTCCCCATGGACCAGTTGTGAAGATTCACGATATCCGAATCCTCCGCAAATGTCACGATCAAGTCTGTGACTGCTGAGCAGATATATCCGATCATAATACCGCTTACAACGAGCATCGCAGTCTGAGGGAGCCATCTGGAAATCAGAAGGACAAATCCCATAGAAAGCATTGCGCCTGCAAAAGCGGCCAGGATCATGAGAACCGAACTGATACGGATGCCAAATCGGAGAAAGACTACCATGACAATGGCAACTGCAAGTTTCGATCCCGAGGAGATGCCAAGCACATACGGCCCTGCGATGGGATTATGAAAAAAAGTCTGGAGTAAAAAACCGGAAAGTCCCAGTGCACCGCCCAGGATGATCGCTGCCACGCTACGTGGAAAACGGATTTCAATAATGATGTTGCGGAACATATCTTCTCCATTTCCCGCCAGGGTTTCCACGATTTCTGAAAACGGGACAGAGACGCTGCCGATGCTGATGTTTAGAAACAGAAAAAAGATCACAATCAGAAATAAGATTCCAAACAAGACCGTATATTTTATTTTTTTATTCCAACCTGAACAAGTAGGTAAATGTAGCTTCATTTTGCTCCTCCGCTGTAAGCATATTGTGAAAATCCAAGATTACTGTTCCGAGTTTCATGGAATCCTGATATAAATTCTGTGTTGTGCAATAAACGTTTCCATCCTGTACCGCCTTAAATTCTTTTAATAACGGGCTTTTCTTTAAAAATTCTTTCATAGATCGTACACCGCCGTCGATAGTACTGTTATAGATCAGATAATCGGCATCTTTTGCCCTTACGTAAAACTCTTCCAGCTGCATGTTTACCGAAGAGGAAGCGCTGTCATCCTCAAGATTGGAAAAAATATACTTTCCTCCTGCAAGATCGATCATCTTTGCCACATAATCTCCGGATTTGCGGACGCTTGCCGTTTCGTTGGATGTAATATAGAAAAATGCCACCGTCTTGTCGGTTCTCTCAGCTTTTGTTACCGATTCCAAAGCTGCTTTTTGTTCTGCAAATGCCTGCAAAGCTCTCTCTTCTTTCCCTAAAAGCACCCCGTAAAGCTTGACCCATTCAGTCCTTCCAAGCGGATGCTCTTCGTAGCTGGAGCGGTCCACCAGAACTGGAATCCCTATTTTTTCGAGTTTCTCTTTTACATCCGGGGAGTGAAGGATCATGGTGGATTCTACCGCAAGATCACATCCCACATCTACAATTTTTTCGTAATCCGGCATATTGTATTTTCCGGCATATTCTATAGCCCCGGAAGCCATCGCCTTTTTTGCCTCTTCGATATACCATCCCTCTTCTTTTGTGCCGGACAGCCGGATGGAATCCAGCCCATCCAGCGAGCAGAACATATCCATGACAGCGGATGCCACGAGGTAAATATGGTCGATTGGCTGTTTTAGTATCACGATGTCTTCTGAAAGGTCTTTTGGAATCGGTCGCTTTTTCGGAACAACCAAAAAACGGCTTTCATCGGATATCGTAATCAGTGCATAGCCTCCGTCATAGTAATCCACTGAAAATTCCTTTGCATAGTCGAGTTCCATACTGTGATCATATGTCAGAGACGTACTGATCTGTACGTCATCTGGCTGGCCGTTGGCATCCTTTGCCTTTCCGCAAGATACCAATATAAGGGTACTTATCATACAAATGAGGAGAAAAAATCCTGATTTCTTTGTCATTCCATCTGTTCCTTCCTGAAAATAAGGAGACATCAAAGACCAATCCTGTTATTCCAGATGAAAGGTCAGTGTGTACTCGATCTCATGAGGTGTGCCCATGGCAGTCGTGTCTGCGATAACCGTCATTTTCTTATCAAACACACTTACTGGGATCTCGAAAGTGGAGTTTCCCTCCGTGTTGACTGGATAATAAATCTCTGTCCCGATTTTCATATAATCGTAATTTGGGCTGCTCCACTCGATTCGAGCATATGCCTTTCTGTTTTTTACAAGCAGGACTGCCGGGGAGGATACGCTTGCTCTGCCGCTTCCTCCTTCCAACGTAACCTCAACCTCATACTCCCCGTCCTCCATATCCACGGAGACCGGTTCACTGTTGGAAGAGGTTCCGTTTTCGTTTTCTTCCTCCACCTTGACCGGGTTGGAGACACTTACTTTATGGTCATACCATTTTCCCTTTTTTCCGATCAGGGCAAGATCGAATTCCTTTTCCAGTTCTGGAACAGGAACATCAAAACCGTACACTTCTTCTGTGTAACCGTCACTGTAGGTTACCGTATCTGTGGTAGGTTCCAGAACTTTAGCTCCCTCCTTTTTTGCATCTTCTGCAAGGCCAGGAAATAAATTCAAAATATTTTTGGAAACAAGGGAAATGTGGATTGTCATCTCCCCATCTTTTACG
The DNA here is from genome assembly GCF_019754295.1 of Sellimonas caecigallum. Lineage (GTDB taxonomy): Bacteria > Bacillota > Clostridia > Lachnospirales > Lachnospiraceae > Sellimonas > Sellimonas caecigallum. The sequence goes on along the minus strand of NZ_VIRV01000010.1, from coordinate 46,141 downwards.
GTCAATGTTCCTTTTCCGTCATGGGCCTCATTTACATGAAACATTCCGCTGTCAGTGTGAAATTCTGCAGAATATACCCCGTCTTCCAACGCCGCTTTTTTGCTCTGCTGGGAAGTGACAGCTTCCTTTTTATCCGCCGTCTTTTCCGTGTCTTGTCCGCTGCAGCCACTGATCAGTGCACTGGACAAAAGAGAAATGCATATTAATGTAATTATTTTTTTCTTCATAACTGTCTAACCCTCTTATTCATTCATTACTGCTTTTGTATGTGAAACATAAAGTTTCTGTATTTCTGAAATGGATCCAAGTCCGGAAATCTGTACATCTATGGAATCAAATTTTCCTGATGCCTCGAATATACTTTTCCAAGAGTCTTCCTCATCTCCTGCCATATCGTTGCTGGCATGATCTCCAGCCACCACCATCAGAGGACGTAGAACCACTTTTTGATATCCAGCTCCTGCGACCGCATCCATCACTGCTTCACATGCGGTTTCTTCCGGGGCTCCTTCCACTGTACCGATATAGACGTTGTCGTATCCCAGAACATCCATCTGCGTCTGCATCTGACTGTAAGACACTTTTGCTGTATGTGAAGTGCCGTGTCCTAAAAGTACAAATGCAGTTCCATCTTTCTTTGCCGCATTTAAGTCTGTGTATCCGGCATCTTTTACTGCGGCCGCAGTCACTGCTTTTGCCACCGCTTCTTTGGACTCGTTGATGACTGTCGCGTCGGATCCCACTTCCCCTAAGAGCGGCTCTGCAATTTTGACAGTTGCAAACTGATCCTGGTACCCCTCCACTGCCTTTACCAATTCATCGTACTCTGCTCCATGCATGAGATGTGTCGGCTGAATCACAAGGTGCTTTACTTTGTTTGCCACAGCGCGATCCAATGCCTGCTGCATATTGTCGATCTTCTCGTCATCTCTTGACTGGATATGATTGATGATAATTTGGGAGGTAAAAGCTCTTCTCACAGACCAATCCGTGTACGCTGCCTGCAGGGCATCTTCAATTCCTTTGATGTCCTCCGTCCGGCTGTCGTTAAAAGAAGTTCCAAAGCTGACGACAAGAAGTTCCTTCTCCCCTATTCTGTCCTGATTTCGTGGATCGTCTTTGGATGCGTCTCCGGTATCTCTGCCAAAATAATCCGGATCTGCGTTTTCTCCTTCCACAAGTTTCTTTTGTGTGTTTGTCAGTGCATCCCATGCTTCCTTTGCCTCAATACATTGTGCATCGGTCTTGTCTGTTCTCTTTTGCACATAGATCATGTCGATCAGTTCTGCCACTGCATCTGCTGCTTTCTGATCAGCGCTTTTTTTCTCCTCAGATTTCTGCTCCGCTTCTTTTGCTGTATCTGTTCCTGCACATCCGGAAAGGATAGGCAGTCCAAGGAGCGCTGCTGTAAGCAAAGCAGCGATTTGTTTTTTCATGCTGTTTTCCTCCATTCTTTTATGATATGAATAAAATACCGGATATCATCCCATAAAAAAGAGTGCCACAACAAAACAGTCCATTTACAAAATGTAAACGGACTGCAAAATAAAAGCCAAACCAAATAAAAGACAACATCTTTTTGTTCGTTTCGCTTTCTATGTACAACCAATTACTCGTGGTCTGGAATTACATCCCGTACAACGGCAGGCAGGTCTCCTGACTTACAGTTCATCGCGCCCGGCCGTCTTCCCGATTTCTCAGTGACACAATGGCCTGCGCTCCCTAAATACAGTGACGAGTTCGTACAGGATTCGCACCTGTTTCCCTTTTCACCAGATCAAGAAACTTCGGTTTCTTATCTGACACCTGTCGTTTTCTTATTCAATTGATTTTTATTATCACACAATGGTGTGCAAAAATCAATATCTAATTTTCCTTCAATAAGATCAGTCTCTTTGACTCTTTTCCTTTTCGCTGCTCAACGACTCGAAATGTGGAAGCAGTTTTTGGGAATGCCATAAGATGAAATTCTCCCCTGCTCTGACTCCAGTCTATGGATGCAGTTTGATTCTTTAAATACGCATATTTCAACACCTGTCTGCCTTTGCAGAATACAAGAAGCGTTTCGCTGTCGCTGTAATCCATTCGATAATGTTTGATTTTATCGAGCTTGACATTACAGAATTTTTCTGCTTTTTTTCTTGGCGTATATGGACCAACTATTACCATGCTGTCCCATTCGCCATCGATGATCTTCTGGAAATCAATTTTATTCCCGGCCTTCAGTTCTCCGACAATATTTTCTGCAATCTGCGGGTCTTCTTCAAGCACAGATATTTTTTCAGCATAAATAATAAGTATACCAAGCATCACTAAAATCAGCAGGCCTAATACCCATCTCTTTTTATACATCAAAATACCCCTTTCTGAATTTGTAGTCTATGGATATTGTATCCGATAAATCTTAGAATTCAAAAAGGGGTATTCTTAAGTTTTTGTAAATATATCGATTTTAATCAGGAAAAGAGTTCCAATTTTCCCCTGTCGTTAGCCGACAATACGCCATTTTTTGTCGACAGCATTCAGAAGTTCATGTCCATCTTCTGTTACCAGTACGAGATCTTCGATTCGTACTCCATATTTTCCTTCCAGGTAGATACCCGGTTCGATGGAGAAGATCATGCCCGGTTCTGCAACATTTGTGTTGATCGGGCTGACATCACCATATTCGTGGTCTTCCTGTCCGATGAAGTGACCAAGACGGATTTTCCAGTATTCGCTGTATCCTTTTTCATCGATATAATCTCTTGCCTGTGCGTCAATATCGCAGAAACGTACGCCTGGTTTGATTACGGATTCTGCTCTCAGAACAGCTTCGCGAACAATGTCGTGAATCTCTGTCTGTTCCGGGTCTGCAGATTTGCAGTAGAATGTTCTTGTCATATCAGAACAGTAACCATTCCAAACACATCCCATATCAATCAGCACACATTCGCCAGCTTTCAATGTTCTTGTATCGCTTGGCATATGATGCTGATCGGCTGCATTCGGCCCGAAACATACGATCGTGTCGAAGCTTAATCCAGTTGCTCCGGCTGCCATATATTCAGCTTCAATAAAATCTGCGATCTGCTTTTCTGTCATTCCTTCTTTTATGTAATCAGCAACTTTTTCCATAACCGCATCGTTGATTTCAGAGGCTTTCTTCATGATCGCGATCTCTTCTTCATTTTTCACTGCGCGGACACCATCTACACAGTCTGAACCCCATACAGTCTTAAGCTGCGGAAGTTTTTCCTGCAACGGGATAAGGAAACGTGCCGGCCATGTCTTATCGATACCAAGTGTCTGAGATGGATCGATCTGATCTGCGATGATAGAAATCTGGTCTTCCATATCAGAGAACCATACTTCTTCAAATCCCGTATCCTTTACAAAATATAAGTAGTTGAGAAGCATCGTGTGCTTTCCGTTTGTTCTGAGGATCAATGCGTATAACCTTTCGCCCGGGTTTACCATGATCCCTGTCAGGAAGCGGATACTCAAAGGATCAGAAACGATCAGCTGCGTAAGTCCTTTTTCCTCCATTTTTTCTAATACTCGTGCAATTCTGTCATTCATTTTAAAATGCTCCTTTCTCGATGACACTGTAATACAGAAGTATTATAGCACAATCAAACAATGTATCCAAGTGCAAATTTCGTGCATTTTCACTATTTTTCTTTCGCGTTCGGGTAAATCTGCTCCATTCGCTGATCGTCAAATCGTTCATCTATGAGCCGTTCCAGTGCATTGGACGGCGGTATTTCTTTTACCCGCATATCATACCGAATCAACGCCAACATAGACACGGTAATATTGGCAATCATAAAGATGACTAACACCCATGTGAAAATGCAGCCTGCTTTAGCCGGAAGTTTTTCAATCCATGCGGAAAAGCGAGGATAAAGGATTTTAATCCAGATTACCGCCGCAAATCCCCAGAAAAAGCAGTAAAGTAAGTTGATTCGTCCACCGAGATTAAAAGGAATCTCACTGTAGTCCCAGAAGATTTTCCCAAAAACAATCTCCGTGAATACGCTGCAAAGATATTCGTATCCTCCGCCCAGAAATGTCCCGACAAAAAAAAGATACCGATCCGGTTTATCCCGGTCTTTATAAAGCAAGGCAGTTGCAGCAGCGATAGCTAATCCCCAAACGATGCTGAATGGTCCCCACACAAGACTGCTGCGGCTCATCCATATGCCGGCGGTCAATCGACAAAAAATTGTCTCTGTGAAATCCCCAAGAACGGCTCCGATGAGAAACAGCCAAAACAGTTTATAAAATCCGCATCCTTCAGCAAATTTTCCTGTCTTTGGCGTAGATGAAGCAACCCTCTTCTCTACAGGATACACGTTTACGATCCTTCGTTCTACTCGCCCGATGATCCTGTGAATCGCAGTGTGAAGGACGACAGCTGCTTTCCGGTGTATACGAACCACTTTCGGAACCGGTCTTCTAATATGGATGATTGCTGTATAAGAAGCCGCCATGTCCAGTGCACAAACAGCTGCCAATGTCCATACGACAATCGTGCCGAAAAGATCCGGGATGACGTGCAAAAGCCGGACTATATTCTCATCGCCGTACCGAACGGTCAGCATGCCAAGAATTCCCCACAGTACTGTGTACTGCAGACAGATATAGCCATCAAAATTCCAGCGCTTGTCGGAGTAGTCCCACCATTTATGCTGATTCATACGTTCAAGAAGTTTTCCTGTCATCCATTCCAGCATTGTGCCGAGAACCGCGCATCCGAGGAAAAGAAAGAACAGATTGCTTTTCAGTTCCTGGAAAGCAATAACCATGACAAGGGCGCCGATTCCATAGACAAGGCAGAAAGGGCCTGTAGAAAATCCCCGGTTTACAAATGTCTTCTTTTTTATGGTGCCTGTCACTGTCTCGATCGTCCATCCAAAAAAGGAATAAACAATGATGAGCCAGACACATTCTGTCAATGTAAATTGCATATATTTATCCTGTGTGTAGATTCAGATTGGACAGTTTAGGAAAAAATCGGCCTAATTTCTTCGATATATTCCTCCAGAGCATCGATCCATGTAGGCATATCATCCTGTCCAAGGGCGCGTGTCAAAAAGTTGTCCAATACAGTGTAAGTTGGCCTTGCCGAAGAAAACTCTGCCTTCATCGTAGGAACCGGAATGATCTTCACGTCTTTGCCGGCCAGCTCCACAATTTCTTTCGCGAATTCACAACGGTTGCAGACGCCGTCACAGGTTACATGGTAAGTTCCGTATCCTTCTGTCTGGATCATTCGAAGCATAAAAGATGCAAGAGCATTGGCACTTGTAGGAGACCCATACTGGTCTACTGCAATATACAGCTCTTTTTTTGTCTCGATCGCCTTCAAAATCTGATTGACAAAATTCCTATCGCTTCCTCTTCCGAATACCCAGTTGCTCCGTATGATAAAATGCCGGTAGGCAAATTCTTTTACATAATTTTCCCCCGCAAGTTTGCTGCGTCCATAGATGGTCATGGGGTCTGTTTCATCGAATTCGTGGTACGGCACCTGGCGAATCCCATTGAATACGTCGTCTGTCGAGAGGAGTACGATTTTGGCGTTTGTCTCATGAGCCGCGATTGCAAGATTCCGCGCACCGACAGCATTGACTTTGTAAGCAAGTTCCGCCTGCGCTTCGCATACACCTACGTCTGTGACTGCCGCACAATCGAAGATTACATCCGGTTTTTCCTCTCTTGCAAAAGCGAGCACCGCGGCAATATCCGTCACGTCCACTTCTTCCCGGTCCGTATTGAGAATTTCTGCATCCAGTCCGCTCTTTTCAGCCATATCATTCAAAGCGCATCCAAGCTGCCCTTTTGCCCCTGCGATCCATATTTTCATTCTCATTTCTGCTACGCCTCCTCTTTTTCCTCTATATATGAACATTCCTTTTTTACGGGAAATTTCCGGCGCAATGCCTCAGCTACTGCTTCCGGCACGTATTTTTTTGTGTCGGATCCATAATAAGCAACTTCTTTTACGAGCGTAGAACTTAAAAATGCGTATTCCAGACTTGTGGTAAAAAACATGGTGTCTATTTCGTCTTCCACGCTGTGATTGATCTGCGCAAGCTGCATCTCATACTCAAAGTCTGTAACTGCCCGGAGTCCTCTGATGATGAGCTTTGCTCCGTTTTGTCTGGCAAATTCCACGGTCAGCCCTTCAAAGGCCATTACTTTTACATTTTGGAATTCTTTTGTTACTTCTTTAAGAAGTGAAAGCCGCTCTTCCATACTGAAGAGCGGAGTTTTATTTTTATTGACAAGCACCCCTATGATCAGTTCATCTACTACTTTTGCAGCACGTTTGATGATGTCCAGATGCCCGAATGTGACCGGGTCAAAACTTCCCGGATATACTGCTTTTATCATGTGCATTTCCTCATTTTCTAAATTTCACTTCCATAACTATACTACAAAATAGATGACAGGTCAAATTCTTTCAAGAAAGAGCTTGGGAGTCCATTTACATCCATTTTTCTTTCAATCGCATTCAGAAGCCCTTTTGTGCTGTACCCAGGTATATCGATACTCTTTTGATCGGCAGCCACAAAACATGCGAAAAGAGCAATGCAAACAAACACACGAACACCGAATGTGCCGGTTGTCTCCTCTTCCTCATTTGGATAAATGGAAGAGTAAGAAGCCCGGTATCTAGGATGGACGGCCGGCGTCCTCCAAGAATCCAGCTGTGTTCTGTTCTCCCGCAATTTCATGGCATCCAGTGCCTGTCTTTTCTTTTTTGCTCTTTCAAGTTCCACCACGAAACCTCCAAAAAAATGACAAGGTATATCATACTATATACCTTGTCACTGGATTCTATTCCGTTTATTTAATGTCTGTCTGCCATCTCTTCCATGATATCTTCCCATGTAAGGCCACGCTCAACCATCAATACCATAGCATGGTAAAGAAAGTCCGATATCTCATATTTCAGTTCTTCCGGATTCGGATTTTTAGCTGCGATGATAATTTCAGTCGCTTCCTCCCCCACTTTTTTGAGAATCTTGTCCAGCCCTTTGTCGAAAAGATAGTTTGTGTAAGATCCTTCTTTCGGATTTACTTTTCGGTCCGCGATCGTGTCGTACACAGACTCAAAAATCTGGAGCGGATTTGCCCGGTTGTAATTAGATCCTGCCACAGTCTGAAAGAAACAGGTAGGATTTCCTGTATGGCATGCAGCCCCAATCTGTTCAACCTTGGCAAGGAGCGTATCTTTGTCACAGTCGATGGTTAAGGACTTCACATACTGATAATGTCCCGAAGTTTCTCCTTTTACCCAAAGGCACTGCCTGCTTCTGCTGAAATAAGTCATCCGTCCTGTTTTGATCGTCTGCTGGAAGGCTTGTTCATTCATGTAAGCCATCATCAGCACTTCGGACGTCTTAAAGTTCTGTACAATAACCGGAAGAAGACCGTCAGAATTCAGCTTGAATTCCGAGAAATCCATCGTATTCTCGAAACTGGTCATCTGGATCTCCCGTTTAGTGCATTCTTCTTTAAAAACATGTAGGTCAAGGTCCGTCCTGCTCACAAATTTCCCGGAGATTCCTCTTGCCCCCGGACTTTCCAAAATACGGAATATCTCAGATTCTTCCATAGTGTCCGTCACGATAACATACGGAATTTCAGTAAGCGTCGTCACAGAGGCAAGATCCAGTCTATGCATAAATACGATCTCACTGCTGTATTTTTCAATCAGATTCTGCTGTTTAAAAAGTGTATCAAAGTCATTCAAAGATACTGCAATCTTTTCCTGTCCGAAACGCAGAGCGGCCTCTTCGATGAGCTTTGCTGAATACGGTTTCGAGAAATTGAGGATAACCCGTTTCGCCCCGGTATAGAGAATTTTCTTAATATCCTCCTGTCGTTTCACATTTCCTCCAGCCACGACCGGGATACCGATCAAACGGTTAATCTTCTTCATAATATCAATAGACTCATCGTGTTCTTCATCTGAGTCCGACAGGTCAAAGATCAGGAGTTCATCTGCTCCCTTATCTTTGTACTGTTTGGCAAGGGTAATCACATTGTCTGAGATCACGGTAGGATCATCAAACCATGCCACTGCCTTCCCCTGCTTGATAAAAATGCAGGGAATCAATCTTTTATAACTCATGTGTTTCACAAATCCTTTCATCTATAAACTGCCTTTTGTTGACCAGACGTCCGTCATCCGAGGTTCTGAAGAGACAGCCATCATAAGAGTCTTTCCAAAACTTTTGAACAGTGCTTCTGCCATATGATGGTTGTTTCCTTCATCCACAATTTTCAGATGCAGGTTCATCATGGCGCTGTAGGAAAATGCGTAGAAAAATTCCCGGATCATCTCTGTATCCATGTCTCCGATCTTGTCCACCGTAAAGCAGGCCTGATATTTCAAAAATGGCCGTCCAGAAAGGTCAGCCGCGCACATGGCCAGGGTCTCGTCCATCGGAAGAAGAAAATATCCGAACCTCCGGATACCTTTCTTTTCGCCGAGAGCTTCTAGAAACGCCTGTCCAAGCACAATACCAGTATCTTCAATCGTGTGGTGACTGTCCACATAGAGATCTCCGTTTACTCGGACTGTCAGATCAAACAGCCCATGTTTTGCAAATCCCTCCAGCATATGGTCGAAAAAACCAATTCCGGTAGAAATATCGGATACACCCGTCCCATCGAGATCGATCTTCACATAAATCTCTGTTTCTTTGGTCTTACGCCTTTTTTCAGCTGTTCTTTCCTTCATTGGCATTCCCTCCTCTACCGCTTCTCCTCAAAACGCACTCTGATAGAATTTGCATGGGCGGTAAGCTGTTCCGCCTCGGCAAAATACTCGATGTCTTTGTGGACTTTCTCAAGTGCCTCCCGCGAATAAGAAATAATGCTGGATTTCTTGATGAAATCATCTACGGAAAGCGGAGAGAAAAATTTCGCCGTCCCATTCGTCGGAAGAATGTGGTTGGGGCCGGCAAAGTAATCTCCGAGGGGCTCGCTTGCATATTCTCCAAGAAAGATAGCTCCGGCATTGCGGATTTTTGTCATGATATCAAACGGGTTTTTTGTAAGGATTTCCAGATGTTCTGAGGCGATCTCATTGGCCGTGTCTACAGCTTCATCCATTGTATCGGAGACTAGAATATATCCGTATTGATCCAGTGATTTGCGGATGATATCTGCTCTGGAAAGCGTCTTCAAAAATTGCTCTATTTCCACGGATACCTTTTCGGCAAGCTCCATGCTCGTTGTAACGAGGATAGCGGAAGCCAGCTCGTCGTGTTCAGCCTGAGACAGAAGATCCGCCGCCACATACCTTGGATTGGCTGACTCGTCAGCGATCACAAGGATTTCGGAAGGACCTGCAACGGAATCGATGCTGACATGTCCATAGACAGCCTTTTTTGCCAGAGCAACATAGATATTGCCAGGCCCTACAATCTTATCTGTCTTTGGGATACTCTCGGTTCCGTAAGCCAGCGCTGCAATAGCCTGTGCTCCGCCCACTTTGTAAATGACGTCCACACCGGCTTCCCTGGCTGCCACAAGTGTGTTGGGATTTACTTTTCCTTCTCTGTCCGGGGGAGTGACCATCACGATTTCATCCACTCCGGCGATGCTGGCTGGAATTACGTTCATTAGAACAGAGGAAGGATAGACCGCCTTTCCTCCTGGTACATAGACACCGACCCGATGAAGCGGGGTAATCTTCTGCCCAAGGATCGTTCCGTCCGGATTACTATCAAACCAGCTGTTTCTCTTTTGCTTTTCATGGTAACTCCGAATGTTTGCAATGGCTTTCCGGATGACATCAACAAGATTTGGGTCTACCTTTTCATACGCTTCCTCGATCTCTTCGTCTGTCACTTTTACAGTTTTTGCAGTCAGATGCGCGTGATCAAACTGCTCTGTATATGCAAAAAGAGCTTTATCTTTTTCTATTCTTACCCGTTCAAGGATCTCTTCTACCTTGCCCTCATATTCCCGATATTGATTTGGGCTTCTCTTTAAGAGATCTTCCAGAAGATTTCTTCTGGATACATCGTTCAGTTTCTGAATTCTCATTGGTTTTCCCTGCCTTTCCAGCATAAATCTTTATACAAGTTTTTTCAGCTCCGTGATCAGCTTACGTATTCTTTCATTTTCCATCCGCATACTTACCGGATTGACGATCATCCTTGCCGAAAGGGGACATACTTCTTCCAGTACATCCAGTCCATTTTCCCGAAGCGTTGTCCCCGTCTCCACGATATCCACAATCACTTCAGCCAGGCCAACAATCGGTGCAAGTTCGATAGAGCCGTTCAGCTTGATGATCTCCACCGTCTGATGTCTGTGGTTGTAAAAGAAATCCTTTGCAATATGCGGATATTTCGTTGCCACACGTATCACTTCGTGGTGCTTCAGAAGCTCCTGTGCGCTCTTAGGTCCGCATACACACATTCTGCACTGGCCAAATTTCAGATCAAGCACTTCGTGGACTTTCCTGTCTTCCTCCAAAATAATATCTTTTCCGGCCACCCCGATATCAGCAGCTCCATATTCTACGTACGTCGGGACATCCGGCCCTTTGGCGAGAAAGAATCGTAGTTTGAGTTCTTCATTGACAAAAATCAGTTTTCTGGAATCCTTGTCATACATTTCTTCGCAGGTAATACCGAGCTGTTCAAGCAATGCCAGTGTCTTCATAGCTAGCCGCCCTTTGCATAGGGCAAACGTCAAATACCTCATTGTGCCTTCTCCTTTTCTGCCTTTTCACTTTCTCCGAATCTCTTCGTTTCCCCTGTCCGCAGATTGATCATTTCGATGGGCTCTGATTCCTGCAGATAGAGAAGGCTGGAAGCGCCGTTTTTCTTTCCATACTGGATATAGACATCCAGAGAATCTTTCGGACGCTTCCGCAAAAGTTCCGTGTTGTTTTTCTTTGACCGGCATTCTTTTGCAAGGCTGATGGCCTTTCGACGCATTGCATCGTCATACACGATGACAGTCGTATCCTCCCCGCAAGAAATTTCCACATGCTGTCTTGCCAATGCATTCATCAGCTCATCAATAATGACGGCAAACCCAATGGACGGAGATTTCTTTCCAAACTTTTCTAAAAGGTGGTTGTACCTTCCTCCTTTTACAATAGCGTCCCCTGTTCCAAACGTATACGCCCGGAAAATCACACCGGTATAGTAACCGTACGCTCCGCACATACTGAAATCAAAGGTAATATATTTCTGCACGGTGTAAGCTTTCAATATCTCGAACGTCTTTTTCAACCGTTTAACCGCTCTTTTTGCCATCTCATTCGGAGCGATTTCATCCGCCTTGTTTAAAATATCGACCCCGCCGACAAGTTCCGGAAGTACTCGAAAAAGCTCCTTTGTCTCCTCCTTTACCCCTGCCTCATCCAGAAGTTCGGAAGCGGCGTAATAGTTTCGGTTCTGGATCAGCTCCCGCAATCTCTCCTCGCATTCTTGGGAAAGAGATGCCTCCCGGAACAAGCTGTGGAGAAACGCGACGTTCCCTACACTGATCTGAAAATTCTCAAGTCCAGACTGACGCAGACAATCTACGACCATCGCGAGCATTTCCGCATCTACGTCTTCGGAATCCAGCCCGATAAACTCAGCTCCCAGCTGTGTGTTCTCCCGAAGTCGTCCCTGATAACTGGAGTGATTGATAAACGTGTTCCCTATATAGCAAAGCCGAAGCGGCATTTCTTCAATCTCAAACAGTGTCGCGGCTGCCCGCGCCACAGAAGGTGTGATATCTGGTCTCAGAGCCAGGATATTTCCCTCCCGATCAAAAAATTTGTATAATTCTTTTACCGGAATCGTGCCGATTTCTTTTCTGAATACATCGAAAAATTCAAATGTCGGTGTCTGGATGTCCTGATATCCATACAGATGCAGGACCTGATGTAGTTTGTCCTGCAGCGCCAATTTTTTTCGGCATTCCGTTCTGTAAATATCTCGAACACCTTCCGGTGTATGTAATATTTTCTGTTTCATCTGTGCCTCACTCTTTCTGCTATTTGATTTTCAGCACTTTAGCGTGCTAGCATATTAAATCAAAGTCTAACGACAATTATAAAAAGATTATGGCCTTTTGTCAAGGTCTTTCTGGATCGTATCCAGATACGGGACGATACAGCCGCATTTCAGCTCCAGGAAAAATTCCGGAGATAATTCTTCAAAACGGATGCTTTTTCTTCCGCCGTGCTGCATTCGGTCCCAGAAATTCTGTATTTCTTCGTAGCGCATGTAGTAAAGAATATTCCGTTCGGTATAGTAGATTAAAAGGAATGCAATCCCACCTTGCCTTTCAAATTGTTTCATAAATTCAATCTGGTGGGAATGCACATTCTGGAGCGGGAAGGTTGCTGCCCTGCACTCTTTCGCATCAAAACAGACAGGGATTCCTTGGACAACACCGATATAGTCTACCGTACTTCGCTGATCAAAGTATGCAAGTGTGATATGTCTGTGCTCTTTGTCGATACGGACCGGTGTGATCGGAGTCGGAATCTTCTGTATCAGTGCTAGCCCTTTGTGAAGGTACTGCTCGTTCGTATGATTGATATAGTCTTCCAGCGCAGAGCCTCGAAGCCCCCGCGAATTCCATGTTGCCATCTTAGCTGCCTCCTTAAAACAGTGCTTTTTCAATCTGCTCAAACAGGCGCGGCGGTTTTGCCTTCACTGTCTTTCCAGACAAGTTGGAAAGCCGGATGCCCTCATTTGAGAATTCCACCCGGTATGCATGAAGCAGCTGCCCGGAAAGTCCGAAGTCTTTCCGGAATTGAGAATTTATCTTTCTGTCCCCGTATTTTGTGTCTCCGACGATGGGATGTCCGACAGATGCAAGATGTGCCCGGATCTGGTGTGTCCTACCGGTAATCAGATGGACTTCCAAAAGAGTATACGACTCTGAAATCTGAACCGGAACATATTCTGTCTCGATAGGAACGCTTCCTTCTGTCTGCATGGATGTGACAGTGACAAGATTTGTTTTTTCATCCTTTTTTAAAAAACCTTTTAAGTACTTAGGTTGGCTGATCTTTCCGACAACGATAGTCCGGTAATATTTTTTCATTGTCCGCTCTTTCAGAAGACGGCTCAGTTCCTGAAGACCCTGCAGACTCTTCCCGGCAAGCACGATGCCGCTCGTGTTGCGGTCCAGCCGATTGCAGACCGAAGGGCGAAAACTTAGGAGAGACTCTTCTGTTACAACTTTTTTGTCCATGAGATACCGGATCAGATGTTCCACAAGAGATACATCCGAAGGATGTGCCTTTTGTGACAGCATTCCGCATGGCTTGTTTACAAAGACAACATCTTCGTCTTCATAGAGAATATCAAGCTTACCGGAAATATTTCCCGTCTCTTTTGCGATGCGTTCGGCCTCTTTTCTGCCTCGGAACTTTTCAATCGTCTCATCGGACAAAAAGAGAAAGATCTCGTCCCCCTCAGAAAGTTTTTCTTGCCCAGTCATTTTTTTCTTGTTTCGGGTAATATTTTTCTTGCGCATCATCTTATAGAGAAAACTTTTCGGCGCTTCGGAAAAATATTTGGAAAGAAACTTATCTGCCCTCTGTCCGGCCTCGTTTTTTGAAATCGTGATTTTCTGCATACCGCCTCCCTATATCGCTATGTTCAGTAAAATGTCTTTGATACTCTCTTCTATTCGGTGATTCTCCGGCTTTTCCACTGCCTCGATATTGTTCATCCCTTCCGCTCTCCCGAGGAATGCATTGTAATCGGTAAACAGCTTGACCGTCATTTTGTCGTAATGATTTTCTTTCAATGTTGTTTTGATATATTTTTCTGTGTAGGCAAGATCAACCTTTGTTCTGCTCACATATCCGCACACAAGATGTCCGGAGATGGCAATGACATCGATGGGCATGATCTTTTCTCTGCTTGTGATGACGAGATCATACGCCACCGTGATAAGCGGCGCTTTCTCACGGAGAAGAATCTGCTTTTTTTCGTCTATTGTGTGGTATGGAAGCAAAATAATCAACCCTACCGCTGCCTTTGCAGCCGGCAGACAGCCCAGCACCGCCACGATCGTCAGTACATTATTCCTTGTGTGTGTCGTAAAATATCCGGTCAGAAAGACGGCGATACTTACTGCAAACAGAAAGGTCGTGTAGAATGTCCTCCTCCTCTTTTGGGTACGGATATACCCGGCGTCTCCTTTTTTCGCTTTCATATACTGTTATCCCCTTATTACTTCATCCATTTTTCCATTGCATAAAAAATCATGTCGCTTGGAAGCAGTTTTCCTGCAATCCTGGCCCCCTGCATGAGATTTCCGTATACTGACACCGGTTTTTTGGCACGTGCATCCAGAAGCGCCTGTTTTACGACAGGAGAGACTGCAGCCATGGCTGCCTGTTTTGCCTTGCTGTTGTTTGTGCCGGATACCTCAAAAAATTCTGTATCCACAGGCCCCGGGCACACAGCGGTTACCGAAATTCCTTTCTTTTTTAACTCTTCATTCAGTCCTCTTGAAAAGCTTGTCACATAGGATTTTGTGGCTGCATATACGCAAAATCCAGGCTGAGGACAGAAGGAGGCTCCACTGGAAATGTTGATGATCCTGCCTCCTTTTCCCATATAGGGAAGTATTGTAAACGTCATCTTTGTCAGAGCTCTGCAGTTGACGTCGATCATTCGAAGCTGCAAGGCCGTATCTTTCCGCGCAATCTCTTCGGCTTCCCCGATCTTTCCAAATCCGGCGGCGTTGACGAGCATACGTACGTCCGGATTCTGATTTTCCAGTCTGTTCTTGACCTGCTTATAGACAAGATCTTTTTCAAGATCCCCCGCGAAAATCCGGACGTAAACTCCTGATTTTTCCATGCATTCTTCCCGGATTTCTTCCAGCCTTTTTTCGCGCCTGGCGATGATCCAAAGCTCGTCCAGCGCTTTGTAAAACGACGGCAACTGATTTACAAATTCTCTTCCGATCCCGGAAGAGGCTCCTGTTATCACTGCAATCTTCATGCCTGCTCCCCCCTTTAGTGTCTCTTTTTGGCTTTATGCGTATTTCGAATGGTCTTTTTCTTTCTCGGTTTTCGGTTTTTCTCTTCCTGGGCTTTCCTTCTCTTTTCCGCATAGTAACGGTCTTCCCCTGTCTGTCTTGGCCGGATGAGACAATGTTTGCCAAATCCGATCAGATCTTCACGCCCTTCTTTTTTCAGAGCTTCCATGACAAGTTCATAATTCTTTGGATTTCGATACTGGATGAGTGCGCGCTGCATCGCCTTTTCATGCGGAGACTTCGGCACATAAACCGGCTTCATCGTCCGTGGATCCACCCCCGTATAATACATGCAAGTGGATATTGTGGACGGCGTCGGATAAAAATCCTGAACCTGCTCCGGCATATAGCCAAGATCTCTCAAATATTCCGCCAGCGCAATAGCCTCCTTCATGGTAGAACCAGGGTGGGAGGACATCAAATACGGGACAAGGTACTGTTTCATGCCCAACTGCTCGTTGATCTTTTTATATTTGGCTGCAAATTCCCGATAGACCGCGTTTTCTGGTTTGCCCATCATCTGAAGGACCGGATCAGCGATATGCTCCGGGGCAACTTTTAGCTGGCCGCTCACATGGTATTTGCAGAGTTCCCGAATAAATGTATCATCCTTGTCCGCCATCACATAATCGAATCGGATACCGGATCGGATAAATACTTTTTTTACTTTTGGAAGTTCTCTGAGTTTCCGAAGAAGTTTCAGGTAATCTTTATGGTCTGCCCTCAGATTCCTGCAAGGTTTTGGGAACAGGCACTGCTTTTCCCTACATGCTCCATAAGTCAGCTGTTTTTCACAGGCTGGGAAACGGAAGTTGGCTGTCGGTCCCCCCACGTCGTGGATATAACCCTTGAAATCCGGCTCTTCGGTCAAAGCTTTTGCCTCCTCCAGCAAAGATTCATGGCTTCGCACCTGAATGATCCGTCCCTGGTGGAAAGTAAGTGCGCAGAAGCTGCACCCACCAAAACATCCCCGGTTGCTGATAAGGCTGAATTTTACTTCTGAGATAGCCGGAATCCCTCCGTCTTTCTCGTACATCGGATGGTAAGTACGCATATAAGGAAGCGCGTAGACGTCATCCATCTCCTGTGTGGTAAGCGGCTTTGCAGCAGGATTTTGAAGAATATAGATTCCGTTTTCATACGGCTCAAGGAGTCTCTGTCCTGAAAACGGATCTGTGTTACAGTACTGCGTGTAAAAGCTTTCTGCATATTTGCGCTTTTCCCGCTTCATTTCTTCAAAGGACGGCAATTCCAACGCGTCGTAGGCGATATTTTTATCCCGGATTTTACATACCGTTCCATCGATATAAGTAATGTCCGCCACATCAAGTCCGGCATCCAGGGCCTCCGCTATCTCCACGATGGACCGTTCTCCCATCCCATAGGAGATCAAATCCGCCCCTGAGTCAAGTAGGATGGATCGCTTCAGTTTGTCTGACCAATAGTCGTAATGAGCAAGTCTCCTAAGACTTGCCTCAATGCCTCCCAAAATGATCGGTGTATTTTTGTATGTCTGGCGGATCAGATTTCCATAGACAATGCAGGCGTAATCCGGACGTTTGCCCATGATGCCTCCAGGCGTGTATGCATCCGTCTTCCGCCTCTTTTTCGACACACTGTAATGGTTTACCATGGAATCCATATTGCCCGCGGAGACAAGAAATCCCAGCCGCGGTTCTCCGAACACTGCAATGCTGTCCTTGTCTTTCCAGTCCGGCTGAGGGATGATCCCTACGCGAAATCCTCTTGATTCCAGAACCCTTGTGATGATCGCATGTCCAAAAGAGGGATGATCCACATAAGCATCTCCGCTCACATAGACAAAATCCACCTGATCCCATCCTCTCTGTCTCATTTCTTCTCTGCTGACAGGTAAAAATCTATTCTCCATTCTTTTGCTCTCCATCTATTCCTGCCATGACATCCCGAAAATCCCGGATGTAATAGTCGGCAAGTTCTTTCTTTTGCTGATCCTGTTTTTCAGAAAACTTATCATATATGGCACAGACTCGCATTCCCGCCCGCTTACCGGCCAGGATTCCCATAGGGACATCCTCAAAAACAAGACAATTTTCCGGAGAAACTCCAATGTCCTCCGATACTTTCAGGTAAACATCCGGGCTCGGTTTCCCTTTCCCGACTTCACAGGAAGTCCTTACAGACTGGAAATACTGCTGAATATTGCGCTCCTTCAGAACCATATCCACGAGACTTCTCCCGTTGCTTGTGGCGATGCCAAAGACGATTCCTTTTTCTTTTCCATACTTCAGCAATTCCTCAGCCCCTGGTTTTAAAAATACATCGTTTTTATACCTTTCATATGCAAGCTGTGTCCATTCTTTCATGATAGCTTCCTCGTCCATGGACATGTGGAGCACATCTATAAAATACTGTGCTGTCTCCCTGTATGCCTTGCCTTCTATAGCTGTGTGAAAATCATCCGGCAGAACAAGATCATATTTCTTTACATAGTAATCATCGATATCAGGCCAGATCCACATGGAATCCATCAATGTCCCATCCATGTCGAAGATCATGGCTTTCACATTGTCAAGCATTTTCTTTGGCATGTTCTCCTCCTGTTTCGTTTATCAGCATCTTCACTTCTTCTGGTGTAAGCTCACGGCTTTCTCCCTTTAAAAGTTTGGTATCCAGGACAAGACTTCCCATTCGTATACGCTTTAAGTACAGAACCTCTTTCCCAACCGCCTCAAACATTCGCTTGATCTGGTGAAATCTTCCCTCTCGAATTACTATGGAGACATACGATTCTGTTTTTGTCGGATCAGTATACAGGATTTCCAGATTGGCTGGCAGCGTCGGTTTCTCATCTCCAATATCAAGTCCGGTCCGAAACTCTCTGATGTCCTCCTCTGTGACGATCCCTGAAATCCGGGCTTCATAGGTCTTGTCCACATGCTTTTTTGGGGAAAGCAGCCGGTGGGCAAGCTGCCCATCGTTTGTCAGGAGCAAAAGTCCTTCCGTATCCTTATCGAGTCTTCCGACTGGAAAAATATCCGGTCTTTTTTTGTCCGGAATCAGATCCAGAACCGTTTTATCTTTCCGGTCTTCCGTGGCAGAAATGACTCCTGCCGGTTTGTGCAGCATATAGTAGACGAATGCTTCGTATCGGTATTCTTTCCCCGAGAACATAACCACATCCTCCTGTTCCTGGATCTTCATCTCAGGTTTACGGACAACAATGCCATTGACCAAAACCAATCCTTTACTGATCTGCTTTTTTACTTCGGAACGGCTCCCTGCTCCCATTTCCACAAGAAATTTATCTAATCGCATCATTATGACTGCCATCTCCATCCTGGAAGATATTTATTTTTCATCGTTCCTCCCGCAAGTTTTCCAAATCCCAGAGGATAGCCGTCGACACAGACAAGATACCATCCTTTTTCTTTTGACCCAACAAGATCATCCACGAGAAGCGTCTCTCCTTTCAGATATTTGATGACCCGGTCATCTGAGAGAGGTAGATCGATCGTCTGGGAGTACTCTTCTTTTTTCAGATTCATTGCAAGAGCCTGGCTTGGTTCAAATCTTCCTTTTTTAAGCTCGCCTAGCAGAAGTCCGCTCCGAAGGAAGCGAACTTTTGAAAGTGCAGGCAAATCTTGCGGCATATAATACACTCTCTCCCCGCGGATATCAAATCTTCCAGGATCAAACGTTCTTTTGATTCCTTTCAGAAACATCTCCAGATCATCCGGGAGAGGCTTTTTAGCCTTGCTTGGTTCGGAATGGAGCCCATTATCGGCACCTTCCGTTTCTTTGGCTTCCCCTTTTTTTAAAAGCGCCAGATAATGGCCTTCGCCCTTCATATGGTGCGGAAAGATCCGAACCGTTTTCCGAAAATCTGCCTGTCCTCCTGGGGCACAGTCCGGACGCCCGTGTGTGAATCCCTCATATGGCCGGATCTCACAGATTTCAAACTCCGGATATTTTTCCATGAGATACGCGATCGTCCCTTCGTTTTCCAGTGCATCGAAAGTACAGGTAGAATAAAGGAGCATCCCTCCAGGTCGAAGCATCTCCGCTGCCTGGGTCACGATACTTCTCTGAAGTCTGGAAAAAAATTCCGGTCCGTGCTCCTCCCATGCTTTCATCATCTTTGGATCCTTTCGGAACATCCCTTCTCCGGAACACGGAGCATCAATAAGGATCTTATCAAAATATTCCCGAAAATACCCGGTCAGTTTTCCCGGTTCCTCACTCAGTACAAGCATATTTCCGATACCGAAAAGTTCCAGATTCTTCAGAAGGCCTTTTGCCCTGGAATTGCTGATGTCATTTGCCACCAAAACCCCGCTTCCCTGCAGTTTCGCACCCAGTTCTGTCGCCTTCCCTCCAGGGGCTGCACATACATCAAGAACTCTGTCCCCCGGTTCCACCGGAAGCCGGTCGGCAGGCGTCATGGCGCTTGGTTCCTGCAGATAATATAGCCCCGCAAAATAATACGGATGCTTTGCCGGGGATTCTTTTTCCCCATCATAGTAAAATCCATTCTTGATCCACGGGATCGGGGTAATGGAAAACGGACAAATTTTCTGAAATTCCTCCACGCTGATCTTAGATGTGTTAACGCGGAGTCCATAATATCTTGGTTCATCATAGCAGGCTGCATATGCGTCGAATTCCTCGCCCAAAAGAGCCCGCATCTTCTCTTCAAATGCTTTTGGTAAATTCATAACTTCTCCTTTCGCATACAGAATCAGTATATCATATCTTCGCTGATTTCTCTAGGAATAGACACATTTTAATTTCGAATTTTCTATGTATCTCAGAATCCAGTATGGATTGATACTAATCTCTCTGTTCCCTTCCAAAAGATAAATCCCAAGATGAAGATGAACCGGAAACTTTCCTGTTGTCCCTTCTTCCCCATATCCGCTGTCTCCCATGTATCCGATGATATCCCCGGCCTTCACGGTATCCCCTTCCCTGGCGTCAGCATACGAATCCAGATGTGCATAGTAAAAATATCCCCCATGTGGAGATGTAATGCCTATCCGCCAGCCTCCTTTCGGCAGCCACCCGCGACTCGTGACGACACCATCTGTCATGCTTACGATGGGATAAAGCCCTCTTTCGTTTTTTGAAGCCATGAGATCAGTCCCTTCATGCCCCCTCGTTCCGCCGTAAGTCCGTTCGCTCATCCAAGAATCCCCATAATTTACCGCAAGATCCGGATCATTTTCAGAAATCATGACAGGAAAATATTTTACATCATTCCAGATACTTTCACAGGCAGCTTTATAATCTGAGTAGCACGGATTTTTCTTCCATTCTCTTTCCGCCTTCTGAAAGTCTTTTGCCTTAAAAGGCGGCCGCATCTGTCTGCCTTGGAGAAGATCCTCCGCAAGAAATATCCCGACATCTCTTCCAGGCTCCTCTGATCGCCTCAGATAGCGGACAAAGTCGTCTGTCAGCTCATGAGCACGAAATTCTTTCCTTTCCATCGTATGTTTGCCCATGGAAAAGTAGGCTGCATCACTTTTTAGCTTTGGTATTGCAGCCGCATCCAAAATAAGGAGGAGGACAAACAGAATGATTCTTTTCTCTTTTCTGATAGGAAATCTTCCCTTCCTTCTTTTCCCTATATTCATATACGTGAACTCATTTTTGTAGAACCGGCAGCCAAATACTGTACATGGAAAAAGGGAACTCCTCATCTGGAAGTTCCCTTTTGATATGTATCTGTATTATTTCAATTTTGCCAGCACAGCTTTTAACAATTCCCATGTCCGCTGGGTAGATGCGATATCCAGACGTTCGTTTACAGAATGGATATCATAGTTGAATGGTCCAAAGGAAACGCAGTCCAGTGTTGGTTTCTTTCCGGAGAGAAGACCACATTCCAAACCTGCGTGTACTGTCGTGACGATCGGATCTTCGCCAGTCAACTCTTTATATGTCTCAACCATAAGAGGACGGATCTTGGAGTCTTTCTGATACATCCATGCCGGATATTCTCCATCTTCAGACTGTTCCGCATGCAGCGCTTTCGCCCACGCACGGAAAATATATTTCATCTCTGTCATTTTTGAATTGGAACTGCTTCTTACATAGAATACCATGGATACTTTTTCAGCGCTTGTGCGCACAATTCCAAGATTGAGAGAAGTCTCTACAAGACCAGGAAGATCTCTGCTCAGTCCCTGCACTCCATATGGCGAGCAGAAGAGTCCGAATATGATCCTGTCTGTGGATTCTTTTGTACATACTGCGGCAAATCCTTCTTTTACTGTGCAAGTCACTTCCAGATCCGGTTCGTCTGAAGAAAATTCGGAGCGGAAAATTGCCTCCATCTCTTTTACAAGAGCAGCCGCTTTTTCTCCGTCAGGAGTAATGATCTGCGCCTGTGCTGAGGAAGCGATGACATTGTCTTTGGATCCGCCTTCTGCTGTCACGAGATAAATCTCAGAATCCTGATTCAGACTGTTTAAAATACGTGCAATGAGCTTATTTGCATTTCCTCTCTGTTCGTGGATCTGTGAGCCAGAGTGTCCGCCTCTCAGTCCACGCACTTTGATATCTACAAGATATCCGCTTTTGATTTCCCTCTCTACTGGCATATCGAGCGTCTCAAGGATACCACCTGCACAGCCTGCGAGAATTGTTCCCTCTACATCGGAATCAATGTTAAAGAGGATATTTCCCTTGATGCAGGACATGTCGATGTAATTGGCTCCGCCCATACCGACTTCCTCATCCACAGTAAAGATGGCTTCCAGCGGCGGATGCGGAATATCATCGCTGTCCAGAAGAGCCAGCGCGTATGCCATGGCGATACCGTCGTCTCCGCCCAGTGTCGTGTTCTTTGCTTTAATAAATCCATCTTCTATGTAAAGCTCCAGGGGATCATTCTCAAAATCGTGATCTGAATCCTCTGTCTTTTCGCATACCATATCCATATGTCCCTGGATAATGACTGGATCAGAATTCTCATATCCCGGAGTACCAGGTTTTTTGATGATGATATTTCCCATTCCGTCCTGAATACATTCCAGATTTCTCGCCTGCGCGAATTCTACACACCAATTGCTGATCTTTTCGTTGTAGAAGGTTCCTCTCGGAACAGAAGATAATTCTTCGAAATACTGAAATACTTTTTTTGGTTCTAAATGATCCAATACTGCCATTTGTTTCTGTCTCCTTTTCCTAAAAAATGGTTCTTAAAACCTCTGGAGATATTATATCACAGCACTTCTAAAACTGCCAGCAGTTCCATAATATTTATTGAATATTTTTACTAATGGTGCGTATGCTGAAACGTTATTTTTTTGTCATTATTACTATTTTTCTTTTTATTTTTATGCTGCTTTTTCCACAGCCTGTGTTCAATGGTGCAAAAAAAGGACTGCTGCTTTGGTTTCAGACTGTCCTTCCTTCTCTTCTTCCGTTTCTCATCATTGTAAACCTGCTTTTGCAAACCAATGTCATCCGCCACATTTCACGTTTTCTTTATCCGATATTTGGTCCTGCTCTCGGAATCGGAAGAAATGGGTGTTTTGCTGTTCTGGCCGGATTTCTCTGCGGATATCCGATGGGCGCGAAAGTGACGGCAGATCTTGTGGAACTTGGCAAGATTACCAAACGCGAGGGCGCATATCTTCTATCATTCTGCAACAATACAAGCCCAGGGTTCGTAGCAGGTTTTGTTGTCTGTCAGGCGCTTGGAAGGCCAGACCTTGTTCTCCCGTCCCTTTGCATCCTGTTTTTGGTGCCGCTTTTTTTAAGTATGTTTTTCCGCCTCTTCTATCAGCCGTGGAAGGCAAGGGAAGTAACTTCCAAGTCTGAATCCTCATACGCAACTTTCAGGCTTGAGATTATAGACGAAGCCATTATGGATGGATTTGAGACGATCACAAAGATCGGAGGCTATATTATTTTATTTTCCGTATTTCTTTCCCTTGCTTTCCTTCTTCCGATCCGGCATCCACTTTGGAAAAATGGATTTCTCCCTCTTCTGGAGATCACAAACGGAGTAGTTATGGCAGCGGACAGCTCTCTGCCATTTGCGTGCCGTTATGCTTTTCTCATGGGGCTATGTGCATTTGGAGGATTCTGTGCAGCTGCACAGACAAACTGCATGATCGCAAAAAGCGGTCTTCCACTCTTTCCATACATAATAGAAAAACTGGCCGCCGCTTTGGCTGCCAGTCTTGCTGCATATTGCTATTTTACAATTTTTTGTATGTAATTTTACTGAACAGATCCGAACTCTGCTTCAAGTCCCTGTTCGGATTTCCCCGGAATTTCAAGCTCTGAGCGGTCGTTTCTTACCACGTCATAAGCTTCCTGAAGTGTATTGACCAGGCTGTCGTATTTTGTTGTGTAATCTTCAAGTGTGCGTCCGATGATATTTTCTGCCTTCGCCATCAGATCATCTGCATACTGAAGAGCGCCGATACGGATATCGTTGGCGTCGCTTGCTGCGTTGTCCATAATCTGCTGCGCCTGCTCTGTGGCAGCCATCACAATTTCATTTGCCTGAGAATAAGCCTGCTGCATGATCTCATGCTCACTTACCATCTCGTTTGTGTGTGCCTGCGCTTCTTTGATCAAGTTGTCCGCTTTTGCCTGAGCGTCTGCAATAATCGCATCTTTATTTTCAATGATCTTCTGATACCGCTTGATTTCATCCGGAGTCTTCATGCGGAGTTCCCTCAGGAGTTCATCGATCTGATCTTTGTTTACAATAATCTTTGTGGTAGATAATGGTTGAAACTTACAATTGTCTATATATTCCTCAATCTCATCAATAATCTGCTCAATACGGCTGCTCATAACTACACTCTCCTTTTGCTTCGACAAGTTCTGTCAATTTCTCTGTTATTTTATCACGTTCCACCAAAGAACTCAATGTCTTTCGAGAAAAATATGCTTATTTGTCTTATATTTTTTCTCTTTGATAACACGGTATCCCATTTTCTCTGCATCTGCAAACTCTGTCTCAAGTGCCGCTTCTATAATGATGACGGTCTCTTCATTTAAGAGAGATGTTCCTTTCAATGCTTCCAGCGCGTCAAATTCTGCGCCGGTGCGATAAGGCGGATCCATGAAGATATAATCAAACGGCTCTTCCCCGTCCAGTCTTGCTATGGCGCTTAAGACGTCTGTCTGCATAACGACCGCTCCGTCTTCCAGCTTCGTTTTTTTTAAATTTTCCCGAATACACGCTGCTGCCCTTGGATTTTGTTCCACAAAGTATGCTTTCTTTGCACCTCGGCTTAAAGCCTCGATACCAATTGCCCCACTTCCGCTGAAAAAATCCAGGAAACGGCAGTCCAGAAGATAGGGCGTGATCATATTGAACAGCGTCTCTTTGATCCGGTCCGTCGTCGGTCTTGTATCCATCCCGTCTATCGTCTTCAACTGAATTCTTCTTGCACTCCCTGCTATTACACGCATGTTTTTTCCCTTTCCTTTCTGATATCGGTTCTTTTTTATTATACCGTTCTTCCTCTTTTTTTGTCAAACTGCCCTCTTCTTCCTCTTTTGATTTTCTTTCTTGAGAATGTCCCTTTCATATGGTAAACTTGTCTGGAAAAGGAGTTGATAGATCATGAAATATTTTATCGCATCAGACATACACGGATCCGCATATTACTGCAGACAAATGTTGGAGGCATTTGAAAGGGAAAAAGCCGACAGACTGCTTCTTCTCGGAGATATTTTATATCACGGGCCGAGAAACGATCTCCCGAAGGACTATGCCCCGAAAGAAGTCATAGCTATGCTCAACCCGTACGCTGACCGGATATTCTGTGTACGCGGCAATTGTGACACAGAAGTGGATCAGATGGTATTGGAATTTCCAGTTCTTTCTGAATACTGCCTTCTCTGCGAGAAGGGGCATCTGATCTTTGCCACACACGGTCATCATTTTAATCTGGATGAACGCCCAAAACTGACAAAAGGAAGTGTTCTCCTTCACGGACACACACATATTCCAGCATGCACACAGACCGAAACATTCACTTATCTGAATCCAGGATCTGTTTCCATCCCAAAAGAAGGAAGCTGTCATAGTTATATGACGCTGGAAGACGGTGTCTTTACATGGAAAGATCTGAATGGGGGTTCATACCAGACCTTTTCTCTTTAACAGACAAATACTGCTGTTGCTATTTTGCACAAGACCGGCAAGCTCCTCCAATACGGAACAGCTTGCCGGTTTTATTAACCTTCTCTTTTTTGTATATCCGGACAAACATTGTCCTGCGTATAGACAATCTGCATTTTCTGCCCTGCAAACGCAATTCCTGCCTCATCCATAGAAAGCTTGGCATTTTCCAGAATCCGCGCACGCGCCGGCCAGTACTCATCTGATTTTGTCCACGCACGGGCACAGAGCCTCACGTAACTTTCAGCCAGATCATCTACAAAGACATCAAGTTCCATATCTTTTACGACGCCCGGATCATTGCGAAGCACCTCCCGGACAATTTGTTCCGTCTTTTTCAGATCCGCCTCATATCCAATCCTCACATAAAAATCCAGACGCCTCAGATCCTTCTCTGTAACATTGGTCATACTGTTATTGGCAAGAGTACCATTTGGAATCACGATCGTTTTATTGTCCACTGTGGAAAGTTTCGTATAGAAAATTTGAATTTCTTTTACCGTCCCTTCCTGATTGTTGGAATGCTCGATGATGTAATCCCCTACAACGAATGGCCGGAGCAAAAGAATTAGCACGCCCCCTGCAAAATTGGAAAGCGCTCCCTGCAAAGCCAAGCCGATGGCAACACCTCCGGAAGCAAGAAGAGCTGCGATGGATGATGTATCCACTCCAAACTTCGCAATGATGGACAAGATAAGAAGCACGTAAAGTCCTGCCTTTAAACAGGAATCTACAAACTGTTCCACTCCTTTGTCTGCATTCGAACGCTCGATGGAAGCACGCACAAGCTTCCTTACCCAGTTGATGACAACCCGTCCGACAAAAAAGACAACAAGGGCAAGAACAACCTGAAAAGCAAAGTCGACCATCTTCGGAAGGTTTTCATCCAGAAATTGCACTGCCATGCCAGTCTGCTCGGTAACTTCTTTTTGAATATCTTCCGCCATAGTTTCTGTCAGCAATGTATACATACTATTCCTCCTTACTTTTTCTCTGAAGATGACTTTTTCAGCTCCAGGAAAGCTGCCAGATTTCCTCTCTTCCCGTGTGAAGCTCTGTGTGAAAAGAGCATATCCGGATTGCAGTTTGTACAGAGATTTGTCACTTTTATATGTTCCGGCAAAATTCCCACCTCCAAAAAAACTTCCTCGTTTGCTTTCCAGAGGTCAAGCTGATATTTCCCGTTTGGTTTTTCATAAAAGAGTTGTTCCCAAAGGGAGTGGTCGAATTGCTTCTGGAATTCCTCGATGACATCTTTGCTCACTTCATAGCAGTCCTGACAGATAGATGGGCCGATGCAGGCCAGTACATCTTCTGGTCTGCTTTGGTAAGCTTCTGTCATTCTTTCCACAGTACGTTTTCCGATCTTCCCTACCGTTCCTCTCCATCCGGAGTGGGTAAGGCCGATGGCTCTGTTTACTGGATCCACAAAAAAGAGTGGAACACAGTCCGCATAAAAAGTAACGAGACAGATCCCCGGGACATTCGTGATCAATCCATCCACATCATCGTAGTCCACAGGGCACATGATCCCTTTCCCGCGATCTGCTTCCGTTATCTCTCGGATATTGACCGTATGTGTCTGCCTGGAGAAAACCATATCCTCCGGACAGACATCGATCGCTTCTCCAATTCTCCGGAAATTTTCCATGACAGCATTTTTATCGTCTCCTCTCGAAAAGCTCAGATTCATCGTACTGAAAATCCCTTCGCTTACTCCACCTAATCGTGTGGAAAATCCATGGCGGACGATACCAGTCTCTTCCAACATCGAGTTTGAAAGATACGGAACCCCATTTTTACCAATATGAAGTTCCCAGACTTTGCTTTCATCTTTATAGTTCCACGTATCTGTCATACACGCCTCCTCTTCCCGTATCACAATGCATATTGTGTCCCTTAATCTATGTATTCAAAAGCATGCTCATAGTGTCGGATCTCCATATCCGAGATGGCGATCACATCAAACCGGACCTGCTGTTCCACATCCGGATGCCGTGTCAGATAAAACAGCGCGCAGCGGGAAATAGTCCGCTGTTTTCTTCGGTCTACCGCCTCCTCCGGACTTCCCTTTCCATTCCCGGAGCGGTATTTCACTTCCACAAACACGATTTGGTCCTGTATCCTTGCGATCAGATCAATCTCCCCGCTCCTGCAGCGGAAATTTCGTTCCAGGATCACGTAACCTTTTTCTTCCAGATATTCGGCTGCCAACTCCTCATATCTGGCGCCGGTTCTCCTTCTGCTTTCCATGATTTTGTTTCCTTCCTACCGGATAAAATGTCCGATAAAACTACGGCGATGGATAGGAGTCGGCCCGTATTGCTTCAACGCTTCAATATGCTCCCGTGAACCGTACCCTTTATTAGAGGCAAATCCATATTGCGGGAGCAACGAGTCATATTCTTTCATAAGCCTGTCACGTGTGACTTTTGCGATGATACTGGCCGCTGCGATGGAAATACTTTTTTCATCTCCTTTTATAATAGGGACCTGAGGAATGTCTATCTCGGGGATCGTCACGGCATCATTGAGCAAAAGATCCGGATGTACTTTGAGATTTGCCACCGCATCCTGCATCGCTTCGTAAGTGGCATTGAGAATATTGATCTCATCGATGCGCTGAGGACTTCTCATACCAATTCCAACTGCTGTAGCCGTATCCATAATGATATCATACAATTCATCCCTCTTCTTTTCAGAAAGCTTCTTGGAGTCATTGATATAGAGAATCCTGGCATCTTTCGGCAAAATTACTGCCGCTGCCACCACCGGCCCCGCAAGCGGTCCTCTTCCTACTTCATCGATGCCGCAAATATGAGTAAAAGACTGGTGTTTCTTTTCATAAACACACATCTTTTCCACCCGGGATCGCTCTCTTTCTTCTTTTTCTTCTTTTCTCCGATATGTTTCCAGAACCTTTTTGACACCGGCGCGTTCGTCATTTTCATATTGTCCGAAGAGTATATGCCATTTATCCCAAGGTGTCTGTTCAAATTCCTCTTTGATCTCTTTTATGCTTTTACTCATGTACTACAAACCCCATTTCATCAAAAGGATAAATCCGGACCCATGCTCTGCCAAGCAGATCTTCCCTCTTCAGTATCCCTACACTCGGATCTCGGCTGTCAGAGCTGTGGTTCCGGTTATCGCCAAGGACAAAATATTCGTCGTCGCCTAGCTTGATAGGTTCTTCCGCAATACCGGCGCTCTCCATGGGCTCCGCGCCGTAACGTTCATCCAGTTTCTTCCCATCAATATATACAGCCCCGTCCTTAACCTGGACCATCTCTCCGGGAAGTCCAATGATCCGTTTGATATAGTAAGTGTTTTCTTCATACTGATATGGAAAAACGATGATCTCAAACCGCTTTGGGTCGCGGAAGCGGTAGGATAACTTGTCCACAATAAGGTTGTTTCCGTCCTGAAGCGTGGGCTCCATAGACTGTCCTTCCACTACCGTGCGCACACCCACAAATGTGACGACAAACCAGGAAAGAATCAGGACCACTGCAATAAACACAATCCAGTCAAGAATTTCCCTGCCGATACTCTTCTTTCGCTCCTTCTCTTCTTTCTTCATCTTGCATCTCTCCCCTTATTTCATTTCTTCCGGAAACTCCAGCGTCAGTCGTCCGAGTTTTCCGTTTCGGAAATCGTCGATAAACAACGCCGCTGCCTTTTCATAATCCAGTTCTCCCCCTTTTGTGACAGCATGGCGCATCTGTGCAATATTGGCCAGCGTCTTGTACGGATCTTCCATCTCCTCAGCTTTGTACTTTTCAAAGATCGTACCTGGATAATGCTTTTCCATAAATGCGATCATCTCTGCAGCAAGTTCTTCCATATTGAGGATTTCATCTTTAATAGATCCGATGAATGCAAGCTTTTTCCCCACTGTTTGATCCTCAAACTTTGGCCAGAGAATTCCCGGAGTGTCCAAAAGTTCTACGTTTTTATTGAGACGGATCCATTGTTTTCCTTTTGTCACGCCAGGCTTATTCCCTGTTTTTGCGCAGGCTTTCCCAGCAAGCGCATTGATAAAGGTAGATTTCCCTACATTAGGGATCCCAACCACCATGGCTCTTACCGGTCGGTTCAGTATTCCTCTTTTTCTGTCTCTCTCGATTTTCTCTTTACAAGCTTCCCGGATCACGCCCTGAATCGACTTGATACCGCCTCCCTGCCTGGAATTGACCTTTAAGACAGAAAATCCTTTCTGTCGAAAGTACGCTTCCCACGCATCGTTGCACGCTTCCACGGCCAGATCCGATTTGTTCAGAAGAATCAGGCGCGCCTTTCCTTTTCCAAGCTCATCTATATCCGGATTCCGGCTGCTTACCGGGACCCGCGCATCCACAAGCTCAATGATAAGGTCAATGAGCTTTATATTTTCCTGCATCATTCGTTTTGCTTTGGTCATGTGACCAGGGTACCATTGAAAATGCATAGACTTCTCCTCCATTAAATAAACCCAAAATTGTCTCCAGGCGAAAGGATGAACCATGCTTCCCCAAGAATATCCTCTCGCTTGACATTGCCGATATCCGCTACCCGGCTGTCTTCACTGTTCAGACGATTATCACCCAGGACGAAATATTCATCTCCGTCCAGCGTCATCTCTTCCTTTGCGGTACCGGCATCTTTAATCTCTGATGTCTTATATTCTTCCTCCAGCTTTTCGCCGTCTATGTAAATTTCTCCATCCCGGATCTGAACGGTCTCTCCAGGAAGCCCGATGATCCGTTTGATATATGAATGAGAATTCTCATTCCCGTTTGGCTTGAACACGATGATATCGCCGCGTTTCGGTTTACTTGCATCGTAGATCATCCGGTTTACCAGGACAATATCCCCATTTTTGATAACCGGACGCATAGAATCGCCGATATTATTGACCTGCTGTCCGAAATAGACAACGAAAACCAGCGCCAGCAGGCATACAAGAATGATCCGAAATCCCCAGTACGCTGTTGCCTTGATCAAATCGTAATTAATATGCTTTTTTTCTTTTCCAAACTGTAATCTCTTCATCATCTGCAATACCTTCCATGTGCCAAAAATCCTTTGCACGCATCCACATACCTGCAAAAGAAACAAAAAGGGCAATATACTATATTCAGTATTTTGCCCCTTCCCATGTCCTATTTAACTAATTCTTTTACTTTTGCCTTCTTACCAACGCGGCTTCTTAAGTAGTTGAGTTTTGCTCTTCTTGCTTTACCTCTTCTTACTACTTCTACCTTTTCCACGTTTGGAGAATGCAGCGGCCATGTTTTTTCTACGCCAACGCCGTTAGAAAACTTTCTTACTGTGAAAGTTTCTCTTGTGCTTCCGCCCTGTTTCTTTAATACAGTTCCTTCAAACACCTGAATTCTTTCACGGTTTCCTTCTTTAATTTTTCCGTAAACTTTTACCGTATCTCCTACGTTAAATACCGGTGCGTTTTCTTTGAGCTGTTCAGCTTCAATCTTTCTGATAATTTCGTTCATTGTGTGACCTCCTTAGATTTATTTGACGTTCTTAATACTCATACTGTATCAGAGGACCATCTCGTTTCTTCCCACAACAGTACCAAGTGTATCATACTCTATTTAAGATTGCAAGTTGTTTTTAATATATTCGTCCAGAAATTTCCGCTCTTTTTCTGTAAGGACCGCCTCTTTCAGAAGATCCGGCCTCTTCTGCGCAGTGCGGATGATAGACTGCTCTCTCCGCCACTTTTCAATGTTTGCGTGATGGCCGGAAAGAAGGATCGGCGGCACCTGTTTTCCGTGCCATGTCTCAGGTCTGGAATACTGCGGATACTCCAGCAGATTATCCTGAAAACTTTCAAATTCAGCAGACACATCATTGTGCAGCACACCTGGGACGAGGCGTGAGATCGCATCCACCATGACCATGGCCGGAAGTTCTCCTCCCGTGAGGACGTAATCTCCGATGGAGACATAGTCTGTCACAATCTCTTCAAGCACCCTCTCGTCCACGCCTTCATAGTGACCGCAGAGCAGAACCAGTTCTTCTTCGCCTGCAAGCTCTTCCGCCATCTTCTGGGAAAATGTCTCTCCCTGCGGGGAAAGGTACACAACTCTGGGCCGCTTTGCCTGCGGGTCATCCAGTGAAATTCCCGCCTTTTCACAGACAGCCTTGTAACATTGATAAATAGGCTCCGCCTGCATCAACATCCCTGCTCCGCCCCCGTACGGATAATCGTCCACGCTTTGATGCTTGTTGAACGCATAATCTCGGATGTTTACCGCCTCGATAGAAAGCAACCCACGGTCTTTTGCTCTCCCGATGATGCTTGTGTTCAGTCCCTGTTCCACCATGTCCGGAAACAGAGTTAAAATGTGAAAATTCATCTTTTCTCTCCTGTCTCTTCTTATACAAGCCCATTCATCAGATGGATCTTAATCCTGTTTTCTGCTACGTCTACATCAAGGATGCACTCTTTGATAGCCGGGATCAGAACCTCTCCATGCTTTTCGCTGTCTACGATGTAGACGTCATTGGCACCTGTCTCCATCACATCTTTCAGCTGCCCGAAGTATGTTCCGTCCTCTGTAACTACGTCCATACCTATCATATCGGCAATATAGTACTCGTCTTCCTGCAGTTTGGCCGCGTGTTCTCTTTTGACAAAGAGCGGCTGCCCCTTATATTTCTCTATATCGTTTATATTATCGATCCCGTCGAACTTGAGGATTGCAAACTGTTTGAAATATTTCACATGTTCGATCCTGAGCGGAATCTGTTCTTTTCCTGTATCCAGTATGACTTCTTCGAGTTCTTCAAAACGGCGGGCATCGTCGGTCGTAGGGAATACTTTTACCTCCCCGCGAACTCCGTGTGTCGATGAGATCACGCCTACTCTGAGAAACTGTTCCATTTTTCTCCTTCCCAGACAAAATTAAGAACAGCTCTGTGCATGGATCCATGACAGCCTGTTCTTAAATTTATCTTTTATGCAGACACTTTACTGTGTAATGTCCACAACCACTTTTTTATCTTCTTTTGCAGCGGCTGCTTTCACAACGGAACGGATTGCTTTCGCAATACGTCCCTGCTTTCCGATCACCTTTCCCATATCACTGTCGGATACATGGACTTCGATGACGGTTGTCCTGCCTTCTGCTCTTTCTGTAACCACAACATTTTCTGGCTCATCAACGAGAGCCTTTGTAATTACTTCGACTAACTCTTTCATTTCGAGCACCTCCGAGGCCTTGACTATTTTTCAATTCCTGCTGCTTTAAAAATCTTGCTTACAACCTCTGTCGGCTGTGCTCCATTGTTTAACCATTTCTTTGCTGCTTCTTCATCTACTTTGAATTCGCTCGGATCGCGTGTCGGATCATATGTTCCGATTTCTTCGATGAATTTACCGTCTCTTGGAGAACGGGAATCAGCTACGATGATTCTATAGAAAGGAGCCTTTTTCTGTCCCATTCTTCTTAATCTGATTTTTACTGCCATTTGTTTCACCTCCGCATATTTATGAATATTTGTTTATGCTAAAAAGGTAATTTGAATTTTCCCTTTTTACCACCTCTGCCGCCCATCATTCCAGGCATCTGCTTCATCATCTTTTTCATCTGTTCATACTGTTTGCACAGCTTATTTACTTCCGAGATATCAACACCCGCACCTTTTGCAATGCGATGCTTTCTGGATGGATTCAGGATATCCGGATTTCTCCGTTCCTTCACTGTCATGGAGTAGATGATCGCCTCCATACGTTCCATCTTTTTCTGTGCTTCATCGGAATCGATCTCCGGCGTCTTTCCTGCCTTTCCAAGCATTCCGCCGCCAAGCCCCGGCAGCATCCCAAGGATATTGCCAAGTCCTCCCATCTTTCTCATCTGTTTCATAGATTCCAGATAATCTTCGAAATCGAACTGGGCTTTTTTCAGCTTCTGCGACATCTCTTTCGCCTTTTCTTCATCGATATCGGCTTCTGCCTTCTCAATCAGCGTAAGGATATCTCCCATACCAAGAATACGGGATGCCATTCGATCCGGATAAAACTGCTCCAAATCTGAAAGCTTTTCCCCCATTCCGACATAAAGAATCGGGCATCCGGTCACGGCCTTGATGGACAATGCCGCTCCGCCCCTTGTGTCTCCGTCCAATTTCGTGACGATGACACCATCTATACCAATCTTTTCGTTGAACTCGCTTGCCACATTGACTGCATCCTGTCCTGTCATGGCGTCTACCACGAGGATTGTCTGATGAACAGTCACAGTCTCTTTGATTTCCTGAAGTTCCGCCATCATGTCCTCATCTATGTGAAGACGTCCCGCTGTATCAAGGATGACCAGGTTATTGCCGTTTTTTGCCGCATGTTCCATGGCAGCTTTGGCGATATTGGACGGCTTATGATTCTCGCCCATGGAGAATACTTCCACACCTTGCTTTTCTCCGTTGATCTGGAGCTGCTTGATGGCAGCCGGACGGTAAACGTCACATGCAACAAGGAGCGGTTTTTTGCCTTTGAGCTTAAACTTTCCGGCAAGCTTTGCAGTCGTTGTCGTTTTACCGGCACCCTGCAGACCTGCCATCATAATGACCGTCGTCTCTTTCCCCGGCTGGAGACGGATCTCTGTTGTCTCAGATCCCATCAATGATACGAGCTCCTCATTGACAATCTTGATAACCATCTGGCCCGGATTGAGTCCATTCATGACATCCTGTCCTACGGCGCGTTCCTGTACGCTCTTTATAAAGTTTTTCACAACTTTGAAATTGACATCGGCTTCCAGAAGAGCCATCTTTACTTCTCTGAGTGCAGTCTTTACGTCGTCTTCCGTAAGCCGCCCTTTGCTTCTCAGGCTGCGGAACACATTTTGAAGTTTTTCTGTTAAACTGTCAAATGCCATTTTATAACTCCTCTATAATCTCATCAGAAATCTGCCGGATCTCCTGGATCAGGATCTCTTTTTCTTTCTCCTGATATGTGTCCAGCAGGCTGTCGATCTGATGTACCTTTTCCTTGATCGTGAGAAACTTGCGTATCAGATGCAGTTTGTTCTCATACCCTTCCAGTGTCTTCTCGCACCTTCTAATCGTATCATGCACACCCTGGCGGCTGATCCCGCGATCCTGCGCGATCTCCCCAAGTGACAGATCTTCCAGTATGAACTGCTCGTATATCTCTTTCTGATGTTTTGTCAAAAGCTCTCCGTAAAAATCATACAAAAGAGTTTGCTTGATCAATTCGTCCATTTTTCTCACCTGAGCCATCATACTATAAAAGCAAACAGGTGTCAAGTGTTTTTTCTTGACACCTTTATTTTTTTTACTACCTGTCCAGCAGTTTCTTTATATTTAGTATACCTCTTCCTTGGACATGGCGACTTTTCCCTGTATCATCGGCACGTTCCATCATTCGTATCTTGACTTCCACATTGCTCATATCCGGATATTTGCACAACAGAAGCGCCGCAGCGCCGGATACGATGGGTGCTGCCATGGATGTTCCGCTTTTCACACTGTACATCTTGTGATTTTTCAGCCCACACCAGCCATTGCATGAGGTAACGTATGACCCGGGAGCCACAATATCCGGCTTGCAGACGCAATCTTTTGTTGGACCTCTTCCAGAATAATTTTTTCCAATCTTCCCGTTTCTGTCCCGTAATTCTCCATCGTCTGAGGCTCCCACTGTGATAACTTTGGGACTGATGCCGGGGATAGTGACAGTCCCTCTGCCGGGCCCATAATTTCCCGCAGCTGTTATGACGACAAGCCCCGCATCCCACATACGCTCCACCCATCTGAGAAGCTCCGCTTCCTCTGTGTCTCCTTCGTGGGGAAGTGTACCGATAGAGATATTCACAATTCGGATTCCCCAACGCTCTTGATAATTGAGAACAGCCCGAATTCCGTCTATAAGATCCCTGATTTTCCCCTCTCCTCTTTTGTCCAGCACCTTTATGGCTACGATGCGGCACCCAGGTGCGATTCCTCTATAAAATCCGGATGACATTTTCCCGCTTCCTGCAATGATACCTGCCACATGAGTCCCGTGGGAATTGTCATCATACATTATTTTTTTACCGGAAACCATATCCCCAAAAGCAGCGATCCTTCCATCAAGATCCGGATGATTCGTGATCCCGGTATCAAGAACTGCAACCGTCACGCCTTTGCCGTCGATTCCTCCATGAAGGGTATCGTCGCAGTCGTACTGGATGGCTTCCCTGACATGCTTCATAATCAAAATCCCCTTTTTAAACAGCTTATTCATAAAAATACCTTCCGTTACTGGTTACACCAGGTCAAGGTCTTGGCCATCAACCAACTTTGAATTGACTTACAACGAATGTCTCTTTATACTAAAAAAAGTTGAAATCAACAAAACAAATGAAAGGGATAGGAAATCAATTATGGAAAGAGAAAAACTTGGATCCAGGCTTGGGTTTATCTTACTGTCTGCCGGATGTGCAATTGGGATCGGAAATGTCTGGAAATTTCCTTACATAACGGGACAGTATGGAGGAGGAGCATTCGTCGTCTTTTACATCTTCTTCCTCGTTATCCTGGGGCTTCCGGTTATGACGATGGAATTTTCTGTGGGGAGAGCCAGCCAGAAAAGCCCAGTCCGGGCATATTATGTACTGGAGAAAAAAGGAAGTAAATGGCATCTGCACGGCTATGTAGCCTTGATCGGGAACTATTTTCTTATGATGTTCTACACGACTGTCGCCGGATGGATGCTGCACTATTTTTACATGACCGCCACTGGGAAATTCGAGAATGCATCCACTGAGAAGGTAGAATCCCTCTTCAATGAAATGCTTGCCAGACCTAGTGTCATGCTCTTTTGGATGGTTATCGTAGTGGCTGCCGGAATCTTGATCTGCTCAGTTGGGCTTCAGAAAGGGCTTGAGCGTGTCACAAAAGGGATGATGATCCTTCTTCTGCTTATCATGGTTGTCCTTGCAATCAACAGTCTGCTTTTAAAAGGCGGAGCAGAAGGCCTTTCTTTCTATCTGAAACCGGATTTGGACAGAATGAAGGAGATTGGCATCGGCACGACGATCGTCGCTGCAATGAATCAGTCCTTCTTTACACTGAGCCTTGGTATTGGTGCTATGGCCATCTTTGGAAGCTATATCGGGAAAGAACGCGCACTTTTTGGCGAAGCTGTCAATGTGGCAGTTCTGGATACTTTCGTCGCCATCGTATCCGGGCTCATTATTTTTCCTGCGTGCTTTTCCTTCGGCGTGGATGCTGGAAGCGGTCCAAGCCTGATTTTCCTGACGCTTCCGAACATTTTCAACCACATGCCACTTGGTCGGCTTTGGGGAAGCCTGTTCTTCATTTTTATGTCCTTTGCGGCATTCTCCACAGTTTTGGCTGTGTTTGAGAATATCATTTCTTGTGGTATGGATATGACCGGGTGCAGCAGAAAGAAGTCCAGCATCATCAATTTCTTTATTCTGCTGGCCGCATCGGTTCCATGCGTACTTGGCTATAATGTCTTGTCCTCCTTTGCCCCGTTTGGAAAAGGCAGTACGATCATGGATCTGGAAGATTTTATCGTGAGCAATATCCTGCTGCCGCTTGGATCTCTCGTCTACCTTCTTTTCTGCGTGACACGGTACGGCTGGGGATTTGACCGTTTCATGGAAGAAGCAAATACCGGAAAAGGTCTCAAAATCAAAAGATGGATGAAACCGTATTTCACATGGATTCTTCCTGTCATCATCCTTGCACTTTTCCTGTTGGGATTAAACGATAAATTTCACTGGTTCAAAATTTTCTAGGAACTGGAAACACTTCCAAGCCCTCCTACATAGTATAACATTGTAAATAACAATCAATGGAGGCAACAACATGAGTGACTTAAGTGCAACAAACTGTGGATGCGGATGTGAATCTTCTGCAAACGGATTCGGAGGAAATTCCTGTCTGTGGATTATCCTTCTCCTCTGCTGCTGCGGCGGATGCGGTGGCAACGGACGAAGCGGCGGTTTTGGCGGATGCAATGACAGCTGTCTGTGGATCATCCTTCTGCTTTGCTGCTGCGGCGGTTTTGGCAACGGATGCGGATGCAATGACAACATGTGCTGCTAATCAGACACATCATTTTTCGTAATTCTCTTATGCGGCCATGAAGTTCACAGAACTTTCCGGCCGCACAAAAAGAGCCAGGGTGGGGTAAAACATCCCGCCCTGGCTTTTTCATCGGTAAATTTAGTCAAATGTGACCACATCATTCTGCGGCTTTTTAGCCGGTATCATCTCATCCAGATAAAGAACCGGTCCTTTATCTTTATACTGTTTCACATATTCATATCGGAACGTTACGGTAACATATATCCAATCCCTGTTCTTATATGGAATATCTTCCCTTGTTCTGCAAATGAACCCAAGAAAGGTAATATCCTCCGCGCAGCACGTCATCACAAACCGCCCCGGCACAAAAGTATGTTCTCCCAACCTGCGGTTTTTGTATACCTGTGCAAGAAATCTGATTTTTTTGTTTTTGTAGTGTTCCGGATGTTCCATCGCATCCAAATACCAGATTCCATAATCGATCTCATCCACCTCAATGACCGGCGCATGGAAGTCAAACGGCAGTTCTTCTTCGGTATTTTCTACCGGTTCTCCGTCTTCCCGCTCAAATACGATCTGGGCTCCAGGATTCATAACTTTGATACTCCTCCGTATTTTGGCGCGATCTGTATTATCTTCCGTCCGGTTCACAATAACAAGATCGGATGACAGAAGGGGCGCGAGAAACAGATTTCTCATATTGGTCAGATACATCTGTGCGGTCCCCGCGTCGACAGTAGACAGTATCGATGCGATTTCCCATCCCGGCGGAAGCTGCATCTCCAGGACTCTGTTCAGATCCCATGTCCCGTTAAACTCGATCATAACATGATCGGGACGATAATTCAGTTCCAGGCCTTCCAGAAAAAAAGGATTCAGTTTTTCTTCTTCATCGATAACCATCTTAATGATATGGTTGTCTGAGAGATAATCCTCGTCATACTCCTCTTCCCCTTCTTCGCATACAAGGAGAAGCGTTGTCTCATAGTCCAGGAAATCCGGGCTGTTTAGAGCTGCCTTGATCAGCGTCGTCTTTCCGCTGTCAAGAAAACCTGTAAAAAGTTCTACTACTGTATCCATTCTGCGTTCTCCTGCTATACTCTCAAAAATCCTTTGATTTCATCTGTCTTCAGATCCGTACCGATGACACAGACTTTGCCCGTGTAATCAGGGCGCGCGTTTCGAATCTCATATTCTCCTGGTACAAGGTCGAACTCCAGCCACTGTCCGTCCGTACCTTCCACGATTCCTTTTGCCCGCAGCACTGTGCCATATTTATTTTCATCTGCCATCTCTTCCAGCCAGTTTTCAAGCTCTGCTTTTTCATATTTTTCCACAGTCTCGGTTCCCCAACTTGTAAATACTTCATCCGCATGGTGGTGGCCTTCGTGATGATGGTGCCCGCAGCCGCACTCTTCCCCGTGATGATGATGCTCCTCATGGTGGTGTCCGCAGCTGCAGTGTTCGTCATGATGGTGTCCATGATCATGGCCTTCTTCATGATGATGGCAGCAATGATGTTCTTCTTCCTCCAAAAGCTGGTCTGCGACAGAACGGTGTTCTAAAGCTTTCCTGATCACTTCGCCATCAAGCTTGTCCCACGGTGTGGTAATGACGGATGCATCCGGATTCTTCTCACGGATCATCGCGACCGCTTCTTTCAGTTTTTCTTCTGTCATGGACTGCGTACGGCTCAGAACGATGACGGATGCGTGCTCGATCTGATTATTGTAGAATTCTCCGAAATTCTTCATATAGATCTTTACTTTTTTCCCGTCTGCCACCGTAATCTGTCCGTTCAGGCAGACGCCGCAATGCTTTTCTACATCACGTACGGCTTTTGCCACATCCGAAAGCTTTCCAACTCCGGATGGTTCGATCAGGATACGGTCCGGATGGTACTCGTCTACGACTTTTCTCAGTGCGGTGCTGAAATCTCCTACGAGAGTACAGCAGATACAGCCGGAATTCATTTCTGTAATCTCCACTCCTGCATCTTTCAGAAATCCTCTATCGATTCCAATCTCCCCGAACTCGTTTTCGATCAGAACGATCTTTTCTCCCTGATATACATCGGACAAGAGTTGTTTGATAAAGGTTGTCTTTCCGGCTCCAAGAAAACCGGATACGATATCTACTTTTGTCATAATAATCCTTCTTTCTATTTCTTCGCTGTATTTTATCATAACAGTTTTTTTTAATCTTGAAAACTGCATTTTTAAAAATGTATGGATCTGCTCCAGATCAGAACTGTGGACATTTCATTTGTCTGTCTGATCGAAACAGATCCATTCACTCTACTTTATTTCGCTTGACGATTTCTGGCCTTTTGTTCGTCTTGTTCGTTTACGTAAGCGGATAGCCCTGCATTTTTCTGGCTTTTTATGTCGCTTTCCCTTTTTTTCAACATACACTCTTCGTCCAGTTCATAGACCGCATTGCCATCTATAATCAGTCTTCTCGCCATCTGGCCTGCCTCCTCTCTCTAAATATACGCAGATTTTCTTTCCCCTAGTATCAGTATATGATTTGCGAATAAATTAGGTTTTATACACATATATATTCAGAAGGGAGCCACTACACCAGACAGAGGGGAGGGGAAAGATGGATCA
Source organism: Sellimonas caecigallum (assembly GCF_019754295.1). GTDB lineage: Bacteria > Bacillota > Clostridia > Lachnospirales > Lachnospiraceae > Sellimonas > Sellimonas caecigallum. The sequence goes on along the minus strand of NZ_VIRV01000010.1, from coordinate 6,298 downwards.
GAAAAAACCGTTTCCTATGACACCTTTTGATATGCTTGTCACAACAGAGGAGCTTCAGATGATGAAGCTGATCCTCCCTTATCTTCCAGCCGGGCAGCAGCGCACTTTTGCGGTGTTTATCAAATTCACTGAACTTCGGAATACATGGGACTACTTTGGAAAATGTGCGAAAGTTTCCAGCCAGTCTATCCCCTGCTCAGGAAAAATCTCTCCGACAGATGTGCTTCAGGAAATCCGTCCGTACATGAAAGAAGAAGAGGCAGAGAATCTGGATATGGTCTTTTCCGCCATGAGTATGATGGAAATGTTTCAGTCCATGTCGGAAAACAGCGATCCAGCGGAAATTTTAAAGTCCGTGATGCCACCTGATAAACAGGAAATGTTCGATATATATAAAGAAATGGTTTCGGAAGGAGATGAAATGCATGAGCCAGACAGACGAGCAATGGATGAAGTGGATGGAACATCCCCAGATGAAGCACCTGGATCCTCTCAAACAGGAGCTGATCCGGATGGCATTTGAGCGTACCCGCGGGAAAAGCGGCAAATCTCTTGCACCGATCATGATGTCCATCATAACCGGCGCGAACAAAAAGGGAATCCGTTTTTCTCAGGAAGAAATCGAGCTGCTTCTGCAGATGCTCAAAGAAGGGAAAAGCAGCGAGGAAAAAGCGCAGATTGATCAGATGGTCGCTTTTGTGAATGCGGCATGGAAAAAGAGGAGCAATTAGCTCCTCTTAAAATCCTTCCTCTTTTCGCATCAGCCGGTTTTCTCTTCTTTTTTCGGCTCCGGCCCACTCTGCTCTTTCCGCTTCTGTCCGGACGATCAGCTCTGGCACCTGCTTTGGACGATCGTTTTCATCCAGAGCAACCATCGTAAAGTATGCACGGTTAATCGGCTTGCGAATTCCTTTTAAATCTTCAATATACGTATCCACACGGATTTCCATGGACGTTCGTCCAGTGTAGGTAAGTTTCCCTCGAATGACTACCATATCATCCTGATAAGCTCCGCGAATAAATTTCAGATTATCTATGGATGCTGTTGTAACGTTGGACATACTGTGCCGCTTTGCTACTATCCCCGCCACCTCATCTATCCACTGAATGAGCACGCCCCCGAAAAGACGCCCTGCCGAATTCAGGTGTGTCGGACGTACGATATGGACTGTCTCGACGAGAGAATCTTCCACGGTTTTCTTCATTTTTTCTTCTGACATCTTATCATCCCCATATTTTGCTTTCTTTTTCTGCCAATTTATTATATCATGATACATGACACACTGCCACAGCAGAAAAAAGAAAAAGGAGATATTCATTATGAGAAATATAAAACTCATCCTGGAATACGATGGAAGCCGTTATCAAGGATGGCAGCGCCTTGGGGATGAAGATTCCTCAAACACAATTTCCGGCAGACTTTCCGACGTGATCTGCAAGATGACTGGAGAAAAACCGGAGCTGATCTGTGGATCCAGAACAGAAAGCGGGGTTCATGCCTACGCACAGACTGTAAACTTTCACACATCTGCATCACTCTCACTCCGTGAAATAAAAAACTATCTGAACCACTATCTTCCGACAGATATCGCTGTCACTGAAGCGGAAGACATGCCAGAGCGCTTTCACTCTTCCATGACCGCCGCATCCAGGACTTATGTTTACCGTATTTCCGTAGCTGATGTTCCAAATGTATTTGAACGAAAGTATGTTTACCACTCTTTTAAGCGCCCTGATACAGATCGTATGAGGGAAGCCGCCGCTCTTTTAAAAGGGAAGCACAATTTCCAGGCATTTTCTTCCTCCAAGAAGAAAAAGGCCGCACCGAAAGAAGTGTTTGATATCGACATTTATGAAGATGCATCAGAGCTTCAAATTTCGATCTGTGCCAGCGATTTTCTTCACAATATGGCAAGGATCATTGTCTCGACTCTTCTGGATATCGGTCTTTCACTTCGCCCGGTAAGCGATATAGATGCTATTTTTTCTGGAACAAAAAAGGCCTCAGATCCGGCAGATCCAAAGGGGCTGTTTCTTCAGGAGATTACTTACAAAACACTGTAAAAGATCTGCAAGACGGGCAGGCTCTTTTTCATCAGAGACATCCCCAAATGTCCTGCTGTAGATGAAAAAGAATCTGCCCGTCTCATCTTATTCCATTTCCAGATAATCCATCAGCTTCTTATACTGATCCTTCATCCGGACATATCCATGTTCATAGAAAGATGTCAGCCTGTCGTAATTTTTCTCCAGCCTGGATATTGCTTTGATCTTCGGCCGAAGGACAAAGATTTTTCCTTCCTCTTCCAGTTTTTCGATTTGCTCCATCTGTCTGTTGTACGTATACGGCCTTCTCAGAATAGTCCTGACAAGATTTGGGTACTTTTTATAAGCGGAACGGTAAATCTTTGCCTCCCCTATGGAAGGCTGTTTCTTTCTGTATCCTTCGTTCCGTGTAAGGATGATGATGATCTTCTCGCGTCCTTTTTTCATTGCCCGCTGTATCGGAACAGAATCGGCCAAACCACCGTCCAGATATGGAACCCCGTCTATCCTCACGATAGGGGCTGCCAACGGCATACTGCTGGATGCCCGTCCGATTTTCATGAGACGATCTCTGTCTTTCCTTTCGGTCATGTACTCTGCTTTTCCCGTTTCGCAATTCGTCGTGACAATCTCACAGTTGATATCCGAATCAAAATACGTATCGTAATCAAAAGGAATCAATTCATTTGGATATTTGTCAAAGATCAAGTCCATATCCAGCATGCTTTTTTCTTTAAACATTTTCCGGATTCCCAAATAATAATCCAGTTCTTTTTCTTTGTGAATCATGCAGTCCCTTGTACGCCCAATCTGCTCCGACACATAATCGACGGCATTGCAGGCACCGGCTGACACTCCGATCACATCTGTCACATACAGATTTTTTTCCATCAGAAAATCCAGTGCACCAGATGAAAAGACGCCCCTTGTTGCGCCGCCTTCCAATACAAGTACAGCAGGGACCAGTTGTCGTTTTGTTTTGTCGTTTTGTTCCATAATACACACATCCCTCCTTTACACTATATTATACCCTCCTCTTCTCGGAAGGCAACCAGGATTTTCTGTTTTTCCATGCAAGAAGACTTAGTTTCCCCAAATTCTTCCCAAAACTCCTTGCACCGTCCGCATCTCCATGGTAAGATAAGCGTTGGGCATCTGCCCTTTATTAGAAAATATGAATTCCATTGCCCGCAGTATCAGACGAACAGAATCTCTGCATCGCTTCTTGTCTGCGGGAATAATAAAGTAAAGGAGATGAAATGACATGATCAGTACAAACAATGTTACCCTCCGCGTTGGGAAGAAGGCTCTTTTCGAAGATGTGACGATCAAATTTACGGAAGGCAATTGCTATGGCCTGATCGGTGCAAACGGTGCCGGAAAATCCACCTTCCTGAAGATTTTGTCCGGGCAGCTTGAACCGACTAACGGAGAAGTCATCATCACACCGGGGGAACGGTTGTCTTTCCTTCAGCAGGATCATTTTAAATATGACGAATACATGGTGCTTGACACTGTCATCATGGGAAATGCGCGCCTTTATGAAATCATGAAAGAAAAGGAAGCGCTTTATGCCAAGGAAGACTTTACCGATGAAGATGGTATGAAGGCAAGCGAGCTCGAAGGGGAATTTGCCACTATGAACGGCTGGGAGGCAGAATCCGATGCGGCCAACCTTCTGAACGGCCTTGGAATAGAGACAGACCTTCATTACCAGTACATGAAAAATCTCACAGGTGCCGAGAAAGTCAAGGTACTTCTCGCTCAGGCTCTTTTTGGTAATCCAGATATCCTGTTGCTGGATGAGCCGACCAACCACCTGGACCTGGATGCTATCGCGTGGCTGGAAGAATTCCTGATCAATTTTAACAACACAGTCATTGTAGTATCCCACGACCGTTATTTCCTGAACAAAGTCTGCACACAGATCGCAGACATCGATTACGGTAAAATCCAGCTTTATGCCGGAAATTATGATTTCTGGTATGAATCCAGTCAGCTTCTGATCCGTCAGATGAAAGAGGCAAACAAGAAAAAAGAAGAAAAGATCAAAGAATTGAAGGAGTTTATCTCCCGTTTCAGCGCAAATGCTTCCAAATCCAAACAGGCGACATCCCGAAAAAAGGCGCTGGAGAAAATCCAGTTGGATGAGATCCGCCCGTCAAGCCGAAAATATCCATACATTGATTTCCGTCCAAACCGCGAGATCGGAAACGAAGTGCTGACTGTGGAAGGGCTCTCCAAGACGATAGATGGAGTAAAGGTTCTGGACAACCTGAGCTTTACCATCAATCACGATGACAAAGTCGCTTTCGTTGGAAGCAACGAGCTTGCAAAGACGACCCTCTTCCAGATCCTTGCAGGAGAAATGGAACCGGATGAAGGGACATACAAATGGGGAATTACCACAAGTCAGGCATATTTCCCGAAAGACAGTGGAAAAGAGTTTGACAGTGACTACACGATCACAGAATGGCTCACTCAGTATTCTGAAGAAAAAGATGTGACATATGTGCGCGGTTTCCTTGGCCGTATGTTATTTGGCGGCGAAGACGGCGTCAAAAGAGTCAATGTACTCTCAGGAGGAGAAAAAGTAAGATGTCTTCTTTCCAAGATGATGATCTCCGGCGCAAACGTCCTTCTTTTTGATGAACCGACCAACCACCTGGACATGGAATCCATCACAGCACTGAATAACGGAATGATCAAATTCCCAGGTGTAATCCTCTTCTCATCCAGAGACCATCAGATCGTTCAGACGACCGCAAACCGCATCATGGAAATTATGCCGAACGGACAGATGATCGATAAGATCACAACTTACGATGAATACCTGGAGAGCGATGAGATGGCAAGGAAGCGCCAGACATACGCTACAACAGCTGAAGAAGAGGCAGACGATTAATTTTTCATTTGAAATATTCTTGATCAAAACAGGCGTCGCACGTGTTTTTCGTGCAGCGCCTGTTTTTGTTACCATGGTTTTACTTCATCTTGATAATATGTAATTCCCTCTTCTTCAATTCTGTATTCCCCATTTTCCAAAACTGCGATTGTGACAGCACAATTTTTCTGAACACCGTTTCCCCAGAACTGAGAGAGCGTATGTCCTTTGATATGGGAAAGGATAGCGCAGAGTGCTGCTCCGTGTGTGGACACAAGAATTGTCTGTTTGGCCTCAAACTCTTCTTTTTTCAAACTCTCCAGGAAATCGCCGGTTCGTCGTAGCAGTTCTGCAAAAGTTTCCCCTCCTTCTGGCGCATGGTATTTTTCCGGTGCGTGAAAGAAATTCAAAAACTCCGGATCCGGAATTTCCAAATGATCTTCTTTACAGCATAGTCCCTCATAGATTCCAAATCCCATCTCTTCCAGTCTCTCATCTTCAATAAGCGTAACTTTCCGGTCCCCCAAAACGAGGCGTGCCGTCTCTTTTGCCCGAGTTAGCGGACTTGTGTATGCTGCATCAAATTGGATTCCCTTGAGCCCTTTCCCTGTCTCCTCTGCAAGATGTATCCCGAAGGCATTCAGAGGAATGTCAGATTTCCCCTGCAGTTTTCGCACTTTATTCCAGTCTGTCTCTCCGTGACGGATAAAATATATTTTCATGGTCTCTTCCTCCTTTTCGCTGTGTACCAGTATATCATATCTTTATGCAGATTTCAGTATAACCTTGCTCTTTTCGGGAAATCCATGTATACTTTGGTTAGTGTCCGCAGCCGGAGAATTTGCGCTCTGTCCTTCGGATATGTCTACAAAGAACACAGGAGGTTAAAAATGGAAAAGATCGCTAGTTTTACGATAAACCACTTGAAATTGCTACCAGGAGTGTATGTCTCAAGAAAAGACCATGTGAACGGAACTGTCATCACGACTTTCGATCTGCGCATGACACGTCCAAATTACGAACCTGTCATGAACACAGCGGAAATACATGCCATCGAGCACCTCGGCGCCACTTTTCTCCGCAACCATGAGGATTATGGAACACGGACCATCTATTTTGGGCCAATGGGATGCAGAACCGGTTTCTACTTGGTTCTGGCTGGAGATTTTGAATCCGCTGATATCATACCGCTCGTAAAAGAAATGTATGAGTTTATTGCCGGATATGAGGGGGATGTTCCGGGTGCTACTGCAAGAGACTGCGGAAATTATCTGGATATCAATCTTCCGATGGCTAAATATCTTGCATCCAAATATTTGGATCAAGTTTTAAATGTGATCTCCGAAGAACGTCTCGTATACCCGGAAT
>NZ_VIRV01000001.1 GCF_019754295.1 Sellimonas caecigallum | reverse complement strand
TTTATTTAATTATAATAATTTGGTATGATAACGAGCGAAAAAGGAAAAAATAGGGAAAGAAAGAGGAAAGAAAATGAAATCAATACAGGAAAACTACAAAGGTCTGCTGTTTTGTCTCGTCATCGCGATACCGGCGGCCTGGCTTGGAAAGAAATTTGAAGTGATCGGCGGTCCGGTGTTTGCGATTCTCATCGGTATGTGTCTTGCGCTGATCGTGAAAAAAAATGATTCTTTGCAGCCGGGAATAAAATATACATCAAAAAAGATTCTTCAATATGCAGTCATTTTGCTTGGATTCGGGATGAATTTGACAGATATCCTTGCGAAAGGAAGGCAATCGCTTCCTGTTATCGTCGCAACAATTTCCACATCGCTTCTGATCGCATTTGTTCTTTGCAAAGTGCTGAACATCCCGTCCAAGACGGCAACTCTCGTTGGCGTGGGCTCCAGTATCTGCGGTGGATCTGCCATCGCAGCTACAGCTCCGGTCATCGATGCGGATGATGAAGAGATTGCTCAGTCGATCTCCGTCATTTTTCTTTTTAATGTTATCGCGGCGCTGATCTTTCCGACACTTGGAGGGATCATCGGCCTGTCAAACGAAGGGTTCGGGCTTTTTGCCGGGACTGCGGTAAATGATACTTCTTCCGTCACGGCGGCAGCTGCAGCTTGGGATGGCATCCATGGAAGCAGCACGCTGGATTCCGCCACGATCGTCAAGCTTACAAGGACATTGGCAATCATACCAATCACACTTGTTCTGTCTGTCTGGCAGATGCAAAAAGCGCGCAAGGAAGGGAAAGAAGCGGGAGGAAGCTTTAAAATCGGAAAAATTTTTCCGTTTTTTATTCTGTTTTTCGTGCTGGCATCTGTCATCACAACGGTGTTCTCACTTCCGGTTTCCGTGACTGCTCCCATCAAAGAACTGAGCAAGTTCTTCATTGTCATGGCTATGGCGGCCATCGGATTTAACACGAATATCGTAAAGCTTGTAAAGACGGGCGGGAAGCCAATCTTTATGGGATTTTGCTGTTGGGTGGGGATCACAGCGGTAAGCCTTCTGATGCAGCGTGTACTTGGAATCTGGTAAAACAGACAAACCTTCGGACATATATATGGGAATAACCATAGATGTCCGGAGGTTTTTTTATGGGGAAAAGGAGAGGAAAAGGTAAGCAGATACTTCTTTTTGGTTTTACGACAGTGCTCGTGCTGTCTGGCGTTGTCTGGTATACCATGGAATATACGAGTGTGGGAAACAGTGTAAATGGAACGGAGATGCCGGTCTGTTCTGTGGAGACGGAGGAAAAGAAGGCGGTTCTTACATTTGAAGCTGCGTGGGATGAAGAAGGGACAAAGAAAGTGCTGGACATCCTGAAAGATTGTCAGGTGAAGGCTTCTTTTTTTGTGACAGGAGAGTGGGCGAGGCTCTATCCGGATACGATGAAGAGAATTGTGGAAGAAGGACATGACTTGGGAAATTTGGGGGAAACCCATCAAAATATGTCACGGATGATGCAAAAAGAGCAGGAAGAGGAGATACGATCGGCACACAGGACAGTAGAAGAAGAGATTGGGGTAAAGATGTCTCTTTTCCGCCCTCCGTACGGGCGATATGGAGAAAGTCTGATCCGGACTGCCAGGGAGCTTGGATATCAGACTGTCTGCTGGTCTGTAGACTCAATGGACTGGAAAGACTACGGGGCGGAGGCGGTAGCAGCGACCGTCCTGGAAGATCCGGAACTCAAAAACGGAGCCGTCATACGCCTGAACAGCGAGGCAAAATATACACCTGAAGCACTGCCCAAACTGATACAGGGACTTCAAAAAGAAGGCTATCAGCTCGTCCCCTTATCAAAGATTCTTTATAACGAGCCGTATCATCTCGACGTGACAGGCAGACAGATCCAAGGACTGTGCGAAAGGCTGTTCGCAAAGTGACATAAAGAGAAAAAAGATCTCATAAAATGCAGAAAATGGATGGAACAGTGATGGCCTATGAATTTTACAAAGATGCAAGGATGCGGAAATGACTATATCTATGTTGATAGTGAGAAAGAAAAGATCCGAAATCCTTCCGCGCTTGCCAGAAGGATCAGTGACCGCCACTATGGAGTTGGGGCAGACGGATTGATCCTCATCTGCCCGTCAGACCGGGCGGACTTTCGGATGGAAATGTATAATGCCGACGGATCCAGGGGGACGATGTGCGGGAATGGGATCCGATGCCTTGGACAATATGTGTATCAGAATGGAAAAACGGAGAAAAAAGAGTTGGAGATCGAGACAGACAGCGGGATAAAAAAGCTGTGGCTCTATCCGGATGATAAGAACTTCCGGGTCAGAGTCTGTATGGGCGTGCCGGATATACGGGAGAAACACTTTGCTGTATCGATCCGCGGGAGAAAGACGGAGGTGGTTCTCGTGTCTATGGGAAATCCTCATGCAGTCATTTTCCTTCCGCCGGATGCCGGAAGTTTCCGGCAATGGAAGATGGAATATGCAAGAGAGATTTCGGAATATTCGGCTTTTCGGGGCGGAATCAATGCAGAACTTGTAAGGATGACATCTGAATACGGCATGAAGATGCGTGTTTGGGAGCGGGGGAGCGGCGAGACGCTGTCCTGTGGGACGGGAGCTTGTGCGGCTGCGGCCGCGGCGGCAGTGACCGGGCGTGGGAAAAGAAGAATGAAGATTGAAATGCCCGGAGGAATCCTCAGTACAGAATGGAAAACAGGAAGCGGACTTATGTATCTGGAAGGAACAAGCCGCATCATCTGTAAAGGGGACTATACCGACAAATACTGAAAAGACTCTTTACGTGTTTCGGAAAATGTGTTATCATTACCGCAGTATGGAATTTAACACATTAAAGAAATAAAGAGAAGGGGTCATAGAGATGTTTAAAATCAATGAAAATTATTTGAAACTTCCGGGAAGTTATCTGTTTTCCAATATCGCTAAAAAGGTGGCGGCACATACGGAAGCAAATCCGGACAAATCGATCATCCGCCTTGGAATCGGAGATGTGACACAGCCTCTTGCTCCGGCTATCATCGAGGCGCTTCACGGTGCAGTGGATGAGATGGCACATGCGGAGACGTTCCATGGATATGCACCGGATCTTGGATATGAATTCCTCAGAAGTGCTATGGCAAAAAATGATTATGAAGCAAGAGGATGCGATATCAAACCAGAAGAGATCTTCATCTCAGACGGTGCAAAAGGGGATTCCGGAAATATCCAGGAAATTTTTGCACAGGATAACAAGATCGCAGTCTGCGATCCGGTCTATCCGGTCTATGTGGATACGAATGTGATGGCTGGACGTACAGGTACGTATGATCCGGAAAAAGAAGTGTGGAGTGATGTGATCTACATGCCTTGTACAGCAGAAAACGATTTTGTGCCGGAACTTCCAAAAGAAGTACCGGATCTGATCTATCTCTGCTTCCCGAACAATCCAACCGGATCTGCCATCACAAAAGATCAACTCCAGGTTTGGGTGGACTATGCCAATAAGAACGGATCTGTCATCATTTACGATGCTGCTTATGAAGCATACATTTCCGAAGAAAATGTACCGCACACGATTTTCGAGTGTGAAGGGGCAAGGACCTGCGCCATTGAGCTTAGAAGCTTCTCCAAAAATGCAGGGTTTACGGGGGTACGTCTCGGAGCCACCGTCATCCCGAAAGATTTAAAATGCAACGGCGTGATGCTTCACTCTCTGTGGGCAAGACGCCACGGTACGAAATACAACGGGGCGCCGTACATCGTACAGAAAGCGGGACTTGCGGTTTACTCAGAAGAAGGGAAAGCACAGCTCAAGGATCAGATCGCATATTATATGAGAAATGCAAAGACGATCTACGATGGCCTGAAAGCAGCCGGATATACCGTATATGGAGGAGTCAACTCTCCTTATGTATGGATGAAAACGCCGGATGCGATGACGTCCTGGGATTTCTTTGATTACCTGCTGGAAAACGCTGGTGTGGTAGGCACTCCGGGGTCCGGATTCGGACCAAGCGGAGAAGGATATTTCCGACTTACCGCGTTTGGAACATACGAAAATACAGCGAAAGCAGTAGAGAGAATCAAGAGTCTATAAAATAGATGTCTCTCCTTTCTGCACAGGGCATATAGAAACCTGGCCGGGAAACTGCCATGAATTGGCAGGAAACCGGCCGGATTTTTCCTCAAAGAAAAGATCAGATCAAGGGAAAACTTGTGTGTCATGTTATGACAAAAAAATGAAAAAAAGTGTTGACATTTCTTTTTTTTTTGATATAATATTCTTGTTCGCTGATGAGCGGACAGACAAATCTGATGCGGATTGGTGTAATGGCAGCACAGCAGACTCTGACTCTGTTAGTAGAGGTTCGAGTCCTCTATCCGTAGTTTTCGGAGTGTGGCTCAGCTTGGTAGAGCGCTACGTTCGGGACGTAGAGGCCGCAGGTTCGAATCCTGTCACTCCGATTACCGGCAAAGTTGGAAGAATGTTGCGTCTGGTATATTTTTTTGCGCAGATTTGTAAAAATCAAATCAGGGAATACCTGAAAGCTCTCAATTAGAGGAAGATACTGATGCGGATTGGTGTAATGGCAGCACAGCAGACTCTGACTCTGTTAGTAGAGGTTCGAGTCCTCTATCCGTAGCTTTCGGAGTGTGGCTCAGCTTGGTAGAGCGCTACGTTCGGGACGTAGAGGCCGCAGGTTCGAATCCTGTCACTCCGATATTTGTGAAAACCACAAAGTCCTAAAAAATGGACTTTGTGGTTTTTTTGTGCGCTTCGGACATTTTGGGCTGAAAGTGACCGAATCACATGGTTTGAAGTGTGTTGACTCTTGTACATAGACAGTATGATGATATAATGAAACATAGGAAACAGAAGACAGGTGGTATAGATAATGAAAAAACATAACACATCAGAGACAATAAAACGTGCGTCGGATTTTCCGCTCATCATGATCGGCGAAGGACTTCTGGTAGGGATTTTCGCGGGCTTTCTCGTTCTTTTGTATCGCATTAGCTTGACCTATGCGTCCGGATGGATGAATCAGATCCTTTCTTATGCCAAAGGGCATCCGTCCCGGATAGCCGGATGGTTTGCAGTTCTTTTCTGCATGGCCGTGATTGTAGGACTTCTCGTAAAATGGGAGCCGATGATATCCGGCAGTGGGATACCTCAGCTGGAGGGAGAGATGACCGGAAAACTCAGTCAGAAATGGTACAAGATCATTCCGGCCAAGTTTGCAGGTGGTTTCCTATGTCTCCAGGCGGGGCTTGCCCTAGGGAGAGAAGGTCCGTCTATCCAGCTTGGGGCTATGATGGGAAAAGGAATTTCGCGATTTTTGAAACGCGGGAAGACGGAGGAGAAGTTTCTCCTCACGTGCGGCGCCAGCGCAGGGATGGCGGCCGCTTTTCAAGCACCATTGGCAGGTGTGATGTTTGCGATGGAAGAAATCCACAAAAATTTTTCGGCGGCAGTGTTTATCTCCGCCATGACGGCTTCTGTAGCGGCGGATTATATCACGTCCCAGGCCCTTGGAATGAAGCCGGTATTTGAATTTGAGATCGCCACGAATTTGCCGCAGAAATATTATATTTTCCTGATCGCTCTCGGGATTATCCTTGGCGTGATGGGAGTGTTTTACAACTGGTTTACATTGAAAGTACAGGGTATTTATAAAAAAATCCCATTTCCGGGTACGATATCTAAGGTTATGGTGCCGTTTGGGATAGCAGGTATCCTGGGATTTACTGTGCCGGAAATTCTTGGGAACGGACACAGTCTGATCGATCAGATGACTCATGAGAAGATGGTGTTTGGAACATTGCTGATGCTTTTTATATTGAGGTTTTTGTTCTCTGCAGTCAGTTTCGGAGCAGGAGTTCCTGGAGGTATTTTCTTTCCGATGCTTGTGTTGGGGGCATTTGTGGGATGCATTTTCGGTTATGTCTGTACAGATTTGTTTGGAATTCCGGAAATCTTCATCAACAATTTTGTCCTTCTGTCTATGGCCGGTTATTTCACAGCGGTTGTCCGTGCGCCGATGACAGGAATCATTCTGATCTTTGAGCTGACAGGATCCCTAAGCCAGATGCTGTCTCTTTCTGTTGTCACGATTGTATCGTATCTTACGGCTATGCTTCTGAAATCGGAACCGATCTACGAGAGTCTTCTGGAGCGGATTTTAGAGGGGATGCACGTGGAAACAGAGAAAGACGGCGGAGAGAAAGTGCTGGATTACTATGCAGTGACGGAGGATTCCGCCGTTTCCGGAAAACAGATCCGGGACATCCTGTGGCCAGAACACTGCCTGTTGGTGGCGGTAAAGCGAGGCGAGAAGGAGCTGATCCCGAAGGGCCGGACACGGATCATGACCGGGGACATTATCATTACGATGACAGATGAGGAGCACAATGGCGATGTGTACGACAAGATGCGCAGACTGTGCAGAAAAGAATAAAAGAGGCGAAAAATGTGGAAAATATAAATGATTTCAGTAAAGGAAGCGTAGCAAAAAATATCATGAATCTGGCGGTGCCCATGACGGTGGCCCAGCTGGTCAATGTCCTTTACAATGTGGTAGACCGTATCTATATCGGGCATATTCCCCATGCTTCCACGGAAGCGCTTACCGGAATCGGGCTGGCACTTCCTGTTATTACGATGATCACAGCGTTTGCCAACCTGTTCGGGATGGGAGGTGCTCCGCTGTGTTCCATCGCAAGAGGAGCCGGGGATACGGTAAGGGCGGAGAAGATCATGGGGAATGCTTTTACAATGCTTTTGGTTTCCGGTGGTATCCTGATGGCAGTTTCTTACCTGTTTAAGGAGCCGATGCTTTATCTTTTCGGTGCCAGTGATGTGACCTATCCGTATGCCAATGCTTATCTGTCTGTTTACCTGGCGGGGACTTTGTTCGTCATGGTAAGCCTCGGGATGAACAACTTTATCAATTCTCAGGGATTTGGCAAGATGGGTATGCTTACCGTCCTGGTGGGGGCAGTATTGAATCTTGTCTTGGATCCACTTTTCATTTTCGTGCTCCACATGGGTGTACAGGGGGCGGCTGTCGCCACTATCATATCCCAGGGAGTATCAGCATTATATGTGCTGGGATTTCTGAGAGGAAGAAGGGCGATTTTCCGACTGAATAAAAAAGCCATGAGGCCGGACGGGAAATTGATCAGGGAGATTACCGGGCTGGGTCTTTCCGGCTTTGTGATGTCGGTAACAAATGGAGCTGTTCAGATCGTGTGCAATGCCATGCTGTCACGGTACGGAGGAGATCTGTATGTGGGAGTGATGACTGTTATCAACTCTGTTCGGGAGATTATCACGATGCCAGTCAATGGTCTGACAAACGGAGCACAGCCGGTTATTGGATTTAATTACGGGGCTGGAGAGACAAAACGGGTCAAAAAAGCCATCCGCTTCATGGGAATCAGCTGTGTCATTTTTACGTGCATCATCTGGGCAGCCCTTTTCTTCTTTCCTCAGGTTTTTATTCATCTTTTTAATAATGAGCCGGAGCTTTTGAAGGCAGGTGTACCTGCTTTCCGGATCTATTTCTTCGGAATTTTTCTGATGGCGCTGCAGTTTGCAGGGCAGTCTACGTTTGTGGCACTTGGAAAGTCCAGGCAGGCAGTATTTTTCTCTCTGCTTCGAAAAGCGATCATTGTGATCCCGCTTACACTCTTCCTTCCAATGGTTGGAAATCTTGGCGTCAATGGAGTGTTTCTGGCCGAACCGATATCGAATCTGATCGGTGGAGCGGCATGCTTTGCGACGATGATAATCACGGTATACAGAAAATTGTAAATAGAAAGATATATTATTAAAAACAGTGTCAAGACATAGTATTCTGCTTGCAAAATAAAAAGAAAGAGTGTAAACTGAAAATAAAGAAGTTTATGGTGCAAAATTCAGAAAAGAATCATGCTATGGAGGGAAGAGGATGGAAATTTTATCAAATCTGACACCGGAGACAATGCGCATTGTATGGCTTGCATTGTTTGTAGTACTGATGATCATTGAGATCGCCACAGTCGGACTTACGACAATCTGGTTTGCGGCGGGGTCTGCAGCTGCTTTTGGTCTTACCTTTACGGGGCTTTCGGTGGGCTGGCAGATCGGAGGATTTCTTGTGATTTCGATCGTCCTTCTTGTGTTCACAAGACCATGGGCGTTGAAATACGTCAATAAAAAGACGGAAAAAACCAACTATGAAAGTGCCATAGGACAGACAGTCCGTGTCACAGCTAGGATCAGCAATGCCGGACAGACAGGGAAGGTAATGCTTGGCGGACAGGAGTGGACGGCCAGATCCGCAGACAATCAAAAAGAGATAGAGGAGGGAAAGAATGCCGTTGTAGAAGCGGTAGAAGGCGTAAAGCTGATCGTAAGGGAAAAGGAGGAAAAGTAAATGTTGGCAATGAAAATTTTAGGGATTATCGTGCTGGTTCTTATTGTTCTGATTCTGATTTCCTGTGTGAAGATCGTCCATCAGGCGCAGGCGATCGTCATCGAAAGGCTTGGTGCATATCAGGCAACCTGGGGAGTTGGGATCCATTTTAAACTTCCGATCATCGAGCGGGTGGCAAGACGCATCGACTTGAAAGAACAGGTAGTAGATTTCGAACCTCAGGCGGTTATCACGAAAGACAATGTTACGATGCAGATTGACACTGTTGTATTCTATCAGATCACAGATCCGAAACTTTTCTGTTATGGAGTGGCAAATCCGATCATGGCCATCGAGAATCTTACAGCCACGACACTTCGGAATATCATAGGTGATCTGGAGCTGGATCAGACGCTTACATCCCGCGAAACGATCAACACAAAGATGAGATCAGAGCTTGATCTGGCCACCGATCCGTGGGGGATCAAAGTCAATCGTGTGGAACTGAAGAATATCATTCCGCCTTCTGCGATCCGGGATGCCATGGAAAAACAGATGAAGGCAGAGCGTGAGAGGAGAGAGGCGATCCTTCGAGCGGAAGGTGAAAAGAAATCCACGATCCTTGTGGCAGAAGGGCACAAAGAATCTGCCATTCTGGACGCAGAGGCAGAGAAACAGGCAGCTATCTTGAGAGCCGAAGCGGAAAAAGAAAAGATGATAAAAGAGGCAGAAGGAGAGGCGGAGGCCATCCTGAAAGTCCAGAAGGCCAATGCAGACGGACTTCGTTTCCTCAGGGAAGCAGGTGCAGACGAAGCGGTGCTTACACTGAAGAGTCTGGAAGCTTTTGAGAAAGCTGCAGATGGCAAGGCTACAAAGATCATCATTCCATCTGAGATCCAGGGAATTGCGGGGCTTGTAAAATCGCTGGCTGAGGTAGGACAAAACGAGACAAACTGATATTTGATCATAAAATGAAAAAATCGATGCACTTGTGCAGACGTCAGTCTGTGGCAGGTGCATCGATTTTTGTCTGATATCTATATTGTGATCAGTTCGTACTGGCGTGTGCCAAGACCGATCTTTTCCGCATGCTCCAGGCAGTATTCCCAGCCGGAGTCTGGAGTTGTATTCACGAAATGGTCATGGTGGTCACAGAATCCTTCTTCATGCATACGGTCATCAAGGAGACTTCCAGGCATCGGTTCCTGGGCGTTGCACGCATCCACGCAGGCCTGATCGAGTGCCACCGGATCAAAACTTGCAAACATTCCGATATCCGGGAGGATCGGAACGTCATTTTCTCCGTGACAGTCACAGTACGGAGAGATGTCGATGACAAGATTGATGTGGAAGTTCGGGCGGCCGTCCAAAACTGCTTTGGAGTATTCGGCGATTTTCATATCCAGCTCTTTGACAGCGGAAGAGTTTTCGTTGTAGATGGCGTCAAAGTTGCAGGACCCAAGGCAGCGCCCGCATCCTACACATTTTGTGTGGTCAATGGATGCCTTGCGGTGTTCGTCAAAGGAGATGGCTCCGTGAGCACAGTTTTTGGAACAAGTCCGGCATCCTACGCAGCGTTCCTGATCGACCGTTGGTTTTCCGCTGTTGTGCATCTCCATCTTTCCGGCCCGGGAACCGCACCCCATTCCGATATTTTTCAGGGCACCTCCAAATCCGGTGGCCTCATGCCCCTTGAAATGATTCAAAGAGATGAAAATATCGGCATCCATGATGGCAGTACCAATCTTTGCTTCCGTGACGAGTTCGCCGCCTTTGACAGGTACGTAAGTCTCGTCGGTTCCTTTCAGACCATCGCCGATAATGATCTGACATCCTGTGGAAAACGGGCTGAAACCATTTTCCAGAGCGCTTTCCAGATGTTCCAGAGCGTCTTTTCTGCGTCCGACATAGAGGGTATTGCAGTCCGTGAGAAATGGTTTTCCGCCAAGTTCTTTTACAACATCCGCTACGGCCTTGGCCCAGTTTGGCCTTAGGAAGGAAAGATTTCCCGGTTCTCCAAAGTGAATCTTGATAGCTGTCATCTTTTTGTCAAAGTCAATGTCGCCGATTCCTGCGCGGCGGATGAGTTTCTTTAATTTTTCCGGAAGGCTTGTGCCCGGAAGGGCGCGGAGATCCGAAAAGTATACCTTTGATTTCTGTGTTTCCATATGTATCTCCCTTTCTGAATGATTTTTGGATCATCGTCTCTTAGTCCACAGTGAGCTCCAAAATATAATCGTCCATGACGAAGCCATTTCCGATATCTGTAACTTCTGAACGGACATTTTCGAATCCGAGATGATGGTACACGGCCAGCGTGTTTTCGTTATTTTTATTGCACGTTAGCCAGATTTTTTTCCATCCGCGTTTACGGCACATCTCTTTTAGGAATGCAGTCGTCTGTGAGGCAAGACCCTGTCCGCGGTAGTCCTTGTGAAGATAAAGCTTGCTCAGAAATACAGAATTTTCTTCCGGATGGATGCCCATATATCCAGCAAACACCCCGTCTGAAAAAATCTGATAGTATTCATAGCCGTCCTTTGCCTGGTCTTTTAGAGCCGGGTAAGACTGAAATTTGCCGACCATGTAATTGACTTGCTCAAGGCCGATGATAGGCACAAAATGTTCGTGCCAGATTTCGTTTGCAAGTGCAGCGATCCTGTCCAGAGCGACGTCAGTCTTTGCATGTTCAATCGAAAATGTTCCCATAAAAATTCCTCCTTCAAGGCTGTTTTTTCAACCCCTTATCTGTTATTATAAATATAAGAAGAAATTACTGCAAGACAAAAGTTGAGGTGTGGCTTATGGAAAGCTTTGTGACATTAAAGGATGTTCGAAAGATTTACAAGATGGGGGAAGTGGAGATACGAGCCGCAGACGGAATCGATTTTGAGATAGAAAAAGGAGAGTTCGCAGTCGTTGTAGGACCAAGCGGCGCTGGAAAAACAACTGTTTTGAACATTCTTGGTGGGATGGATACGGCTACGAGCGGACAAGTGCTGATTGATGGCGAGGATATTACAAAATATAAACCTAAGCAGCTGATCGGGTATCGGAGGGAGGATATCGGCTTTGTATTTCAGTTCTATAACCTGATACCAAATCTTACGGCGCTTGAAAATGTAGAACTGGCATTGCAGATTTGCAAGGAGCCGCTGGATGCAGAGACAGTTCTCCGCGAAGTCGGTTTGGAAAAGAGGATGAAAAATTTTCCGGCCCAGCTTTCAGGAGGCGAGCAGCAGAGAGTTTCCATTGCCAGAGCCCTTGCCAAGAATCCTAAGCTTTTGTTGTGTGATGAGCCTACAGGAGCTCTTGACTATAACACTGGGAAAGCGATTTTGAAGCTTTTGCAGGATACGTGTCGTGAAAAAGGGATGACGGTTATTTTGATCACGCACAATTCGGCCATCGCGCCGATGGCGGATCGAGTCATACATATCAAGAATGGAAAAGTATCGAAGATCATCCAAAATGATCATCCGGTGCCGGTTGAGACGATAGAGTGGTAATGGTGGTGACGATATGAAGAAGAAGGCATTGAGAAAAGAGTTTTGGATGGCAGTCCGGAAAAGCAAAGGCCGCTTTTTCTCCATTTTCTTTATCGTGGCGCTAGGCGTGGCGTTCTTTTCCGGGATACGGTCATCAGAGCCGGATATGCGTATCTCGGGAGATACGTATTACGATGAGACAAACATGATGGATCTGAAAGTGCAGGGTACCATGGGACTTACCGAAGATGATATCACGGCACTTTCAAAGGTCGAAGGAGTGGAGCGGGTCGAAGGGGGATACAGTGTCGATGCCGTCACAAAAATTGGCCAAAATGAAAAAGTTGTACATATTCAGTCGGATCTTCCAACCATCAACGACATTTCTGTGTCCAAGGGCCGGATGCCGGAAACGGTTGATGAGATCCTTCTGGATGAGGATTTCATGGAGTCATCCGGGTATCAGATTGGGGATAAGATCCGTTTTTCTTCTGGTACAGCAGATGAGATCACGGACAGCCTTGCCTCGGAGGAATATGAAATCGTCGGCGCCGGAAGCAGTTCCTGTTATATTTCATTTGAGAGGGGCAGTTCTTTGATCGGAAATGGAGAAATTGCCGGATTTGCAGTTGTCCTTCCGGATGCATTTTCCATGGATGTGTACACGGAAGCATATCTGTTGGTAGAGGGAGCCAGGGAGGAGACTGCTTATACCGACGGTTACGACGAGCGAGTCAAAGAAGTAAAAGAACGTGTGGAAGATATCGCGGATGCCCGATGCGAGGAAAGACTTTCACAGATTCGAGAAGAGGCAGACATCGAAATTTCAGATTCAGAGCAGGAGCTTCAGGAAGCCAGAGAAGAGGCTGACAGACAGCTCGCTGAAGCAGGACAGAAAATCTCGGACAGTGAAAAACAGCTTTCAGATGGCAGACAACAGGTTGTGGACGGGCAGGAGGCGCTGGCATCTGGAAAGGAAGAGATCGACAGCCGAAAAGGGACACTTCAGGAAGCAAAAGATCAGTATGAGTCAGGTATGAGGGAGCTGCAGACAGGGAAAGATGAGCTGGACGCCCAAAGGAAAAGCTTTCAAGCCAAACGGGACGCCGCTTACGACGAGTTTGACCGACAGGAGGCCATACTAAAAGAAAATGAGGAGAAACTTGCCCAGACGGCAGAACTGATTGAAAGCGGAGAAGCGGAGATTGCAAAACAGGAGCCAAAACTGGAAGAAGCAAGAAAATCCCTGGAAGAAGGCAAAGAAAAACTGAATGCGGCAAAGGAGATTTTCCTTAAGGAGAAAGAAAAAGCGGAAGCAGAAATAGCGGAAAAAGAGCAGGAAATTCAGGAAGGTCAGGAGAAGCTCGATGAGCTTTCCAGACAGATCGAAGAAATGGAACGGCAGATTGAGGAAAATCCGGATCTTTCAGATATATTGACACCTGTTCTTGAGGATTTGAAGAAACAGTGGAAAGAAGGAGATGAAAAACTTCAGGACGCAAGGCAGCAGATAGAAGAGGCAAAAACTCAGTTAAAAGAGAAAGAAGAGGAGCTGAATATCCAGGAAGCAAAGCTTGCAGAGATGGAAAAAACTTTGGAGTCATCAGAGCGGATGCTTGCCGAAAAAAAAGAACAGCTTGCAGATGCAAAAGTACAGTATCAAGCGGGAATAGAAAAGCTAAACGCCGGAAAGCAGGCGTTATTGGATGCAAAAGAAGAGGCAGAGAAGGGATTTGCCATGGGGGAAGCCCAGATCCAGGAAGCTGAAGCCAAGCTTCAGTCTGCCGAGACACAGCTTATGGATGCGGAAAATCAGATCATTTCAGGCGAAAAGCTCCTTTCAGAAGCAGAAAACCTTCTTGCCGAAAAAGAAAACCAGTTGAGTGAGGCACAGCAGGCGATCCTCTCCGGAGAAAAAGAATTGGCGGAAGGAAAAGAAGAGTACGAAAAGCAAAAGAGAGAAGCTGAAGAACAATTCAAGGAAGCGGAGCAAAAGATTGCGGATGCCAGGGCTGAGTTGGACGAGATAGGCCTGCCGACATGGTATGTAAGTGATCGGGATATCCTTACCGAGTATACAAGCTACGGAGAGAATGCAGACCGAATGCGGGCTATCGGAGAAGTATTTCCGGAACTT
Organism: Sellimonas caecigallum; assembly: GCF_019754295.1. Taxonomy (GTDB): domain Bacteria; phylum Bacillota; class Clostridia; order Lachnospirales; family Lachnospiraceae; genus Sellimonas; species Sellimonas caecigallum. Next base: position 515,046 of record NZ_VIRV01000001.1, on the reverse strand, counting down.
TTTTTCCTCGTGGCGGCACTCATAAGTTTGACGACGATGACCCGTATGGTTGAGGAGGAACGAGGGCAGATCGGGACTTTGAAGGCGCTTGGCTATGGAAAGAAATCCATTGCGGGAAAATATTTGCTCTATGCATTGCTTGCTACACTGGGAGGCAGTGTCCTCGGTGTGCTTGTAGGCGAGAAAGCACTGCCGTACATCATCATTTATTCTTACCGGATCATGTACACACATCTTCCGCATATCGTGATCCCATATCAGTGGAGTTATGCTGCTATGGCGACGGCAGCCGCGCTGGCATGCACATTGCTTGCCACGCTGTATGCATGCTACAAAGCGCTTGCAGCACAGCCGGCAGAATTGATGCGGCCGCCTTCTCCAAAAGAAGGAAAACGGATCCTTCTGGAGAGGATTGGATTTATATGGAAGCATTTGAGTTTTATCTGGAAATCCACTATTCGCAATCTGTTCCGATATAAGAAACGGCTATTCATGACCCTGGCAGGAATCGGGGGATGTATGGCACTGATGGTAGTCGGTTTTGGATTAAAAGATTCTATCATGTGCATCGGAACGCTCCAGTATCAGGAGCTTCAGGTGTATGACGGTATGGTTTATCTCAGCGATACAATAACAGATCAGGAAAAAGCAGATACGAAGGAACTGCTTTCGGATATGAAAAACGTAGATGGATATGCAGAAGCGGATATGAGGCGTGTCCAGGTATCAGCCAATGATCAGGGAGATGCAGAAAGTGTTTATCAATGCATTGTAAGAGATAAAGATGACATCAGCCGGTTCCTTGTATTTCGTGACAGAAAGAGCCAGGAGACCTATGAGCTTACAGATGATGGCGTTATCCTTACTGAAAAGATGGCAAAAACATTGGATGTGAAAAAAGGCGACAAGATTTATCTGGGAGCCGAAGGAGAAGAAAAGAAGGAAGTTACTGTGACAGACATCTGTGAAAACTATATGGAACATTATGTCTACATGACAGAGAACCTTTACGAAGAAGTGTACGGAGCTGTCCCGGAGTATAACACGCTTCTTTTTGATCTGAAAGATAATTCTCAGAAGAAACTCGATCAGACTGGGGAAAAAATATTAAAGCAGGACGGCGTCATGAATGTGACCTATACAAACAGTATAGAAGATCAGCTGAACACAATGCTTAAAAGTCTGAATCTTGTCATCGTCGTGCTGATCATATCAGCTGGAATGCTTGCCTTCGTTGTTCTCTACAACTTGAATAACATCAATATCACAGAAAGAAGAAGAGAGCTGGCTACGCTGAAAGTACTGGGATTTTACGACAACGAAGTAAGTTCCTATGTCTACAGGGAAAATATCCTGCTGACCTTCCTGAGTATCCTCATTGGGATGGGACTCGGATGGATCCTGCACCGGTTTGTCATAACGACAGTGGAAGTAGATGTTGTCATGTTCGGCAGAGTCATCAACTGGCAGAGCTATCTGTACAGTGCACTCTTTACAGTGGCATTCTCACTGTTTGTAAACTGGGTAATGTACTATAAGCTGAAGAAGATCGATATGGTTGAGTCGATGAAAAGTGTTGAATAGGTTGGATTGTTAGCACTCTTTTTGAAAGAGTGCTAATTTTCTATTGACTTTTTTAAATCCCGGTATTAAGATTACTGTTAGATGTCAAAAAGTAAAAAATTTTTAAGGAGTGATAGATATGTCAGTAAAAAAAGGAAGCCTTTCCATCAGCAGTGAAAATATTTTTCCGATCATCAAAAAGTGGGTCTATTCTGATCACGATATCTTTTTCCGTGAGCTGATTTCCAACGGATGCGATGCCATCACAAAAATCAGAAAGCTGGATATGATGGGAGAATACAGTCTGGCGGCAGATTATAAACCAGAGATCCATGTACTTGTAAATCCGGAAGAAAAGACACTGAAATTTATTGATAACGGGATTGGTATGACAGCCGATGAAGTGGAAGAGTACATTACACAGATCGCATTTTCCGGAGCAACCCAGTTCCTGGAAAAGTACAAAGACAAGACGACGGAAGACGATATGATCGGACATTTCGGACTTGGATTTTACTCTGCCTTTATGGTGGCAGACGAAGTGCATATCGACACTCTGTCTTACAAAGAAGGCGCTGAGCCGGTACACTGGGTAAGCGAAGGCGGAACAGACTATGAGATGCAGACCGGGAACAAAGAAGAGATCGGAACAGAGATCACACTCTTCCTGAATGAAGACAGTCTCGCATTTGCCAATGAATACCGCGCTCGGGAAGTACTCGAAAAATACTGTTCCTTCATGCCGGTGGAAATCTATCTGGCAAAAGAAAACGCAGAAAAAGAGTATGAGACGATCGATGAAAAAGATCTGAGAGATACCGATATTGTCGTGGAACATATCCACGAAGATGCAAAGATGGAAGAACGGGAAAAGGACAACGGCGAAAAAGAAATGGTAGAAATTTCCCCGGCACAGGACAAAGTAAAGATAGAAAAACGTCCGGTTCCGATCAATGATATCCATCCGCTTTGGGCGAAACATCCGAACGAATGCAAAAAAGAGGACTATATCGAATTTTACAGAAAAGTATTCCTCGATTACAAAGAACCGTTGTTCTGGATTCACCTGAACATGGATTACCCGTTCAATCTGAAAGGAATCCTCTACTTCCCGAAGATCAACACGGAATACGACTCTATCGAAGGAACGATAAAACTGTACAACAATCAGGTATTCATCGCGGACAACATCAAAGAGATCATTCCGGAATACCTGATGCTCCTCAAAGGTGTTATCGACTGCCCGGATCTGCCGCTGAATGTGTCAAGAAGTGCACTTCAAAATGACGGCTTCGTAAACAAAGTGGCAGAATATATTTCCAAGAAAGTGGCAGATAAGCTGACTGGAATGTGTAATACAGATCTTGAGAACTATGAAAAATACTGGGATGATATCAGCCCGTTCGTCAAATTCGGATGTCTCAAAGATCAGAAATTCTGCGATAAAATGATGGACTCCATCCTCTTTAAAAATCTTGACCATAAATACCTTACGATGAAAGAACTCATCGGAGAAGCACCGGAAGAGACAGAAGAAAAGAATGAGGATACAAAAGAAGAAGCAAAAGAACCGGAAAAGAAGACAATCTATTACGTGACAGACGAACAGCAGCAGAGCCAGTACATCAACATGTTCAAAAGTCAGGGACTGGATGCAGTCATTCTCTCCCACAATATCGATTCTCCGTTCATCACACAGTTAGAACAGAGAAATCAGCATATCCACTTCCAGAGAATTGACGCAGAAGTAACAGATCAGTTCAAAGAAGAAGTGCAGGAAGACGAAAAAGAAGCCTTTGAAAAACGCTCCGGCGAAATTGCGGAAATCGTGAAAAAAGCACTCGCAAACGATAAGCTGAATGTCAAGATCGAAAAACTCAAAGACGAAAATGTGGCATCCATGATGGTACTCTCCGAAGAATCCAGAAGAATGCAGGAAATGATGAAAATGTACGGTATGACAGGTATGGATCCATCTATGTTTGGGACAGATACAACACTTGTACTGAATGCAAACCACCCACTTGTACAGTATATTGAAAACCATAAAGACGGAGAAAACACAACGATCATTTGCCAGCAGCTCTATGATCTGGCAATGCTCTCCAATAAACCGCTGAATCCGGAAGAAATGACAGCATTCATCAAACGAAGCAACGACATTATGATGATGCTCACAAAATAGCAAATTTGTTAAAGGGGGACGGGTTCCGATGAGTCGGAACCCGTCCCCCTTTGAGTAATCTGTATTTTTCGTCTTGCCCTTTCTTGTATTGTTTTACAGTATTTCTTCAAACTCCAGTCTTTTTTTCATAAAGTATTTTGGTACTAATCTGTCCCAGGCATGTTCCAAGCTTTTGTCCATGGTAAAGAGATTGAGTGATGTACCCGTAGTGCAGACAAGTTTTGTACCGTCGTATTTGAAGTTCAGATACAGTCCTTTTACATCGCCGGGACGAAGGGGAAGACCTTCTGTTTCCAGGAGTTTTCGGATATTTTCCGGGGGCAGGGAGAAGATGAGGCGGAAGTGCAGAGGTGTCTGTTTTCCTTTGATAAGAGAAAAGCAGTATTCCCGGATCTGTTTCCAGCGGATCTGCCTTTCGTCCGGGGTTTCCGCTGTGTCCCCGTAAAAGGATGGATGATAGGTTCCATCAATCTGAAACGTGCAGAAGGTCGTGATTTCTCCTTCGATAAAAGAGAAGGAGTCAAAAGCGTCCGATAAGAGGAGAGCGGACATGCATTTTTTTGTATTCATGTGATAACTGTTCATAGGAACCTCCCGAAGCAAGTATGCTATTACAGTATAGCAGAAGCTATTTGATGGATGCAAGAGCGTTGATGAGAGTCTCTTTGTCCAGCATGCCTTCTCCGTATGCTTCGATCTTCCCTTCGGAATTGATCAGATATGTTGTCGGGAATGCGCGGATGCTGTAAGCGCGGATGGCTTCCATATCCACATCGTAATAGACAGGAAAGGTAAAGCCGGTTTCCTGGATATAGGTTTTCCCGGATTCCAGCGTCTCCCCGTTCATGCCGACGGTATCTACCATCACGAACTGGACATCTGGATTTTTTTTGTGTACCTCCTCAAAATCAGGCATTTCCTGACGGCATGGAGGACAGTTGCTGTTCCAGAAGTTCAGGACGATCGGTTTGCCGAACAGATTGGAGAAGGTTACCGTATTACCGTCTTCATCCTGCACGGTAAAATCCATGGCATCTGGAAGAGACGTGGAAGGTTTATCGGATCCGGATTCTTTTTTGCTGTCCTTTTTTTCTTCGGAGGAGGAAAGACCACCTTGTTTTTCCGTATCCTTTAAGGCTTGGTACAAAAAGACAGAAACGCCCAGGATCAGGGCAAAGACAATGATCGTGATGATCAGATTTTTCTTGGATTTCATAGAAAGTCCTCCTTATGAGAGTATCGTTAACAAGTTTCCAAAAAGCCCGGTCATCATTAGAATTCCGACAAAGATCAGAAGAAATCCGGAGATGCGGTTGATAACCTGGTAGTGACGGCCGATCCAGCTGATGGCCGTGTTGAGCTGGTGGATCAGGACAGCGCTTAGGAGAAATGGGATCCCAAGACCTGCGGAATAGCACAAAAGCAAGAAGATTCCCTTAAAAACTGATCCCTGCTGGGAGGCCAGCATGAGGGCAGAACCGAGAAAGGCTCCTACACACGGAGTCCAGCCGACAGAGAAAATAATTCCGAATAGCAGGGAGGAGAAAAAACTCATTTTTTCTGACAGAAATTTCCCGTCTTTGATACCGGTCAGAAAAGACAGTTTCCAGACACCAAGAAAAGAAAGACCGAAGCAGACCACAAGAAGGCCGCTTATGACATTCACGACAGTCTGGTATCGGGAAAGAAGCATGCCGATAGATCCTGCGAACGCTCCCATAAGAAGAAACATAAATGTAAATCCAAGCACAAATCCTACGGCATTGGTAAAGGCGCCAAGACGCCTTGTTTTTCCGGAAGCTGCTTCCTCTCCGGCCATGTAGGAAAGATAAATTGGAAGCATAGGAAGAAGGCACGGAGAGATAAATGTGATCAAACCCTCGAGAAATGTGACAAAGTATTGCATGCAAGTACTCCTTTCAGAATAAGTGCAAATAGTATATCGCATTTGTTAGGAAGAGTAAAGACCAGTCGTTGACTTTTGCACCCTTTCTCAGTAAGATAAAGATAGTGCTCGTCATGTTGTAAAAGAGCAGAAAGAAGATGGAGGATGATACGATGAATGAGATAGAAAGACTGCTGGCGCTTACCGAAAAGGCGGTATCACCGTTCCACACGGCAGAAGCAGTAAAAGAAACTTTGGAAGAGAAGGGATTTGCCCCTCTTTGCTGGAAAGAAGAATGGAATCTTCAAAAAGGTGGAAAATATTATATCATACACCACGGAACGACGATCTTTGCGTTTACAATAGGAGAGGATTTTGAAGGAGAGAGTATCCGCATGGCGGCAGCTCATGGGGACTTTCCGGGATTTCGCCTGAAACCATCCCCGGAGATGAAAGCGGAGGCATATCTGAAACTGAACACAGAGCCGTACGGCGGAGTAAATCTTGCAAGCTGGATGGACCGGCCGCTTTCCATTGCAGGGAGGGTTGCGGTAAAAAGTGAGGATGTTTTCCACCCGGATCTGTATCTTGTTGACTTTGAAAAACCGGTGCTCACTATCCCAAATATCGCGATCCATCTGGACCGGGATATGAATAAAGGCAGGGAACTGAACCGGCAGACGCAGATGCTGCCGCTTGCAGGCATGGCAGGACAAGAGACGACAGATGGCTATATGAAGAAGCTTCTTGCCGACAAACTTCATGTGATGCCGGAAGATATCCTGGAATATGAGCTGAATATCTACAATGCGGATACCGGAACATGCGTTGGATTTGACGGGGAATTTGTCTCCGCGCCGCGGCTCGACGATCTGACAAGTGTTCAGGCTATCATTGATGGGATCACGAAAGGGGTGCGCCGGGAAGGGCTGAATGTAAGCGTCGTATTTGATCACGAGGAAATCGGAAGCCGTACAAAACAAGGAGCGGGATCCACCCTTTTGATGCTTGTGCTGGAACGCATTTATGAAGGGCTGTCCATTCAAAGGACAAAGCTTTTACAGGGACTTTCTGAGGGAATGCTCCTCTCAGTAGATGTTGCACATGGACTGCACCCGAACTATCAGGAAAAAGCCGATCCTACGAATCATCCGGTGTTAAACGGAGGATTCTGTATCAAAGAGTCCTCTTCCCAGAGTTATGCCACAGATTGTGAGGCTGTTGGTATCGTGCAGTCCATCTGTGACCGGGAGGGAATCCCATATCAGAAGTTTGCAAACCGCTCGGATGGAACTGGAGGCGGGACGCTTGGCGCTATCGCATCCGCTATGATTCCGGTCAAAACAGTGGATATCGGCGTGCCGCTTTTGGCGATGCATTCCAGCCGGGAATTGATGGGAAGAAAAGATATGGAGGCACTTTCTGCATTTTCAGCCGCTTTTTTTACCATGGATCAGAGAGGGTAGGCCAGTGGGAAACCAGATCAGAGAACAGTTTGAAAAGCGGTCTCAAAGAGAGACAGTCAGACTGAACAAATATTTAAGTGAATCGGGCATATGTTCAAGAAGAGAGGCGGATCGCCTGATCGGCGAAGGCAAGGTAACGGTAGACGGCAAGAAGGCCGAAAGAGGGATGCAGATCCTTCCGGATCAGAAAGTGTGCGTCGATGGAAAGCCGGTCAAGCCGGAAACCAAAATGGTCGTGCTGGCAGTCAACAAGCCGGTAGGAATCGTCTGTACCGAAGAAAAAAAAGAACCAAACAATATCATCCGTTTCCTGGATTATCCGACGCGCATCACATATGTGGGAAGACTTGACAAAGATTCGGAAGGCCTGCTTCTTATGACGAACAACGGAGATATCATCAACAAAATGATGAGGGCAGGAAACTGTCATGAAAAAGAATATATAGTAAAGATCAATCAACCGGTTACAGACGACTTTTTAAGAAAAATGTCGCAAGGCGTTCAGATCCTTGACACGGTCACAAGGCCTTGCAAAACAGAAAAGATTGGGAAAGACACATTCCGAATCATATTGACCCAGGGGTTAAACCGGCAGATCCGCAGGATGTGTGAGGCCTGCGGATGTAAAGTGATCAAGCTTAAACGGATCCGCATTATGAATATCCATCTTGGAAATTTGAAACCGGGAGAATACCGGCCCCTTACGGACAGCGAATTAAACGGGCTGTACCGTATGATCGCGCATTCTTCCAATACGACCGTCATTGGCAAAGGAGAAAAAAGAACAGGAGAAAGAAATAAATGGCACAGACAGAAATCAATACACAGGATAAGAAAGAACGGATGCAGGAGCTTGTAGAACTTCTGAACCGGGCGGGACGTGCCTACTATCAGGAAGCAAGAGAAATCATGAGCAATTACGAATACGACAGACTGTATGATGAGCTCGTCTCTTTGGAGAAAGAATTGAACATGACAATGGCGCTAAGTCCGACTGTGCACGTGGGATACGAAGTCTTGAGCGAGCTTCCAAAAGAGCGCCACGAAAGACCGATGCTTTCCCTGGACAAAACAAAGGAAGTAGGGCGCCTGAAAGAGTTTTTAGGAGACCAGAAGGCACTTTTATCCTGGAAGATGGACGGACTGACCATTGTCCTTACCTACCGGGAAGGAGTCCTTTTCAAAGCAGTCACAAGAGGAAATGGAGAAATCGGAGAAGTCATTACGAACAATGCAAGAGTATTCCGGAACATCCCGCTTAAGATCGCTTACCAGGGCGAACTGATCCTGAGAGGAGAAGCAGTCATCCGGTACAAGGATTTTGAAAAAATCAATGAAGAGATCGAAGACGTGGATGCGAAATACAAAAATCCAAGGAATCTGTGCAGCGGATCTGTCCGTCAGCTGAACAATGAGATCACGGCAAAGAGAAATGTGCGATTCTATGCATTTTCCCTTGTGAGAGCGGATGGAGTGGATTTTGAAAATTCGAGAGAAAAGCAGATGGAATGGCTTTTAAGCCAAGGATTTGAGACAGTGGAATATCGCATGACGACAAGGGAGACAGTGGAAGAAGACATTGCCTGGTTTGCAGATCGTATCCAGGAAAATGAAGTTCCGTCCGACGGACTCGTACTTGTCTATGACGATATCGTATACGGGGAATCTCTTGGGGCCACGGCAAAATTTCCGCGCGATTCATTTGCCTTCAAATGGGCGGATGAGACAAAGGAGACGACGCTGACCGAAATCGAGTGGAGTCCTTCCAGGACCGGACTCATCAATCCGGTGGCGATCTTCGAACCGGTAGAACTGGAAGGGACTACTGTTTCCAGGGCAAGTGTCCACAATATCAGTATCATGGAGGAACTGGAGCTTGGAGTCGGAGACAGGATCGAGGTGTACAAAGCAAATATGATAATCCCGCAGATTGCTCAAAATCTCACAAGAAGCGGAGTAAAGGATATTCCGGAGACATGTCCTGTATGCCAGGGAAAGACACAGATCCGGCAGATCATGAACGCCAAAGCGCTCTACTGCACCAATCCTTTCTGTCAGGCAAAACAGATCAAAGCATTTACCCTGTTCGTAAGCAGGGATGCTATGAATATTGACGGCCTTTCAGAAGCAACGCTGGAAAAATTTATTGGGAAGGGCTTTATCCATGAATTTGCAGATATCTACCATATTGACCAGCATCGGGATGTCATTACGGAGATGGATGGATTTGGGGAAAAATCCTGCGCAAACCTTCTGGAAAGTATCGAAAAATCAAGGGAGACAACACTGCCAAGACTTGTCTATGCCCTTGGAATTGAAAACGTAGGGCTTGCAAACGCAAAACTCATCTGCAAAGAGCTGGACTATGACCCGCAGAAGCTTCTGGAAGCGGACGAGGAGACATTGAGTGCGATCCCGGGCATCGGGGAAGTCATCGCGAAAAACGTGACAGCTTACTTCCGGGAGGAAAAGAAGCGGCAGCAGTATCTCCATCTGTTAAAGGAAGTAAATCTGCAAAAAGAGAATATTCAGGAAGCTCAGATCTTTGAAGGTATGACCTTTGTGATCACGGGAAGTGTGGAACATTTTAAAAATCGTGGGGAAATCAAAGCTGAGATAGAAAAACGTGGTGGAAAAGCCACCGGTTCTGTGACATCCAAGACGACGTACCTGATCAACAACGATGCCAATTCCACTTCTTCCAAGAACCGAAAGGCAAAAGAGCTTGGTATTCCGATCCTTTCGGAAGAAGAATTTTTGCGTCTAATGGAAAATGAGGGATAAAAATGACTCAAAAAGAAGAAACTATGCTGGAAGACTATCTTCCGTTTTTTGAAGAGCTATCGGAGACGGACAAAGAACAGATCCGTAGCCACACACGGCTGATGCATGCAGAAAAGGGAGAGATGATTCACAAGGGGAACGAAGACTGTCTTGGGTTCCTGATTGTAAAGAAAGGACAGTTCCGCAGCTATATTATTTCGGAAGAAGGGAAAGAAATCACGGTATACCGGCTTTTTGAAAGGGATATGTGCCTTTTTGCGGCAAGCTGTATTTTCAGGAACATTGATTTTGACATCTGGATGGAAGCAAAAGAAGAATCGGATTATTGGGTTATTGATCCGGGAGTATATGGGAAATTGATGGAGACCTCTCTTCCGGTCATGAAGTATACAAACGATCTGATGGCTTCTCGGTTTTCCGATGTGATGTGGACAATGGAACAGATTTTGAGCAAAAGTATGGATAAAAGGCTGGCGGCATTTCTGATGGAAGAAGCGGAAAATGAAGGAGCCGAGGAAATCACATTGACCCATGAGATGGCAGCAAGAGAACTAGGGACAGCAAGAGAGGTTATTTCACGGATGATGAAATACTTCCAGCAGGAAGGATTTGTGGCAGCTTCCAGAGGGAAAGTGCGGATTCTCGATAAGAACGCGCTGTATGAACTGGCCGAGGGAAGTCTGCGGTAAAACCGGGTTTGTGACTTTGTTACGGAAAGTGTTCTGGGATAGAGTATAATAGATGTAACGATATTAAAAGAAAATTGATACAGGAGGAATATGATATGTCAGAAGTATTGAAAATAACAAATGAAAATTTTGAGCAGGAAGTGTTAAAATCTGAAAAACCGGTACTCATCGATTTCTGGGCAGAATGGTGCGGACCTTGCCAGACCTTTATTCCGATCCTGCATGCATATGCGGAAGGAACAGACGCAGTGAAAGTCGGAAAAGTCAATGTAGATGAAAACAGAGAACTCGCAAAACAGTTTCGAATTCTCAGCATTCCGACAGTCGTACTCTTCAAAAACGGGGAGGCAGTAAAACGCCATTCTGGAGTGATGATGGAAGCAGAACTGAAAGAGTGGGCTGAAGAATAAGAGGAAACACAGAGAAATTGCGGGGGAAAAGAGGATTTAAGAAAAAGTTTACTTGTCCGAATGCTGTATCTGGTCTATAATATCCACTATACGGGAATAGAAAGGGATATAGCTATGTCAGATGAAAAAAATACAACGATAGACGAAGAAAAGACAGATGAGCAGAAACTGGAAGAAGCAGTCAAAGGCGTTGTGGAAGATACGTCCAGAGACGACAGAGAGTATGAAAAAATATGTTCCATCTGTCATCGACCGGAGAGTGTGGCCGGGAAGATGGTAGACCTCCCGAACAATCTGCATGTCTGTCCGGAGTGTATGCAGAGAAGCTTTGACATGATGAACAATGGGCAGATCGATCTGAACCAGTTGATGCGTATTCCGGGAGTGCAGGTCCTCAATATGCAGGATCTGGAAAATATGATGCCAAAGCAGCAGAAAGTAAAGAAGAAAAAAGAAAAGACAGAGAATCAGCCGGAACTGGATCTGAACCATATTCCGGCTCCTCATAAAATCAAAGCCAAGCTGGATGAATATGTGATCGGTCAGGAATATGCAAAGAAAGTGATTTCAGTAGCTGTTTATAACCATTACAAGAGGGTAGCCACTGATACGATGGATGATATCGAGATCGATAAATCCAACATGCTGATGATCGGACCGACGGGATCTGGAAAGACCTATCTTGTCAAAACACTTGCGAGACTTCTCGATGTGCCGCTTGCCATCACGGATGCAACATCTCTTACCGAGGCGGGTTATATCGGCGACGATATCGAAAGCCTTGTGTCCAAGCTCCTGGCAGCTGCGGACAACGATGTGGAGAAGGCGGAAAGAGGGATCATATTTGTGGATGAGATCGACAAGATCGCCAAGAAAAAGAACACAAACCAGCGGGATGTAAGCGGCGAATCGGTTCAGCAGGGAATGCTGAAACTTTTGGAAGGAAGTGAAGTGGAAGTACCAGTAGGAGCAAACAGCAAGAATGCCATGGTACCTCTCACAACAGTCAATACGAAAAATATTCTTTTTATCTGCGGCGGCGCCTTCCCAGGGCTGGAACAGATCATAAAAGAGCGGCTCAATAAGCATTCTTCCATCGGCTTTATCGCTGATCTGAAGGATAAGTATGATCAGGATAAAAATCTGCTGTCAAAAGTCACGGTAGAGGATCTTCGCAATTTCGGTATGATACCGGAATTCCTTGGACGTCTTCCGGTCATCTACACATTACAGGGGCTGGATAAAGATATGCTTGTCAAGATTCTCAAAGAGCCGAAAAATGCAATTTTGAAGCAGTACCAGAAGCTGCTTGCTCTGGATGAAGTCAGACTGGAATTTGAGGAAGACGCTCTGTATGCGATTGCAGAAAAGGCAACAGAGAAAGACACAGGCGCACGAGCGCTCCGTGCCATCATTGAGGAATTCATGCTGGATATCATGTATGAAATACCAAAAGATGACAATATCGGGGAAGTGATCATTACAAGAGCATACATAGAAGGAACTGGCGGTCCGGTCATTAAACTGCGCGGGCAGGAAGTCCCAAAACTGGAAATAAATTAATTTGGAACCTCATATACTTACAAAAAGTATATGAGGTTTTTTGACATGAAAGACTGTAAAGAGGCAATCTTATCGGAGTCATACAGAGATTTTATGTTTAATTCAAGATGGATGCAGCTTTTGGACGGGCTGGATCCTAGAAGCTGGTGTCGGAAAGAAGCAGGACAGATGTATTGGAATGTTTATATCCAGGAAGAGGAGGCGGATCGTCTTCCCATCAATGATATCCCCTATTACTCGATTCCAAAATGTTTTACTCTTCTCGATCTGGGGCCGCTGAACGCGGCAGGAATTACTCCTGTACAGAGTTATCCTTCTCTGGAATTGAAAGGGCAGGGGATTTTGATGGGATTTTTGGATACCGGACTTGACTACCGCAATCCAGTGTTCCGGAATCTGGATGGCTCCACGCGCATCCTGGGAATCTGGGACCAGACGATACAGGATGGAAACCCGGAAGAGCATTTTGGGTACGGAAGTGTCTACACAAGGGAGGACATCAACCGCGCTCTGCAAAGCGAAGATCCTCTTGCCTTTGTACCGTCACAGGATACAAACGGACATGGGACTTTCACGGCAAGTGTGGCGGCCGGAAGTGCAAATGTGGAAAATCAATTCCTTGGGGCAGCGCCGGAATCAATGATCGCCATGGTCAAACTGAAGGGGGCGAAACAATACCTGAGAGATTACTATTTTATCAAAGAGGGGGCAGAAGCATTTCAGGAAAATGATATGCTGGCAGGGCTTTTTTACCTGAACAGTCTGGCGAAAAAATATGAGATGCCCTTGGTTATCTGTGTCCCGCTAGGGTGCAGTCTCGGGGGACATAATGGCACGGCCCCCATCTGTGAGGAGCTGGAAGTTTATGCCAATATGAAGAACCGTGTTGTTGTAACGGGGACAGGAAATGAGGCGGATAAACGTCATCATTATAAAGGAATGACCGGCACACAAGGGGAAGGCACGGAGGTGGAGCTCCGGGTAGGGGAAAATGTAAAAGGATTCCAGATGGAAGTGTGGACTGATATCCCAAATGTGCTGGCCGTGTCCTTAACCTCGCCGTCCGGTGAATCCATACAGAAGATTCCCATCCGCCAAAACAGCAGGAATGAGTACGAATTTTTATTTGAGCAGACGAAGATTGTGATCGATTACCGGCTGCTTGTGGAACGGACTAACTCGGAACTGATCATTGTGCGGTTTGAAAACCCTGCGCAGGGGATATGGAAGATTGGGTTGGAACCGCTCCAGAGTATTGATGGGCTTTTCCATATCTGGATGCCTGTCACGGAATTTCTCACAGGGGAAGCTTACTTTCTGAGATCCAGCCCGGATGAAACCATACTGGAACCTGGCAGCACGCCGTCGGCTATTACTGCTTCTTATTATAACTGGGAAGAAAATTCGGTTGCGATTCAGTCGGGCAGGGGATATACTAGAAATAGAATGATAAAACCCGAGTTTGCCGTTCCCGGCATGTATGTGACCGGAGCGGTGCCGGGAGGAAATTTTACGGAGCGTTCAGGCTCCAGCGCCGGAACAGCTATTGCAGGAGGAAGCGCAGCGCTGCTTCTTCAGTGGATTACGCAGAACCAGAATTCCCAGGCATCCTCCGCCCAGGTCAAAAATATCCTGATCCTGGGCACAAGAAGAAAGGAGAATACAGAATATCCAAACCGGCTTTGGGGGTTTGGGACGATGGATCTGTACCACACGTTGGAAGAAATCCGGCAGTTGTAACGAAAGGAGATAATACAGGATGAGCGATTTTTTTAGTGAACTTGGAAAAAAATTTACAGAAACAGCAGATATTGTAGGGAAAAAAACAACAGAGATTTTAGATACAGAGAAATTTAAAAGCCAGATACGAACGCTGGAGAGGGCAAACGAGAGAGACTATATCGATATTGGAAAGAAGATCTACGAAAAATTCCGGGAAAATGAGATTCAGGATATGGACTGTGTTGAACTTTGCGAAGCTATCGAAAAGAGAGAAGAATCCATTGCAGATATCCAGAAAGAAATTGCAAAGATTAAAGGAGAATAGAACAGATGAAAAAAAGGATACCGATCCTTTCCTTGTCGCTTCTGGGTCTGGATCTGTTTTTTAAATATAAAACAGAAAAAAAGCCGGATTCCCAAAAAGAAACGGCTCTTTTTGGGGAAAAGATCCTGATCAGGAAAGTGCATAACCATGGAATGGCATTTAACATTCTGGACGGAGAAGAAAAGATCGTAAAAGCGACATCCGCAGGATCCGCGGTCCTGCTTCTTCTGACAAGAATCTGGTATGGACGTTTCAAAAAAGGGTTTGGACAAAAAGCCGGTCTGGATCTGATGCTGGCAGGAGGATTAAGCAATCTTTACGATCGATTTTTCCGTGGATATGTGGTGGACTATATCGGATTTCCTTTTAAAAAGGAGAGAATCCGCAATCTGACATTTAATATCGGAGATTTTTGCCTTGCGGCCGGAGTACTCCTTTTGGGAGCCTCCGCCGCCATAGCGGCCGCCCGAAAGAGATGTGCGGCCTTATGTCCGCTGCGAAAGATCAGATTCCGAAATATTCTCTGATTTGTCCAAAGATGATTTCCATAAGTCGTGTGCGGGACTCCACAGCGGCCCAGGCGATATGTGGTGTGATCAGAAGTCTGCGGCTGTCCTTGATCCGCAGGAGCGGATTATCAGAAGCCATCGGCTCCTCACGGAGGACGTCCAGACCCGCAGCGGCAATCACACCGTTTTCCAGAGCCAAAGCCAGGTCCTCTTCCACGACAATAGGGCCACGCCCAAGATTCAGAAGGATACAGGAAGGCTTCATTTTCGCAAGAGCAGCGGCATCGATCAGATTCTCCGTGCGGTCGGTTAGAGGAGCATGGATGGAAATGATATCCGATGTGCGAAGGAGAGTGTCTAAGTCTACCTGATGATAGCCTTTTTGACAAGGGGCGTTGGATGAGGAATAGTAGACCACATCCGCGCCAAAGCAGGAAGCGATATCTGCGACACGTCTCCCGATATTTCCAAGACCGATGATGCCAAAGCGCATTTGTGACAGTTCATGGAACTGCTCACTGAAATGTGTGAAAATCCGATCATTGACGTAATGTCCGCCTTTTACATATTCATCATAATACCGGAGCTTTTCCAGGAGGAAGAACAGCATGGCAAAGGTATGCTGTGCTACAGACTCCGTAGAATACCCGGCTACATTGCGCCACGAGATTCCTCGGCTTTCCAGGTACAGTTTATCCAGATTGTTTGTTCCTGTGGCGGTCACACAGACAAGTTTCAGATGCTCAGCCTGCCCAATCGTGCGGGCGTTGATCTCTGTTTTATTCACGATCAAAACGTCCGCCTCCTTTGAGCGGACAAAAGCCTCTTCCGGAGAAGAAAAGTCATAAAGAACCACTTCGCCAAGCGATGAGAAGGCACTCAGATCAATGTCAGAGCCGATGGTTTTTGCGTCCAGAAAAACAAGTTTCATAAAGATCTCCTTTCTTTCAGAGGTAAGCCCCCTTCTTCAGACTATTATAGCTGTGGACGGAAAAGCTGACAAGAGAAAGGAAAAAAGGGTTGACATTTGTCATGAAATCAAGTTATACTAAATCCCGAAGAAGAGCATTTGCGAATTATATTTATAGTTTGCAGGTGTTTTTTTTTGGAAAAAACGGAAAGAAATACATATAAACCATGGAAGGAGAGAATCGTTTTATGAAAAAATTCGATGCAAAAAAATTTGGCATTGATATCTTGATGGACATTATCGGCGGAATCCTGATCGCTGTCGGGACTTACAACTTTGCAGCTACAGCAAAATTTCCGATGGTAGGATTCAATGGTATTGCCTTGATCTTTTATCATCTGTTCGGTCTGCCGATCGGTACGGTAGCCATGCTTCTGAATATCCCGGTAGCTATTGCATGTTTTAAGATCCTGGGAAAAGACTTCTTCGTCCGTTCCGTGCGAACTATCATCATCACATCTGTGATCATGGACGTTATCGCACCGATGTTTCCGGTCTATTCCGGAGATCGTATGTTGGCAGCCATCTGTACGGGAGTCCTTTCCGGACTTGGGTATGCCTTGATTTATATGAGGAATACTTCCACTGGGGGGTCGGATTTTATCATGCTTTCCATCAAAGCATTGAATCCGCACCTGTCTCTTGGGAAAATTTCTTTTGCCCTGGAAGCCCTCGTTGTTCTGCTCGGTACGGCTCTTGTATCACGGGATATGGACAGTCTGATCTATGGAATGATCATCAGTTTCCTTCTGTCCATGGTAGTAGATAAAGTGATGTACGGAATTGACGCGGGAAAGATGACTCTGATCGTGACCGATTACGCGAAAGAAGTAGCAGAGCGTATCGATCAGGCAGTAGGAAGAGGAAGTACTTTCCTGAAAGCGACAGGAAGTTTCTCACAGGAAGAAAAAGATGTGGTGCTCTGCGCATGCAACAATAAAGAAATGTATGGAATCAGGCAGGCTGTAAAGGAAATCGATCCAAAGGCTTTTATTATCATCGTCGAATCCAATGAAGTACTTGGAGAAGGATTTAAGTCACATTAAAGAAAATAATGAAAAGATTTAAAGCCTCTGGCGGGGAGCAAATGAATGCTTCACTGCCGGAGGCTTTTTATCTGACATTTATTCAGCGTATAATTTTACGATTTCGACAACAATATCAGTTGCGTGATCCATACCTTCTACTGTGATGTGTTCGTATGGACCATGGTATGCATGTCCGCCGGTTCCCAGGTTTGGACAAGGAAGTCCGCGGAAGCTGAGCTGGCATCCGTCTGTACCGCCGCGGATTGGAAGGATCTGAGCAGGTACGTTGGCGATTTCACAGGCTTTCTTGGCATTTTCGATCAAGTGCATGCAGCCTGCGACAATCTCAGACATGTTGCGGTACTGCTGTGTGATCGTCAGTTTGACTGTTCCTTCTCCCCATTTTTCATTGAGATCTTTTTCGATCAGGCGGAGAGTTTTCTGGCGCGCTTCAAAAAGATTGCTGTCGTGATCGCGGACAAAATAATGAAGCTCTGCATGAGCTACATCGCCTTTCATACTCATCAGATGATAAAATCCTTCATAGTTTTCAGTTCCGCGAGGTGTTTCGCATCCCGGGAGCATACTGTTGATCTCGCATGCCACAAGGCTTGCGTTGATCATTGTATCTTTACTGGATCCTGGGTGTACTGCAAAACCAGTAATTTCAAAATCTGCTTTGCAGGCATTGAAGTTTTCGTACTGGATCTCTCCTTCGCCATCGCCGTCTAAAGTGTAACCAAAGTCAGCGTCAAACTCTTCGACATTGAAGTGGGAAGCGCCTGTTCCTACTTCTTCGTCCGGTGTGAAGGCAACGCGGATTGGGCCATGTGGAATCTGTTCTTCGTTGATACGTTCGATCATTGTCATGATTTCCGCAATGCCGGCCTTGTCATCCGCTCCGAGGACGGTTGTGCCGTCTGTCGTGATCAAAGTACGGCCTTTCAGGTTCGTAAGATGTGGGAAAGCCTGTACGGAAAGTGTTCTTCCGCTTGTACCAAGCACCACATCCTGTCCATCGTAGTCCGGATGCAGCACGGGAACGATATCATGGTCGCAGTAATCCGAAACAGTGTCCATGTGGGCGATAAAACCGATTTTCGGCTTGTTTTCGAGACCTGGAGTTGCAGGGATTTTCCCGTAAACAAAACTCTTTTCATCCATATGAGCCTCTACCCCAAGATCTTTTAATTCCTGTACAAGGATTTCAGCAAGGTCAAACTGACATTTGGAAGATGGGACTGTTTCGCTTGTCTCATCGCTTGGTGTTCTTACCACCGCATATTTCAGCAATCTTTCATAAGCTTTCATTGGAATACCTCTCCTTTAATTGTTTATTTTGCTACATACCATTATAGCATCTTTTGAGAGATGTACAAGTGAAAAGAGTGAAAGGAAGTTGGAAAATCTTATAGATACAATTCGTTCCGCTTTCTTACAGTGCAAGTTTCTTTGACCTTCTCAGACAGTGCAAAAACCATGTTGTGGTCTACTTTTCGAGCGGACTGCGGGCATTTTGCCACACAGCGCATGCAGGAGATGCAGGCGCTGCTGTCTGTTAGATTTGGCTGATCTTGGCTGATTGCGTGAGCTGGGCATATGTTTGCACAATGGCCGCAAAGATTGCAGCTTTCATCTGCTTCCGGGATCAAGTTTGACACTTTGTATTCTTTGTAAGGATGGTTTCCAGGAATCTGTGGAGGAGATGCCAAAGGAGAATCCGTCTGGATTTTTTCCAGAATTCTTCGGGCAAAATGCCGCAGTTCCTCTTCATCCTCCCCGTCCGGTCTGCCGGCGGCATACTGATGCATAATGGAGTGTTCAGCAACGGCAGCGATTGCGGCGATGACATGAAAACCGTTTTTCTCTGCAATATCGTTTAATTCTGTCAATGTATCCTCATAGGCCCGATTTCCGTAGACACATATGAGGATACATTTTGCCTGATTTCCGTCAATCTTTGCAATTCTCTGGGAAGCAAGGGCAGGAACACGTCCGCCAAAAGAAGGAACAGAAAGGACAGCAACATCCTCCTTCCCAAAAGTTGGGAAATCGGGACTGATTTTCTCATCTGTCAGATCCAGTCTTTGTACCGGCATATTCCATTCTCCGGTAATGATATCTGTGACCCGCTGTGTTCCGCCGGTAGGGCTAAAAACAATTTGTACGATACTCATAAGTATTCCTCCTGCTTTTTAATTTACATTTATTATAGGCAGGGTAACATATTGTGTCAATGTGAGAAAAAATAGGGAAAAAATAGGAAAAGTCCTGATATACTAAAGAACAAAAAGACCAAGAGGGGAGAGTGATACCATGGAAAAGATTTTGATTGCGGATGACGAAGAAGGAATCCGTATGCTTCTAAAAGATTATTTTGAGATTCTTGGATATGAGACAGAGACGGCGGCCAATGGAAAAGAGGCCATAGAAAAGGCGTTGATGGGGGGTGGATCTGATCCTTCTTGACATCAATTTCCCGGATATAGACGGGATGTCCGTGTGCAGGAAAATCCGGGGAGAAGTTAGCTGTCCAATTTTATTTCTGACGGCAAAAATAGAAGAACAGGATAAGATCAACGGACTGCTTTCCGGAGGGGATGATTATATTACAAAACCATTTTCTATTGAAGAGCTAAGTGCCAGGGTCGCAGCCCACCTGCGAAGGGAAAAAAGAAACGCTTTGTCAGGGCAGGAGTACCACAGCGGGGGGGCTGCGCATCCGCTATGACGAGCGGAGTATTTCTTATAATAAAAAAGAGATCCGTCTGACAAAAACTGAGTTTGACATCATGGAGTTTCTATCGATGCACCCGAGACAGGTGTTCAGCAAAGAGCAAATCTATGAGAATGTCTGGGGACTGGAAGGAGCAGGAGACAGCAGTATCGTGATGGAACATATTCGTCGGATGCGCGCAAAGATCGCAAAACAAGCAGACAGGGATTTTATCGAGACGGTATGGGGAGTGGGATATAAATGGATTGGATAGATGAGAAAATTGAGAAGATCCGGGACAAAATCCGAAACCTTCCGATTCGCAAAGCACTGCCGGCCTATCTGTGTATCTTTGCCCTGGCTGGTTTCCTTTTGACGGTCATCACAGTGGGGATATGCGGGAAATGGCAGGATATTCTGTATGAAAAAAGTTCTGAGATCCAGGTCGTCTACACTGCAAATGGGGAAAGAGTGTTCGGCTATACGCAAGACTTCTTATCCCTTTCCACAAGCAGGAAGGCGGCGGTCATGATCCTCACGGCAGTACAGAACTGGTGTCCATATGTGTATGCGGTTGTCAGCATGTTCATCACAGCAGTTTTGTTTTATCGGAGACGGCTGAAAAAGCCGTTTGATATACTGGAAGAAGGCATGCGAAATATCAAAGAGAAGAATCTGGAATTCAAGATGGAATATAATTCCCGGGATGAAATGGGGAGGCTGTGTGAAGCTTTCGAAGAAATGAGAGGACATCTGGTAGAAAATCAAAAGGAAATGTGGAGACTTGTGGAAGAACAGAAAAAGTTAAATGCGGCATTTGCACATGATCTGCGCACGCCGCTGACGGTCATCCGTGGATATTCCGACTTTCTTGTCAAATATATTCCGCAAAGAAATATCAGTCAGGAAAAGTTAAAAGATACGCTGCGGCTGCTTTCTGCACAGGCGGAACGTCTGGAAAAGTTCAGCCAGACAATGAAGGATGCAAGGAGTGTCGATGATATCCCGTTTCATCCGGAGAAGACAGACTGTGCATATCTGGATAAAAAGATCCGAGGGATGGCAAATGCCCTCAACGAGGCAAAAGAAATCCATCTTTCATACTCTGTCAGAGGGTGTGAAAATACAATGCTTGCAGATGAAAATATTATTTTGGAAGTGCTGGACAACCTTCTCTCCAATGCGATCCGTTATGCCAGGCAGGAGGTGGAAATTGAGACAGAGTGTGATGGAACGATGTTTTACCTTTATGTGGCGGATGACGGTCCGGGATTTTCCGATGCAGCTCTTCAAAATGCAGGGAAAGCTTATTTCAGTGAAGGGGAAAACAGGGAACATTTCGGGATTGGTCTTCATATCGCATCTGCTTTATGCAAAAAGCACGGAGGGGAAATAAGTTTTGCAAACCGTATCGGGCAAGAAGGTGCAATTGTAAGTGCTTCCTTTCGTCTGTCATCAGAAAATCTTACACATGTCTAGGGAGAATCTAGAGAATTCTGCGGTAGGATAGAATCATCAATCAGGAAAGGAAGGCAGAAATAGTGAGAGAAAGGAAAGAATCAAACATGGAGATACGGATCCGCGGTCTCAGCAAATACTATGGGAAAAAACAGGCTTTAAAAAATATCAGTCTGACTATACCAAGAGGAATGTTTGGCCTGCTGGGACCAAATGGTGCGGGAAAGACGACGTTGATGAAGGTACTTGCAACACTTTTGAAAAAACAGGAAGGGAGGATCGAAATTTGTGGCATTCCGATTGAAAATGCAGCTGCGGTAAGGGCTGTTACGGGTTATCTGCCTCAGGAATTCTCGCTTTATCCTAATATGGGAGTTTATGAAGCTATGGATTATCTCGGTGTGCTTTCTGGGCTTGGGAAAGCAGAACGAAAGAAACGGATCCCAATCCTTCTTCGGAAAGTCAATCTGCAGGACCAGACAAAGACAAAAGTTAAAGCGCTGTCGGGCGGGATGAGAAGGAGACTGGGGATCGCACAGGCTATCCTCCACGACCCGAAAGTATTGATCGTGGATGAACCGACTGCGGGGCTGGATCCGGAAGAGAGAGTCAGATTCCGCAATCTGCTCTGTGAGATTGCAGAAGAGCGTGTGGTAATCTTATCGACGCACATCGTGGGAGATATCGAGGCCACATGCGAGAATGTGGCAGTGCTGGATCACGGAGAGATTCTTTATCACGGTACGGTCACAGAATTGATCCGGATGGCGGACGGAAATGTCTATACAGCAACGGTTAGCAGGAAGGATATGGAAAAAATCAAAAGTGCGTATCTGGTAACAAGCATGATGACAATGGGAAACAATGTAACTGTGCGGTTTCTGTCAGAAAGCGTACCAGGTATCAGGGCAAAAAAATGCGAGGCGGGAGTGGAAGACGCATACATGTACCTGATGCATGAAAAGGAGGGGGCTGGCCATGTTCCTGAGTTTGTTTAAAAAAGAATGCACACAGGTTTTTAAAAGTCTTATATACTGGCTTTTTATCACATGTCTGGCTCTGTTTTTCTTTACTCAGATGGGAAAGATAAGTTTTGCATCGAAACCGGTAAAAGGCCAGGAGGGTGGATATGGATGGAAGCAGTCCACAGAAAAAAGTGATATTATGGAGGGAACCCTGGGAATGCTGGCGAGAGACTATGATCAGGACAGCTTCACAACGGCGCCTGTCGGTTTTACAAAACATATCACGTTAGATGCATCCGAAAAGGAGAAAATCGCTCGCATACTGGAAACATGCACCGGGCTTTCTATATCGGAAATACAGGACAGGTATCAGGAGTACGTGAAAGAAAATACGGTAAAACTTGCAAATGGGGCGAGTATGATGGCGGCAGATAATTTTAAGCTGCCGGCGAAAAAAGGAATGTCTTACAAAGAATTTGAAAAAGAGATGGGAAAAGTCAGCAGGATCCTTGGACCGGGTTCTTCCTACACAAAAGACCGGATTAAGGACAATGGAATGGTAGAGAAGACTTATGAAGATGCGCTGGCAGAATATGAGGATCTGATGGAAAAAGATGGATTTACAGGGGGATATGCCAGAATGTTCTGTGATTATATGGGAATCATACTTGGCATTCTCCCGGTGTTTGTGACTGCCACGAGAGTGCTGCGCGACAAACGTTCTGGAATCCGGGAACTGATCTTTGTCAGGAAGGCGTCTTCTTTTTCCATCGTCTGCAGCAGATATCTGGCATTGTGTGTGACCATGTTCCTTCCAGTTTTGATCCTTTCCTTCTACCCGTTGGCAGAATGTATCGGATATGCAGCAGGAAAAGACTTGGCACTTGATTACACAGCTTTTTTTCAGTACAGCTTCGGCTGGCTTCTTCCGTCCATTTTGATCGTGACAGCGCTGTCTATGCTTATTACAGAATGGACAGAGACAGCAGCGGCAGTGCTTGTTCAGATAGTCTGGTGGTTTTTTTCTATCTTCAGCGGCCAGAATGCGATGCGCGGGGGAGCGTATGGATTCAACCTGATTCCAAGGCACAATACAGAGCTGAATTACACCGGATTCCAGGCAGACTTTTCCACTCTTGTATGGAACCGGCTGTTTTATACGCTGCTTGCTGTGGTTCTTGTTGTAGCTACAGTGCTGATTTATGAGGCAAAAAGAAAGGGGCGTTTTGGAAATGGAAAGATATCTTGCAATAGGAAAAGAAACCATACGGTATCATTTGATCTGGCAGGTACTCATTAGCATTGGTATTTTGTGTGCAGCGCCGCTTGTTTTGGGTGTCCGTAATCTGAATATACAGGAGACAGCGCGAGTCGTCGAATATTACGCAGTCTTTCCGGGTATCGTCCTTTTAGTTCCAATATTTTTGCCGGAGCAAAACAGAGATATCCGGGATCTGATCCGTTCGAAATATACAGCTGTGGGGGCAATTTATGGGATTCGTCTCGTTCTGTCTATTGTAGTAATGATGGCGGTCTCCGCCCTGTTTCTGTACGCACTTAAGATAGGGGAGTGTGAATTTCCATTTGACACATTTTATCCAGGTCTGCTGGCTGGAATGGTGTTCCTGGGAGGAATTGGTCTTCTGTCCTACGCACTGTGTGACAATGTTGTCGTCGGGTATATGATGCCGCTGTTGTTTTATATCGTATCTATGGCATCGGGAGAAAAATATCTTGGGAAATTTTATCTTTTTTCTATGGAAACAGGAAGCTATGAAGAAAAGTGGTATCTGGCGCTGGCAGGAATGCTGTTTTTGGGCGTCGGGATTGCCGTACGTTCAAGAAAAGAATCATAAAAAAGAAAAACTTGCCTTTTCCGCCCCAAAGCGTTAGCATATGGGAGAGATTACGTTTGGAAAAGGAGAGTACATCATGGAGAAAATAACGATTGGAGCCATGTTTGTGTGCATGATCCTGGCAGCTCTTTGTTTTGCACATGCGTTTGTGTTCGGATTCATGGGAGAAAAGAGTATCTGGCTTGTACCGAGTTATAGAAAGCTGCCGAAAGAGAAAAGAGAGGCCTACAGTGTAGAGAAAATCTGTACAGGAGCCAGAAATACATTGGCTCTTTGGGGACTTTGGTTCATCCTTGGGACAGTGGCATGCTATTTTCTGAACCCGCTTATTGTGCTTGTATTTGTCGGAGGATGGATCGCTATGCTGATCCCAAGGATGAGCTTTCGTGAAAAAAGATACGACAAATTCCGAAAATAGACTTATCGATCCAGCCATGTGAGTTCCAGTTTTTCACTTGCGCTGAGAAGCTGCTTTTTCAGAAGCAGTAAAATGAGAACGATAAGCAGCAAAAAGACAGGGAAAAGCAAGGCGGGAAAATCCAGGTAAACAGTAAAGAAGAGCGATAGCTGCAGAATTCCTGGATGCCGCTCCGAAGATTTCCGGTACACATGACAGAAATATAGGATAAACCTTTCAGAGAGTGGAAGGCCTGTGTCTGAAGAGCACACACAAAGGAAATCCCTGTGTTGACAAGATGATCCATCGTTCCATGCGGGACAGGGATGAAAAGAAGCAAAAGTGTGATCTCCATAATCAGGATGATATGCCGCCATTTAACAAAACGGTCATCCCCGATGCGGATATGTATCTGTTCAGCCAGAAAAATACCGCATATAAAAGAAAAAATCGGCAGCGGATAATAAAGTGCATTCCGATAATCTTGTTCTGCCAGACGCATGCCCAGCAGAACAAGATTTCCGGTCTGACCGTTGGCAAAGACTTTGCCTCTGCAGAGATAAGTATAGGCGTCCAGAAATCTGCCTGCTATGGTAAGAAGCATCCCGACGATGAGAGTTTCCGAAATCCGAAGCTTCTGTGTCCCGTGCAATCAGTTTGCATATTCGCCGCTCAGAACGGCCTCGTCTAAAATGTGCCCTTTCATCTGGCGATACATTTCATTCATGTAAAAACCATTTTTCAAATCCAATATCGTATCAAGGGCATAGACGTGGATGTCATAAATATGCGGCGCATCAGGCGGAGCCATACCTCCATAGTAACTGCAGGATTCGGCAGGGTGCTGTCCGCCCTGCATGCTGAGCCAGGAATTGACACCCTGTACAAAATCGGATGCAGTCTGGCTTTCGTTTTCCAAAATTTCTGTACGACAGATATTTGCCGCAACCCAGTGCACCCATACAAAGCCTCCGCTTACAGGGAACGCATCTTTATCGTCGATTACGAGGGCAAAGCTCTTTGTCCCTTCCGGTGCATCATGAATGGATATCGGGAGAGAATACGTAGGCATTCCAAGCGTATTGAGTTCGCCTCTTTTTCCATATTTGTCCTGAATGATCCCATCAATGATTCCATTGCTTGTAATTTTCATTCTTTCACTCCTTCCAGATCATAGTATCCTAAGTATACCTTAAAAGCAGGGGGAAGTATGTTGCATTTGCAACGCATCTGATTTTATATTGTTATCAATGTGAAATGATTTTTAGAATAAGAAAGAATCCCCTCTTTTTGCATTTTTGAAAGTTCTCTGGACAGCGCGCAGCGGTCGACAGAGAGATAGTCGGCCATTTCCTGTCGGTTAAACGATACAGTAAATGTGGATGTCCCGGTTTTTCGGTATTCTTCTGTAAGGAAGGCCGAGATTTTTTCACGCAGGCTTCTGTGTGAGAGGATTTCGGCTTTTCGCATATAGGTAAGCTTTTTCTCCGTGATTACAAGAAGCAGATTCAGATACAGTTTTTGAAGCGCGGTATCCGGAGAAAGAGGAAGTTTTAAAAATGCTTTTGTGTCAAGAAAAAGAATCCGGGAATCTTTTGCGGTCTTCAGAGAAAAAAACATCGGATTGCCGGAAATACTGTGGGCTTTCCCAAAACAATCCCATTTTGAAAATTCGGAAATAATATTTTGGTTGCCCCAGAAATCCTCAGATATCATGTGGACGCAGCCATCCAGTATGACACCAATTTCTTTTAACGTGCTGCCAGGATGAACGAGAAACTCTCCCGCGTCTATCAGACGGATATGAGGCTTAAGAATTTCCTCGAGACATCTAAGCTCTGACGCTGTGATTCCTTCAAAGAGTCGAGTATTGGCAGCCAATTCTTTTTGCAAAATCATTGTGTTTTCTCCCGTTAAAAATTTTTGTGTTTTCCATTTCGGAAAATTGTTTCTTTTGCTATGATAATGCAGAAGATTTAACTTAATTATAGTATGAGCGGAGGCAGACCGCAAATAAAACGAAACAGAAAGGACCAGACAGAATGGAATTATTAAAAAGACCGCGTCGTCTGCGGGGCACAGAATTGATGAGAAAGATGGTAAGGGAGACGCGGATGAGTCAGGAGTCTCTGATCTATCCGATGTTTGTTGTAGAAGGCAGCAGGAAAAAGGAGGAAATCTCTTCCATGGAAGGCCAGTTCCGATACAGTGTCGATCAGATGCCGTATGAACTGGAGCGGGCAGCAAAAGCCGGTGTAAATCATATTCTGTTGTTTGGCATTCCAGACAGAAAAGATGAGGTTGGGAGCCAGGCATACGCGGAAGATGGAATTGTACAGAGGGCACTGAGGGAGGCAAAAAGACAGTTTCCGGATCTTCAGTATATTACCGATGTCTGCATGTGCGAATATACATCCCATGGACATTGTGGCATCTTATGCAGAAAGGATGTGGAAAATGACCGGACTTTGGAATATTTGCAGAAGATTGCGCTTTCCCATGTGCAGGCGGGCGCTGATATGGTGGCCCCTTCCGATATGATGGACGGCCGGGTACGCGCCATCCGCGGAATACTCGACCAAAATGGGTATGAGAATGTCCCAATCTTGTCTTATGCAGTAAAATATGCGTCCGGATTTTACGGACCGTTCCGGGATGCCGCAGAATCAGCTCCTGCTTTTGGAGACAGGCAGACATACCAGATGGATTTTCATAATAGCCGGGAAGGAATCAGAGAGGCTATTTTGGATGTGGAAGAGGGAGCGGACATCGTCATGGTAAAACCAGCGATGTCATATCTTGATATGGTATCAAAAGTCCGTGAGGCAGTCAAAGTACCGGTAGCGGCCTACAGTGTAAGCGGAGAATATGCCATGGTAAAAGCGGCGTCAAAAAATAACTGGATAGATGAAGAGAAGATCATGTGTGAAATGGCAGTAGCCGCATACCGTGCAGGGGCACAGATTTATATTAGCTATTATGCAAAAGAGTTGGCGAAATGTATGACAGAGGGGAAAATAGGATAAGATAGGGGGAAATAAGATTATCAAAATTAGCACTCACTACTTGACAGTGCTAACAATAAGTGTTATTGTTATATTGTTGGTAGAACAGAAAACAAATAAAATTCAAAAAAGATAGAGATTCGTAAGGAGGAGTGCAGTATGAATATCAATAAATTCACACAGAATTCTATGCTTGCGGTACAAGGTTGCGAGAAAGTCGCAGACGAATACGGTCACCAGGAGATCGAGCAGGAGCACCTGCTTTATTCTTTATTGACACAGGATGAAAGCCTTATTTTAAAACTGATGGAAAAAATGGGTATTTCAAAAGAACTGATCGTAAACCGCGTGGAAGAATCACTGAGGAAGCGGCCAAAAGTCCAGGGCGGACAGGTCTTTATCGGTCAGTATCTGAACAAGGTACTGATCCACGCAGAAGACGAGGCAAAACAGATGGGAGACGAATATGTATCAGTAGAACATATTTTTCTCGCCCTTATCAAATATGCAAATAAAGAAATCAAACAGATTTTCCGGGAACTTGGCATTACAAGAGAAGGCTTTTTAAAAGTGCTTTCCGAAGTCCGCGGAAACCAGAGGGTTACGACAGACAATCCAGAAGCGACATACGACACGTTGAACAAGTACGGGTATGATCTCGTGGAACGGGCAAAAGAGCAGAAATTGGACCCTGTCATCGGAAGAGACGCCGAGATCCGAAATGTGGTAAGGATTCTTTCACGTAAAACGAAAAACAATCCGGTTTTGATCGGAGAACCTGGAGTAGGTAAGACTGCAGTTGTCGAAGGGCTGGCACAGAGAATTGTTCGAGGAGATGTGCCGGAAGGTCTGAAAGATAAACAGCTCTTTGCTTTGGATATGGGCGCCCTTGTTGCAGGAGCGAAATACAGAGGAGAATTCGAGGAGAGACTCAAAGCAGTTCTGGAAGAAGTCAAAAACAGTGAGGGACAGATTATCCTCTTCATTGATGAACTTCACACGATCGTAGGTGCCGGGAAAACAGACGGGGCCATGGACGCGGGAAATATGTTAAAGCCAATGCTTGCAAGGGGAGAACTTCATTGTATCGGTGCGACTACACTGGATGAATACAGGGAGTACATTGAGAAAGATGCCGCTTTGGAAAGACGATTCCAGCCGGTAATGGTAGACGAGCCGAGTGTGGAAGATGCCATCTCTATTTTGAGAGGGCTGAAAGAACGGTATGAAGTATTTCACGGTGTAAAGATTACGGACGGCGCGCTTGTTGCTGCCGCAACTTTGTCCAATCGGTATATATCAGACAGATTCCTCCCGGACAAAGCCATTGACCTTGTAGACGAGGCATGTGCACTGATCAAGACAGAATTGGATTCCATGCCGACCGAACTCGATGAACTGAGACGGAGGACAATGCAGCTGGAGATTGAGGAGGCTGCCCTCAAAAAAGAAGATGACCGATTAAGCCGTGAACGGCTGGAAAAACTTCAGCAGGAACTGGCGGAAAACAGAGAAGAATTCGCCAAAAAGAAAGCACAGTGGGATAACGAGAAAAACTCCCTGGAGAGAGTACACCGACTGCGGGAAGAGATCGAAAATGTCAACCAGGAAATCCAAAAAGCTCAGAGTTCCTATGATCTGGAAAAAGCAGCAGAACTCCAATATGGACGT
The DNA here is from genome assembly GCF_019754295.1 of Sellimonas caecigallum. Classification (GTDB taxonomy): domain Bacteria; phylum Bacillota; class Clostridia; order Lachnospirales; family Lachnospiraceae; genus Sellimonas; species Sellimonas caecigallum. The sequence goes on along the minus strand of NZ_VIRV01000001.1, from coordinate 485,879 downwards.
CTTCCGCAGCTGAAAAAACAGCTGGAAGAAGAAGAAAATAAAGTAAAAGACGAAGATCTCTCCCTTGTCCATGAAAGCGTGACTGACGAAGAGATTGCCAAAATCGTATCCCGGTGGACGGGTATTCCGGTTGCAAAACTGAATGAAAGCGAAAGAAGCAAGACACTGCATCTGGATCAGCAGCTTCACAAGCGTGTGATCGGGCAAGATGAAGGTGTAACAAAAGTAACAGAAGCCATCATCCGGTCAAAGGCAGGCATCAAAGATCCGTCGAAACCAATCGGCTCCTTCCTGTTCCTCGGACCAACCGGAGTAGGGAAAACCGAATTGGCCAAGGCACTTGCAGAAAGCCTGTTTGACGATGAAAGCAACATGGTACGGATCGATATGAGCGAATACATGGAAAAATATTCTGTGTCCAGACTTATCGGAGCCCCTCCGGGATATGTAGGATACGATGAAGGTGGACAGCTGACAGAGGCGGTAAGAAGAAAACCATATTCTGTCGTACTCTTCGATGAAGTGGAAAAAGCACATCCGGATGTGTTCAATGTACTTCTGCAAGTACTTGATGACGGACGGATTACAGATTCCCAGGGACGCACAGTAGATTTCAAAAATACGATTCTGATCATGACATCAAATATCGGATCCGCCTATCTACTGGAAGGAATCGATGAAGAAGGAAATATCAAACCAGAAAATGAACAATATGTCATGAATGACCTGAAAGCCCACTTCCGCCCGGAATTCTTAAACAGACTCGACGAAATCATTATGTTTAAACCACTTACAAAAGCAGATATAACTCAGATCATCGATCTCCTTTTGACAGATGTCAATAAACGTCTGGCAGACAGAGAACTAAAAATCGAACTGACAAAAGCAGCAAAACAACATATCGTAGACGGCGGCTACGAACCAATGTACGGTGCAAGGCCGATGAAACGATACCTGCAAAAATACGTAGAGACACTGGCTGCAAAACTCATCCTGGAAGGCAATGTAGGAACCGGAGAAACCATCATCATCGATGAACAAAACGGAGAACTGACGGCCAAGACAGGGGGACGTGTTCCGGCTCAAAGGTACACGATGTAAAATTCAGACAATTTCAATAAACCGCGCAAAATCAAGCTTTATAGGGGGACGTGTTCCAAATTATAGGAACACGTCCCCCGTTTAAATATTTATAGAAAATCCTTTTAACAATGGATGTTTATAGGAAATAGCGATTAGTGTAAATTTGATATTTGTGTTAGGTTATTAGTAGAATTGTTTGACAAAGGGTGGAGTGTGTGCTGATTCGTGATTTTTTATGTTTTTCTGGAGGGTCTGAGGAGGAGGTAATGCAGCTGATCCGTATGAAGCGGCTGCCGATTCCAGACATTTATACAGAGTGTGAATGGATTGTGAGGTTTGCCATGATGGAGAGGAACAGAAGTGGCAAGCCGTTTTGTACTGTGCCGTTTGACCATACTTTGGAGGCGCAGGCGATGGGAGGGCGAGTCAGATATGGCGATGGGACAGCTGGCCCGAGGGCGTGTGATTATATCTGTCAGTCTCTTGAGGAGGTGGAAAAGCTTCCAGGGATAGACATTGAGAATGGCAGGATGAGAGAGACGTTGGAGGCAGGAAGGATTCTTCGGGAATCGGGATATGAGGTGCTTTTTCAGATTTCGGGACCTTTTACTATATGGAATACACTGATTGACATAAAATCTATTTTCAAGGGTATCCGGAAGGAGCCAAACAGGATGGAGAAGCTGTTTGGCCGGATGGAGGCGGAGCTTTTGGGGCTGATCGGTGCGGTTCGCAGATCAGGAGTGCGTTTTTTCAGCTATGCGGATTCAGCCGGTGGCATGAGAATACTTGGACCTCATATGATGGAGTGGGCCACAGAGTATTTTACCTATGGATTTCTGAAAAAATCGGAGGAGCTTTTAGGGAAGGACGGTATTATGATGTTGTGTCCTCAGACAGCCTATGCCCTTAAAGATATGGGATATGCGCAGACCGAGGAAATCACGCTCCCGGAGACGATGAGTTATGGAAATGCATGCCTTTTTTTGCCGGGGAGAGCAAAATTTGTGGGTCAGATTTGTATCAACCGCCAGAACCAGATTTTGGAAGACAGGAAGATACAGACAATTGCATTGAAATGATCACACTAATATCAGTATTAAAGTACAATGGGAGGATTAGCATGAGTTTAAAAGAAGAATTGTTAAAGAGAATGTCTGACGGGGTTGTTGATATGGAAGAAGACGAGGTCGCGGAGGCAGCACAGGAGTTTATTGACTCGGGTTTCCCTGCATTTGAAGGGATCATGAACGGATTGATCGATGGAATGAACCGGACCAGTGTCCTGTTTGAGGAGGAGGAATACTTTGTGACGGATGTTCTTCTTTGTTCTGACGCCATGTATGCAGGGCTCAATGTCCTTAAACCGTATCTTCCGGAGGAGTCCGGGGATAATAAGAAAAAGGCGGTCATCGGCGTCGTGGAGGGCGATACCCACGATATTGGGAAAAATCTTGTGAAAATTATGATGGAGACAGCTGGATTTCAGATGATCGATCTTGGGAGAGATGTGCCTTTACAGAAATTTGTAGATACAGCAAAAGAAGAACAGGCAGATCTTGTATGTCTTTCCACTTTAATGACGACTACGATGGGAGGCATGAAGACGGTAATCGAATTGCTGAAAGACGCAGGGATACGGGATCAGGTAAAAGTTATGGTTGGTGGAGGACCGGTTTCCCAAAGTTTTGCAGCTAAGATCGGCGCGGATGGATATTCTCAAAACGCTGTGGAGGCAGTGAGGCTTGCCAAAGACCTTCTGCAGACGGCATCGTAGAACAATGGAGGGGAAAGGGGAGAGGAAATGCTGACACCAAAGGAAAGACTTCATACTGTTTTGGAAGGAAACAAAGCGGACAGGCCTCCGTGTATCTGTCCAGGCGGAATGATGAATATGATTACAGAGGAGCTGATGCAGACAGTACGGATTTACCTTCCGGAAGCGCACACAGATGCGCAGAAAATGGCAGGACTTGCAAAAGCGGTCTACGAACAAGGATGTTTTGAAAATTATGGAGTGCCGTTTTGCATGACAATAGAGGCAGAGGAGATGGGTGCAAAAGTGAATCTTGGATCCAGAATCTATGAACCGCACGTCACGGGATATGTCATTGATACTGTCAGTGATTATGGAAAACTTCCGGAGATAGACTTGTCCAAAGGACGGGTAAAAGTAGTGCTGGATGCCATTCGTATCCTCAAAGAAGAGGGAGATGTGCCGGTTGTAGGAAATCTGACCGGACCAGTCAGTACGGCAAGCTCTGTCATGGAGCCAGTCGTTTTTTATAAAGAGATGAGAAAGAAAAATCAGGAAACACACGCTTACATGGAGTTTATTACCAATCAGCTGATCAAATTTGGGACGGCTCAGATTGAGGCGGGAGCGGACGTCATCGCAATCTCAGATCCAAGCGCTACAGGAGAAATTCTTGGCCCAGGATTTTTCCGGGAATTTACGATAAAATATATAAACAGGCTCATTGATATATTCCGTGAAAAAGGGGCTCAGACCATCGTCCATATCTGCGGAAATATGAATCCGGTCTATGAAGAGGTAAACGGAATCCGAAGTGATGCCCTAAGTTTCGATTCTGTCGTCCCGATGAAGGAGGCACGGACGAAATTGGAAGGAAGGGTACTGATGGGGAATGTAAGCACCTACGCGCTGGAATTTGCTGAACCGGATAAAGTGAGGACACTGGCAGAAAACTGTGTGAAAAATGGATCTGATATCATTTCACCTGCATGCGGACTTGGGATGAAGTCGCCCCTTGCCAATATCCGAGCCATTTTGCAGGCGGTAGCCAAGGAGGAAGAATATGCCAGTCATTAAAATAAAAGGGACAGATATAAGGCTGAACTGTGAGCAGGCGGAAAACCTGCTTACAGTTCTTTTAAGAGAACATATTTTGTGGAAAATCCGTGCAGCGGAAAAGGAACCTGCGGAAAATGCAGAGTGCGTCTTCTTGGGGAATGGGAAAATAAGGTTTCTGAGACAGAGGAAAAATTTCTGAAAAAAGAGGAGATCAAGGAAGGAATACGGCTTGCCTGCTTGACAGATGTGACAGACGACATGGAGATCGAACTCCTGACACAAGAAAAGGCAGGAAAAGTGATGACATCCGGATATATGCCGGATTTTCAGAAAGAATTCCGACAGGGCTTTGGCATTGCTGTGGACATCGGTACAACGACAGTGGTAACAGAACTTGTAAATATGAAAGATGGGATGATTCTGGCCCAAGATTCCATGATCAACCCTCAAAAACAGTTCGGGCTTGATGTGCTTACACGCATTACCTATGAGTATGATCATCCGGACGACGGCGTGGGCAAACTACAGAAAGCGATCGTGGATGCGCTGAATCATATGATTGAAAATATGTGTACAAAGGCCGGCGTTTTCCCGGAAAATATAGCGGAGATCGACGTGGCGGCAAATTGTACGATGCTGCACATGCTTTTGGGAATTGACGCGAGACAAATCGGTCATGCACCGTACCAGCCGGTTTTTAAAGAGGCACAGACGATAAAAGCACAAAAAATCGGAATCCGTGCAGGGAAGGAGACCATCCTTTACTGTCTGCCGTCAGTATCGTCCTATATCGGGGCGGATATCGTCGCGGGAGCTTATGTATGCGGACTGCAAAAAGAGAAGGAAAATGTCCTGTTTATCGATATTGGCACAAACGGAGAAATCGTGTTGGCATCCGGCGGCAAACTTCTCTCCTGTTCCTGTGCAGCTGGACCAGCACTGGAAGGAATGAATATTACATGCGGAATGAGAGCTGCCGACGGGGCGATAGAGGAGGTTCACATCAAGCAAGGAGGAGTAAAGGTACAGGTCATCGGCGGGGAATCTCCAGAAGGTCTTTGCGGAAGCGGGATCCTGTCTGTCATGAAAGAGCTGCTTCGTACGGGGATTGTAAAAAATACGGGTGTGTTTGTAAAAAAAGAAGCGATTCCGGATTCGGATTTCCGCTCGTCTCTTATACGTCTGAACGGAACAAAAAGGGAGTTTATAATAAATCATGATCCGGAAATTTTTGTCACACAAGGTGACATTCGCCAGATACAGCTGGCCAAAGGAGCGATTCTTTCTGGATTTTTGGCACTTCTAAACCGGGCCGGGATTTCCATGGAAGAGCTCTCAAAGGTTCTGATCGCCGGACAATTCGGAGCACATCTTCCTGCAGAATCTCTTGTTGGTACAGGCATCTTGCCTGAATTTGTCAAAGACAAGATCATCTATGTGGGAAATTCTTCCAAAACCGGGGCGTACATGACACTGATGTCAGCGAAGGCAAAAAGAGAAATAGAAATATTGGCAGAGGATATCAGCTATATGGAACTGGCAGAGACGGAAAATTATGAGAGATTATTTACGGAGAGTATGATCTTTCCGGGGAAAGGACGGGAAAAGTGGAAAAGATGATAAGAGCAGAAAAATATACAGCGGATCAGATGACTCCAAAGGAGCGAAAGCAGGCTACGGAAGAAAAAAGCTCAATAGATCGTCTTCCGGTCATTCCCTTTATAGGAGAGATTACAGGGAAACTGACAGGTACAACAACGGATGAATACTGGCACGATGCGAAGAAGATGGCAATGTCGGAAATAGCGGCATTCAACAGGCTAGGTCACGATGAACTGAGCTGCGGGCCAAATACGATCGGGATTTCGGAGGGACTGGGAGCAGAAATCTGTTATCCGAAAGAAGGAATGCCTTATTTTTCCGGCAGGTTTCTGACAGATTACAAAATGTTGGATCAAATGGAGCCGCTGCGGACAGACTCGGAAAGAATGAAGTTCTTCAGGGAAGCAGGAGAACAGATCCGGGATGCCGCAGATGGGATTGTGGACGTCTGCCCAAGTATCGGGGGCCCGTTTACGATCGCGGCTAATCTTCGAGGGTGTGAGTATTTTCTGAGAGACTGCAGAAAGGAGCCGGAGATGGTACACCGGCTTTTGCGCATCGTGACAGACAGCATGAAAAATGCCATTGATATGATTTCCGGGTATGCAGATGGGTTCCGAATGGCAGATCCGGTGGCGTCGCCGGCACTGATCTCGCCGAAATATTTCCGGGAATTTGCGTTCCCGTACCTGAAAGAACTCATGGAGTATGGGTTTCAGAAAATCGGACAAAGGCCCTCTTTGCATATCTGCGGAAATACGTACAAAGTATGGGGATATTTTCGGGAAATGCCGATACGTGCCATCAGCCTTGACAATATCATGGATCTTGCGAAGGCCAAAGAAGAACTGGGACATCAGATGATTCTTATGGGAAACATAGATCCGGTAGGAATCATCCTGCACGGGACAAAAAGCGAGCTGCAGCAGGAGATCCGGCGAGAAGCCGGAATCGCAAAAGACAGTGAAAAAGGCTATATCATGGCCAGTGGATGTGATGTTCCATACCAGACAGATTGGAAGAAATTAGATATCTGGATGGATGAAGTAAGAAAGCTTACATTATGATAATAATGATAATAGAAAACACCTATAAGATCATAAAAAATAACGATTTGCTAACAAGAGGAAGAAATAACTATAATAGTGTCTAAGCAAAACGTGATGAATTAAAGGAGGAGAATGATGAAAAAGAAAATGATCAGTGTACTTCTGTGCGCTGCAATGGTAAGCGGTCTTTTGGCAGGATGCGGCGGTAAATCAGAAGATAAGGGGAAAGATGGGAAAGAGAAAATCTCCATGTGGGTGCCTGCACTTGACGACGCTGTGGAAGAAAACTGGACACCGCTTTTGGAGAAATTCGAAAAGGAAAATAACTGTGAGATTGACATGGAAGTGCTTCCTTGGGAAAACTATGAAGAGAAATGGGCTACAGGAGCCGCTTCCCAGGATTTGCCGGATATCGGATACATGTATGCGGAAATGTTCCCAACATACATTGATTCAGGGGCGGTAGCTGACATGAGTGAATATATTACTGATGAAGACAAAGAAGAATACCTGTACCTGGATCACGGATACATGATGGACGGGCAGTATGGTTTTCCGGTTGTGACAGGGGTTCCGTTTGTTTTGTACTACAATGAAGATATCCTGAATGAGCTGGGAGAGCAGCCGCCGGAAACATGGGAAGATTTCAAGCGGATCTGCGAAAAAGCGACGAAAGATACTGACGGAGACGGAAAGATCGATCAGTACGGCTATGCGGTCGGATTCAACAATGGAAGCATGAATATGCTGTATCTTTTGAACGCTTACTTTTACAGCCTTCTGTGGCAGTCAGGCACAGATATCTACAATGACGATCTGAAGAGTGTGAAGTTTAATGACGAAGCGGGAGTAGAGGCGGCGGAGTTTTTCCTGAGCCTGAAACCATACATGCCGGAAAACTTTATGTCCCTTGCGGCGGAGGATGCATTTTCCACCATTTTTGGGCAGGGAAAAGCGGCATTTGGAGTGACGCGTTCCTCATCTATCCAGGAAGGATTGTTTAAAGAATCATATCCGAATCTGAACTGGAATTATGTGACGTCATTGAAAAATAAAGATTATGGCACATTCGGGGCGACAGACTGTATGACGCTGTCTTCTCAGGCAGAAAATCCAGAACTTTGCATGAAACTGATCAAATATATCACAGGTTCTGAATTTATGACAGAATACCACAAAATCGCTTCCGGCGCTCCTCTCACAAAGAGTGAGCCGTATCAGGGAGATGAAAAGATGGAACGGATCGTTACAGAAGACCGCGACAAATATCGCCCGCTTCAGGTAGGACCTTGTGGTAGCGATATCCTCACAAACCTTGCATCCGAGCTTCAGGCTATGATGGAAGGAAAGAAAGACGCAAAGACCGCCATGGATGATGCGGCAGAATATGGGGATGCGGCGCTGGAAGAATACTGGGCAGATAAAGAGTAGTGTAAAGGAGATATGATGAAAAAACAGAGAAAATTCTGGAGAAGTATAGCGCCATACGGATATGTGATGCCGATCAGCCTGATTCTTCTGACTTTTGTGGTTGCCTCCCTTGTGATTTCGGTTATTTTCAGTTTTATGAAATATAACTTGCTGCTGCCGCCGGAATTTCTGGGACTGGAAAATTATAAAAGACTTCTGACAGATGAGAAAATGCACCTTGCTTTAGGAAACACACTAAAGATCATGATCATGGTGGTTCCGCTTCAGGTCGTGCTTTCTGTTCTTTTTGCCACGCTGATCGCGGCAAGAAAGAACAGTCTGGCAGGAAAGATTGCAAAAGCGGCGATTTTTATCCCTGTTATTTCATCGAGCGCAGTTGTAGGGACAGTGTGGAAAACAATGTTAAACGGAAGAAACCCTGTGATCCAGGGTTTCTTCTCTGCGTTCGGAATTGACACGGGCATGCTCCTTGGCAGCAGTACAACAGCGATCATTACAGTGGCAATGATCATGGTGTGGAAAAATTTTGGATACTATATGGTACTGAACCTGGCTTCTCTTACTGCGATCCCAGACAGCTATTATGAGGCGGCAAAAGTGGACGGCGGAGGGGTAATGCAAAGATTTATCCATATTACGCTCCCTCTTCTGAAACCAGCCATCATCATGGATGTTTTTTTAAGCGTTGTCATGTCGCTTCAGAGCTTTGACCTGATCTATACGATGACAGGGGGAGGTCCGTCCAACTCCACTTTGACGATGGTCATGTACGCGTATGACCAGACATTTCAGAACGGGAAAGCGGGATATGCCATGGCAGTATCCAATCTTCTGTTTCTGATCGTCCTTTCCCTTCTTATGCTGCAAAAAGGGTTCATGAAGCGGGAAGCTTCGGAAATATAGGAGGATGAGAACATGAAAAAAAGAATTCCAAAAGTAATCTGCGATGTACTGCTGCTCGTGACAGCGCTGTTCTGCGTACTCCCTTTTGTATACATGATCCTCATGTCTTTGAAGAGTACGCTGAACGCATATGATTTTTCCTTTTCCCTTTCCGACGTCACATTTCAGCACTATGTAAAGATATTTACCACAGGCCATTTCTTCCGGTATTTTATGAACAGTGTCATCGTGGCGTTAGGAGGAGTCGCATTGGCGTTATTGTGCAGTTCCCTTGCCGGTTATTCGTTTGCGAAACTTAAATTCAAAGGAAACGATAAGATTTTTCTTTTTCTGATGATGACAATGATTGTTCCGTCAGAAGTGATCATTGTACCCCTTTACCTGATCATTCGGGGATTCGGATGGATCAACACGTTCAAAGCCCTGATTTTGCCGCTGCCGACAGCTTTTGGCGTTTTCATCATGAGACAGGCGATACTGGGCGTGCCCAAAGAGCTGATCGAATCCGCAAAAATCGATGGAGCAGGGGATGTGAAAATACTGTGGAAAGTAATCCTTCCGCTTGTCAAGTCATCCATGCTGACACTTGCGATCTTTACGTTTGTCGGTGCGTGGAACAACTTCTTATGGCCGCTCGTATCGACGACACAGTCTGAGATGAGGACGCTGCCGATTGCTGTAAGCTCTATGAAAACGGCGTATGATACGGATATGGGGTTAGTTATGGCAGGGGCTGCCGTGACCTTCCTTCCACCGTTTATTTTCTATCTGATCTTGCAGTCCAAGTTCCAGGAAGGGATTACGATGAGCGGAATGAAAGGGTAGGAACATGCTCCACAATCTTGCAAAAGGCATTAAATGTGTACTGGATATGCACTTTGTAGGCTTCATCTTCGGTCATGGAAATTTCCCCTCTCTGATAATAGTGCGGGGCGACAGCACTCCTTGATGTCGCCCCATGATTGCCTACCAGCAAAGTCGGGCGGGACTGTCAACGACGGCGCGAAGCGCCGTTCATTTTCTAAATCTGGTGTACTTTGCTTGCTTTCCCATTTAGAAACAGCTTGTCTTGAAACACCGACTTTATCTGCAAGATCCTCTTGTGATATTCCTTTTGTTTTTCTTAACCTTGCACGCACTCAAATATTTTAGAGATTTCCCGCCCCTCTCTGGATATATAAAGCGAAACGATTGATTGTATCCACTTGATACGCAGGGAAAAGGGGCATTTGTGGTTCTGAATATCTTTCCCAATGATAATGCCAACCGGTTCGCCGTCTATCTCTGCAACTCTTGTAAAGGTTTGATTGGTAAGGCAACTGTTCAAATATACTTTTGCCATTTTTGCTGCTGTTTTATGGGAACAGAAGCGGTCATATTTTCATGCTTCCCGCACCACATTTTCCAGTGCTTTCTGGTCTGTTTTCTGATACGCTCTTAAAATAATCTGTTCACTCATTCTCACGGTGTTCCTTTTCTTTTCTCTCTAAAATTGTTTTAGGTATCTCCTGATACCTTTTTAGCAAATAATCTCTTCCTTTTGTGTGCCATTTATAGGCCGTGATTGCCAGCCCGCCTATAAAAATCAATACAGCTATTCCTAAACTGTGTCTATAACCGGCTGATTCAAGAATAAAGTAACTGATAACGGACGAAACCACTGCGGCTGTAAGATAAATTCCTATGGCATATTGTTGTACCTTTGCTTCTGGCAGAGATAGAAAAAAATTATCCCATTCATCAGAGTTAAATCGAAGCTGCCTACCCTTTATCCAAAATGCTAATAGAAAAACGCCTATTGCTAACCCTTTGCATAATAGTGTTTTTAACCCTATGATTGCGATTAGAAGTAATAAATACATCGTAAATTCCCCCTTTCTGCGTTTCCCGGATTACCTGTTCCAATGCCGGACGGTCGGATTCCTCAAATTCCCGAAAGATAATGGATTCGCTCATTTTGTTCTGGTTCTGTTCTCTTCGTGACTTCCTGTTTCTGCTATAACTTTTGTCTTAGACAATCCAAACAATATCCTACCGAGTGCATGGGTTTGAACAGCGATAAATTCATTACCTGAAATACTCCCACCATGACACAATATTTCCATATTTCCACTGACACCCTGTATAAAAACGCCAGAAGATTCAAAGCCGTTTTTCAAATAAAACCGTTTCCGGGCGATCCTCTGTTCAAGGTTATGAGCAGTTTCGTCTATTTCTTCAATCAGCAGCAAGATACGCTGATTCTCATACTGTCTGCATATTTTACCGAGTATTTTGCTACCGGTTCCTTTACTGCGTATCTGATTTGAAACAGCTAAATATTCAACCAAAATCATATCGTGATAAGGGATAAGCACAATAAATCCGGCGACAACACCGTTTTCCGACGCTACCCAAATTTCCGATTTTTCTTTTCGGACAGCACGTTTTAAGAGAAAAAACGGCTTTCTTTCCGCTTTTGGAAAGGCTTCCAGATAGATGTTTTTTACATCACTCCATTGGTTCTGACAAATCCTTTTTATCTCCATGACCCATACTCCTTTTTATCGGCAAACTGTTTGTTCTTTCTTTCCACATGAAGTATAATAAACTATACTGTAACAGGATAGGCAAGGGGGATTTTGAAATGCTTTCAGAACATAACAAATTGTTTACAATCGGGCAATTTGCAGCCATACACGGAGTAACTAAAAAGACCTTGATGTGGTATGACGAAATCGGTTTGTTAAAACCTGCTGTCGTTGGAGAAAACGGGTATCGCTATTACACTTACTTTCAAAGCCCCACCTTGGAAACCATTTTAATGCTGCGAGAATTAAATGTGTCGATTCCAGAAATCCAGACTTTTTTGTCAAACCGTTCTGCGGAGAATATGGAGCAGCTATTGCGGGGAAAAATTACCGAGTTAAATCACACGATTTCTAATTTGAAAAGTATTCGACAAGCTTTGGTAAGCCGTCATCAAGATATGTCAACAATCCTGAACATTGATTTAGCAAGTATTTGTATCATAGAGCAGAAAAAATCATACTTAGTTACTGTGCCGACAAATGAAAACGCAAGTGCTGAAACAGAAATTGAGAGCATGATTAACAAAACAAAACAATACCAGTTACACCATCTGCATGATGCCGCATACGGCTCCATGATTCCGGTCGAAAGTCTATACCGGGGAGATTTTCAAAACTATTCCGCTTTATACTTTGAACTTCCAACCCCTATATCAAAAAGAGGATTGCATACCAAACCCGCCGGAAAATATCTGAGGGCTTTCTGCAAAGGCAGTTGGGATAAGCTGCCGGGCAGATACAAAGAAATCCTTGATTATGCCGATAAGCAAAGATTCTCTTTGACGGGGTATTCTTATGAAACGGGTATCAACGAAACAGTTATTGACAATTTCAACGACTATATCACACAAATTGAAATACCAATCAAATTGGAATAATGTAGGCTGCTGTCTATCAAATTCTTGTGTGTTACTTTATGGCACATGAGCATTGAGTTAAGGATGCAATCTGGAAAAGAGACAGGATGAGACTGGAATCCTGCCTCTTTTGCTGTTAATATAGAGATAGATTTGGAGAATATCCTGCACCCTGAACAAGTGCAGTCCGAAAAGCAAAGGGGGAACTGCTATGTGTCCGACAATCTTTCATATTGATGTGAATTCGGCGTATTTGAGCTGGACAGCCATAGAGTATCTGAAAAAAGGTGCAGACGAGGATCTCAGAGATATCCCGTGCATTATCGGAGGCGACCGGGAATCGCGTCACGGGGTGGTGCTGGCAAAATCTATCCCGGCAAAACGATTTGGCATCCGAACCGGCGAACCGGTTGTAAATGCCCTGAAAAAATGCCCGGATCTCAGAATGGAGCGACCGGATCATAAACTCTATGCCTGGTACAGCAGACAGATGATGAATCTTTTAAAAGATTACACACCGGATATTGAGCAGCTTAGCATCGACGAATGCTTCCTGGATTTTACCGGGATCGCATATCGCTTTTCAGATCCCATAGAAGGAGCTTTTGATATTAAAAACCGGATCCGAGATGAGCTTGGATTTACTGTCAACATCGGGGTTTCTACCAACAAATTGCTGGCAAAAATGGCATCCGATTTTGAGAAGCCGGACCGTGTTCACACACTTTTCCCAAAGGAGATGCCGGAAAAAATGTGGCCCCTTCCAGTGTCTGAGCTCTATATGGCGGGACGCTCCAGCGTAGAAGTGCTGAGAAAGCTGGAGATCCGGACGATAGGAGAGCTGGCAAAAGCAGATCCGAACTTCCTCTCCCTTCATCTGAAGAGCCATGGCAGGACACTTTGGGAATTTGCCAATGGAATCGGGGATGATATCGTTCGCTCGGAGGCGGAAGAAGCAAAAGGGATAGGAAATTCCATCACACTTTCCAGGGATGCAGAGACGGCGGAAGAGGCCCGGAAGGTTCTCCTTTCATTGTCGGAAAGCGTCGGGCGAAGACTCAGAAAGGCGCAGAAGAAAGCGGGAATGGTAAGTGTGGAGATACGCTATGCCAACTTTCGGAATGTATCCCATCAGGCGATACTGGACACACCTTCACAGGCGGACAGTGTCATCTATAAAGCAGCGTGCAGACTGTTCGGAGAACTATGGAGCGGAGAACCCATCCGGCTTTTGGGAATCCGTACCGCCAAGCTTCATGAAGAAGACGTCCCTTTGCAGATGAATCTTTTTGACTATATGGAAGAAAAAAAGAAGGATGAAAAGCATCAGAAACTTGACCAGGCTCTCGATGAGATTAAGAAGAAATTTGGGGATGACGCGGTATTCCGTGGGACGCTGATGGACGGGAAATAGCGTTTGACAGCATTTTCTGTGAGAGGTATAATAAAATGATGTGAATAACGAGAAAAGAGGAAGAAAAAGATGGAATTTGTGCAGAGAGAATTCGTACCTGTACTCCTTGGAGGGGACATCAACACATACAGTGTGGCAAGAGCTTTCTATGAGCAGTACAAGGTAAAGACATATATCTTCGGGAAATACCCGACAGGTCCAAGCTATCAGAGTAAAATGATCGAGTATCATGCCAATCCGAAGATCGATACCGATGACTATTTTCTGAAAACAGTCAACACATTTGCAAAGAAACGTAAAGATAAGAAGATCGTGCTCGTAGGATGCGGAGACAGCTATGTAGCGCTCATCAGCAAGCACAAAAAAGAGCTGGAGCCGAATATCATTGCTCCATATATCGACTTTGACCTGATGAACAGTCTGCAGCAAAAAGAAACTTTTTATAACCTGTGTGAAAAACACGGAGTAGATTATCCAGGTACATTTGTTTATAAAAACGGCATGTCCATGGATTTTAAGATTGACTTCCCTTATCCGGTTATCCTGAAGCCATCTGACAGCATCAAGTACTGGGAGCATCCTTTTGATACACAGAAAAAAGTATATACCATCGAATCAAGACAGGAGCTGGAGACTGTGATCGGCCAGATTTACGGCGCAGGGTATGATGATGATCTGATCATACAGGATATGATTCCGGGGAACGACGAATATATGCGCGTGCTTACTTCCTATTCGGACAGAAACGGAAAGGTAAAAATGATGTGCCTTGGCCATGTACTTTTGGAAGAACACACGCCGCACGGTATCGGAAACCATGCAGTGATCATTACAGAACCAAACGACGGTCTGATGAAGCGTGTCAAAAATCTTCTGGAAGATATTCACTATGTGGGATTTTCCAATTTTGATATCAAATACGATAAAAGGGACGGGAAATACAAATTTTTCGAGATCAATACAAGACAGGGGCGCAGCAACTATTATGTGACTGGCTCTGGATTCAACGTTGCAAAATATATAGTGGAAGAGTATGTCTACGGCAAAGAACTGAAATTTGAGACGGCCAAGGAGGAGCATCTCTGGATGGTTGTCCCGAGAGCGGTAGCATTCAAATACGTGAAAGATCCGAAATCAAAAGCTCTGATGAAAAGGCTGATAAAAGAGAAGAAGATGGTCAATCCTGTATTTAAGAGGGGAGATCTGGGACTGCACCGCTTCTACCGCATGGTTCGGACTCATTTCAGTCACTTTATCAAATTTAAAAAGTACTATAGCTAAGAGCAGGAAAGGGCATCTTTGCACTATATAAGGAGGGGACTATGAAAGGAAAATTAGGAGTCATCGGCGGTATGGGACCCGAGGCAACCGCATATTTTTACGAAGAAGTCATCCGCCATACGAAGGCAGACTGTGACCAGGAACATATCAATATGGCGATTTTAAGCCATGCCCAGATGCCGGACCGGACAAAAGCCATCATAAGCGGAGAAGACAAAGAGCTGTTGGAAGCCATGAGGGAAGATGTACATGCCATGGAGCTGCTTCATGTGGACCATATCGCGATCCCATGCAATACGTCACACTATTTTTACGATCGGATCCAGGCTATGACAGATATTCCCATCATCCATATGCCAAGGGAAGCGGTAAGATACGCTGCAGACAGATATGAAGGTGTCAGAAAGATCGGCATTATGGGGACAGACGGAACGATTTCTTCCGGTATCTACCACAAAGAATGCGAAAGGCTGGGGATCGAGGCTGTCTCACCGTCCGAACAGAGACAAAGAGATGTGATGTCTCTGATCTACGACGATGTAAAGGCAGGAAAAAAGGGGGATTACCAGAAATTTGAGCGGACGATGGAAGAGTTTATCAAAAAAGACTGTGATGCGGTCATCCTCGCATGCACGGAGATTTCCGTCTTTAAAAAAGATCACGTCCTCCCGGCAATCTGTCAGGATGCTATGGATGTCCTGATCCGGGAATCCATCCTGCGCTCAGGCGCACAGTACAAATAAACAGCAATAAAGGAGAAAACATATGGCACAGATGAAAAGCGACACGCTGAAAACATATGCCGAACTTCTGAAAGAAAAGGGGATGCTTCTTGAGGCGGAACTTTTCGGACAGGAAGACAAGAAAGCCCGAATATTAACCTATGACTCCCGGGAAGTAAAGGAAGATACGATCTTCATCTGCAAGGGGGCTGCGTTTAAGGAAGAGTATCTGCAAAGTGCAGTGGAAAAAGGCGCTGTCCTTTATGTAAGTGAGAAAAAGTACAGCCTTACAAAGGATGTCCCATATTTGATCGTAAAGGATGTCAGAAAGGCTATGCCGGTCCTTGCTGACTTCTTCTACCATTCTGCGTGGGAAGATATGACGGTTATCGGAATCGGAGGAACAAAAGGAAAATCCACCTCTGCCTACTATATGAAGGCTGTCGTGGATGATTATATGGAGCACCTCGGGAAGAAAGAAAGTGCGGTCATCTCATCTATCGATATTTATGATGGGGTAAGTCGAGTGGAATCACACATCACGACGCCCGAAGCGGTAGAGCTTCAAAGACATTTCCGAAATGCAGCTGACAGTGGAATCGAGTTCGTGGAAATGGAAGTGTCAAGCCAGGCATTAAAATACAATCGGGTAGATAATCTGATCTTTGACGTGGGAATTTTCCTGAATATTTCAGAAGATCATATCAGCCCTATTGAACATCCTGATTTTGCCGATTATTTTGCTTCCAAGATGAAAATGTTTGCCCAGACAAAACATGCGGTCGTCAATCTCGACGCAGACTTTTCAGATCGGATCCTGGAGGAAGCGAAGGCGGCCGGGGATATGGTTACTTTCAGCACAAAATGTGAAGAAGCAGACTATTATGGTTATAATATCCGAAAAGACGGACATGAAACGAAGTTTTCCGTGAAAGCAAAAGACTTTGACGAAGAATTTATTCTGACTATGCCAGGTCTTTTCAATGTGGAGAATGCACTGGCCGTAATCGCGGCGGCGGAGATTCTTGGTATTCCGAGACAGTTTGCCCATTCCGGACTCCAGAGGGCACGTTCCAGCGGGCGGATGGAATTGTACGCAAGCAAAGACAAGAAGATCATCGCCATCGTAGACTATGCGCACAATAAACTGAGTTTTGAGAAGCTTTTCTCTTCCACAAAAGAAGAGTATCCGGATTATGGAATCGTTTCGATCTTTGGATGTCCGGGGAAAAAAGCTTATATCCGCAGAAGAGACCTTGGGACTATCGCCGGAAAATACGCTGAGAAAGTATATCTGGCAGCTGAAGATCCTGGATATGAGCCGGCAGAGGACATTTCAAAGGACATTGCCCAGTATGTGGAAGCGCAGCATTGTCCGTATGCCATCATCGAAGACCGTGGGGAAGCCATCCGTACCGCCATCCGGGAAGCGAAAGACAAGACGGTTCTTCTCGTGACTGGAAAAGGCAATGAGACGCGGCAGAAATATGGATGTGAGTATATTGACTGTCCGTCCGATGTGGAATACGTAAAGAAATATTTAGAAGAATACGATAGCGGGAAATAAGACGAAAAGCGGACAGGAAGCCTAACGGCTTCTTGCCCGCTTTCTCTCTCGTTATGACGCAATCGGAGTAAAAACACAAATGATGCAAACTAATACTGCGTCAGTCAGCCACCCATACCAATATTTCTGCACGGAAGAAAACAGAGAACAGATGCTGCGCGAGTTAATACACATAGCCAGAACAAAATATGGTGCAGAGCCGACATTTACGTTTCAACTTATTGTTGTATCAGGTATTTTTTCAATTCTTTCCTGATTTTTCGATAAAATCCACAAGTTCAGAGACGAAATCAGCAGTCCTGTTGCCCTTATCGTACTCCTGATTGAATTCCACAATGTCGTACGAAAGGATGTGAAGTTCATTCATAAGCCTGCGGAACATCAGAAACACATCTTCCTCGTCAAATCCGCCCGGTACAGGTACGGAGACGCCCGGCATGATGTCAGGATCCATAGAATCAATGTCGAAACTCAGATGAATGTGGTTCAGATGAGAAAGATGTCGGATCGTCTCGGTAAGACATTGGTCAAGCCCTTTGTCACAGATTTCCTCATAGGTATAGTAGAGAATCTTCTGCTCGTTGAGGATCGTAAGTTCCGGTGGATCAATATCCCGAAGTCCCAGGTAAACGATATTTTCTGGCTTGTATTTCGGCCCCTCTTTTAAAAAGCCAGTCAGTTTCGGGTTTCCCATTCCCAGGAGCGCAGAAACCGGAACACCGTGGATATTTCCGGTCACTGTCGTCTGGTCTGTATTGATATCCGCATGGGCATCGATGTAGATCAAACCGGTATCTTCCCCAAACGTGTCTTTCACGTAGACACTGGATGCGGAGGCGGATCCCATGACGACACTGTGATCCCCGCCAAGAAAAATCGGAGTTTTTCCAATCTCCAGCACAGAATACATATACTGGGCGATACTCTGGCATGTAGCGGCAACCGTATTTAAATTTTTAAGAGGGGTGGAAGCATCCTCTTCCATGATAATCTCAGGCAGCTTTGCGATCCGGAGATTCTCATACCTGTTTCTGAGATAATCCAGACTGTATTTGAGTCCCGGAGCACCTACCCCATGGTGCATCGGGCATCCAAAAATACTGAACATAAAAACCTCCAATGAAAAATTATTCTTTGACAGGATTTCAGTATAACACGGAAAGTATGAAATAACAAGATGCCCCGATGGAAGTAGGCGGTTGGCGAAAAGTAACAATTATGTTATGATTACTTATATTGATAGAAAGAGCTATCGGGAACTCATGGAATATGAAACTTTCGGGACTTCTTCATACGATCGCATATGAAAGGCTGGAAGGCACGAAAGAAATCCCTAATACGGAGGTCACAGGAGTATTTAGCAATTCCAGGGATGTGATCCCCGGAAGTATTTTCGTCTGCATCAGGGGAAGTGTCTGCGATGGAATCACATATGGAAGGGAAGCCATAGAAAAAGGAGCGGCGTTGGTAGCCGCACCAAAAGAACAGAAAGAAGAGCTAAAAGCCATTTTGAAAGCCGGAAATGAATGTGCAGGCATTCTCGTGGAAGATGAAAGGGAGGCGTTGTCTGTTCTTGCAGCCGCCTACGAAGGATACCCGGCAGAGTCACTTGTCATGATCGGCGTGACTGGGACGAAGGGAAAAACAACAACCGCTTATATGATACGGCATATTCTGGAAGATGCAGGATATCGTGTCGGGCTTTTAGGAACAATCGAGCAGTTCGATGGGGAAAAAAGCATTCCCTCCGTGCACACAACGCCAGACGCAGTATGCCTGCATAGAGAGTTGGGGAGAATGAGAGAAAACGGCTGCGATATCTGTGTGATGGAAGTTTCCAGTCAGGCACTTAAGCTTGAACGGACATATGGCATCATGTTTGATATCGGTATTTTTCTGAATCTCGGGAAAGATCATATCAGCCGATTTGAGCATAGCGATGAGGCGGAATATCTGGAGTGTAAAAGAAAACTTTTTCTCCAGAGTGATTTCGGGGTCGGAAACCGGGATGACAAAAGATATGACGCTGTTTTCCGTGATACTCCGTGCCGCAAGATCACTTATGGGATACGAAGCGGAAGATTCCGGGCAGAGAATATTTTCACGGATACGTGGGTCGATGGAAGGCCGGGGGTAATATTTACACAGGACAAAACGGAGTACGCGATCCCTGTCCCAGGGGAATATACGGTGTACAATGCGCTGGCGGCGATCGCGGTCTGCCGGATGATGGGTGTGGACAAAGAAAAAATCCGAAAGACTCTGAGACAGTTTTCAGTAAAAGGAAGAGCCGAGTTTATCAAAATTCCGGGAGGTGCAGTGGCTGTCATCGATTATGCACACAACGCTATGAGTCTTAAGAGCTTTCTTGACACAATGCGTAAGTACCGGCCGCATCGGCTTATTACCGTCTTTGGATGCGGTGGGGGGAGGGCAAAGGACAGAAGATACGAAATGGGGCGCGTATCGGGTCTGCTTTCGGATCTGACTGTTATCACGTCGGATAATCCACGATGGGAAAACCCGGAGGATATCATGGATGATATCGAAGAGGGAATCCGGGAGACGAAAGGGGATTATATAAAAATCCCGGACCGAAGAAAGGCGGTGGACTTTGCGGTAGGGATGGCTCGAGAGGGGGACATCATTGTGGTGGCTGGAAAAGGCCACGAAACATACCAGGAAATACAAGGAATAAAATATGAAATGGACGAACGGAGATTGGTAAAAGAAGCATGTATGCACAGATCATCATAGACATCACACACGAAAAGCTGGATCGTATTTTCGAATATCGTGTTCCGGAAGAGCTGGAAGGACAGCTTATCATTGGAGACGGAGTTATCGTGCCGTTCGGCAAGGGGAACGCGAGACGGAAAGGATACATCGTAGGATTTGCAGACGACTGCCGTTATGATCCCGCAAAGATCAAGGAAATCCTGGAGAGGGCCCCGCATACGATGGCGGTGGAAGAGACGTTTCTTTCCCTTGCAGCCTGGATGAGAGAGCATTACGGAGGGACGATGATCCAGGCTCTCAAGACAGTCCTTCCTATCAAAAAGAAAGAAAAGAAGAAAGAAAAGAAGATCGTAAGACGGCTCATATCAGAAGAAGAAGGAAAAACACTGCTTGAGTCGTTCCTTCGGAAAAATCAGCGGGCGAGAGCGCGTCTTCTTGCTGCGCTTCTGGAAGATGAGGAAGTTGACTACACATGGATTACGAAAAAACTGAATATCACATCTCCTGTTATCCGGGCTCTGGAAGAAAAAGGAGTGTTGGAAGTTTCAGCCGAAAGGATTATTCGAAATCCTGTGAGACATAAACCAGCTGAATTGAAAGAACTTACCTTTACGCCAGAGCAAGAGAACGCAATTTCCCATTTTCGGAAGGATTATGAAAGCGGAAAGCGCGGCACTTATCTCGTATACGGTGTGACGGGAAGCGGAAAGACGGAAGTATACATGGAGATGATACGTACGGTAACGAAGGCGGGAAAACAGGCGGTAGTCCTGATTCCGGAGATTGCACTGACTTATCAGACAGTTATACGCTTTGTGAGAAATTTTGGCGACCGGGTGTCAATCATGAATTCCAGATTATCCAAAGGCGAGAGGTATGATCAGACCGAACGTGCAAAAGCCGGAAAAATCGATGTAGTCATCGGCCCGCGATCGGCGCTATTTACGCCATTTCCGGACCTTGGGCTCATTGTGATTGACGAAGAGCACGAGACCACGTATAAAAGCGAACAGATGCCCAGGTACCATGCTAGGGAGACGGCAGAAAAACTGGCACAGCTTTGCGGGGCAAGCGTAGTGCTAGGCTCTGCAACCCCTTCTATGGAAGCGTTTGACCGATGCAGGAAAGGGAAATACACATTGCTCCGTTTGAGAAAAAGGGCAGGAAGCCAGAGTATGGCGAATGTGACCACGGTAGATATGAGGAAAGAACTGAAAAACGGAAACAGGTCCATTTTAAGTGACTGCCTCAGCCAAAAGATAAAAGAACGACTTCTCAAGCGGCAGCAAGTCATGCTTTTTCTTAACCGGAGAGGATTCGCGGGCTTCCTGTCTTGCAGGTCATGCGGATATGTAGTAAAATGTCCTCATTGTGACGTATCGCTGTCCTGGCACAAAGGAAATCGGATGGTATGTCACTATTGCGGGCATGAAGAACCTGTGCCGACGGTATGTCCGGCATGCGGATCCAGACACATCGGGGCTTTTAAAGCAGGCACGCAGCAGGTTGAAGACATGGTAAAAAAGGCGTTTCCCGAGGCGCGAGTCCTTCGGATGGATATGGATACGACGAGAGAAAAGGAAGGATATGAGAAGATCCTGTCCTCCTTTTCCAATCAGGAGGCGGATATCCTGATCGGGACCCAGATGATCGTCAAAGGACACGATTTTCCAAATGTGACGCTTGTAGGTGTCCTTGCTGCAGATATGTCTCTTTACACGAGCGATTACCGCGCAGCAGAGCGGACATTTTCTCTTCTTTGTCAGGCTGCGGGGAGGGCCGGAAGAGGGAGCGAACCTGGCGAAGCGGTCATCCAGACATACAGTCCGGATCACTACAGTATCCGGGCGGCTGCCAAACAAGATTATGAGACGTTTTTTGAGGAAGAAATGCGCTACAGAGAGCTGATGGGGTATCCGCCGGCAGAGCATCTGATGGCTGTGCTGATGAGTTCCGAGGACGGTGCATTATTGGAAAAGGGTGGATATTATCTGAAAATGTTCACAGAAAAGACAAAACACAATGATAAGATGGAGATTATAGGTCCAGCCAGTCCGCCGATCGGGAAGATCAAGGATGTGTACCGAAAGGTACTGTACGTAAAGCATCCGGACTACGAAGTGCTTGTAAAAACAAAAAACAAAATGGAACAGTATATAGAGGTCAATGCCGGATTTTCAAAAATACGAATCCAGTTCGATTTTGATCCGGTACAGTCCTTTTAAAATTTATAGAAAAAGAGAGGGAAAATCATGGCAATCAGAAAGATACGAGAAGTCGGAGATGAAGTTCTGACAAAGAAATGCAAAAGCGTAGACAAAATGACACTGCGGACACAGATCCTGATCAAGGATATGTTTGACACAATGTACGACGCTATGGGCGTGGGACTTGCTGCGCCGCAGGTGGGCATCTTAAAACGCATCGTTACGATCGATGTGGGAGAAAACCCGATCGTGCTGATCAATCCGGAGATCCTTGAGACAGACGGAAGTCAGACAGGGGAAGAAGGATGCTTAAGTCTCCCGGGCAAATACGGCGTTGTTACGAGGCCGAATCATGTGAAAGTGAAGGCGCTGAATGAAAATATGGAAGAGGTCATCCTGGAAGGAGAAGGCCTTCTTGCCAGGGCTTTCTGTCATGAGATCGAGCATCTGGACGGACTGATGTACATGCGGCTTGCAGAAGATGGGATCCATGACAACAGTGCTGAGTAAAGAGGAGGAAGACAATGAAAGTCATTTTTATGGGGACGCCGGAATTTTCGGTAGGTACGCTAGAGGCACTGATCGAGGCTGGGCACGAGGTTGTTCTTGCGGTAACACAGCCGGATAAGCCAAAAGGACGGGGACACGAGATGCAGTTTCCGCCGGTCAAAGAAGCGGCTTTAAGATACGGGATCGAGGTATATCAGCCAAGGAGAATCCGGGAAACAGAATGTATAGAAAAGCTTCGGTTCTATCAGGCGGACATTATGGTAGTAATTGCTTTTGGGCAGATTTTGCCAAAGGAGATTCTGGAGATGACGCCGTATGGATGTGTCAATGTCCATGCATCGCTTCTGCCGAAATACAGAGGTGCGGCGCCGATCCAGTGGGCGGTCATTGACGGAGAGCAGGTAAGCGGTGTCACGACAATGCAGATGGATGAAGGTCTTGACACGGGAGATATGCTTCTGAAGACGGAAGTGGTGCTGGATCAGAAAGAGACCGGCGGAAGTCTTCACGACAAACTTGCAAAAGCAGGGGCAGCACTTTGCGTAGAGACATTAAGACAGATGGAAGCAGGAACAGTCATACCAAGCAAGCAGGGAGAAAGCCCGACTGCCTATGCCAAGATGCTGGACAAGACGCTGGGAAAAATTCGCTGGGAAGACAGCGCAGCGTCCATCGAAAGGCTGATCCGAGGTTTAAATCCGTGGCCAAGTGCATATACTACCTGGGACGGGAAAATAATGAAACTGTGGGCGGCGGACGTATCGGAAGAAGAAGGACCGAAAACTGCGGTGCCAGGAGAGATTGTCCGCGTGGAAAAAGATGCGTTCACGGTAAAAACAGGTCTTGGCTTGCTTATAGTCCGGGAACTACAGATCCAGGGAAAAAAGAGAATGGATGCAGGATCCTTCTTAAGGGGAGCGAAGATCAAAGAAGGAACGGTACTTTCATAGTACCGGCAGTATAAAGGAGAGACATACATGCCATTTTTCTATTTTGATCCCACATACAGTCTGGTCATCATCGGCGTGCTGATCTGTATGGCGGCGTCGGCACGTGTGAAATCCACTTACGCAAAATATAGCCGTATGCGGAGTCACACAGGGATGACAGGAAGAGAAGCAGCAGAAAGAGTGCTGAGAGGAGCCGGAATTTATGATGTGCGTGTCGAGCATATCAGGGGAAACCTGACGGACAACTATGATCCGAGAAATAAAGTACTTCATCTTTCAGATACGACGTACAATTCTGCATCCGTGGCAGCCATCGGAGTAGCGGCACACGAGTGTGGACATGCGATTCAGCACGCCAGAGGCTATGCGCCGATAAAGTTGAGAAGTGCGATCGTGCCGGTGGCAAATTTTGGATCAGCCATTGCCTGGCCATTGATTCTTTTTGGACTCCTTTTTCACAGTGAGTCCTCCGCCATGCTGATCAATCTGGGAATCCTTGCATTTTCTTTTGCAGTTCTGTTTCAGCTTGTGACGCTGCCGGTGGAATTCAATGCTTCCAGCCGTGCGATCCGTATTCTTGGAGATACGGGAATGCTTTATCCGGATGAACTCTCTGCAGCGGGAAAAGTGCTCCGGGCAGCTGCCCTTACTTATGTGGCAGGTGCGGCGTCGGCCATTCTTCAGCTTCTGCGAATCCTGATATTAACAGGAGGACGACGAAATGACTAAAACGACAAATGAGAGAGAGCTTGCTCTGGCGGTGCTTCTTTCTGTTTTGAAAGAAGGAGCGCCGGCGCATCTGGCTCTTCGGAATATTCTTGAAAAATATCAGTATATCGATAAAAAAGAGCGGGCCTTTGTCACGAGGGTCGTGGAAGGAACGCTGGAACATCTGATAGAGATTGACTACATCATCGATCAGTTTTCCAAAGTAAAATCAGCAAAAATGAAACCGGTTATCTGTATGATCCTCCGGATTTCTGTCTATCAAATGAAATATATGGATCATGTTCCGGATTCCGCTGTCTGCAACGAGGCGGTCAAGCTGGCAAAGAAAAAGGGATTTCAAAGTCTGGCGGGATTTGTAAACGGAGTGCTTAGAAATATCGGGAGAAATCTTTCCAGCATTACATATCCGAAAGAGCCGAAAAGCCTCTGCTGGTCTGTTCAGTATTCCATGCCGGAGTGGATCATAGATAAATGGCTTTTGGCCTACTCTGAAGATACAGTAGAGACGATTCTGCAGGATATTCAAAGGGAAAAACCGACTTGTATCCGGTTCGATCCGGACAAGATTTCAAAAGCGGACTTAACAAACAGGCTTTTGGCCGAAGGAGTGGAAAAGGCAGAGGAACATCCGCTTTTGCCATATGCACTTCTTATATCCGGGTATGACTACCTTGGTTTTCTGGAAAGTTTTGAAGAAGGGCTTTTCTATGTGCAGGATGCAAGTTCGATGATGGCGGTGGAAAGTCTTCCTGTGAAATCGGGGGACTATATCATTGATGTGTGCGCTGCGCCTGGAGGGAAGGCGCTTCATGCGGCGGAAAAACTTGCTGGGACAGGTCATGTGGAGGCGCGTGATCTGACGGAATATAAAGTAGGGCTGCTGAAAGAAAATATCGAAAGATGCGGTATGAGAAATGTGGAGGCAGTCAGGATGGATGCTCTCGTGTATGATGAGGCATCTTGTGAAAAGGCGGATATTGTGATCGCTGATCTTCCATGTTCAGGTCTTGGAGTCCTCTCAGGGAAAAAAGATATCCGTTACAGGATGACAGAAAAGCAGACCACAGAGCTTTCACAACTTCAGAGAAAGATGCTCTCTGTCGTGAAAGACTATGTGAAGCCAGGAGGCTGTCTATTGTACAGCACATGCACGATTAACAGAGAAGAAAATGAGGAAAATACCGCATGGTTTCTTGGGGAATATCCGGAGTTTGTATTGGAAAAGGAAAAGCAGTATCTGCCGGGCATCGATCCGTGCGATGGTTTTTACCTTGCGGTACTGAAAAAACAGGAGTCTTAAAGATGGAAAAGAAAGATATCGGTTCTTATACATTGGAAGAGTTACAAAAAGAGATGGCACAAATCGGGGAAAAGCCATTCCGGGCAAAACAGATCTACGAATGGATTCACAAGAAGCTCGTCCAGTCTTTCGATGAGATGAGCAACCTTTCAAAAACACTTAGGGAAAAGCTTGACCAAAACTATGAGATCGCGCAGGTAAAACTCGTGGAGCGGCAGATTTCCCGGATAGACGGAACAAACAAATTTCTCTTTGAGTTAAGTGACGGCAATATGGTAGAAAGTGTGCTTATGAAGTATAAGCACGGAAACAGTGTCTGCATTTCGTCCCAGGTTGGATGTCGGATGGGATGCCGTTTCTGTGCATCTACCATTGGAGGGCTTGTGAGAAACCTGACTCCGTCTGAAATGTTGCGGGAAGTGTACGAGGTGCAGAAATTAAGCGGCGGACGTGTATCCAACATTGTCATTATGGGAACGGGGGAACCTCTTGACAATTACGACAATTTTGTCCGTTTTATCCGGATGGTAAGCGATGCGGACGGCCTCAATATCAGCCAGAGGAACATCACAGCGTCTACGTGCGGCATCGTGCCGAATATCCGGAGATTGGCGGAGGAACATCTGCAGATCACGCTTGCGCTTTCTCTTCACGGTTCCACACAGGAGAAGCGGAAAAAACTTATGCCGGTGGCAAATAAATACGATCTTTCAGAAGTGCTCGATGCATGTGATTTTTATTTCAGAGAAACCGGACGCAGAGTGACATTTGAGTACAGTCTTGTCCATGGAGTCAATGATACGCCGGAAGATGCAGCGGAACTTACGCGTCTTTTGAAGCATCGCAACTGCCATCTGAATCTGATTCCAGTCAATCCGATAAAGGAGCGGGATTTTCAGAAACCTGACAAAAAATCTGCCATGATTTTTCAAAATAATCTTGAAAAAAATGGGATTAATGTTACTATTAGAAGGGAAATGGGCTCTGATATTGATGGAGCCTGTGGTCAGTTGAGAATAAAACACAGACAAGAATAAGGAGATGTAAATGAAAACATTTTCAATGACTGATATTGGAAGAAGAAGGGAAATCAATCAGGATTACGTGTTTGCGACGGATCAGCCGATTGGAAATCTTCCGAATCTGCTTGTGGTGGCCGATGGTATGGGAGGACACCGGGCAGGAGATTTTGCTTCCAAATATACAGTGGAAGTTCTGGAGAAAGAAGTACGAAACAGCAAAGAGACGCACCCGGAAGCAATTATCGGAAGTGCGATTCAGACTGCAAATGAGAAACTGATACAGGAAGCAGAAAGCGACAGCAGGCTGGAAGGGATGGGGACGACACTTGTGGCTGCCACTATCATGGACCGCACTTTGTATTTCGCGAATGTGGGGGACAGCAGGCTGTATTTGATAAATAAAGAAATCCGACAGCTTTCAAGAGACCATTCCATGGTAGAAGAGATGGTAAGGCTTGGAGGACTGACAGAAGAAGAAGCAAAGCACCATCCGGATAAAAACATTATCACGCGGGCTATCGGCGTCAAGAAAAGGGTAGAGCCGGACTTTTTTGAATATCGTCTGAAAGGTGGAGATATCATTTTGATGTGCAGCGACGGGCTGACAAATATGGTAGATGACGACGAGATTTTCCAAATCGTAAAAAGTTCCCGCGATATTGTGGAAGCAGTAGAAAATTTGATACAGAGAGCAAATGAAAACGGCGGTGCAGACAACATAGGGGTAATTCTGGCAGAGCCGTATGCAGATGAGGTGAGTGTATGGTAAAAGATGGTATCGTATTAGGGGAGCGGTATGAGATCATAAGCAAACTCGGCGCCGGAGGGATGGCCGATGTCTATAAAGGCCGCGATAAGATGCTGAACCGGTATGTGGCGGTCAAAGTACTGAAGAAAGAATACCGGGAAGATGAGACATATGTAAAGAAATTTCGTTCGGAGGCACAGGCTGCGGCTGGTATCATGAATCCGAATATTGTCAATGTCTACGATGTGGGGCTGGATCGTGGACTGTACTATATGGTTATGGAACTGGTGGAAGGCATTACGCTGAAAGAATATATTGCCAAGAAGGGAAGACTGACGCCAAAAGAAGTCATCAGTATTACCCTGCAGGTATGTGCCGGCATGGAGGCGGTACATAAAGGGCATATTATTCACCGGGACATTAAACCGCAGAATATTATCATTTCCAATGAAGGGAAGGTAAAGGTTACAGACTTTGGAATTGCCAAAGCTGCAAGTTCCAATACGACAAGCTCTAACGCCATGGGATCTGTCCATTATACATCCCCGGAACAGGCAAGGGGAGGGTTTTCCGATGAGAAGAGTGATATTTATTCTATCGGTATTACCATGTATGAGATGATTACAGGACGGGTTCCGTTTGATGGGGAGACGACAGTAGCCATTGCTGTCAAACATCTCCAGGAGGAGATTGTTCCTCCTTCAGAGTATGTGGATATCCCGTATAGTCTGGAGCAGATCATCCTGAAATGTACACAGAAAAATCCAGATAAGCGTTATCCGAACGTGACGCTGCTCTCCCAGGATCTGCGCCATTCCCTATCAGATCCAGAAGGAGATTTTGTGAGAAATACGGCGGCAGCGGCAGCAGGGTCTGAGACCGTGGCTATTACCGATGCTGAGAGGCGGAAGATACAGGATCGTTATACGGGACGTTACGACGGTGAGTACGATGATGAGTATGATGATGACGAATACGATGACGAGTACGATGAACCATACGATGACCGTTATGATGATGAATATGATGATCGGTACGATGATGACGACCGGTATCATGCAAGAGGCAAAAAAGGCACAAAACCTCGCATGAGCAAGACGATGAAAATTATTATGATTTTGATTGCGGTTCTGGCTGTCTGCGCGGCGGTGTTCGGTATCGGAAAAGCGTTTGGCATATTTGGATCGGAAAGAACCCAGGTAGAAGAAAAAGAACAGGTTGATGTGCCGGATCTTTCTGGTCTTACAGAGGCACAGGCAAGGGATGCCGCTGAGAAGCGAGGATTTAAATTGAAAGTGGCAGGGGAAGAAGCATCCGATGAAGAAGAAGGAACTGTCATCGACCAGACGCCGGCATATGGAAAACAGGCTAAGAAAGGTTCTACTATCGAAGTGACGCTCAGCAAAGGCCAGGAGATGGTGGCAGTGCCGGATGTTGCAGGAGATGACATCAGCACAGCTACCCGTAAGATAGAAGATGAAGGCCTGAAAGTGGGTGGAACGGAAGAAGAATACAGTGATGAGTACGAAGAGGGCGAGGTCATCCGAACGAGTCCTTCCGCTGCACGGGAAGTGGAGAAAGGAACGGAAGTTACTCTCTACGTGAGCAAAGGGGAAAACCCATCTACCCAGACAGTGACGGTACAGAATTTTGTGGGAATGCCGGAAGATGATCTGATTTCCTGGGCGGACAGCAATGGAATTTCCGTATCCCGTTCTGAGACGTACAGCGATACGTACGAAGAAGGAATGATCATTTCCCAGTCACTAAAGAGTGGGGAAATTTCCAAAGGCACGACGATTTCGTACGTTGTCAGCAAAGGAAAGAATCCGGATGAAGGCAATAGCGGAACTGATAGCGGAGATGACAATAAGAATCCGGACAGCGGTAATTCCGGAACAGAGGATCCGGACGGCAACACGGGATCATCCTCTACGGATTCCAAAGGTATCTGGGAATCCAATATTGCAGCATGGGCATCTGAACACGGAATCAAAGATTATACGATTAAATATGAGAAAAGCTCATCCGTGGAAACAGGTAAAGTAATCCGGCATGAGACGGGAAGCGACGGAAAGACTGTCTTTTATGTGAGCAAGGGAGCTTAAGGCAGTGCCGGAAAAAATACGACAGGAGACTTTCATGCAAGGAAAAATTGTGAAAGGGATTGCCGGATTCTACTACGTTCACGTAGTAGGATCCGGTGTTTATGAATGCAAGGCCAAAGGAGCATTCCGAAAAGAAAAACGAAAACCACTTGTCGGCGACAATGTGGAAATCGACATTTTGGATGAAGAAGAAAAGACAGGGAACATCACGGAGATCCATAGGAGAAAGAACGAACTGATCCGGCCGGCTGTGGCCAACATCGACCAGGCATTAGTTGTCTTTGCTGTGACGAAACCGAAACCGCATCTGAACCTTCTGGATCGGTTTCTCGTCATGATGGAATGTAAGGAGATTCCTGTCGTTCTTTGTTTTAATAAAAAAGATCTGTCAGAAGACAGAGAGTGGAAAAAGCTGCAGTCAATCTATGAGACATGCGGCTATCCGACGATCTTTTCAAGCGCGGCAAAAGAAGAAAATATCGATATGGTACGGCAGGCTCTGCACGGAAAGACGACAGTGCTGGCAGGACCGTCGGGAGTAGGAAAGTCATCCCTCATTAACCTTCTCCATCCGGAAGCTGGCATGGAGACAGGGGATATCAGCAGGAAGATTGAGAGAGGGAAACACACGACAAGACATTCCGAACTTTTTCCGCTGGACGAATACTCTTATATTATGGATACGCCGGGATTTAGTTCCCTTTATGTCAACGATTTTGAAAAAGAGGATTTGAAGATGTATTTCCGGGAATTTGAGCCTTATGAGGGAGAGTGCCGCTTTCAGGGCTGCAGCCATATACATGAACCTGGATGCAGAGTCAAAGAGGCGCTGGAAGCAGGGAAAATCCCCGAAAGCCGTTATAAAAACTATCTGGAAATGTACAAGGAACTGGAAGAAAAAAGACGTTACTAGAGGAGGTAGACATGAAGTATATTTTGGCACCGTCTATTCTTGCAGCGGACTTCAAGTGTCTGGAAAAGCAGATGAAGATGACGGAGGAAAGTGGGGCAGAATATCTGCATTTTGATGTGATGGATGGAATGTTTGTACCTAGTATTTCTTTCGGGATGCCGGTACTGAAATCCATTCGAAACGCTACGGATCAGGTTATGGATGTCCATCTGATGATACAGGAGCCGATACGATATGTGGAAGAATTTGCAAAAGCGGGCGCAGATATCATCACAGTTCATCTGGAGGCGTGTTCAGATGTGCAAAAAACGATTGAAAAAATCCGGGACTGTGGAAAAAAAGCTGCCATATCGATTTGTCCAGAGACGCCGGCAGCAGAGCTGGCGCCGTATCTTGAAATGGTGGATATGATCCTGATCATGAGCGTACATCCGGGATTCGGAGGACAAAAATTTATTCCGGATTCCCTTCAGAAAATCCGGGATGTGAAAGCTATGGTGGAAGAGAAGAATGTAAAGACAGATATCGAAGTGGACGGCGGGATCTACACGACGAATGTGGAGGATGTGCTGGATGCAGGCGCAAATGTCATTGTGGCAGGCTCTGCAGTGTTCGGAGGCGACCCGGCTGCAAACACGAAAGCAATGATGGAGATTTTGAAAAAGTATGAGTAGGATTACGATTATCATAACTGGAGGGGATGTAAATGACGCATTTGTCTTGTCCGTGCTGAATGCCTATCCCCAGAAAAGAATCATCGGAGTAGATAAAGGGCTTGAGGTTCTTTACCGGAATAAGGTGCTTCCGGATTATATTGTAGGAGATTTTGACAGTATCAAAGAGGAAGTGATCAGATATTACAGAGATGAGACAGACGTGCCGATCCGGGAATTTAATCCGGTAAAAGACGCCTCGGACACAGAGATTGCGATCAGGCTTGCCATCACACTTGGATGTGACAAAATGATCCTTCTCGGAGCTACAGGAAACCGGCTCGACCATGTATGGGCAACAGTCCAGTCGCTGGAGATCGCAAGCTCCGCCAATGTGGAAGCAGAGATTTTGGACAGGCATAATCGGATTCGCCTCTTTGACGGAGGACAGGAGATTCATCTGAAAAAGGCAGAGGCGTTCGGCAAATATTTTTCCGTATTCCCATGGAATGGGGATGTGGAGCGTCTTACCATCAAGGGTGCGAAATACCCCCTGGAAAATCATTACCTGAAGCCTTGCGACAGCTTGTGTGTCAGCAACGAGATACAGGATGAAGAGGCGGTAATTTCCTTTGCATTCGGAAAGATCCTTTTGATGGAAACAAGAGACGAATGCGGGGAGCAGGAGACGGTGCGTTCTGCGCATGCCCTGTAATAGAACAAAAGAATGGAGAAAAATTGAGATGAAATTAGGAATTGTTGGATTACCAAATGTTGGAAAGAGTACGCTTTTTAATTCCCTTACAAAAGCAGGTGCGGAGTCGGCAAACTATCCGTTCTGTACGATCGATCCAAATGTGGGCGTCGTGACGGTGCCGGATGAAAGGCTGAATGTGCTTGCAGATATGTATCAGACAAGAAAAGTTGTGCCTGCAGTGATCGAGTTTGTGGATATTGCGGGACTTGTAAAGGGAGCGTCCAAAGGAGAAGGACTTGGAAATCAGTTTCTTGCAAATATCCGGGAAGTGGATGCCATTGTTCATGTCGTACGGTGTTTTGAAAACAGCAATATCGTCCATGTAGACGGAAGCATCGATCCGCTTAGAGACATTGAGACGATCAATCTGGAACTGATCTTTTCTGATATTGAGGTGCTGGAGCGCAGAATCAGCAAGGCAGTCCGCGCGGCTCGAAATGATAAGACTGTGGCAAAAGAACTTGACCTCATGGAACGGATCAAAGCACATCTGGAAGAAGGAAAGATGGCGGGAAGTTTCGACGATATCCGGGATGAGGAAGAGCAGGAGTGGATCGTAAGCTACAATCTGCTGACATATAAACCTGTTATTTTTGCGGCCAATGTATCAGAAGACGACCTGGCAGATGACGGAGCGTCTAATGAAGGCGTAAAAAAGGTTCGGGAATACGCAAAAGAGGCCGGGTATGAAGTCTTTGTTGTCTGTGCGGAAATCGAGCAGGAAATCGCGGAGCTGGAAGATGACGAAAAACAGATGTTCCTGGAAGACCTCGGATTAAAAGAATCCGGTCTCGAGAAACTTATCAAGGCAAGTTACAGCCTGCTTGGGCTGATCAGCTACCTGACGGCAGGGGAACCGGAAGTAAGGGCATGGACAATACGCAAAGGGACGAAAGCTCCGCAGGCAGCCGGCAAGATCCATTCGGATTTCGAACGTGGTTTTATCCGGGCTGAGGTCGTGGCATATGACGATCTCATTGCATGCGGGACAATGACAGCTGCAAAAGAAAAGGGGCTTGTCAGATCCGAGGGTAAGGAGTATGTAGTAAAAGACGGAGATGTGATTCTTTTCCGTTTCAACGTATAAAGAACAGGGGTTAGAAAGTATATGCAGAATGCGGTATTTTTTCCAAATCTCGGGATCTGGTTCGGGGATGTGCCGGTTTCCGTATCCGTATTTGGAATTTCTGTCTCATATTATGGAATCCTGATGGGGATCGCTCTTGCGGCGGGAATTGCAGTTACGTGCGTGAGGGCAGTGAAGACGAGACAAAAGGCAGAAGATTATCTGGAAATCGCCATTGCAGTCACAGCCTTCGGCGTGATTGGGGCAAGATTGTTTTACGCGGCTTTTGCCTTAGAGTATCTAAAAGATGACCCGGCCAGTTTTTTTCGCTTTTCCGAGGGAGGATTTGCCCTTTACGGCGCTTTGCTGGGAGGAGCGGGCGCTGTTTTTCTTATGTCCAGAATCAAAGGTCTCTATCCGCTTGTTGTGCTGGACACAGCTGCGCCGGGACTTGCCGTTGGGATTGCCATCGGCAGATGGGGAGACTTTTTTGCCAGAGGATCGTTTGGCGAGTACACAGACGGAATCTTTGCCATGCAGATTCCTGTCTCAGCTGTACGTGCGGCTGATGTGACGGAGATGATGCGCAATCATGTTGTGCAGATTGAGGAGACAAATTTTGTGCAGGTTCATCCGACTTTTCTGTACGAATCAGTCTGGTGTTTACTTCTTGCAGTCTGTATCTTCCTGGCATCGAAGAAGAGACAGCAGGATGGGGAGCTGTTTTTGATTTTTCTTTTGGGGTATGGCCTCGGAAGATTCTGGATTGAAGGGTTCCGGACAGATTCCCTTTTGATACCGGGTGTTGAAAGCCCTGTTTCCCAGGTTATATCTGTTTTTCTTGTCTTGTTTTCTGCCATGTATTTTATATACAAGCGTGCAGGACAGAATGGACACATCAAGCCGCGGGGAGGCGGGATGTTTGGCAGGTCGAAAAAACGATTTTTTGGCAAATAGATATCATCTCCGTGTGGTGTATGAAAAAAGGAACAAAATATCAAGGCCCCACACTGGACTTTTGAAAATATTCGGGATATAATAACTATATCTATGAATTTAGAAACATTTAAAGAACCTAAGGAGGAATAAAGAAATGGGAAGATCAATGAAAACCATGGATGGTAACCATGCTGCAGCTCATGCTTCATATGCATACACAGATGTAGCTGCTATCTATCCGATCACCCCATCATCCGTTATGGCTGAAGCTACAGATGAATGGGCTACCCAGGGAAGAAAAAATATTTTTGGACAGGAAGTACAGGTTACAGAGATGCAGTCCGAAGCAGGTGCTGCAGGTACTGTACATGGTTCCCTCGCAGCAGGTGCTCTTACAACAACATACACGGCATCTCAGGGACTTCTTCTTATGATCCCGAACTTATATAAAATCGCAGGGGAACAGCTTCCGGGAGTATTTAACGTTTCCGCACGTGCTCTTGCAAGCCATGCCCTTTCTATCTTCGGAGACCACTCAGACGTATATGCATGTCGCCAGACAGGATGTGCAATGCTTTGTGAATCCAGTGTTCAGGAAGTTATGGACTTGACACCGGTAGCACACTGTGCAGCTATCAAAGGACGTCTTCCGTTCATCAATTTCTTTGATGGATTCCGTACATCACATGAAATCCAGAAGATCGAGACATGGGATTACGAAGATCTCAAAGATCTCGTTGATATGGATGCTATCGACGCTTTCCGTAAACATGCGTTAAATCCGAATCATCCATGTGAAAGAGGATCCGCTCAGAACCCGGACGTATTCTTCCAGGCAAGAGAAGCATGCAACCCGTTCTATGATGCAATGCCGGCTATCGTTCAGGAATACATGGACAAGGTCAATGCAAAGATCGGAACAAACTATAAACTCTTCAACTACCACGGAGCAGAAGACGCAGAACACGTTATCATCGCTATGGGATCCGTTTGCGAGACAATCGATGAGACAGTAGATTATCTCCTTGCAAAAGGACAGAAAGTCGGAGTTGTAAAGGTACGTCTTTACAGACCATTCTGTGCTGAAGCACTTGTAAATGCGATTCCGGATTCTGTAAAAGTAATCTCTGTACTTGACAGAACAAAAGAACCGGGAGCACAGGGAGAACCTCTGTACCTGGATGTTGTCGCAGCATTGAAAGGAACAAAATTTGACGGCGTGAAGATCCTCACAGGACGTTACGGATTAGGTTCCAAAGATACGACACCGGCTCAGATCGTTGCCGTATATGAAAATACAGAAAAAGAAAAATTCACGATCGGTATTGTGGATGATGTTACAAATCTTTCACTTGAAGTGGGGGCTCCGCTTGTGACAACTCCGGAAGGAACGATCAACTGTAAATTCTGGGGACTTGGAGCAGACGGTACAGTCGGAGCTAACAAGAACTCCATCAAGATCATCGGAGACAATACAGATATGTATGCTCAGGCATATTTTGATTACGACTCCAAGAAATCCGGCGGTGTAACAATGTCACACCTTCGTTTCGGAAAGAAGCCGATCAAATCAACATATCTGATCAAAAAGGCAAACTTTGTTGCATGCCACAACCCGTCCTACATCAATAAATACAACATGGTTCAGGAACTGGTTGACGGAGGTACATTCCTTCTGAACTGCCCTTGGGATATGGAAGGACTGGAAAAACATCTTCCGGGACAGGTAAAAGCATTCATCGCAAACCATGACATCAAGTTTTATGTGATCGACGGTATCAAGATCGGTAAAGAGATCGGACTCGGCGGACGTATCAATACGATCCTGCAGTCTGCATTCTTCAAACTGGCAGCTATCATTCCGGAAGAAGAAGCGATCGATCTGATGAAGAAAGCAGCAAAAGCGACATATGGAAGAAAAGGCGATAAGATCGTTCAGATGAACTACGACGCTATCGATGCAGGTGCAAAACAGGTTGTACAGGTTGAAGTTCCGGAAAGCTGGAAGAACGCAGAAGACGAAGGATTATTCACACCGGAAGTCAAAGGCGGAAGAAAAGAAGTCGTAGATTTCGTTAAAAATATTCAGGCAAAAGTAAATGCACAGGAAGGAAACTCACTCCCTGTATCTGCATTTACAGAATACGTAGACGGAACAACACCGTCCGGAACAGCTGCATATGAAAAACGTGGTATTGCAGTAGATATCCCGCTGTGGCAGCCGGAAAACTGTATCCAGTGTAACCGCTGTGCATACGTATGTCCGCACGCAGTTATCCGTCCGGTAGCTCTCACAGAAGAAGAAGCTGCAAATGTACCGGAAGGAATGCAGACAATTCCGATGATTGGTATGCCGGATATGAAATTCTCTATCACAGTATCCGCTTACGACTGTACAGGATGTGGTTCCTGCGCAAATGTATGTCCAGGAAAGAAAGGCGCAAAAGCACTTGTTATGGGCAACATGGAAGAAAATGCCGGAGAACAGAACTTCTTCGATTTCGGAAGAGAAATCCCGGTAAAACCGGAAGTTGTTGCAAAATTCAAAGAAAATACAGTAAAGGGAAGTCAGTTCAAACAGCCGCTTCTTGAATTCTCAGGAGCATGTGCAGGATGTGGCGAGACACCGTACGCAAAACTTATCACACAGTTATTTGGCGACAGAATGTATATTGCCAATGCGACAGGATGTTCTTCTATCTGGGGTAACTCCTCACCGTCCACTCCATACACAGTGAACGCAGAAGGCAAAGGACCTGCATGGTCTAACTCCCTCTTTGAAGATAACGCAGAGTTCGGATATGGTATGATGCTTGCAAACAAAGCACTCAGAAATGGATTAAAGACAAAAGTAGAATCCGTTGCAGCATCCGAAGAAGCATCTGAAGAAGTAAAAGCAGCATGTCAGGAATGGCTTGATACATTCTCATGCGGAGCTACAAACGGAACAGCTACAGATAAACTTGTTGCTGCTCTTTCTGGATGCGAATGCGAAGTATGCAAAGATATCGTAAACAACAAAGATTTCCTGGCTAAGAAATCCCAGTGGATCTTCGGTGGAGACGGATGGGCATACGATATCGGATTCGGCGGACTTGACCACGTACTGGCAAGCGGACAGGATATCAATATCATGGTATTCGACACAGAAGTTTACTCCAACACAGGCGGACAGTCTTCCAAAGCTACAAAGACAGGTGCGGTAGCACAGTTTGCAGCAGGCGGAAAAGAAACGAAGAAGAAAGACCTGGCTGGTATTGCAATGAGCTACGGATATGTATACGTTGCACAGATTGCAATGGGTGCAGACTTCAACCAGACAGTTAAAGCGATTTCCGAAGCTGAAGCTTATCCGGGACCGTCACTGATCATCGCATACGCTCCGTGTATCAACCACGGTATCAAGAAAGGTATGAGCAAAGCACAGACAGAAGAACAGCTTGCAGTAGAATGCGGATACTGGAACAACTTCCGCTTCAACCCGGCTGCAGAAAATAAATTCACTCTGGACAGCAAAGCTCCTACAGGAGATTATCAGGAATTCCTGAACGGCGAAGTACGTTACAATTCTCTTGTAAGACAGAACCCGGAAAAAGCAAAAGCATTATTCGAAAAGAACGAACAGGAAGCAAAAGAGAGATACGAATATCTCAGCAAACTTGTTGCACTGTACGGAAAGACAGAATAAGAATAAATGTAAAAATGATGAGGCATGGGACTTGTTCCCATGCCTCTTTCCCTTTCCAGTTTCGAAATCTTTTGAGGTATTTTTCAAAAGAAGGAAATGATAAGGCATAAATATTGTGCTATAATTTAGAAAAACAAGAGTACTCGTTAGAAAACACAGGAGAAAAAGATGAATGCAGAAGAGATCGTAAAAAAAGATATGGAGGCACTTTACCTGGGGAATCTCAACACCGTTGAATTTGATCTGGATCTTCCGGACAAAGGGAAATATGGATCTGATATCAAGTGGCGTTCTGAACATGAAGTGTATCTGGGATCAGACGGAAAAATCAGGAGACCTTCTTATGGCATGGGGAACCGGACCTATTCTCTGTGGGGAACATTTTCCTTTGGAGCGGTATCTGCCACAAAAGAATATAAAGTATGCATCCTGGAGGATCATCCCCGTATCCGGGTAAAAGGAATAGAGCCCGTCAATTTGGAAGCGGAAGTGGGTAAAGAATTCTTTTTGCCGCCTTCTTTGATTGTGTACACCGAAGAAGGAGAAACACTCATGCACCCGGTAGTATGGGAAGGCGGAAGCAAGAGAAAATATGGACAACAAGGGAGACGGACAGAGACGGGCATTCTGGACGATCTGTCTTTCCAGGTTGAGGCACAGATAAATGTGAAGGAAAAACTGGAAAAAGAAAAGAAGGACACAAAGCCGAAAATGAGATACTTCGATCATGGGGAGGCTGTTTTGGAAGGAGACAACCGTCTGACTCAGGCACAGGATGAGATGAGCCGCTTTCTTCTTTCCAGGGACGATGATCAGATGCTCTATAACTTTCGGGAAGCGGCTGGCCTGGATACGAAAGAGGCAGAGCCAATGACAGGATGGGACGCTCCGGAGTGCAGCCTGAGAGGACATACTACCGGACATTATCTTTCTGCCCTGGCACTTTGCTATAAAGCGACGGGAGATCAAAAGACAAAGCAGAAAGCAGAATATATGATCCGGGAGCTGGAAAAATGCCAGGAAGCCATGGGAAAAATGCCAGGAATTCACGAAGGATTTCTGAGCGGATATCCGGAAGAACAGTTTGATAAACTGGAAGCTTATGTGCCGTACCCGGATATATGGGCTCCATATTACACGCTTCACAAAATCCTGGCGGGGCTTTTGGACTGCTTTGAGTTCATCGGCAGTGAAACAGCACTTGGCATTGCGAAAAAGATGGGAAAGTGGGTGTACGATCGTCTGTCCCGGCTTTCACAGGAGCAGAGGCTTAAGATGTGGAGTATCTATATTGCCGGGGAATACGGTGGAATGAACGATGTTTTGGCGAGACTTTACGCAATCACAGGAGAAACATATTATCTGGATGCCGCCCGTTTTTTTGACAATGAAAAACTATTTTTTCCAATGGAGCAGAAAATCGACGCCCTTGATAAGATGCACGCAAACCAGCACATTCCGCAGATCGTTGGGGCGATGGAAATATTTAAAGTGACAGGAGAAAAAAGATACTATGACTTATCGGAGTTTTTCTGGAATACGGTAACAAAGAGGAGGACATACGCCATCGGCGGTACAGGGGAGGGAGAAATGTTTCATTGCCCGGACTGTATCGGAAATCTGCTTTCCCATCACACAGCCGAGTCCTGTGCATCCTACAATATGCTGAAACTTACAAAAGAGCTTTATCAGTATGAAGGAAGCAAAGAGATGATGGACTACTATGAACGGACACTCTTCAACCACATCCTTGCGTCCAGAGAACATGGCGTAAGCGGGGAATCGGTATACTTTACTCCTCTGGCTCCGGGAGGGAAAAAAGTATTTGAACGGGAGAATTCCTGCTGTCATGGAACGGGTATGGAGAGCCATTTTAAATATGCGGATATGATCTATGCGGCGGAGAAGGATAATCTGATCGTGAATCTGTTTGTGGAATCCTCACTGAGGTGGGAGGAAAAAGATGTTTTTGTAAGGCAAAAGACAGACATGGATGTTCCAGGGAAAATACAGATTGAAATCGAAGCTGGAGCCGATTTTGAGATGAAAATCAGAGATCCGTACTGGAACAATGGAAAGGCAGATATCTGGATGGATGAAGCCAAATGGGCACAGTTGTGCGAAAAAGACGGATATTTCTGTCTGGATATTCCGCAGGGTGTCCATGAGATACAAATACAGTTTTTCTGCTCTATAGAGACAGAAAGCCCGCAGGATCGGGGAGATCTTGGTGTTTTCCGATACGGTCCGTATATTTTGGCGGCTGTTCAAAAGGAAAACGAGTATCTGAAATTCCGGAAGGGGGAAAGACCTGTCCGGGAGAAAGGGAGCAGATTTCGACTTCGCGGAATAGAATTTCGTCCTTTGTTTGATATAGAGGAAGAGAACTATCACGTTTACTGGAAAAAAGAAGATTGACAGGAAAGGTTTTGGATAAATTTGGAATATTTATTCAAAACCTTTTTTTGAGCTTTGAAAAACGAAATAGAAAAGAATAAAATAGATAAATTTATGAATAAATATTTAAAAAGTGACAACTTTAAACATAAAATAACTTTTCAATTACGTGAAAAAGTAGACAAAAAATGTACAAAAGTCTAGTGCAAAATAGACAAGTGTATTTTGTGTAAAAATAATAAAACAGAAAAAATAAGAAAAAATAAAAAATAAATATAGAATATTTGAAAAAAACAAAATAAGATAGACAATAATGAGGGAAAATTGAGAAAATTAAACGAAATTAATTGTCACGATATTGACAGGAGAGATAGAAAGGTGGTAATATAAATATACATTTTAGATAGGGGGGTAAAACGTGAATACACTGCAGAAAATCAGAAATTACATGGAGGAGCACGAACTGGACTCCTTTTTTGTAGCAAAACCGGCAAATGTGCGCTATATCAGTTCCTATACAGGAGAGGACTCTTATCTGTACATAACCAAATCAAAACAGTACTTTATTACGGATCCAAGATATACGGAGCAGGCGTCTAATGAATGCCCGTCTTATGAGATCGTGAATTGGCGAACACCAGGAAATACCATCGGGAAGACGGTCGGTCATCTGGGCGAATGCGAGAATATAAAAACCATCGCCTTTGAAGAAGACTATCTGACTTTCGCGTTTTATGAGTCGATTCGGAACAGTGTAAAGGCAGAAATGATTCCTACATCGAATGTGACGGAAGAATTTCGCTCTGTAAAGACAAAAGAAGAGGAAGGATATTTAAGGGCGGCGTGTGAGATTGCATCGCGGGCGTTCGAAAAGATTGTCAAAGATATCCGTGTTGGAGTTACTGAAAAAGAGCTGGCATCCAGGCTGTCCCACTATATGGTTATGGAAGGAGCAGATACAAAGCCGTACGGAGGGATACTGATTTCAGGGGCAAGGACATCTCTTCTTCATGGAATTCCGTCAAGCAAATCCATAGAATACGGAGATCTGGTTCTGATGGATTATGGCTGCCAGTATAATGGGTATCTGTCTGATATGACCCGGACGGTAGTAGTCGGAAAAGCATCCGAAGAACAGAAAAAAGTGTATGATCTTTGCAGGCAGATGACAGAAGATGTGGAAGCAGTCATCAAACCGGGAGTGACAGGCATAGAGTGTTATGAGGCATCCTTAAAAGCTATTAAGGATACGCCTTATCTGAAATATAATTACGGAGGCATCGGACATGGCATCGGACTTTTCGTCCATGAACTTCCGTTTATCGGAAGCAATTCCACCGCAGTTCTCCAGAAGGGGAACATTATGACGGTAGAACCAGGAATTTATATTCCGGGCTGGGGAGGGATCCGGATCGAAGATCAGGGACTTATCACAGAACAGGGGTATGAAAACCTGATAAGTGCTACACACGATTTGATAGAAATCTAAATCAAAAGGAGGCTTATTATGAAAAAGAAAATTTTGGCAGCATTGCTGGCAGCAGCAATGACAGTGACAATGCTTGCTGGATGCGGCGTTCCAGGAGGCGGAAAAGAAGAAGGCGAATCTTCAGAAAGCAATGAGAAAGTATTCCGTTATTCTACAAGAACGGAACCTACCAGTCTGGATCCGACGAAGAGCAACAGTATCCCAGACAATGAGATTCAGCATGCAATTACGGAAAGTCTTGTGCGGAACACCGGAGGAGAAGTATATCCGGGTGTAGCAGAGACCTGGGAAGTTTCCGAAGACGGTCTTACCTATACTTTCCATTTGAATCCGGATGCC
The DNA here is from genome assembly GCF_019754295.1 of Sellimonas caecigallum. Classification (GTDB taxonomy): domain Bacteria; phylum Bacillota; class Clostridia; order Lachnospirales; family Lachnospiraceae; genus Sellimonas; species Sellimonas caecigallum. Next base: position 444,031 of record NZ_VIRV01000001.1, on the reverse strand, counting down.
AAATGGAGTGACGGACAGCAGATCAAAGCGCAGGATTTCGTGTACAGCTGGCAGAGACTGATGAACCCGAAAACAGCAGCTCCATACGCATTCATCGGAGAATACATAAAGAACGGTTATCAGGTTGAAAAAGGACAGATGGATCCATCTGAACTTGGGGTTGTCGCTCAGGACGATACGACGCTTGTCGTGACGCTGGAGCATCCGACAGCATACTTTTTGAGTATGATCGGAGCTCAGGCACAGTTTGCACCGCTTCGCCAGGATATCGTAGAAAAATACGGAAAAGATTTTGCGGCAGACGCAGAGAAAAATATTTATTCAGGTCCGTACAAACTGACCAGTTCCAAAAATCAAAAATGGGTATTTGAGCCAAATGAAGAGTACTGGGATGCAGATTCCATTAAACTTGACCGAGTAGAACTTAGCTATGTACAGACTCAGGATACAGCGCTTGCGATGTATGAGGACGGCGAACTTGATTATGTAGAACTTCCATCCGCAGCTGTCCCAACTTATGAAGGAAAAGACAACGTTTTCCGGAATGGAAATGTGGATTATTTTTACTTTAACTGCAGCAATCAGTATCTTTCCAACAAGAATTTAAGGCTTGCCCTTAACTATGCGCTGAACAGAAATGATTACAATGATCTTGTAAACAATGGTATTAGTGCACCAAGCGCTTCACTTGCTTTCAGCGGCCTGAAAGGTGTGGAAAAGACGTATGGAGAGGAATCCACGCTTCAGTCTTATCCGCTTGACGGAGACGAGGCAAAGGCAAAAGAATATCTGAATACAGCCTTGTCTGAACTTGGACTTTCCAATCCTTCCGACATTTCCCTTTCCATCACGACGACAGATGCGGAGACATCCAAAAAACAGGCGGAAGTATGTCAGGAAATGTGGACCAAGACGCTGGGAATCAATGTGACGATCCAGCAGGTAACATACAATGAAGTGCTTAGCAGACAGCAGAGCGGCGATTATGAGATCGCTTGGGGAGGCTGGGGATCAGACTACGATGATCCATACAGTTATCTGGAACTTTTCAAATCAGGCAGTTCTTATAACTACAGCAGATATAAAAATGATCAGGTAGATCAGCTTTTGGAAGCTTCTCAGCAGGAAGTAGACGCGAAAGCCCGTATGGATATGCTTCATCAGGCAGAACAGATTATTATTGACGACGGTGCATTCCTTCCGCAGGCAGAACGTGTAATCCATTATCTGCTGGATGATGACATGAAGGACGTAACATTCTTCTATTGCAGTGTCAACATCGATTGGGTTCACGCAGATGTAGAAAAATAATCATTCATGAAATAGAATGAAAGAATCGAAGACCGCTGCCCGGCAGCAGACTGGGCGGCGGATTCTTTCGCTTACGGTAGGAGGATGAGAAATGCTCAAGTATATTATAAAGCGTGTAATAGCAGCGGTTCTGACGATCTGGGTACTGATCACAATTGTGTTCTTTCTTGTGCGTCTGATGCCAGGTACGCCTTTTACGAGCGCAAAGCTGACGCCGGAAGTTGCGGCGAATATGGAAGCGTACTATGGGTTTGACAAACCGCTTATTGTACAGTATCTGGTGTATATGGGCAATTTGCTTCAGGGGAATTTCGGATATTCCATGAAATTTACAAACAGAACGGTCAACGATATCATCGGAGAAACATTCCCGTTTTCTGCGGATCTTGGGATCCGTGCTTTGGTACTTGCAGTATCCATTGGCCTTGTCCTGGGAATTATCTCTGCGAGAAACAGAGGAAAGAAACTGGATTTCTTCTGTGTCATCATCGCGGTGCTTGGAACAAGTATCCCGGACTTTATCATGGGTGCGGTACTCCAGTATCTTTTTGGTATCAGATGGGGACTTCTTCCGGTTGCAAAATACGAAGGGATCGAATACACGATTCTTCCGGCCTGCGCGCTGGCATTCTATACGCTGGCATCCGTCTCGCGTATCATGCGTGCAAGCATGCTGGAAGTTACGCAGCAGGATTATATTAAGACAGCCCGTTCAAAAGGGGTGTCAGATTTACGGGTAACGTACAAACATCAAATACGGAACGCCATCATGCCGGTTATGACGGTGCTTGGGCCGACAGTAGCGTCCGTACTTACAGGTACATTCGTATTGGAATCGATTTTTGCCATTCCAGGAATGGGAAAATATTACGTGGAAAGTGTTTCAAACAACGATTACTCCATGGTGCTTGGGATGACGATATTCTACGGTATTTTCCTTGTAACATGTAACTTGATTGTGGATATTTTATACGGTGTAGCCGATCCGCGTGTACGTATTGGAAAAAGGTAGGTAAGAGATATGGCAGAATTGAAAAAAGAATCATTTGTTATACGGGGAAAAGATGCTGTCCGGATGGAGAGCATCAGCAGGCCGTCTCTTTCCTTCTGGTCGGATGCGTGGAGACGACTGAGAAAAAATAAAAGTGCGTTTATCGGTCTTTGTATCGTTGTTCTGTACGCGCTCCTTGCAATCTTTGCACCTATGTTCAGCCAGTATACACAGTCGCAGATGGATGTAGATGCAAGACATGCAATGTTTTCGGCGGAACACTGGCTGGGATGCGATTCGACCGGGCGTGATATGTGGGTTCGTATCTGGATGGGGGCAAGAGTATCCTTGTCCATCGGTCTGATTTCCGCTGTACTGAATATGTGTGTGGGAGCCGTAGTCGGAGGCCTGTGCGGATTTTACGGCGGCAAACTTGACATGATCGTCATGCGTCTTGTGGATGTCCTTTATGGAATACCGAGTCTTATCATCACAATTCTTGTCATGATGGTTCTCGGAAAGGGAATTACCCCTCTTATTGTGGCAATGTGCGTTGTGGGATGGATTGGAACATGCCGTTTCGTACGAGGCGAGGTGTACCGCTTGAAGGAACAGGATTTTGTGTTGGCGGCAAAGGTTTTGGGTATTCCAGATATAAAAATTATTTTGAGACACATTATTCCGAATATTCTGGGACTGCTTGTGACGAATCTGTGTATGGCTATTCCGGGAGCGATTTTCCAGGAAGCCTTTTTAAGCTATATCGGGCTTGGTATCGTTCCGCCGGACTGCAGCTGGGGCGTTATCTGTAAAGAGGGAATTCAGTTCCTGAGATATTATCCGCATGAAATACTGGTTCCAGCCTTCTTTGTCTGCACGACGATGCTGGCGCTGAATCTTTTAGGGAACGGTCTTAGAGATGCGGTTGACCCGAAACTGCGAGGAACGGAATAGGAGGACTGAAAAATGTCAGAAAACGATAAAATACTGGAATTAAAAAATGTCGTGTACTCTTTCCGAACATACGGCGGGGAGGTAAAGGCTGTCCGAGACGTCAGCTTTGAAGTACGAAAAGGAGAAATTCTCGGTATCGTAGGAGAGTCCGGATGCGGAAAAAGCGTGACGGCACAGTGTATCATGCGTTTGAATCCGGAGCCGCCTGGATTTTTTGAGGGCGGAGAAATTTTCTTTAATGGAAAAGATATTTTGAAAATGAATAAAAAAGAGCTGCGCAACATCCGCGGACGGGATATTGGATTTGTATTTCAGGATCCGATGACATCCTTAAATCCCACTATGAGAATCGGAAAACAGATTGAAGAAGTTTTTCTCGGACGGACGGATATCTCAAAAAGTGAAGTGAAAGAAAAAGCGTTGGAAATTATGAAACTGGTAGGTATCTCAGATGTGGAAAAACGATACCGGCAGTATCCGCATGAACTTTCCGGCGGTATGAAGCAGCGTGTTATGATCGCCATTGCTCTTGTAAGCCGTCCAAGTCTGGTTATTTGCGATGAACCGACGACGTCTCTTGACGTGACGATTGAAGCACAGATACTGGATCTTTTGTTGGAACTGAGGGAAAAGCTTGGCACGTCGATTATCATGATTACCCACGATCTTGGTGTGATCGCCCGGATGTGTGACAGAGTCATTGTCATGTATGGCGGCAAAGTAGTGGAGAAAGGTACGGTCAGCGAAATATTCTATAATACGGCACATCCGTATACAAAAGGGTTAATGCAGTCCATTGCAAAACTGGACACGCAAAAGGGAGAAAAACTGAAACCAATCGAAGGGACACCTCCGGATCTGTTCTTCCCTCCGAAGGGATGCCCATTTGCGGCGCGGTGTGAGTACGCGATGGATGTGTGCAAAGACAATCCGCCTCTGGAATATCAGGTGTGCAAGGAACATGTGACAAGCTGCTGGCTGCAGCATGAGTATGCTCCGGATACGGATATCAAAAAGCAGGGCGCAGTAGCCATAGAGAAAGGAGAGGTAAAATAATGGATAAGAAAGAAAAGAAGCCTCTCGTTCAGGTTAAACATTTATGCAAATATTTTAAAGTGGGAAGACACGCCGATTTGAAAGCTGTCGATGACGTTTCCTTTGATATATACAAAGGCGAAACAGTCGGATTGGTAGGAGAGTCCGGATGCGGCAAATCAACGACTGGCCGATGTATGATCCGTCTCTATGAACCGACAAGCGGAGAGGTCATATACGACGGGAAAGATATTACGAAATTGTCAAAAGCAGAGAAGAAAGAATTCTGCCAGAAAGTGCAGATGATTTTTCAGAATCCATACGCATCGCTCAATTCCCGTATGACAGTGAAAGAGATTGTTGGGGAAGGGCTGAGACAACACGGTATGTCTGCAAAAGAAGCAGATGCCAGGGTTCAGGAACTGTTAGAGACAGTCGGACTGAATAAAGACCATATGTCCAGGTTCCCTCATGAGTTTTCGGGAGGACAGAGACAGCGCATCGGAATTGCAAGAGCGCTTTCCGTCAATCCGGATTTTATCATCTGTGATGAGCCGATTTCCGCCCTGGATGTGTCCATTCAGGCTCAGGTTATCAATATGTTAAAAGATCTTCAGGAATCAAGGGGACTGACGTATCTGTTTGTTGCCCATGATCTGAGTGTTGTAAAATATATTTCAGACCGTGTGATTGTTATGTATCTTGGAACGATAGTAGAGGAAGCGGAGACAGAAGAACTCTATGGAAATCCAAAACATCCATACACAAAGGCTCTTCTTTCAGCTATCCCGGAAGCAGATCCGGATAAGGCAAAGAACAATCGGCGAATCCCGATCAAAGGCGAGATACCAAGTCCGATCAACCCTCCGCAGTGCTGCAGGTTTGCAGAACGCTGTGAGTATGCAACGGAGAAGTGCTTTAAAGAAGTGCCAAAACTCCGGGAAGTTGCGCCAGGCCATAAAGTGGCCTGTCATCTGATGGACAAACAATAAAACAAGAAAGCAGATCCGATGATATCGGAGATGAAAAAAGAATAACAGAGTCAAAAGACACCTGCAGAAAACCTGCAGGTGTCTTTTGTGATTTCGGACGGAAATCATGAGGGCAGTCAAAGGGGAAAATCCTCCGATGGCAGGATATATCCTTTCTCCGGGTGCTGAAATGGATTTGGAACATTGACTGTCAAAAGCTTCACGATTTTATTTGTATGGTTTACCCAGTTGTGCTTTTCATTAGAATGAATCTGGATACTGTCTCCGGGATAAAGGATGTGCTGAGATGAGCCGAGCTGGATTGTGACGATTCCTTCCAGGACATAGATAAATTCTTCGCCGGAATGGCTGTACATCTCCAATTCCTCTTCGTCTGTGTTTGCCAGAGGCATAAGAAGAAAAATTCGGGGCAGAAAATCATACGCTTCGATATCGTGGCTCAAAAAACTCTGTATGATCTGTGGGCTGACCGGTATCGTTTTGCGCGAAAAACTGTGGACTACCGGATCTTCCTTCAGCCCCTCTTCCGTATCGCTGAAAAAGCTGTTGAAGCTTACCCCGAGAACGGAAGCAATTTTGTCCAGCGTATCGATTGCGATAGAAGACATACCGCGTTCCATCTGGGAAAGAAAGCCGATGGACAGATCGGTCATCTCCCCAAGCTGTTTTAAAGTTAACCCTTTCGCGGTGCGGAGAGATTTGATTTTTTCTCCAATTGCAAGATTTTGACTCATCGTCCATCCTCCTTCTTCTTTCTTGAAATACTGACAGTATAAAAGATTTTTATTTTTACGTCAAGATTGCCTGCGTCGGACCTGAATTTCATGATAGTGAAAAATATAACGATAAAAAAGGAAAATACTTCATAAAAGATAAAAAACTAACAAATTATAACAATAAAATACAAAAATAGAAAAACAAATTTTCATAAAAATGAAAAATAATATTGACAAAGGTGTGAAAAATGCTATAATAAATTCAGAAACTAGAACGCGGTCTATATAAGTTGCACAAAGAACAGGAGGTTTAGCCTTGAAAATCAGAAAGTCATTTCACACCATCGACACACATACGTGCGGGGAACCGACGAGAAATGTGATCGGAGGAGTCCCGCCTATACCGGGGAAAAGTATGGAAGAGAAAATGGAATATATGGCCGGGAAAGGAGACTGGATACGGAAGCTTTTGACATTCGAGCCAAGAGGAAACGAGGTAATGTCCGGTACGATCATTACGGAGCCTTGCAGGGAAGAAGCGGATTTTGGCGTATTGTATTTTGAAGTCGGAGGCTGGATGCCAATGTGCGGACACGACACGATCGGGGTCGGTACAGCGCTTGTGGAAGCTGGGATGGTGGAAGTAAAGGAACCTTACACTTACGTGACGCTGGATACAGCGGCAGGGCTTGTCAAACTGAAAATCGAGGTAAAAAACTGCTCAGCCGTGAATGTCACATTCGTCAATGCGCCGGCGTTTGTCCTTGCGCAAGATGCGGTTGTCGAGACGGAAAGATATGGGAAAATTCATATGGATATCGCGTATGGCGGAAATATTTACGCGATCATCCCTGCAGAACAGGTGGGGCTCCCTATTGATCCGGAACATGCATCAGAACTGGTAAAAGCGGGAAATTACCTGAAAAAAGAGATCAACCGCACCATACCGGTACAACATCCGACGCTGGCTTTCGAAAATCATGTGACTCATATTGAGTTTTATGAACCTTCCGGACAGCCGGACGGAGCGGTTCGAAATGCAGTGATTATCCCTCCGGGCGCGGTAGACCGTTCCCCTTGCGGCACAGGCACATCGGCAAAACTTGCCGTGCTGGCAGCCAAGGGACAGATAAAAAAAGGCGGGTCGTTTATCCATCAGAGTATCATTGGGGCACAGTTTTTGTGTAAATACCTGGACGACGCCGAAGTGGCAGGACGCCCGGCAGTTGTGCCGGAAGTGACCGGGAGAGCCTGGGTAACGGGAATCCATACTTTCCTGCTTGACCCGGACGATATTTTCCAGGAAGGATATCAGCTGGCTTAGCATAAGACGGAAGTGGAGAAGAAAGAAGGAGACGTCATGGAAGACAGAAGAGTGAGAGAGCATCCCATTCTGGGGATACAGGAAGAGAATTTTGTGGAAATCACAGTGGACGGGCAGACGCTTCGTGCAAAAGAAGGGGAGACGATCGCGGCGGCGCTGCTTGCAAATGGGATTCAGATCCACCGGTATACAGCAAAAAAACATGAGCCAAGAGGTATTTTCTGCGGTATCGGACAATGCACAGACTGTGTTATGACGGTAGATGGAAATCCGAATGTACGGACATGTATAACGCCGGTAAGGGCGGGGATGACGATTGAGACACAGCAGGGTTACGGAAAGCGAGGAACCGGAAGATGAAACGAGAAGTGGTAATTATAGGAGGAGGACCGGCAGGGCTTGCGGCAGCCATCGAGGCGGAAAGTCGCGGGTGCGACGTCCTTCTGGTAGATGAAAACCGGCGGGCAGGCGGGCAGCTGTTTAAACAGCTTCACAAATTTTTCGGATCAAAAGCTCACAGCGCCGGGGTGCGGGGAATAGATATCGGAAGGCAGCTTTTGCAGAAAACGGAAGAATTGAATGTGGAAGTATGGCTCAACAGTCCGTGCATCGGGATTTTCAGCGATAAACGGGCAGCCATTTTGCACAACGGTGTAACTGAGGTTGTGGAGGCAGAAAAACTGTTGATCTGTACCGGGGGAGCAGAAAACCCGCTTCGGTTCCCAGGTTGGACGCTGCCTGGAGTGATGGGGGCAGGAGCCGCACAGACGATGGTCAATGTGGGGAGAGTACTGCCTGGAAAGAGGATTTTGATGGTGGGTTCCGGAAATGTAGGGGTGATTGTGGCTTATCAGCTGATGCAGGCCGGAGCGGATGTTGTGGGAATTGTGGAAGGGATGCCGAAGATCGGCGCCTATGGAGTGCATGCGGCGAAAATACGTCGGGCCGGAATCCCGTTTTATCTTGGATATACGATCAAAGAGGCCAAAGGGACGGATAAAGTAGAGAAAGCTGTCATTGCACAGTTTCAGGGCGGAAAGATTGTGGAAGGGACGGAACTGGAAACAGATGTGGATGTGATTTGCGTGGCAGTCGGGCTTCGGCCGCTTTCCGAGCTGGCTCAGATGGCGGGCGTACGTCATGGGTTCGTCCCGGAACTGGGTGGATTTATGCCGCTGCACGATGAGAATATGGAATCCAGTGTACCTGGAATTTATGTGGCTGGAGATACGGCCGGAGTGGAAGAGGCAAGTACGGCAATGGATGAAGGAAGGCTGGCAGCCGCGGCAGCAGCACAGGCACTGGGACATTTTCCGGATGAAGAGGCAGAAAAGAGAAAACAGGAAATACGGGATCGCCTGGAATCTCTTCGCCAGGGACCGTTTGGAGAGAGAAGAATGGCGGCGAAAGAACGGATTGTCGGGAAAGGAGTTTGACATATGGGCACAGAAAAAGGGATTATCTATGATGGCTATCCATCTGCGGAGGAAATACGGCAGGCAAACGGATGGCCGGAAGAAGAGCGTTGGGAAAAAGGACCGGTAGCGGTTGTCGAATGTGTGCAGCAGATCCCGTGCAATCCTTGTGAGGGAGCATGTCCGTTTCATGCCATTCAGATTGGGAACCCTATTACAAATACACCGCGTGTCGATACGGAAAAGTGCGTGGGCTGCGGGATGTGCGTAGCGGCGTGTCCGGGTCTTGCGATTTTCGTGGTGGACAAGTCTCTCGGAAACGGGCTTGCAGCAGTCAGTTTTCCGTTCGAGTACGTGCCGCTTCCACAAAAAGGCGACCAGGTGGATGCGCTCAGCAGGGCAGGGGAGTTTGTCTGCAAAGCAGAAGTCATAAAAGTCATGAACCCGGAGAGAAACGATCACACGCCGGTTATCACATTGGCTGTTCCAAAAGAATATGCCGATCAGGTCCGGACGATGAGAAGGCTGCGGCTTCCGGAGAAGGGAGAAGGATTTCACAAGGCAGAAAAGGACGAGATTCTGGATGATGATGTGATTGTCTGCCGGTGCGAGGAGATCACAGCCGGAGAGATTCGAAAAGCGATCCGTGAGTACAAGGCGACAACGGTCACGGAAGTGAAACGAAGAGTCCGCGCCGGCATGGGACTTTGCCAGGGGAGAACATGCGGAAAGATCGTTGCCAGGATGATCGCGGAAGAAACCGGGAAACCGATGAGTGAGATACTGGGAAGTACGGACAGACCGCCGGTGCGCCCGGTAAGCTTTGGGGAATTGGCGGCAGATAAGGAGGAAAGCGATGATGAGCGGGACAATGTATAAGACGTTTGATGTGGCGGTAATCGGAGCAGGATCCATCGGTTCCTCGGTTGCGTATTTCAACGCCAAAAAAGGGGCTCAAGTCGTTCTGATTGATGCGGGCGATATTGCGCAGTCTACGAGCAGCCGCAGCGACGGAAATGTGCTTGTATGTGACAAACAGCCGGGATTTGACGCTATATTTGCAAAGGCAAGCCAGGATATGTTCCCGGAGCTTTCCAGGGAACTGGACTATGATCTGGAGTGGAAGCAAAAGGGAAGCCTGTTCCTCACTGAGACGGAAGAGGAATTTGAGATTGCCTCAAAATTTTGCCAGGACATGAAGGAGTGCGGGATCTCCATGCGTATGATGGATCAAAAAGAGATCCAGGACGATGAACCCCTGCTGGCAAAAGATATCTATGGAGGGTTGGAGACGATATCCGACGGTTCTGTCTATCCAATCGGGCTGGCTTACGGGCTGGCGTTAGGAGCGGAAAAGAAGGGAGCCATCCTCTCTCTTCATAATCGCGTAACGAATATTGAAAAACAGGAGGATGCGTTCCGGATCGAAACGGAAAACGGTACGATCCTCGCCAGGAATGTTGTGGACGCCTGCGGCGTGTGGGCTCCGGCCATCGGGGCCATGGTAGGACTTCCGATTCCCATCCGGCCAAGGCAAGGGCAGATTCTTGTGTCGGAACAGACTTTCCAGGTGGCCAGGAGAAAGGTACACGAGTTTGGCTACATGCTCACGAAATTTCAGTCTGGAAGCTACAGAAGGCCGGTCTCTGAACGGGTAGAAAAACATGGAGTTGCGTTTGTGTTTGAGCCGACGGCATCCCACAATTTTCTCATTGGTTCTTCCAGGGCTTTTGCCGGGGAAGACATTTCCTCGGAGATTGAAGTCATGAAGGCCATGGCGGAACGTGCCATCCGATTCTTTCCGGTTATAGCAGACATCAAAGTGATCCGTTCCTACAGCGGACTGCGGCCGTATACGCCGGATCACATGCCGATTGTGTCCGGGACCCCGGTGGAAGGATTCTATATTGCAGCCGGGCACGAAGGAGATGGGATCGGGCTTGCCCCTATCACAGGAAAAGTCATGGCAGATATGATTGCGGGAGAAGCGCCGTTTATGGATCTGTCCCCGCTTCGCTACGACAGATTTTTTTCAAAAGAAGAAAGATAAAAAACAGTCCATTTCGTATATCAGGAGGTAAGATATGAATCCATTATTTTGCGGAGTATACGCAGTTGCCGTCACACCATTCCAGAAAGACGGTACCTTTGATTATGAGTCAGCCAAAAAAAATCTGGATTGGCTGATCGAAAACGGAGTCCAGGGCGTCTGTATTCTCGGAGCCACCGGAGAGTATCAGAGCATTTCGGATGAAGAACACATGGAGTATGTAAAAGAGATTGTTCCTTATATCAAGGATCGCACAAGTGTGATCGTGGGAGCATCCAGAGAAAGGCCGGAGGATGTTGTAAAACTTGTAAAAAATATCAAGGCATGCGGAGCCCACGCGGCCATGGTGCTCCCTTCTTTCTACTGCCACCCTGCCCAGGATGAGATTGTGGAACATTACCGTTATATAGAAGAACAGACCGAGTTCCCGATCGTGGCATACAATAACCCGGGATCTGCCGGGATCGAGATCGGGCAGGAAGCGTTCAGAAAAATCCTGGCCCTTCCTTACACAGCCATCGTAAAAGAATCCAGCGGGACGATGCAGAAACTGACGGAAGTACTCCTGGATGCGCCGAAAGAAGTGTCCGTCTTCTGCGGATGCGACAATCTGGCGTATGAAAGCTTTGCGGACGGCGCATGCGGATGGATCTCCATGCTGGCAAACGTTGCGCCAAGGCAATGTGTGGAACTGTATCGGTCGGTATGCCTGGAAAAAGACCTGGAAAAAGGGATGCAGATTTACAAGGAGATCCTCCCTGCTCTCAACGTCCTTGAGTCTTTCCCGAAACCGGTACAGGCTTTGAAATATGGGCTTGGTAAAAAGGGACTGAACGGTGGTTTTGTGAGAAGGCCAAGGATGGAACTTACCGGGGAAGAGAAGTCCTATGTGGAAAGAGCAATGCAGTTTGAAAAACTCAGATAAATGCAGGAAAGGAGAAAACAGATATGGAAATCCGCAAATTATTTATTGACGGGGAATGGGTAGACTCCCAAAGCGACGCGTATATTGAGATTGAAAATCCTGCTACCCATGAGATCATCGCGAAAGTGCCAAGAGGAAACGAAAAAGATGTGGATCGGGCGGTAGAGGCAGCCCGCAAGGCGTTTGAAACATGGCAGTATACGCCTCTTGAGACAAGGCTGGATCTGATGGGAAAGGTTGTGGAAGGGCTGAAAAGCCGCAGGCAGGAACTGATCGAAACCATCACAAAAGAGCTGGGCTCTCCGTACAAAGTTTCGGCGGAAGTACACACAGATCCTTTCCTTTTGGAGGCGTCCCATTATGTGAAAGTGGCCTCAGAATTTACATATGAGCAGAGAAGGCAGACATCAGTTGTGAGAAGAGAACCAGTAGGGGTAGTGGGAGGACTTACACCGTGGAATTTCCCTCTGGAACAGATTGAAAAGAAAGTGGTGCCGGCACTTCTGGCAGGAAACTGCGTTGTGCTGAAACCAAGCCAGTTCACTCCTCTTACGGCTTACATTCTGACGGAAGAGATTGAGAAAGCGGGATATCCGCATGGGGTGTTCAATCTTGTGACCGGGCGCGGAGGAGAAGTCGGGAATGCGCTGGCTTCCCATAAAGATGTGGATATGATCTCCTTTACCGGATCCACAGATGCCGGAAGAGAAGTGGCGAGAAAGGCTCTCGTGAACATCAAAAAGCTGGCGCTGGAACTGGGAGGAAAATCTGCAGCCATCCTTCTGAAAGGCGGAGACTGGGAGGGCGGTATTCGGACGGTTCTCGACACCGTTGTCCCAAATGCAGGGCAGACGTGCAATGCGCTTACCAGGCTTCTTGTGCCGGAAGATGAGCTTTCCAGGGCGGAAGCAATCATTTTGAACGAGCTGAAGGATTACACATACGGACCGTCTGACGACTGGACGGTGTCACAGGGACCTCTTTCCTCAAGAAAACAGTTTGACAGGGTAAGAAAATATATTGAACTTGGCCTTGAAGAGGGGGCACGGATGATTGCCGGAACAATCCCGGAAGACAATGGCAGTTATTATGTGGAACCGGTCGTATTCAGCGACGTGAAGCGAGATATGCGGATTGCCCAGGAGGAAATCTTTGGACCGGTACTTGTGGTATTGCCGTACCGGACGGTGGAAGAGGCGGTGGAAATCGCCAACGACAGCATATACGGGCTTGCAGGAGCGGTGTTTGGAACAGAGGAAGAGGCAAACAAGGTAGCCCGCCAGATGAAGACCGGAACGGTCTATGTCAACGCCGGACAGTGGGACGTGGCATCCCCGTTTGGAGGATATAAACAGTCTGGTCTCGGAAGGGAAGGCGGCGTAGAAGGCTATGAAGAATTCCTGGAAGTGAAAACAATCTATGACAGATAAAACAAAAAGAAGGGTGCATCCAGGCGGATGTGCCCTTCCTTTTTGCTTTATCTGTCACTTGTCTCTTTCAGGGAGAAATCCTTCAAAAATAAAATAGTCAAAGGTTCGCTCGCAGGCGTACAGTTCCCGGACGGATTTTACAGTCCAGGCAAAACACGGAATCCCAAAGAGCACCCGGCACAAGGTCAGGGAAATCGCAGCTTTTGCGTGGTGATCGTAGGCGATGAAATCCGGCTTGGTAAGGAAATTCAGGAGCAGATGGCGTGGAAAATAGTACACAGGATGGAATTTCCCGTCATCCCTATGAAAATTCATCGCCAGCTGTCCACGACAGATGTCCGGACGGAATTTCCGGTACCACAAAAGTGCCAGAGGGTGGAATGATTCGATACAGTAAGTTCCCGGGTACGTGTCCAGAATCTGTGCGGTTTTCCTGCAGACAGCGCTCCCAATCTTTTTATACTTGATTTCCACGATCAGCGGTACTTTCCCGTCCACAATTTTCAGAACATCTTTCAACAGAGGGATTCTTTGGTCGGTCCCAAGGACGGGAAAGCGGCACAGCTCCTCGTATGTGCATTCATCCACATCTTTTTCGATGCCGCAGATCCTCTTTAAGTCGAAGTCATGGGCTACGACAACCTGACCATCTTTCGTAAGCTGGACATCCATTTCGATCCCATAACCATGGTCCGCCGCAGCCTGGAATGCTGCCAGCGTATTCTCAGGGATCCCATTCTCAATATTGTGGAGCCCCCGGTGCGCAAAATAAAGTCCCGGCATTCTCTTTGCCCGCCCAATGAGCCGCGGTGTAATGGAAAAGAGATAGGCAAGGCCAAGTGCAGCAGCGTGTGTCAAGACAGAAAAATTTTTTCTATTCATAACCTTCCTCCTGAGTGTAAAAAATCTTATGACAAAACATCCTGCAAGCAATGTGTACGGATGAATTCCTCTGCTATCATCATAGCACAAAATCAGAATGATGGTGCGAATTGTTTATAGATTTTTCATTGGAGATTCCAGGGGGGCTCTGTTATACTATACAGAGGGGAATCAGCATTCCCGTGTTTAGAAAAAGCCAACAAAGGTTTTGAGGAAAAAGAGGTGTAAGTCAATGAATGAGAACTTGAAAACTTCTGATCTGGCTCTGGAACTTGGCCGTGGATTGGAAAACAGCGCGGAATTTACAGCATTGATGAACAAATATAAATGTGCGATCATGGAAGTGGAGACAAAGCTTAACGTATTGAATGCGGAGTTCTCCCTGAACTATGACCGCAATCCTTTTGAATCTATCGAGACAAGGCTGAAATCTCCGGAGAGTATCCTGGAAAAGATGCAGCGCAAAGGATTTGAGCTGACGTTGACCAGCATCGAAGAGAATCTGTTTGATGTGGCTGGGATCCGGGTCGTATGTGCGTTTCAGGAAGATATCTATAAGCTGGCAGAGCTTTTGACAAAGCAGGATGATATCCGCCTTTTGCGGACAAAAGACTATATCAAGCATCCGAAGGACAACGGATACCGAAGTCTCCACCTGATACTGGAAGTGCCGATCTTTCTGGCAGACGGCAAGAAATATATGAAAGTGGAGGTGCAGTTCCGCACGATAGCCATGGATTTCTGGGCAAGTGTGGATCACAAGCTGCGGTATAAAAAAGTGATCGAAAATGAAGAACAGATCATTACAAAGCTAAAACGGTGTGCCAATGTCATCTCACGTCTGGATCAGGAAATGCAGGATATACGCAATATGATCGAGAAAAGTGAAGCGGAAAGTTCCGTGCATAGAGAAGACCAAAAAAGCGGCATACTAGATGATAAAGAAAAGAAAAAAGCGGTATAGCGCAGGAACGACAGAAGGAGTGAGCGTATGGACGGAAAAAGATTAGAAGCATATGAAGTGCTGGAACAGAAACGACTGGAAGGCATTCAGTCGGACGGAACGCTTTTGCGTCACAAAAAGAGCGGAGCAAGGCTCGTACTTATCGAAAATGATGATGAAAACAAAGTATTTACAGTGGGATTCCGGACACCGCCGGAGGACAGCACAGGACTTCCACATATTCTGGAACACTCCGTGTTGTGCGGATCGAGAAATTTTCCGGCTAAGGATCCGTTCGTTGAGCTGGTAAAGGGATCACTCAATACATTTTTAAATGCCATGACCTATCCGGACAAGACGGTGTATCCGGTGGCAAGCTGCAATGACAAAGATTTTCAGAATCTGATGCATGTATATATGGATGCCGTTTTTTATCCGAATATCTATGAGAACGACAAAACATTCCGCCAGGAAGGATGGAGTTATGAGCTGGAGAGTGAAGATGCAGAACTAAAATACAATGGAGTTGTGTACAATGAGATGAAAGGTGCATTTTCATCTCCGGAAGGTGTTCTGGACCGTATGGTGCTGAATTCACTTTTCCCGGATACAGCGTACTCAAACGAGTCCGGAGGAGACCCGGATGAGATCCCGTCCCTCAGCTATGAACAGTTCCTGGCTTTCCACAAAAAGTATTACCATCCTTCCAACAGCTATATCTATCTGTACGGAAATATGGATATGGAAGAGAAGCTTGCATGGCTGGATGAGATGTATCTGAGCAAGTTTGAAAAAGAAGAGATCGACTCGGCTATCAGGATGCAGAAGCCATTTGAAAAAACAGTAGAATGGGACCGTGAATACTCGATTTCCAATACAGAGTCTGAGGAAAATAATACGTATCTGTCTTACAATAAAGTGGTGGGAACAAGCCTTGACAGAGAGTTGTATATGGCGTTTTCCGTACTTGATTATGCACTTTTATCCGCCCCGGGAGCACCTCTTAAAAAGGCACTTTTGGATGCAGGCATCGGCTACGATGTGACAGGCTCCTACGATAACGGCATATATCAGCCGATTTTTTCCGTGATCGCAAAGAATGCAGAGCTGTCGCAGAAAGAAGAGTTTGTCCGTGTCATTGAAGATACGCTTCGGAAGATTGCAGAGGAAGGCATGGATGAGAAGGCCCTGACAGCAGGGATTAATTACCATGAATTCCGTTACCATGAAGCGGATTTTGGGAACTATCCGAAAGGGCTGATGTACGGCCTTCAGATTTTCGACAGCTGGCTTTACGATGACAGCAAGCCGTTTATCCACATCGAAGCGTTGGATACCTTTGCATTTTTGAAAAAACAGATATCTACCGGTTATTACGAAACACTCATTCGGGAGTATCTGCTCGACAATCCGCACGCATCCATCGTCACGATCAGTCCGAAAAAAGGGCTGACTGCAAAACATGACAAGGAACTGGCTGAAAAATTGAAAGCATACAAGGAAAGCTTGTCTGAGGAGGAGCTCGCAAAACTTGTGAGAGATACAAAAGAGCTCAGGGAATATCAGGAAGAACCTACTCCTGCCGAAATCCTGGAGAAGATTCCGGTGTTGGAAGTAAGCGATATTTCAGAGGAAATCGCTCCGATCTTCAACGAAGAACTTAAAGCAGGGGATGTGCCGTTTATTTACCATGAAATCGAGACAAACGGTATCGGATATCTGGATATTCTCTTTGATCTCAGAACGTTGACGCAGGAAGAAATCCCTTATGTAGGGCTTCTTCAGGCGGTGCTCGGTATCATTGATACGGAACACTATGAGTACGGAGAACTTTTCAACGAGATCAATATGCGCACCGGCGGAATTGAGACTTCTCTTGAGATGTATGCGGATGTGACGAAAGTAAAAGAAAAAGAATACCGGCCGACATTTGAGATAAAGGCAAAATCACTGTACGAAGGGCTTCCGTTTGCCTGCTCCATGATGAAAGAAATTTTGATGCATTCTGTTCTGACAGATGAAAAACGTTTGAAAGAGATCGTGGATATGCTGAAGTCCAGACTGCAGATGAAATTCCTCTCCGCCGGACACACAAGCGCAGCGCTTCGGGCAATGTCCTATAATTCGCCGCTTGCAAGGTTCAAAGATATGACAAACGGAATCGAGTACTACGAGACTGTGAGCAGGATTGCGGATCATTTTGAGAAAGAAAAAGAAAAACTGACAGCCTGTCTGACGCATCTTGTAAAAAAGATATTCCGCAGGGAAAATATGATGGTAAGCTACACAGCTTCCAGGGAAAGCCTTGATCCGGTACTTCGCGAGATGGAGGAGTTTGCGGGTGCACTCTGCACGGATGAGGTGGAAAAGGGTGGATTTACCCTTGTTTGTGAGAAGAAAAACGAAGGGTTTATGACATCTTCCAAAGTACAGTATGCTGCAATGGCGGGCAATTTTATCGAAGCAGGACAGCAGTATACGGGGGCGCTCCAGATTCTGAAAGTGATCATGGGGTATGAATATCTCTGGCAGAATATCCGTGTTAAAGGCGGCGCGTACGGCTGTATGAGTAGTTTCAACCGGCTGGGAGAAGGATACTTTGTGTCCTACCGGGATCCTCATCTGAAAAATACGCTGGATATCTATAGAGGAGTGACGGAATACCTTCGGAATTTCTCAGTAAGCGACCGAGATATGACAAAATTCATCATAGGAACCATCAGCAATATGGACCAGCCGATGACACCAGCCATAAAAGGAGACCGTTCCATGAATCTGTATATGAACAGAGTATCTGCCCAGACGATCAAAGAAGAACGTCTTCAGGTGCTGCATGCAACACAGGAAGATATCCGTGCGCTGGCAGATATTGTGGAGAAAGTGATCGATGCAGAGCAGATCTGCGTCATTGGAAACGAAGAGAAAGTAGAAAAAGAACAGGCTGTATTTAAAGAAGTGAAAGCATTGTTCTAACAATAAAGGAGAAGAGACGTTGACGGACGAAAGACAATATAAATCAGGTTTTGTAACATTGATCGGAAGGCCGAATGTCGGGAAATCCACGCTGATGAACCGGCTGATCGGACAGAAGATCGCCATCACATCCAACAAGCCTCAGACGACGAGGAACCGCATACAGACCGTTCTTACGACGGATGAGGGGCAGATTGTTTTTGTGGATACACCGGGTATCCACAAGGCAAAAAATAAACTGGGGGAATACATGGTCAATATTGCGGAAAGGACCCTCAATGAGGTAGACGTCGTGCTTTGGCTTGTGGAGCCTACGACCTTTATCGGGGCGGGAGAACAGCACATCGCCAAACAGCTGAAAAAAGTCCATACCCCGGTTGTACTTGTCATCAATAAGGTGGATAAAGTCAAAAGAGAGGATCTGCTTCCGTGTATCGCCGCGTACAAGGATGTCTACGACTTTGCAGAGATTGTCCCGGTGTGTGCAAGGAGCGGAGAAAATACGGATGAACTGGTAAAAGTCATCATGCAGTACCTTCCGTACGGACCACAGTTTTACGATGAGGATACGGTCACAGACCAGCCGGAACGGCAGATTGTGGCGGAGCTGATCCGTGAGAAAGCACTTCACAGCCTGAATGAAGAGATTCCGCATGGAATCGCGGTTGTGATTGACCGGATGAAATTCAGACAAAGCCCAAAAGGAACGATAGCGGACATCGATGCGACGATCATCTGTGAGAGGGATTCCCACAAGGGGATCATCATCGGGAAACAGGGCAGTATGCTGAAAAAAATCGGCAGTACTGCACGGTATGAGATCGAGAGACTTTTGGACTGCAAAGCAAACTTAAAGTTATGGGTCAAAGTAAAAAAAGACTGGCGTGACAGCGAGTTTTTGATGAGAAATTTTGGATACCGGGAAGAAGAATAAGGACAGAGAGAATCGGAAACCCTACATCCATATACGGATGAAGAGGTGATACGATGAAAGAAACATACTGGGCACGGTTCGAAGAAACCGGGAAGGTGGAAGATTATCTGACTTATAGACGGATGAAAGGAGAGATCCTGGAAGACAGTCGGTATCGCAGCAGGAAGGATGAAAAAGGTGAATCAGACGATTACCGTGACAGGGATGATCCTGTCAGCCATACCGATCGGGGAATACGATAAAAGGATTGTGATTCTGTCCAGGGAACGGGGAAAGATTTCTGCATTTGCCAGGGGAGCAAGAAAACCGGGCAGTATGTTGATGGGAACAACCAATCCTTTTGTGTTCGGTACATTTTCCTTGTATGAGGGGAGATCCTCCTACACACTGAAGCAGACAGATATCCAGAATTATTTTGGAGAGCTCCTCACGGATATTGAGGCGGCATATTATGGATTTTATTTTCTGGAGTTTGCGGATTACTGCACAAGGGAAAATAACGATGAGACAGAGATTCTAAAACTCTTATACCAGACGATGCGAATCGTTGTGAAACGGAGTATTCCGCTGCAGCTCATCCGCTACATATTCGAGCTGAAGATCATCAGTCTCGGAGGAGAAGCACCGAGAGTGTTTGAGTGCAGCGGATGTGGAAAAACAGAGGATATTTTCTGGTTCAGCGCAAGAAAGGGAGGACTTCTGTGCGGAGGATGTCAGGGAAAGGCGGAGGATGCGATACCCATCCAGAAGTCGACAGTATATGCCCTGCAGTTTATTGTGGCAACTCCGGTTGAAAAACTGTATACGTTTACCGTGAGCGGCGAAGTGCTCTCCCAGCTAAGCCAGGTATCCCGCCGCTATATGGATGTGTATGTGGGCCACCACTTCAAATCAATGGATATGCTGAAGCTGGTTTAAAGTGACTTTGCATCCTTTATACCGTGTAAAAGCTTGCAAAACAGCAGGTTTTCCCTTATAATGAAAACAATTTAGGAAAGAATGTGAGGTAGAGGACGATGGTAGAAAAAACAATGGAAAAAATCGTGGCTCTTGCAAAGTCAAGAGGATTTGTATATCCTGGGTCTGAAATTTACGGCGGTCTTGCAAATACATGGGACTATGGAAATCTTGGAGTGGAACTGAAAAACAATGTAAAGAAGGCATGGTGGAAGAAGTTCGTCCAGGAAAACAAGTACAACGTAGGTGTAGACTGTGCGATCCTGATGAATCCGCAGACATGGGTTGCATCCGGCCATCTTGGAAACTTCAGCGATCCGCTTATGGACTGTAAGGAATGTAAAGAACGGTTCCGTGCAGATAAGATGATCGAGGATTTCGCAAAAGAACACAATATTGAACTTACGGAGAGTGTGGATGCATGGTCCCATCAGAAGATGATGGATTTTATCAATGAGCATGAAATCCCGTGTCCAAGCTGCGGCAAGCACAATTTTACAGAAATCCGTGAATTTAACCTGATGTTCAAGACTTTCCAAGGTGTGACAGAAGATGCAAAGAACGTGGTATATCTTCGCCCGGAAACAGCACAGGGGATTTTTGTAAACTTTAAGAATGTACAGAGGACATCCAGAAAGAAAATACCGTTTGGTATTGCTCAGATCGGAAAATCTTTCCGAAATGAGATCACTCCGGGAAACTTTACATTCCGTACACGTGAATTTGAGCAGATGGAGCTGGAATTCTTCTGTGAACCGGGAACAGACCTTGAGTGGTTCCAGTACTGGAAAGATTATTGTATCGGATGGCTCAAAGGGCTTGGAATGAAAGACGACGAGCTTCGCGCACGTGACCATGAGAAAGAAGAACTTTCCCATTACAGCCGTGCAACTACGGACCTTGAGTTCCTCTTCCCGTTCGGATGGGGCGAACTTTGGGGAATTGCTGACCGTACAGATTTTGACCTTACACAGCATCAGAATGTATCCAAACAGGATATGACATATTTTGATGATGAAAAGAAGGAAAAATATCTGCCGTATGTCATCGAGCCGTCACTTGGAGCGGATCGTGTCGTTCTCGCATTTTTATGTGCGGCATACGATGAAGAAGAGCTGGAAGGCGGAGATGTGAGAACAGTCCTTCATTTCCATCCGGCACTTGCACCTGTAAAGATCGGTGTACTTCCGTTGTCCAAGAAGCTCAATGAAGGCGCAGAGAAAATTTGTGAAGAACTCAGCAAATATTATAACTGCGAATTCGATGACCGCGGAAATATTGGAAAACGTTACCGGAGACAGGATGAGATCGGTACACCGTACTGTGTGACATACGATTTTGAATCCGAAGAAGACGGAGCAGTGACGGTGCGTGACCGTGACACAATGAAACAAGAAAGAGTCAAGATTGAAGATTTGAAAGCATATTTCGAAAAGAAATTTGAATATTAAAAAGCAGGCCGGAAGTGACAACGCTTTCGGCCTCCTTTGGTTTTAGGAGAGAAAAATGTACCCGGAAATTCATTATAAAAGAGACGGACAACAGATAACAGTGTGCGGATGTTACGGACAGGATCCGGAAGTTCGCCTTCCGGATAGGATAGAAGGTCTCCCGGTTACGGCTATCGCCGCGTACGCTTTTGCACAGACGGAAGAAGAGAAGGGACTTTCGGTCTTTCGGGATGACGCCTGTTTCCGGACAGAGAAAGAAGAACGCCTTTGCGGCGGACGGGTCACAAGTGTGGCGCTCCCGGATTGGACTGAAAGGATCGGAAATTATGCTTTCTACCGCTGTTTTCGGCTGAAAGAACTGGAGTTTACAGATTCTCTCGTGGATATCGGCGGCGGTGCGTTTACCGGATGCCAGCTGGAGCGAATACGGATTTCGTGCAGGAACTCCCAGAAGACATGTCTGAAACAAATTCTGGAAGAACAGCGCTTTTTGCTGGACGTCAGAATCCGGTACGAAAGTCCGGACGGCAAGACACAGACGGCTCATCTCATCTTTCCGGAACACTATGAGGAAGCGGTGGAAAATACACCTGCAAGGATCGTATCTACGCAGTACCATGGTTCCGGAGGAGATTACCGGCAGTGTATCTACAACAGAGAAATCCGTTATGAGGAATATGACGCGCTGTTTGAGAAGGCAAAAATCCAGGAGACAAAGGAGACGGCTGTAAAGATTGCGGTTGCAAGAGTGACGGAACCATACAGGCTTGGCCAACGTGCAAAGGAAGATTACGCTGCTTTTATCAGAGAAGAATGCAGGACAGCCATGAAGATCATTTTAAGTGACGAAGATGAAGACGTTCTCCGCATTCTTTTGCAGGAAAGAGTCTTTCAGGAGATGGAGATGAAAGAGATGCTGGATGAGACGGCAAAGGCAGGACATACGGAATTCACGGCGATCTTGATGGAGGCAAAGAGAAAGATTGCTCACGGTACGAAAAAGAAATCGTTTGATTTGTAGAGGAGGATCAGGATGGAGACAAACGAAACACAGCAGGGAGAATTTTCGGTTCAGGTCGAGGCGATCGGAAAAGAGATCCTGTATGTTGCTAGAAATGAGCTGTATCTCAAGATGCGGTTCATGGATGTGGCGTTCAGCAGCCTTCGTTTCAGTATGGATCCGGAGATCCAAAATATCGGGACAGACGGGGAGATGATCTGGTTTCATCCGGCTTGGCTTGGAGGTGCATACCGGGAAGATCGGCGGATCGTATGCAGGGCATATCTCCACATGGTACTTCACTGTCTCTTCGGCCACCTGTTTGTGAGAGGAAGACGGGAACGGGAATTTTGGGATCTATCCTGCAATATTGCGGTGGAGTCCATCATTGACAGTCTTTCTTATCCGTGCGTGAGGATGCCTATGTCTTATCTTAGAAAGGAAATTTACCGAAGGATCAGACAGGAGACAAAAGTCATGACGGCCCAGAAGATCTATGCTGTTATCACGGCATGGGGAATGACGGAGACGGAGCGAGTGCAGATGTTTGAAGAATTTGCGGCAGATTCGCATCTGTTTTGGCCCTCCCCGGATAAGCAGAAAAAGACGCCGAATGAGACGGAGAACAGCTGGAAAGAAAAAAGCCAGCAGATGGAACTGAACCTGGATACCTTTGCCAACGATCAGGCAAAAGGAGCGGGAAGCCTTCTTGAACAGCTCCGCATCGAAAACAGAAAACGATACGATTATCGGGACTTCCTCCGCAAATTTTCGGTGTGGAAAGAAGAGATCGGAATCGACCAGGATGCGTTTGACTATGGATTTTACAGCTACGGACTTTCACTTTACGGCAATATGCCGCTGATTGAACCTCAGGAGACAAAGGAAGTCAAAAAGATCGAAGAGTTTGTCATTGTCATTGATACATCGATGTCGTGTTCCGGAGAACTTGTAAAGAAATTTCTGGAAGAGACGTACGATGTGCTAAGCCAGAACAACAGTTTCTTTCGGAAAGTCCATATCCATATCCTGCAGTGTGACGAGAGAGTACAGGAGGATGTGAAGATTGAAAAAGAAGAAGACTTAAAAAACTATATGGACAATCTGGAACTTCGGGGAGGCGGTGGGACGGATTTCCGACCGGCGTTTGCTCATATTGAAGAGATGGAAGAACAGCATATTTTCCGAAATCTCAGGGGTGTCATCTATTTTACGGACGGACAGGGGATTTATCCTTCCAGGAGGCCGTCTTTTGATACCGCTTTTGTGTTTTTGGAGGAAGAGGGAAAAGATATTCACGTGCCTGCATGGGCGGTAAAGCTTGTGTTGGAGGAAAGCATATTTATGGACGAGGAAAGGAACGAACAGGATGAATATTAAAAGAGCGAAACAGGAAATCAAAGACTCTATCGAAGCTTATCTGCAAAAGGATGAGACAGGGCACTATCTCATCCCTTCAGTAAGACAGAGACCGATTCTTCTGATGGGGCCTCCAGGTATCGGAAAGACACAGATCATGGAGCAGATTGCCAGAGAATGTGGGATTGGACTCGTCTCCTACACCATTACCCACCACACAAGACAGAGTGCAGTAGGGCTTCCCTTTATTCGGGAAAAGGAGTACGGAGGCAGGATGTATTCTGTGACAGAATATACGATGAGCGAAATAATCGCGTCGGTGTACGAAAAAATGGAAGAGACCGGACTAGAAGAAGGAATCTTGTTCCTCGATGAGATCAACTGCGTGTCGGAGACATTGGCACCTACGATGCTTCAGTTCCTCCAGTGTAAGATGTTCGGAAATCACAAGATACCAGATGGGTGGATCATTGTTGCCGCCGGTAACCCTCCGGAATATAACAAGTCGGTCCGGGAGTTCGACATTGTGACGCTGGACCGTCTGAAACGTATGGATATCGAGGAAAATTATGACGTGTGGAGAGAGTATGCTTACCAGGCTCAGATCGCGCCTGTCATCCTGGCGTATCTGGAGATACGAAAAGGCCACTTTTACCGCATTGAAAATACGGTGGACGGGATGCAGTTTGTGACCGCCCGAGGCTGGGAAGACCTGTCTGAACTTTTGAAAGCATATGAGCGTCTCGGGAAGAGGGCAGATCGGGACGTCGTTCATCAATATCTGCAGAACTGGGAGGTGGCAAAAGAATTTGCCAATTACCTGGAACTTTATGAGAAATACAAAAAAGACTATGGACTTGAGAAAATTGTGGCGGGAGTTTACAGCGAGGATGTCTTTGAAAAGCTTCAGTATGCTGCCTTTGATGAGAGATTCAGCATCGTTGGGATGTTGAACGGGAAGCTTTCAGAATATTTTCGGAACTACACGACACAAGATCGGTTAACTGAACTGATTTTCGAAAAGCTGAAAGTATACAAGGAAAACCGGAATCTGGATGAGACTATTGAGACTTTTGGACGCCAGATCAGGGAAAAGAAACGGGCGCAGCATCTGACAAGGAACCAGGAATATCTGGAAGAGAGTGCGCTGGAAATCCTGGAGACATACCGACAGAAATGGAAACTTCAGAATGTGGCCGATGACCGCTGTTTTGAAGAGGAATTTGCCTTTATAAAAGAACGGTTCGAAGAGCAGGTCGAAAAGAGAGAAGAGACTGCACATCAGACAGAGGAGGCATTGGAAAATGTTTTCTGCTTTTTGGAACAGGTATTTGGAGAAAGCCAGGAAATGGCCGCTTTTGTGACGGAGCTGAACACAAACGGGGACAGTATTCGCTACTTAAGAGAGAATGACTGCCCGTATTATTATAAATACAATAAGGGACTGCTGTTTGACGAGCGGCGGAAAGAAATTTTAAGTAAGATGGAAAAGATAGAAAAAACATGCTAAACTGCTGTAAAAAAAATGAAAAATAGAGTATACTTAGAGGGAATACTGTCATTGAAAAGGAGGAGATAAAAATGGACAGAAGAAATGTATGGAAAACATACACCCAGGCAGACTTGAAAAAAGCAGAAGAAATCAGTGCAAGATACAAAAAATGCCTGGACGGAGGTAAGACGGAACGGGAGTGTGTAGAGATTGCAACCCGCATGGCGGAGGAAGCAGGATACCGCCCGCTTGAAACATATAAAAAAGAAGGACAGGCTTTAAAGGCCGGCGACAAGGTTTATACCTCTTTCATGGGTAAGATGATCCTTCTCTTCCAGATCGGAAGCGAACCGCTGGAAAACGGAATGAACATCCTGGGCGCTCACATTGATTCCCCACGTATCGATGTAAAGCAAAATCCAGTTTATGAATCGGACGATATGGCATATCTTGATACACATTATTATGGAGGAATCAAGAAGTATCAGTGGCTTGCATCCCCACTTGCCCTTCATGGAGTCATCGTCAAAAAGGATGGCACAAAAGTCTGCGTGAATATCGGAGAAAATGAAAATGATCCGGTATTTGTCATCACAGACCTGCTCGTACATCTGTCAGCACAGCAGATGGAACAGAAGGCAAGCGCTGTTGTGGAAGGGGAAAACCTGGATCTTTTGATCGGATCCCATCCGCTCACTGAGGCAGAAGGTCTTGAAAAAGAAGACAAAGAGGCTGTAAAAGCAAACGTACTCAAAATCCTCAAAGAGACATACGATATCACGGAAGAAGATTTTACATCCGCAGAGCTTGAAATCGTGCCGGCAGGAAAAGCAAGAGACTGTGGTATCGACAGGAGTATGGTTCTGGCTTACGGACAGGATGACAGAATCTGCGCATTTACATCCCTTTTTGCGATGCTTGACAATCCGCAGATCAGCCGGACAGCCTGCTGCATCCTCGTTGACAAAGAAGAGATCGGAAGTGTGGGGGCTACCGGTATGCATTCCAGATTCTTTGAAAACACAGTGGCAGAGCTTGTGGCAATGACATCAGGGGAATCTGAGCTGAAAGTAAGAAGAGCTCTCCAGAATTCCAAAATGCTCTCTTCAGATGTAAGTGCTGCTTACGATCCGATGTTCGCATCTGCATTTGAAAAACGCAGTTCTGCATTCTTCGGAAGAGGACTTGTGTTCAACAAATTCACAGGAAGCCGCGGAAAGAATGGATCTAACGATGCCAACGCAGAATATATCGCACAGATCCGCAAAGTCATGGACGAAGCGGAAGTCGGATATCAGTACGCAGAACTGGGTAAAGTAGACGTAGGCGGAGGCGGAACGATCGCTTACATCATGGCACAGTATGGAATGGAAGTCATCGACAGCGGTGTGGCCGTACTTTGCATGCACGCACAGTACGAAATCGCAAGCAAAGCCGATATCTACGAGGCTGTAAAAGGATATAAGGCATTTATCGAGCACATCGGGTAGAAAATCCGATAAATTTCTTGACGAACTATGTTAAACCATTTACAATATTAGCAGTGGGAAACCGCAAAACAGTAATAGTGGCGCAGGATGATACGGCTTGATTTCAGATAAGAACGAAAGTCGTGCTTTTTCGCGTCGTATATTACAAAATAATATTAGGAGGACATATAAACATGGCTACAAAATGGGTGTATATGTTTACAGAAGGTAACGCTACAATGAGAAACCTTCTTGGTGGTAAAGGTGCCAACCTTGCAGAAATGACAAGTCTTGGACTTCCGGTACCGCAGGGCTTCACAGTGACAACAGAAGCTTGTACACAGTACTATGAAGATGGCAGACAGATCAATGAAGAAATCATGAGCCAGATCATGGAAGCAATCGAAAAACTGGAAGGCATCACAGGAAAGAAATTCGGAGATAAAGAAAATCCGCTTCTTGTATCTGTTCGTTCCGGAGCAAGAGCTTCCATGCCGGGTATGATGGACACAATCCTGAACCTTGGTTTAAATGAAGACGTAGTTAACGTTCTGGCAGAAAAATCCGGAAACCCGAGATGGGCATGGGATTGCTACAGAAGATTTATCCAGATGTACTCTGACGTAGTAATGGAAGTAGGTAAGAAATACTTCGAAGAACTCATCGACAAGATGAAAGCAGACAGAGGAGTTACACAGGACGTAGAACTTACAGCAGAAGATTTACACGAACTTGCTGAACAGTTCAAAGCTGAATATAAAGAAAAAATCGGCGCAGATTTCCCGACAGATCCGAAGGAACAGTTAATGGGAGCTGTAAAAGCCGTATTCCGTTCTTGGGACAACCCGCGTGCGAACGTATATCGCCGTGACAACGATATCCCGTATTCATGGGGAACAGCTGTCAACGTACAGATGATGGCATTTGGTAACATGGGAGATGACTGTGGTACAGGTGTTGCATTCACACGTGACCCAGCTACAGGAGAAAACGGACTCTTCGGAGAATTCCTTACAAATGCACAGGGCGAAGACGTTGTTGCTGGTGTTCGTACTCCGATGCACATTTCCGAAATGGAACAGAAGTTCCCGGAAGCATTCGCACAGTTCAAAGAAGTGTGCAAGACTCTGGAAACACACTACAGAGATATGCAGGATATGGAATTTACTGTAGAAAACGGTAAACTCTACATGCTTCAGACACGTAACGGTAAGAGAACAGCTCAGGCTGCTCTTAAGATCGCATGTGACCTGGTTGATGAAGGAATGAGAACAGAAGAAGAAGCTGTGGCTATGATCGATCCTCGTAACCTTGACACACTGCTTCATCCGCAGTTTGACGCAGCTGCATTAAAAGCTGCTACACCGGCGGCAAAAGCACTTGGAGCATCTCCGGGAGCTGCTTGCGGTAAGATCGTCTTCACAGCAGAAGATGCAAAAGAATGGGCTGCAAGAGGAGAAAAAGTCGTTCTTGTACGTCTTGAAACATCTCCGGAAGACATCGAAGGTATGAAAGCTTCTCAGGGTATCCTGACAGTTCGTGGTGGTATGACATCTCACGCTGCCGTTGTTGCACGTGGTATGGGTACATGCTGTGTATCCGGATGCGGCGATATCGCTATGGACGAAGAAAACAAGAAATTCACACTTGCCGGAAAAGAATACCATGAAGGAGATATCATCTCCATCGACGGTTCTACAGGTAACATCTATGACGGAGCAATCCCGACAGTAGATGCTCAGATCGCTGGAGAATTCGGAAGAATCATGGAATGGGCAGATAAATATCGTAAATTAGGAGTAAGAACAAACGCTGATACACCGGCTGACGCTAAGAAAGCACGTGAACTCGGCGCTGAAGGTATCGGACTTTGCCGTACAGAGCATATGTTCTTCGAAGGCAACAGAATCGATGCATTCCGTGAAATGATCTGCTCCGAAACAGTAGAAGAAAGAGAAGCAGCTCTGGAAAAAATCCTTCCGGAACAGCAGGGAGACTTCGAAAAACTTTACGAAGCTCTTGAAGGATGCCCGGTTACAATCCGTTTCCTGGATCCGCCGCTTCATGAATTCGTTCCGACAGACGAAGAAGACATCAAGAAACTTGCTGATGCTCAGGGCAAGACTGTAGAACAGATCAAGACAATCATCGCATCCTTACACGAATTCAACCCGATGATGGGACATCGTGGATGCCGTCTGGCTGTCACATATCCGGAAATCGCAAAAATGCAGACAAGAGCGGTTATCCGCGCTGCAATCAACGTGAAGAAGAATCATCCGGATTGGAACGTATGCCCGGAAATCATGATTCCGCTCGTTGGAGAAGAAAAAGAATTAAAATATGTAAAGAAATTTGTTACTGAAACAGCAGATGCTGAAATCGCTGCAGCAGGTGTAGAACTGAAGTACGAAGTTGGTACAATGATCGAAATCCCGAGAGCAGCTCTTACAGCAGATGACATCGCAAAAGATGCTGAATTCTTCTGCTTTGGTACAAACGACCTTACACAGATGACATTCGGATTCTCCCGTGACGATTCTGGTAAATTCCTTGACGCATACTATGACGCTAAGATCTTCGAAAACGATCCGTTCGCAAAACTGGATCAGACAGGCGTTGGTAAGCTTATGGAAACAGCAATCAAATTAGGAAAATCCACACGTCCAGACTTACATGTAGGTATCTGTGGAGAGCATGGTGGAGATCCAAGCTCCGTAGAATTCTGCCACAAGATTGGCTTAGACTACGTATCCTGCTCACCGTTCCGTGTGCCGATCGCAAGACTTGCAGCAGCACAGGCAGCTATCAACAATAAATAATAGATTACAATTATCGATTTAAAGATATTGTTTGTAAAAATCTATATTTAGCACTCAAAAAGGGAAGCGCAATGCTTCCCTTTTTTGTGTTTATGGGGGCATTTATCATAGCCGAAGCAACTTGTATTTATCAATAAGAAAGAATATTGAATGGTTAGAAAAAATGGGGCAATTTAAATAACAATACAAAAAAGGAAAAAGTTTTAAAGAAAATTATCAAAGAATAGCTAATGGAAGCTACTCGAATAATGGCGGCGACGTTACGACAAATGACGGATCGGAGAACAATCCAGGTCAGATGGGAGGCGGTATGGCACCCCAGGGAGGAATGGGAAGAAATCACGGCGGTCGGTAATGTAGGGAGGTTCTAACCTTTTGGTATATACTGCCAAACGAAACGGCACTTCTTTAAGGCAAAGGCGTGTTCTATAATCAAGGTAAAGAAAACCAGGAGGTAAGAAGCGATGAAGAAAAGCAGAGTGTTGGCCGGTCTGCTCACTGTTGTGGTATTGCTGGCAGGATGTGGGAAAAATAGTCCGGACTCTGATGTGGAATCAGAAGCCTTGGTATCAGAGAAATCTCAGACAATAGTGCAGGAGGGAAACAATGTGGTAACAAGCGGAAGCCTTCCGGAAGAACTGGCAAAGATTCCGGAGGATTATTTCCGGGAAGCGGATCAACAAGGGACACTGGTAGAGCTTGACTACGATACGTACGAATCTATGACATATGACGAAGAAAGAGAAGTGCTCCATAAGAGAGCGATCGTCTATCTGCCATACGGCTATACAGAGGATCTGTCATACAATGTCTTTTATTTGATGCATGGCGGATGGGAAGATTCAGCCGATGATCGTAGTCTGCCCGACTTACAACAATGAGAGCCAGGAGGACAGTTCAGACTATTCTCTGGCAATCCAGCTGACAGACAATTATCATAATGAATTGGTTAACGACCTGATACCGGCAGTGGAAGGGACTTATAGTACTTATGCTCAAGATACTACTCAGGAAGGACTTCGTGCGTCACGGGATCACAGGGCGTTTTGCGGATTTTCCATGGGATCAGTAGCCACATGGAGGACATTCCAGTATTGTCTGGACTACTTCCGTTATTTTATGCCTTCCAGCGGAAGCCTGTCGTTTGATGGGGAAGATATGGCATCTATCGTCAGGGATTCCGGACATGAGTGGAACGACTTCTTTATTTTTGCTGCATCTGGAACGGATGATTTTGCCTACTCCTCATTCAAAAATCAGATTGAAGCGATGGCAGATGTGAATGACGGAACATTTCGGTATGCGGATAATGAAAGAGAAGGAAACCTTTATTTTCTGGAAGAGGAAAATGGCACCCACAGCGGAGAATACGCAATGCAGTATTTTTATAATGGACTGTGTTGGATTTGGAAGTGATATGCTGCACACGAAGGCAAAGACTGATCCTAAATATAGGATATGAAAATAAAAAATCGCCAGAACCGGCATTTTGCCGGAACTGGCGGTTTTTCATTATGGACTTATTTTACAGCCCTGATTCGGTTATCCTGCGAATGGTGCGCCATATATGAACATATTGCCGGAAATTCCGTTGTAGGAGATGCTGTCTGAGTAATCGGATGCGCGGAACAGTTTGTCGAGACCGTACACTTCAAGATGGTGGTTTGCTGGAAGTTCTACCTCGTTTTGCTCCACGGTGTAGCGGAAATAGAGATGGTAGTCTTTTCCTTTATATTCGTAATATCCGTTGCCATTATAGTGAGCGATATGTTCCCGGAAGATAAGAGCTTCTTTGAAAAAGTTTTCCGGATCTGGATTCGGAAAGGCTTTTGTAAGATAGAACCGGAAGTTAGCGGCGTCGTAATTGGTAACGTGGATTACGATGTAATCGCTGCAGTCAGGGTTACGGGAAATCCTGTAAGTGCCGTCTTTTGGAGGAAGCGGACTTGCGATTGTTCCGATGTAGTCTCCTGTTTCTTTGGTGGAAGGAGTGTCCTGCACTGTTTCTTTTTTGGTGTCAGTTTTTGTAGTATTCGCGGTGCTGTTCGGGGTAGTCGATTGTTCTTTTGCGGTATCTTTTTGTTCTGCTTTGTTTTCATTTGCTTCTTTCACGACATTCTCTTTTTCCAGATCTGTCGTTTCTTCATTTTCTTTCTTGTCAAGATCCAGCCGGACTGTTTTTATCTTTTCTTCCTCCGCTTTTTTTTCTTCTGTTTTTTTACCACAGCCGGAAAGGATACAAGAAAGTACAAGTACTGTTATGATAAAAAGTTTCTTCATATCGATCCCTCCTTCAGTGAGATGCCTGTTTATCTCTTCCTGGTTTCAGTATAGCGTATCCAAAAGATAAAAGTCAAAAAATAATGCTACATTTAATTTTAAAGTTAGAAATTATTAACTATAAATATAAATATTCAGAAACAAAAGGCGTTTGTTTCCGAAATATTAAAAGAAGGTTGACGAGATATGTCAAAAGATAAAAATAAAAAGGAGGAGGGGGCGAATTTTTCCTGAAAAATAAAGTCATAATATTGCGGCAAAACAACTTAAATGATATAATAATTTAGAATAAAGTAGGGAAGATGACAGAAATATTTGCGGGTAAAAGAGCAAACCGAAAATTGCGGGACAGAAAAAAGAGAGGGGGTAGTGTCCCGGAAACAGGAAAGGAGTGAGATGGATGAAACAGTTCCATTATATCATTACTGATAAAGCAGGAATCCACGCAAGACCGGCCGGGGTTCTCGTGAAAAAAGCAAAGAATTTTGAATCGTCGATTGAAGTCAGAAAAGATGTGAGGAAGGCAGATGCAAAAAAACTGTTGGAATTGATGGGGCTTGGCATTCGATTCAATGACGAGATCATCGTTGAGGTATCCGGAACAGACGAAGAAGCGGCATGTGATGAGATCAGAAGAACGCTGAAAGAAGTATTATAGATAAAAAAGAACAGAAGGTGTAAAAATGGGAAGTATTTGGCATGATATCAGTGAAGAAAGGATTTTTCCTACAGATTTTATTTCTGTAATCGAAATATCAAAAGGAAGTAAGAAAAAATATGAACTGGATAAGGAAACCGGGATGATCATCTTGGACCGTGTCCTTTACACATCCACACATTACCCGATGAATTATGGGTTTATTCCGAGAACACTCGGGGATGACGGAGATCCGCTGGATGTGCTCGTGATGTGTTCAGAACCGTTGGAACCACTTACTTTGGTACGCTGTTATCCAATCGGCGTCATGAAGATGACAGATGGAGGAGCGGGCGATGAAAAGGTCATCGCGATCCCATGGGCAGATCCAACTTATGAAATGTACACAGATATCTCGGAACTGCCTCAGCATATTTTTGATGAAATCCGACATTTCTTTACTGTCTACAAAGATCTGGAAGGGAAGAAGACGGCGGTAAACGAGTTTGAAGGAGCGCTCGGGGCAGTAAAAGTTATTGAAGAGTGTATTGAACGGTACAAAGAAAAGTTTGTAAACCCAAAAGAGTAGGCGCCGAAGACAGATACATAGAAAAAATAAAGTGAATTCAGGTGGTGCTATGTCAGACAGAAAGAAAAATCCTCTGAGAAAGAGTTTTGGATACGCCTTTTCTGGGATTTATACCGGGATCAGAAAAGAGAGGAATATGAAAATCCATTGCGTGGCTGCGTGTCTTGTCACTGCTGCGGGTCTGATCGTCGGGCTGACAATCACAGAATGGTGTATCTGCATCATACTTTTTGGAGCGGTCATGGCATTGGAGCTTGTGAATACGGCCGTGGAAGCGGTAGTTGATCTGGTAACGGAAGAGAAAAAACCTCTTGCAAAGATAGCAAAAGATACGGCGGCAGGTGCGGTGCTGATCATGGCAATTGCAGCAGCTGCTGCAGGACTTTTCATCTTTGTCCCGCATGTAATGGAATGGATATTCTAACGGGACAAAAGAAAGGAGATAAAAGATATGGATGGTCTTGGAGAAAACTTAAAGAAAGTCGTTCTTGCAGGGATAGGGGCAGTCGCTGTGACGGCGGAAAAATCTAAAGAACTGCTGGATGAAATGATCAAAAAAGGCGAGTTGACAGTGGAGCAGGGCAAAGTGCTCAACGAAGAACTCAAGCATAACATTAAAAAGACAGTAAAAGAAAAGGTTAACGTTTCTGTAAAACCTTCCTCTCCGGAAGAGCTCACGGAACTTCTCGGCAAAATGACGCCGGAACAAAGGGAGGAGCTTAAGACACTCCTGAAAGAGCTTGAGGAGCAAAAAGCCGAGAGAGAAGAGCCTGAAGAGAAAACGGAACAAGAACCAGACAAGCAGCAAGATGAAGAAGGACATAGATGAGTACACAAACATCTGACAAGTACGGAAAAAGGCTGAGAGAAATCACAGCTGTTCTCCACAAACATGAAATTACGCGCGGGGTAACGCCGGAAAAACTCCGCATGATCCTGGAAGAACTGGGACCTACATATATCAAACTCGGGCAGATCGCATCGATGCATTCGGATATTCTGCCGAGAAGATACTGCGAGGAACTGATGCGGCTTCGCTCAGAAGTAGCTCCAATGGAATTTGAGCAGGTAGTCGAAGTGCTGGAAGACTCCTACGGATGTCCTTATACGGAAATTTTTGAGGAAATCGAGAAGGATCCGCTGGGCTCTGCATCCATTGCCCAGGTTCACAAGGCTGTCCTGAAATCAGGCGAGCTTGTCGTTGTAAAAGTGCAAAGACAGGGAATCTACGACGTCATGTCAAGAGATATCGGCCTTTTGCACAAGGCGGTCAAGGTGCTGCCTACAGGCAGGATGAAAGGGCTTGTGGATCTTGATATGGTCCTGGATGAACTGTGGACGGTAACGCAGGAAGAGATGAATTTTCTTGTGGAAGCGGCTAATATGGAAGAGTTTTCCAGGAAAAATGAACAGATTGCGTTTATAGGTACGCCGAAGTTGTACAAGGAATACACGACCACCCATGTATTGGTTATGGAATATATCGACGGTTTTGCCATCGATGATAAGGAAAGCCTTCTGGAAAACGGTTATGATTTAAAGGAAATCGGGACAAAGCTTGTAGATAACTATATCAAGCAGGTCATGGAAGACGGATTTTTTCACGCCGATCCTCATCCGGGCAATGTGAAGATCCGGGATGGAAAGATTATATGGATCGATATGGGAATGATGGGGAGGCTCACAGAGAGGGACAAGGATTTGGTGGCGGAAGCCGTCAAAGGTGTGGCGGCAAACGATGTGGGACTGATCCTGGAAGTCGTCATGGCTCTTGGAGAATTTCGGGGCAAACCGGATCAAAGCCAGCTTTATAAAGATATCGGCGATTTGCTCTCCAAGTATGGGACAACGGATATCGGAAACATAGATATCGCGGATGTTATCCAGGATCTGATGGAAGTGATGAAAAATAATAAAATTACCATGCCGCATGGGCTTACGATGCTTGCACGGGGGCTTACCCACATGGAAGGCGTCATCGCAGAGATCTGTCCGGATATCAATATGGTGTGGATAGCGGCTGCCAGGATGGAGAATCCGTTATATCTGCAAAAAAACTGGAAAAAGGCTTTGAAAAAGAGCGGCAGGAGCATGTACCGTTCTTTTCAGAAGGCGCTTGATCTTCCGGCTCTGGCGGCGGATATCCTGCACGGTTTTCTGAAAGGACAAAATCGGATCAATCTGGATCTCCACGCTACCGAGGATTTAAACGAGATGCTGACAAGCCTTGTGAAAAAGCTCGTTATGGGTTTCCTTGTGACTGCGCTTCTGATTAGCTCAAGCATTATCTGTACGACGGATATGGAGCCGAAAGTGTGGGGGATACCGGCCCTTGGGGCTTTTGGGTATATTTTGGCGCTCGGGATTGCGCTTTTCATTTTTTTGAGTCATTTTAAGTTCAAAAAGTAGGAGATAAAGGGATGTGCCAGTGCACATCCTTTTTAAGGAATCTGTTTGTATTTATTGTGATATACGGAAAAATCGTATATACTATTATACATGTATGTCCTTCGGAAAAATGGACAGAAAGAAAGGAAAAGAAAGATGAGTCAAGAAAATAAACAGAGTATTCCAGGTAAAGAAAAATTAGCGGTAATGGCAAAAATGCAGAGAGCGGCCATCGTTTACAGTCTCTTGTCTGTGTGCACGAGAATGCCGTATGTGATCTGTGATCCGGAGACATTTGACGATCAAATCCTTTTGTATCTGGATATGGACAAGGCAAAGGAAATGGCGACAGAACTAAAAGAGAAAAATGAGCCGGTGCAGATTTTAAAAATCGATAAAAACCAGCTGCTGGTATTTTTCTCCAATCTGTATACCATGGGAGTAAATTCGGTTATCATAGACGACGGAAGCCAGAAGACACGGTTTCAGCTGGAAGAGATCGTACATAGGGTAGATGAACAGGAGATCCCGGAAGGACAGTTCCGCATTGAAAATCCACAGTTTCATCTTACAGCTCTGTATTTGATGCAAAAGATGGTGCATGCCTCGGAAGAAGGTGCACAGGAGGAGATAAACGAACTCCGTGAGGAAGCTATGGCACACTTTAAAAAAGGCCGTTATATCGTTGCCTTTGAAGAAAAAAAAGGCGCGCCGCTTCTGACAGCAAAAAACGGGGATCAGTATCAGCCAATTTTTACAGACCTGTTGGAATTTCAGAAATTTAACAGGGAAAAGAAATTTAAGACAGCAGTCGTGGAGGCAAGCAAGGTAGTAGAGATTATTCCGAAAAACGTGAAGGGAGTTGCGGTAAATCCATTTGGAGTCAATCTTCAGCTTCAGATCAACCGGAAACAAAAAGAAGAGCAGTAGTGTAAGCAGTCCAAAGCTCTGCCAGTAATGCAAAAATCGTCAAATTAGTAGTATATTAAAATGAAAATATCAAGAAAGTATGATATAATATAGAAAAATATACTGAAAACGGAAAAGACGAATAAAAAGGAGGCAGAGAAATGTTAAAAGGGAAAGTTGCAGTTGTAACAGGAGGCACAAGAGGAATCGGATTTGCTACAGTAAAAAAATTCCTGGAGAACGGTGCAAAGGTTGTACTTTTCGGTTCCAGAGAAGAGACGGTCAAGAAAGCAGTGGATAGCCTCAAAACGGAAAATCCGAACTGGACTGTAGAAGGGGCATGGCCGGATCTTGGAGATGCGGATCAGGTGGCGGATGCAATCGGAAAAGTAAAGGAAAAATTTGGAAAGATCGATGTTCTTGTCAACAACGCAGGGATTTCACAGAGTACGAGAATAGAAGATTATGATCCGGCAGATTTTGACAAGATTATGAACCTGAATGTGAAGGCGTTGTTCTACACGATCCAGCCGACAGTGAAGATCATGAAAGAACAAGGCGGAGGCTGTATTTTAAATACAAGTTCCATGGTCAGCATCAGTGGACAGCCGTCTGGTGTCGGATATCCGACAAGTAAGTTTGCGGTAAACGGAATGACAATTTCCCTCGCAAGGGAATTGGGACCGAGCAATATCAGGGTCAATGCGGTGGCGCCGGGTATCACAAAGACGGATATGGTGGCTGCATTGCCGGATGCCATGATTCAGCCGCTGATTCAGACGATCCCGCTTCGGCGGATCGGCGAACCGGAAGATATCGCGAATGCATTTCTTTTCCTGGCCAGTGATCTTGCGTCCTATATCTCGGGAGCAGTGCTTTCTGTGGACGGTGCTACAAGAGTTTAGAGCAACAGTGTAAGGAAGGGCAGTTGGCAGGCGGATAGAAGAGATCCGCACGAGTGGACAAAAGGAGATGATAGCATGACCAACAGTACCATCATTACAATAGGAAGACAGTTCGGAAGCGGAGGGCATGAGATCGGAAACCGTCTTTCGGAAAGGCTTGACATTCCGCTTTATGACAATAATCTAATCTCCATGGCTGCACGGGAACTTTCTATCAGCCAGGAAGCTGCGGCGAAAGTTGACGAGACGATACTTGGGAAATTTCTTTCGGCATATGTTGTGAACATGAAAGATTACACAGTGTTTATCAATGAAAACAGCGATGGAGTACCATTGAGCGACAAAGTTTATGAAGCGCAGTCTGCCATCATCACTAAGCTGGCGGCAAGAGGTCCGTGCATTTTTGTAGGACGATGTGCGGATTATATATTGGGAGATTACAGTAACTGCATCCACACGTTTATCTGCGCATACAAAGAAGACCGGATCCGCAGAATTATGAAGATCTACGGTTTGAATGAAAAACAGGCCTGGGATAAGATCAAAAAGATGGACCGGGAGAGAAAAACTTACTACGAGGCACATACAGGACGGGAGTGGGGAAGTATTTCTGCCCATGGAATGCTTTTTAACGCAAGCCTGCTTGGAGTTGGCGGTGTTGTCGATGCAATGGAAGCCATCTACAGAAAATGGGAGAGCCGTGAAAAATAAACTTGAACGGATAATAGAAACTGAGGGTCATAAACACCCTCAGTTTTATGTTTCAGAAGCCAAATTCCGCCGGAAAAGTTGACTTTGCAAGTGGTTTGGAGATATAATCATACCGTCAATATGGGAATAAATAATAGAAAAGGGCAGTGAAATATGAGTAAAATGAGTCGGAAAGAAAGAGAGGCCTATGAAAGGGCGATGGAGCGGAGAAAGCGAATGAATCGTCAGACAGGGCCGAATCGAAGAAGACCAGATCCGTCATCAAGGGGAGATGGAAGACGGGTTAGGAGAAGGTATGAGGAAGAACGGTACACATACGATGATTATGATCAGCCGTACGGACGTTATGATACATATGAGGAGGAAGAGTACAGACCTCGCAGGAGAAGAATGCCGGAGGATCTGGATTTCCGCTATGAAAAGAGAAGAAAAAGACCAGAGAGGACTGCACCTTCAGGCCGGGGCGAAAGATATCAAAAGCCGGTAAGAAGGAAAAAAGCAGGACGACTGATCCTTCTGATCCAGCTTTTTGCAACGGTATTGTTTCTGTTATCAGCAGTATATCTCGGTATGTTTCCGTGGTTATATCTTGGGATTGCATCCATAGTCCTTTTGCTTCTGGCGCTTGGTGTTTACCGGATGCAGAACGGCTTCCGCCCAAAACGTTTCCTTGGGACGCTGTTAGGGCTAGCGCTTAGCGCGATCCTTGTGGCGAGCTCTTTTTTCATGTATGAGGTGCGATCTGCACTTGGCAAGATCACAGATGGAAATGAGGCTCCGGAACTCACAGAAAAGGCGGCGGGGATCGATGTCTCTCAGGAACCATTCAGTGTATATATCAGTGGTATCGATGTGTACGGGGAAATCACGCAGCAGAGCAGAAGTGATGTGAACATCATCGCTACAGTAAACCCGAAAACAAAAGAAGTGCTTCTTGTTACGACGCCGCGTGATTACTATGTGGAGATTCCGGGTGTGTCCGAAGGTCAGAAAGACAAATTGACCCATGCAGGAAATTATGGAATAGGAACTTCCATCGCCACACTGGAGAATTTATATGAAGTAGATATTCCTTTCTATGTGCGAGTGAACTTTACATCGTTGATCCAGATGGTAGATACCCTTGGAGGGATTGACGTGAAATCAGAGCTGGAGTTTGACACCGGGGAAGAGTCCGGACTTGTCATGCACGTAGAGAAAGGACTCAATCATTTTAACGGGCAGGAGGCGCTGGCTTTTGTAAGGGAGCGGCATGCCCTGGAAGATGGGGATAACCAGAGAGGAAAGAACCAGCAGGCAGTCATCGAGGCAATGATCAAAAAGGCCATGTCTCCATCGATTTTGATCAAAGGACCAAAACTGATCGATCAGGTAAGCGGAAATACGGAGACAAATATGACGACAAAACAGCTCCAGGAACTTGTACGAGCCCAGCTGACAGGACTGAACGGATGGAATGTGACATCTGTGGCGGCAGAGGGTACGTCGGCAAGAAAATATTGCTACTCTTATTCCGGAGGCACCTTATATGTGACGATACCGGACGAAGCTTCTGTAGCCGATATCCGGGATAAGATCAATGCCGTGGAGGAGGGGAAATAAAAGGAGAGTGAAGCTGTGCAGATAGCAGAACTTAGAATCCGAAATTTTAGATCCATACAGGAACTGCATCTTTCAGGAATTGAAAATGCGCTGATCCTTGTAGGACAGAACAGTACGGGAAAAACAGCTGTTCTGGATGCGATACGGGCGGTAAGCGGTATTTATGAAATCCGAAAAGAAGATTATCAGGAAGATTATCCGAATATTGAGATTGCTGTCACACTGAAGATAGAAGAGGAAGATCTGAAAATACTGCACGATCATGGATGTATAAGCGGGTATCGAAGATACGAAGCATGGTTTAAGGATTTTTGTGCGAAGCTGCCGTCTTTCCACAATGGCCTGCTCTCTTTTGAGTATGTGGCAAACAGAGAAGGAAAAATCCGTTACAGTGACGGTATTCAGAAAAATAATCCGTATCTCCGGGAAGTATTCCCCAAAGTGTACGATATCGGAACAGATCGAAGCCTGGAGCATTTTCAGGAAGATCTCTTGATGATGCAGGAGGATGAGCTTTTAAAGCAGATGCGGTCAGGGTGCTGTATGTTTGATCGGGCAAAGATGTGCAATCACTGTTTTTCCTGCATCGGGCTGATTAACAAGAAAACAACGGAAGAACTAAACGCATTCGAGGCGGCCAAACTTTTGGAATACAAACTTTACAATCTCAATCTCGACACCTTTTCCCAGAAAGTAAATGCAACTTTTCAAAAAAACGGCGGAAAGGACAGGATTCGTTACTCCATGAGCCGTGATATGGAAAAAATGCTCAGCGTGACAGCGGAAATATGCAATGACGGGCAGAAACAGCCCCGCCCGGTCCATACAATGGGGAAAGGGATGCGAAGCATCTACATGCTTTCACTTTTGGAAACCTATAAGGAAGAAAAAGAGGAAAGTCTGGATCTCATCCTTGTGGAAGACCCCGAGATTTATCTCCACCCAACCCTCCAGAAGGTGTCCGGAGATATTCTTTACCGTCTTTCCAGAAAGAGCCAGGTTGTCTTTTCCACCCATGCGCCGGATCTTTTGGCCAACTTCAACAGCAAACAGATCCGACAGATCGCGAGGGGAGAAGACGGATTTTCCTTTGTGTATGAAAAGACCGATATCAGCGCGGTGCTGGACGATCTGGGATACTCGGCAAATGATCTGATGAATGTGAATTTTGTTTTTATTGTGGAGGGAAAGCAGGATAAGAGCAGACTTCCGCTTCTTATCCGGAAGTATTATTCCGAGACGTACGATGAAGATGGGAAGCCGTCCCGTATTGCCATCATCACGACAAACAGCTGTACGAACATAAAAACATATGCCAATCTCAAATATATGAATCAGATCTATCTGAGAGATAATTTTCTCATGATAAGGGACGGAGACGGAAAAGACAGTGAAATACTGAAATATCAGCTTTGCCGTTACTATGAAGAAAGAAACAGAGAAGATGCCGACAAGCTTCCGCGAGTGACAGAACAAAATGTTCTCATTCTCAAATATTATTCTTTTGAGAACTACTTTTTGAATCCGAAAGTGATGGCGCAGCTTGGCATTATTGAAGATGAAGAGGCATTTTACCGTATCTTTCTGGAAAAATGGAATCAGTATCTGTACAAGATCAAAAGCGGCAGGAAACTCAGGGAAGTAATCGGAGAAGAAATCCGTACCGAGGAAGATGTGAAAAAGCATATGGAAGATATCCGCATCCACATGCGGGGGCACAACCTTTACGATATTTTTTACGGCAGATATAAAAAGCAGGAAACCGAGCTGCTGAAACGATACATCGACATTGCACCGCGGGATGATTTCAAGGATATTCTGGATTCTATCGAGCGGTTCCTCTACTTTGAAAGCAAAAAGAAGTAAATAGTGAGATACGAAAAAGTACAAGTGTGGAATCGAACATTTGTACTTTTTTGCTTTGCGTACTATATACTTTTATAATTATATTTGCTATAATGTGCAAAGGAGCGGGCAGATGGGTAAATAGTATGTTGTAGATTTATTTTGTTTGAGGAGAATAATATGGACCATTTTGAATTAGTATCAGAATACAAACCAACCGGCGACCAGCCTCAGGCGATCGAACAGCTTGTCAAAGGGTTTCGGGAAGGCAATCAGTGTGAGACCCTCCTGGGAGTTACGGGATCCGGAAAAACGTTTACGATGGCCAACGTCATCCAGCAGTTAAACAAACCGACGATCATCATCGCCCACAATAAGACTCTGGCGGCACAGCTTTACGGAGAATTTAAGGAATTTTTTCCAAACAACGCAGTGGAATATTTTGTCTCCTACTATGATTATTACCAGCCGGAGGCTTACGTACCGTCATCCGACACTTACATTGCAAAAGATTCCGCCATCAATGACGAGATAGACAAACTTCGCCATTCGGCTACTGCAGCGCTTTCTGAGAGACGGGACGTCATCATTGTGGCCAGTGTGTCCTGTATTTACGGTCTGGGAAGTCCTATCGATTACCAGGAGATGGTCATTTCTCTCCGGCCGGGCATGATCAAAGACAGGGATGATGTGATACGGAAGCTGATTGACATTCAGTATGACAGAAATGATATGGATTTCAAACGGGGAACTTTCCGTGTACACGGGGATGTTGTGGAAGTATTTCCAGCCGGAGCGGAGGAAAATATCATCCGGGTGGAATTTTTTGGAGATGAAGTTGACAGAATAACAGAAGTAGATGTTTTGACCGGAGAGATCAAAAATGAGCTGAATCATATTGCTATCTTTCCGGCATCCCACTATGTTGTATCAAAAGAGAACATGGACAGGGCGATAAAAGAAATAGAGGATGAGCTTGAAAAGCAAATTCAGTTTTTCAAAGGAGAAGATAAGCTTTTGGAGGCTCAGAGGATTTCTGAGAGGACGAACTTTGACATCGAGATGCTCCGGGAAACCGGATTTTGTTCGGGGATTGAAAACTATTCCCGTCATCTGACCGGGCTTGCAGAAGGGGAACCTCCGCACACACTTTTGGACTATTTCCCGGATGATTTTCTGATGATCATCGACGAGTCTCACAAGACGATCCCTCAGATCGGAGGGATGTACCATGGAGATCAGTCCAGAAAGACGACGCTCGTAAACTATGGTTTCAGGCTGCCGTCGGCAAAGGACAACCGTCCCCTCAATTTTGAAGAGTTTGAAAGCAAGATCGATCAGGTCATGTTTGTGTCTGCCACACCGGGGCCTTATGAGGAGAAAAACGAACTTCTCCGGGCTGAACAGGTTATCCGCCCGACAGGGCTTCTTGATCCGGAAGTAGAGGTCAGACCGGTGGAAGGCCAGATCGATGATCTTGTGGGAGAAGTAAATAAAGAAGTAGAAAAGAAGAATAAAGTTCTGATCACGACGCTGACGAAACGGATGGCGGAAGATCTGACAGACTATATGCGGGAATTGGGCATACGGGTGCGATACCTGCATTCCGATATCGATACACTGGAGAGGACGGAGATCATCCGGGACATGCGCCTGGATGTATTTGATGTGCTTGTCGGGATCAACCTTTTGAGGGAAGGGCTGGATATCCCGGAGATTACGCTGGTGGCAATCCTGGATGCGGACAAAGAGGGATTCCTTCGTTCAGAGACATCCCTGATCCAGACCATCGGGCGTGCAGCCAGAAATGCAGAAGGACATGTGATCATGTACGCGGATACCATCACGGATTCTATGCGGATCGCCATCGAAGAGACAAAACGAAGACGCGCTGTGCAGATGAAATACAATGAAGAGCACGGCATTACACCGAAGACGATACAGAAAGCGGTGCGGGATCTCATCAGTATTTCCAAGAAGGTGGCAAAACAAGAATACATTATGGAAAAAGATCCGGAATCCATGAGCCGGGAAGAGTTGGAAAAACTGATCAAAGACCTTACGAAGCAGATGAAAAAAGCGGCGGCAGAACTTGATTTTGAGACGGCGGCCGAACTTCGGGATAAGATGATCGAGCTAAAACAGCAGCTGAACGAGCTGATATGATAAATTTTGACAGAGAAAAGAGCAGGAGAAAAACATGGAGAACAGGCAATATATCCGTATACGCGGAGCAAATGAACACAATCTGAAAAATATCGACCTGGACATTCCGAGGAATGAACTGGTCGTTCTCACCGGACTTAGCGGGTCCGGGAAATCTTCCCTTGCCTTTGACACGATCTATGCGGAAGGGCAGAGAAGATATATGGAATCACTTTCCTCTTACGCGAGACAGTTTCTCGGACAGATGGAAAAGCCAAATGTGGAGAACATAGAGGGACTTTCTCCGGCGATTTCCATCGACCAGAAATCCACCAACAGAAACCCTCGTTCCACGGTAGGAACGGTAACGGAAATATACGACTATTTTCGGCTTTTGTACGCGCGGATCGGTATTCCGCACTGTCCGGTCTGTGGAAAGGAGATCAAAAAACAGACGGTAGATCAGATGACGGATCAGATCATGGAACTTCCGGAAAGGACAAAGATTCAGCTCCTGGCGCCGGTCGTGAGAGGACGGAAGGGGACGCACGCAAAGCTTTTGGAAAAGGCGAAAAAGAGCGGGTACGTGCGTGTGCGTATCGATGGGAATATGTATGAATTGACAGAGGAGATTTCTCTTGAAAAGAATATTAAGCACAACATAGAAATCGTCGTGGACCGTCTTGTCGTAAAGCCGGGTATCGAAAAACGTCTGACAGATTCCATTGAGACCGTTCTTTCTCTGGCGGAAGGACTTATGACAGTGGATGTGATTGGTGGGGAGCCGATCAATTTCAGCCAGAGTTTCTCCTGTCCGGACTGCGGTATCAGTATCGATGAGATCGAGCCGAGAAGCTTTTCTTTCAACAACCCATTTGGGGCCTGTCCGGAATGTTTCGGTCTTGGGTATAAGATGGAATTTGACGAAGAGCTGATGATACCGGATAAGTCGCTGAGTATCAATCAGGGTGCGATCGCAGTCATGGGATGGCAGTCCTGCACAGATCCGTCCAGTTTTACAAATGCCA
This sequence comes from Sellimonas caecigallum, assembly GCF_019754295.1. GTDB lineage: Bacteria > Bacillota > Clostridia > Lachnospirales > Lachnospiraceae > Sellimonas > Sellimonas caecigallum. The sequence goes on along the minus strand of NZ_VIRV01000001.1, from coordinate 399,567 downwards.
TTTTGAGAGGGCTGTGTGAAGAATATGGATTTGATCTGGATACTCCGTTTGAAGAATACCCGAAAAAGGTCCATGATATCCTTCTTTACGGAACAAACGGGAAAGAAGTCAAAGTTCGGTACAAGGGACAGCGCGGAGAGGGAATATACGATGTCGCTTTTGACGGACTGATCAAAAATGTCGAGAGGAGATACCGCGAAACAGGATCGGAGGCAATGAAGGCGGAGTATGAGACATTTATGAGGATCACGCCTTGCCACGCCTGCAAAGGCCAAAGGCTGAAGAAAGAGGCGTTGGCTGTGACAGTAGGGGACAAAAATATTTACGAAGTGACATCTATGTCCATCGAAAATCTGCAGCAATTTCTGGAGCAACTGAAGCTGACTCATACGCAGGAGCTGATCGGAGGGCAGATTCTCAAAGAAATCCGTGCAAGGATCGGATTTTTGATGGATGTAGGACTGGATTATCTTACTTTGGCAAGGGCGACCGGGACGCTTTCCGGCGGGGAGGCACAGAGGATCCGGCTGGCCACGCAGATCGGATCTGGTCTTGTCGGGGTGGCTTATATTCTGGATGAGCCGAGCATCGGCCTTCATCAGAGGGATAACGATAAGCTCCTGAAGACTTTGCAGCATCTACGTGATCTTGGAAATACACTGATCGTGGTAGAGCATGATGAAGATACGATGCTTGCGGCAGACCATATTGTGGATATCGGACCGGGGGCGGGCGAACACGGTGGAGAAGTCGTGGCTCAGGGGACTGCACAGGAGATCATGGACACTCCGGGATCGATCACAGGGGAGTATTTGAGCGGGAGGATCAGGATCCCGGTACCAGATGAACGTGCCAAACCATCGGGATTCCTGAAAATCAGAGGAGCAAAAGAAAATAATCTGAAAAATGTCGATGTGGATATTCCGCTTGGCATTATGACTTGCGTGACCGGAGTGTCAGGTTCCGGAAAGAGTTCCCTCGTAAATGAAGTATTGTACAAAACGCTTGCCAAAGTACTGAACCACGCAAGAGTCATACCGGGAAAACACCGGGAGATCAAGGGACTGGAGAAACTCGACAAGGTAATTGATATCGATCAGTCGCCGATTGGGCGCACGCCGAGATCAAACCCCGCAACATATACCGGAGTTTTTGATCTGATCCGAGATCTCTTTGCCGCTACAGCAGATGCAAAGGCCAGAGGTTACAAAAAAGGAAGATTCAGCTTTAATGTGAAAGGCGGAAGGTGTGAGGCCTGCAGTGGGGATGGGATACTGAAGATTGAGATGCATTTCCTCCCGGATGTATATGTACCGTGCGAAGTATGTCATGGAAAACGCTATAACAGGGAGACACTGGAAGTCAAATACAAAGGAAAGAGTATTTACGATGTGCTGAATATGACAGTGGAAGAGGCGCTGGAATTTTTTGAAAATGTGCCAAGTATACGGAGAAAAATGGAGACACTGTATGATGTGGGTCTCTCCTATATCCGTCTTGGACAACCGTCTACCACACTTTCCGGAGGGGAAGCGCAGAGGATCAAGCTGGCGGCAGAGCTCAGTAAAAGAAGTACCGGAAAGACGGTCTACATCCTGGATGAGCCGACGACAGGACTGCACTTTGCGGATGTTCATAAACTGACTGAGATTTTGCGCAGACTTGCGGCGGATGGCAATACGGTCATCGTTATTGAACATAACCTGGATGTCATCAAGACGGCGGACTACATCATCGACATGGGTCCGGAAGGCGGAGACAAAGGTGGTACTGTCATTGCGCAAGGCACCCCGGAGGAAATTGTAAAATGTCCGCAATCCTACACAGGACAATATCTTGCCCCATTCCTTAAGAAAAAATAAAACTTCTATTTTCTTGGAAAAAACTCTTTCCATTTAAAGGAAGATTGATTATAATAACAAATGTATGCTGTGGGATGTGTATTTATGCCTGCCGCAGCGCAGAAGAGGAAGTATGATAGACGAAAGATGATGGAAATAGATGGGATTTGTGAAAGGGGTTTATTTGATTGATGTCATCAGTAGATATTGGAATCGATTTGGGAACTGCGAGCGTTCTTGTTTATGTGAAAGGAAAGGGCGTTGTGCTAAAAGAACCTTCTGTAGTCGCATTTGACAGAGATACGAATGCTATCCGTGCGATCGGGGAAGATGCACGTCTGATGCTTGGCAGAACACCGGGAAATATTGTGGCAGTAAGGCCTCTCAGGCAGGGAGTTATCTCAGACTACACGGTCACAGAAAAGATGATCAAGTATTTTGTCCAGAAAGCACTTGGAAAACGTACTTTTAAAAAGCCGCGCATCAGCGTCTGTGTTCCAAGCGGTGTGACGGAAGTGGAAAAAAAGGCCGTGGAGGAAGCTACATTTGCCGCTGGAGCGAGAGAGGTTCATCTGATTGAGGAGCCGGTGGCAGCAGCCATCGGAGCTGGAATTGACATATCCAAAGCATGCGGAAATATGATTGTGGACATTGGAGGAGGAACATCCGACATTGCGGTCATTTCCCTTGGCGGAACGGTTGTCAATACATCCATCAAGATCGCCGGGGATGATTTTGATGAGGCTATTGTAAGATATATGAGAAAGAAACACAATCTTTTGATTGGAGAGCGTACCGCAGAAGATATCAAGATCCGGATTGGTACGACTTACCCGCTCGTGGAAGACGAAGCGATCGAGGTAAGAGGGCGAAATCTTGTGACAGGACTTCCAAAGACGGTTACAGTGACTTCCTCTGAGACGGAGGAGGCGCTCAGAGAGCCTACCAGCCAGATTGTGGAAGCGGTTATCGGAGTACTGGAGAGGACTCCGCCGGAACTTTCTGCAGATATTCTGGATCGGGGCATTGTCCTGACTGGAGGAGGCGCTCTGCTGAGAGGTCTGGAAGAGCTGATTGAAGAGAAGACAGGCATCAACACGATGACTGCGGAAGATCCGATGAAGGTTGTAGCGATCGGTACCGGTCAGTTTGTGGAATTTATGAGTGAGAGCAAAAAATTCAATGCATAAACATAGAGAGAACTGTTGCAGAAAATATTCTGCGGCAGTTCTTTTCTGCATCAGAGACGGAGGGTAAACTTGGAAAAAATAACAGGATATGTGGATCACATTGTCTTTAGGAACGAAGACAACGGCTACACGGTGTTTCAGCTGAATAATGAAGATGGAGAGTTAACGTGTGTCGGCAAATTTGCATATATTGGAGATGGGGAGTTTCTGGAACTTTCCGGAGAATATGTCACACATCCGACCTACGGAGTTCAGCTTAAAGTAGAAGAACATCGGATCAAAGAACCGGAGGATTTGGAAGCAGTTGAGCGATATCTTGGCTCCGGCGCAATAAAGGGGATCGGACCGGCTCTGGCAGGAAAGATCGTGGCAAAATTCAGGAAGGACACGTTTCGCATCATTGAGGAAGAACCGGAACGCCTGGCAGAGATCAAGGGGATCAGTGAGAAAAAAGCTCGGGAGATAGCAGAGCAGGTGGAGGAAAAAAAAGATCTGCGACAGGCGATGATCTACCTGCAGAAATACGGCATCAGTCTGACACTTGCCGTGAAGATCTATCAGAAATACGGGACAAGGATTTATCATATTTTGGAGGAAAATCCTTATCGACTGGCAGATGATATCGAAGGAATTGGCTTTAAGACAGCGGATGAGATCGCAGCGAGGATAGGCATACACACTGATTCGGATTTTCGGATTAAGAGCGGCATTTTCTATACGCTTTTGCAAAGTCTTGCGGAAGGCCATATTTTTTTGTACGAAGATGTGCTGTTGAAAAAAACGTCGGAACTTCTGGGAGTGCAGATCGAAGATATTGAAAAGTATCTGATGGATTTGGCGATGGAAAGAAAAATTGTAATGAAAAAGAACGAAGAATCTGTCAGAATTTATCCGGCAAAATACTACTATATGGAACTAAATACGGCAAAAATGCTTCATGATCTGGATATCGATTACGAGGAAGACGACGATATGATCCTTCGAAGACTGGAAAAACTGGAAGAGTACGGAGAGCTTAGACTGGACGAAAAGCAGAGGGAGGCAGTGAAAGAGGCAGTAAAAAGCGGAGTGTTTGTCCTGACAGGCGGGCCGGGAACCGGGAAGACAACAACGATAAATGCCATGATACGATATTTCGAAAGTGAAGGGATGGATATCCGTCTCGCAGCGCCGACTGGAAGGGCGGCTAAACGAATGACGGAGGCGACGGGATATGAAGCACAGACGATACATCGTCTTTTGGAAGTAAGCGGAAATCCGGAAGAAGGCAAGACTGGAGGATTTGGAAGAAACAGGGAAAATCCACTGGAAACCGATGCGGTTATCATCGATGAGATGTCCATGGTAGATCTTCCGCTGATGCATGCGCTCCTTTCGGCGATCGTTCCGGGAACAAGGCTGATCCTTGTAGGGGATATCAATCAGCTGCCGTCTGTAGGCCCTGGGAAAGTATTGAAAGATATTATAGATTCTAAGGTTTTCAGGGTAGTTATGCTGACAAAAATTTTTCGGCAGGCACAGGAAAGCGATATTGTCATGAACGCCCACAAGATCAATGCTGGGCAGGAAGTCGTCCTTGACAATAAAAGCAAAGACTTTTTTTTCCTGAAACGGCAGGATGCCAATGTAATTATCAGCGTCGTCCTGACATTGATCCAGAAAAAATTGCCCAAATATGTGGATGCACGTATGTCCGATATCCAGGTGCTTACTCCGATGAAAAAAGGACTCCTGGGTGTGGAACGATTAAATAGAATTTTGCAGCAGTATCTGAACCCGCCGTCCGATAAGAAGGCGGAGAAGGAATACGGAGAGAAATTATTCCGTGTGGGCGATAAGGTTATGCAAGTGAAAAATAATTATCAATTGGAGTGGGAGATCGCAACAAAGTATGGTCTTGTAGTCGACAAAGGTATTGGCGTTTTCAATGGCGATATGGGGATTATAACAAAGATCAATACATATGACGAGACGCTGGAAGTAGAATATGATGAAAAAAGGAAGGTAACCTATCCTTTCAAAATGCTGGATGAGCTGGAGCTTGCCTATGCAGTTACGATACATAAATCACAGGGAAGTGAATATCCGGCAGTGATCATTCCGCTGCTTGCAGGTCCGAGGCAGTTATATTGTCGGAATCTTTTGTATACTGCTGTGACAAGAGCGAGGAAATGTGTTACACTTGTAGGAAGTGATACTGTTTTTCAGGAGATGATCCAAAATGTGGAAGAACAGAAAAGAAACACAAGCCTTGCGGAGCACATAGCAGAGTTTTTGTAAACGAGAGGGAAGAATCAGAGTTTCAAAAAAAGAATGAAAAAAATAGGCGAGCTGCTATATCCTCATGTATGTCCCTTTTGTGGAAACGTAGAAGTTGATGAAGTATGCAAAAAATGTCGAAAGAAATTAAAAAGTGTACACGAACCCACTTGCAAGAAATGTGGGAAAACCATAAGCAATACACAGACAGAATATTGCCGAGACTGTGCGGAGCGAATAAAAGAAAAGGCGTGCTGGTATGAGCAAGGACGAAGTCTGTGGATACACAGACCGCCGGCAAGTGATTCTATTTATCAGTTCAAATTTAGGAACAGGAGAGTTTACGCAGAGTTTTATGCAAAAGAATGGATGAGGCGGTATGGAAAACTGCTTGAGAAATGGGAGATAGAAGCGATCGTCCCGATCCCTATGAACAGGAAAAAGAAGCACCAGAGAGGATTTAATCAGGCTGAGGTTCTGGCAGACAGACTTTCTGAGCTTTCAGGGATACCGGTTAGAAAAGATCTTCTTATCAGGACGAGACAGACAGAAGCACAAAAAACACTTTCCAGAAACAAAAGAAAGGGAAATCTTGAAAGAAGTTTTTCCACGAAAACAGAAGGCAGACTGCCGGACAGTGTACTTCTCATCGACGATATCTATACGACAGGAAACACCATCAATGAGGCGGCGAAAGCGCTGAAAAAAGCCGGTGTGCGCAATACGTTCTTTTTCACGATAAGTGTTGGACAAGATATTTGATTTTTGGTATACTGAAAATGGTTTTTTAAAATAAAACTGACAGAGGTGGCTTATGATTAACGAAGAAAAAATCAAGCTGATGAATAAAATGGCGATGTACGAGGAGAAACAAGGGCAAGAGGATTTTAAGATCAGTTCCTACCATAAAAAAGACTATACCAGTTTTCAGACGATCCTGACGCTGATCTGGGTAACGATCGGTTATGCGCTGATCATCGGGGTTCTTGCTGTGGTATTTTTGGATATGATATTGGAAAATCTCGGATTACTCATGCTTGCAGTCATAGCAGCGGCAATTCTGATCGTTTATATCGTCCTTCTCATATCTTACGGGTTGTTTGCATCCAGATTTTATCAGAAAAAGCATACGAGAGCCAGAGGAAGAGTGAAAAAATACACCCGTATGCTTACGCAGCTGGAAAGATATTATGGTCAGGAAAGGAAGAAAAAATATGAGTAGTCTGTTTGTGTTGAAAGAACAACTTCAGGCATTTTATGCCAAGTACTCCAAGGGCATCGACAAGATGATCCAATTGCTTCTGGCATTTATTGTTTTTTATCTGATCAATTCCAAAATGGGATTTATGGAAACTTTTGCCAACCCGGTCGTCACTGTTGTACTGGCAGTGATCTGTGCATTTTTGCCTTGCACGTTTACGGTCATTGCTTCAGCGGTGCTTATGCTCATACATATGCAGGCTTTATCCATGGGAGTATTGCTCGTGGCTGCAGCGATTTTCGCCGTGATGCTGATTTTTTATTTCCGGTTTGCGCCGGATAAGGCGATCATCGTACTGCTGATGGTTATCGCGTTCTGCTTTAAGATTCCGTTTGCAGTGCCGATTGCATTTGCACTGACAAGTGTACCGACATGCATTATACCGATCTGTTTTGGAACGATTATATATTATATAATGACATACTTGGAAGTATCTTCCACTGTAGTCACAGGGGCTGATGGCATTACCGGTCAGATGACGCTGTTTGCCACACAGGTCATGCAGAATAGTGAGATGTGGACCTATGTTGCCTCCTTTGCTGTCTGCGTGCTGATTGTTTATACCGTGCGCAGAAGTGAGGCGGATCATTCGTGGAAGATAGCTATGGCGGCGGGAGCTGTGGCAGATATTATTGTCATCGTGGCAGGAGGTATTGCTCTCAACATTCAGTTCCCGTATATCACAGTCATATTTGGAAATATCATTTCGGTAATCTTGGCATTGATCTTGGAATTCTGCGTGTTTTCAGTGGATTACTCGAGAGCGGAGAAGTTTCAGTATGAAGACGATGAATACTATTATTACGTGAAAGCCATACCGAAAGTGTCCGTCACTGTTCCGGAGAAAAAAGTGAAACAGATCAGCAAACGGAGGCATGACAGAAAAGAAGAAGGGGAAGAAAACCAGACGGAGTCAAAAGCGGAACATCCAAAGCCGGAAACACGGGAAGGAAAGAAAACAGAAGAGACTTCTTTTATTCCGGGAATGACAGAAGAACTTTTGCTGGCAAAACGGCTTCAGGAGGAGATTGACCTGGAAGAGATTATCAAAAAGGAACTTCAGGATAAAGAAGAAAAGAACAGAAATTAAACAAGATTCATATAGATAAAAGGGGTTTTGACAAGAATGTTAAGGAGTATAGAAAGAACAGGAGGTGGCAAAGATGGAAAGTAAGATTTCACAGATTATGGGACTATATTTTACAGACTGGTATTTTCCGGATCTGAGATGGACTGATGTGGTGGAGATCATCATCGTGGCTTTTTTGATCTATCAGATTATGATATGGATCAAGAATACAAAGGCATGGATGCTTCTGAAGGGAATTTTGTTCCTTGCAATCTTTATCCTGCTTGCCGCCATATTTAAGATGAACACGATCCTATGGATCGCAAGAAACAGTGTGTCGGTACTTGCCATCGCGGCCATTGTAGTATTCCAGCCGGAGCTCAGAAGAGCGCTGGAGAAGCTTGGGGAGAAAAAGTTCTTGACGGCTATTGTTCCAATCGATGCCGGAAAGGAAAACGAGCGCTTTTCACAGAAGACGCTGGACGGCATCACACAGGCATGCTTTTCGATGGGAAAAGTTAAGACAGGGGCGCTGATCGTGGTAGAGCAGGCTATCCGTCTTACAGAATATGAAAGTACGGGGATCGCGCTCGACTGTATCGTTTCGTCTCAGGTGCTGATCAATATTTTTGAACATAATACACCACTCCATGACGGAGCCATTATTGTGAGGGGAAACCGGATCGTATCAGCCACATGTTATCTTCCACTTTCGGACAATATGGGGATCAGCAAGGAGCTGGGAACAAGACACCGGGCAGCCCTCGGGATGAGCGAGGTAAGCGATGCGCTTATCATCGTAGTATCAGAAGAGACCGGGTATGTGTCGGTAGCCCAGGGCGGGCAGCTCGTCCGCAATGTAACTCCGGAATATCTGAAAGAGCGATTGGCCGGCATTCAGAATAAAGCTGTGGAGAACAAAGGAATATCGAAATTGTGGAAAGGAAGGCGGAAACATGAAAAAAAGACTCACTAAAAATATCGGCCTGAAGCTTCTTTCGCTTGCCTTTGCCGCATTTCTGTGGGCAGTTGTTGTGAATATAGACAATCCGGTCGACACAGTTTCCTTTTCCAACATACAGGTAGAGATTCTGCATCCCGAAGTAGTTACCAGCAAAGGAAAGACATACACGACGGAGGCAGGAACAGATCGGGTAAGAGTAACTGTAAAAGCGACGAGACGTGTCCTGCATGAATTAGAAGCGTCTGATATCAAGGCATACGCGGATATGAAGGAAATGTCGCTTGGATCCCAAATCCCGATTGAAGTGACGATTCCGGAATTTGCGGGGAAATATGAAGAAGCTTACTCAACTCCAAGAAATCTTCAAGTCACAATCGAAGACGAGGCGCAGAATACTTTCCCGATCACTCCGACCACAACAGGAAGCGTGAGGGATGGATATGTGCTAGGTCAGGTTAAGGCTGATCCGGAAAAAGTAAGAGTGGACGGCCCGAAATCTGTCATTGACCGTATCGATAAAGTCGTGGCTGAAGTAGATGTGACAGGACTTTCGGAGGATGCGGTTTTGAATTCCAAGCTGGCATTTTATGACAGGGAAGGAAAGATCATCGATACGACACTGCTCACACTGAAAGATTTGAAGAGTGAAAATGACGTGCGTGTACAGGTGGAAGTATGGGAGACAAAGAAACTGCCATTGAAATTTAATACTTCTCAGATCACTCCGGCAGACGGTTATGTCTTTACCGGAATCACATCAGAGCCGGCGGAAGTGCAGGTAGCCGGAAGCGAAGAAGCGTTGGCAAATGTGGAAGAGATCACGATACCTGCGAGTGCGCTGAAGGCGGATAACCTTACTAAAAAAGAGGAGCGGGTGGTGGATATTACACCGTATCTGCCGGATGTGGAACTGATCGACAAAAATGCCGGATCGGTGGTGGTCATGATCGGAATCGAGGAGGCAGGAAGCAAAACACTGGAGATGCCTACCGGAGCAATTGTTGTGAATAACTTGCCAGAAGGGATGAAATATTCTTATCCGTCAGAGGATGTACTGGAGATTAAAGTAAATGGAGATCAGGATATCCTTGAAACTCTGGAACTTGAAGAAGGAAGTGTTTCCATCAATCTCGTGACATATAAAGATCCGGGAGAATACGATGTCCCGGTGGAAGTGAAGCTCCCGGGAAATTGCTCTCTGGCTGAGCCGGTTACGATAAAAGTACTTTTGGAAAGTACGGAAAGCAACGAAAATGAATAACTGGGGGAACAGGTATGGTAAGCCGAAAAGTAAAGATCAGCAACCCTACAGGGCTGCATCTGCGTCCGGCAGGGGTGTTTTGCAAGACTGCCATGGACTTCCAATGCAGTATAAAATTTCGGACAGATGAGAGGGGAATCAGCAATGCCAAAAGTGTACTCAGTATATTGGGAGCTTGTGTAAAATGCGGCGATGTCCTCGAAATCATCTGTGATGGTGAAGATGAAGAGAAAGCATTGGATACAATGATAAAAGCTGTGGAAGAAGGCTTGGGAGAATAAAGAAAAGCAGGAGGGAATAGCATGTTAAATTATAAGAGATATCGAAGAGTACCAGTTGTTCCTTATCCGGAACGCACATGGCCGGATAAGGAAATCGAGAAAGCGCCGGTCTGGTGCAGCGTCGACTTAAGAGACGGCAATCAGGCGCTGACTGATCCGATGACAGTGGAAGAGAAGATAGAGATGTTTCAGCTCCTCCTGAAACTGGGATTTAAAGAAATTGAAGTGGGATTTCCATCAGCGTCACAGATTGAGTACGATTTTCTTAGGAAACTGGTGGATGACAACCTGATTCCGGACGATGTATGGATTCAGGTATTGGTTCAGTGCAGGGAGCATCTCGTAAAGAGGACATTTGAAGCGCTGGACGGTGTGAAAAACGCGATCGTACATATTTACAACTCCACATCCACGCTTCAGCGGGAAGTAGTATTCAAAAAAGGGAAAGAAGAAATACGGCAGATCGCAATAGATGGAACGAAAATGGTTAAAGAGTGTGCGGCAGATTTTAAAGGAAATCTGAGACTTGAGTATTCTCCGGAAAGTTTTACAGGAACAGAGCTGGAATATGCACTGGAAGTATGTGAAGCGGTCTGTGACGAATGGGGAGCTACAAAGGATGAGCCGATCATTATCAATCTTCCGTCCACAGTGGAAATGACGACACCGAATGTCTATGCAGATCAGATTGAGTGGATGGACAGACATTTCAAAGACAGAAAACGAGTAATCTTAAGTATCCATCCGCACAATGACAGAGGAACGGGAGTTGCATCTTGCGAGCTTGCTCTCCTGGCAGGTGCAGACAGAGTAGAAGGAACATTGTTTGGAAATGGCGAGAGGACAGGAAACCTTGATATCTTGACTGTCTCCTACAACATGTTCTCCCAGGGTATCAATCCGGAGCTGAATCTGGAGAATATAACAGAGATCAAAGATGTGTATGAAAGATGCTGCAAGATGGATGTTCCGGAACGGCATCCATATGCAGGAAAACTGGTATTTACGGCGTTTTCCGGATCCCACCAGGATGCGATCAACAAAGGGATGCAGGCAATGCGGGAGAAGAAGCAGGAGTGGTGGGAAGTTCCATATCTTCCTATCGATCCTTCCGATATCGGAAGGGAGTACGAACCGATCGTGCGCATCAACAGCCAGTCTGGAAAAGGCGGAGTTGCTTTTGTGATGGACAGCGAATTTGGATTCAAGCTGCCAAAGAAGATGCACAAAGAATTTGCGGATGTGATTCAGAAAATTGCGGAAAAGCAGGGAGAAGTGGCTCCATCTACAATCTATGAGACATTCCAGAAGGAATACCTGAGAAAGCTCGCACCGTATGAACTGATCCGCGCCAAGGCGGAAGATCTGGCGGAAAGCGAGACGGAAGTGGAAGTGGTGTTCTCATCAAGAGGAGAGTTAAAACAGGCGAAAGCGGTAGGAAATGGTCCATTAGCTGCACTTAAGAGAGTGCTTGCCGAAGAATCCGGCATGGATTTCAAACTTCTCGATTACTCCCAGCACGCACTCAGCCAAGGATCGGAGGCTAAGGCGGCAGCGTATATTTGTCTGAGAAATAATAAGACGGGAAAAGAAACATATGGCGTAGGAGTTAGCTCCAATATCACGCGGGCAGGTTTCCGCGCGATGTTCAGCGCGGTCAACAGACTGGAAGAACAAGAATAGAAATAGGGGAAACGGGCTGGAATCATGGATTCCTGCCCGTTTCCATTTTAAAGACTTGCCCATATTGATGGACATCAGATCGGAATTTAAGTATAATAAAGAAAAATACAGGAAAAGGAGCAAAAACATGAGTAAAGCAGCTTTAGTGATCATGGCAGCAGGAATCGGAAGCCGATTTGGAGGCGGAATCAAGCAGTTGGAGCCAGTTGGGCCAAACGGAGAAATCATTATGGATTATTCCATAAAAGATGCCATGGAAGCGGGATTTGACAAAGTTGTATTCGTGATCCGAAAAGATTTGGAAAAAGACTTTAAAGAAGTAATAGGAGACCGAATCGAAAAACAGGTTCATGTAGAATACGCATTTCAGGAGATTGATGATATCCCGGAAAAATACAGAGAAAAATTCGCCGGCAGAACAAAACCGTGGGGAACCGGACAGGCAATCCTGAGCTGTAAAGGAAAGGTAAAAGAGCCGTTTCTTGTGATCAACGCAGACGATTACTACGGAAAAGAAGCGTATCGTGAGGCTTATCGCTATTTGAACGAAGAGAAAAAGGAAAGCGAAAAAGAACAGATCTGCATGGTAGGGTTTGTCCTGGAAAACACGTTAAGTGAGAATGGCGGAGTTACAAGAGGCGTCTGCAAAGTGAATGATGATGGAATGCTGACAGAGATTGTGGAAACACACAATATTGTCCGGAAAGGACAGGCAGCAGTGGCAATGTCTGAAAAGGGAGAAGAAGAGATCAGCCTGAATGCTAAAGTGTCTATGAACATGTGGGGACTTCAGCCGGAATTTTTTGACATTCTCGAGGAAGGGTTCTCAGAATTTCTTGAGAAAACCGATAAGGAAGATTTGAAAGCAGAATATTTGCTTCCGACGATCATCGGAGATCTTCTGAAGGAAGAAAAGGCTCAGGTAAAGGTACTCCACTCAAAAGACAAATGGTTTGGGGTAACTTACAAAGAAGATAAAGAAGGCGTTGTACGTGCGATCAGAGAATTGATCGACCAAGGTGTTTATTCTATATAAGAAGGTGTGGGAATGAGAAAAAAGTGGAAATGTACAGCTGCCATTATGCTGGCAGCAGCAGTATTTTGTACGAGTGTTCCGGTATCCGCAGCGCAGGATGCAGGAGCTGTTGAGGCAGAAGAAAATACAGACGGAGATTCCGGAGATACAAACGAGGGGACAATCGAGGAAACTCCGTCTGCCGAAGAATGTGACCTTTCTTATCGTGTTCATGTGCAGACATACGGTTGGCAGGATTGGAAAACGGACGGTGAGACAGCCGGAACAAACGGAGAATCCAAACGTCTGGAAGCGATCCAGATCAATCTGGAAAATCAGCCGTATGAAGGTGGCATTGAATATCGTGTCCATGTGCAGACACATGGCTGGCAGGATTGGAAAGCAGACGGCGAGACGGCCGGAACAAGCGGAGAATCCAAACGTCTGGAGGCGATTCAGATTCGTCTGACTGGGGAAATGGCAGAACATTATGACGTCTATTATCGGGTTCACATCCAAAGTTACGGATGGCTCCCGTATGTGCAGAACGGTGCGTACGCAGGAAGCGAAGGGTTTTCCCGGCGTCTGGAAGCTCTGGAACTCAGACTGGTAGAAAAAAATTCACAGGAAAGTATAGAGACAGGGCAGGGTTATCTCAAAAATGTGCTGTATTATTCCGGACATGTACAGAATATCGGTGACATTGCGGAAGTACAAGGAGGAAATATCCTTGGGGTTATTGGGCAGGAGAAGCGTCTGGAGGCATTTTCGATGTGCCTGAAAGGAATGGAAGGATATTCTGAAGGAAGTATCGAATATACTGCCCACGTCCAGGGGGATGGCTGGCAGGATTGGAAAAGCGATGGAGAGAGAGCCGGAACAAATGGAGAAGGAAAACGAATCGAGGCGGTCAAAATATGCCTGAAGGGTCAAATTGCAGAACTCTATGACATTTACTATCGCGCACATATCCAGAATTTTGGCTGGCTCGACTGGGCGAAAAACGGTGAGATTGCAGGGACAACGGCCTACTCCTACCGAATGGAAGCCATGCAGGTGCAGCTGGTACCGAAGGGACAGGCGGCTCCGGGATCGTGCGCTGTTCCATATTTGAAAAAATACAGCAATGCACAACTTACTTACTCCGGCCATGTTCAGGGAATCGGCGATGTAGCAGCGGTGTCAGGCGGACAGACACTTGGGACAGTAGGAAAATCCAAACGCCTGGAGGCGTTCCAGATTAGCCTGGATGATTCCGGAGAAGGTCTTCCTAAGGGTACAGTGCAGTATCAGGCTCATGTTCAGGATATCGGCTGGCAGAGCTGGAAAAACGAGGGAGAACTTGCCGGCACACAGAATCAAAGCAAGAGGATTGAGGCAATCGCAGTCCGTCTGAGTGGCGAGATCAGTTCTTATTATGACATCTATTATCGTGTTCAGGCAGAAGATTTCGGATGGCTTGGATGGGCAAAAAATGGAGAGAAAGCCGGGACAACATCACTGTCTCTCCGTGTGGAAGCCATACAGGTCGTCCTTGTAGGAAAATATGACGACAAAAAGGCCTTTCAGACAGGGCAGGCATTTTACGATACATATCGGTACCAAAATCCGTCTCAGTACCTTCAGATCCGGCATGTTCAGAAAACACTGACCGGAGGCGATTACAATCTGAGCAGTGGATATATGGGATTGAAAGTGTGGTATGTGCAGCAGAAGCTGGGGCTTTCCGGAAGACGGGCTATCATGGACAGTACGACTATAAATGCGGTAAAACAGTTCCAAAAAAGCCATGGTCTCACGGCAAACGGGGTGGTAGACCTTGCCACATGGAAGGCAATGGGATACAGTGAGTCGGCATGGAAGAATCTGGGAGCATACGCAAGCCCGCTGAAAACAAATCCTGCAAGTACAAGGCAGGACTGTATCGAAGCGATGATCAGCACAGCGTATGAATATCTTGGGAACCCTTACATTATCGGGGCATCTGGGGATCCTAATCACGGACTGGACTGCAGCGGACTAGTCATGCAGGCGCTCTATGCATCTGGAATCGATCCTGCTCCGGTAAGCCCCATCCGTCATTCGCAGCCAGGTTATGAATACGAGTGCAGGAATCTCTGGGCTTTGCCGATGAAACATGTCGCTTACAGCGAAAGACAGCGAGGAGATCTCATCTTTTACAAGAATTCATCAGGAACGATCATCCATGTGGCGATCTATCTTGGAAATGATCAGGTAATAGAATCTTGGCCGGATAAAGTGGTAGTGTGGCCGGTAAAGAATTCGCATCGATCCTTGATTGCCGGCGTTGCAAGGCCATTTGTGTAAGCGAGGAATGTGAGAGATGAGGGGAAAGAAAACAGCGGTAGTTGTTCTGACAGCAGCGCTTTTCTTTACACAGATACCGATCGTATATGCGGCAGACGATACTTTTGTCGGTACGGATCAACTGAAAGAAACGCAAGTGCCAGAACAGGAAATCGACCAGTCCGGAGATTTGGGAAATTTACCGAAGGAAGAAAATCCTGTAGATACAGAAGAAAATCCTGTGGATACAGAAGAAAATACAGGGGAAGAGACGGGGGGAGAATGGAACACTGAGACAGGGGAAGAATCGAATACTGAGACAGAGGAAACAAAAGAAGAGACCGAAGAAGATCTAGAAGAGATAGAAGAAATTCCGAATCAGAAGGTATTTCTTCAGTATGAAGTCCAACTCCCTAACCAGGAGATATCGCAGGCAGCCGATGGAGAGGCGGCCGGAAGTATCGGACAAGGGCAGGGCATTCAAGGAATCTCTTTGAAACTTGGGACAGAAAGTGATCCAAATGCCCTCTCCGGCGAGATCCGTTATCGGGTATACAGCGAGACAGGCGGCTGGCAAGAGTGGAAAACAAATGGGGAGTACGCCGGAAAAAATGAGAACGATGCTTTTGTGCAGGCCTTTCAGGCAGAACTCACAGGGGATCTTGCACAGATATACGATCTGTATTATTCCGTTCATGTGCAGCAGGGCGGTTGGCTTGGATACGCAAAAAATGGGCAGCAAGCCGGGACAGAGGGATTCTCGTATCGGATGGAAGCTATCCGCATCGTGCTTGCAGAAAAGAGTGATGAACCGCCAGGGGAAAATCAAGGATATTATGTTCAGGCTTATCCGGGAAATGTGTTGTCCGCGCAGGTCCATGTCCAGACTTATGGGAACCAGCAGGCAGTGGGCGAAGGAGAACTCATCGGAACAGAAGGGCAGAGCAAACGGATAGAAGGGCTGTCATTCAAACTGGAGATTCCAGAGGGGCAATTCTACCCCGATGGAGGTATCCGCTATCGGACCCATGTGCAGGGGATCGGATGGCAAGATTGGATGGAAGACGGCACATTATCCGGGACAACGGGACAGTCCCTCCGAATAGAAGCAATTCAGATTGAGCTTACTGGAGAGATTGCAAAATACTACGATGTGTACTATACAGCACATATCCAACAGTTTGGCTGGCTGGGATATGCAAAGAATGGACAGAGTGCAGGGAGTGAAGCGCTTGGATTCCGAATGGAAGCGCTCAAAGTTTTTCTTGTGGAGAAAAGTGGGGAAGCACCCGGGAATAATTCCAGCTATTATGTGAAGG
Organism: Sellimonas caecigallum; assembly: GCF_019754295.1. Taxonomy (GTDB): domain Bacteria; phylum Bacillota; class Clostridia; order Lachnospirales; family Lachnospiraceae; genus Sellimonas; species Sellimonas caecigallum. The sequence continues at coordinate 383,117 of NZ_VIRV01000001.1, read as the reverse complement.
GATGCGCACAGTCCAATCTGAAATATTCCGGTCATGTCCAGAAAAAAGGAAATATCAAAGAAGTGGGAAACAACACAGTGCTTGGCACGGTGGGAGAAGGACTGCGTCTGGAAGGAATAAGGATCCGGATCGACAATGCCTCAGTTGCCGGCGAGAACGGCGGCATACAATATCGAGGTCATGTCCAGAATATTGGCTGGCAAAACTGGGTAAAGGATGGTCAGCTTGCCGGGACAAGCGGGCAAGGACTTCGTATGGAAGCAATCCAGATCCAGCTTAACGGAGTTCTTTCCAAGTATTATGACGTTTATTACCGTGTCCATGTGCAGCAGTTCGGCTGGCTTGGATGGGCGAAAAACGGACAGAGTGCCGGGACGACAGGATATGGTTATCGCATGGAGGCGATCCAGATTTTCTTCCAGGCGAAAACTTCGGCTGGACCGGCCAACAGCGGATATTACAAAGAGTATGTTCCGAGGAAAAATTTGAATGTGGAGATTGCATATCAGTATCCGGAATTCCCAAACGGATGCGAGGCGATTTCCCTCTACATGGCACTTCGATACAATGGCTATATGGTATCAAAACAAGATGTATGCTATAAATACATGCCAAGAGGGCCGCTTCACTCTACCAATCCGTATCTGGCGTATATGGGAGATCCAGGATCGCAGACGGGAGGATATGGATGCTGGGCATCTGTAATCTGTACAACGGCGGAAAATTATTTTAAAGCTGCGAATATCACGAGCAGGAAAGCGAAAAATGTGACGGGAAGCTCTCTGGAGCAGCTGTTTTCCTATATTGACCGTGGAATACCGGTAGTAGTCTGGGGGACGCTCGGAATGGATGGGACGACATGGTTCAAAGCCGGAAGCAGCGGCGGTGCGACATACTACTGGGCAAGCAGAGCCCATTGTGTTCTGCTGACAGGGTATGACAAGACGAGGAAAGTCGTCAAAGTAAATGATCCGATCGAAGGAAAAGTGGAGTATAGTTTTTCGAGTTTTGAGAGCTCCTACAATACGATGAACAAAAACGCAATGGTAATCGAATAAAGACGCAGGGTTTTATTTTCCTTCCTGGTGTGCTATAATACAGAACGATAGAGAAAAAATTGGAGGAACGATATGAAAACATACTTGGTAACAGGCGGAGCCGGATTCATTGGTTCCAACTATATTCATTATATGTTCAAAAAATACGGCGACAGCATCCGCATCATCAATGTGGACAAGCTGACTTACGCAGGCAATCTGGAAAATTTGAAAGATGTGGAAGACAGAGAAAACTATACTTTTGTGAAGGCGGATATCTGCGATGCAGATGCTATCAACCGGATCTTTGAAGAGAATGATATTGACCGTGTAGTACATTTTGCGGCGGAGAGCCATGTGGACAGAAGTATCAAGAATCCGGATGTCTTTGTAAAGACAAATGTGCTCGGTACACTGGTCATGCTCAATGCGGCAAAGGCAGCCTGGGAGATCGGAGACAATGTATACAAAGAGGATAAGAAGTTCCTCCACGTATCTACAGACGAAGTGTACGGTTCTCTAGACGAGGACGGCGGATATTTTTATGAGACAACTCCGTATGATCCGCACAGCCCATATTCAGCAAGCAAGGCGTCTTCGGATATGCTTGTCAAATCCTACATGGATACGTACAGATTTCCGGCAAATATCACAAACTGCAGCAACAACTACGGTCCGTACCAGTTTCCGGAAAAACTGATACCGCTCATCATCAACAATGCGCTTCAGGGAAAGAAGCTGCCGGTATACGGGGATGGAAAAAATGTCCGCGACTGGCTGTATGTGGAGGATCATGCAAAAGGGATCGATATGGTGCAGGAAAAGGGAAGACTGTTTGAGACGTACAATATCGGCGGACACAACGAGAAGCAGAATATTGAGATCATCCATATTATCCTTGACACATTAAAGGAGATGCTGCCGGACGGGGATCCGAGAAAAGAGCTTGTAAGCGAAGATCTGATCACTTATGTGGAAGACAGGAAAGGGCATGACAGAAGATATGCCATCGCACCGGACAAGATCAAAGCGGAAATCGGATGGTATCCGGAGACAAAGTTTGAGGACGGTATCCGTCTTACGATCCAGTGGTTCTTTGAACACGAAGACTGGATGAAGAACGTGACGAGCGGCGATTACCAGAAATATTACGAGGATATGTATCAGAACAGATAGAGAAACAGGAGAATAAGAATGAAAGGAATTATTTTGGCAGGCGGTTCCGGCACAAGGCTGTACCCGCTCACGAAAGCAGTATCTAAACAGATGATGCCGGTCTATGACAAACCGATGATCTATTACCCATTGTCCACGCTGATGCTTGCAGGGATCCGTGAAGTTCTGATCATCTCCACGCCGAGGGATCTGCCTGGATTTCAGGAACTTCTCGGAACAGGAGAGGATCTGGGGATGAAGTTCTCCTACGCAGTGCAGGAAAAGCCAAACGGTCTTGCAGAAGCGTTTATCATCGGGGAAGAATTCATTGGAAACGATCATGTAGCACTCGTTCTTGGGGACAATATTTTTTACGGACAGAGTTTTTCCAGAGTATTATTAAATGCGGCAAAGATGGAAAAAGGGGCGACGATCTTTGGATATTATGTGCGTGATCCAAGAGAATATGGCGTCGTGGAGTTCGATGAGAACGGAAAAGCACTTTCCATCGAAGAGAAACCGGAACATCCGAAGTCTAACTATGCAGTACCGGGACTTTACTTTTATGACAATGATGTGGTACAGATCGCAAAGAATGTGAAACCGTCCGCGAGAGGCGAGCTGGAGATCACAAGTGTCAACAATGCCTATCTTGAGAGAGGAGATCTCCATGTGGAGACGCTGGGACGTGGATTCGCATGGCTTGACACGGGGAATCATGATGCGCTCCTTGATGCGGCGGATTTCGTGGCGGCATTCCAGAAAAGACAGGGACTTTACATTTCCTGTATCGAGGAGATCGCTTACAAACGAGGATTCATCGATAAAGAGCAGCTTATTAAACTGGCACAGCCACTTTTGAAGACTGCGTACGGACAGTACTTGATCGAGGTGGCAGAAGGGTTAGGAAAATAATAAAGGAGAAGCAAAATGGGAAAGATCAAAGTGACAGAATGTCCTATCAAAGGGCTGAAAGTGATCGAACCGACTGTGTTCGGCGATGACAGAGGCTATTTTATGGAAACATATAATTTCAACGATTATAAAGAGGCGGGCATCGATATGGAATTTGTGCAGGACAATCAGTCCTGCTCCAAAAAAGGAGTCCTTAGAGGTCTTCATTTCCAGATCAACTATCCGCAGGACAAACTGGTGCGTGTGATAAGCGGAGAAGTGTTTGATGTGGCCGTGGATCTCAGAGAAGGATCTGAGACATTTGGACAGTGGTATGGAGTAGTCCTGTCCGCAGAGAACAAAAAACAGTTTTTTATTCCAAAAAATTTCGCACACGGATTCGTCGTTCTTTCCGATGTTGCCGAATTTGCGTATAAATGCACTGATTTCTACCATCCGAACGACGAGGGCGGACTGGCATGGAATGACCCTGATATCGGCGTGGAATGGCCGATACCGGAAGGAATGGAGCTGATTCTTTCAGAAAAAGACCAGAAATGGCCGGGAATCAAAGAGTTCAGAAAATAAGGAAAAGAATCAAAAGGAGACCGGAGTATGAAAGTATTGGTAACAGGCGTCAAAGGACAGCTGGGACATGATGTTGTAAATGAGCTTGTAAAAAGAGGACACACTGCTGTCGGGACGGATGTGGAAGAGATGGACATTACGGACGCAGGGATCGTCCGTAAGGTTATGACGGCTGAAAAGCCGGATGCAGTCATCCACTGCGCTGCTTACACAGCGGTGGATGCTGCGGAGGACAATATTGATCTGTGCCGGAAGATTAATGCGGAAGGGACGGAAAATATCGCCAAAATCGCCAGAGAGATCGATGCAAAAATGCTTTATCTCAGCACAGACTATGTGTTTAACGGAGAAGGAGATCGTCCGTGGGAGCCGGATGACGAAAGAGAGCCGCTTAATGTATACGGTGTCACAAAGTACGAGGGCGAGCTGGCAGTAGAAAAATACGTGGAGAAGTTCTTCACGGTAAGGATTGCATGGGTGTTCGGCGTCAACGGAAAGAATTTCATCAAGACAATGCTCAAACTCGGAGAGACGCATAAAGATATCAATGTCGTAAATGATCAGATCGGATCTCCTACTTATACGTATGATCTTGCCCGTCTTCTTGTGGACATGATCGAGACGGAAAAATACGGAAGATACCATGCGACAAACGAAGGACTCTGCACATGGTATGAATTTGCAGAGGAGATTTTCCGCCAGGCAGGAATGGATGTGAATGTTCATCCGGTTACAAGCGAAGAATTTCCGGCAAAAGCAAAACGTCCTCATAACAGTCGTATGAACAAGGACAAACTTACAGAAAATGGATTTAAACGTCTTCCGGATTGGCAAGATGCGCTGCAGCGTTATCTTGACATTATCCGATAAAAAAGGAAAAATGAAGAGGAAATGACCGGAAAATCGGACATTTCCTCTTTCTTTTTAACAAATTATTACGAAAATATTACACGATAAGAAATTTTTAAGATGTAAGAACTTGCGGAAAGATAGGAAATCTTATATAATATAGAGAGTTTGTAGGCAGGTGAGGTATACTATGAAAAGAGAATTGAAGAAATTTGAGTCCACAATGTGGCTTATGATCAAACTGGTATTATACATCTTACTCATGGGGACTTTCATGCTGATCATGGCAAGAGAGAATCCAACACTGATCATACTTTCCAGAACGATGGGAATTACATTTTCCACATTCTGCATCGTAGGGCTCCTGTTTTTGAGCATATACGGAAAATTTGATGTGGGCAGAAGAAAGAGTAAGCCTATTATCTATTCCCTTGCTCTTGCAGTTTTGTTTACAGATATTGTAACGTACATTCAGCTGATGATCATGAATACGATCACACCGAGTATTTATGCCTTCCGACTTGACAGTATCGGCTCTCTTGCTATCAGTTTTGTCGTGCAGCTTATCATTATTATTATTTTTGCATATGGAGGGAATGCGCTTTTCTTTGCGATCCACAAACCGGAAAGCTGCTGTATTGTAACTTCTTCCCAGGAAAGTCTGGACAATATCGTAAGAGGAATACTGAAATACAAAAAACAGTATAAGATTGACTATATTATGGATTACAGAGACAAAAATCTGTTGGATACAGTAAGCAAGGCAGATACGGTCTTTATCCATGATGTGCCGCTGAAGTATCGGGGTGAGATTGTAAGATACTGTTACAAAAACAAGATCAACATTTATTTCAACCCGGAGATTGAGGACATTGTAGAGATGAGTGCCAAGTATTATCTTCTGGACGATGTGTCTGTATTGAATGCCAATGTAAAGGCCTGGACAATGGAGCAGCGTGTCATGAAAAAACTTTTGGACATGTCTTTGGCTATCATTCTTGGAATATTGACATCTCCGATTTGGATCGTGAGTGCCATTGCTATCAAAGCATACGACGGGGGACATATTTTCTTCAAACAGAAACGTGCGACATTGAACGGACGTGTTTTTGAAGTGTATAAATTCCGCACGATGAAAGAGAATGTGGAAAACCGTTCGGTTACTGACGATGATGACCGTATCACAAAACCTGGAAAAATCCTGCGAAAAATCCGGATGGACGAGCTTCCGCAGTTGATCAACATCCTGAAAGGCGATATGAGTTTTGTCGGCCCGCGTCCTGAAATGCTGGAAAATGTGGAAGCATACGAAAAAGAACTTCCGGAGTTCCGATATCGACTCCGGGTAAAAGCTGGTTTAACCGGTTACGCCCAGATTGCAGGGAAATACAATACATCCCCAAAAGATAAACTGATCATGGACATGATGTACATTGAACAGTTCAATATATTGAGAGATATCCAGCTTATTTTTCAGACTGCCATCGTACTTTTGAAGTCAGACAGTACGGAAGCATTTAAGACAAACGAAACAAGAAAATATATATTTAAAAAAGCGGAGAGCGAGGAATAAAAGTATGAAAAAATATGATTATGTCATTGTTGGAGGCGGGCTGTTTGCCGGGACATTTGCATATTTTGCAAGAAAAGCAGGGAAAACATGTCTTATCGTGGAAAAACGGGAAACACTTGGAGGAAATCTCTATTGTGAAGATATGGAAGGAATCCATGTACACAAATACGGAGCCCATATTTTCCATACAAGCAACCGAAAAGTGTGGGATTTTGTCAATTCTCTTGTAGAATTCAACCGTTACACAAATTCCCCGATCGCCAACTATAAAGGGGAAATTTATAATATGCCGTTCAACATGAATACATTCAGCAAAATGTGGGGTGTAGCGACTCCGGCAGAAGCAGAAGCGATCATCAGCAGACAGAAAGCAGCAGTGAAGGGAGAACCGAAGAATCTGGAAGAGCAGGCCATCAGCCTTGTTGGAGAAGATATTTACCGAAAACTCATCAAAGGGTACACTGAAAAGCAGTGGGGAAGAGACTGCAAGAATCTTCCGGCATTCATCATCAAACGTCTCCCGGTGCGCTATACGTACGATAACAATTATTTCAACGATCTGTATCAGGGAATTCCGATCGGAGGATACAATGTATTGATCAACGCGCTTTTTGAAGGCTGCGATGTGGAACTTGGCGTGGACTATAATGAAAACAAAGAAAAATACAACGCCCTTGGAGAAAAGGTTCTCTATACAGGGATGCTGGATGCGTATTATGGCTACTGCTTTGGCAAATTGGAATACAGAAGCCTGAAGTTTGAGACAGAGGTGCTTGATGAGAAAAACCATCAGGGAGTTGCAGTAGTGAATTACACAGACAGGGAGACTCCGTACACGAGAGTGATCGAGCATAAACATTTCGAATTCGGGACACAGGATAAGACTGTGATCACAAAAGAATATCCGACAGACTGGGAAGAAGGTATGGAGCCATACTATCCGGTCAACGATGAAAAAAATCAGGAACTCTATCAGAAATACAGAGAGCTGGCTGACAAAGAGGAGATTCTTCTTGGCGGAAGGCTTGCGGAATATAAATATTATGATATGGACAAGGTCATCGAATCCGCATTCGGACTTGTGGAAAAAGAATTGCAATAGGAGAGCGCGTTATGGAAGAAAACAAAATTAAAGTTAGTATTATCATGCCGGTATATAAGGTGGAAGAGTATGTGGGAAAGGCCATCGAAAGTATCCAGGCGCAGACACTCAAAGAATGGGAATTTCTCATTGTAGATGACGGTACTCCGGACAAAAGCGGCGAGATCTGCGACGCTTACGCTGCTAAAGATGAAAGGATCCAGGTAATCCACAAAGAAAACGGCGGAGCTCCAAGCGCGAGAAATATGGCTATCGAAATCGCAAAAGGGGAATATATGTACTTCATGGATTCCGATGACTGGGCAGAGCCGACGATGCTGGAAGATATGTACAATCTTGCAAAGAGGGACAATGCACAGCTTGTAGTTGCCGGATTTTTTATCGATACGTACTATGACAAAGATAACTATGTGACAGATGATTATTTTGTAGAGGATGCAGTGTATCCGGATAAGGAGTCTTTCCGCCGGAACGCATACAAATTGTTTGACAAGAACCTCCTGTACACACCGTGGAACAAACTGTTTGAGTCCAAGTATATCATGGACAACAATCTTCGCTTTCCAAAAACATTCTGGGACGATTTCCCGTTCAATGTAAGTATCGTGCGAAACGTAGAGAGAGTGACGGTAACACATAAACAGTACTATCATTTCCTAAGAGCACGTTCAGAATCAGAGACTGCAGCATACCGGCCGGGTATGTACGAAAAGCGTGAGGAAGAGCATGGCTGGATGCTGGATTTGTACAAGGGATGGCACGTAGGGGATGCTGCAAGCAAAGAAATGATTGCGAGACGTTACATCGAACGTTTTGTTGGGTGCGTGGAAAATATCACAAATCCGAAATGTGAGATGACAACAAAGGAAAAGAAACAGGAAATCAAAAAGATGCTTGCAAATCCAAGAGTCAAAAAGATGGTCAAAGTGGCAAGACCACATTCCTTCTACATGAAAGTGATGCTTCTGCCTATCAAATGGAACAGCACTGTTCTTACGTACTTGGAAGCAAAGGTCATCACATATGTAAAAACGAAAAACACAAAACTCTTTACGAAGTTAAAGGCGGGAAGATAATGGAAGAGAGAAGACCATTTATCAGTGTGGTAATGCCGGTCTACAATGTGGAAAAGCATTTAAAAAAGGCGGTAGACAGTGTACTGAAGCAGACATATACGGATTTTGAAATTATTTTGGTAGACGACTGCTCTCCGGATGGATGTCCGCAATTGTGCGAGGAGCTGGCTGCATCCGATGAAAGGATCATGGCAGTCCATCATAATGAAAATAAAGGGCTTAGTATGGCCAGAAATACAGGGATGACATATGCCAGCGGGAAATATATATGGTTTATGGATTCAGATGATTTTGTGGAAGACAGCCTGTTTGCGATGGTTTTTGATTCAGTAAAAGAAAATCCGGCTGAACTGATTCTTTTTGGTCTGACGGAGGACTATTACGATGAGAAAGACAGACTCCATCACAGTGAAGTAATCTGTCCTAAACGTGAAATTTACGAAAACAAGGAGGAACTCCGCAGAAAAGTCATCGATCTGGAAAAACAAACGTTGTACGGATACGCGTGGAATAAGATGTACGACTTGGACTATTTAAACAAGATAGGACTTCAGTTTGAAAAAATCACGTTGATTGAAGATATCCTTTTCAATGTGAATTTCTGTATGCATATCAGAAAAATGAATGTACTCCCATTCTGCGGCTATCATTACAACAAAAGAATGGATAATAGCCTGACGTCCAAGTTTGTCTCTGATTACTATAAACTGCATCGCAAAAGAATCGATTTGATCTATAAGCAATATCAGAAATGGGGAATGTGTGAGAGCGGCGTGAAAAGTGTGCTTGGTGCATTGTATGTGCGTTATATCTTTTCCGCCATCCAGCGCAATTGTGATAAAAGGGCAGAAATGTCGCATAAAGGAAGGAGAAAGTGGGTTCGTACTCTGTTAAAGGAACCTCTTCTCAAAGAACTGCTGCCGTATGCAAAGTCGGACGGTAAGCTTTTGGCAGTTATGATCGGCGTATTGAAAACAGGATGTGTATCAGGTATTCTTCTGCTCGGCAGAGTGATATTTATCTGTAAGAATTCACTTCCAATGATTTTTTCAGTATTAAAACAGAAGAGGTAAGGAGAGTGAAAGAGTGAAATATCTGAAATTGATGATGATATATGCCTGCCGGATTGGGTTAAGGGCATTCTATCTCGTACCAGTAAAGAAAAATAGAATCTATTTGTCCGCAGACCGAGGAAGCGGGATCAGATGCAATCCTCTATATATTTACAAGTACTTAAAAACAAAGTATCCGGAAAAATACGAATATGTATGGCAGTATGACGGAGTATCGCAGGAAAAGGATACTACATATGTGAAACCTGGAACTTTGAAAGATCTTTACTTCATGCTGACATCGAGAGTGCTGATCAGCAATGATGGATTCGGAAGCTTTCTGCCTAAGAGAAAATCTCAGATGTTTATCAACACCTGGCATGGGGGCGGTGCATACAAAAGATCAGGAGTGGATTTTATCACGGATCAGCACACGGTGGATCTCAAGATCAATCAAATATGTGGAAGGCAGACGGATGTATTTTTGTCCAGCAGCAGGAAATTTTCTGAGGTTATGACAACAGCAAAGATGGTCCCGAAGAAACGGTTTCTTGAGTGTGGAATGCCGCGAAATGATCTTCTGCTGGCAGGTCGGAAAGAAGAGATTCTCAATAAAGTCAGAAACTATTTTGGTATCCAGGAAGGGAAAAAGATTGTGCTTTTTGCGCCTACATATCGGGGCGAGGAACAGAGTGCCAAATTCACTTCTGAGCTGGATACAGAAGGATGTCTGGAAGCTCTCAGGAAACGTTTTGGAGGAGAATGGGTATTTTTGATGCGGAAACATCATTTTGTCAAAAAAGCAAAATATGATGGCTGCATCAATGCCAGTGATTATCCGGATATGCAGGAACTTCTTCTGGCATCAGATGTTTTTATTACGGACTATTCTTCTACAATATGGGATTATTCCCTGATGTTTCGGCCTGGCTTTCTCTTTGTGCCGGATTTGGAAGAATACAGCCGGGAGAGAAATTTTTATACGGATCCAGAGACATGGGCATTTCCGCTTGCAAAAACAAACGAAGAGCTTCAGAGTCTTATCTGTTCGTTTGATGAGAACAAGAACAATGAAAAGATAAAAGAGCATCACAAATTCCTTGGGTACCGGGAGACAGGTCATGCAGCAGAGATCGTGGCAAAGAGGATAGAGGGAGTATTATAGGAAAGGGGACAGGTATATGGAAAATTTTTACGATTTGAATGATTTTATTGCTTATATTATGCGAAAGCTGAAGCTGGTCATTCTTGTTATCTGTATTGCAACGATTGGATTCGCAGGGATCCGTTTTAAGGATCTTTACGGAACATATAAAGCACAGCAGAACCAGCCTGCACAACCAACTCAGGAAGCGACAGTTTCGGAGCCGCTGAAATGCTGGGCGGAGATCAGTATCAATGTCGGGCCGAATTACGAGGTGGTAGGAGAGACTGGCATAGACAGGGGCAAAGAAATCGCATACGCGTACAATGCTTTGAAAAATGATGAAACTATCATGGAAGAAATGCATGCAAAATATTTTGAGCAGGCCAAAGTGTATGGCGATGAGATGAGAAAACAGATGTCTCAGTATGGATATATTCTTGATAAGGAAAAGAATTACGAATATGTGGAATACGATTTCCGCAGACAGTTCAACGTCACGGTTAATGAGAATTACGTCACAATCGGATTCTATTCCCTGAACCAAGATTTTTCAAAAGAAGTAGTAAATGACTATGAACAGATGCTTACAGCGAGAGTAGGAGAGCAGTATCCAGATTTTGAATATTCAAAAGTTTCAGAAGCTATTCGTTATGATCTCCCTGATATCTCAGCTGGGGCTTCCCCGACAAGGAACGCCGGAGCTGGAAGTACATCTGTCTCTACTATGTCCATGCGTACGGTAATCGTGCAGACAATCAAAGGATGTGTCTGGGGAGTAGTGCTGGGTGTTGTGGTTTCCCTGGTCATTGTATTTTTGATGTATATGATGTCAAGAAAGATTATCGTATGGAGACAGCTTCAGTTTGTTGATTTGCGAACATATGGGCTTTACTACGCAAAGAAGGGCGGAGTGGTTAGCAGACTAATCCGTAAAGCAATCGCAGGGCTGGAAGGAAATAAGACGGCATTTTCCGATATGGGGACACTGGCTGATATCATCCTGTCTGATGTTCATATGAAATACAGTGATGACAGAAAAATAGCGATTTGTGCGAATGAAGGAGAAAAAACTGCCAGAGCGCTGAGTAAATGTTTGAATGCAAGAGAAGGAAAAGAACGGTTTTTGTTTGTACCTTCTCCACTTATTTCTGGAAAAGATTATCCAAAGGAAATTGGTGAAGTGGTTCTTGTCGAAGTAATCGGAAGAACAATCAAATCAGAAATTAAACAAGAAATGGAGACTTTTTACAAATACGATGTTGAGATTGTCGGTGTCGTTGGAGTCGAATAAAAAGGAATGGTGACCTATTCGTACCTATATGATTATGATGCTGTTCACACTCGTCTTTGCCTGGGCATGGCAGAAAAGCAGGAAAAGGTGTGTGTCAGCAGGAAAAACAGTTTGTGAGAATAAAGTTCAGTATGCTGCTGCTGCGCTGGCGATGGCAGGGACTTTTATCCCTATGTATATTGTAAATGCGGGAATGTCCTATGTCGGAAACGATTATGCCAATTATTACCGATATTATCAGAATATCGCGGCCGGAAGAGAGCAGGATGTGGATATCGCGTACAAGCTGATCAATATTTTTGTTATTGATGCAGGACTGGATTTCCAGTGGGTATATTTTATTACGTGTTTTATCGCATATGCCCTGCTGATTCTGTGTGTTTGGAAGTATTCGAAAAATTATGTGCTCAGTTACCTGCTGTTTTTTACAAGCGGTTATTTCTTTCTTCTCGGGCTAAATCAGATCAGACAGTTTGTTACGATGGGCTTTGTGCTGTGGGGAATGCAGTATATCCGGAAAAAGAAATTCTGGAAGTATGCGCTTTGTATCCTTCTTGCTGCTAGTTTTCATTTTACCGCCTTGGTAATGATACCGTTTTACTTTATACTGGATAAAAAGATTAAATTTTCTTTTTATTTCGTCATTAGCATGTGCGCACTGCCGATCAACTTTTTCCTGACAGATATTCTGACATTTCTGTTTAAGACTTTTTTGCCGAGATATCTGCAGTCAAACTATATATCAAAAACGTACTCGCTGAATATACCATATTTGACAATGATTGTTGTCAGTGAGCTTGTGATTTTGTTTTTGATTGGAAAGAGCAGAGAAAATCGCACAGATGAGAACAACAGGATCTTTTTTAACTCAACGATGATCGGAACAATTATGGCCATGTTCTGTACATGGCTTCCGGAATATCAGAGATTTGTATATTACTTTTTTATGTGTTCCATCTTTTTTATACCAAATCTGTTGACGACGGAACCAGTAAAATGGAAAAAGGCGCTGCTTTTGCTTGCAGTAATCGGCGCTGATCTGATCTATCTTGTTATGTCAGCAGGAGAAATGAATGTGCTGATCTATAAAAGTGTTTTTTAAAGTGAGGTATTTATGAAAGTTGGAAGTGTAGTAAAAAATCTTTCATACTCTGTGCTGGCCAACGGGACAAATACACTGGTATCTATGATACTGGTGCTGTTTGTCCCTAAAATACTTGGAGTAAAGGAATATTCATACTGGCAGCTGTATCTTTTCTATGCGTCCTATGTGGGATTCTTTCATTTTGGATGGGCGGACGGAGTATATCTGAAATTTGGCGGGAAAAAATACAGTGAGCTGGACAAAGGATATTTTCATTCCCAGTTCTGGCTTTTGACTATATTTGAAATCATCCTTGCTCTCATTTTTGGTGCAGCGACGTATCTGTTCTGCGATGATGCAAATAAAGAAGCTGTGCTTCTGGCGGTAGCATTCTGTTGTGTCCTGCAGATTCCGCGGACGTTTCTTCAGTATCTTCTGCAGACTACAAACAGGATTGTGGATTATGCGAGAAACTATCTGCTGGAAAAGATCGTCTATGCTGTTTTGGTAATTGGATTCCTTGCAGCGGGTATTCGGAATTTTCAGATTCTGATCGGGGCAGATTTGTTTGCCAGGGGATTGACTCTTGTCCTTCTTTCCAGAGAATGTAAAGATATCGTCAAAGGAAAGGTAATAGACTGGAAAAATGGAATCCGGGAAGCGTGGGACAATGTAAGTATCGGAATCAAGCTGATGATCGCCAACATTGCTGGGCAGCTTCTTGTCGGAATCGTGCGGTTTGCCATTGAAAATCACTGGTCCGTGGAAGTATTCGGAAAAGTCTCTCTGACGATCACAGCGTCCAATCTTCTTCTGGCCTTTATCAGTGCGGTAAGTATTGTAATCTATCCGATGCTGAAAAATATGGATGAGGAGCATTATGTTCAGATATATACCAAGATGAGGAACATTCTCATGATCTTTGTTCTTGGACTTCTGATTGTCTATTATCCTGCAAAAGTGATCCTTTCCTGGTGGCTGCCAAAATATGCGGAGAGTCTTCAGTATATGGCGCTTCTGTTTCCGATGTGTGTGTTTGAGAGTAAGCTGACTTTGCTGATCAGCACGTATCTGAAAGCACTGCGCAGAGAGAAACAGTTTATGATCATCAACTGGATTTCCGTGGGAATCACGCTTATAGGAACAGGAATTACAGTTTATCTTCTGGATAATCTGACGTTTGCCATTGCAATGCTTCCGGTATTGATGGGAATTCGCTGCTGTATTGGGGAGGCACTGCTGTCCAGAGCACTGCACTTTTCCCTGTGGAAGGATATGGCTGCGGAATGCGTCCTGGCAGGGGGATTTATCCTGATCAGCTGGAATATCCAATCATGGCTTTCCACAGGTCTGTATTTGTGTATGTACCTGATTTATCTTGTGTGGAAGAGAGAGTTCTTGAAAGAAACAGTCCATGAGGTAAAAAAACGTATTTTTAACCGATAGAAACAGAGGATATATATATGATAAAAGTTAGTGTGATTATGCCGGTTTATAACGGCGAGAAATTTATAGAGCGCACATCAGGAATGATTCTGAACCAATCTTTGAAGGAAATCGAATTGATCCTTGTAAACGACGGGTCAAAAGATAATTCTGCGGCACTTTGCGACAAGATCGCAGAAGGAGATCCGAGAGTAAGGGTAATCCATCAGAGTAATCAGGGAATCTGTGGGGCCAGAAATGCGGGGATTAAAGAGGCAAAAGGAGAATATATTGCCTTTGCAGACCAGGATGATGATTGTCTGCCAGGATGGCTGAAGGATAATTACGAAGTGGCAAAAGAATTTGATGCTGATCTGGTAAAATCCGGGCGGATTGCGGAGACAATTGATGAAAAAGGCACAGTTATCAAAAAAGACGTAAGAGAACTGGAAAAACGATTTTATGACAAGGAAGAACTGAAAAAAAACTACTATGTACTACGGGATCGCAATGTCTTTTCTCCTGTATGGGACGGACTGTTCCGGAAGGAAGTCATCGACCAGTACCGTCTGCATTTTCGGACAGAGTTTAAGCAGGGGGAAGAGGATACAGCCTTTTGTCTGGAGTTTCTTGTGCACACAAAGCGGTTTGCTACAAATACAGGGGTATATTTTAAGCACTATGAACGTTATGCCACAAGTACTTCGAGCGTATTCAATATCGAAAGTCTCAACGGTCTTGTCCGAAGTGGTATGATTGAAGAGAAAGTAAAAGAAAAAATGGGGCTTGAAAGCAGAAGTACAGAGTCTGTCATCAGCAGTGCAAAACACCATCTTATCCCGATTATGGTACAGCTTTATCACAGGAACTGTGACTGGAACATGAAGAGAAGAACGCAGTATATCTCCCATCTCCATGAGTATTCTGCCTTTCAGTATGAATTTGACAAAAAAACTTGGAAAGAGATATGGCAAAGAGACAAGAAAAAAGCAATCGTGCTTTGGGAGTTTGCAAAGAAGCACGACCGTACCGTCGTAGTCATCGCGAAATTATACAAATGGTTTCTGACAAGGAAACTCAGGGCAACGGTACATAAATATGATTAGTTCGGAGGAAGAAAAATGAGTAAGATTCAGGTCAGCGTCATCATGCCTGTATACAATTCGGAGGAATATCTTGAGACGGCCATCAAGAGCGTTCTTGATCAAAAGATGGAAGATATGGAACTTCTGCTTGTGGACGATGGTTCTAAAGACAGAAGCGGAGAAATCTGCGATAAATACAAAGAAGATAAGAGAGTGAGAGTATTCCACAAGGAAAACGAAGGCATTTGTGCTACGAGAAATTTTGCGGTAGATCACGCGGAAGGAGAATATCTGGTCTTTATCGACAACGACGATGAGTTGGCTGCGGATGTGTTGGAAAAGAACTATGCACTTGCAAAAAAATATGACGCCGATGTAGTAAAGTATGGATGCAGTATTGAAGAATCGTTTGCGAACGGATATGTGGACAAGCGGGCAAATGTATTCAAAAAATTCAGAGTTTTCGACAGAGAACACGCGGCGAAATATTATGCAGTAGCAGAAAAAGAACGTTATTTCAGCTATATCTGGAACGGTATGTACAAAAAGAGTTTTTGGACGGAAAATCATCTCAAATTCGACACATCTATCAAATGTGGATTTGAAGACCGGGTATTAAATTATGAGATTTTCCAAATTGCCGGAAAGCAAGTGTTAAATCCGGAAATTGGCTATAAATACTATCAGAGATTTGAGCACAGCACATTCAAGAAATTTAACCGAAATATGCTTTATTCCTGTCTTCTCTCTGCGGAAGCAGAGTATGAGCTTTTTCAGCATCTGAAATCGAATCCGGATTTCCATTCAGACTGGATACAAAAATCTGCGGAATATTTAACGGAGTTTTTGATGCTCCTCAGCAGAAGCGACAATGATATGACGAAGTCTGAACTTACAGACTTTATGAGAAAGCTGAGAAAAAGCAAAGCCTTTCGTGATGTGCAGAAAAAAGGAAGCGACAAGAGGCTGTCCATGACGAAGAAAGGTGTCGTCCGGCTTTTTGTAAAAGGAAAGTACAGCCTTCTTCTGAATGTTTCCAGAGTGTATGCACGTTTTATTTTCCTGAAAAAAAGAATGGGCAAAAGATAGAAGAGGTGTGATTGAAGATGAAACATATTGCAGTAGTATTTGCCGGGGGAATCGGGAAGCGAATGAACAGCAAAGCGCTTCCCAAACAGTTTTTGAGACTGTACGGAAAAGAGATCATCGTCTATACGCTGGAACATTTCGAGAGTCACAGTGAGATTGACGCCATCGCCATCGCCTGCGTGAAAGAATGGATTCCTTTTTTGGAAGAGCTGGTGGAGAAGTACCGCCTGACAAAAGTGGCAAAGATCGTTCCAGGCGGGGAGAGCGGACAGGAGTCTATTTACAACGGTCTGTGTGCCGCAAGAGAAATCGCCCGGGAGGAAAAATGTGTGGTGTTGGTTCACGACGGCGTACGGCCGCTGATCAACAGAAAATTGATAACCGAATGTATTGCCATGACGGAAGAAAAAGGAAGTGCCGTGACGGTGGCTCCGGCTATCGAGACGATCATCCGCTCCGATGATAAAAAGACAGTAGATCAGATTATCGAGAGAGCAGACTGTATGCTTGCAAGGGCGCCTCAGTGCTTTTTCCTGGATGAAATCCTTGAAAATCACGAGAAAGCAAGGATGGAAGGAAAAAGCGATTTCATCGACTCTGCTTCCATGATGTCCCATTATGGGAAGGAACTCTATCTTGTAGAAGGACCAATGGAAAATATCAAGATCACAACGCCGATGGACTACTATACATTCAAGGCGCTTGTGGAAGCCGATGAAAATTCACAGCTTTTCGGTGTATAGAAAAATACAGGAAAGGGGAAGCAAAAGTGAAGGGAATATTGACAGAAGATTTTGAGATGATCAGCAGGGAAGAATCTATTCGAAAACTGGCTGGAAGCACAGTGTTTTTGACAGGGGCCACAGGGCTTATCGGATCTCTGATGGTACGGGCGCTTCTTTACTACAATGTGCATGCGAACAAGGGAGAGAAGATAAAAGTCATCGGATTTATCCGCAGCCTGGAGAAGGCAAAAGATGTTTTTCAGGACGCAGTATCTGATCCGAATCTGCTGCTTGTTGAGGGAAATCTGGCCGAGCCGGTCAAAATCGACGGTGCGATAGACTATATCGTCCATACGGCCAGCGCCACCACTTCAAAGTTCTTTGTGGATAATCCGGTGGAGACTATCGAAATATCTTACCAGGGAACAAAAAACATTCTTGAGCTGGCGAAAGAGAAAAAATGCAAAGGAATGGTATATTTATCCTCTATGGAAATGTATGGACAGACGAACCCGAAGCTTGAGAAGGTCGAAGAGGAAGATCTTGGATATATCGATGTTCTGAATGTCCGCAGCAGCTATTCAGAAGGAAAGAGAATCTCAGAATGCCTGTGTGCGGCTTACGCCGATGAATACCATGTCCCGGTCAGAATCGCTAGACTGGCACAGACATTTGGTGCGGGCGTGCAAAAAAGCGACAACCGTGTCTATGCACAGTTTGCAAGAAGTGCTGTGAAAGGGGAAGACATCGTCCTTCACACAGCAGGCAAGTCTTATGGAAATTATTGCTATACGGCAGACGTCATTCGCGCCATCGCACTTCTTCTGGAAAAAGGGGATGTCGGTCAGGCTTACAACGTGTGCAACGAGGAGACGACAAGAACCATTGCAGAGATGGCACAGATGGTAGCGGAAGAATTTGGCAAAGGGAGATCAAAAGTTGTGTTTGATATCCCGCAGGATGCAAAGACATACGGCTACGCCCCTGATGTGAAGATGCATTTAAGCGCGGAGAAACTTTGTAAACTCGGCTGGAAGCCGCAATATGGACTGAAAGAAATGTACCGCCGAATGATTGCAGATCTCCATATGACAGAAACAGAAGACTAGATTAAAAAGAGGATTTACAGTAAGGAGGAAAATGTGAGATACTGGAAAAAAGCAGGCATATTCCTCGCAGCATTTTTACTGCTCACAGGAATCGGAGAAGTAAAAACTGCGCAGGCCGAAGAGACACTGAAAGATGAAAACCCACAGCGAATTGAATCCGTCACAGGGATGCAGACGGACGGTACTGTGCTGGAGCAAGAGCAGGAAAGCGGTATCGTGGAAGAGAAGACGGGGAGAAGAGCTGCAAGATCATCGGCTGTTCAGCTTGTAAACTTTAACACGAAACCCAGCGGACAGACGACCAGTTTTACGATGGAAGGGACCAACCAGTCCGGGTATACGTACGGACCGTATGGGGCAGATGGGATTTATCTTGGCGAGAGTGACGGAAAAGTTCGGTTTATGCTTTCCGGAACCATTGGTCTTGTAAATGCATCAGATGTCCAGATTGTGGATTTTTCAGCCGCAAAAGCGGTAAGCTATTACACAGTGTCCAATGGGCGCCTGATCCATTATATTGCTACAAACATGCAGAATGGGACATACGGAAGTACACTGGACAACGGACCGGCCCCGTCTTATCTGAAAAGCGGGGCAAAGTATTACAGTTACGATGGACATTATTTCTATACAGAAGATAAGCTTACCGATATGGTAAGTGATTACTCTGCAGGGAGAAGAACAGCTTCTGTGAATCCATCCCAGCCGTTTTATAATTATTTTCAGTTCCTTCCAATGAGGAGCAAGACCGCGTTCAGTGCATCGGAACTGAATGCTGCGATCAACAGCAAGACAGATTCTTCATCCAAGATGTACAATATGGGAAGTGAGTTCATCAACAAACAGAATACATATGGAACCAACGCTCTTTTGATGACAGGTGTGGCGGCAAATGAGAGTGCCTGGGGAAAGAGTAATATCGCTCAGACAAAAAATAATCTCTTTGGACTAAATGCAGTAGATTCTTCCCCAGGAGAAAGTGCCAATTACTATGCGGACGTATCCACATGTATCAAGGATTTTTCCGAGACGTATATGTCCATGCGATATCTTCGCCCGGGGTACAGTTACTATAAAGGCGGATTCCTCGGAAACAAGGCAGCCGGGATTAACGTTCACTATGCTTCAGACCCTTATTGGGGAGAAAAGGCGGCCAATGTGGCATGGAATCTGGACAAGGCAGCCGGAAACAAAGATGCAGGACGCTACACTCTTGGTGTCAAAGATGTGATGACTGCAGGTTACACAACGCTCAATGTCCGAAAAGAACGATCCGCATCTGCCACAAAGCTCTATTCCACAGTAAAAAATCCGGGTTACACATTCATACTGCTGGAAAACGATCCGATATCCGGATTTTACAAAGTCCAAAGCGATGGGGTTTTGGACAGCGCGCGGGAGACCGTAAGGACAGACACAGGAAACTATGATTACAATCAGATGTATGCATATGCGAGCCAGGACTACATAACAAAAGTAAATACCGGAAGCGGCACGGGCGGATCCGGCGCACAACCACCGGCCGCAGAACAAGGCGTATCCTACAGCGCTCATGTACAGACATATGGATGGCAAAATTATGTGTCCAATGGAGCGACAGCCGGGACAACAGGACAAAGCAAACGGCTGGAGGCAGTGAAGATCAAATTAAGCGGACAGAAATATGCCGGAAATATTGAATACAGCGCTCATGTACAGACATATGGATGGCAGGATTACGTATCTAACGATGCAATAGGCGGAGTCATCGGACAAAGCAAACGGCTGGAAGCTCTGAAAATCCGGCTGACCGGAGAGATGGCAGAAAACTATGATGTTTATTACCGAGTGCATGCGCAGAATTTTGGCTGGCTTGGCTGGGCAAAAAATGATGCACCGGCGGGAACGGCAGGATACAGCTATCGCCTGGAAGCAATTGAAATCTGCCTTGTAGAAAAAGGTAAAAGTGCCCCTGGATCCGTGAAAAATGCATACAAAGAATATGACAGCTCCAAACCGGCAGGGATCAAATACGAAGTACATGTGCAGGACAAAGGATGGCAGTCTTCGGCAAACGGAAATGAGGCCGGAACGACGGGAGAATCTCTCCGATTGGAAGGCATGAAAGTGACACTTGACAATCAGCCGTATGCTGGAACAGTGGAGTACAGTGCTCATGTGCAGGGGACAGGATGGCAGAGTAAAGTATCCGATGGAGATTTGTCCGGAACGACCGGACAGAGCAAGCGAATGGAAGCCATTACCATCAACCTTACCGGTACTATGGCTGAACATTACGATATTTATTACCGGGTGCACGCTCAACGATTTGGCTGGCTTGGCTGGGCAAAGAATGGACAGGCAGCTGGGACAAGCGGTTACAGCTACCGCCTGGAAGCACTGCAGATCCAGCTTGTGCCAAAGGGAGGAAATGCCCCGGGTGAACAGAAAAACTGCTATAAAGAATATGACAGTACGAAACCAGCTTCCATCAGCTATAGCGGGTATGTAGAAGGAAAAGGATGGATCGATCCGGTAACAGATGGAGCGGAGATGGGATCTACGGGAAGCTCTCTTAGACTGGAAGGGATCCGGATTGCTCTTCAGAATCAGCCGTCATCAGGTATGGTAGAATACCGTGCGCATATTCAGGGAACTGGTTGGCAGAATGTGGTATCAGACGGCGCGACTGCCGCGACACCGGGCCTTGGAAAACGGATGGAAGCCATCGAGATCAGTCTGACAGGCGATATGGCAAAAGAGTATGACGTTTATTATCGTGCTCATGTGCAGAAACTTGCCTGGCTTGGCTGGGCAAAAAACGGCGAACCGGCCGGGACAAGCGGGCTTTCTTATCGAATTGAATCTATTCAGATTCAGCTTGTAGAAAAAGGAGGAAAAGCTCCGGAAGGAAATGGGGATGCTTACATCTCGTTATAAGACTGTGATAAGAGAAAAAGGGGCATGTATCGGATGCGGTATGTGCTCTTTTTATATGGGGATCGGATTTTTGTGTCATGGAATCTCATAAGTCTTAAGAAAAAGATAAGGAAAACAGACAAGGAATTAATGAGAGAATTTCTGGACATTTTATTATAAAACGTGTATGATAATTAGAGTACAATGTATAAATCTGAGACGAAAGAAGAGGTACAGTTTATGAAGACGATGAAACGATTGGCAGCGATGCTGTTGGCGGTTTGTCTGATGGTGCCATGCGTACAGCTTGCCGTGCAGGCAGCAGATGGTATTATATTCTTTTCAGACCTAACCGATGTCAAAGTCGGAGAAGAATTTACCATAAAGGGCAGCGTCAAAAATCGAGGCGGAAATCTCGGGAATGTCGACATTACAATGCAGTACGATACTTCAGCGATGGAGTTTGTAAGCGGCGACACTGGTGTGACAGATAATGGAGACGGAACCATCGAGTATTCCGGAACCGTGCAGGGACAGGATCTCCTGGAATTTAATATGACATTTAAGGCATTGATCCAGGGAGAGACAAGAATGCGTCAGCAGAGTGCCACAGTGACAGCGGAAGACGGAACAACGCTTGATATGGAAGAAGGATATGCGGATATTGCAATCGTGGAAGGCGATGGAGCAAGCCAGACGAGTAGTTCAGGATCCGCGCAGGCAAGCAGTAAGAAGATCACAGTGGGAAGTGAAGAGTACACGATTGCTTCTGATTTCCCGGAAAATGCCCTTCCATCTGGCTTTGCAGCAGCAGATATCACTTATGATGGAGAAACGGTAAAAGGGGCAAAACAGGAAAAAGGCGATCTTCAGCTTCTGTATCTTTTGGACAGCAGCAATCAGGGGGCATTTTA
The DNA here is from genome assembly GCF_019754295.1 of Sellimonas caecigallum. Classification (GTDB taxonomy): domain Bacteria; phylum Bacillota; class Clostridia; order Lachnospirales; family Lachnospiraceae; genus Sellimonas; species Sellimonas caecigallum. Next base: position 361,024 of record NZ_VIRV01000001.1, on the reverse strand, counting down.
TATCTACAATGAGAGTAAGAATGCATGTTCTCCGATGCAGATGATCAACCTGTCCGAGACAAGTTCCATTATTCTTCTTGACGATGTGGAAGATGTGGAGCTTCCAGCAAGATACACGAAAGTAGAACTGGAGATTTCTGACGATCATTCTGTACCGGCATGGCATGACTCTAAGAATGACAGATTTTACCTTCTCTATACGGTAAACACAGATGGAGAGAAGGCATTATACAAATATGATTCGAAAGATCAGACATACCAGTATTATGGACAGCCAACGTCTGCTGCATCTGCGTCCGCAGATACTCCATCAGGTATCATCGGTAAGATTACCACATTTGCCGGAGATCATATTGAATATGTGCTGATTGGCGCAGCATTTGCGATTTTGATCTTCCTGCTCCTGATCATCATTTTGGCAGTCAAGCTGCACCGCAGAAATCTTGAACTGGATGACGTCTACGATGAGCTGGACGAGCTGAATGGCAAAAAGGAAGGAAAAGCGGCAGAAGCTGTCCCGGAAGTACATCAGGAGATTCCAGAGCCGAGCCTGGCAAAAGATGTAAGAGAAGAAGAACCGGCACAGGATGATGACTTCGATGACTTCGAAAGTTATGATGAAGACTTCGAAGAGGAGTACGATGAAACGTACGACGATTACGAAGACGAGGATTATGACGATTACGATGATTACGAAGATGAAGACTATGAAGAAGACTATGACTCCGATTACTATGATGATGATTATGAAAATTATGAAGAAGAGTATGAGGAAAGAAGACCGGTAAGAAAGCAGAGTCGTACGTCTGCAAGAAAAGTGAAAAAGCAAGAGAATGACGATGACGATGATTTTTCCATCGATTTTATTGATCTCTAAAAAAGAAACGGTGTGACCTTCGGGCCATGCCGTTTTTGTATAGGATGGGCATTTGCGCAAACGAAACTTTTCCTGTTTCACAGTAAATCAAATTTGGGGTTTACAAATATGGTGTTTGATGATACAATACTGAACATAAAAGTGCAAAAAACAAGGTAAATAGTACAAATATATGGAGGTAAGACGATGTGCGGTATTGTTGGATACATTGGAACAGAACAGGCTGCCCCGATTCTGCTTAGCGGCCTGTCAAAGCTGGAATACAGAGGATATGATTCGGCGGGAATTGCCGTATATGACGGTACGAAAGTAAATGTCGCAAAGACGAAGGGAAGACTAAAAGTTTTGACTGAACAGACTCATGACGGGCAGAAATTGCCCGGAAAGCTTGGAATCGGCCATACAAGATGGGCCACGCATGGCTCCCCGTCTGACATGAATGCACATCCTCACGCCAACAGCGATGAAAGTATTGTGGTTGTACATAATGGAATCATTGAAAATTATATCAAGCTGAAAAGAAAACTGGAGAAGAAAGGCTATACTTTTGTATCCGAGACAGACACAGAGGTTATTGCCCATCTGCTGGATTATTATTACAGAGGAAATCCGCTGGAAGCAGTGACGAAAATTATGCATCGTATGGAAGGTTCGTATGCTCTGGGGATTCTGTTTAAAGATCATCCGAATGAGCTTTACGCGGTAAGGAAAGACAGCCCTCTGATCGTAGGTCATACGAAAGGAGGCAGTATCATAGCATCTGATGTCCCGGCAGTACTGAAGTATACGAGAGACGTGTACTTTATCGAAAACGAAGAAATTGTCCGGATGACAGAATCCGAGATGGAATTCTTTACAGTCGATGAGGAACCGCTTCAAAAAGAGCCGGTGCACATCGATTGGGATGAAAATGCAGCGGAAAAGGGCGGATATGAGCATTTCATGCTGAAGGAAATGTATGAGCAGCCGAAAGCGATCACAGACACCTTCTCCCCACGGCTGAAAAACGGCGATATTGTGATCGATGAATTGGGAATGAGCGATGGTGATATCCGGGAAATCCGAAAGATCATGATCGTTGCCTGCGGTTCAGCATATCACACAGGTGTGACGGGCAAATATGTCTTTGAAGGGCTTGCAAGGATTCCTGTGGAGGTGGATCTTGCTTCGGAATTCCGGTACAGAGATCCGATTCTGGATGAAGGGACGCTTGTAGTAGTCATCAGCCAGTCCGGCGAGACGGCAGATTCTCTGGCAGCACTGCGGGAGGCAAAAGCAAGAGGCCGCCGTGTACTCGGCATCGTCAATGTCGTAGGAAGCTCTATTGCCAGGGAGGCAGACAATGTGATGTATACGTGGGCTGGACCGGAAATCGCAGTTGCAACGACAAAGGCCTACAGCTGCCAGCTCATTGCCCTGTATCTGCTGGCTATGAAGTTTGCAAAAGTCCGGGGGATGATTTCAGAATCAGAACTGGAAGAAATGATCACGGAGCTGAAAAAGATTCCGGCGCAGGTGGAAATGCTGCTCAATAACAAAGACCGTATACAGAAATTTGCAAATCGTTATCTGGCTGCAAAAAATATCTTTTTTATCGGGCGCGGAATTGACTATGCGATTTCCCTGGAAGGTTCCCTGAAATTGAAGGAAATCTCCTACATTCATTCTGAAGCTTATGCGGCAGGAGAACTGAAACATGGTACTATTTCGCTCATTGAGGATGGCACTCTGGTAACCGCACTTGTTACACAGGAAGAGCTGTACAAGAAGACAATCAGCAATATTGTCGAGGTAAAGACGAGAGGAGCGTTCGTCATGGCTGTAACCAACACCGGAAATACGGATGTGGAAAAGGCAGCAGACTATGTGGTATATATTCCAAAAACAAACAAATATTTTGCCAACTCTTTGGCTATCATACCACTTCAGCTTTTTGGATACTATGTGTCTGTAGGGAGAGGGTGCGACGTGGATAAGCCGAGAAACTTGGCAAAGTCGGTAACAGTGGAGTAGAAAGATGAGAAGGTAAACAAAGGAGAGGAAGGACAAGAAAGCTGGATTTACTGGGAAAGGAAATTCAGCTTTTTTTTATTTTTTTATCACAATTTCAACACATTTTTTCTATAGACTGAGCCATATAAGAAAAAGTTATGCCAGAAGAAAGGGGATAAATGTTATGAGCCATGAATATGAATATTACAATCCAGGTCCGGAACCGGATCGAAACAATTTTTATACGGATCCAACTCCTGAGCAGGAGCCGCCAAGAAAGAAAGGAAGAAAAAAGCTTTCAAAAGCAGCAGCAGTGGTAGGATTTGCAGTGCTGTTCGGGGTTGTAGGTGGAGTGACATTCCAGGCGACGAATGCCGTGACGGGAAAAATTTTCGGTACATCCGCAAAAGAAAGTTCTTCCAAGGTTGATACGGCACAGCTTACGAAGTCCGATCAGCCTGATTCCGGATCATCAGGAACAGCGGATGTGACACAAATCGCGCAGAATTCCATGCCGTTTGTCGTATCTATACAGAATATGAGTGTCAAACAAGTCCAGGATTTCTTTGGAGGGATCCGGGAACAGACGGAGCAGAGTGCAGGTTCCGGAATTATCGTAGGACAGAACGACAACGAACTTTTGATTGTGACAAACAATCATGTGGTAGAGGGAAGCACAACACTTACCGTAACATTTGTAGATGAAAAAAGTGTCGAGGCATCCATCAAAGGTACAGACCCGACAAAAGATATCGCAGTTGTGGCAGTGCCGATGAAAAATATCGGCTCCGATACAAAAGAGCAGATCAAAGTGGCAACACTGGGCGATTCAGAGAAACTTCAGGTAGGTGAAGATGTTGTCGCCATTGGGAATGCACTCGGATATGGACAGTCTGTGACAAACGGAATCGTAAGTGCAAAAGACAGAGATTTACAGATGGAAGGATTTGACTGCAAGCTGATCCAGACAAATGCAGCGATCAATCCTGGAAACAGCGGCGGAGCGCTCCTGAACAGTAAAGGCGAGGTCGTCGGTATCAATACAGTAAAAGTAAATGATTCCGCTGTAGAAGGAATGGGATATGCGATCCCGATCTCTGATGTGACGAGTATTATCCAGAATCTGATGAACAAGGAGACAAGGACACAGGTGCCGGAAGCACAGAGAGGATATATCGGAATCGAAGGATTTGACCTGGATGAACAGAGCGCAGAACAGTTTGGAATGCCGACCGGAATTTATATATCAAAAGTGCAGAAAAATGGTGGGGCAGAAAAAGCCGGTATTACACAGGGATGCATCATTACCGGAATAGAGGGAGTCGGAGTAAGCAACATGGAAGATCTCCAGGCACAGTTGAGCTATTATAAAATCGGAGAGAAAGTAAAACTGACTGTGCAGTTCCCGTCAGATAAGGGCAGTTATGAGGAAAAAGAAGTGGAAGTGACACTGACACAGATGTTAGGGTAAAACGATTCAAAAAGGAGAACCGCGAGAATGATTGATATGCCCCCTGTCAAGTAGACAGGTCAAATATCTAAAATAAGATGCTCAGAATCAGTCGCACGATTTCGTGCGGCTGATTTTTTAGGCACACCACTTAGCTTTGCATTTCTCAATTCGTTTATTTTTTGCTATTGGATATGCTTGAGGGACGGCAGAAGATAAAGCTTCTGATCTTACCTCTGCCGGTGTTTTGCAGTTATACCTGCTCTGTGGTCTTTCGTCACGATAGAATCGCATATACTCCCTGATCGCATTACGCAGGGACATTTCATCTGTAATCTTATACATTTGATACATTTCTGATTTTATGATTCCCCAGAATCCTTCTGTTGGACCATTGTCAATACAATGTCCTACTCTTGACATGGATTGTATCATTTCGTTGTCTTCTAGTTGCTTTTGGAATACCCTGCTTGTATACTGAAAACCTCTATCGCTATGAAAAATCGGCTTGGCATCTGGGTTGGCTGATTTCAGCTGTTTCTTCCGGCTTAGAAGTATTGTACTTTTTCTTCTTTTTGCGGATGACAGAATGTATTCCAAGCTTTTTCATAATCCGATGGATTCTCTTTCTGGAAAAATGCGTTTGATTGAAATGATTGATCCAATCTGTCATTCTTCGATATCCCAGGATATGAGAAAAACGTTCATCATACTCTTTGATCAGTTCTGCGATTTCCCGATTTTCCCGTTCTTGCTGTGGAATGATTCTATGTTTCCGTTTATAGAACGCAGCCCTTGCAATTCCAAGCTGTTTGCACATCCAGTTGATGCTCCAGCCGTTGTTTGTATAGAAGTATTCAATTGCCAGATACTTTGGTTCGTGGCGTTGTTTTCCCAGCCTCACATCCCTTCGAATTCTTTCACTTTTTTTAACAGTTCAACAACCTCATCATCTGTTTTGAGCCGTCCACGCCTGTCTGTAAGACCTGTCTTGCCCGCAGTATCATATTTTTTTACCCAAAAATACACTTGACTATAAGAAACATCATAGAGTGCGGCTGTACCCTTATAATCACGATTGTGTTCAATACAATAGGTAACGATTTTTTTGCGTTCTTCAATGGTGGTTTTTCGTCTTGCTTCTGCCATATAGACCTCCCGTTTTGGATCGTAATCCTTAAGTTCTCTATTGGCATTATACATCTTGATCCAAGATCCTAAAACACTTGGATAAACTTTATATTTTGCTCCTGTATTCATAGAACTGCCGTAGCCAGAAAGAACTTCCTCAACACACATGGTTTTAAATTCACTGGTATAGCTTGCATTTCCAGGGCCACAGATAAAGGCATCAATTCCATGCACCTTGTAAGCAGCAACCCATTTTTGTATAGTTGTTTTTCCAATATGATATTTATCCACCAAGTCATAGAAAGAACCTTTACCATCAAGATATTCCTGAACTACTTTTGTTCTGAAATCAGCAGATCATTTAGATTTTGACATAAGAAATCCCCCTTAAGTAGATTTTGGCTATTTACCCTGTCTACTTAAGGGGGAGCATATCAGAATGCGGTTCCTTTTATATTGCCAAAAAAAGGAAAGAATCGATTCTGCTTGACACGTAGAGAAAACAGAGTTATTATAAACATATACCGGGTAAGGGTATATGAAAGAGGTGGTTAAATGAAAACAGAAAAATATGTTATAACAGGAATGTCCTGTGCAGCTTGTTCAAGCGCAGTAGAACGTGTGACAAAAAAGATAGATGGTGTCAGTGAAAGCAATGTGAATCTGACGACAGGTATCATGACTATCACATATGAGGAAGGGAAGGTTACGCCGGAGAAAATCATTGCCAAAGTAGAGCGCGCAGGATTTGGAGCATCCGTATATGAAGAGAAAAACAGGAAAGAGAGAGAAGTGGAGGAAGAGAATCAGGAGCAGGAAATACACAAGACGAAGCGGCATGTGATCGAAAACCTTATCTTGGCAGTACCGCTCTTATATCTGTCCATGGGACATATGCTCCCGTTTCAGCTTCCGGTTCCGGATTTGCTGAGCATGGAAAAGAATCCGCTTTATTTTGCACTGGCACAGCTGATCCTGACAGTCATTATTTTGATCAACGGAAGGAAATTTTATATCAATGGATTTGGAAGCCTCTTCCGGGGACACCCAAATATGGATTCTCTCGTAGCAATTGGGACAGGAAGTGCATTTATATATAGTGTTGTCATGACGATCACGATTCCGTCCAATCCTCATGCATCTCATCAGTTGTATTTCGAATCTGCGGCAATCGTGGTAACACTTGTAATGCTTGGAAAATACATGGAGGGAAGAAGTAAGAACAAGACGAAAGAAGCAATCCGCAAGCTCATGGAGCTGGCACCGGACACGGCGGTTCTTCTTCAAAATGGAGAGATGAGGGAAGTACCGGTAGAAGAAGTAAAAGTCGGGGATCTGGTTGTGATCCGGCCAGGCAGCAGAATCCCTCTGGATGGGATCGTCACGAAAGGGAGCACGACGGTAGATGAATCTATGCTGACAGGCGAGAGCATTCCGGTAGAAAAAGCGGTGGATGATGAAGTTATCGGCGGAAGTGTGAATTTTCAGGGAAGTCTGACAGTGAAAGTAACGAGAACGGGTTCAGATACCACTCTTGCTAAAATTGTGAAGATGATGGAGGATGCACAGGGAAAGAAAGCACCGATCTCGAAACTGGCCGATACAGTGGCAGGGTATTTTGTGCCGGCAGTCATGTGTATCGCCGTGATCGCAGCGGTTATATGGCTGTTACTTGGACATGATATTGCATTTGTCCTTACAATTTTTGTATCTGTCCTTGTTATTGCCTGTCCGTGTGCGCTTGGACTTGCAACTCCGACAGCTATTATGGTAGGGACAGGACTCGGCGCATCCCATGGTATTCTCATCAAAAGCGGGGAGGCACTGGAAATCTGTCATAAAGTAGATACGGTTATTCTGGATAAGACAGGTACGATCACGGAAGGGAAACCATCAGTCCAGGAGATCCACACAGAAAAGATGAAAACGGAAGAACTTCTGTTTATCGCGGCATCCTGTGAACAGGTATCCGAACATCCGCTCGGACAGGCCATTGTTGAGTATGCCCGAGACAAAGGAATGTCTCTTGCAGAACCGGACGATTTCCAGAGTGTGACAGGACAGGGAATCTGGGCGGAAATGGAATGGAGAGGAGAGAAGAAACGGTTTTATATCGGAAACAAAAAGCTGTGTGATGCGCAGAATATAGACCTTGGCATATATGCGCAAAAAGCCGCACAGATGGCGGAAAAGGGTCAGACTCCGATGTTCGTCGCGTCAGATGGACAGGTGGAAGGGCTTATCAGCGTGGCGGATAAGATGAAAGAGACGAGTAAAGAAGCAATTCGGAAGATGAAAGAGTTGGGAATCGAAGTATGTATGTTGACCGGAGACAACCGACTGACTGCCCAGGAGATCGGAAAACAGGCAGGCGCCGACAAAGTCATCGCAGAGGTGCTTCCGGAAGATAAGGCAAATGTTGTGGAGGCATTGCAAAAAGAAAATAAATGTGTCATGATGGTAGGAGACGGAATCAACGATGCCCCGGCTCTCGTACAGGCGGATGTCGGAGTGGCCATCGGAAGCGGGAGCGACATCGCGCTTGATTCCAGCGATATTGTCCTTATGAAATCGGATCTGAACGATGTGTATAAGGCGATCCACTTGAGCAAGGCGACTATCAGAAATATCAAGCAGAATCTGTTCTGGGCATTTTTCTACAATAGTCTTGGGATTCCGCTTGCGGCAGGAGCGTTGTATGCGATCAACGGAATGCTTCTGAATCCTATGATCGGTGGACTTGCCATGTCGCTTAGTTCAGTATGCGTTGTGAGCAATGCGCTCAGACTGAGGACACTGAAATTGTAAAACTAAGAAAGGAAGAAGAATGGAACAAGAGAAGATCAAACACCGTGACGCAAAAGAAGTAAAGAACATGATCAGCAGGCTGAACCGCATCGAAGGCCAGGTGCGCGGGGTGCGGAAAATGGTGGAAGAAGAGAGGTATTGTGTGGATATTCTTGTACAGGTGCAGGCGATCCAGGCGGCTCTCAATGGGTTTAACAAAATGCTTCTTTCGGAACATATTCATTCCTGTGTCGTTAACAATATAAGGGCGGGGAATGACGAATGTGTGGATGAATTATGTGAAACAATTAAAAAACTTATGAAATAACAGGAGGACTAAACAGTGATGAAACTAAATGTGACAGGGATGCACTGCGAAAAATGTGTGGAGCGTATCACAAAAGCGATGGAATCAGATGGAATTAAAGGAAAGGTAAGTTTGGAAGAAAATTGCGTCTATCTGGAAGACGAGAGCAAGATGGACGAGATGGTGGAACTTCTGGATGATCTTGGATTTGAGGCAAGCAGGTAGGAAAATGTAAAAAAAGAATGTGCCCATTTTGGACACATTCTTTTTTTGAAATCTGTTATCGACAGGCCGGATTATCGAATTCCGGGTTGAGTGCATAGAAGTTTCGGCTGTCAAGATGATCGGTCACGATCCGTAGAGACTCGCCGAAGCGCTGGTAGTGAACAATTTCCCTTTCACGGAGGAACCGGATCGGTGCGATGATATCCGGATCATTGACAAGGCGCAGGATATTGTCGTATGTTGTGCGGGCTTTTTGTTCTGCTGCAAGATTCTCATGAAGATCTGTGATAGGATCGCCTTTTGACTGAAATACAGTGGCAGTCCACGGAGTTCCGCTTGCGGCCTGCGGCCAGAGAGCGAGGGTATGGTCCACATAATATGTCCCGAAACCAGATCGTTCGATTTCCTCTGGTGTCAGATTTCGCGTGAGCTGATGGACGATGGCACAGATCATTTCCATATGAGCCAGCTCTTCGGTTCCGATATCGGTAAGAGTTGCTGTAACTTCTTTGTATGGCATCGTGTAACGCTGGGAGAGGTAACGCATGGAAGCGGCCAGTTCCCCGTCCGGCCCCCCGAATTGTGTAATGATGATCTGAGCAGCTTTTGGATCTGGTTTTGAAATTTTTACAGGAAACTGCAGTCGTTTTTCATAATTCCACATAATCAGCATCCTCCTTCCTGCCATGGCCACGGCTCGTTGACCCAGTTCCAACGGTCACATGCGGAAGCATCCACAGTGTCTATGGTCAGAGGGCCATAGCATGTGGCATATTCTTTCAAAGCCTTTACCCGTTTTTCTTTGTATTCGTGGAAATAGGCAAGAGCTTCCGTGTCCTCAGGATGGGTATTCAGGTAAAGCTGGATATCGTTAACGGCAAAACTTACGGTGTTAATATGGTTCAAGAGGTCTTTGCGGGAAGAAAATTCTTTCATGAGCGGCAGCCTCCTTTCCCAAGAAACGGTTTGTCAAGTTCTTCAAAAATCGTACCGCGAACAAAGGCTTTGCAGACCGGGTATGGTGCGGCAAATTTCTGCCAAGGTACGTAAGCCATTGCTACCGGAAATTCTTTTCTCAATTCTTCTGTACAGGATTTTTTTTGACAGCAGCCGGCAGGATTCTGATTTTGATACGGAGAACGCATCGGAGGGCGCTGGTAATAATTCTGCATAAGAAAACTCCTTTCATCAGTTTCTAAGATTATCATATGGGAAAATAGCGGGAAGGTTACAAGGCAATTACAAGGTTGTGGGTTGTTTTTCAAGGATAATCCGGCTATAATAAAACCATTATCGAAACAGACAGGGGAGTGTAGAAGAATGAACGGACGTCAGAAAGCAAGAAGACAAATACGGTTCCAGAGATCTTCCAGAACGGGGATGCAATACCAATATTTTGATTACGGACTTATGGCTGTACTGCTCTTTCTTGTTTGCTTTGGGCTTGTCATGCTGTATAGTACCAGTTCATATGACGCCCAGGTAAACATGGGAGGAGATGCTGCTTTCTATTTTAAGAGACAGATTCTATTCAGCAGTGTCAGTCTGGTGGGGATGTATTTTGTGACAAAGATCGATTACCATATTTATGCAAAGTTTGCAAAGGCTATTTACTTTGCTTCGCTCATTCTCATGGCACTTGTAAAGACGCCTCTTGGACTTGAACGAAATGGGGCAAGACGGTGGTTAAGGCTGCCGTTTGACCAGCAGCTTCAGCCGGCAGAATTCACGAAGGTTGCAGTCATCATTTTTATCCCTTTTGTCATATGTGCCATCGGCAAAAAAGCATACACAAAAAAAGGAATGATCAATGTCCTGACATGGGGAGTTATCGCAGCAGCGGGAGTATTTTTCCTCACAGACAATCTGAGCACAGCCATCATTGTCATGGGGATTACATGTGTTGTATTTTTTGTCGTATATCCGAAGTCAAAAAAAATTGCCATTGCGTTTGGAATTCTGGTAGTAGGAGGATTGATAGCGGGACAGATTATTGGACGGCTTCTGGAATCCAGCGGCAACTTCCGGCTTCAGAGGATCCTGTCATGGGTGGACCCGGAAAAATACGCGCAAAGTGGTGCGTTCCAAACGATGCAGGGACTGCTGGCTATCGGAAGCGGAGGACTTTTTGGAAAAGGGCTTGGCAGCAGTGCACAGAAAATGATTATTCCGGAACCGCAGAATGATATGATTTTATCTGTCATCTGTGAAGAGCTTGGGATTTTTGGTTTGATCGTCGTCCTTGTGCTTTTTGGAATGCTTTTGTACCGGCTGATGTTTATTGCGCAGAACGCACCGGATCTCTACGGTTCTCTGATAGCTACCGGAATCTTTGCACATATCGCGATTCAGGTCGCTCTGAATGTGGCAGTTGTATTGAATGTCATTCCAACGACTGGGATCACGCTTCCTTTTATCAGTTATGGAGGAACATCTGTTGTATTTTTGATGGGAGAAATGGGGATCGCACTGAACATATCACGGCAAATCCGATTTCAGTCATAAAATCCTTTCTTTTCCGCAAGATTTGTGTTAAGATAAAGAAGTAGTATTAAAAACTACATATAATAGAAATAAACAACACACAATATCATGTGGGAGGAATAGATATGAGCTATAAAGTGATAGTTGACAGCTGCGGAGAACTGACTCAGAATATGAAGAAAACCGGAAGATTTTTTACCGCACCGCTTGTTCTGGAAGTGGACGGACATCAGATCGTTGACGACGAGAGTTTTGATCAGGCAGATTTTCTTCGGAGAGTGGCAAAAAGCAGCGAGTGTCCGAAATCATCCTGTCCGTCTCCGGAATCGTATATGGAAGCATTCAGAGGCGAGGAAGATCATGTCTATGCTGTAACACTCTCTGCCGAATTGAGCGGATCGTACAACAGTGCCGTGCTGGGAAAGAATCTGTATTATGAAGAGTACGGAGAAAAAAAGATTTATATTTTTAATTCCCGTTCTGCTTCCGTGGGAGAGACGTTGATCGCACAGAAGATTGCAGAATGCGAAGAGAAAGGGATGTCTTTCCAAGAGGTTATCGATACAGTCGAAGCTTATATCGACGGCCAAAATACGTATTTTGTGCTGGAATCACTGGAGACACTCAGAAAGAATGGACGACTTACAGGATTGAAGGCACTGGCGGCCACGGTCTTAAATATCAAACCGGTTATGGGAGCTACAAAGCAGGGAGTCATCATCCAGCACGGGCAGGCAAGAGGAATCAAAAAAGCGCTTGTGAAGATGGTAGATAAGGTAGTCGAGGAGCTGAAAAATCCAGAGGAAAAGATACTTGCCATCTCACACTGTAATTGCCGGGAACGGGCAGAAGGGGTAAAAAAGATGCTTCTTGAAAAAGTAAATGTAAAAGAGATCATTATCCTTGACACAAGAGGAGTAAGCAGTCTCTACGCCAATGACGGGGGTGTCATCATCGCTGTCTAGATAAAGAAGTGTGTCGGAAGTGTGAAAAAAGGCTCTTTTTCTTGTATTTCATCGGGCAGTGTGGTATGATAAGTACCAGTCGAGTGCAAAAGGAGTTAGAGAATATGAGCCAGGCAAAAGTAGATTCCTATAAAAAATATAAAGGACAGATCCAGAAGCAGCAGAAGAGAAAAAAGTTTTTAAATTATCTGAAGCTTGCTGTCGCTCTGATCATCATTGCTCTGATCAGCGTATGGATTGGTTACTCTGCATATGAGAAGATTGAAGAGAGCCGTCCGAGAGAAGAAGTGACAGTAGATTATACAGCATTTGATGAGTATCTCCAGGGCTTAAGTCAGGAGTAAATATTGTCGAAAAAACGGGAGAGATTGCGTGTTATACGCAGTCTCTTTTTTTCCGCTTTTTTCCACCCTTAAAAAAATCTTAAATTCCAAAAAGGGCTTGAAATGACGAGGGAAGTGGGTTACAATGGTTTCAAGTGGTAGAAAGTGGAGAAAAGTGGTACGAAATGGTTTGAAAGAATCATGCCATTTTAAGAGAAGGTGATTCCTGATGTTAAACGGAGAATTCAATCACAGTATTGACGCAAAAGGCAGGTTGATCATTCCTTCAAAATTTCGCGAAAGTCTGGGAGAACATTTTGTGATAACGAAGGGGATGGATGGCTGCTTATTTGTGTATCCGGATAACGAATGGAGTGCTTTTGAAGAAAAACTCAGAAACTTGCCACTTACAAACAAAAAAGCCCGAGACTTTAAACGCTTTTTTCTTGGAAGCGCAGTTGACGGGGAACTCGACAAACAGGGTCGGGTACTTATCTCTTCTGCCCTTAGAGCATATGCCGGATTGGAAAAGGAAGTCGTTCTGGCAGGTGTCCTGGATAAAATAGAGATTTGGGACAAAAAGGCCTGGGATAAACATAATGCTGAAGTCGAGATGGATATCGAAGATATCGCAAGTGACATGGAAGAATTGGGCCTTAGCATTTAACAATGACACAAATGGAGGGAACCATGACATTTGAGCATAAGTCAGTATTATTGGAAGAGGTCGTAGATGGTCTGAACATCAAGCCAGACGGCATTTACGTAGATGGAACGCTTGGTGGAGGCGGACATGCTTATGAAGTGTGTAAGCGGTTAAACAACAAGGGGAGTTTTATCGGAATAGACCAGGATGAGGCGGCTATCGAGGCTGCCGGAATCCGATTACGTGACTTCGGGGAGAGAGTTACAATAGTCAGGAGCAACTATTGTGATATGAAGTTGCGGCTCCGGGAATCAGGCATTGACAAAGTAGATGGGATCGTCCTTGATCTGGGCGTATCTTCCTATCAGCTGGATACGGCGGAACGGGGATTCTCATATACAAAGGATGCGCCGTTGGATATGCGCATGGACACGCGTCAGACGATGACGGCGGCTGACATTGTCAATGGATATGGTGAGATGGACCTTTTTCGTATCATCCGTGATTACGGCGAAGACCGTTTTGCAAAGAATATAGCAAAACATATTGTGGCAGAACGGGAAAAAGGTCCGGTTAAAACCACCTTACAGCTTAGTGAAATCATAAAAAGTGCCATTCCGATGAAATATCAGAAAATGTCTGGGCATCCTGCGAAAAGAACCTTTCAGGCAATCCGGATTGAATTGAATCAGGAGCTGACTGTTCTTCGGGAATCGTTGGATGACATGATTGATATGTTAAATACAGGCGGACGGATCTGTATCATTACGTTCCATTCGCTGGAAGATAGGATTGTAAAAGAAGCATTCAGAAGAAATGAAAATCCATGCACATGTCCGAGCCATTTCCCGGTCTGTGTGTGCGGAAAAAAATCCAAAGGGAAGATTATTACCAGAAAACCGATACTGCCGGGCGAAAAAGAATTGGCGGAAAACAGCCGTTCCAAGAGTGCAAAACTTCGCATTTTTGAACATATTTAGGAGATATGCGGGGAAAGAACGACGAAGCTCGCAAAGGAAATGAGGTAACGCGTATGATAGAAAGAGAAAAAAGAAGAACAGCAAACATACGCGGACAGTTGTATGTTTATGATGGCAATACGATAAAGCAGGGGCAGGCGATACCGGAGGTAGATATTCCGGCAGCCCCAAAAAAGCAAGAGAAGAAGGTAAGTAGACAAACGAGAAAAAATCAGAAAAGAGCAATGAAACTAGGATTTGGATATGTATCTTTCCTGGGGGCAGCCGCAGCGATTGCACTGTTCGTCTGTTTTCAGTATATAGGAGTACGTGCGGATCTTAGCAGACAGTCAAGGACTATTGAAAAGCTTCGGACGGATATATCGGAAATCCGTGAGAGTAATGCGTCAGAGTATAATTTTATCACAAATTCCATCACGTTAGAGACAATACGGAAGAGAGCAGAAGAACTTGGAATGGTGTATGCAGATCCTTCCCAGGTAGTTACATACCAGAGTCCGGGGGATGACTACATCAAAAAATATGAAAATATCCCTGAAGATGGGATTGTAGATGAGAATTAATGCAAAATTGAAAAGGTGAAGTGCATGGCTAAGAGGAAAAGAAAGGGCAGATATCAAAATCTTTACAGAAAATTTCCTAAAAAAATGCAGATTAAGCTGGTAGGAGTGTTTGCGGCAATCATACTGGCTTTTGTTTTTTTTGTGGGAAGGGCTGCATTTATCAATATCGTTAACGGAAAAGAATATAAAAAACAGGTAATGAGTCAAATCCGTAATACAGGCCAGACGATCCCATTTAAACGGGGAGATATACTGGACACCAATGGGACAAAGATAGCTACCAGTGAGAGGACGTATAACGTGGTTCTGGATGTGAAAGGGCTGTTGGAAACAAAGAAACAGTATAAAAATCAGATGATCGATGCGACTGTCGATGCACTGTGTGAAGCGTTCGGCCTTGAGGAGACACAGCTTAGAGAGCAGATTCAGGAGGAGAAAGAAAACAGATATCTGACACTGATCAAAAATGCTGGCTATGAAGAAGGGCAGGCATTTAAAAAGCTGGAGAACGAAAATAAAATGATCGGAGCGGTTACCCTGGAAGATACATATGTAAGAAAATATCCATACAGCACACTTGCGTCGGACGTGATCGGATATACATCTTCCGGAAATGTGGGAACCATTGGACTGGAGGCATATTATAACGAAGAACTTAACGGGACAGACGGAAGAAAAACGGGATATCTGAATTCAGATTCAGACTCCGAAAATGTGATTCAGAATGCGGTGGACGGAAATAACATTGTCACGACCATTGATGTGAATCTGCAGGCCATTGTGGAAAAGCATATCAAAGAACTGAATGATCGGCTCAAAGACAATGCGTACGAAGGAGAAGGCACGAAAAATACAGCTGTCATCATGATGGATCCAAATACAGGAGCGATTCTCGCAGAGGCGAGCTATCCGAATTTTGACCTGAACAATCCGAGAGATCTCAGCCAGTACTATACAAATGAGGAGCTGGAGGCAATGTCCAAAGAAGAAAAGTTGGATGCTATGAATGCTCTCTGGCGGAATTTCTGCATCAGTGATACGTTCGAACCGGGTTCCACTATGAAGCCTTTCACGATGGCAGCAGGATTTGAGACTGGGAAACTGACCGGGAATGAGACTTTTGTATGTGGTGGGTCGTACAAGTACGATGGCGTGCCGCAGCCGGTAGCATGTATTGCTACAAGCGGACATGGAACACAGACGCTGAAACAGGTGCTTGAGAACTCCTGCAATGTCGGTATGATGGAAATCGCCGAAAAACTGGGGGCTGAAGATTTCAGCAGATATCAGCATATTTTCGGGTTTGGCGAATATACCGGGATCGATCTCCCAGGAGAAGGGGATACATCGAGCCTTCTCTATTCTCCGGAAAATATGAAACCGATCGACCTTGGAACAAACTCTTTCGGACAGAACTTCAATGTGACGATGACACAGCTTGCAGCAGGTTTCTGCTCTCTCATAAACGGCGGAAACTATTATGAGCCATATGTGGTAAAAGAGATTCAGGATGCCAACGGAGATGTAGTCTACACAAAGACGCCTGTTCTGGCAAAGAAGACAATATCAAAAGAGACAGGCGAGATACTGAAAGATTATATGCTGGGTGTTGTAGAGGAAGGTAGCGGAAAATCCGCTCAAGTGGCTGGATATGCGATCGGCGGAAAGACAGGGACTGCCGAAAAACATCCACGAAGCGAGGGGAAGAACTTAAACTCCTTTATCGGATACGCACCTCAGGAGAATCCGGAGATCATGATCTATGTTGTTGTAGATGAACCAAATCTGGAACAGCAGGCAGCCAGCTATCTGGCTACCGGTCTTGCGGCTGATATCATGAAAGAAGCGTTCCCGTATCTTAACATTACGAAAACAGAACAAACGCAATAAAAAAGAATAACCTCACAAAAGGATTAATAATCTGTATTAATCGCTTCTGTGAGGTTTTTTGTATGAAGAACAAAACATACAATAAAAGAAAAATCTGTATTGTATTTGCGCTGGCAGTCATCATGATCGTGGGGCTGATTGGAAGGCTTTGTTATCTTATGATTTTTGAAGCGGAATATTATCAGAAAAAAGCGGAGGCTCTCCATGAAAGAGAAAGAGATATTAAGGCGGCAAGAGGAGAGATTGTAGACAGAAACGGGAAAGTGTTAGCGACTAACAGGACGGTGTGTACGGTGTCTGTCATACACAGTCAGATCAAAGAGCCCGAGAAGGTCATAAAATTACTCTCGGATACACTTGGGATGGAAGAGAAAGAAGTAAGGAAAAGAGTGGAAAAAGTATCTTCCATGGAGCGGGTAAAAACGAATGTGGATAAGGAAACAGGAGACAAAATCCGGGAGATGGAGCTTGAAGGGGTAAAAGTCGATGAGGATTTCAAAAGGTATTATCCGTATGAAGAACTGGCAAGTAAGGTTCTGGGATTTACAGGGGGAGATAATCAGGGGATCATAGGGCTGGAAGTAAAATATGAAGATTACCTGAAAGGAGAGAATGGAAAGATCCTGGCTACGACAGACGCCAGAGGGATTGAACTTCCAGACATTGCGGAAGACCGGATTGAGCCCCGGGCAGGGAACACGCTCCGGATTAGTCTGGACTATAATATACAGGAATACGCTCAGCAGATGGCACAGAAAGTTATGGAAGAAAAGCAGGCAGACAAAGTGGCAATCCTTCTGATGAATCCGCAGAACGGAGAAATACTGGCTATGGTTAATTATCCGGAATTCAATTTAAATGAGCCATTTGAGCTGAACACAGGAGGCGATGTGCAGATGGATGATGAAAAAAAGCAGGAACTTCTCAACCAAATGTGGAGAAACGGGTGTATCAATGATACATATGAACCCGGTTCTGTTTTTAAGATCATTACAGCAAGCGCCAGCCTGGAGGAGGGAGTTGTGGAGACGGACGACCAATTTTTCTGCCCTGGATATAAGATCGTGGAAGACCGCAGAATCCGCTGCCATAAAGCAGGAGGACACGGAAGCGAGACTTTTGTTCAAGGGGTTCAAAATTCCTGCAACCCGGTGTTTATGGAGGTTGGGCAAAGGCTTGGATCGGAACGGTTCTGTGATTATTTTGAACAGTTTGGCCTCATGGAAAAGACAGGGGTGGATCTGCCGGGGGAGGCAGGAACTATCATGCACCGAAGAGAAGACATTGGGGAAGTAGAGCTTGCAACCATGTCATTTGGACAGTCTTTTCAGGTTACGCCAATCCAGATGGCAGCTACGGTAAGTTCTCTCATTAATGGCGGAAAACGGATTACTCCTCATTTTGGTATGGAGGTAAAGAGTGCAGAAACAGGTAAGACGATAAAAGAATTTCCTTATAAAAAAGAAGAACGGATCGTGTCAGAAGAGACATGCGAGACAATGCAGAAAATTCTGGAAAGCGTGGTATCGGAAGGATCCGGAAAGAATGGCTATATCGAAGGATACAAGATTGGGGGAAAGACAGCCACATCCCAGACACTGCCGAGAAGCGCCAACAAATATATCTCCTCGTTTCTGGGATTTGCCCCGGCAGATGATCCGCAGGTGCTGGGAATGTGTATCATTTACAATCCGCAGGGAATCTATTATGGAGGGACGATAGCAGCTCCGGTCATGAGGCAGATTTTTGATGCAGTTCTCCCGTATCTTGGGATTGAGAAGACCGGAAACGGCAGAAAGTGAAAAATAAGGGGGAATTTCTTGTAAACAAAGCTTAAATACGGTATAATTGTACGCAGGCATTGTGCCTGTTTAGAAACAGAAGGATGAAGAGGTGTGGATATGGATTATACGTTTGTAATTCCGGTACTGGTAGCCTTTGGGTTAAGTGTTGTCATGGGACCGATTGTGATTCCGATACTCAGGAAGATGAAGATGAAACAGACTGAACGGGTAGAAGGGGTGGAGTCTCATCTGAAGAAAGCAGGGACGCCGACGATGGGGGGTGTCATGATACTTGCTTCGATCGTGATCACGTCTCTGCTCTATGTGAAAGATTATCCCAAAATTATCCCGATCCTGTTTGTGACACTTGGATTCGGACTCATCGGATTTCTGGATGATTATCTGAAGGTTGTGATGAAGCGTTCAGATGGACTTTATCCAAAGCAGAAATTTGCGCTTCAGATCGTAGTAACGGCAATTTTTGCCTATTATCTTGTGAAAGTGACGAATATTCCGCTTACACTTTTGATACCATTTTCAGGAGGAAAATACTGGGATATTGGTTGGGTAGCGATACCGCTGCTTTTTGTGGCCGTGATCGGTACGGTAAATGGAGTCAATTTCACAGACGGACTGGACGGACTTGCATCCAGTGTGACAGTTCTCGTAGCAACATTTTTTACTGTGGTAGCTGTTGGGACGAAGAGCGGGATTGAGCCAATCACATGCGCAGTTGTAGGAGCTTTGCTTGGGTTTCTTCTATTTAATGTATACCCGGCCAGTGTCTTTATGGGGGACACAGGTTCTCTGGCACTGGGAGGTTTTGTGGCGTCCACTGCATATATGCTGCAGATGCCGATTTTTATTATCATTGTAGGGCTTGTCTATCTTGTGGAAGTGGCCTCTGTTATGATACAGGTTACTTATTTTAAAAAGACAGGCGGCAAAAGAATCTTTAAAATGGCTCCTATCCATCATCATTTTGAACTGTGTGGATGGTCGGAGACGAGAGTAGTCGCAGTGTTTTCCATTGTGACCGCAATCTTATGTCTGATTGCTTTGATGGCGATCTAAGGTACGAAAGGACGGAGACGAAATGTTTGAATTTAAAGGAAAGACGGTACTTGTGTTCGGTTCTGGGAAAAGCGGGATCGGTGCGGCAACACTTTTGGACGCGAAAGGTGCCGCCACGATATTATATGACGGAAATGAGAATCTGAATGCGAAGGACATCAAAGAGCGTCTTCCGGAGTATGCAAAGACACAGATTCTCCTGGGAGAACTCCCGGAAGAAGTGATGGATACGCTGGATCTTGTTGTTATGAGTCCCGGAGTTCCGACGGACCTTGCGGTTGTTGAAAAGATGCGAGCAAGGAATATTCCGATCTGGGGCGAAGTGGAGCTTGCGTACTGCTGCGGAAAGGGAGATGTGCTTGCGATCACAGGTACCAATGGAAAGACGACGACAACGACACTTCTGGGCGAGATCATGAAAGCGTATGCAGACGAAGTGTATGTAGTGGGTAATATCGGGAACCCATACACGCTGGAAGCTATGAAGATGACGGAAAAGGCAATAACCGTTGCGGAGATCAGCAGTTTTCAGCTTGAGACGATCCATAGTTTCCGCCCGAAAGTGAGTGCTATATTGAATATCACGCCGGATCATTTGAACCGGCACCATACGATGGAAAATTATATCGCGGCAAAAAAAGCGATTGCATCCAACCAGACAGAGCAGGAAGCGTGTGTGCTGAATTATGAGGATGAAGTTCTGCGTGAGTTTGGGAAAAATCTGAGTGCAAAACCGTTCTTTTTCAGCAGCAAGCGAGAACTGGAAGAAGGAATCTATCTGAAAGATGGAGCCATCGTATATCGGAACCCTGAAACGGTCAAAGTGTGCGATGTACAGGAACTGAAACTGCTCGGAATACACAACTACGAAAATGTGATGGCTGCTGTAGCTATGGCGGCTCTCTACGGGGTACCGATGGAAACTATCCGCGTTGTCATCCGCAATTTCCAGGGTGTGGAACACCGGATTGAGTATGTGACAGAAAAATACGGGGTAGCTTACTACAATGATTCCAAAGGAACCAATCCGGATGCCGCGATCCGTGGAATCTGTGCGATGAATCGCCCGACTGTACTCATCGGAGGAGGATACGATAAGCAGTCGGAGTACAAAGAGTGGATTGAAAGTTTTCAGGGAAAAGTGAAAAAGCTGATTCTCATCGGGGAGACAAGACAGAAGATCGCAGAAGATGCCAAAGCATGTGGATTTTATGACTTTATCTTTGCAGATACCTTCGAGGAGGCGGTAAAGATGGCAAGTGAGATCGCAGAGTCCGGCGATGCCGTTTTGCTTTCTCCGGCATGTGCAAGCTGGGGCATGTTTAAGAATTATGAAGAACGGGGAGAGAAATTCAAAGAATTAGTAAAATCTCTGTAAGGAGTGGATAGAGTGGAACAAGAGGAAAGACGGAGCCAGGGAAAGACTGACAAAGTTCTCCTGGTCATAGTTTTCTTACTTGTGATAACAGGACTTGTCATCCTTTACAGTACAAGTGCCTATAATGGCAAGACAAAATTCGGCGACTCCTTTTACTATTTGAAAAAACAGCTGTTTGCCACATCACTCGGACTGGCAGGAATGTACGCAGTGGCAAAAACAGATTACCATATGTGGGAAAAACTGGCAGTGCCGGCATACATCGGAGCAGTGTTGCTCTGTGTGGCCGTAATGCTTGTCGGAGATGAATACAACGGATCCAAGAGATGGCTTTCTCTGGGTCCGTTTTCCTTTCAGCCGTCTGAGTATGCCAAAATTGCGCTGATCATCTTTCTTTCATGGATCGTAACGAAAAACGTAAAGAAGATAGGAAAGCTTGGCACACTTCTGAAAATCATGCTTTGGGTACTGCCGGTTGTGGGACT
Organism: Sellimonas caecigallum; assembly: GCF_019754295.1. Classification (GTDB taxonomy): domain Bacteria; phylum Bacillota; class Clostridia; order Lachnospirales; family Lachnospiraceae; genus Sellimonas; species Sellimonas caecigallum. The sequence goes on along the minus strand of NZ_VIRV01000001.1, from coordinate 339,683 downwards.
TGTGGGGGCAAGTAACCTCAGTACCGCAGTGATTATCCTTGGGATTGCTGTGATACTGATATTTGCGGCCAGTCCTAAATATGCCCAGTTTGTGTGGATGGCTGTACTTGGATGTGGATTTATGGGAATCTTTCTGGCACTGGAAAGCTACCGCCTGGAGCGGATTGCTATCTGGCAGAACCCGGAAAAGTACGAAAAAGGGTATCAGACACTCCAGGGACTTTATGCTATCGGTTCAGGAGGGCTTTTTGGAAAAGGGCTCGGAAGCAGTATACAGAAACTGGGATTTGTACCTGAGGCGCAAAATGACATGATATTTTCTATTATATGTGAAGAATTAGGTCTTGTAGGCGCCTCCTTTATTGTCATTTTGTTTCTTTTGCTCATATGGCGTTTCTTTGTGATCTCCACCCATGCGAAAGATCTGTTCGGCGCCCTTATTGCGGCGGGAGCTATGGCGCATATGATGATCCAGGTCATTTTGAATATTGCTGTTGTGACCAATACGATCCCGAATACTGGGATCACACTGCCGTTTATCAGCTACGGAGGTACTTCTGTTGTGTTTCTTCTCGTGGAAATGGGGCTTGTATTCAGTGTAGCCAGTTGGTAAAATAAGAGTTATCATTGGTCTACAATGTACAATATGGATGTAAAACAGTACAAAATAAGGAGGAACAGCCATGAGCGATCGTATCGCACAGAGGGACGGGACGAGGAAAAGACTGAAAAAAGCCCGGAGAAAACAGCTTTTGATAAGACTTGGAACCGCCGTTGGAGTGGTGGCTCTTTTGATTGCCCTGGCACTGATTTTTCAGGTCAGGACGATCCATATTACAGGAAATTCATTTCTTACGAAAGAAGAAATACTGCAGTATATAGAGAAGCAGGGGGGAGCAGACAATTCCCTGATTCTTCTTGCCAGGACCAAATTTGGATCATTTCCGGTTCCGGATACGGCAGAGTCGATACAGTTTACCATGAAAAATCCGTGGACGATCCAGGTAAAGGTGACAGAGAAGACGCCTATCGGCTATGTGGAATCAGATGGAAAATATGTGTATTTTGATGAGGAAGGATATGTTCTTGGAATACTGGAGGAACTAAGGGAAGACGTCACAAAGATTGAAGGACTGGATGTAAAGAAGGCGTCCAAGGGAAAAAAACTTTCGGTAAAAGATGACGCTGTGTTCGGATATCTTGTCCAGGTAATCGACCTTCTGGAAAGGAAAGAGCTCGCCAGTGACAGGATTCTCTGTGACGGGGAAAATATCACACTGTATTTTGGAGAAATCTGCGTTGAGCTTGGGAGCGGGAATCCGGAGGAAAAAATAGCACAACTTCCAACGATACTTCCTATGCTGGAAGGACAAAAAGGGACGCTTCATCTCGAACATTTTGGAGATAGTACAGACACGATCAGCTTTGAAAAAAAGTAGAAAATTCGTAAAAATTCTATTGAAATTTGCTGTGAAAGACTATATTATATTGTATATATGGCAGAAATATATATACTTGTGGGTGTATAAATAATAAAGCATGACAAAGGAGGAGACACTCTTGTTAGAAATCAAGACAAATGAATCAGAAGCTGCAGCAAAAATTATCGTTGTTGGTGTAGGCGGAGGCGGTAATAATGCTGTAAACCGTATGATAGATGAACAGATTGCCGGAGTAGAGTTTATTGCGATCAATACTGATAAGCAGGCACTTCAATACTGCAAAGCACCAACACTGATGCAGATTGGAGACAAGATCACAAAAGGTCTTGGCGCTGGAGCAAAGCCGGAAGTTGGGGAAAAAGCAGCAGAAGAAAGTGCAGACGAGATTGCATCCGCATTGAAAGGTGCAGACATGGTGTTTGTCACATGCGGTATGGGAGGCGGAACAGGGACAGGAGCGACGCCGGTTGTAGCACGTATTGCAAAAGAACAGGGTTCTCTTACAGTAGGTGTTGTTACAAAACCGTTCCGTTTTGAATCCAGGACACGTATGAACAATGCACTTGCAGGAATTGAAAAATTAAAGGAAAATGTAGACACACTTATTGTGATCCCGAATGATAAACTGCTTGAAGTTGTCGATAGAAGGACAACAATGCCGGATGCTCTGAAGAAAGCGGATGAAGTTCTTCAGCAGGGTATCCAGGGTATCACAGACTTGATCAATGTACCGTCACTGATCAACCTTGACTTTGCAGACATCCAGACTGTCATGACAGATAAGGGTATCGCTCACATCGGTATCGGTCACGGAAGAGGAGATGACAAGGCGCTGGAGGCAGTAAAACAGGCTGTTGCAAGCCCGCTGCTTGAAACGACGATTTCCGGTGCTTCTCATGTGATTATCAATATTTCCGGAGATATCACTTTGATGGATGCAAGCGATGCAGCAGAATATGTACAGGAACTTGCAGGAGAAGAGGCAAACATTATCTTCGGTGCGATGTACGATGAATCAAGAACGGATGAGGCTACTATCACAGTCATTGCGACAGGGTTACATAATGCGGAGAATTCCGGATCCAGACTGAAATCCAGAATAGAAAGCGCAAAACAGAACAGTTCTATGTTTGCGGAGACAAACGAGACACATTCCCAGGCATCTTCTCCGAAGACAGACATGGGAAGAGTAACACGCATGCCACAGCAGCCAAGAACTGCAAGAACATCTGACAATATCACACGGACAGTACCGACACAGACAACTTCCCAGACAGCGACAGGAGGAAGGGTAAAAGAGCAGTCCATCAAGATTCCAGATTTCTTCAAGAGATAGATAAAAAAGAAAAGTGAAATTATTTAGGCGTGCCCGCCAAAAGTGGGCGCGCTTTTTTGTTGTCTTAAATCAGAGATTCTCTTTTTTCTGTATAGACGAACTTCCTCTGAGACATTCTAAATGTGAAAAGGAGCAGATTTTATGGAGGATATCAATTATGAAGGAAATAAAAGAAGATGCGGTCCGGATTTCAAGAAAAGCAAAGATCCTGATGGCGTTTGTTCTTTTGCTTGTCGTTTTGGCTGGTGCATTTACGTATTTTCATTTTCAGAGAAGAATATTGTCAGCGGTTAAACAACAGGCAGACTATACACTGCAAAATGTGAGCATACAAAATGCCAAGCTTGTGGAGACCAGGTTTTATGATCTGAAGAATCTGCTCCGCTCCATTGCTGAAGAAATCGGAAGGACAGAAAACGAAAATACGGAAAGTATCGTGGATACATTGAAAAGTTATGCCCGGCATATGGGAATGTACAATATGGGGATCATTGACAGAGAAGGAATGTGCCGTACAACAAAAGGAGAAGTGCTTGATTTGAGCGGACAAGCTTACTTTAAGGAAAACATGGAAGGCAAGGAGGTTGTGACAGATAAACGCCTTTCCCAGGGAGGGAAAGAAGAAGGCCATATTTTTACTGTGCCGGTACGAAAAGACGGAGAGGTAAAGATGGTTGTTTCTGCGGTCTACCGTGCTTCGGACTTTTTACGCCTCATAAATATTCAGTCTTTTGACGGAAAAGGCGGAAGCCTTATCCTGACGGAAGAAACGGATAACGGAGAAACCAAAGAGGGAACATTGTTTCGGTTTCAGAAGGGAAAAGAGTCCTATATGGCTTGTGAGCATGACCTTTCGATCAACAACTGGAGACTGCTCTCATACGTACAGGAAGATTACCTGTATCGGCACACAAAGACTCTGAAGGAAAATATATTTGTGCTTGTCTTGCTTTTGTATTTACTTCTCGTAGTGGTTTCTGTCATGTATATGACAGTATATCAGAAATTTCAGAAAAGGATTCTGGATATCGTATTTCGGGACAGACTGCTGGGAGAGTGGAATTATCGTTATTTTCGGCAGCAGTTTAGCAAATTGAGCAGTGAGGATAAGAAGGACAGGTATCTGGTCAATTTTGATGTGGACAAATTCAAGATGATGAATCTTCTGTATGGAAAAGAAAAAAGCGATGATGTTTTGAGAAAGATTTATCAGATTTTCCGGAATACATTGCCGGAGGAAGCACTTTATCGCTATCACAGCGATATATTTGTGGCTGTCATAAAAGGAAATAAAAAAGAAGAAGTATGCTGTAAACTGGAATGTTTTTGGAAAAAAGTGCAAAAAGAGATGGATGAAGGAAGGATTGTACAGTGTACAATGTCGTTTGGTATTTGTCCACTCTGTGAATTTGGGGATATTGGGATCATCTACAGCAACGCAGTTTTAGCAAAGCACAAAGCAAAAAGGAGTATAACTGAAAAATATAGTTTCTATGAAGATATAGTAAAAGAAGAGATTGAATCCAAAAATATTGAGATGGATTTTAAGGAAGCGCTGAAGGAAAAACAATTCCACGTAGTCTATCAACCCCAAGTGGATATGCGCACAGGCATGATTTGTGGTGCCGAGGCTCTTGTGCGATGGAAGAAAAAGGATGGCACCCAGGTTTCTCCGGCAAAATTCATTCCGGTTTTCGAGGCGACAGGACAGATTGTGGAGCTAGATGAGGAGGTTGTCCGTCTCGTCTGCGCTGATATCTGCGAGGCAAAAAATCAAGGACTTTCTATGGGAATTGTATCGGTAAATCTTTCCAAACTCCACATTATAAAAGAAGGAATTGCTGACAGGATCAGTCAACTGACAAAATTATATGGGGTAGATGCGGCGGAACTATCTTTTGAAATTACGGAAAGTGCTGAAAAATGCCATGGTAAGAAAGAGATGGACAAATTGGTTGACAGCCTGCACCAAATGGGATTTCAGGTGGAAATGGACGACTACGGGACAGGAAGTTCGACTTTACAGTCGCTTGCGGACACACATTTCGATGTTCTGAAACTCGACAGGTCTTTTGTAAACCTGATTGGTATAAGAAAAATGAATATCATTTTGCAGTCTACGATCAGGATGGCAAAGGAGCTTCGGATGATAGTTGTGGCGGAAGGTGTTGAGACGAAGGAGCAGGCTTGCTTTTTGGTGCGTAATCATTGTTTCATAGCTCAGGGATATTACTTTTACCGGCCTCTTTCTAAAGAACAGTATTTGGAAAAGCGAAAAAAGCAGACGTGGAAGGAACACGAAGAGAACTGACAGGAGGTAAAATTTATGAAAAAATTATATCGAAGACTGGCCATCATACTTCTGTTTTCCACAGTCCTGATTCTTCTATTTTTTACGATAAGCCTGTATGAGAGGAGCAGAAGAGGAAACTATCAGTATTTGAGCCAACTTTTGGGAAGTGTAGAGACGAATATCCGCAATGCATCGAATGAGTATGAAGAGCGTCTGGAGCTTTTAAAAGATGATTACCTCAATCGTGCTCTGGCCGTAGAATATATCCTTTCCAGCGATTCCCAGATGATTTTCGACCGTGGGCTTGATATAGTAAAAGGGCTCATGGAAATCAAGTCCATAAGCGTATATGATAGTTCGGGAAAAATGATAGGCAGTACAGAAGATAGTATGAAGGAGAGAAGCGCAAAACAGGTAAAATCGGAGGAATTTTGGCTGGAAAAAGACGGAAAGCCCTACCATATTCACATTGATCAGGCAGAATTTGACACAATCCCCTCTTCTTTCTACGTCATCGTGCAATCAGATTCCCCACATTTTTCATTCGTGCGGATTGATATGGATACAGAAAATCTGGAGTTTTTAAGCCGAAAGGAACTGATTGAGAAGACACTTAAGCAGGCGACGACAGAATATGATACAAGTGTCATTGCTATTGGAAGAGACAGCGGAAAGATCGTGGGAATGACAAAAAACAATCAGCAGGTAATCAGGATCAGTGGAGGAGAAAATGCGAAAGATTTGCTTTCACTCCTGGAATCGTTGGAGGAAGATAAACCCATTCTTCTGCGGATCAATGGAAAGTACCAGAGAACGGTCATCACAAAACAGGAAGGAATGTTTCTTGCCGCATTTACCGATTTAAGTCAGCTGTACGGCGATATTGCATGGACTTTTTTTGAAGGTCTTATTGGAATCGGCACGATCAGCGTCCTTACGATTGTGATCGTGAGAGTTTATTTGAAAAAATATTTGTTTGGACATTTTGAACTCGTAAAGACGAGTATCCGGGGAATACTGGAAGGTGGAAATGATACGGATATCGAGGAGGCTGGCATACCGGAACTGAAGGCTCTTGTGGAGACGATACTGGAGCTGGAAAAAGGATATATCAGTAAGTCGGAAGGCATCAGCCGAATGGAAGATCAGCTTTCCGTCGCTCAAAGTGAGGCAAAATCCGACAGGCTGACCGGACTTTACAATCGAAATGGTTTTGAACGCCATGTAGAGGAATATCTGCTGCAGCCGAATCCGTCAGGGGTACTTGTACTTTTTGATCTGGACAATTTTAAGCGTGTCAACGATATGGAAGGACATCCGGAAGGCGACAGGATATTGGAACGGTTTGCTGAATGTTTGAGCGTAGGGTTTCGCAAGACTGACTGTATCGCGAGACTTGGTGGGGATGAGTTTATCGTACTCGTGCAGAACCGGGTATCCCAAGGGATATTGGAAGATAAATTTGAAGGAATCCTGACGTCTGTGAGGGCTGCGCTTGGAAATTATTATGCAAAATATGGGGTGTCGGTCAGTATCGGTGCCGTACCTGTAGATGGAACGATAAAAAGCTATGAAAAACTGTACCGCTGTGCGGATACGGCTTTGTATATTGCAAAACATCTCGGGAAAGACCGGTTTTATGTCAATTACAAAAAGATTTCGTGTATGAAAAGAAAATGCATTCAGTGCAGAAAGGACTGTCCAAGAAGTAAAGTGTTGGAGCTGAAAAATGAGAAAAAAGCAGAAGAGGAGTAGGAAAATGGAAGGAATTTATATCATCATACCGGCTCTGGAACCGGAGGAGAGACTGTGCAGTTACGTTTCTGAGCTTTGCAGGAAAATACAGGGACATATCATTGTAGTGGATGACGGATCAGGAGACAGGTATCAGCCGATTTTTGACAGGATTCGGGCAAAGCAAAAATGTACGGTACTAACTCACAGCGAAAACAAGGGAAAAGGAAGAGCGCTGAAGACAGCCTTTGGTTACGTAAAAGAAAAAGGCGGTAAGGGGAGCAGAATCCTCTGTGTGGACAGTGATGGTCAACATGCAGCTGTGGATGTGTTCCGGATACTGGGAAAAATGTGTGACGAGCCGAAGGGAGTTATCCTTGGAGAGAGGGATTTTTCGCGTGGAGGAATTCCCTTTCGTTCCTGGATTGGAAACCGGGTGATCTCTCTTATGTTCTGGCTGGAAAGCGGTAAGTGGCTGCGGGATACACAGACTGGGCTGCGCGCCTTTGATGGAGAGTATCTGGATGTCATGCTGGAAGTGCCAGGTGAGCGGTTTGAATATGAGATGCAGGCACTGCTGACCTGTATCCGGGAGAAGATACCGATAAGGACAGAGAGAATCTGTACCATTTATGAGAACGGAAATGCAGGTTCCCATTTCCGTCCTATACGGGACAGTGTCCGTGTAGTAAAGGTATTGTGTCCTACGCTGTTTCGTTTTATCTTCTCTTCCATATTTTGTACCTTTCTGGATCTTCTATTGTTTTGGATCAGTTTACAGATATTGGAGAAGACATCCCTTGCGGTAGTTTTACAGATTACGGTTGCTACATATGTTGCAAGGGCCGGATCTGCAATGTCCAACTACATCTTAAACAGGATTGGAGTTTTTGGATGTAAAGATGATGGAGCTTCTTTTCTGCGATATTTGTTGCTTTGCTTGTTTTTGGGAGCTGGTTCTGCGGCATTTGTGTCTGCAGTAACTACATTTTTCTCGGTAAATCCGGTTTGCGGGAAAATACTATGCGACACGATCCTTTTTTTCCTGTCCTATCGGATGCAGAAAAGCTGGGTATTTCAGAAAGGAACGAGGGGAAATAGATGAAGAAGGAGACCAAAAGAAAGCTCTTGTTTTTATGCACTATGGTATTTTCCGCCAATTATTTAATCTGGAGGTTTTTCTGTACGATTCCGTGGTCGGAGGGAAAGGTACAGGTGGCGGCAGGTATCCTTCTTGCAGCAGCAGAAGCTGTCACGATTCTTGGTATGTTTGAGTTGATGGTCAGCAAGATGGGGACGGAGGGGAGTGAACTGTGCCTACCGTCTTTACCGGACACAGAATATCCAGATGTGGATGTGCTGATCGCTACACATAATGAGCCGGCGCGTCTCCTGTACAAGACCGTCAACGCATGTACTTTCCTGGAATATCCGGATAAGAAGAAAGTCCACATTTACATCTGCGATGACGGAAACAGAGCCGAGATACGCAAGCTTGCCGAAAGTATGGGAGTCGGTTATCTGGGACTTTCGGACAATCGGCACGCAAAGTCCGGAAATTACAATCATGCCCTCTCCAAGACGGGCTCTCCTCTTGTTGCAACGTTCGATGCGGACATGATACCACGCAGGAAATTTCTTCTGAAGACAGTGCCTTATTTTTTCATTCCGGATAAAAAAATCGGACTTATTCAGACTCCTCAAAGTTTTTATAATCAGGATCTGTTTCAGTTCAATCTGTTTTCAGAGAAAGATATACCAAATGAACAGGACTTTTTTTCCAGAGAGATCAATATTATGAGAAATGCTTCCAACTCAGCCGCCTACACAGGAAGCAATACTGTGATTTCACGGGAAGCATTGCAAGAAATCGGCGGCTTTCCATATGGGACCATTACGGAGGATTTCGAGACAAGTCTGCGTATGCAAAAAGCCGGCTATATCACGTACGCCACATCCGAGGTGCTGGCTTCCGGACTTTCCACAACCACGGTGGAAAGCATGATTGCCCAGAGGAGACGCTGGGCCAGGGGAGTGATTCAAAGTATACGAAATACCAATGCGGTGTTCACGACAAAACTTTCTTTGGCAGGGAGGCTTTCCTATTTGAACGCATATCTGTACTGGTGGTCATTTTTTAACCGGATGGTATTCATCATGGCTCCCATCATGTTTGCCCTATTTGATATAAAGCTTGTGGAATGTGGATTCCTGGAATTATTATGTTTCTGGCTCCCATATTACCTGACTTACAATATGTCCGTAAGATATTTAAGCACCAATATAAGAAATATGCGTTGGAGTCAGGTTATTGATACGATTTTGGCCCCTTATCTGATTGTTCCGGTATTTCTCGAATCTATAGGCATCCGGCAGCAGAAATTTAGAGTTACGGAAAAGAGAAAAACACGTGGGAGGACGACATCGGCTGCTTATATCATTCCTCACGGGATACTGATCGTCCTTACGCTGGCGGCCATTTTCCGATATGTGCACGGAAAATATGGTATGGCACTTGTATACAGCAGCGTTATTTTATTTTGGCTCTTCCACAATATGATTACCCTTGTCTATGCGGCATTTTTTATGCTTGGGAGGGATTCGAAAAGAAAATACGAACGGATCCGGGCAGAAGAAGAGGTCCGCATTGAAATACGGGGAGATGTATTGTACGGAAAAAGCGAAGATGTCTCAGAAGAAGGAATCGCGTTTCGCATGGAAAAGATGCGAAAAATAGCCCCTGGAGAACGATTCCGGATCCGTGTGAGGACAGAATTTTATGAGACGTCTCTGTCGGCCAGGCTGGTATACCAAAAAGAAACGGAAGGGGAATATCTGTATGCGGCGATGGTGGAGCCGGAAGAAGAAAAAAGCAGGAAAAACTGGATGCAGATCATTCATGACAGAGAACATTCCTTGCCAAAAGAGATCGATCCGTGGATGACTGTCTACGATGAAATAAGCCGAAATATCCGGATGCGGATGAAAGACTGGAAAAAAAATCAGGAGAAGGGGGTGCGATAAAATGGAATGGATAAAAGGAGCGGGATTTCTGTTATCATTTTTAGGGTATTTGTATATCGGACTTCAAAAACAGAAGAAAGAGACGTTCTTTGTTCCCATATCGGTTATTGCGGCTCTGGGACTTGTCTTGTATGCGGGAGCGCTTTTAGGGTTCCTTAAAACAACGGCCTCGATTTTGTATGTGGGAGGTTTGGGATGCTTTGGATGGCAGATGATACACGGAAAGGTCTGTCTGCCAAAATGGAATACATTTAGGGTTTGTTTTTTTTCCGGAACGATCGTTTTCGGAAGTTTGATCCTGAGCATGAGACTTCTCCACTATGACAATTTTTCCCACTGGGCTTTGATAGTAAAATATTTGCTCTCTGTAGATGCGCTGCCGGAGGCAGACAGCGTACTTGTCTCCTTTCGCGATTATCCGCCTGGATGTTCACTTTTTATTTACTATGTGTGCCGCTTTCTCGGCCGCTCTCAGTCAGTCATGCTTCTTGCACAGAACAGCATTCTCTTTTCGTGTTTTCTGGCAGTATTCGGAATTGTCAGGGAAAAGAGGAGATTTCTTTGTTATTCTTTTCTTGGGATGGGGTGCTGCATGCTGTCGTATCTGAACCTGACAATACGGATCAACAATCTTTTGGTTGATTTCCTCCTTCCGCTTCTTTCCATGGCAGCGATGGCGGCTGTCTGGCGTTTTGGCGAACAATGTATGAGAGCGTCCGTGACTGTGGGGCTGATTCTTGGATTTACAGTCATCGTGAAAGATACAGGAATTCTGTTTGCTTTGGTTCCGCTTCTTTTTTATCTGTCTGTTTATTGGAAAAAGGAAAAACGAAGTGTAAAAACGGTCACTGCTTCCAGTCTTACAGCCGCTTTTTCCTTGCTCCCTTTCTTTTTGTGGCAGCTGCATGTGAATGAGCGTTTGGCCGGAGTAAACCGAAAGTTTGGCGCTTCTTTTGGGCAGCAGACGACAGGTGCAGTTCCGAAAAAGCTTTATGGACAGGTCATCCAAGAGTTTGTGGAAGAGGCGTTTGACTTGTCAGACCGGGCGTTTCAGGTGTTCATATTATGTAATCTGGCCGCTGTTATAGCTGTTATCCTTGTGAAGACTTTGCTGAAAAAGAAATGGAAACTTGGGAAAGCATTGATTTTTGCAGATATTCTGGTTCTGATATATTATTTGGGAATTTTATGGCTGTATCTGTATGACATGCCGGAGAAAGAAGCACTCAGACTGGCGGGATTTGAGCGATACGCCTGCAGTATCATGACCCTTTTTGCAGGGATTCTCCTCCTGTGTGCAGAACAGGATCTGGAGAACTCGTTTTCAGTGGGAATCGATGAAAGGGGCCCTTACCGGGCGTTTTTTTCCCCGGAGACGAAGCGATATTATCAATATGGTGTGCTTGCAACTCTTCTGATAGGAATCAATTTTTTGTATTCGGAATGGAATGGGCTTGTATTTATCAGAGAGTCTTACACAACTTCTCTTCCTGGGATAATGGAATCTGTCACAGGAGACAGATGGTATGAGGGCAGTCAGGGAGATACGGGGACATATCTGATAGCTGCTTCAGATGAGAGCGGAAAGGTATCGGACTGGAGTGTACAGTATGTGGGAAGATATTTCCTCTATTCGGATAACGTGGATGTGACGGAACAGATCGATTCGGGGAATATTGAACAGATCGTGGACGCTTACGACTGTATCATAGTTCTGGATAGAGAGACGGTACAGCTTGGACGCAAGGATCCCGGATATGAGATTTTACAAGAACCTGGGATGTATCCGACGAAATCGATCGCGTCAGACTTCATGCCTTGAAAAAGCAAAAATACAGCAGACAAATCCGGAATGCAGAGAGTATTTCGGATTTTTTTGTCGAAAGAAAAATCATTTCTCTGTCAGCTTCTGACAAATTTTCAAAATCACATTTTTTATAATATGGGTTGTTCGCACAGAATCGATTTGGCAGCGAAAGGAAAAGAGGGTAAGACGTGTATTACGAAGTGTACATCGATCTGTTGTTCCTGATCAATTTTATGATGGACTATCTCCTTCTTCTTGCAGTCAGGAAGATAGCAGTCTTTGACTCGCCACGCGTACGGATTTTACCGGGGGCGCTTGTGGGAGCCTTTCTGACTTGCCTTACGGTGGCGGTCCCGCTCCCTGCTGTTGTAAAGATGGTCTGCTTTCATCTGCTTATAAACAGCGCTATGATTCTGACAGGGCTCCGCATCCGTTCTCTTCGACAATTTGTGCGTGTGTACCTGATGCTTTATGCAGGGGGATTTTTGCTTGGAGGAATTTTTGGATTTTTCCGGCAATATATTCGTACAGGAAGTCTCTTCTTTCTCTTTGCAGTCATCAGTTATGAGCTGCTTGGAATCATCTGGAAGCTTATGAGGCATATGCAGAGAATGGGGACATATACATGCAGGATCCAGCTTCGGATAGGAGACAAAATGACAGAGATTACAGGACTTTTTGATACGGGAAATAACCTGGAAGATCCCCAGACAGGTAATCCTGTCTGTGTGGTTGAGAAAGAAGCGGTCAAGGATCTGCTGACAGAAAAGGGAGAACGGCCGGTCCGGTATATATGTTGTCGGTCTATAGGGGACGAAAATGGGCTTCTCCCTCTGGTAAAGTTTGATTCTCTACATATTTCAGGAGAAGAAGACCGAACGATAGAGGACGTATGGATCGGAATTTCCGACACGAAGATCTCAGCGAATGGAATTTACAAAATGATTTTAAATCCAGATATTTTAGTAGGAGGGGTAAAATAATGATAATGAATCTTGCAATTGCATATCCGTTTCGGCAGAAAATACTGCCTGCGGTCCGGACATGGCTTTTTCCGGAAAAACTGGATATCCACTACATAGGAGGTTCAGACATCCTTCCGGCTCCGCTGGAACTGGAAGAAGAGACGAAAGCCATTGAAAAGCTTGGATCCGAGCAGAACGAGTATGCAAGAAAACAGCTGATCGAGCATAATCTCCGGCTAGTCGTATACATCGCCAAGAAATTTGATAATACAGGGGTAGGAGTGGAAGATCTTATTTCCATAGGGACGATCGGTCTGATCAAAGCCATCAATACATTCAATCCGGAGAAAAATATCAAGCTTGCCACGTATGCATCCCGGTGTATTGAAAATGAGATTTTGATGTATCTCAGACGAAACAGCAAGACGAAGCTGGAAGTGTCAATCGATGAGCCGTTGAATGTAGACTGGGACGGAAATGAGCTTCTTTTATCCGATATCCTTGGAACAGAAGAGGATACAATATATAAAGATATGGAGACAGAGGCGGAGAAGACGATGCTCATAAGAGCCGTGGGGCGGCTGTCGAAGAGGGAGAGGATGATCGTGAAGATGCGTTTTGGACTTGGCAGAGCAGACGGAGAAGAGATGACGCAAAAAGAAGTGGCCGATGTACTTGGGATATCACAGTCTTATATTTCCAGACTGGAAAAAAAGATCATGGTAAGATTGAAAAAAGAAATTGCAAAATTTGAATAAAATTTCAGAAAAATAAGGAAAATCAATCCGAAAAGTGGTACAATATCTACAAATACCAATGACAGGAAGTGGGGCGATTTTATGAAACTGAAGTTTATCGGCGCGGCACATGAGGTAACAGGAAGCTGCCATGTTCTGGAAGCATGCGGCAGGAATATTCTGGTGGACTGTGGAATGGAGCAGGGACCTGATCTTTATGAAAATCAGGAACTTCCGGTATCCGCGTCTGAGATCGATTTTGTCCTTTTGACTCATGCACATATCGATCATTCCGGCAACCTCCCTCTGCTTGTAAAAAAAGGATTCAAAGGGGAGATTGTAACTACGTTTGCCACAGCAGATCTCTGCAGCATCATGCTCCGTGACAGTGCTCATATACAGGAGTTTGAAGCAGAATGGAGAAACAGAAAGGCAAGGAGGAGCGGGGCGCCGCTTTATGAGCCTGTTTACACTATGCAGGATGCTGTCGATACGATGGAATTGTTCGCTCCCTGTGACTATGGACAGAGAATTACGCTGTGCCAAGGTGTGGATGTAAGATTCAATGACGTGGGACATCTTCTTGGATCGGCAAGCATAGAAGTGTGGATTACGGAAGATGGAGAGACGAGAAAAATTGTATTTTCCGGAGATGTGGGAAATATCAATCAGCCAATCATCAAAGATCCGTCCAATGTATCGGAAGCAGATTATGTCGTGATCGAATCCACTTACGGCAACCGGATCCACGGAGAAGGGATACCGGATTACATAGGAGAGTTCACAAAGATCGTGAGGGAGACATTTGCCGTAGGAGGCAATGTTGTGATTCCGTCGTTTGCTGTGGGACGTACCCAGGAAATACTGTATTTTCTCCGGGAGATCAAGGAGAAAGGACTGATACCGGAAAATCCGGATTTTGAAGTATATGTGGACAGTCCGCTTGCCATCGAGGCGACGAACGTATTTAACAAAAATATGTACGGGTGCTTTGATGAGGAGGCGCTGGCACTTGTGAAGCAAGGGATCAATCCACTGCGCTTTCCAGGTCTTAAGCTTGCAACTTCGACGGAGGAATCTAAGCAGATTAATTTTGACGACCGCCCGAAGATCATCATTTCGGCATCCGGAATGTGTGAGGCGGGCAGGATCCGACATCATCTGAAGCATAATCTCTGGAGAAACGAATGCACCATCCTCTTCGTTGGATATCAGGCCGCAGGGACACTTGGCCGCAAGCTGATCGAAGGAGCCGAGTGTGTCAAACTTTTCGGAGAAAACGTGGAAGTGAATGCAAGAATCTGTTCTCTGAAAGGGATCAGCGGACATGCGGACAAGAACGGACTTTTAAACTGGCTGTCCGCCTTCGAGACGCCAATTCGTCACGTATTTGTCGTTCACGGCGAAGATCAAGTTACAGATGAATTTGCAAAAACGATCACAGAGACATTAGGGTACCCTGCTTTTGCGCCTTATTCCGGAGGCTGTGTGGATCTTTTGAAGGATGAAGTTATAAGCGAAGGAATCCGGATACCGAAGAAAGCAGCTGAGAAGCCGGCAAGGATCCGGGCAAACATGGTATTTAACCGTGTTGTGGCAGCAGCCAAACGTCTGATGGAAGTGGTCATGAAAAACGAAGGACTTGCCAACAAAGATTTGGCAAAATTGGAAAGTCAGATCTTAAACCTGGCCGACAAGTGGGACAGAAACGACTAGAGAAAGAAGAATTGTCAAGGGTAAAAACTTTTTTTATTTTTTCGAAAATCGAATAAGAGACTGTGCGTATGTACATCATTCTAAGTAGAACGGCAGTATGCCGATGCAGGAGGATGTACAATGGTGCCAAACAAGGTAGAAATATGCGGGGTCAATACATCAAAGCTCCCGCTTCTGAAAGAAGAGGATAAAGAGGCGTTGTTTGCCAGGATCAAAGCGGGAGATGAGCAGGCGAAAGAAGAATATATCAAAGGAAACCTGAGACTTGTGCTTAGTGTGATCAAACGTTTTTCGGGAAGCAATGAAAATCCGGATGATCTATTTCAGATCGGATGTATTGGCCTTATCAAGGCTGTCAACAATTTCAATACGGAACTGGACGTAAAGTTTTCTACTTATGCGGTTCCGATGATCATCGGCGAGATTCGGCGCTACATGAGGGACAACAATTCCATCCGGGTAAGCCGCTCTTTGAGAGATACGGCCTACAAGGCCATATACGCAAAGGAAAACTATGTGAAGAAAAATTTGAAAGAGCCAACGGTTCAGGAAATCGCGGAGGAAATCGGAATCTCCAAAGAAGATATCGTTTTTGCACTGGATGCCATTCAGGCTCCGGTAAGTCTGAATGAGCCGGTCTATAACGACAGCGGAGACGCACTTTATGTCATGGATCAGATCAGTGACAAGAAGAACAAAGAGGAGAGATGGGTGGAAGACCTGTCTTTGGAAGCCGCGATGGAGCACTTGAATGAGCGGGAAAAATACATCATCCGGCTTCGGTTTTTTGAAGGTAAGACGCAGATGGAGGTGGCAAAAGAAGTTCATATTTCCCAGGCGCAGGTAAGTCGTCTGGAAAAAAATGCCCTGAAAACGATGAAGCAGTATCTTGTGTAAAAAGGAAGAGGAGACAGAGTATAAGAATACGGTCTCTTCTTTTTTTGTTGAAATTTTTCTTGTGTTATATTATGCTTTATGTGTACAGAAAATCCAAAACAGGAATGAGGCGACAGAGATGATTAAGACTTGTATATTTGATCTGGATGGAACGCTGACGGACACACTGGAGTCCATTACCTATTCGGTCAATCTGACTTTGAAAGAGATGAAGTTACCTGCCATTACGATGGAACAATGCCGTATGTTTGTGGGCAACGGTGCAAGAGTACTGATGGAAAATGCGATGAAGGCGTGTGGGGATACCGATCTTTTGCGGATTGAAGAGGCAATGCAAATATACGGGAGAGTGTTTTCTGAAAACTGCACTTACCGCGTAAGGCCATACGACGGAATAACGGAGACTTTAATGAAGCTCAAAGAAGAAGGAGTCCATCTGGCGGTACTGTCCAATAAGCCGGACGGACAGGCGGTGGATGTCGTACATACCTTTTTTGGCAAAGAGTTGTTTGATTACGTACAGGGACAAAGAGAAGGGATACCAAGGAAGCCGGATCCGGCAGGAGTTTTTCTGATCATGGACAGAACAGGATCAAAAGCATCGGAATGCCTTTATATCGGGGATTCCGATGTGGACATGCATACGGGCAAAAATGCCGGAATGAAAACGATTGGTGTAAGCTGGGGCTTTCGTTCTAGAGATGTACTGACAGGAGCGGGGGCGGATGTGATCATAGACCGTCCGCAGGAACTTCTCTCGTTTACAGAAGAAAAAAAGGAATAGGAGGGATTTGCATGTACGAGTACAGCGAAGAATGTCTGCAGACGTTTTTAAAAAAGCAATCTCAGCTTTTTGATGAGCCGGTGGCAGAGACACAGGAAGAAGCAGAAGCATTTTTGGAAGACTGTATGGCGGTTGTTCTGGATTCACTGGAAGAAGTAAAAGAATATCTGGAAGAGTCCGGAGCCGATGTGGATGGAATGACACTGGATGAGATCGAGGATGCATCGGAAGTATTTTCACTGCCTGGCGGACAGTACCTGGTAGTAGAAGGGTAGTATGACAAAGTAAAGAAAGCAAAAAAAGCCGGGATCACTTCTCCTCGGCTTTTTTTAATGCATCGTTTATGGCATCTGTGATGAGTTTGGAAGTATAAGAATCTTCCGAACTGGATGTGATATTGTCGGTGGTCTGGTTCTTTACTACCTGATCTGCGACGTCCTCCATGGCAGGCTGGATCAGAGGGTACATGGTTGTTACCGTCTCATCAAGATTGGAAAATCGTACGGAGTTGATGTGATGCTTATCTACCGAGACTTCCACCTGGAGTGGTGTGTTGTTCAATGTAATGCTGGATGTATAGATGCCTGGCATATACTCTTTAGAAGAAGATTTCTCCTTGGAATCATCGGGGAGAAACATGAAAAGCAGGATGAGTATGAGCAGGATGCCAAGCAGCGCAAACACTGCGGTGTAGATTATTTCTTTCATGTGAAGTACAACGATCTTTGTTTTGGAACTCATGGGATAGATTGCCTCCTTTGGTAAAATGATTTCCGCTTGTTTGGATTTCCCTTTTTATACTATATGATGGGAAAAGGATCCTCATGCAAAAATGTACATAAATACGTAGGGAAACGCCGTTGCCAAAGAGATGGTTTTGGTTTACAATAGAAAGACAGCAAAAAAGGAGAGATGAGAAAGATGTTTATAATTGTAGGGTTGGGGAATCCATCCTCCCGCTACGAAGGCACGAGACATAACATTGGGTTCGATGTCATAGACAGGATTTCGGAGGAATACCATATACCAGTTGACACAAGAAAACACCGGGCGCTGATCGGAAAAGGTGTGATAGACGGGACGAAAGTCATCCTGGCAAAACCTCAGACATTCATGAATCTGAGCGGTGAAAGCGTGCGGGAACTTGTGGATTACTATAAGATCGATGAGGAGAACGAACTGATCGTGGTCTACGATGATATCAGCCTGGATGTGGGAAAAATCCGCATTCGCAAAAAAGGGAGTGCCGGCGGACACAACGGCATCAAAAATATTATTGCGCATTTGGGACATGATGTATTTATGAGAGTGAAGGTCGGCGTGGGAGAAAAACCAAAAGGGTATGATCTTGCAGACTATGTGCTTGGACATTTCTCAAAAGAAGAAAGGGAAGCCATGGATGAAGCCTGCGAAAATGCGGTTCAGGCAGTAAGCATGGCAGGCCGCGGCGAAGTGGACGAGGCCATGAATAGGTTTAACCGAAAAGGATAAGGAAGGAGAACGTTCGATGAAAGCTTTTACGGAACCTCTTCTGGAACTGGCAGAATTTGAGACCATTCAGAAAACAAAAAAGCAAAAAACGGGCTTGCTGCAGATTGCGGGCTGTACAGGTTCCCAGAAGACGCATCTTGCTTACGCCCTGGCTGAGGATGGAACACGCAGTCTCTATGTTCTTTCCAATGAAGAACGTGCAAAAGAGGTGTACGAGGAATATCGCTTTCTGGATCCGGATGTGTACTTTTATCCAGCCAGAGATTTTTTGTTTTATCAGGCAGACATCAGAGGTATTTTTCTGACAAAGCAGCGCATGGAAGTAATGCGCGCACTTCTTGAAGAAGAACGCGCTACAGTCATCACTACCATTGACGCTTTGATGGATGCCGTCGACTCTCTGGAGGCTATCCGGGCAAAGGTGTTTTGCATGGAAGTAGGACAGACTATGGATTTCGAAAAGCTGAAAGAGACGATCGTGTCCATGGGGTACCGCAGAGAGGAACAGATTGAAGGGCCAGGGCAGTTTGCGGTTCGAGGCGGAATTTTGGATTTCTTTCCGCTTACAGAGGATCTGCCTGTCCGGATTGAATTTTGGGATGATGAGATCGATTCCATCCGTTCCTTCGACACGGATACGCAGCGATCTGTAGAAAATATGGAGAGAATCACTGTCTTCCCGGCCGGAGAAATGTCAGATGATAAGGATAAAGTATCGTTTCTGTCTTGTTTTGAACGGGAAGAAACTCTTATTTTTCTGGATGAACCTCTCCGCCTCTCAGAGCGTGGAAGTGAAGTGGAGGAAGAAGTGCGCCAGGCGGAGGAAAACCGGAAAAATGCAGAACAGACAAAGGCTCAAAGTAAGAGAGAACCAATCTGTATCTTCCGGATAAAGGATGTCATACAGGAGCTGAATCTTTTCCCGTCCATCGGATTTACAGCCCTTGAAGTAAAAATAAAAGAATTTCAGATGCGTGCGGCATATAGTATCCAGGCGAAAAATGTCAATCCGTATAACAGTAGTTTTGAGGTGCTCACGAAGGACCTTGCGAGGCTGAAACGCAGCGGATACCGGGTCATTTTGCTTTCCGGATCGCGTACGAGAGCCAGACGTCTGGCAGAAGATTTGAGAGATTATGGACTCAACAGTTTCTACGATGAAAATCTGGATCGGCTCGTGAAACCAGGAGAGATCATGGTCTCTTACGGGCATGTGACGACCGGATATGAGTACCCGCTTCTGAAATTCAGTGTGATATCGGAAACGGATATTTTCGGAAAAATCCGGAAAAAAAAGAGGCATAAAGTATATGAAGGGGAAAAGATCCACAGTTTTACAGAATTAAAGCCTGGAGATTACGTTGTACATGAGAATCATGGTATCGGTGTATACCAGGGGATAGAGAAAGTGGAAGTGGACCGTGTTGAGAAAGACTATATGAAGATCTCATACGCGGGAGGCGGGAATCTCTACATTCCGGCAACACAGATGGATCTGATCCAGAAGTATGCAAGTGCGGATGCAAAAAAGCCGAAGCTCAATCGTCTTGGAGGACAGGACTGGGGACGGACAAAGACGAGAGTAAAAAAGGCGGTTCAGGAGATCGCAAAAGATCTCGTGAAGCTGTACGCAGCGCGGCAGCAGAAAGAAGGGTATTCTTATGAGCCGGATACCGTCTGGCAGAAGGAATTTGAGGAAATGTTCCCGTTTGAGGAGACAGATGATCAGATCCTTGCTATCGAAGCAACAAAAAAGGATATGGAAAGTCATAAGATCATGGATCGTCTGATCTGCGGGGATGTGGGATTCGGAAAGACGGAGGTGGCTATAAGGGCTGCCTTCAAAGCGGTGCAGGAGAATAAGCAGGTGGCTTTTCTTGTGCCGACTACGATTTTGGCCCAGCAGCACTACAATACACTCATCCAGAGGATGAAAGACTTTCCCGTCAGAGTGGACCTTCTGTGTAGGTTCCGTACGCCTTCTCAGCAAAAGAAAACCCTCTCGGATCTGGAGAAAGGGCAGGTGGACATTCTTGTCGGGACACACCGGATCCTAAGTCAGGATGTCCGTTTTAAAGACCTGGGACTTTTGATCATTGACGAGGAACAGAGATTTGGAGTCCAACATAAGGAAAAGATCAAAAAACTGCGGGAAAATGTGGATGTTCTGACACTCACAGCCACACCGATCCCAAGGACACTCCACATGAGTCTCATCGGAATCCGTGATATGAGTGTCCTGGAAGAAGCTCCTATGGACAGAATGCCGATTCAGACGTATGTCATGGAGTATCAGGATGAGATGGTGCGGGAAGCTATCACACGAGAATTGTCGCGACAGGGACAAGTGTATTATGTGTACAATAAAGTCAAAGATATTGCCGAGATCGCCGCAAAGATCCAGAACCTTGTGCCGGAGGCGAGTGTGGCGTATGCCCACGGACAGATGAAAGAACATCAGCTGGAGCGGATCATGTACGATTTCATCAACGGAGATATCGATGTTCTTGTGTCTACCACAATTATTGAGACCGGGCTTGACATCTCTAACGCAAACACAATGATCATTCACGATTCCGACAAGCTGGGGCTTGCCCAGCTCTATCAGCTGCGGGGAAGAGTCGGCCGTTCCAACCGTATGGCCTACGCTTTTCTTCTATACCGGAGAGACAGGCTTTTAAGAGAGGTGGCGGAAAAACGTCTCGCAGCAATCCGGGAATTCACGGATCTCGGATCCGGATTCAAGATTGCTATGAGGGATCTGGAGATCCGGGGAGCGGGGAATCTTCTGGGAGAAGCACAGCATGGGCATATGGAGGCCGTTGGATATGACTTGTACTGTAAGATGCTGAACGCGGCAGTCAAGAGCATGAAAAACGGGGAAGAGGAGGACGAGATCGAAAGCTACACTACCACGATTGATCTGAATGTCGATGCTTTCATTCCGGCATCCTATGTGCCGAATGAATATCAGAAGCTGGATATCTACAAGCGGATCGCCGCCATCGAGACAGACGAGGAGATGGACGATATGATGGAAGAACTCATTGACAGGTTCGGAGATATCCCGAAAAAAGTCCAGAAGCTGATTCTGATCGCGAGGCTTAAAGCACTTGCACACTCTGTCTATGTCACGTCAGTGGAACAAAAAGGCAATGTGCTGAAACTTGTCATGTACGAAAAAGCAAAGGTAAAGGTAGAAGAGATACCGAAACTCCTGGAAAGAAGAAAAGGAGAGCTTGTGTTTAAGACGGATTTGGCACCTTATTTTCTCTATGAAAAGAAAAATAAGAACAGAAAAGAAAAAGATCCGGATATTCTGGAAGTCGTGAAAAATCTGTTAAATGATATAAAAACATTGATTGTATAGAGGAAAAAAGATATAATAAGAAGGCTAAATATACGAAGGAGGCTTTTGGAATTATGAAAAAGCGTTTTGCAGCACTTCTGCTTGCGGGTACTCTCGCGATGAGTACACTTGCCGGATGTGGAGGGCTTGAAGATAGTGATGTTATGGCTACGGTAGGAAAAGAAGAGATCACAGGAAATGTGGCGAATTTTTTTGCAAGATACCAGCAAGCCATGTACGAGGCCACCTATTCATCCATGCTTGGCGATAATATGTGGGAAACACAGATTGAGGCGGGAAAGAGCTACGAAGAAACTACAAAGAAAAATATCATGCAGTCTCTGGAAGAGCTCTATCTCATCGATCAGCATAAAGAAGACTACAATGTAAGCCTTACGGATGAAGAGAAGAAGAAAATTTCTGATGCGGCTGATGCTTTTGTGAAAGGCAACAGCGAAGAGGCAAGGAAAATGATCTCAGGAGACAAAGAGACGATCGAAAAGATTTTGACACTTTTGACAGTCCAGAATAAAATGCAGCCGGAAATGATCAAGGATGTGGATCAGAATGTATCTGACGAGGAGGCGGCACAAAAAAAGATGCAGTATGTCTATTTCCTTTATTCCAAGGATGCATCCTCAGAAGACTCTTCTGCAGAAGGCGAGACAGACACCGATACTAAGGATGAGGCAAAGACAAAAGCAGATGCTTTCTTAAAAGCAGTCAAAGAGGGAAAAGACTTCAGCGCGTCTGCCGAAGAACAGGGGGCTACGGCTTCGGAGCTCACATTTGATTCTTCCTCACAGTCTCTGGATGAAAAGGTTATAAAAGCGGCAGATGCACTGAAGGCCGGAGAAATGACAGATGTTATCGAAACAGACACCGGTTTTTATGTGGCAAGATTAACTTCAGACTTTGACCGGGAAGCAACGGACAGCAAGAAGCAGCAGATCATTGATCAGAGAGAGCAGGACAGATACGACGAACTTCTGAAAGAATGGAAAGAAGACACAGAGATCAAAGAATACGGGAAAGAATGGAAAAAGATCGATTTTGTGAAACAGGGAGTGAACGTAAAGGCCGCTGAGACAACGGAAGATACGTCTGAGAACACAGAGGAAACTACGGAAGAAAACACGGAAGATACAACGCAGGAAAACTCTGAGAACACAGATGCAGAATAAAGATCAAATATACGAATATACAGGGCATCCGGATCCGAAGAAATCTGGATGCCCTGTTTTTCTTCTACTCAAAAAAAGTGCTGACCATTTCGTTTACGAGCTTTCCGTCCGCTTTTCCTTTTACTTTCGGCATCAGCTCTTTCATGATCTTTCCTTTGTCTTTTCCGGTTGGGTGTTCAAGGCCCAAGTCGGAAAGGACAGATGCGATGACAGATCGGATTTCTTCCTCATCCATCATTTTTGGTGCGAATTCCTCCAGGACAGAGATACGTCCTTTGCATTCTTCGATGATCTCGGTCCGGTCTGCAGGTGTTAATTCCAGGGTTTCTTTTGTCTGTTTGATCTCTTTTAAAACAACTTGTACTTCTTCTTCCTCTGTGAGGTCTGCTCTTTTGTCGATAGCCTTATTTTTGAGAGATGCCAAAAGAAGGGAGAGAGTTTCTTTTCTGGCTTTGTCGCCGGATTTCATGGCAGCCACCATCTGTTTTCTGACTTCTTCTATTTTGCTCATACGGATGTCCTCCTAATTATTATTTTCCTTTATTTTACACGTTCAAATAAAAAAGTGCAATGCGGAAAACTTCTTTCGGCGGGAAAGAAGCGCATAAAAAAGAAGTTTTCACAGATAATAGAAGTATTACCAAGGAACAGGAAAAAATGGCAGATGGAGGAAAACAGATATGAAAGCGACAGGAATCGTAAGAAGGATCGATGATCTGGGGCGGGTAGTCATTCCAAAAGAAATCAGAAGAACACTCTGTATACGGGAAGGTGCTCCCCTTGAAATATTTACCGGAAGAGAAGGGGAGATTGTGTTGAAAAAATACTCTCCTCTTGGGGAAATCCACTCTTTTGCGGAGCAGTACGCAGAAAGTCTCTCGCAGACGGCAGGGCTCCTTGTTTGCATTACGGATATGGAAAAGATCATTGCAGCCTCGGGGGCAGGAAAAAAGGAAATGTTGGAAAAAGAAATATCGGAAGAGCTTATGGATGCGGCGGAAGGGAGAAAACCGATAATTGCAGAAATCGGCCAAAAAGAGTACATTGCGATATCGAAAGCAGAACAGACCTCCTATCAGGAGGAGATCATCTATCCGATTCTATCAGGAGGAGATGTCATCGGAAGCGTCATATTTTTGAGCAGGGAAAAAGGAAAAGAAAGGGAAGTTCGCCAGAAACTTGCCGCATGTGCGGCGATGTTTCTCGGAAGTCAGATGGAAGCGTAAAGGCGTTTGAGTCATAAATCCCGAAAAAACATCATACAATAGTCTTAGAAAAAGGACAAGGAGGGTGTGATGGGGAAAAGTCAGAAAACAGGAATTATGCGCATCTTTCAGGCATTGTTGGTATCCTATGCCATCACGGCGCTGCTGCTTCTTGTATTGGCGGTGCTTCTTTACAAACTGAATCTTGATAAAGGGAAAGTGTCGGCAGGTATCATAGGGATCTATGTGGTTTCCGCCTTTGCAGGAGGATTTTTGCTTGGGAAACTCCAGAAAGTCAGAAAGTTCATATGGGGGCTTGTATTAGGCATTTTGTACTTTCTCCTCCTGTTGCTCGTCTCGTTTGGAGTGTATCACACGTTGCAGGGAGATGTGGTCAATCTTTTGACGACACTTGTACTTTGCTCGGCAGGAGGAATGCTGGGAGGTATGTTTTCTTGAGAAGGAAGAAAAAAATACTTTAAAAAGAGAGGGCAGTATGCTATAATATCGAATAGCATAAACCAAAGGAGGAAACAGGAAATGAAACACATTAAAACATTAAATACACAGACTTTAAACAACACAATGAAGAAAGGCGGATGCGGAGAATGTCAGACATCCTGCCAGTCTGCATGTAAGACATCCTGCACAGTAGGAAACCAGACCTGCGAACAGAAGAAATAAGCAGAAATCATACAGGGGAAATTTTCACAGACAGCGGCTGACCGGTCGCTGTCTGTTGATGTTGCAAGAAAATCTCAGAAAAAATATCGATAAACAGAAAGGGGTACCGTTTGTGATTCACCAGTACCAGAACAACGGATATAATATTGTCCTGGACGTCAACAGTGGATGCGTGCATGTTGTGGACCAGATGGGATACGATGTGATCGCCTGCCTGGACAGATTGTGTCAGGATCAGACTGCGGAGACGATCCAGTCAGAAGAAACGAAGAAAGCAGTGCTTGAAGAGCTTTCAGATAAATACAGCGAAAAAGAACTTCTCTCCCTGCTTCCGGATTTGGCCGAATTGGCAAAAGAAGGACAGCTTTTTGCACCAGATACACATGAGTCTTGTATCGGGGAAGTTATGAAGAGAAAGACGGTAGTAAAAGCGCTTTGTTTACATATCGCTCACGATTGTAACCTGGCATGCAAATACTGTTTTGCGGAGGAAGGGGAATACCACGGAAGAAGGGCGCTTATGTCTTTTGAAGTTGGGAAAAAGGCGCTGGATTTCCTGATCGCAAATTCCGGAAGCAGAAGAAATCTCGAAGTGGATTTCTTTGGCGGAGAGCCGCTTATGAATTGGCAGGTCGTAAAAGACCTGGTGGCATACGGAAGAGAGCAGGAAAAGAAATATGACAAGCATTTCCGCTTTACGCTGACTACGAACGGAGTGCTTTTAAATGACGAAATCCAGGAATTCCTGAACAAAGAGATGGATAATGTGGTCTTAAGTCTTGATGGACGAAAGGAAGTCAATGACGCAATGAGACCGTTCCGGAACGGAAAAGGAAGCTATGATCTGATCGTGCCGAAGTTTCAGAAGCTTGCAGACAGCCGCGACCAGATCCGCTACTATGTGAGAGGAACATTTACGAGAAATAATCTGGATTTTTCAAAAGATGTGATGCATTTTGCGGATCTTGGATTTAAACAGATGTCTATTGAACCTGTGGTAGGAGACGAGACAGATCCGTATGCGATCCGCAAAGAAGATCTTCCGCAGATTTTTGATGAGTATGACAAGCTTGCACAATATATGATCCAGCGGGAGAAGGAAGGCAAAGGATTCAACTTCTTCCATTTCATGATCGATCTGGAAGGCGGACCGTGCATCGCTAAACGGCTTTCCGGATGCGGATCGGGAACGGAATATCTTGCAGTGACGCCTTGGGGAGATTTCTACCCATGCCATCAGTTTGTCGGGGATGAGGACTTCCTGATGGGCAATGTGGATGAAGGGATCACGAAGCCTGAGATTGCCGAGGCGTTCCGTGGATGCAATGTGTATTCCAAGGAAAAATGCAGAAACTGTTTTGCAAAGTTTTACTGCAGCGGCGGATGTATGGCAAATGCATATCATTTCGAAGGATCTCTCAATGAGGCCTACGATATCGGATGTGAGATGGAGCGCAAGAGGGTTGAGTGTGCCATCATGATAAAAGCAGCGCTTGCGGACTTGGGAGAATCCGAAGCGTAGAAGCAGAATGGAAGGGTGTGAAGGCATGAAGAAAAGCGGAGGGATAGCAAGTCTCTTTGTCGTGGCGGCTTTGATCGTGATACTGGGATTCACGACTCTTGTCGGATTTGGCAGCCGCAATACCGGCGCGATGAAAAACATCAAGCTTGGACTGGATTTGGCCGGAGGTGTCAGCATTACGTACAAGGTAACGGATAAAAATCCGACGAGTGAGGAAATGCGCGATACAGTCTATAAGCTTCAGAAACGTGTGGATGGGTACAGTACAGAAGCAACGGTGTATCAGGAAGGCGATGACAGGATCAGCATCGAGATACCTGGGGTAAACGATGCAAATGCCATCCTTACAGAACTCGGAAAGCCAGGTTCTCTGGAATTTCAGACAGAAGATGGAGAGACGGTTCTTTCCGGAAGTGACATCAAGACAGCGGAGGCAAAGACGGGGCAGAATCAAGACACTGGTGCCGCAGAATATATGGTGGAGCTTCAGCTGAACGAAGAAGGAAAAGAAAAGTTCGCCAAGGCTACAGAAGAAAATATCGGAAAACAGATCGCTATCATCTACGATGGAGAGACGATCAGTTCTCCGAACGTAGATGAAAAAATTCCAGATGGAATGGCTTATATCAATGGAATGTCAAGCTTTGAGGAGGCGGAAGAACTCGCATCTACCATCCGTATCGGCGGATTGAAGCTCGAATTAGAAGAACTCAATTCTCAAGTGGTAGGGGCGCAGCTCGGGGAAGAAGCAATCAGTACAAGCCTGAAAGCAGGTGTGATTGGTCTGATCATCGTTTTCATCTTCATGTGCGTGGTTTATCTCCTGCCGGGGCTTGCATCCAGTATTGCCTTATTGATTTATACTGGGATCGTGCTTGTACTTCTGAATGCATTTGATATCACGCTCACACTTCCGGGGATTGCAGGTATCATCCTGTCTATCGGAATGGCGGTAGATGCGAATGTCATTATTTTTGCACGTGTGAGGGAAGAAATCACAGATGGAAAGAGTGTGAAGTCGGCATTGAGACTTGGATTCCAGAAAGCTCTTTCTGCCATCGTGGACGGAAATGTCACAACGCTGATCGCAGCGGTTGTGCTCTGGCTGAAAGGAACAGGGAGTGTCAAAGGATTTGCTCAGACGCTGGCCCTTGGTATCGTTGTGTCTATGTTCACAGCACTGGTAATTACCAGGATGATCATCAATGCGTTCTATGCCATCGGAATCCGGAAGGAAAAATTCTATGCGAAAGTGAAGCCGGCAAGAAAGCCGATCAATTTCCTTGGAAAAA
Source organism: Sellimonas caecigallum (assembly GCF_019754295.1). Taxonomy (GTDB): domain Bacteria; phylum Bacillota; class Clostridia; order Lachnospirales; family Lachnospiraceae; genus Sellimonas; species Sellimonas caecigallum. The sequence goes on along the minus strand of NZ_VIRV01000001.1, from coordinate 312,221 downwards.
GAAAGATTTTCTTTGCCGCCTCCATTGCGGTTATCGCTGCTGGCTTGATTGTCATGGGCGTGAACGGCGCAAGAGGAAAAGGAATGCTGGAGTACAGTCTGGAGTTCCAGGGAGGTACGTCCACAAATGTTACTTTTAATCAGGATTATTCCCTGGAGGAGATTGATTCCAAGGTTGTTCCTGTAGTGGAAAAGGCAACCGGAGATGCGGAAGTACAGACACAGAAAGTGCGTGATACCAATCAGGTCATTATCAAGACAAAAGCACTTGATCTGGAAAAGAGGGAGGCTCTGGATCAGGCTCTGGTGGAAGAGTTCCAGGTAGATGAATCGAAAATTACGTATTCCAATATCAGCTCTACTATCAGTTCCGAGATGAGACAGGATGCGATCATCGCAGTTGCGATCGCAGCAGTATGTATGCTCCTTTACATCTGGTTCCGGTTTAAAGATATCCGATTTGCGACAAGTTCCGTTGCCGCATTGGTTCATGATGTACTTGTGGTACTTGTATTTTATGCAGTGTCAAGGATCAGCGTGGGCAATACTTTCATTGCCTGCATGCTTACCATCGTCGGATATTCCATCAATGCGACTATCGTTATTTTCGACCGCATAAGGGAAGAACTGAAGACGAGAAGAAGAAAAGAGCCGCTTGCAGATATTGTCAACAGAAGTATCACGATGACATTGACAAGAAGCATCTATACATCGCTTACGACATTTATCATGATATTTGTGCTCTTCGTTATGGGTGTAAGTTCTATTAAGGAATTTGCACTTCCTCTGATGGTAGGTATCGTGTGCGGAGCGTACTCTTCTGTATGTATCACGGGAGCGCTCTGGTATGTAATGAGGACAAAAATCGGAAAAAACAGAGAAAAAATAACAGCGTAATCAGAAGGGGATGCAGTGGAAACGGCATCCCTTTTTGTACAGGAAAGAGGTAAAGAAGATGAAAAACTGGGTTCTGCTCAGGAAGGGCGGCAATTTTACAGAGCTTGGCAGGCGGTTTGGTATTCATCCGAGGACGGCGGCTCTTATCAGGAACAGAGATATCATCGGCGAAGACGCCATGGATCGTTACCTGAATGGGACGATAGCGGATCTCTACGACGGAATGCTTATGAAAGATATGGATAAAGCAGTGGAGATCCTGAAGGAAAAGATCACGGAAGGTCAGAAGATCCGTGTCATCGGAGATTATGACATCGATGGGGTCAATGCGACATATATTCTTATGGAAGGTCTGGAAGGCCTTGGGGCAGAGGTGGACAGCGACATTCCGGACCGGATCAAAGATGGGTATGGGTTAAATAAGGATCTCATCGACCGGGCGCTGGACGACAACATCGACACTATTGTGACATGCGATAATGGAATTGCCGCAAAAGAAGAAATCGCATACGGAAAAGATATGGGGATGACGATCATCGTGACAGATCATCATGAAGTGCCTTTTGAAGATCTGGAAGAAGGGAGAAGATATCTGATTCCGCCGGCAGATGCAGTTGTAGATATCAAGAGAGAGGACTGTCCGTATCCGTTTAAAGGGCTCTGTGGAGCAGCTGTCGCCTACAAGTTGATAGAGGCGCTTTACAATGCCATGGGGAAAGATCCGGAAGATGTGGATTATCTTATGGAAAATGTGGCTATCGCCACAGTGGGAGACGTCATGGATCTGACAGATGAAAACCGGATTTTTGTCCGCCAGGGTCTCGATATGCTGAAACAGACGAAGAACTACGGATTGGCAGCGCTTTTCGAGTGTACTGGGGTAGACAAAAACCATCTTTCTTCCTATCATATCGGTTTTGTGATAGGGCCATGTATCAATGCCGGAGGACGGCTGGATACTGCTAAGAGAGCTCTGGAGCTTCTCAGGGCAAAAACAAAAAAAGATGCGGATATTCTTGCAGGAGATCTCAAAGCGCTCAATGACAGCAGAAAGGCGCTGACTGAAGAGGCAGTAAAAGATGCCATATTTCAGGTTGAGACAACCGGTCTGAAAGATGACAAGGTGCTTGTCATCTTTCTCCCGGAATGTCATGAAAGTTTGGCCGGAATCGTGGCGGGAAGGATTCGTGAGCGGTACTATAAGCCTGTCTTTGTCTTGACAAAAGCGGAAGAAGGTGCAAAAGGATCGGGAAGGTCCATTGATGCGTATCATATGTACGAAGAGCTGAGCAGATGTAAAAATCTGCTGACTAAGTTCGGAGGACATAAATTGGCGGCAGGTCTTTCTCTGCCGGAGGAGAATATCCTAAAGCTTCGCAGGGAACTGAATGAGAATACGACAATGACGAAAACGGATATGACGGAGAAAGTTCTGATCGACATGCAGCTTCCGCTGGAGGAAATACAGGAAGATTTCATTGAGGAACTTTCCCTGCTGGAACCATTCGGAAAAGCAAATGGGAAACCGGTCTTCGCGGAGCGGGGACTGGAATTCAAAAAGGCTCGGATACTTGGAAAAAACAGAAATGTACTGAAATTTGAAGTGTGCGATACAAAAGGGACGTACATAGATGCAATGTTTTTTGGCGATCCGGAGGAATTTTTTGGATATCTTTCGGAAAAATATGGGATGAATTCCAAAGAAAGGTTATTAAACGGCTGTACACCGGGTATGCTTATGGATATCACATATTATCCGGGAATCAACGAATATATGGGCAGAAAAAGTCTTCAGATCGTCATAAAAGATTACAGATAGCGACAGAATGATTTGAAACTTTGAAAAAATAATGATATACTAGTTGATATCCCCAAAATTGAAACTAGGGAATTGAGGGTAAAACAGGCATTTTTACATATTAGAAAAAGGAGGGGAATGATATGGCAGGAGAAATCAGACCGGAAGAAGTCACGATGGAAGTCAGACAGGGACTCAGGATAGTGGATGGCCATGCGGTAAAAGAACCTGCAGATTATCAGGACCCGGATGAGTTATATCGTTATCTTATCGGACACATACGCAAGTACCACCCGTCAGCCGATGTCTCCTTGATCGAGAAAGCATATGGGCTGGCCAGAGACAAACATAAAGATCAGTTTAGAAAATCGGGGGAGGCTTACATCATCCACCCCCTCTGGGTAGGAATTATACTTGCACAGCTTGAGATGGATAAAGAGACGATTGCGGCCGGGATTCTTCATGATGTGGTAGAAGACACAGACACGACAAGGGAAGACATCGAACGGGATTTTGGAGCAGAAGTTGCACTGCTCGTGGATGGAGTCACAAAACTGGGACAATTGTCCTACTCTTCCGACAAGCTGGAAGTTCAGGCGGAAAATTTGAGAAAGATGTTCCTGGCCATGGCAAAGGATATCCGGGTCATCATCATCAAGCTGGCCGACCGGCTTCACAATATGCGGACGCTGCAGTTTATGAGACCAGAGAAGCAGAAAGAAAAGGCCAGAGAAACAATGGATATTTATTCGCCGATCGCACAGAGGCTTGGTATTTCCAAAGTCAAGACAGAACTTGACGATCTGGCGCTGAAATATCTGAAGCCGGAAGTGTTCTACGATCTGGTACAGCAGATCAACGAGCGAAAAACAGAGCGGGAAGAGTTTGTGGCCCAGATTGTCAAAGAAGTCTCGCAGCATATGGAGAATGCCAACATCAAGGCAGAAGTAAACGGCAGAGTCAAACATTTCTTCAGTATCTACAAGAAGATGGTCAATCAGGATAAGACGGTAGATCAGATTTATGATCTGTTTGCAGTCAGGATCATCGTAGATACGGTCAAAGACTGTTACGCGGCTCTTGGCGTCATCCATGAGATGTACACGCCGGTTCCAGGCCGATTCAAAGATTATATCGCGATGCCGAAGCCAAATATGTATCAGTCCCTTCACACGACACTGATGAGTTCTGTGGGGCAGCCTTTCGAGATCCAGATACGGACGAAAGAGATGCATAAGACTGCGGAATATGGTATCGCAGCACACTGGAAATACAAAGAATCCAATGACGGAAAGAAGAATATCAAGGCTCAGGAAGAAGAGAAACTGAGCTGGCTCAGACAGATTCTGGATTGGCAGAAAGATATGTCGGACAACAGAGAATTTTTAAACCTGATCAAAGGCGATCTCGATCTGTTTGCCGAAGATGTGTACTGCTTTACTCCGAACGGAGATGTAAAGAATCTTCCAAACGGCTCTACGCCGATCGACTTTGCCTACGCGATCCATAGCGCGGTAGGGAATAAGATGGTTGGAGCCCGTGTAAACGGAAAATTGGTAAAAGTAGATTATAAGATCCAGAACGGAGATATGATCGAAATCCTTACTTCACAGAATTCCAAAGGACCAAGCCGTGACTGGCTCAATATCGTAAAGAGCACGCAGGCGAAGAACAAGATCAATCAATGGTTCAAAAAGGAATTTAAGGAAGAAAATATTATCAAAGGAAAAGAAATGATATTGGCTTACTGCAAGGCCAAAGGGTTCAATCAGTCAGATTTGATGAAGCCGAAATATATGCAGGTTGTACAGAAAAAATATGGATTCCGTGACTGGGAGGCAGTGCTTGCAGCTCTTGGACATGGGGGTCTGAAAGAAGGCCAGGTCGTAAACAGACTGGTAGAAGAATACAGCAAAGAGCACAGACAGGAGATCACAGATGAGGCGGTACTTGAGAAAGTAGCCGAAGCGTCAAGAAATAAAGTGCAGATCACAAAATCGAAGAGCGGAATCATTGTCAAAGGAATCGATGACATGGCAGTTCGATTTTCCAGATGCTGCAGCCCTCTCCCGGGAGATGAAATCGTTGGATTTGTGACGAGAGGACGAGGGATGACGATCCACAGAACAGACTGCGTAAATATCCTTCATTTGACAGAAAGAGAGAGAGCCCGTCTGATTCCGGTCGAATGGGAACCGGATGCGGTAGAAGAGACAGAAGGAAGATTCCTTGCAGAGATCAAGATGTATGTGGTAGACAAACCAGGAATGCTCATGGAGATATCCAAGGTCTTTACTGAGGCGGAGATCGACATCAAGACAATGAATGTAAGGACCAGTAAGAAAGGCACGGCCACGGTAGAGATGGGATTTGTCGTATGTGGAAAGGCAGAGATGACAAAGATGATTGAGAAGCTACGCCAGATAGATAACGTGATCGATATCGAAAGAGCAACGGGCTGATGCTGGAAAGAGGTAGAAGATGAAGATAGAAACATTTGTGACAGGGATCATCGGGACGAACACTTATCTTGGGATCAACGAAAACACGGGAGAGGCAGTGCTGGTAGATCCGGCTGCCTGCCCGAAAAAGCTGCTTTCCTATATCCATGAAGAAAAGATCCAGGTTAAGGCGATTCTTCTCACACATGGACATTTTGATCACATTATGGGGATCGATGAATTTCGTGACCATTATGAGGTGCCGGTTTACGTGGGAGAAAATGAAAAAGAACTGATCTGCGACGCGCACTGGAATCAGTCCGACATTTACACGAATGGATATGTATTTCGTGACGCGATCTATGTAAAGGATCAGGAAGTGCTGAATATAGCCGGATTTTCTTTCCAGGTATTCCATACGCCGGGACATACACCTGGTGGAGTATGCTACTATGAAGCGGCGGAAAAAATACTTTTCAGCGGAGATACGCTGTTTTGCAATTCCGTAGGGCGGACGGACTTTGAAGGCGGCAGTATGTCGGATCTGATCCGTGGGATTAAAGAAAAACTGATGCCGCTTCCGGACGACACGAAAGTGCTTCCGGGACATATGAATGCTACAACAATCGGGCATGAAAGAAAATATAATCCTTTTTTATGATGCAGGAGATACTATGATAGAATTGATATGTAATGATACTTTATATACATATGATGCATATCATCTTCTGAAGACGTTTTATCCGGACGAGGAAATCAAACAAAAGGTGGACATGGAACAAGAGTCACAGATTATAGTAAAAACATGTGATTCTTGTTTTTCTGTAAGCCTGGCTGGATCGAAGGAGGAAAAAGAGGGAATGGAAAGAGGGGAGCGCAAGCACCAGGTCATCCATTCCTTCTATGAAATGTTGTCTAAAAGGACAGGAGTCCGCCAGCCGTGGGGAAGTTTGACCGGAGTACGTCCCACAAAGATGTTTATGCAGAAGCTGGAAGAAGGAGTGCCGGAGGAGGAAATCCTTCGCTGGATCGAAAGAGAGCATTTTGTGACGGAGAAAAAGGCAGAACTTGGGCTAGCCATCGCAAAGCGGGAGAAGGAACTTTTGTCCCGTCTGGACTATCAGAATGGTTATAGCCTGTATGTAGGGATTCCATTTTGTCCCACTACATGTGCATACTGTTCTTTTACGTCCTATCCGATTTCTCAATGGGAAGGAAGAACAGACAACTATGTGGATGCGCTTTTGAAAGAACTTTCCTACATCGGACAAGTTTCAAAAGAAAAAAAGCTCAACACGGTTTATTTCGGCGGAGGAACGCCGACATCCCTGACAGCTCCGCAGCTGGACAGGATTCTGACCCATATGGAGAATACGTTTTCCTATGAACATCTCCTGGAATTTACAGTGGAAGCAGGAAGACCGGACAGTATTACAAAAGAAAAGCTTGTGGTGCTGAAAAATCACGGCATCGATCGGATCTCCGTCAATCCGCAGACAATGCAGCAGAAAACGCTGGATCGTGTGGGGAGAAGACATACAGTGGAAGATGTGATCGAGACGTTCTCTCTTGCAAGAGAACTTGGATTTACGAACATCAATATGGATCTTATCGCAGGGCTTCCGGGGGAGACACCGCAGGATATGGAAGATACGCTGCGGCAGATCAGAGCGCTTCGCCCGGACAGCCTGACGGTTCATGCACTTGCGGTAAAACGGGCATCCAGACTGCGGCAGGAACAAAGAAGCGGGGAAGGGTTTCATGGGCATGAACTTTCCGCACCGGAACTGACGGCTATGATCGAAGCGGCGTACCAGTGCGCACAGGAAATCGGACTTGTACCGTATTATCTGTACCGTCAGAAAAATATGGCCGGAAATTTTGAAAATGTCGGTTATGCAAAGGTTGACAAAGCAGGAATATACAATATACTGATTATGGAAGAAAAACAGTCTATTATTGCGGCGGGGGCAGGAGCTTCCACCAAAGTGGTCCTCCCTCATGAAGTCGTGATGCCGGGCAGCAGAAGCGGGAAAAAGACAAAACTCATACGAATTGAAAATGTCAAGAATGTAGATGAATACATTGCCCGGATAGATGAAATGATAGAACGAAAAGGAGAATGGTTATGGCATTAAAGAAAAAACCGGTTACCGGAATGAAAGACATGCTTCCAAGGGAGATGGAAATCCGTGATTACGTAATTCAGATGATCAAAGACACATATCGCACATTCGGATTCTCCTCGATGGAGACGCCTTGTGTGGAACATATAGAGAATCTTCTGAGCAAACAGGGAGGGGAGAATGAGCAGCTCATCTTCAAGATCCTGAAAAGAGGAGCCAAACTCAATCTGGAGACAGCATCCTGCGAGGCAGATCTCGTAGATGGAGGTCTCAGATATGATCTGACACTTCCATTGTCCAGATATTATGCGAACCATGCCAACGAACTTCCTTCTCCGTTTAAAGCGCTTCAGATCGGAAATGTGTGGAGAGCGGATCGCCCGCAGAGAGGACGTTTCCGTCAGTTCATGCAGTGCGATATCGATATCCTTGGAGAAGCTTCCAACCTGGCAGAGATCGAACTGATTCTTGCTACAAGTACTTTGCTCGGGAAACTGGATTTTAAAAACTTTACGATCCGTATCAACGACAGAAGGATCCTGAAAGCTATGGCAGCGTACAGTGGTTTCCCGGAAGACAGCTACGATGAAGTCTTTATTATCCTGGACAAGATGGACAAGATCGGTCTGGAAGGTGTGGAGACAGAGTTGAAAGAGGCAGGATATGGTCAGGAGAAGGTGGATAAATATCTGGAGCTTTTCAAAGAAGTGACAAACGATCTTGCAGGGATCAGGTATTTGAAAGAAAAACTCGGAAGTTTTCTTGACCAGGAAGTGGCGGATGGACTTTCCATGATCATTTCAAGTGTGGAGGAGACAAAAGAGGCTGAGTTTAAGATGAGTTTCGATCCGACTCTTGTGAGGGGAATGTCTTACTATACCGGCACTATATTCGAGATTTCCATGGATGAATTCGGAGGATCTGTAGGAGGCGGCGGACGTTACGACAAGATGATCGGAAAATTTACCGGACAGGAAACGCCGGCATGTGGCTTTTCTATCGGATTTGAACGTATTGTCATGCTCCTTTTGGAGAGCGGTTATCAGGTGCCGACGCAGAAAGAAAAGAAAGCATTTTTGATTGAAAAAGGAATGCCGGAACAAGGTATCGTGAAAATCCTGGCCTTGGCAAAGGAAGAACGGGAACAGGGCAAGCAGGTCATGATCGCCAACATGAAGAAAAACAAGAAATTCCAGAAAGAGCAGCTTGCACAGGAAGGTTACACGGATGTGAAAGAATGTTTTGTGCGGGAATTTTTACCGGAAGAATAAAAGAAAAACAAAAGCATGGAGGAAAATAAAATGGCAGAATCAATGAAAGGTTTAAAAAGAAGCCATCGTTGTGCGGAACTTGGGAAAAGCAACATCGGCGAGACAGTGACCGTCATGGGATGGGTCCAGAAAAACAGAAACAAAGGCGGAATTGTTTTCGTGGATCTGAGAGACCGTTCCGGAATTTTACAGCTTATTTTTGAAAACGGAAGTATTGATGAACAAGGATTTGAGAAAGCCGGAAGACTCAGAAGCGAGTATGTGATCGCTGCGGTAGGGACGGTCGAAGCACGTTCCGGTGCGGTCAATGAAAACCTGGCTACAGGAGAAATCGAAGTCCGTGTCCGGGAGCTCCGGGTATTATCTGAATCCGAGACGCCTCCGTTCCCGATCGAGGAAGACAGCAAGACAAAAGAAGAGCTGCGTTTGAAATACCGTTTTCTTGATCTGAGAAGACCGGATATGCAGAGAAATCTTCTGATGAGAAGCCAGATTGCCACACTGACGAGACAGTTTTTGTCTGAAGAAGGATTTCTGGAAATCGAGACACCGACACTTGTTAAGAGCACGCCAGAAGGGGCAAGAGACTATCTTGTGCCAAGCCGGGTACACCCAGGCAGTTTTTACGCACTTCCGCAGTCTCCTCAGACGCTGAAACAGCTTTTGATGTGTTCCGGATGCGACCGCTATTTCCAGCTTGCGAGATGTTATAGAGACGAGGATTTGAGGGCAGACCGCCAGCCGGAGTTTACTCAGATTGACATGGAACTTTCTTTTGTGGATGTGGACGATGTTCTGGATGTAAATGAACGTCTCCTTGCAAAACTCTTTAAAGAAGTGCTGAATATCGAAATACAGCTTCCGATCCAGAGAATGACATGGCAGGAAGCGATGGATCGTTACGGCTCAGACAAACCGGACACACGGTTTGGAATGGAGCTTACTGATGTGAGTGAAGTTGTAAAAGAATGCGGATTTGCGGTGTTTAAAGGTGCTCTGGATCAGGGCGGAAGCGTAAGAGGAATCAACGCCAAAGGACAAGGAGCGATGCCGCGTAAAAAGATCGACAAGCTTGTGGATTTTGCGAAAGGATTCGGCGCAAAAGGGCTTGCTTATGCAGCAATCCAGGAAGACGGAAGCATCAAATCTTCTTTTGCGAAATTCATGAAAGAAGAAGAGATGGAAGCACTTGTAAAAGCTATGGACGGACAGCCGGGCGACCTTCTTCTTTTTGCGGCAGACAAAAACAAAGTTGTCTGGGATGTGCTTGGAAATCTCCGGCTCGAAATCGCAAGACAGCTGGATCTTCTCGATAAAGGCGACTATAAGTTCCTCTGGGTAACAGAATTCCCGCTTCTTGAATGGAATGAAGATGAAAATCGTTTCGTCGCAATGCATCACCCGTTTACGATGCCGATGGAAGAAGATCTTCAGTATCTGGATACAGATCCAGGACGAGTGCGCGCGAAAGCATATGATATTGTGTTGAATGGAACCGAAATCGGCGGAGGAAGTGTGCGAATCCATCAGAATGACATTCAGACAAAGATGTTTGAAGTGATCGGATTTACAAAAGAAGAAGCACAAGAACAGTTCGGTTTCCTCTTGGATGCATTCAAATATGGAGTTCCGCCACACGCAGGACTTGCATACGGATTGGACAGACTTGTCATGCTCATGGCAAAAGAAGACAGTATCCGTGATGTCATTGCATTCCCGAAAGTAAAAGATGCTTCTGATATGATGCTGGAGGCGCCGTCAGAAGTGGCGACAAAACAGCTGGAAGAGCTTGGAATCGCAGTGATACCGGCGGAAGAGACAGAAGAATAAGATATAAAGCGTGCGGCTTCTTCCATTATTGTACAGTGGGGAAGCTGCCTTTTTACAGAGAAGGAGTGTGCCGGGATAGGAGGCAAAATGGAACGGATCGTAATCAGAAACATGGAAGAAAAAGATATAGAAGGTGTAGCTGAAGTTCATGTAAGCAGCTGGAAAACGGCATATCGAGGAATCGTACAGGACCGATATCTGGATGCAATGAAAAAAGAAGAGAAAATAGTTTCCTACAAGAAAAAGCAAATGGATGTACGCGAAAAATTTCTGGTAGCTGAGCAGAATGGAGAAATTGTGGGATTTTGCAGATATGCGGACGATAATCGGTTTTCTGAAAATATGTCAGATATTGATTGTGAAATAGTAGCGCTCTATGTAAGTCCGGATAAGATGTATCATGGGATTGGAACAAAGCTGTTTCAGGCTGCAGTGGAAACATTTATTTGTCAAAAGAAACATAAGATGATCATATGGTGTCTGAGAGAAAACAAATCATCAAAACGGTTTTATGAGAAAATGGGAGGAAAAATGCAGAGAGAAAAAAAAGTATGCATCGGGGATAAAAGTTACTGCGAAGATGGATTTGTTTATGATATCAGAGGTTAAGAACGGAACAGAAAATCTGCCCTCTTATCAGAAAAAATAAAATAGAAAAATTTAGAAAAAAGTATTGACAGATCAGCGATCATATAGTAATATATTTTTTGTTCCGAGCGAACAAAAAATGTGCGACAGTGGCTCAGTTGGTAGAGTACGACCTTGCCAAGGTCGGGGTCGCGGGTTCGAGCCCCGTCTGTCGCTTATCTCTCTTTTAATTTGATATAAAATATATAAATGCGACAGTGGCTCAGTTGGTAGAGTACAACCTTGCCAAGGTTGGGGTCGCGGGTTCGAACCCCGTCTGTCGCTTTCAAAAAATCAGTCCATTGCAGGGCTGTTTTTTTGTATTGCAAAAGTTTTGTGATTCGTCCAAAGTATAAGAATTGGCCTTAAAAGATGTGGTATTTGGAGGCGATAAGATGAAAGAGGTATGGACAAAGGAAGGAAAGGACGGAAGCTGTTTTCGCGGGCAGGATCTTTCGTGGGCTCAGGGAGAAGGGAGCTCGTTTGATGGAGCGGATTTTCAGGACAGTTGTCTGCGAAATACAAGATTTCGGGAATGTACGTTCCGAAATGCAGATTTCCGAAATGCCGATTTGTCTGGTGCAGATTTCCGAGGATGTGATCTGAGCGGGGCTGATCTTCGGGGGACGGATATCCGTCTTTCAGTTTTGGAAGGGGCGGTGCTTTCAGGGATCAAGACAGATGAGAAAACAGAAGGATGGGAGATGTGCTGTCCTAAGACCGGAGCCTTTGTAGCATACAAAAAATGTGTCTACGACAGGATCGTGCAGCTTTTGGTTCCGGCAGATGCGAAGAGAAGTTCTGCCACAGGTCGAACATGCAGATGTGACAAGGCAAAAGTACTCACGATCAGAAGTATAGACTGCCAAAAAGAATACGAGGAAGCATGGTCTCTTGTAGACGAAAATTTTGTGTACAGGAAAGGAATGTGGGTGTACGCAGACTCTTTTACAGAAGACCGTTTTCGGGATTCTACACATGGAATCCATTTCTGGATGACACGGGAAGAAGCAATAACGTATTAAATTGCTTTACGCTTCTTCCTGTTTATGCTATAATGCAGGAGAAAATGAAAGAGCAGAGTAGAGATATGTGCGTTAAGTGCCAGCCGGACGGGGAGTTGCCGATGGACGAAAAGGGAATTCTTGCGGTACATATTTCGCATCCCGCTGCTGCACATAGACAGATAGCGTTTCGAGATACTATACCTGCTGTGCGTGGCAAAAGGACTACTGCAAAGGAGGTATATTTTTATGGAAAAAAGAATGAAACCCAAAAACATATTCCGGGAATCTCTGGAAGAGCTTCGGGACAGCCGTACACTTTCGGTTATCGCTATGCTTCTTGCCATGGCAGTCGTGCTGATGATCTTTGGAACGATACAGGTAACCGATTACTTGAAGATCGGTTTTTCCTTCCTTCCAAATGAACTTGCAGCCATGATGTTCGGACCTTCCGTGGGAGGGATCGTGGCAGGCCTTGCAGATATCCTGAAATATCTCGCAAAGCCGACGGGAGCCTTTTTCCCGGGATTTACAGTAAGTGCTTTGCTTGGAGGAGTGATCTATGGATTGTTTCTCTACAAAAAGCCTTTTTCCATTCCGCGGATGATCGCAGCCAAAGTGACGGTAGCCGTGTTGATCAACAGTCTCCTGAATACATGGTGGTTGATGGTTATGTACGGGAATTCATTTTTCGCCTTGCTGCCGGCCAGATTTTTGAAGCAGATCATTATGGTGCCGATAGAGACGTTATTGTTTTATCTTGTTGTCAAGACGTTATCCAAAGCAAATATATTTGCTTTGGTAAGATCAAAAAGATAGAAAGCAGAGAAAGGAAGGAAAAGCCAGATGAGTTATGCTGATCAGGTGTTTATCAACATGTGCCGGGATATCATTGACAACGGCACGAGTACAGAAGGAGAAAAGGTGCGTCCGAAATGGGAAGACGGGACACCGGCCTACACGATCAAAAAATTTGCCGTTGTGAACCGCTATGATCTTTCCAAAGAGTTCCCGGCCCTGACACTTCGAAAGACAGGGATTAAAAGCTGCACGGATGAGCTGCTCTGGATATGGCAGAGAAAATCCAATAATATCCATGATCTCAAGCCGCATATCTGGGACAGCTGGGCGGATGAGGACGGATCTATCGGAAAAGCGTACGGATACCAGATGCAGGTAAAACATCAGTACAGGGAAGGGATGATGGATCAGGTCGATCGGGTCATCTATGATCTCAAACACAACCCGTACAGCCGCAGGATTCTGACAAATATTTATGTACATCAGGATCTGCATGAGATGAATCTGTATCCGTGTGCCTACAGTATGACATTCAATGTGACGAAAAAGCCGGACAGTGAGAAACTGGTTCTCAACGGAATTCTCAATCAGCGTTCCCAGGACGTCCTTGCAGCAAATAACTGGAATGTGTGCCAGTATTCAGTTTTGATGCATATGTTGGCTCAGGTATGTGATATGCAGGTGGGAGAGTTTGTCCATGTGATCGCGGATGCCCATATCTATGACCGGCATATCCCTCTTGTGGAGGAGCTGATCGGCAGAGAGACATATGAAGCGCCAAAATTCTGGCTGAATCCGGAGGTCAAAGACTTCTATGAGTTTACCACAGATGATGTAAAACTGATCGACTATGTGACAGGACCGCAGATCAAGGATATCCCGATCGCGGTATAAGGAGGAAGAAGATGAATCTGATCGTTGCTGTAGATAAAAACTGGGCAATCGGAAATAAGAATAACTTGCTTGTAAGTATTCCGGCTGATATGAAGTTTTTCCGGGAAACGACGACAGGTAAGGTTGTTGTTATGGGAAGAAAGACGCTTGAGAGTTTCCCGGGGGGACAGCCTCTGAAAAAGCGGACAAATATCGTCCTTACGAAAGACAGGGGATATAAAGTAAAGGATGCCATCGTCGTACACGATGTGGAAAGTCTCTTAAAAGAGCTTCAGAATTATCCGGATGAAAGTATCTATGTGATCGGTGGAGAGAGCATTTACCGTCAGATGCTTCCGTACTGCACGGATGCATATGTGACAAAGATCGACCATGCCTATGAGGCAGATACGTTTTTCCCAAATCTGGATGAAGATGTGGAATGGACGCTGGAAGGAGAGACAGAAGAACAGACATATTTCGATCTGGAATATGTCTTTACGAAATATAGACGGACAAAATAAAAATCAGCTTGACAATTGACAGGCAGAAAACGTATAATGGCTGTAAACACTTTAGCAAAACAGAGAAATGCAGTGACAGGGAGCAGTATGAAAGTACTGGCAGAGCACAGAAAGATTCTGGATGTGGGTGGCAGCACAGATTTATATTCGCCCTAAGCGTTTGCTTAGGGCGTTTTTATATCATTCGAGCAGCAAGAAGAGAGCGATTTCTTCGTCTGCTGAAGAAAAAAGAAGAAAAGGAGGAAGAAGCATGAGGAAAATAACGGGGAATAAACTTTTGGTAAAAGCGCTGAAGGAAGAAGGTGTGGATACACTTTTTGGTTATCCTGGGGCATGCACCATCGATATCAGCGATGAATTGTATAAACAAGGAGACATTCGGATTATCCTTCCGCGCCATGAGCAGGCACTTGTACATGAGGCGGATGCCTACGCAAGATCGACAGGAAAGGTAGGAGTGTGTCTCGTGACAAGCGGACCTGGGGCGACAAATCTTGTTACCGGGCTTGCCACAGCCAATTATGACAGCGTACCGCTCGTGTGCTTTACAGGACAGGTGGCGCGCCATCTGATCGGAAACGATGCATTTCAGGAAGTGGATATTGTCGGTATCACGAGAAGTATCACGAAGTATGGAGTGACCGTCCACAACAGAGAAGAGCTTGGAAGGATCATAAAAGAAGCGTTTTATATCGCAAGAAGCGGAAAACCGGGACCGGTTCTTGTGGACCTTCCGAAAGATGTGATGGCAGAACTTGGTTCTCCGGAATATCCTCAGGAAGTCAATATCAGAGGTTATAAACCAAATAAAACAGTCCATATCGGACAGTTAAAAAGGGCAGTCAAACTGCTGGCTCATGCAAAAAAGCCACTTTTCCTTGCCGGAGGCGGAGTCATTATCGCCGGGGCTAACGAGGTGTTTACCAAATTGGTAGAGAAAACAAAAGTTCCGGTAATCACGACGGTTATGGGAAGAGGGGCAATCCCGACAGATCATCCGTATTACGTGGCCAATCTTGGAATGCACGGTGCATATGCAGCCAATATGGCAGTGGAAGAGTGTGATGTACTGTTTTCCATAGGGACACGTTTTAATGACAGGATTACCGGAAAACTGCACGCTTTTGCTCCAAATGCCAAGATCGTACACATCGATATCGACACTGCGTCCATTTCCAGAAATATCCATGTAGACATCCCGATTGTTGCTGACGCAAAAGAGGCGATTGAGAAGATGCTGGAATACGCAGAGGCAAACGAGACAGAGGAATGGATGCAGCAAATTGAAGGATGGAAGAAAGAACATCCGCTTCAGATGAAGAAAAAAGACGGCACGATGCAGCCGCAGGATATTATCGAGTGTATCAATCACTGCTTTGATGAAGCGATCATTGTGACAGACGTAGGACAGCATCAGATGTTTACGGCTCAGTATGCACAAATCACAGAGAAGAAGAGACTTCTGATGTCTGGAGGACTTGGAACGATGGGTTACGGATTTCCGGGCGGTATCGGGGCGAAACTTGGCAATCCTGACAAACCGGTCATCGTGATATCAGGGGACGGCGGCATGCAGATGAATATCCAGGAGTTTGCAACGGCGGTGCTTGAGGAACTTCCGATCATTGTCTGTGTTCTCAACAATACATATCTGGGAATGGTAAGACAGTGGCAGAAGCTGTTTTACGGAAAACGTTATTCGATGACGAATCTGCTTGCAGGAGCTGCTCTTCGCAGAGGGGACGAAAAGCTTCCGGAATACACGCCGGATTTTGTCAAGCTTGCCGAAAGTTACGGGGCGAAAGGTATCCGGGTAACACAGAAAGAAGATATCGAAGCTGCATTTTCCCGGGCAAAGAAGGAAACAAAAGTACCGACTCTGATCGAATTTATCATCGATCCGGAAGAGCTGGTTTATCCGATGATCAAACCGGGAGGCACACTCCAGGAAATGCTGATGGACTGTTAGGAGGAAGGAAATATGAACAGAATACTGAAAAAAAGATGGATTTCTTTGTATGTGGAAAACCAGATCGGTGTTTTGTCCAAAATATCAGGACTGTTTTCCGGGAAATGCTATAACCTGGAGAGTCTTACGGTAGGAAGGACGGAAGATCCGACAGTTTCCCGTATGACAATAGAGACAAAAAGTGATGAGGAGACATTTGAACAGATCAAAAAACAGCTGAACCGCATGGTGGAAGTCATTAAAGTGGTGGATTTTACGGATCTGTCTGTATGTATGCATGAGATTCTTTATGTGAAAGTGAGAAAGTGCGGTCTCAAAGAGAAAACAGAGCTGTTCCAGATCGCTGAGACATTCAATGCGGAAGTGGTGGATTACGGAAAGGACAGCATGCTTCTGGAATTTGTACAGACAGCCACAAAAAATGACGCGGTCATCAAGCTGATGCAGGAAGAATTCCATTCTATTGAAGTAGTGAGGGGCGGAAGCGTCGGCATCGAGGCAATCAGTATGGCAGAGCGGTAAAATGTATCTGCAAAAAAACAGAGCGCACTCTTGAATTTTTGTAAAAACAGTTTTATACTAGAAAAATAGAAAAGTGAAGAGAATGGAGTGGTTGAAACATGGAAAAGAAAAATATCGACTGGTCAAATCTGGGATTTGGGTATATTGAGACAGATAAAAGATATGTCGCTAACTATAAAGATGGAAAGTGGGATGACGGAGAGCTCATATCAGACGCCAATATTGTCTTAAATGAATGTGCCGGGGTACTTCAGTATGCACAGACCGTATTTGAAGGGCTGAAGGCATATACGACAGAAGACGGACGTATTGTGACATTCCGACCAGATCTGAATGCACAGCGAATGGAGGATTCTGCAAAGCGGCTTGAGATGCCGGTATTTCCGAAGGAACGGTTCGTAGATGCAGTTACAAAGACAGTAAAAGCAAATGCAGCCTGGGTACCTCCGTATGGTTCCGGAGCAACCCTGTATATCCGCCCGTACATGTTTGGTTCTGACTCAGTTATCGGGGTCAGTCCGGCAAATGAGTATCAGTTCCGTGTCTTCACAACACCGGTAGGACCATATTTTAAAGGAGGGGCCAAGCCGATAACAATCAAGATTTCTGATTTTGACCGTGCAGCGCCGCACGGTACAGGACATATCAAGGCAGGCCTGAACTATGCCATGAGTCTTCACGCGATCGTGAGAGCACACGAAGAAGGGTATGCGGAAAATATGTATCTGGATGCAGCCACAAGGACGAAAGTAGAGGAGACCGGAGGAGCAAACTTCATTTTCATCACAAAAGATAAAAAGGTAGTTACCCCGAAATCCTCATCCATTCTTCCGTCTATCACAAGGCGTTCTCTGCTGTATGTTGCAAAAGAATATCTTGGACTTGAGACAGAAGAAAGAGAAGTGTATCTGGATGAAGTGAAAGATTTTGCAGAATGCGGTTTGTGCGGCACAGCGGCAGTTGTATCTCCGGTAGGAAAGATCGTAGATCACGGAAAAGAGATCTGTTTTGCATCCGGTATGGAGGAGATGGGGCCTGTCACAAAACAACTTTACGACACACTGACGGGCATTCAGATGGGAAGGATCGAAGCACCGGAAGGTTGGATCCATGTAATTGAATAGGTCAAAATACCGGAAGGAAGGGACTTTTTGAAGTCCCTTCTTTTAAAATCTGAAAAATCATGCTATAATAAGCCGGATATTCGGATGCAGATGAGCATCTGAAAGGCCAGACGGCAGGAGGAAAGAAAAGATGGATGCATATACAGGGTTTGCGGAAGTATATGATACGTTTATGGACAATATTCCGTACGAGGAATGGGCAGACTATATCATCGGAATCTTAAGAGAATACGGCATCAGAGACGGTCTTGTCCTGGACCTTGGATGTGGAACTGGTACGATGACGGAATTGTTGTCAGAAAGCGGTTATGATATGATCGGGGTAGACTATTCGGAGGAAATGCTGGAAATCGCGATGAAGAAAAAAGAGGACTCCGGAAATGATATTCTGTATCTGCTTCAGGATATGAGAGAGTTTGAACTCTACGGCACTGTGAGGGCAGTTGTCAGTGTGTGTGATTCTGTCAACTATATCACGTCGCCTGAGGAACTCACGGAAGTGTTCCGTCTTGTCAACAATTATCTGGATCCGGAAGGGCTTTTTCTGTTCGACTTCAATACCGTCCACAAATACAAGGACATTATGGGAGACACTACCATCGCGGAGAACAGGGAAGAATGCAGCTTTATCTGGGAAAACTATTATTATGAAGAGGAAAAGATCAACGAGTATGACCTGGCTGTCTTCGTGAAGGAAGGGGAATTGTATCGGAAGTTTGAGGAGACTCATTACCAGAGAGGGTATACGATAGAGGAGATGAAAGACATCGTGGAGGCTTCCGGCCTGCGTTTTCTTGCATCCTACGAGGCATTCTCAAAAGAAGCGCCGGACGAGTCAAGCGAGAGGGTCTACGTGATCGCGCAGGAATGCCAAAAAAAGAGAAAATAGAACGAAAAGAGGAAGAATAATGAAGGATTATCTTGTAAGAGCGACTGCAGCAGGCAGTCAGATTCGAGCGTTTGCCGTGACGTCACGCGAGATGGTGGAGACGGCAAGGAGACATCACAATACGAGTCCAGTGGCAACGGCTGCGCTTGGCCGGCTTCTCACGGCGGGCGCCATGATGGGAAGTATGATGAAAAATGATACGGATGTGCTCACTGTCCAGATCAAAGGAAGCGGACCGATTCAGGGACTTACGGTAACAGCGGACAGCCATGCCAATGTCAAGGGGTATGTGGAAAACCCGGATGTCATGCTGCCGCCGAAAAACGGAAAACTGGATGTAGGGGGAGCGCTTGGCATTGGCCTTATGAATGTGATCAAAGATATGGGGCTCAAAGAACCATACGTAGGACAGACGATTTTGCAGACAGGGGAGATCGGAGATGATCTTACGTATTATTTTGCCAACTCTGAGCAGGTCCCGTCTTCCGTGGGGCTTGGCGTGCTCATGGAGAAAGATAATACGGTAAAATGTGCCGGCGGATTCATCGTGCAGGTCATGCCGTTTATCGAGGAAAAAGTACTGGAGCAGCTGGAGGAAAATATCAAAAATATCCATTCTGTCACAGCGATGCTGGAAAAAGGATATACACCAGAGCAGCTTCTTTCTGAAGTGTTAAAAGGGATGGAAGTGGAGATCACGGACACGATGCCGACAAAATTTTATTGTGACTGCTCCAAAGAAAAGGTTGCAAAAGCGATCATCAGTATCGGGAAGAAAGACATCGAGGAGATGATCAGCGAAGGCAAAGATATTGAAGTGAAGTGCCATTTCTGCAACACAGCTTACACATACAGTGTCGAGGAATTAAAGGAAATCTTGCAATACGCAAAAAGAAAATAGAAGTTCTGCGGGAAAGAAAAGAGGAGAAGCATGAGACAGGGATTTATCAAGACAGCGGCAGTCACGCCTGATATCCGTGTGGCTGATGTAGCGTATAATACGGAAGAAATCATAAAAAAGATGAAAGAGGCGGCCGGTCTGGGAGCGAAGATCATTGTATTTCCGGAACTTTGTATTACCGGATATACATGTGGGGATTTGTTTACCCAGGATGTGCTTTTGAAGGAGGCAAAGAAAGGGCTTGGGAAGATTATTGCAGCGTCCCAAGATGTGGATGCCCTGGTTTTCATTGGATGTCCGGTAGAGGCGGACGGGGAGCTTTTCAATACGGCAGCTGCTGTCTGCAAAGGAAAACTCCTTGGACTTACGACAAAGACCTTTCTTCCGAATTACGGAGAATTTTACGAGATGAGGCAATTTTGTCCGGGACCGGATACGGTACGGAATATCCGTTTTCTTGGGGAGACGATTCCGTTCGGCCCAAAGATTCTTTTTGAATCAGAAGAGGTAGAAGGGCTTATCGTGGCGGCGGAGATCTGCGAGGATGTCTGGTCGCCGATCCCTCCAAGTATACAGGAAGTGATGGAGGGGGCAGTGATCATCGTCAACTGCTCTGCCAGCGATGAAACCATCGGAAAAGATCGTTACCGGGAAGAACTGATCAAAGGTCAGTCCGCCAGGCTGATCGCCGGTTATGTATACGCAAATGCCGGAGAGGGAGAATCCACTACGGATGTGGTGTTCGGAGGACACAATATCATAGCGGAAAACGGAACAATCCTTGCAGCCTCACAAAGATTCCGAAATGAGATCATATACAGTGAGATCGATATTCAAAGACTGCTTTCCGAGAGAAGAAAAAATACGACGTTTAAGGCAAACGAGAAAAAAGAACTCACAAAGGTAACATTTTCCGTAGGACAGGAAGAGACGGTGCTTTCCAGAACATTTTCGCCTCTCCCGTTTGTTCCTCAGGCGACAAAGGAGCGGGAGAGAAGATGCGAGGAAATCCTCACGATCCAGGCAATGGGACTGAAAAAGAGGCTTCTTCATACCCGCGCTCAAAGTGCGGTAGTCGGAATATCTGGCGGCTTGGATTCCACTTTGGCTTTACTCGTGACGGCGAAAGCGTTTGACATGCTTTCCATTCCGCGGGAACAGATCAAAGCCGTCACGATGCCTTGCTTTGGAACGACAGACCGGACATATCAGAATGCCTGTCTGATGTCCAAAAAGCTTGGGGCGACACTGTTGGAGGTGCCGATCAGAGAAGCGGTCACGATCCACTTCAGGGACATCGGACATGATATGGATGATCACAGCGTGACATATGAAAACGGACAGGCGAGAGAGCGTACACAAGTGCTGATGGATATTGCCAACAAAGATGGGGGGCTGGTCATTGGTACCGGAGACATGTCGGAGCTGGCCCTTGGGTGGGCTACTTACAACGGAGATCATATGTCCATGTACGGGGTCAATGCATCTGTGCCGAAGACCTTGGTACGCCATCTCGTAAAGTATTACGCGGACACGTGCGGGGATAACGAGCTGCAGGCAGTCCTGGAGGATGTTCTGGATACGCCGGTAAGCCCTGAACTTCTTCCTCCAGAGGACGGACAGATTGCGCAGAAGACAGAAGATTTGGTAGGACCGTATGAACTTCACGACTTTTTCCTCTACTATGTACTTCGTTTTGGTTACGAGCCGTCCAAAATTTATCGGATCGCGAAGATTGCCTTTGACGGGATGTACGAAGAAAAGACTATTCTGAAATGGCTTAAGAAATTTTACTGGAGATTTTTCTCCCAACAGTTCAAGAGATCCTGTCTGCCGGACGGACCGAAAGTAGGGACCGTGGCGCTCTCGCCGAGGGGAGATTGGAGAATGCCAAGCGATGCATGCGCAGATGTGTGGATCCGGGATTTGGAAGATATAGAACCTTAAAAACTGCAAAAAGAAACAGCAGACTGAGCCGAAATGGTTCGGTCTGCTGTTTCCGTAAAGACTAAAGACTTATATTTTTGAAGAGATCTCCCAGTTTTGTGCCGATTTCTTCGGATTTTGGAAGCGGCACATCGATTTCCGGTTCCTTTTCTTCTTCTGCCTCGATCAGCGCTTTTATGCTGAGGCTTAACTTTCCATCTTTGATCCCGATGACTTTGACTTTGACGGTATCTCCTTTTTTCAGGACATCGGCAGGTGTCTTGATTCGCTTTTCGCACACCTGTGATACATGGACGAGACCGGAAAGACCGTCTGCAAATCGGATGAAAGCACCGTAGGATTGGATGCTTTCCACTTCGCCTTCCATGATATCTCCTACATGGATCTTGGAAATTTTTTCAGCTTTTTCCTGTGCTTCCTCTTCTTTTAAGATTTCACGGGCAGACAGTACGAGACGATTTTCAGATTCATCAACGTCGATCACTCTGACGCGCACATCTTTTAAAAGGTAATCTTCCAGATTTTCGATATAGGTAAGAGACAGACGGGATGCAGGGATGAATCCTCGAAGCCCTTCAACCTTAACGATCACGCCGCCGTTTACGATTCCTTCTACTTTGAGGGTAAGGGTGGTCTTTTCATCCATATATCTCTGTACAATATTCCATGGGTTTGCAATATCGAACTGATCTTCATAATCTTTCATGGATTCCTGTACCGGCTCGTTGGATGCCGGAGCTTTTTCTAACTGTTGTTCGCTCATTTTTGTATACACCTCTTTATTCATATTTTGATAATTGCTTAACTATCAGTATAGCATAGAATGCAGACAAGAAAAAGAAAAAAAACAGTTGGCTTAAAAGAAAAAAAATGCTACTCTAATGGTAGACAGATTCGAAAGGATAATAGACAGGTATGACTTTAAACGAAAAAGAACGAAAAATCTATATTGTCGGCCATAAAAATCCGGATACGGATTCTATCTGTTCGGCGATCGCGTACGCAAATCTGAAAAAAATGATAACCGGAAAAAACTATGTAGCAAAGCGGGCCGGTGAAATTTCAGAAGAGACGCGCTATGTCCTCGATACATTCGGGGTTCCGGAACCGGCACTTCTGAACAATGTTTTTCAGCAGCTGAAAGATGTAGACATAGGAAAGGTAGAAGGAGTGCCTAGCAGTGCTTCCCTCCGGGAGGTATGGAGCAGGATGAAAGAACATAATATCAAGACGCTCCCGGTATTGAATGATCATAAACTGGAAGGGATCATCACGATCGGAGATATTGCCAATTCCTACATGGAGCAGCATGACAGCCATCTGCTCTCTGTGG
The DNA here is from genome assembly GCF_019754295.1 of Sellimonas caecigallum. Classification (GTDB taxonomy): domain Bacteria; phylum Bacillota; class Clostridia; order Lachnospirales; family Lachnospiraceae; genus Sellimonas; species Sellimonas caecigallum. The sequence continues at coordinate 289,345 of NZ_VIRV01000001.1, read as the reverse complement.
CGAGGACACAGTACAGAAGTATTGCTCAGACGCTGGATGGAACGACCGTGATAGGAAATGAGCATGCTTACTTCATCAAAGGAAAGGTTGTTATTGCAGCATCCAGCCCGGATATGATGGAAAACTTCATTGAAGAAGATGACCTTGTTATCGTAGGAAACCGGTATGAGTCACAGCTTTGTGCCATCGAGATGAATGCCAGCTGTCTTGTCATCTGCCAGGGCGTGGAAGTGTCAAGGACGATACGGAAACTGGCAGCAGAACGGGATGTGGTAATCATCAGCACCCCTCATGACACATTTACGACAGCCAGACTGATCAACCAGAGTATTCCGGTCAAGTGTTTCATGACAAAGGAACATCTCACGACATTCCATATGAATGATTATCTGGAAGAGATCAAAGAAGTCATGACGAAAAAGCGATACCGTGATTTCCCGGTTGTTGACAAAAAGGGAAGGTTTGTGGGATTTATCTCCAGAAGGAGACTTTTGAAACCAAAAAGAAAACAGGTCATTCTTGTGGATCACAATGAGAAGACACAGGCAGTGGATGGGATTGAGGAAGCGGAGATCCTGGAGATCATAGATCACCACAGACTGGGAAGCATGGAGACGATGGGACCGGTCTACTTCCGCAATCAGCCGCTTGGATGCACGGCCACGATCATCTACCAGATGTATCAGGAAAATCAGATTATACCGGATAAGATCACTGCGGGACTGCTCTGCTCTGCCATCATCTCAGATACACTTTTATTCCGATCTCCTACCTGTACGCCAATCGACGAGGCAGCGGCGAGAGAACTGGCGCAAATTGCAGAGATCCAACTGGAAGAACATGCAAGAGAAATGTTCAAGGCGGGCAGCAATCTTGGGAACAAGTCAGCTCAGGAGATCTGTTTCCAGGATTTCAAGGAATTCAGTGTCAATGAACTGTCATTTGGCGTAGGACAGATCAATTCCATGAGTGAGGAAGAATTAAGGGAGATCAAAGCAAAGATTATGCCGCACCTGGATGAAATCTTAAAAGAAAGCAGTCTGGACATGGTTTACTTCATGCTGACAGATATCATGAAACAGTCCACAGAGCTTTTATGCTGCGGCAATAACGCCAAAGCATACATTATGGATGCATTTGAGCTCCCGGAAGACACAGACGTGATCAATCTTCCTGGTGTGGTGTCCAGAAAGAAACAGCTCATCCCGACTATCGTGAGCGAGATTCAGCAGTAGATAAGGAGAAAGGCGTATGACAGAGAAAGAGATATTTCGACCAGGCAATATGCTCTATCCACTTCCGGCAGTCATGGTAAGCTGTGCAGACAAAGACGGAAAGGACAATATCTTAACTGTTGCATGGACAGGAACAGTCTGCTCGGATCCGGCCATGCTTTACATTTCCGTGAGGCCAAACCGCTTTTCCCACCACATGATCGAGGAGACAGGGGAGTTTGTAGTCAATCTTACGACGGAGAAACTTGCACGGGCGACAGATTTCTGCGGCGTCCGATCTGGAAAGGATATGGACAAATGGAAAGAGACAGGGCTGACGCGGGGAAAAGCAGTTTCCCTGGAGTATGCTCCTATCATATCAGAAAGTCCGGTCAGCATTGAGTGTAAAGTGACAGAGATAAAAAGACTTGGCACACATGATATGTTTTTGGCACGCGTGACGGCAGTTCAGGTCAGCAAATCTTACATGGATGAGAAAGGAAAGTTTAATCTGAATCACACAGGACTTCTGGCATATTCCCACGGAGAGTATCTGGGACTTGGAAAAGAAATCGGAACATTTGGCTATAGTGTGAAGAAGAAAAACGGAAAAAAGAAAAGACGAAAGAAATAAAAACGGGCAGGGAACATTTTGTTCCCTGTTCTATTCTTTTGTGCGGAAGAATAGGATAGACCGGACGGAAAGAATCGTGGTGGGAAGATTGAATAAAACGACAACAGGGAAAAAAATCAAAATCATTGCGGAACTTTTGTTTTTATTTGCGGCTTGTGCCGCCGGGATACTTTCCCGTGCAGGGAATCTTTCGTATCCGGCAGGAAATGCAGCTGTGCAGGAAGAAAAGAAAATCGCCCTTACTTTCGATGACGGGCCAAGTGCATCCTATACTGTCAGGCTTTTGGATGGCCTGAAAGAGCGGAATGTAAAGGCAAGCTTTTTCCTGATCGGAAAACAGGCGGAAAAGTATCCGGAAATTGTCAAACGGATCCAGAAGGACGGACATCTCATCGGGAATCATACGTATCATCATATTGAGCTGACGAAGGTAAGCAAAGAAAAAGAGATGGAAGAAATAGGGAAAACGAATGAGGTTCTGGAAGGTATCACGGGAGAGAAAGTGAGTTTTATCCGTCCTCCTTTTGGCGAATGGAGAAAAGAAATCCTGGAGGATGTGGAGCTGATACCGGTACTTTGGGATATCGATCCGCTGGACTGGTGCACCCCTGATTCGGGAGAAATCGTAAGAAGAGTAGTGACGAAGGCAAAAGAAAATGGTATTATCTTATTGCACGACTGTTACGAAACTTCGGTGGAGGCGGCGCTTCAGATCATCGATCTTCTCAAAGAAAAAGGGTATGAGTTTGTGACAGTCGATGAATTGATCATGGAATAAACAGAAAGAGAGTCTGAATATGATATACGAATTTTCAAGGACGGAACTATTGCTAGGCAAAGAGAAGATGGAAGCACTCAGAAGATCTTCTGTAATGGTGTTTGGTGTAGGAGGTGTCGGATCGCATTGTATCGAGGCTCTGGCAAGATGCGGGATCGGCAAGTTGATCCTCATCGACAATGACACTGTGTCTCTTACCAATATCAACAGGCAGTCTATCGCTTACCACAGTACAGTCGGACAGTATAAGACAAAGGTCATGAAAGAACGGATTGCAGATATTTCCCCTGAGACGGAAGTGGTAACATATGAGCAGTTTGTGCTTCCGGAAAACCTGGAAGAGGTGTTTCAGGATCAGCCGGATTATATCATCGATGCCATAGATACTGTTACGGCAAAAATTGCCCTTGTCATGTACGCGAAAGAGAAAGAAATACCGATTATCAGCAGTATGGGGACGGGGAACAAACTGCACGCAGAATGTTTTGAGATCGCAGATCTTGAAGAGACGTCCGTTTGTCCTCTGTGTAAAGTTATGCGCAAGGAACTGAAAAAGCGAGGCGTCCGGCATTTGAAGGTGCTGTACTCCAAAGAAAAACCCATCGATACGAAAAACCGGGAGACGGAGGAAGAAAAGGGGGCAAGGCGTTCGCTTCCTGGCAGTATCTCCTTTGTCCCTCCGGTTGCAGGGCTTATGATTGCGGGGGAAGTGATCAGGGATCTTGCAGGATGCAGATAAGGAGGTACTGAAGATGGATTTATTTGAATATGCCAGAGAACTTCAACAGGAGAAAGAGGCTCCGCTTGCTTCAAGACTTCGACCGACTACCCTGGAAGAGGTGGTAGGCCAGCAGCACATCATCGGAAAAGGAAAACTGTTGTACCGGGCCATCAAGGCAGACAAACTGAATTCCGTTATCTTTTACGGGCCCCCGGGTACCGGGAAGACAACTCTGGCCAAGGTCATTGCGAACGCTACAAGTGCACAGTTTTGCCAGATCAATGCTACTGTGGCGGGAAAAAAAGATATGGAAGCAGTCGTGGAGGAGGCAAAAAAGACACTGGGGATGTACCGCAAGAAGACGATCCTGTTCATCGATGAGATCCACCGGTTCAATAAAGGGCAGCAGGATTACCTGCTTCCATTTGTGGAAGACGGAACGGTCATTCTCATCGGAGCCACCACGGAGAACCCATATTTTGAGGTCAACCGGGCGCTGATTTCCAGATCCACGGTTTTTGAACTGAAACCTCTCTCGAAAGATGAGATCAAAGTGTTGATTGAGAGGGCTGTCTATGATGAAAAGAAAGGGATGGGAAGCTATCATGCTGTCATCGATCCAGATGCGGAAGAGTTTCTGGCTGATCTGGCAGGAGGAGATGCCCGCCTTGCATTAAATGCGGTAGAACTGGCTGTCTTGACGACGGAGAGAGAGAAAGACGGAAAAATCCACCTGACACTGGATGTTGTGTCAGAGTGTATTCAGAAAAGAGTCGTCCGTTACGACAAAGACGGGGACAACCATTACGATACAATATCCGCATTCATAAAAAGCATGAGAGGATCTGATCCGGACGCGGCTGTCTATTACCTGGCAAAGATGCTTTACGCGGGGGAGGACGTGAAATTCATTGCGAGGCGGATTATGATTTGTGCGTCTGAAGATGTGGGAAATGCAGATCCGATGGCACTTACGGTTGCGGTTTCCGCTGCTCAGGCGGTGGAACGGATTGGGATGCCGGAGGCACAGATCATTCTTGCCCAGGCTGTCCTCTACATTGCAGGAGCGCCGAAAAGCAATTCTGCAGTCATGGCGATAAGTGAGGCGATGCAGAATGTAAAGCAATATCGGACGACTGTCCCTGCACATCTCCAGGATGCCCACTACGGCGGACACGAGGAACTTGGACACGGTATCGGATACAAGTATGCCCACAATTATCCATATCACTATGTGGATCAGCAATATCTTCCGGATGAGATCAAAGGAACTGTGTTTTATCATCCGGGAGAAAATGGGAAAGAAAAAGAAATCGGAGAATGGCTTCGTTTCATACGGGGACAGAAAGAAAAATAACAGGCCGCGTCTTTTGACGCGGCCTGAAACAATCTCAAAGAAGATGTGTCATAATATAGGCGTAGATTTCCTGATTTCTGGCAGTCCAGTTAGATACAATAACTTCCGCCTCTTCCTCGGATGGAACTGTCACGGTAAGATCAATGAGAGGCATGTTCTGCTCGATGACCTGACAACGGACAGAAAACTCGCCTTTTGTATTTCGGTAATAATCCGATTTGACGGATACTTCATTTTTGAGGGAAAATTTTTTCTCCACAAAAAAATCATACACATCTTTTTTTATGGCATCAGATATCTTGTTTTCAAAATAGGAAATGGACTCAAGCCCTTCTTCTGTCAGATGATACAATGTCCGGTTATGAGTTGTCTCTTCCCGGATCAGCCCAGAATCAGCAAGCTCGGACAGGGCTTTTTGCAGTGTGAAATATGTTGTATATCCTTTCCCGAGTATAAAGTCCGATATCTGCGCATTCGTAAGGGGAAAATCCACCTTTTCCAGCATATATAAAATGATCAGCTTATAGAGCGTAAAGGTTTCAGACATGGACTGCTCCTTTCTACAAAAATCTACAGTTCTTTCCCTGCCATACATCCTTTTCTTTAAATGACTGAGCCATACGGTTCAAGACAAGCCGTTTGTTCGCAGTCCAAAGCGGCGCGATCAGGATGGATTTTGGTCCGTCTCCGGTAAGACGGTGGATGACGATATCCGAACGGAGCGAACAGATGCAGACGCCGAGAAAATCTAGGTATTCTTCCATGGAAGGGAGAGGAAAAGGGTGTTCCCGATAGAGATCGCCAAGATCTGTTCCATCCAGCACATGCAGCAGCTGAAGCTTGACACCCTGGATATCCATCCGGTTCAGATAATCGATCGTCTCCAGCATATTGCTCTTTGTCTCCCCTGGAAGATAGAGGATCGTGTGAACGATCACATCGATCCCTTCCGCGCGAAGAAGCGAGACAGCACGGTCAAATACCGCCAGATCATAGCCTCTTCGGATAAATTGCGCCGTGCTTGGATGGATTGTCTGAAGACCAAGTTCCACCCAGACAGGTTTGATCCGGTTTAGTTCCGAGAGGAGGGCAATCGTTTCTGCCGGGAGACAGTCCGGACGGGTAGCCACGGAGAGGATCCGGACTTCCGGATCTTTGATTGCCTCCGAAAAGACAGCGCGCAGTTTTTCGACCGGAGCATATGTGTTTGTAAAAGCCTGAAAATAGGCGATATAAGAGTGACCGTGGTATTTGGATTTCAGACGCGCCTTCTGAAACTCAATCTGACGGCGGATGGAAAGCCGGGAATCCCCGGCAAAATCGCCGCTTCCTCCCCGACTGCAAAAAATGCAGCCGCCGGTTCCGCATGTTCCGTCCCGGTTTGGACATGTAAAGCCTCCGTTTAAGGAAAGTTTGTACATTTTTTCGTTGTATTTCGTTTTCAGATAACTGTCAAGGGAATAGTAGCGTCTGCCGTCACGGCGATACGGATACTCTGCCATATCAGATCAACGCCTTCACGGCAGCGCTTACAGCGTCAGCTACACGAGAATCAAAAGCTTCAGGCAGGATGTTTGTCTCACTGAGTTCTTCATCCGGGATGAGCCCCGCGATGGCATGAGCGGTAGTAAGTTTCATATCTTCCGTGATCTGGGAAGCACGACCTTCCAGAGCACCTTTAAAGATGCCAGGGAAAGCCACCACATTATTGACCTGATTCGGGAAATCACTTCGGCCGGTTCCAATGACTCTGGCCCCTGCTTCCCTGGCAAGATCCGGCATGATCTCAGGCACCGGATTTGCCATGGCAAAGAGAATGGAGTCCGGATTCATGGAAGCCACCATCTCCTTTGTGACAATATTTGGTGCAGAAACTCCGACGAAAATGTCGGCTCCTTTCAGTGCATCGGCGAGCGTGCCATGATGGTTCTGCAGATTTGTAACTTCCGCCATCTTTTGCTGCATCCAGTTGAGATCCGGGGAGTCTTTGGAGATGATGCCGTTGATGTCACACATAACAACATCGCGGAAACCGTAGGTAAGCAGCAGTTTTGTGATGGCTACGCCTGCAGATCCGGCTCCGTTTACAACAACTTTACAGGATTCCTTCTCCTTTTTAACAACTTTCAGGGCATTGATGATACCAGCAAGCACAACGATGGCCGTTCCATGCTGGTCATCGTGGAAGACCGGGATATCAAGAAGTTCTTTTAACCGCTCTTCAATTTCAAAACAGCGAGGGGCGGAAATATCTTCCAGATTGATGCCTCCAAATGCAGGAGCAATGTGTACGATGGTGCGGATGATCTCTTCTGTATCCTGTGTATCCAGGCAGATCGGAACCGCATTGACTCCGCCGAATTCTTTGAAAAGTACGGCCTTTCCTTCCATGACAGGCATAGCTGCGTGTGCACCAATGTTGCCAAGTCCGAGAACCGCACTTCCATCGGAGACAACGGCGATGGTATTTGCCTTCATCGTATATTTGTAAGCGGCCTCCTTATCCTTTGCAATGACCTTGCACGGCTCTGCAACGCCGGGCGTATATGCGACAGCCAGGTCCTCCCTGGATTTTACGTGAGATTTTGCAGTAGTCTCGATTTTTCCGTTCCAGAGTTCGTGCATTTTCAGCGCTTTTTCTAATGTATTGTCTGCTGACATATGATTCACCTTTTCTTCTATAATAGTATGTGCATTCCTGCACACCTTTATAAACCATAATACCATTGATAAATGTCTGGTGCAATAAACAATTTGGAAAAAGGGCTTTTCAATTCGTGAATAATAAGTTATACTTTAAATATTATTTCGAGACAGGTCTGGTCAGACTGAATTTCCCGACATTGCAGAAAGGAATGAAAACAGAATAATGATGGATATGAAAGAAAAATACGAAACTCTTTCTCTGGCAGTGTTGAAAGATGTCGCTAAAGCAAGAGGGCTGAAAGGGACTTCTGCACTGAAAAAGTCGGAGCTGATCGATAGGCTGCTGGAGGAAGACAAAAAGGCCAATGCCAAAGAAGAGGAAGATTCAAATACAAAAGAGGAAAAAACAGAGACTGATACAGCCCGGAAAGAAGAAAGTAAAAACGAAAAAGAAAAGATGGGAATGGATATTTCGGAGCTGGACAGTGGTATGAGTGCGCAGGGTATCCTCGAGGTGCTCCCGGATGGATACGGTTTTATCCGGTGCGAAAACTATCTTCCCGGAGAAAACGATGTCTACGTATCCCCTTCGCAGATACGTCGTTTTGGGCTGAAGACAGGGGATATCATCACAGGAAATACAAGAATCAAGACGCAGTCTGAAAAATTCAGCGCGCTTTTATATTTGACAAAGATCAATGGAATTCCGCCGGCGGAAGCGGCAAAAAGGAGGAGCTTTGAGGATCTTACACCGATTTTCCCGAATGAACGGCTTCGCATGGAATGCTACAACAGTTCTACAGCCATGAGGATCATGGATCTTTTATCCCCGATCGGAAAAGGCCAAAGAGGAATGATCGTGTCTCCTCCGAAGGCAGGAAAGACAACACTTTTAAAAGAAACGGCGCTCTCCATTCTTAAGAATAATCCGGAAATGCATCTCCTGGTATTGCTGATCGATGAACGTCCGGAAGAAGTAACCGATATCAAAGAGAGTATCAGGGGGAAAAATGTGGAAGTGATCTATTCCACATTTGATGAACTTCCGGATCACCACAAGAGAGTATCAGAGATGCTGATCGAACGCGCAAAGCGTCTGGTAGAGCATAAAAAGGATGTCGTCATCCTTCTGGACAGCATCACACGTCTTGCAAGGGCGTATAACCTTGTGGTCCCGCCAAGCGGAAGGACTCTGTCCGGAGGACTTGACCCGGCGGCTCTCCATATGCCGAAACGTTTTTTTGGAGCAGCAAGAAATATGAGGGAAGGCGGAAGTCTCACAATTCTGGCTACCGCATTGGTAGATACGGGAAGTAAAATGGATGATGTCATCTATGAAGAATTCAAAGGTACCGGAAATATGGAACTTGTGCTTGACAGAAAACTTTCCGAAAAAAGAGTGTTCCCGGCTATCGATATTCCAAAATCCGGAACGAGAAGAGAAGATCTTCTCCTTACACCGGAAGAGCAGGAAGCAGTCTATATCATGCGCCGCGCACTAAACGGCATGAAGTCGGATGAGGCGGTTGACAACATTCTGAACCTGTTTAACCGGACGAAAACAAACGCGGAGCTTGTGCAGACAGTAAAGAAAATGAAGTTTATTTAAAAAAAGCTTGCAAAACATATTCGGATATGATATGATTAATCCGCTGTTTAAAGACAATTAGTCGCAGAGAAATCTGTGTGAGACGAATAAAACAAGAAGAGGTGAAAATCATGAAAGAAGGAATCCATCCAGCATATCATCAGGCAACTGTAACATGCAACTGTGGGAACACATTCGTAACAGGTTCTACAAAAGAAGATATCCATGTTGAAATCTGTTCTAAATGCCACCCGTTCTACACAGGACAGCAGAAAGCGACTCAGGCTCGTGGCCGTGTTGATAAGTTTAACAAAAAATACGGAATCGAAAGCAAATAAGATTCAGAAAATTTGGGCTGAGGTCAGGCGATCTCAGCCCGTTTCATATTATTGAGGAGTTTGTATGAAATCATCAAATGTTGGAGGGCAGGCCGTCTTAGAAGGTGTGATGATGAAGCACAAAGACGAGTACGCGGTGGCGGTCCGGACGCCGGACGGAACGATCACTGTGGAAAGCGGCAAGTACGAAAGTATTGTGAAATCTCACAAAAAGCTTTTGCACATCCCATTTGTAAGGGGAATCTTTAATTTCATCGATTCCATGGTTCTTGGGATGAAGACATTGACTTATTCGGCAAGCTTTGAAGAAGAGGAAGAAAAAGAGATCACGGAGAAGGAAGCGTTGAAAAGAGAGAAGATGGACAAGATTCTGACCGGTATCATCACGGCTGTGTCATTTGTCCTGGCCATAGGAATCTTCATGGTGCTTCCGTATTTTCTTTCAGATCTTTTAAAAACGGTCATCCCGTCTTACACAGTCCGGATCATTCTGGAAGGTGTCATCCGGATTGTGATTTTTGTAGTATATATCTGGCTTATCTCAAAAATGGAAGATATCAGCCGGCTTTATCAGTACCACGGAGCGGAGCATAAATGTATCAACTGCATCGAGCATGGACTGCCACTCACAGTGGAAAACGTGAGAAACAGCTCGAAGGAGCATAAGCGCTGCGGGACAAGTTTTCTGATGTTTGTCATGATCGTCGGCATTGTTCTTCTGTTCTTTGTCCAGACGGAATCCCATGTGCTTAGAGTTGTGATTCGGATTGCGCTTCTGCCGGTCATTGCAGGGATTTCCTATGAGATCATCCGTCTGGCAGGAAATTCAGATCATCCTGTTGTAAACATTTTAAGTAAGCCGGGACTCTGGCTTCAGGGACTTACAACAAAAGAACCAGATGACCGTATGATCGAAGTGGGAATCGCATCGGTGGAGGCGGTCTTTGACTGGAGAGCGTACCTGAAAGAAAATTTTGGGAAGAGTTACCCGGAACAGGAAGAAAACAAAGGAATACCGGAAATGCAGGAGGGAACACCGTGACGTTTAGGGAAGCGCTGAACCGGGGAAAGCTGTATCTCATGGAATGTGGGATAGAAGAGTATGAGCTGGATGCGTGGCTTTTATTTGAGCATGTGACCGGGATCAACAAGGCGATGTATTATGTGAAAGACAGAGAAGAACTGCCGGAAGATCAGGAGAGAAAGTACCAGGAAATGCTGCACAGGCGAGGAGAGCATATTCCGCTCCAGCATCTCACGGGTGTACAGGAATTTATGGGGTATTCATTTCGTGTAAACGGCAATGTCCTTATTCCGAGACAGGATACGGAGATACTTGTGGAAGATGCGGACGCTTTCTGCCACGTAATGGAAGGACAGGGGAGAAATATTCGGATTCTGGATTTGTGTACTGGTTCCGGATGCATTCTTCTGAGTCTCATGAAGATGGACAGTCATGGCAGCAGGAGCGGAATCGGATCGGACTTATCGGAAGAAGCGCTCCGGATTGCCAGGGAAAACCAGAAGATTTTGGAGGTTTCAAAAGAGAAGGCGGCGTTCATAAAGAGTGATCTTTTTGAAGAGATAACGGGAAGATTTGACATGATCGTGTCCAATCCTCCGTACATCCGGACAAAAGAGATAGAGAAACTGCAAGAAGAAGTAAGGCTTCACGATCCGTTCCAGGCACTGGACGGAAAAGAGGACGGCCTTTATTTTTACCAAAGGATCACGGAGAGAGCTTCGGATTTCCTGAATGACGAAGGAAGGCTGATTTTTGAGATCGGATATGATCAGGGGGAGGCAGTTTCCGCTATGATGAAGGACGCGGGCTTTGACAGTGTGTATGTAAAAAAGGATCTGGCAGGACTTGACCGTGTAGTAGGCGGCGTGTACAATAGAGCAAGAGAAAATTAGGAGGAATTGACAAATGTTTGATAAACTGGAAGATTTGCTGATTCGTTTTGAAGAAATCATGGGCGAACTTCAGGAGCCGGATGTTGTAAATGATCAGTCCCGTTTCAGACGGCTGATGAAAGAACAGAATGATCTGGCGCCTATCGTGGAAGCGTATAAAGAATACAAAAAATGCAATGAGACGATCGAGGACAGCGTTGCCATGTTGGAAGAAGAATCAGACGAGGAGATGAGAGAACTTCTCAAAGAAGAACTCTCCGACGCGAGAAAGCGTGTGGAGGAGCTGGAACATGAACTTAAGATCCTGCTTCTTCCGAAAGACCCAAATGACGATAAGAACGTTATCGTGGAAATCCGAGCAGGCGCAGGCGGGGATGAAGCAGCTCTTTTTGCTGCTGAGATTTACCGCATGTACATCCATTATGCAGAGAGCCGGCGCTGGAAATGTGAGATGATCTCTCTGAATGAAAATGGGATCGGTGGATTTAAAGAAGTTGTGTTTATGATCTCCGGACAGGGGGCATACTCCAGATTGAAATACGAAAGCGGTGTTCACAGGGTGCAGCGTGTTCCTGAGACGGAAAGCGGCGGCCGGATCCATACCTCCACTATCACGGTTGCGATCATGCCGGAGGCAGAGGAAGTGGATGTACAGATCGACATGAATGACTGTAAGTTTGACGTGTTCCGTGCATCCGGAAACGGTGGACAGTGTGTCAATACGACAGACTCTGCCGTGCGTCTGACCCACATCCCGACAGGTATCGTAATTTCCTGCCAGGATGAGAAATCACAGCTGAAAAATAAAGATAAAGCGCTGAAAGTTCTCCGCGCAAGACTCTATGAACTGGAGCAGGCAAAGCAGCACGATGCGGAAGCAGAGGCACGAAGAAGCCAGGTTGGAACAGGGGACCGTTCAGAAAAAATCCGGACATACAATTTCCCGCAGGGACGTGTGACAGATCACCGGATCAAGCTGACGCTCCACAGGCTTGACTCTATCATGAACGGAGATCTGGATGAGATCATCGATTCTCTGATTGCGGCAGACCAGGCAGCGAAACTTGCAAATATGCAGGAGAACCAGTAATTCAGTTTGTTTATGAGATAAGAAGGTAATCATTATATGGTAGAATGGAAATTTAGACGTCCCGTTTTGGAAGACCGAGAGTTGATCGATACGTTTTTCCGAAAATACCCGAGCCGAAGCTGTGACAGGACATTCGCAAATGTTCTGCTCTGGGCAAGGCACTACAATGTGGAATTCTGCTTTACAGGGAAAGTGATCCTGTTCCGCGACAACAGTGATGGATATGGATTTGCCTGGCCGGTAGGGGGAAACGGGGACGTTAAGGAAGTAATTCCTGAGATAGAAGCGTATTGTGAGAGAGAAGGAAAGACATTTCTGCTTTATGGGGTAACGCCGGAACAGTTTGCACTTCTCGAAGAATGGTATCCGGGGAGATACCAGATCTCGTATGAGCGCGACCGGGCGGATTACGTATATGAGTCGGAGAAGCTCTGCACGTTATCGGGAAAGAAACTTCATGGAAAGAGAAACCATATCAACAAATTTAAGGCGATGTTTCAGGACTGGAGTTATGAGAAGCTGACGGATGATAATCTGGAAGAATGTTTTCAGATGGCTCTCGCATGGAGAAATGAAAACGGATGCGAGGATGATGAGGAGAAAAATTCCGAGATGTGCGTTACGCTGAACTCCCTGAGACTTTTCCGGGAACTTTCGCTCACAGGAGGAGCGCTGAGGGTAAACGGAAAGATCGCAGCATTTACAATCGGGGAACCGATCAATGAAGATACATTTGTTGTTCACATTGAAAAAGCGTTTGCCGATGTTCCGGGCGCTTACCCGATGATCAATCAGCAGTTCGTGCAGCACGAATGCACGGGATACCGTTATGTCAACAGAGAGGATGATGTCGGACAGGAGGGGTTAAGAAAGGCAAAATTGTCTTACAAACCGGCATTTCTTGTAGAAAAGGGAATTGTGACGATCAAGCAGGAGGTATCAGAATGATTGCAGAAAAGATGAAAGGGATGGTGGCAAACAGCTCTGCCATCCGTGCTATGTTTGAGGAAGGAAACCGTCTTGCAGGAATATACGGGGCAGAAAATGTCTACGACTTCAGTCTCGGAAATCCGAATATACCGGCTCCGAAATCAGTGAAAGAAGCGATGATCTCCATTTTGAATGAGGAAGATCCGATTACCGTACACGGGTATACGAACAGCAACGCGGGTTACGCGGATGTGAGGAAAGCGGTTGCTGAAAATCTGAACAAACGTTTTCAGACAAATTTTACAGGAAATAATATCATTATGACGGTAGGAGCTGCGGGCGGCCTGAATGTGATCCTGAAGACTCTTCTCAATCCGGGCGACGAAGTCATCGTGTTTGCCCCATATTTTGGAGAGTACAGAAGTTATGTAAGCAATTTTGACGGAGTTCTCGTAGAAATTTCTCCGGATACAGAGACTTTCCAGCCAAAAATGGAAGAATTTGAACAAAAGATCACAGCAAAGACAAAGGCAGTCATCGTCAACAACCCGAATAATCCGACCGGTGTCGTCTATTCGGAGGAGACGATAAAAAGGCTTGCTGCAGTTATGGAACAGAAACAGAAGGAATTCGGCACGGACATTTATCTGATCTCAGATGAACCATACAGGGAACTTGTCTATGGAAATGTAGAAGTTCCATTTCTTACGAAATATTATGACAATACAGTCATCGGATACTCTTTCAGCAAATCGCTTTCTCTTCCGGGAGAACGGATTGGCTATCTTGTCATACCGGACGAGGCAAAAGACAGTGCAGATATCCTTTCTGCGGCAAATGTGGCAAACAGGATCCTTGGATTTGTCAATGCTCCGACTTTGCAGCAGAAGGCGGTAGCAAGATGTCTGGATGAAAAGGCGGATATTGCATTTTATGACAGAAACAGGGAGGCGCTTTACAATGGGCTTTTGGAAGCAGGCTTTTCCTGCATTAAACCGCAAGGAGCCTTCTACCTTTTCGTAAAGGCACCGACAGAAGACGAAAAAGAATTCTGCGGACGGGCCAAAAACTACAACATTCTTATGGTACCGGGAAGTTCGTTTGGATGTCCGGGCTTTGTAAGACTTGCATACTGTGTGTCTCATGAAACGATCCTTCGTTCATTGCCGAAGTTTAAAGAACTGGCAAAAGAGTACGGCCTGTAGGGAGGAGTACAGATGTTAGAAGAAAATATCCGGAAAGTAACACCATATGTGCCGGGGGAACAACCTCAGTGCAAAGTGATCAAACTGAATACAAATGAAAATCCATATCCACCTGCCCCGGGTGTAAAAGAGGCGCTTAGAAATCTGGATACTGACAGACTTCGCCTTTATCCGGACCCGGAGATGAAGACTCTTATATCCGCCCTGGCGGAGTTCTATGGAGTGAAAAAAGAGCAGGTGTTTGCGGGAGTCGGATCCGACGATGTGTTGTCCATGTGTTTTCTCACATTTTTTAATTCCGGGAAACCAATTCTTTTCCCGGACATAACGTACTCGTTTTATAAAGTGTGGGCAGACCTCTACCGAATCCCTTATGAGTGCCAGCCCCTGGATGAGAATCTCAGAATCAGAAAAGAAGATTATGAAAAAGAAAACGGAGGAATCATTTTCCCGAATCCAAACGCACCGACGTCCATCTACGAAGACCTTTCCTTTGTGGAAGATATCCTGAAAAAAAACAGAGATGTCATTGTCATTGTGGACGAAGCATACATTGATTTTGCAGGGCCGTCGGCTGTCCGTCTGATCGATACATACGATAATCTCATCGTGACACAGACATTTTCCAAATCACGGTCTATGGCTGGTATGCGAATCGGGTTTGCCATAGGAAATGAAAGACTGATCCGATGGCTGAATGATGTGAAGTACTCTTTCAACTCCTACACGCTGTCATATCCATCCATCGTGTGTGGGACAGGGGCTGTCAAGGACAGAGCGTACTTTGAAGAGACGACGGAGAGGATCATTCGAACACGGACTTGGGTGCAGAAAGAATTAAAAGAGCTTGGATTCATTTTTCCGGAGTCCAGCACAAATTTTATATTTGCAAAGCATCCGGATTACAGCGGAACGGACTTATTTGAAGCATTAAGAAACGAAAATATTTATGTGCGCCACTGGAATGATCCTGCCATCAAAGAGTATCTGAGAATTTCAGTCGGAACAGATGAGGAGATGGAAACATTCCTGAACGTGCTGCGTGCAGTAATGAAGAAACGATAAAGGGAGGACCTATCGACATGATAATGAACTTTATCCGGGGATTCTGTATGGCGCTGGCCGACAGTGTACCGGGAGTGTCCGGAGGAACGATCGCGTTCCTTCTTGGATTTTACGACAAATTTATCGATTCTCTGGATCACATCATGGGAAAAGACAAAAAGAAACGAAAGGAAGCGATCCTCTTTCTCTGTAAGATTGCCGGCGGCTGGATTATCGGTATGGCGGGTTCTGTGCTTGTCTTGGCAAGTCTGTTTGAGAAACACATTTATCAGATCAGCTCTATGTTCCTTGGTCTGATTCTGTTTTCCATTCCACTTATCATAAGTGAGGAGAAAAAGACGATCAAAGGGAATTATCGACATCTGTTTTTCCTCGTGATCGGAGTGGCGCTTGTTGTTGTCATCAGTTGTCTCAATCCGGTTGCCGGAGAAGGGATCAGCGTGGATGCAGGCAGTCTGAATATCGGGCTTGGAGCATATGTGTTTATAGCAGGAATGATTGCCATCTGCGCCATGGTACTTCCAGGTATTTCCGGATCTACCATTTTGTTAGTCTTCGGGCTTTACATACCGATCATTACTTCACTGAAAGAAATTCTGCACCTGAATATGGAGTATCTGCCGGTGCTGATCATTTTTGGCTTGGGGGTACTGACAGGCATTGCTCTTGTCATCCGTGCTATAAAGACAAGTCTCAAAAAATATCGTTCCCAGATGATCTATCTCATCATCGGAATGATGATCGGTTCCCTGTATGCCATCAAGGTAGGACCAACGACACTGGAGGCGCCAAGAGACCAATTGACACTTTCGACATTCAGTATTGTTTTCTTTATCATTGGAGCGATCCTTGTTTTGGGGCTTCAGAAACTGCAGATGGTTGGAGAAGAAAAATAAAAAGTTTGCGCAGGCAGCGCAAACTTTTTTGCAAACTTGACAGTACAGTTTTATTTTATTACTTGCCTTTATCCCTGAGGGAGAGAAGACGGGCATATTCGAGGAGATCCAGCTTGGACTTGTCAGATAAGTGTGCATAGAGGGTACGCAGCTGATATTGGACAAGCCGGTCATCGATGGAGTTGTCTGTCTCAAAAGATTCCACAGAAACAGATTGTTTTCCCGAAATCAGATAATCAGTACTGACATTGAAAAAACGGGCGATCATAAACAGTTTTTCATAATCAGGCTGTCGGTTTTTTGTCTCGTACCCAGCGATAGTTGAACGGGATACTTGCAGATATTTTGCAAGTTCATCCTGAGTCACATCGGTATTTTCGCGTAGCATTTTCAGTCGTTCCGGGAACCCCATAGCATCTCCTCCTGTGTATAGTGTGGCTACATTTTATCAGTTGATACATGGATAAAACAGGAAGTGTGCCAAAAAGAAACGAAATGTGTCGAAACGCGACGAAAGATGCGGCTTTGATTCGTGTGTTGACAGGTATGTATAAAATCTTTATAATTTACTTAGAATGATATAAAAAAGAAAGTCTGGAGGAATACAGATGCTAATAGCAAAAAATGATGAAAAAGAAAGAAGCCACATTTTCCGGATTGTGATCTGGACGGCGTCAATAATCATCATTGTGGTAGCTGCCTATTTCCTGATACGCTCATTCGGAGCAAATCCCATCAGAGGGACGTGGAAGTACCAGGATGATAATATTGTGATGGATATCAAAAAAAGCGACAAATTAACGATTACATTTGCAAATCTTCAGGATGTTACGGACTTGGAAGTGACAATGGAATATGACATTGACAAGTCAGACAAAATGATCGTCATCAAGAGTCCCACTGAGACAGAGCTTAGAAAGATCGCGGAAGAGACAGGCGGAAAAGTGGAAGAGACAGTTCTTGATACGGCAGTCGGAAAATTTACAACATCATTTGACTACAGTATCGAAAGCCAGAAGCTTACGCTTACCGATCGGGAATACGGCGATCAAATGGTTTTTGATAAACAGTAGCAACGAAACTCCCCTCTATATAAGTAAATATTATATAGAGGGGTTTTGAATGTGTAAGGAGGAAAGAGCATGCTGCGGGAAATGACAAAGGAAGTGCGTATCGGAAACGTAGTGATCGGAGGAAAGAATCCGGTCGCTATCCAGTCTATGACAAATACAAAAACAGAGGATGTGGATGCCACAGTGAATCAGATTCTTGCTTTAGAGAAAGCAGGATGTGAGATCATCCGCTGTGCAGTGCCGACGATGGAGGCTGCGGAGGCGCTTAGTAAAATCAAAGAAAGGATCCATATTCCGCTTGTGGCGGATATCCATTTTGACTATCGGCTGGCCATTGCAGCCATCGAAAACGGGGCGGACAAGATCCGGATCAATCCGGGAAATATCGGGGATACAGACCGGGTAAGAAAAGTAGTGGAAAAAGCAAAAGAATACGGTATTCCCATCCGTGTGGGGGTAAACAGCGGTTCTCTGGAAAAAGGACTCATAGAAAAATACGGTGGAGTGACAGCGGAAGGGATCGTCGAAAGCGCCCTTGATAAAGTTCATCTCATTGAATCGATGGGATATGACAATCTTGTTGTCAGCATCAAATCATCGGATGTCCTGATGTGTGTGAAGGCCCATGAGCTTATCGCAAAAGAGTGTCCGTATCCGCTGCACGTGGGGATCACGGAATCCGGCACAGTCCTCTCCGGCAACATCAAATCTTCCGTGGGACTTGGGATCATCCTGTACCAGGGCATCGGGAATACGATCCGTGTCTCTCTGACAGGGGATCCGCTGGAGGAGATTAAGTCTGCAAAACTGATCCTCCGGACACTTGGACTCCGAAAAGGAGGAATCGAGGTCGTATCCTGTCCGACATGCGGACGGACAAAAATCGATCTGATCCGCCTTGCAAATCAGGTGGAAGATATGGTGCAGGATATTCCTCTTGACGACATCAAAGTGGCAGTCATGGGATGCGTTGTCAACGGACCGGGAGAAGCGAAAGAGGCGGATATCGGTATTGCCGGAGGGATCGGGGAAGGTCTTCTCATCAAAAAAGGACAAATCGTGAAGAAAGTCAAAGAAGAAGAACTTCTGAATACGCTGCGGCAGGAATTGCTAAACTGGAAACAAGAGTAAAGGCGGAGCAGGAATGGGAAAAGATTTTTTTGAAGTTTTTCCGACTTTAAAGCTGGATAATGAGATGAAGTTTCTTCTCCAGGGAGTTTTGGTCACGAAAGTGGCGACAAATTCAAACCGGGATTTTATAAAAGTACATATTTTCAGTACACATCTCCTTCAGAAAAGAGTTATCTACAAACTGGAACAGATGATAAAAGATCAGTTGTTCGGACGAACGATGATACAGGTGGAGATTATCGAAGAGTACAGGCTTTCAGAGCAGTACACACCGGAAAACCTTATGCAGGAGTATCATGACAGCATCCTGTTGGAATTATCCCGAAGAAGCACGGTGGAAAAAAATATGTTTGAAAATGCTTCCTGTGATTTCGTGGGCAATACGCTGTGTCTGAAACTTCAGGATTCCATCGTGGCAGAAGGGAAAAAAGATGCGATTGCAGGGCTTTTGGATGAAGTGTTTAACGATCGTTTTCACGTCCCTGTCTCCATCCGGGTATCCTACCTTCCAAAGAAGAAAAAAAGTGCGCTGAAATACAATGAACTTCAGCTTCAGGCAGAAGTAGACCAGATCGTGGCGAGAAATGAGGAACTCCGAAAAGAAAAAATGAAGAAAGAAGAGACTGGAGACACCGGCAAAGCTGAAAACGAACCGAAAAAAGAGGAAGCTCCTAAAAGGCGGGAGAAACGCTTTGATAAAGGACAGAAGAAACCGTTTTTCCGTCACGATTTCCGCAAATCGGATGATCCGAATATGATTTACGGAAGGGATTTTGACGATGCGCCGATAGAGCTCAGCCAGGTCGTATCGGAGATGGGAGAGATCACGATCCGGGGGAAAGTCATCAGTTTTGAGGCAAAGGAAATCCGGAATGAAAAGACGATCCTTATGTTTGCAGTGACTGACTTTACCGACACGATCATGGTCAAGATGTTCACAAGAAATGAACAGCTCCCGGATCTCCTCGGGGAGATTAAAAAAGGCGCCTTTCTGAAGATAAAAGGGATTACGACCATTGACAAATTCGACGGAGAGCTGACGATCGGTTCTGTTACCGGTATCCGCAAAACAGGGGATTTTACGACAAAGAGACAAGATATCAGCCCGGAAAAAAGGGTGGAGCTTCACTGTCACACGAAGATGAGTGATATGGATGGTGTTTCTGAGGTAAAAGATATTGTGAAAAGGGCACATGACTGGGGCCACAAGGCGATTGCGATCACAGATCACGGAGTGGTCCAGGCATTCCCGGATGCCAACCATTATATCGAAACATTGGATAAGGATGATCCATTTAAGATCATCTATGGAGTAGAGGCGTATTTGGTAGACGATCTCACGGAGATTGCTCAGGGAGCCGGAAATCAGACGCTTTCTGACACATATGTCGTATTTGACCTGGAGACAACAGGATTCAGTCCTATTCAGGATAAGATTATCGAGATCGGGGCCGTAAAAGTAGAAAACGGTCAAATCACGGAAAAGTTCAGCACATTTGTCAATCCAAAGATCCCGATCCCGTTTGAGATCACAAAACTTACGGGTATTACAGATGAAATGGTAGTGGACGCAAAACCTATAGAAGAAGTGCTGCCAGAATTTCTCGGGTTTATCAAAGATGCGGTTTTAGTGGCTCACAATGCAGGATTCGACGTAAGCTTCATTGAACAAAACTGCAGGTATCAGAATATCAAGCCAGATTTCGCATCTGTCGATACGGTGGCGCTGGCCAGAGTTCTGCTTCCGACTTTATCAAAATACAAACTGAATGTTGTGGCAAAAGCACTCAATATTTCTCTGGAAAATCATCACAGGGCAGTGGATGACGCCGGAGCCACAGCGGAAATTTTCGTGAAATTTGTGGACATGTTAAAGGAGCGGGGAATCACAACTCTGAAAGGGATCAATCAGTTTGGGTCCATGAATCCAGACGCGATTCGGAAACTGCCGTCCCATCATGCGGTAATACTGGCAAAAAATGAGACCGGAAGGGTCAATCTGTACCGACTTGTATCCATGTCTCATCTGACATACTTTTCCAGGATGCCGAGAATTCCCAAAAGTGAATTCAACAAGTACAGAGATGGCCTGATTATTGGAAGTGCCTGTGAAGCCGGGGAACTGTTTCAGGCGGTTTTGAACGGCAAGTCGGAGGAAAAGATCGCCAAACTGGTAGAATTTTATGATTATCTTGAAATTCAGCCAATCGGCAACAACCGGTTTATGATCGCCAGCGACCGAATTTCCAATGTGAAGAATGAAGAGGACTTAAGAGATCTGAATCGCAAGATCGTCCGTCTGGGAGAACGGTTTCAGAAGCCGGTCGTCGCCACGTGCGATGTTCATTTTCTGGATCCGGAGAATGAAGTCTACCGGAGGATCATCATGGCTGGAAAAGGATTCGGCGATGCGGATGAGCAGGCGCCGCTCTATCTTCACACGACAGAAGAGATGCTGGAGGAATTTTCGTACCTGGGCACGCAGAAAGCCCACGAAGTAGTCATTGAAAACCCAAATAAGATTGCGGATATGATAGAGAAGATCTCCCCGGTCCGTCCGGACAAGTGCCCGCCTGTCATCGAGAATTCTGATCAGGAGTTGAGGGATATCTGTTACAAAAAAGCTCACGAAATGTACGGAGATCCGCTTCCCGATGTGGTAACGGAACGGCTTGAAAGGGAGCTTCATTCTATCATCTCCAACGGGTTTGCCGTGATGTACATTATTGCTCAGAAACTGGTGTGGAAATCCAACGCGGACGGTTACCTCGTCGGATCCAGAGGGTCTGTAGGATCTTCTTTTGTGGCCACTATGGCCGGAATTACGGAAGTCAATCCACTAAGTCCGCATTACTATTGTCCGAACTGTCATTACAGTGACTTTGACTCGGAAGAAGTAAAGAAATTTGCCGGAGGATGCGGATGGGATATGAAAGATAAAGAATGTCCGGTCTGCGGTACACCGCTGATCAAAGATGGATTTGATATTCCGTTTGAGACTTTCCTTGGATTCAAGGGGAATAAGGAGCCGGACATTGACCTCAATTTCTCCGGAGACTATCAGAGCCAGGCACACAAATATACGGAAGTCATTTTCGGGAAAGGGCAGACCTTCCGTGCCGGGACAATCGGCACTTTGGCCGATAAGACCGCATTCGGCTTCGTGAAGAATTACTATGAAGAGAGAGGCAGCAGGAAGCGTAACTGTGAGATAGACAGAATCGTGCAGGGATGTACTGGAATACGAAGAAGTACAGGACAGCATCCAGGGGGGATCATCGTTCTTCCGCACGGAGAAGATATCAACTCTTTTACCCCGGTGCAGCATCCGGCAAACGATATGAATACGGACATCATTACAACCCATTTTGATTACCATTCCATCGACCATAACCTTCTGAAACTGGATATCCTCGGACACGATGATCCGACGATGATCAAGACGCTGGAGGAATTTATCAATTCAGATGCCATGGAAAATGAATATGATGGGGTAAACCGTATTTTTGATGCCCGCGATATTCCGTTGGATGACCCTCAGGTTATGTCGCTGTTTGCAAACACGAAGGCTCTTGGGATCACGCCGGAAGATATCGGTGGATGCCCGGTAGGCTGTCTTGGAATCCCGGAGTTCGGGACGGATTTTGTTATCCAGATGGTAGTAGATACAAAGCCAAAGACACTTTCCGATCTGATCCGTATTTCAGGACTCTCCCACGGGACGGACGTATGGCTGAACAATGCGCAGACATTGATCCAGGAAGGAAAGGCGACCATCTCCACGGCAATCTGTACACGTGATGATATCATGACCTACCTTATCAACAAGGGCATGGACAGTGAGCTTTCCTTTACGATCATGGAGAAAGTCCGAAAAGGAAAAGGGCTGACGCCGGATTTTGAAAAGGCTATGACAGAAGCGGGAGTGCCGGACTGGTATATATGGTCCTGCAAAAAGATCAAGTATATGTTCCCGAAAGCTCACGCGGCTGCATACGTCATGATGGCCTATCGGATCGCCTACTGTAAGGTCAACTATCCGCTGGCCTATTATGCGGCCTATTTTGGTATTCGCGCTGATGCGTTTTCCTACGAGATCATGTGCCAGGGAAAAGACAAACTGAATTATTATATCGAGGACTATAAACACAGGCAGGACAGCCTGAGCAAAAAAGAGCAGGATACGATGAAAGATATGAAAATTGTTCAGGAAATGTACGCCCGGGGGCTGGAATTTATGCCCATCGATATCTACGAGGCAAAGGCTACGCGGTTTCGGATCATAGACGGAAAGCTGATGCCTCCGCTGTCCAGTATCGAAGGAATGGGAGACAAGGCCGCGGAAGCGGTGGAGCTCGCTTCAAAAGATGGAAAGTATCTGTCCAAAGATGATTTCCGTCAAAGGACAAAAGCCAGCAAAACAGTCATCGACAAAATGGACGAATTGGGACTTTTAGGTGATTTGCCTGAGTCAAACCAGCTTTCTTTGTTTGATTTTGCCAATTAGTGCTTTAAACAGCTAAAGAGATGTGGTATAATACAGAGGATAAACTTTTCCGAAAGTTTATCCTCTTTTTTCATATTTTAATATAGAAAATTTTATTAGGAGGAAGAAAAATGATTTGGGCAAAGGAGGAAACTCTGCCGCGGAAAGAGCTGGAGATGATACAGCTGGAAAAGCTGAAAAAGACAGTGGCTTACATCTATGAACGGGTAGCTCCATATCGCGGGAAAATGGACAGGGCAGGGGTAAAGCCGGAAGACATACAGACACTCTCCGATCTGAGACGGCTGCCGTTTACATATAAGAAAGATTTCAGAGATAACTATCCGATGGGATTGTTTGCGGTAGACAAAAAAGAGCTCGTGCGGTTTCACGCAAGTTCCGGGACTACCGGAAAGCCGACAGTTGTGGGATACACAAAAAATGACTTGGAAATGTGGCTTGGAAATGTGGCAAGGATAGCATGTATGGGAGGCGCATCTGCGCAGGATATCGTACAGCTGTCGTTTGGATACGGAACCTTTACCGGGGCACTGGGACTGCACGGAGGTCTTGAAAAAATCGGGGCGGCCGTGATACCGATGTCATCTGGAAATACAAAAAAGCAGATCATGTTTCTGAAAGATATGGGAGTGACCCTCCTCGTGGCTACTCCATCCTACGCCCTTCATCTTGGGGAGGAGATAAGAAAAAGCGGACTCGATCCGGAGACGGATCTTTCCGTGCGGATCGGACTCTTTGGAGGCGAAGGCATGACGGAAGCCATGCGGGAGGAGATGCATCGTATCTGGGGAAAGGATTTTTTGTGTACCCAGAATTATGGACTGAGCGAATTGTGCGGACCAGGGGTGGCAGGCGAATGTCAAGAACTGTGCGGAATGCATATAAATGAAGACTGGTTCATACCGGAGATCATCGATCCCAAGACGGAAGAAGTCCTTCCGCCGGGAGAGAGAGGCGAGCTTGTTGTTACCTGTCTTGGAAAAGAAGCGCTCCCTCTTGTGCGCTATCGGACCGGGGATATGACAAGACTTTTTTATGAGCCATGCAAATGCGGCAGGACAACGGTGCGGATGGAAAATCTTTCTGGAAGAGCAGACGACATGCTCGTCATCCGGGGAGTGAATGTATTCCCGACACAGATTGAAGAAGTACTTTTGAGCATCGAGGAGATCGGACCGCATTATGAGATTCTCGTAGAAAGAAAAAATCGCCTGGATGTCATGACAATTACAGTGGAACTTATCGATGACAGGCTTTTGGACAGCTATTCCAAGTTAAGTGAGCTGGAACAGCGGATCAAAGCGGGACTGAAATCCCAGCTTGGTCTGGCGACGCAGATCAGACTTGTGGCGCCGTATTCCCTGCAGCGGTTTGAGGGAAAGGCAAAGAGGATCAAGGATTTACGAAAGGATGGATTATAAAATGGCAGATGATAAGAAAGTGATCATGCTTGGCAATGAAGCCATTGCGAGAGGAGCATGGGAAGCCGGCGTCAAAGTTTCTTCAGCTTACCCGGGAACACCAAGCACAGAAATCAGCGAAAATCTTGTAAAATACAAAGAAGACCTGTATGCAGAGTGGGCTCCGAATGAGAAGGTGGCTGCGGAAGTGGCTATCGGGGCAAGTATATCCGGAGTGCGCGCTATGGCGTGCATGAAACATGTGGGACTCAATGTGGCGTCTGATCCACTCTATACAGTGTCTTATATGGGAGTAAACGGGGGCCTTGTGTTTATGGTTGCGGACGATCCGGGACTTTACAGTTCTCAAAATGAGCAGGATACCAGGATGATCGCCAGAGCTGCCGGCGTGCCGGTGCTGGAACCGTCAGACAGCGCGGAGGCAAAAGAGTTTGTGAAAAAAGCATTTGAGATCAGCGAGACCTATGACCGTCCTGTCATATTCCGGATCACAACAAGGCTTGCACATTCACAGGGGCTTGTGGAACTTGGCGAGAGGGAAGCGCTGGAAGACAGACCGTACGAAAAAAATATCCGGAAGAATGTTATGATGCCGGGAAATGCAAAGTTCCGTCATGTAGAGATAGAAAAGCGCAATAACGAGCTCAAAGAGGCAGCGGATACGATGGATATCAACCGTGTGGAGATGAATGATACAAAAATTGGCGTCATTACGAGTGGAATCCCGTATCAGTATGTAAAAGAAGCGATACCGGAAGCGTCAGTTTTAAAACTTGGCATGGTCAATCCTCTTCCAAGAAAAATGATCGAAGAGTTTGCAGGAAAGGTAGAGACACTCTATATCGTGGAAGAACTGGATCCGGTCATCGAAGAACAGGTAAAGTCCTGGGGTATCAAGGCAACAGGAAAAGAGATCTTTACGATTCAGGGAGAATACAGTGCAAATATGATCCGCCAGGCTATTCTGAAAGAAGACCTGAAGATCAGAAAGGCCGAGGATGTGCCGCAGAGACCACCGATCCTTTGCCCAGGCTGTCCTCACAGGAGTGTGTTCTATGTACTGAACAAACTGAAAATGCATGCGGCGGGGGATATTGGATGCTATACATTAGGAGCTGTGGCGCCTCTGAGCGTTGTAGATACGACGATCTGTATGGGTGCAAGCATTTCCAGCCTCCATGGGATGGAGAAAGCAAAAGGAAAAGACTATATTAAGAATTGGGTTGCCGTGATCGGAGATTCCACTTTTCTCCATACCGGTGTCAATTCTCTGATGAACATGGTTTATAATCAAGCAACCGGGACAGTGCTCATTCTCGATAATTCCACGACAGGTATGACAGGACACCAGGATCATGCGGCTACCGGAAAGACATTGCAGGGCGACCCGACATATGCTATCGATATCCCGGGGCTTTGCCGTTCCATAGGTGTTCCGAATGTGTGCGTAGTAAATGCCTTTGATATAGAAACACTGGAAAAAACGATAAAGGAAGAAGTGGCCAAGGAAGAAGTGTCCGTCATTATCACGAGGACGCCTTGCGTACTGCTGGATAAATCAAGAAAGCCGGTTTACGCGGCAGATCCGGAGAAATGTAAAAAATGCGGCATGTGTATGAAACCGGGATGCCCTGCTATGACACGGAATGCGGACGGGACAATCCACATCGACGATACGATGTGTACCGGATGCGGATTGTGTGAGACACTTTGCAAATTCGATGCGATTAAACTGGTAAAGGCAGGTGAAAGATAATGGCAGTAAAAAATATAATGATCGTAGGCGTAGGCGGACAGGGAACACTTCTCACAAGCCGTATTCTGGGCGGACTTGCCATTGAAGGCGGGTACGATGTCAAACTTTCCGAAGTGCACGGGATGGCTCAAAGGGGAGGAAGCGTCGTCACGTTTGTGCGGTACGGGGAAAAGGTGGCAGAACCTATTGTGGAAGAAGGGCAGGCAGATGTCATCATCGCCTTTGAGCGTTTGGAAGCTCTTCGGTATTCCCATTTTCTGAAAGAAGGAGGAGCGCTGATTTTAAATGACTGGAGGATCGACCCGATGCCTGTCGTTATCGGGGCGGCTGAGTATCCGGAAAATATCGTGGAGACGCTTTTGGCTGGCCACAAAGTATATACGGTCAATGCTACAGAAGAAGCGAGAAAACTCGGAAATCCAAAAGTATTTAACATGATCGTGCTTGGTATCGCTTCCCAGCATATGGACTTCACAAAAGAGCAGTGGTACAAAGTCATCGAACGCACGGTTCCTCCGAAAACAATAGAGATAAATAAAAAAGCATTTGAAGTAGGAGCCGCATTATAGGAGGGGTGTGGAATGAAACAGATATCAGTTTTTGTGGAAAACCGTCCGGGAAGCCTCATGGAAGTGACATCCAGACTTACGGAAGCAGAAGTCAATATTCGCGCTGTGGCATCATTTGACACACCGGAATTTGGGATACTGAGGATGGTCGTGGATGACCCTCAGAAAGCAAAGCAGGAATTGACAAGACTTGGTTTTGTCGTTCGGATCTACGAAGTGATGGGAGTAGAGCTGCAGGATGAGAAGGGCAATCTGAATCATATGCTGTCCATTCTTGCGGACGGGCAGATCAATGTCAACTACATCTATTCATTTGTGATCCGGGAACAGAAGGCTCCGGTTATGGTATTTTCCACAGATGACATGGAAAAAGCAAAGGAAATCTTAACCAAGGCTGGAGTCAAGATTGTGACAGATGAAGAGTTATAAAGCAAAAAGGAGGACAGAGTAAAGAAAATGATAACAGACGACAGATGGACAGAGCGGATACGGGATCCGAAAGCAGAATGTATGAGCAGAGATGAGAGAGCCGCTCTTCAAGGAGAAAAATTGAGAGATCTTGTGAAGAGAGTGTACGGAGTTGTACCTTTCTATACAGAAAAAATGAAAGCGCTTGGCCTGGAACCGGGGGATATCAAAGGGATTGAAGATATCGGTAAACTTCCGTTTACTACGAAAGAGGATTTAAGAGAGAATTACCCGTTTGGTTTTCTGGCAGTACCAAATGAAAAGATCGCCAGAGTACAAGGTACATCCGGGACAACAGGAAAACTCACTGTTATGGCTTATACACAGAAGGATGTGGATGTGTGGGGAGAATGCGTGGCAAGGTGTCTTACGATGGCGGGACTCACTGCTGAGGACAGGATCCATGTGTGCTATGGTTATGGTCTCTTTACAGGCGGTATGGGACTGGACTTCGGAGCTCAGAAGCTGGGGGCTATGGCTATCCCGATGTCTGCCGGAAATACGAAGAGACAGCTTATGTGCATGGAAGATTTCGGCGCTACCGCATTCGCATGTACGCCGTCCTACGCAATGCATCTGGCAGAGGCCATGGCAGAAGCTGGCGTGGTGGATCATATGAAAATTAAAGCTGGTGTTTGTGGAGCAGAGCCATGGACTGTGGAGATGAGAAAAAAGATCGAAGAGATTATGAAGATCAACTGTTTTGATATTTACGGACTGTGTGAGATCACAGGTCCTGGAGTCGCTATGGACTGTATCCACCACGAAGGACTGCATGTTCACGCGGATCATTTCTATCCGGAAGTTTTGGATGTATCGACGCATGAGCCGGTGGGCGAAGGAGAGACAGGAGAGCTTGTATTTACAACTCTGTCAAAAGAAGCGGTTCCGCTGATTCGATACCGCACGAAAGACCTGACAAGCATCAATTACGAGACATGCAAATGCGGCAGGACGACACCGAGGATCTCCAAGTTCAAAGGACGCACGGACGACATGAAAGTCATCCGCGGTGTCAATGTCTTCCCGACTCAGGTAGAGACTGCGCTCCTTGGCATCGGCGAAGTGATCCCGCATTATCTCCTGATCATCGACCGGGAAAATAACATGGATGTACTTACCGTGATGGTGGAAGTGGATGAGAAGTTCTTCTCCGATGAAATCCGAAAACTGGACGCACTGCGGAACAAGATCGGTTCCGTGTTAAGAGAAGCGCTTGGTCTTTCTGTCCGTGTAAAACTTGTGGAGCCAAAGACTATTGAGAGAAGCGAAGGAAAAGCAAAACGTGTCATCGACAACAGAAATCTTGTGTAAGGGAGGAAATGTTATGAGTACGATTCAGCAGTTGTCTGTATTTTTGGAAAACAGGGAAGGAAGGCTGGATGAAGTCTTAACTACCCTTGGAAACAATGATGTGAACATCGTGGCATTAAGTCTGGCGGACACGACGGAATACGGAATGCTTCGGATGATCGTTTCAGATCCGCAGAAAGGAAAAGAAGTGTTAAGAGCTGTCGGAATCACTTCCATGCTCACACCGGTTGTTGCCCTGAGGGTGCCGCATGCTACTGGATCATTGAGCAAGGCGATGCACTGCCTTGTAGTGGACGGCGGAATCAACGTCGAGTATATGTACGCTTTTGCAAACGGGAAAGATGCTTCTGCTGTGCTGAAGACAGATGAGCCCGAACGGGCGGCAGAAATTCTTGTATCCAGCGGTTTCGGCGTATGGGAGGCAGATGAAGCTTACAAGGCAAATTGTTAAAAGAATAATAAGAGAAGAGAGAAGGTCAGAAATATCCTTCGAGTGAAACAAAAAACTGCGCCGGAAATCCAGCGCAGTTTTTTCATTCTATGACTTTTTAGATATTTAAATTTGCTTGAGGACTAATTTATATAAATAAAAGGTACATACAATCGATTTTTATAATTCTTATAATTTTGTTACATTTACAGCCTGCGGTCCCTTGGTGCCTTCGGTTATTTCAAACTCAACAGCCTGACCTTCTTCCAAGGTCTTATATCCTTCCATATTCAGTCCGGAATAGTGTACGAATACGTCGTTTCCGGATTCGTCACAGATAAATCCATAGCCTTTCTGGTTATTAAACCATTTTACAGTACCTTTGTTCATCTTGCTACCTCCATAAATCATATAAAACAATAAGTGAAATCCATCGATTTGTCGATGTTGCTCAAGCATAGCATGTTTAAAGATAAAAGTCAACGATTTATCAATGCTTAATGTTGACCAAATACCCTTTTTTGTGGTAGCATTGTCTTATAAAATTTAAGAAAGAAAAGGAGATATAGAACTATGAAAGAGTTTACTTACGTAATCACTGATCCGGAAGGAATCCATGCAAGACCGGCTGGAATGCTTGTGAAAACGGCAGCTGGGTTCAAGAGTGATATCAAGATTGAAAAAGACGGAAAGGCAGTTAACGCAAAGACAATCTTTGGAGTGATGGGCCTTGGCGTAAAGAAAGATATGGAGATCAAGATGACGATCGACGGAGAAGATGAAGATCAGGCAGCAGAAGTACTTCAGAAATTCTTTAGTGAAAATTTGTAATATAAAAGGGAAATGAAGGGCAGCCATATGATTACTTTAAAAGGAAAAAGCGTATTTGGCGGTGTAGCTATTGGTAAAATCGCTTTTTATAAGAGAAAAGAACAGCAGATCAAACGCATCCATGTAGAAGATACACAGGCAGAGATCAAACGCTTTGAGGAAGCAAAGGCAGAAGCGATCGAACAGTTGAAAGGTCTTCACGAAAAAGCGTTGGCAAATGTGGGCGAAGCAAATGCCATGATCTTTGAAATCCATCAGATGATGCTGGAAGATCTGGATTACAATGAATCGATTCATAATATCATTACGACACAGGAAGTCAATGCAGAATATGCGGTGGGAACTACGGCAGATAATTTTGCCGCGATGTTTGCAGCAATGGATGACGCCTATATGCAAGGGCGTGCAGCCGACGTAAAGGACGTGTCTGAACGTCTTGTAGCTGTTTTATCCGGAGAAGGAGAGGGCGGTCTTCATACTGACGAGCCGGCGATCATCGCAGCAGATGATCTTGTACCGAGTGAGACAGTACAGCTTGACAAGAGCAAAGTGCTTGGATTTGCAACAATGTATGGGTCTTCCAATTCCCATACGGCAATTCTTGCGCGTACGATGAGCATTCCGGCTGTTATCGGACTTGGAGAAGAACTGAGCCCGAATTTTGATGGGAAGATGGCGATAATTGATGGTTTTTCTGGATGTGTGTATGTAGATCCGGATGAAGAGACAATGAAAGCCATGAAAGAAAAACAGGAAGAAGACCGGAAGCAGAAAGAACTTCTCAATGAGTTAAAAGGGAAGGAAAATGTGACGAAAAGCGGTCAGAAAATCAACCTTTATGCAAACATCGGAAGCATTTCCGATATTGGACTTGTTCTGAAAAACGATGCAGGCGGGGTTGGACTCTTCCGAAGCGAATTTTTGTATTTGGAAAATGACACATTCCCGACAGAAGAGCAGCAGTTTTCCGTATATAAGAAAGCAGCTGAGAGCATGGCTGGGAAAAAAGTCATTATCCGTACACTGGATATTGGAGCGGACAAGCAGGTAGATTATTTTGAGTTGGAAAAAGAAGAAAACCCGGCTCTCGGATACAGAGCGATCCGAATCTGTCTGACAAGACCGGAAATCTTTAAAACACAGCTTAGGGCACTCTACAGAGCTTCCGCGTTTGGACAGATTGCCATTATGTTCCCGATGATCACTTCCGTGTGGGAAGTAAAGAAGATCAAGGAAATCGTGGAAGAAGTGAAAAAAGAACTGCGGGAAGAAGGCATTACTTTCCGCGAAGACGTAGAGATGGGAATCATGATCGAGACGCCAGCTGCAGTTATGGTCAGCAGAGACCTTGCGAAGGAAGTGGATTTCTTCAGCATCGGAACGAATGACCTGACACAGTATACGCTGGCAATCGACCGTCAGAATCTGAAATTGGATCCATTCTATGATCCGCATCATCCGGCGGTGTTGGAGATGATCCGTATCGCGGCAGAAAGTGCACACGCAGAAGGAAAATGGATCGGAATCTGCGGCGAATTGGGCGCTGATCTGGAACTTACGGAGACATTCCTGAAGATGGGAATCGACGAACTTTCAGTTTCTCCTTCCATGATCCTGCCAATCAGAAAGAAGATAAGAGAAACAGAATAGAAATGATGGAAAGGGTGTCCGGACTGGATACCCTTTTTTAAAAGAGTTTGCATTTTTTTGATAGAATAGGTACAATTTAGCTGTTAAAAAAATATCAAAATACGGAGGAGAAAATGAAAGAAAAGTGGATCAGCAGCGTCATGGCAGGAATTTTTATTGCAATGGGGGCGATGGTTTACCTGTCTATCCCAAATACGATCGTTGCAAGCCTGTTCTTTTCGACAGGAATCCTGCTTGTATTAAACCTGCATAACATGTTGTTAACAAGAGTCTGGCCGATGACAGTCTATAACGGATCTTACCGTCTGAGCGATTCGGTCATCGCCTGGGTGGGAAATGGGATAGGAACAATACTGGTTGCAGTTCTCATCCATTTTACCAGATTTGAAAAAGGGATTTTGGAAAAAATCGAAGGGATCGGAAAGACGAAACTGTCCGATGATCCTGCGAGTCTTATCATACTGGGCGTTTTTTGCGCCATGTTTGTAGCCTTTGCGGTATTTGTCGGCGGTGTGAAACAAAAGAATGGTTCGTTTGCGCAGATTTTCTATGTATGGCTTTTTATCACAGCATTCGTATTCTGTGGATTTGAACATATTATTGCGGACATGTACTATCTGAGTGTATACATACTGAATTTTGGAGCTCTGCCAATGGATGTGGCAAAAGTACTCATCTGTGTGACAGTCGGGAATCTGATAGGCGGAGGATTTGTCGGATACGCGGTGCGCAAATTGGAAGAACATCAACAGTAAAAAGAATTGCAATTTAATAGCCAGTACAGGGAATGTACTGGCTGAGGGAAAAAGTTATGAAAAAGTTAATTAGCAAAGTCTAAATTACTTTGCTAATTTAATAATAGCGTCTAAATGTGAAAAAAGTGTGTTTAAAATATCAAAAAAGTATTAAATCTAATTTTTAACAGCTTTCTTTGCGAATTCTGTCGTGACTAGATCGTCGTATGGAGCTCTTGTCTCCAGCTCTCCTGCATCTTCCAGAATATCCTGGAGAAGCTCGAAACTCTCCTCGTTGAAGATGAGATCTTCCTTCCACGTTTCCTGTTCATGGTAACGGGACACGATAGTTGTGATCGTCTCAAGATCATTTTCTTTAAACTGAGGCTGTATGATTTTGGCAATCTCCTCAGAAGTGTGAGAGTTGACATAGTCCATTCCTTTCTGGAGAGCATCCGTAAATCCCTGAATGACATCCGGGTTTTCTTCGATATAGCTTTTTCTGGCGGAAAATGCGGTATAAGGAACATATCCGCTGTCTTTTCCGAGGGATGCCACGACATAGCCTTTGTCGGAAGCCTCCAGCGTAGTCGCGCCCGGCTCAAATTCTACAGTGAAATCCCCTTGCTCGCCGGAAAAAGCAGCCGCGGTGGATCCAAAATCGATATTTCGGTTGATCGTGAGATCCTTTTCCGGATCAATTCCATTCTGTTTTAAGATATATTCAAAAACCATCTCTGGCATGCCGCCTTTTCGTCCGCCAAGAACGGTTTTTCCCTTTAGATCCGTCCACTGGAAATCCTCCATCGGTTCCCGGGAAACGAGGAAATTGCCGGCACGCTGGGTAAGCTGGGCAAAATTGACGACATAATCTTTGGCACCTTCGTTGTAAGTGTAGATGGAAGATTCGGATCCCATAAATCCAATATCTGCCTGGTTGGAAAGGACGGCAGTCATTGTTTTGTCGGCTCCAAACCCTGTGACAAGTTTCAGATCGATGCCTTCCTCCTCGAAGTAACCTTCCTCGATGGCAACATACATAGGAGCGTAGAAAATGGAATGAGCTACTTCATTCAAAGTCACAGCTACAGTCTCCTTTTTCTTATCATCCGTTTTTTTAGAAGTTTCTTTTGTGTCCGGCGAACATCCGGCCAGGATGGACACAGACAGCAAAGCTGCCGTGAGTGCGCTGAAAACTTTCTTTTTCATAAATACCTCCACTGTTCATTATTTCTAAGATTACAGTATGCCAAAAGGAGACAGATGTGCGCGGACTTTGCAGGAACCGCCATTTTGCAGGACAGTGGGCTTGCAAATCGCTGTTTCCCATGTTATAGTCTGTTTTGTAACAGTAAGAGACAGAATAGAATCACAGCAAAAGAAATACAGGAAAGGTGTAATTGATATGAAAAAATATGTAAAACGAGGTCTTGCGTTTCTTTTGTCCTGCACAGTCCTTTTGGCAGCGGGGTGTGGGGAAAAGTTTGACGCCTCCGGATATACGAAAGCTGTTTTGGACGCAGGGACAAGGGGCGAGACAGAAAAATACGAGGAATTTACAAAAAGCAGTAAAGAAGAAGCCAAAAAGCAGTACGATAATTTTATCGATACGGAGATGCAGGAATTTGAAGCTCTCGGCGTTTCCGAAGAATTGCTGACAAAGTACAAAGAGTATGTAGCTTCTCTTCTAAAAGAGACAAAATATGAAGTGGGGGAAGCGAAAGAAGATGAGGATGGGAATTTTACAGTGGAAGTATCTGTCCAGCCTATTAAAGTGTTTGACGGAGTCAAAGATACGCTGAATCAGAAGGTGCAGGAGTATACAGCACAGGTAGAGCAGGCAGCCATGCAGAATCAGCAAGTACCGTCTGACCAGGAGATTACAGAAACGATCGGACAGATGCTCTATGAAACACTGAATGGCACGCTGGCAAATCTCTCATACGGGGAGGCAGTCAAAAAAGTCGTGCATGTGAAAGAAACAGCGGAAAAGAATGTCTGGGAAATTCCGGAGACAGAGGCCAGGGAACTGTTCCTTTCCCTTCTGGACATGACAGGAGTGGAGGAAATTGCAAATCCATAGACAAGACCAATCAAAAAGAGCGGCACCTTTTTCAGCCGCTCTTTTTTTCTGTCTCTTTTTTTGGCACTTCCGGAGGTACAAATGCGTAAACTTCCTCGTAGGATTCAAGCTCTGCTCTGGATTGGGGAGCAGATGGAATCAGTCCGGTACAGTCGTTGGCAGAAGCGGAATTGGCGAGGTAGTCATAGGAGTCAATGATTCGCTTCTGGTCTTTTGAGTTCTCTTTGTTCTGCAATTTTATCACCTCACTAACAGTTTCTGCGAAATCAGGAAAAATATGTGAGGTTTGTACTGGAAAAAGAAATGTGTTACACTGTTAACAAAACAGAAGAAAGCAAAGAAAAGAAAGAAGGAAAAGAAAATGAAGATCGCAGTGGACACTCATTCACACACAATCGCAAGCGGACATGCATACAGTACGATGAAAGAGATGATCCTGGCGGGGATAGAGAGAGGACTGGAAGGGATGGCCATCACGGAACACGCGCCCAAAATGCCGGGAACTTGTTCAGAGATCTATTTTCAGAACTATGCAGTCATACCGAGAAAAAGAGGCCATTTCTCATTGATGATGGGAGTGGAGTTGAATATTATGGATGAGAATGGGACAGTAGATCTTCCGCAGGGAATCCTGAGAACTATGGATATTGTGATTGCCAGCATCCACGGACTTTGCTACGGAGAAGGAAAGACACGGGAGGAAAATACAAACGCATATCTGAATGCGATGAAAAATCCGTATATTCATATTATCGGACATCCGGATGATGGAAGGATTCCGGTAGATTACGAAAAGCTTGTGCGTGCCGCCAAAGAAACACACACTCTCCTGGAAGTCAATAATTCTTCCCTCCGGCCAGGTGGATTCCGTGTCAATACCTGGGCAAATGCAAAAGAAATGCTGGAAATCTGTAAAAAAGAAGAGGTATATATTACAACAGGCAGTGATGCCCATGTCGAAGACGATGCCGGGAATTTTAAGTATGTAAAGAAGATTCTTGAGGAAGTGGATTTCCCGGAAAAACTGATATCTACCACATCATACGAAAAGTTTCAGTCTCTTCTGAAAAAGCAGGGATAGCTTAAAAACACTGGACTTTATAAATTTAGTGTGCTAAAATAAGTTATGGCAGAAAAACTTGCCCGAATAATTCACGGAGGGTAGATATGAGTAGAAAAATTAAAACAGATGCTGTGGACAGTTTATTTGAAGCCATTTTAAGCCTGAAGGATAAGGAAGAGTGCTATATTTTCTTTGAAGATATCTGTACGATCAATGAGCTGCTTTCCTTATCACAGCGGTTTGAGGTTGCCAAGATGCTGAGAGAGCAAAAAACCTATCTTGAAATCGCAGAGAAGACAGGTGCATCGACAGCCACCATCAGTCGTGTGAATCGTTCTTTAAATTACGGAAATGACGGATATGATATGGTATTTAAAAGGCTTGAAAATAAAGAGTAAGTAAAAAGACGCCGGTTTGTTCCGGCGTCTTTTGTTATGAAGCATGTTGTTTAATGCCTGGATGTCGGGAAGGAATCGATGACTTTCTCGATGATCTGCTTTTTGATGTAGACGTCAAAACTAAGAGAGCAGATAAAAGCAAAAAGCTGAAGCATCTCCCGGTCTTCTTCCGGTGCATCCGCGTAGCTTTCCGATGCCTGTGCCCAGAGCGCGGTAATATCATCCTGTACAGACTGTACGCGGTTCTTCTCCATCTGGCAGACTTCCTCATATACAGAGGAGAGATCAAAATCCGCGTCTTTACCAAAATACTTTTCCGTAAGCGGCTTCAAGAGGAGATCGATGTCCCGTATGGAAAGAATATTTTTAAAATAATAGATAAAAATCAGGATCAGCACATGCTCTTTGGAATACTTCTTCTTGACCGGCGGCGGGAGAAGATCATTTTTTGCATAATTGTTGATCATGGTTTTTGTGAGGATCTTGTCCTGCGGATACCGTTTTGTGGATTCGAGCTGTTTTTCCATAAACGTGGTAACCTGGTCCATATAAAGATCTATATTCGGAATCTCGCCCGAATGGATATAATCAATGCGAGAGAGGCTCTCTAAAATACTATTCAGCAAGTCGTCTGTCTTAATCGTCATATTGCATACCTCATTCCTGTAAATCTCAATATATACATTATATAGTTTTTGATACTAGATGGCAAGAAAATTGTAGAAAGCTTTTTGTAAAGGCAGTGTGGGAGTTTGATCTCGCATGCTTTACAGACCGAACAGACGTGTGGTATACTGGAACAATCAAAATGACACAGGAGTACATAGAATGAGTATTTACGATTCATTGAATGAGAAACAAAAAGAGGCGGTCTTGCATACAGAGGGGCCGCTTTTGATCCTCGCAGGTGCAGGATCCGGGAAGACAAGAGTCCTGACACACCGGATCGCTTACCTGATAGAAGAAAAAGGAATCAATCCGTGGAATATCCTGGCTATCACATTTACGAACAAAGCAGCAGGGGAAATGAGAGAACGTGTGGACAAAATCGTAGGGTTTGGTTCGGAAAGTATATGGGTCAGCACGTTCCATTCTGCGTGTGTACGTATTCTCAGGAGATTTATCGACCGTCTGGGATACGATACCAGCTTTACTATTTATGACGCAGACGACCAGAAATCGCTGATGAAAGATGTGTGCAGATATCTCCAGGTGGACACAAAAATTTATAAAGAAAGAAGTCTCCTGGCAGCTATCTCTGCGGCAAAGGATGAATTGATCACACCAAAGGAATATCTCCTGAATGCAGGGGGAGACTTTGGAAAAAAGAAGATTGCAGAAGTGTACGAAGAATATGAAAAGCAGCTCAGGGCAAACAATGCACTGGATTTTGACGATCTTCTTCTGCGCACAGTCCAGCTCTTCCAGACACAGCCGGATGTGCTGGATTATTACCAGGAGCGTTTTCGCTATATCATGGTAGACGAGTATCAGGATACGAACACGGCGCAGTTTGAACTGATCCGTCTTCTCTCCTCAAAATACAGGAACCTCTGTGTGGTGGGTGACGACGATCAGTCCATCTACAAATTCCGCGGGGCAAACATCAAGAATATCCTGAGTTTTGAGGACGTATTCCAGGATGCAAAAGTCATCAAGCTGGAACAAAATTACCGTTCTACCGGAAATATCCTGGATGCGGCAAATGCGGTCATCAGCCACAACGTAGGGCGAAAAGAGAAAAAACTGTGGACGGAGAAAGACGCGGGAGAAAAGATCACGTTCCGTCAGTTTGACACAGCGTACGACGAGGCAGACTATATTGTAAGCACGATCAAGGGGAAGACACAGTCCCAGAACGCTTCATACAATCAGTTTGCTGTTTTGTACCGGACTAATGCACAATCCCGTCTTTTTGAAGAACGGTTCGTGACGGCAAACATTCCTT
This sequence comes from Sellimonas caecigallum, assembly GCF_019754295.1. Taxonomy (GTDB): domain Bacteria; phylum Bacillota; class Clostridia; order Lachnospirales; family Lachnospiraceae; genus Sellimonas; species Sellimonas caecigallum. The sequence continues at coordinate 251,590 of NZ_VIRV01000001.1, read as the reverse complement.
ACAAAATCATCGGAGGCGTGAATTTTTATGCAAGGCGGGAAATCAAAGACCTTCTTGCCTATCTGAGGACTATCGAAAATGGAAGAGATGATTTGGCAGTGCGCCGTATCATCAACGTGCCCAAAAGAGGGATCGGACAGACATCCATCAACCGGGTGCAGGAATATGCGGCTGAAAAAGAAATCAGTTTTTACGAAGCACTCCTGGCGGCAGATCTGATTCCTGGTATCGGGCGAAGCCTCCCGAAGCTGGAATCATTCGCCGCTTTGATCGAACACTTCCGGGCAGAGGCAGGAACGATGGATCTTTTGGAGCTTCTCAATGAGATCATCGATACGATCGAGTATGAAGACTATTTGCGGGATATCGATGGCGAAGACGCGGAGAGCCGGATCGAAAACGTGGACGAACTGCGAAATAAAATGGCCGCCTATATTGAAAGCTGTGAAGAGACAGACGAAAAGCCGACGCTTGGAGGTTTTCTGGAAGAAGTTGCTCTCGTGGCAGATATTGACAACCTGGATGAGACAAGCGATTATGTCGTGCTGATGACACTTCACAGCGCAAAGGGACTGGAGTTCCCATACGTCTTTCTGGCAGGTATGGAGGACGGGCTTTTCCCGAGCTATATGACGATCACAGCCGATGATCCGATGGAGCTGGAAGAAGAGCGCAGACTTTGCTACGTTGGAATCACGAGGGCTATGGATGACTTGACACTCACAAGTGCAAGACGCAGGATGGTTCACGGAACGACACAGTACAACAATCTGTCCCGATTCCTGAAAGAAATCCCGATCACGCTTTTAAACACCGGCACCGGACGTCTCGAAGAGAAGAAAAACATGGATATTCCGAAAAATGACGTCTACGCGAAGGCAAAAGAGGCATTTCGGACACAAGCGTTTGGAGGAGTCACAAAGCCGGTACAGCAGTTTAAAGTTGCAGGTCAAAAGGGTCCGGGCTATGACGTGGGAGACCGAGTGCGCCATATGAAATTCGGAGAAGGGCTTGTCACTTCCATTACAGAAGGCGGACGAGACTACGAAGTGACGGTTGATTTTGATCAGGTAGGAACGAAACGAATGTTTGCAGGATTTGCAAAACTTCAGAAAATAGAAGAATAAATCGCCGAAAACACATCAAATTTCACATAAAAAGATGGCAAAATGATTATGATAGTGGTATAATTATTGCAACAAAGTAAGCGTTAGATGGTAACACATCGGAAAGGAGAGGGAGCATGAGCGGAAAGTTTGAAGAGATTATGGCAGCTTCCAAATTAAGTGAGTTATTACAGAAAAAGGATGAAGATAAGACTAAAAAAGTGATCGTCTGGGTACTGGCTATCGTAGGAGCTGTTGCAGCCGTTGCAGCGATTGCTTACGCTGTGTATTCTTTCTTTACACCGGACTATCTGGAAGACTTTGAAGAAGATTTCGATGATGATTTTGACGATGACTTTTTCAACGAAGACGATGAAGTAGAATAAAGCGTTTCGACAATGATGAAAGAGAAATAGGGCAGGAGCAGATTTCCTGTCTTATTTTTTGTCCTGCGAAACAAATCCGCAAAAAGCCATAACAAATAGAAAAAACAGAGAAAAACAGGAGTGATAAATCAGAATGAAAAAAGGGAGCGTATATGAAGGACGCGTAAGCTGCGTAAAATTTCCCAACAAGGGAATCGTAAAAGTGGATGGAGAGGAGAAAGAAATCATTGTAAAAAATGCCATCCCGGGCCAAACAGTAAAAGTTTCTGTCAATAAAGTGAGAAAAGGAAAAGCAGAAGGGCGAATACTGGAAGTAGTGGAGCCGTCAGAAATGGAAATCCAGCCTCCATGTCCGCACTTTGGCGCCTGCGGCGGCTGCACCTATCAGAATCTTCCATATGAAGAACAACTAAAGCTGAAAGAAGCCCAGGTCAAAGAATTGCTTGACGGGGTAATCTCAAACTATATCTTTGATGGAATCAAAGAAAGTCCTGTAAAGGAATGTTATCGAAACAAGATGGAATTCTCCTTCGGAGATGAATATAAAGACGGACCACTCTCCCTCGGTATGCACAAGAGAGGAAGCTTCCATGATATTGTGACCGTCTCCGACTGCCGGATCGTGGATGAAGATTACAGAAAAATACTGGAGTGCACCCGGAATTACTTTGCCGCCCAGTCTGTCCCATTCTATCATCGCATGCGCCACGAAGGATATCTCCGCCACCTGCTTGTGAGAAAAGCAGTAAAGACGCAGGAAATCCTCGTGGATCTCATAACGACGACCACTTACACAGGAGAAGACGCACTTCTGGAAGGATGGAAAGACGCGCTTCTTGCCCTGGAACTGGACGGAACATTCGCAGGCATCCTCCACACGAAGAATGACAGCCTGGCGGACGTCGTAAAAGATGAAGGGACAGAAATCTTATTCGGACAGGATTTCTTCTATGAAGAACTGCTGGGATTAAAATTTAAGATCACGCCATTTTCCTTCTTCCAGACAAACTCCCTTGGAGCTGAGGTGCTGTATCAAACTGCGCGCGACTATATCGGAGAGACGAAAGACAAAGTCATCTTTGACCTGTACAGCGGTACGGGAACCATTGCCCAGATCGTCGCACCTGTGGCAAAGAAAGTGGTAGGAGTGGAGATCGTGGAGGAAGCTGTGGAAGCTGCCCGTGAAAATGCCACGCTGAACAATCTGGAAAACTGCAGCTTCTGGGCTGGGGATGTCCTGAAAGTCATCGACGATCTCCAGGAAGTGCCGGACCTCATCATCCTGGATCCTCCGCGCGATGGAGTCCATCCAAAAGCGTTGGAAAAAATCATTGATTTTGGTGTGGACACGATGGTCTATATCTCATGCAAGCCGACCAGCCTGGCAAGAGACTTGGAAATGCTCACAGGAAGAGGGTATAAAGTCGAAAGAGTAAGCTGCGTGGATTTATTTCCAGGGACATATCATGTTGAGACTTGTGTGTTGCTACAAAGACGAACTATGTAGAAATCCTTAATTTTAGGCACTTTTTCAAACATATCGTCTTTACGAGTGAGGGCGATAAAATCCGAAATAAAGAGATTAAAAACTATATCAATGTTTCAGTAGTTGTTGATATAGAGTGTGGGAACACAAGAAACTAAATATTCAATTTGAGGGGTACTTGTAAAAAGTATCCCTTTTCAATGTAAGACGTTCAGAAATGAGCGTCTATTTTTTACCTAAAATGAAAGGAGCATGAAGCATTATGAAAAAGAGATTGAAACGATTATGTACGGGCGTACTTGCCCTAGCGACTGTCGTTACTATCTTAGTCGAATTGGTGTTCAATGTTGGCGGTGTAAAAAACGTACTCTTAGAACTGTTCAACAAAATTATCGGTACATAAAATTTTATTTTGGTGTTTATATAGAGGGTGCTATAATTAAAATATCTTAATAAAACATCAAAGGAGAAACCTATTTTATGGGCAAGAATTTTCAATATACTAAACAATTCAGTTTTTATACTGATAAAGAAATTGAAGAACAGTTAAATAAGTCTGATTACAAACATTCATATAAATGGTTTGATACTGACATACCGACTAATAACCCAAAGTTAATTAGACCTAGTGATAGTTTTGAAAATAAACTTGCTGAAGCAGGAATATTTTATTTTACATATATAAAATTTTTCAAAATGAACAATCAATTATATGGAATTGTTGCAGGTAAAACAAAGTCTAAATTGGTTAATAGAACTTCTGATGTAAATTTTACGAAAAATTTAAAATATGCACCTAAAACCAAATGGAATGCAAAAGAATTTCTTACTTTGAATAATCTTGAGTGGGAAAAGAGTAAAATTTTAGTAATTATTCCAAAGCAAATAGAGGTTGGGTTAAAGGAGAAAGAAGCAAAACAAATAGAAAATTGGTTGCAAAAAGAATTTAATTTGTTCGGTAGTTGATATTGAAAGCAGTTAGTCTCAGGATTGACTGCTTTTTTCTTGCCTAAATTTTAGATTGGAGTGATGAAATGAACGATATTTTTAAGAATATGCAGGTAAGCGTCGGCTGCGGATATCTTTCCGACTTTCCCTCTTACAAGCGGAAAGTGTGGCAGGAAAAGTATATTTATTTCCTATTGTGGAGGTTTTTTGGGCGAATGAAAAATGAGATGTTTTATGGCCGTTCATGGAAAGATACAACAATCAAAGAATTTATCCGGTAAATTCAAGAATATATGATATGGCATCGGGACAAGAGAATCAAGATATCATTGGGTGGAATGAGTCCAGTGGAATATAGGCAAAGTAGAGGAGGGACCGTTTAGTCCAAGAAAACGTCCGCCCCCAAATTGGGCGTGCTGACAAAAAGTTGAACTAAATACCATTAAGAAAGGATAAAATGTATTCAAAAAAACAATATTACAAAGCACTCGAATATATGAAGCAACAAGGTCGATCATAAAAACAATCCAAGGAAAGAATCTATGATTTAAAAGTCGTATACAGGGATGTATGATACAGATATCTATTCCTGCCAGTGTTCCACGAAAGCAATTTGATCACAACGTCAAGGTAGAGTTTATCAATTTTGTTGCAGATACGGTGGCAAATTCCAACTACCGGGGGACTATACCCTTTATAATGAAAATGGAAATAAGCGTCGTATTTTTCAGAACTTTCTTGATGCAAAGTCTGGCGATATGATCATCGGTTATGAGTCGAATCCGGTCAAGCAGATTGTGGCAATTGCACGTGTCAGTGCAGAGCAGGATGGCGAGAACCTGTTCTTTGAAAAGGTTGAAGGATTGACATCTCCGATTAATTATGCAACTTTAAAGGAATGTTCAGAGCTGGAACGTATGGAGTATTTCCAGAATCCACAAGGCAGCTTGTTTAAGTTGACTAGAGGCGAATACGACTTCATTCTCGATATGATCCGTGAAGAAAATCCGGTGGCTGAGACAACTTCTGCCGATGCCTACGCAAAGAGTGATTTCTTGAACGAAGTCTATATGACGGAAAAACGATATGAGAGCCTGGTAGCTGTCCTTCGTAACAAGAAAAACATTATTCTACAGGGAGCTCCGGGGGTAGGTAAGACTTTTGCCGCAAGACGCTTGGCATGGTCTATGATGGGGGAAAAGGATGACAGCCGTATTGAATTTGTCCAATTCCATCAAAACTATTCTTATGAGGATTTCGTGATGGGTTATAAACCGGTCAAGGATGGATTCGAACTGAAATACGGCATTTTCTACCGCTTCTGCCAGAAGGCAGCAAACCAGCCGGCTAAAGAGTTCTTCTTCATTATCGATGAGATTAACCGTGGCAACATGAGCAAGATTTTTGGGGAGTTGTTGATGTTGATTGAAAAAGATTATAGAGGTACAAAGGCAACACTGGCTTATAATGGACTTTCGTTCTCTGTACCGAAGAATCTCTATATTATCGGTATGATGAATACGGCTGACCGAAGTCTTGCCATGATTGATTATGCGCTTCGGCGTCGATTTAGCTTCTTTGAAATTGAACCAGGTTTTGATTCTGAGGGTTTCATTCATTATCAGAACAACTTAAACAATGAAATGTTGAATGAACTTGTGTCAAAGGTCAAGGATTTGAATCGTGCAATTGTTCTCGATAAATCGCTGGGCAAGGGGTTCTGCATTGGACACAGCTATTTCTGTGGTAGGGACGTTCGCACAGAGGAATGGTTGCATTCTGTTGTAGATTACGATATTCTTCCAATGCTAAGAGAATATTGGTTTGACGATGCCAACAATCTTCAGCGTTGGGAGAACATTCTGCTGGGAGTGTTTCAATGATTAAGGATAAGAGTATCTTTATAAAGAATATATACTACATGCTTTCGTATGCCTTTGTGATACTGAATCAAGGTAGTTATGAGGATATTGCTGCTGAAGAATTTGAGAACATACATAACCTTTTTGCTGCCATTCTTTCTAAAGGAATCGGTAGGCAATTGAAGCAGGGCTTGTATAGGCAGTATTTGAGTTGTAAAGAAGATATCGCGGTGGTTCGCGGCAAAATTGATATGTCTGGAACCATTCAAAACCGTCTTGCCAGAAAGAGAGTACTGACTTGCGAGTATGATGAGCTTTCTGAAAACAATCTTTTGAATCAGATTCTGAAAACAACAGTTATGCTCCTTCTCCGACATGCCCGGGTAGACCAACGATATAAAAACGACCTAAAAAAAGAAATGCTGTTCTTCTCAAATGTAGAAACTATTGATCCAAGTACGATTCGCTGGACAGCTATTCGCTTCCAGAGGAACAATAATACCTATCGGATGCTCATAAGTTTGTGTCAGCTCATTCTTGAGGGGATGCTTTTAACTACAGATTCTGGAGAATACAAGCTTGCCTCTTTTGTTGACGAGCAGCGCATGAATCGTCTGTATGAGAAGTTTATTCTTGAATACTATACCAAGGAGTGCCCACAAATAATGGTAAGAGCATCACAGATTCCGTGGGTTTTAGATGATGGGTTTGGTACGATGTTGCCGATTATGCAGAGCGATATTATGCTGACTCAGGGGAATAAGGTGCTCATCATCGATGCTAAGTATTATACACATACGACACAGGCAAAGTATGATGTCCATACGCTTCATTCTGGAAATTTGTACCAAATCTTTACTTACGTAAAAAACAAGGATGCGGAATTTGGAGACGAACCTCATACTGTTTCTGGAATGCTTCTTTATGCAGCGACAGACGAGGCAATTCAGCCAGATAACGTCTATCAGATGAGCGGAAACCAGATAAGTACGAAAACGCTGGATCTAAACTGCGAATTTTCACATATCGCTACGCAACTGAATGCAATAGTAGATGAGCACTTTGGGAAGTGAGAGAAAGTGGAATCCCAAACCCCTATAAATAAAATTTTTTCATCAGAATACAAAAACCTAATCAGGGAAGAGTAAACTCAGAATTAGGTAAAGGAGTTGCAGTTGTGAAAGAAATGGAAGAATATCTGTCAACCATTGAAAATGAAGAGCATAGAAAGCGTCTGCGCCAAATTTTTGCCTGGATTACACGAACGTTCCCTGATTTGGAATATAAAACAATGTGGAAACAGCCTATGTTTCTGGAACACAAAACATTTATTATTGGATTTAGTGCTTCTAAGAACCATTTTCCTATTTATCCGGAGACAAAAGGAATGGAAGAGTTTTCAAATGAAATCAGGGAAGCAGGATACACGCAAAGCAAAAATCTTTTCAGAATTGGATGGGAGGATACGGTAAATTTTCCTTTGTTAGAAAAAATCATCAATTTTAATCGGATAGATAAAGCGGAGTGTTCGACGTTCTGGCGCAAATAAATTTTCAGAAGGAGTGAAATAAAAGTTGTGGACGAGCGTAGAAAGCTTGCTTCCGTAGCGAATCTAAATGACGAAGTTATAACAAAAAGTGTAGAAAATAAGGGCTTTCCTGAAATCAGAGTTTGCCTGAGTATAGGTTTAGATTCCAGGATTTTTTGTGTGTTGTGATCGGCTTTTCAGATGGTAGGATAAATATGTCCCCTAATATCCATAACATACATAAGGTACTTTATTCAGAGGGTTACAAAGTTTTTTAATAAACTTCGGGAAGCTCTGACTATTAGAAATATATTTACTCATAAACCCTTCTTTTACGGGTTTGAATATATAGTTAGTTTTATTCTTGTTTAAAAAGTTAGATTGTGTTAAAATTGGTTAAAATATATAAAAAACATAAAAAAACAAACTAAAAAATAATAAAAACACACAAAAATATTGGCGGCAAAAAGTAAATAGTTGGAAAGCTTTCTTAACGAGATATAAAGAAGTTTGTTATGTCTTGCAAATCCGCATAAATACTGAATGTGTGGTGTTTTGCTTATGGATAATGTATATGGAAATGGAGTGATTATTATAGATAATGACAAAAGGAAACAATCTGCTTTTTTGCAGAATGATTCATATTTGGCGCATGTGGTTTTGAAAAATAGAACCACACAAAGCGTAAGCGAACATCTTTTAGGAACAATGGAGCTTGCCGAAAAAAACTGCCCTTTGGAAATCTTGAAAAACATAGTTATATCCGAAGCATTGCTTCATGATGCAGGGAAGCTAAGTGAGGAATTTTTCGAATATATGGATGATATCCGAAAAAATGGTAAGGCTGCGAGAAGACGAACAATTGATCATACGTCTGCTGGGGGAAGAATTCTTGAGAGTATTATTGGTGTAAAAATGCTCTCTGAGTTTATTAGTACGGTAATTTATTCACATCATGGTCTGCAGGACAACATTGATATGGAATCGGGAGTTACACTTTTTGAAAAGCGTCGGGAGAGAGAAATCGAATTTGAAACGATACAGCAAAGATATTTTGAAATCATTGATAAGAATCTTTTGATAAAATATCTTGTCGCGGCACATTTGGATTTAATGAAAATTCTCAGACATATCGATGACTTTGTGCGTAGTACAGGGAAAAGAGACTGCGGGAGCAGAGATTTTTATCTGGGAATGTATGAGAGATTAGCGTTATCTGTATTAATCGACAGCGACTGGACTGATACGGCGTGCTTTTGCCAAGGAGAACCACACCCAGATCGGATTACTGAGGAAAGGATGCAGGAGATTTGGTGGGAATCAATCGCAAATTTTGAGGATTATATGAATTGTTTGACCGATTCCGGAGAAAAAAGTCCGTTGAATGAGTATCGAAATAAGATATCTGATATTTGTTTTCAGGCGGCGAAAGAAGAAAGAAATTTGTACAGGCTTACAGTCCCTACCGGGGCAGGTAAGACATTCAGCGGTCTTCGGTTTGCTCTTCATCATGCACAGAAATATCATAAGAAGCATATTATATATGTCGCCCCGTACAACTCAATACTAGAACAGAACGCGGAAGATATCAGGAAGGCGGTCGGAAATGGAGACTTTGTACTGGAACACCACTGCAATATTTTCTATGAAGATGAGAACAGGGAAATGGTTTACAAGAAATTGACGGAAAGTTGGGATGTTCCGATTATCGTAACTACCGCAGTGCAAATGCTCAATACGTTGTTTTCTGGGCAAAAAAGCAGTATCCGGAGGATGCATAATTTGTGCAATAGTGTGATCATCTTTGACGAAGTACAAGCTTTTCCAATAAGGGGGACAGAATTGTTTAATCTGGCGGTAAATTTTCTGACTGTATTTTGTAATACAACAGTTATCTTATGTTCGGCTACTCAGCCGTCGTTGGCATCCTTAAAGGAAAATAATTTGTTTGACTGTATTGATATGGTAGGTCCATCCGGGCGGTATGTGGATGCGTTTAAGAGGGTAGAGATTGAGGATAAGACGGATCTGGTGCATGGTGGTATGCAACCGGAAGATATCAGTGAATTTGCGCTGGAGTCTTTCCAGGAATATGGTTCTGTGCTTATCATTGTAAACACAACAAAATGTGCCAAAATGGTTTATGAAGAATTAAAAAGGTCCTGCAGTGAGGAATGCGATCTATATCATCTGAGTGCCAGAATGTGTCCCAAGAACAGAAAGGATGAATTGGAAGCCATTAAACAGAATTTAAAGGATAAGAAACCAGTTATCTGTGTTAGTACGCAGCTCATCGAAGCTGGGGTAAACTTATCTTTTGGCTGCGTAATTCGTTCTTTGGCGGGATTGGACAGCATTGTTCAGGCGGCCGGGCGCTGCAACAGACATAAAGAGATGGAAATTGGAAAGGTTTATATCATTAAAATGGCACAGGATGCTGAACGACTTGACAGACTTTATGATATTAGACGAGCGCAGGAAGCTGCAGAGAAGGTTTTATATTATTTTAAACAGGATCCGGAAGATTATGAAGGTTCCATAGATTCAGAAAGATCGGTAACAGCATATTACAAAGAATACTTTCATGATTTAGGCGTGGCGCCTACGAAATATCCAAGTCGTTCCTGTGAAACGACGTTGGAAGAATTGTTGGGAAGGAATGAACCGGGACGTAGTCAATTTAAAAGAAGGCATGGAAGCAGGGAAGGAGAGCCTCGTATATGCCAGGCCTTTGCAACGGCGGGAAAAGAGTATAAGGTCATCGACGAGGAAGCCGAAATGACAGTTGTAATTCCCTATGATGATGTAGCCGAAAAGGCTATTTATATCTTGGAAGATAGATTCGCATCACTGTTTGATCAAAAGAAAGCAGTTCAGACATTGCAGCAGTATTCGGTGGGACTCTCAGAATATCTTTTTAAGAAGCTCGGTAGGGCAATCCATAAAATCGATGATATGGCGATTAATGTATTAAATATTGATTATTACGACAGAAAGGAAGGTTTACTGGAAGAACCAAGGAACCGATTTTTAAATTTTTAAGGAGGTGAAGAGATGGAAAAATACAGAAATACAATAGAATTTGAGGTATATGGAGATTATGCACTTTTTTCCGATCCGGTAACCAGAGTCGGCGGAGAAAAATCGAGTTATCATATCCCTACTTATGAAGCCCTGAAAGGGATCACGGAGAGCATATACTGGAAGCCAACGATCAAATGGATCATTGACGCAGTCCGTGTGATGAGACCGATCCAGACGGAGACAAAAGGCGTCCGTCCGATAGGATATAACGGTGGAAACGAGCTCGCATATTACACGTATCTAAAAGATGTATGCTATCAGGTGCGGGCACATTTTGAATTTAATTTAAATCATCCTGAGCTTGAAAATGACAGAAATGAGAACAAACATCATAATATTGCCAAAAAGATGGTGCAAAGAGGCGGTAGAAGAGATATATTTTTGGGAACCAGGGAGTGTCAGGCGTTTGTAAATCCGTGCGAGTTCGGTAAAGGGGAAAGCTATTATGATAACATGCCCGGCGAGGTAGCATATGGTTTTATGTATCATGGCATCACATATGCAGATGAAGCAGAACTGCCGGAAGAACAGGATAAGATGACGGTAAATTTCTGGAGACCTGTAATGAAAACTAGAGGGATCATTGAGTTTCTACGTCCAGAAAAATGCCCGGAAAAGCGCTTTATTAAAAAAATGAGGCGTAAAGTGTTTGGAGAGGGGAAATTTAGCGGACTTCAGGAATTTGAAGGAGAGGAGGTAATAGGTTGAGTTGGGAAGAAGAATTAATCAACTTATATGATAAGAACAGTTCACAGGTGGGAATTATTCAGTATAAGTTGTTTAAGAAGAATGGAAAAGATGAGAAGATCCCATACGTACTACTGCCACCTTTCCATACTACAGTGTCAGCTCAGATCCAAGTGACGCTCAGTGCAGAAGGAGAATTTCTGAAGGCATCGAAAGTAGGAAGCGAGGACAAAATGACGATTATTCCAGTAACAGAAAAATCGGGCAGCAGGACAGCTGGAAAAGCGCCTCATCCGTTTTGTGATAATCTGAAATATCTGGCAGGAGATTATGGAAGATATGTACAGGATAAAAAGGGAGACATAGTAAGTTATAATGAACTGTACATGGAAGAACTGGAAAAATGGCACCTATCTTCTTTCTCTCATGAAAAGGTAGATGCCGTCTGGCATTATTTGAAAAAAAGAACGTTGATTCAAGACCTTATACAGGAAAAGATCCTACTACAAAATGAAGAAGGATATCTAACGGATGAGATTAAGATAGATGGAGTCACTCAAAGTATGGTATTCGTTCGATTTATTGTGAGAGGAAAAGATAGAATGGAATTTGGACAGACCTGCGATGAATGTTGGAAAGATTCTTCGCTTATGGATTGCTTCATTCAGTATTATCGCTCTCTAGAAGGGAAAAAAGAACTGGATTATCTGACAGGAAATATTCAGACAGCCTCCTATCTCCATTCGAAAAAGATCCGTAATGAAGGTGATGGAGCAAAACTGGTTTCATCAAATGATGATGTAAACTTTACATTTCGCGGACGTTTCACTACAAAAGAGCAGGCTTTTGCTATTGGAAATGAGTCATCTCAGAAAATGCATAATGCTCTGAAATGGATCATTCGAAAACAGGGGAGGAGCTTTGATACTTTGACGATGATTACGTGGGAGTCCGATATGAAGAAAATGCCGCCGTGGGATGCGGATACAGAGACGATCAGTTCATTAGCATTGTCAGATATCACGGTGGAAACAGGCGAAGAAGATATTCAGGCACAGTTTCAGGACGATTTTCCAGATGGTTGGAAAGAAGAGAAAGAAGAAGCAAGGTCTGATGGAAACCCGATGACCGCACGGCAGTTTTACAGTGCGTTGGAAGGATATAGAAAGCAGGTAGAAAATACTTCGCATATGATCCTTATGGCATTTGATGCGGCAACGACAGGAAGGTTAGCGTTGGCAGAGTTTAAGACCCTGGATACCGTAAGATATTTAGATAATATTAGAAAATGGCATGAGCAGTGTGGATGGATTCAATGGAAATACAAAGAAGGAAACAGAAAGAGTTATTATGGTGTACCGGGGGTACGGGATATCGCTGATATTTTATACGGATTAGAGTCAAACGGAAAGCTTACGATCGCCGACAAAAACGGGAAAAGGCTCTATGCAGAGCTTGGACGCAGGTTGCTTCCCTGCATCTGGGATAACAGGAATATTCCCTATGATCTGGTTATGACTGCCATAAACAGGGCATCCATGCCGCAGGCGTATAAAGAGCGTTATAACTGGGAGCGAGTTTTGACACTGGCCTGCTCATTTGTGAAAAAAAATAGATATGAGAGAGAGAAGGAGGAATGGGGCATGGCATTGAATAAAGAATGCGAAAACAGAGCTTATTTGTACGGAAGACTACTTGCCGTGGCAGACAGGATTGAGTATCGCACATTTGAGAAAGAAAAGGATAATGCGAGAGTGACAAATGCAAAGCGGTATATGAATATTTTTTCCCAGAGACCGTTCGAGACATGGAAGATCATAGAAGAAAATCTACAGCCATATCTCAATAAACTTCCGATCGTGGAGAGACGATACTATGAAAATCTGATAGACAGCATTTGTCAGCTCTTTGATATGGATTCGTTTCGTAAAAATGATAAGTTAGATGGACTCTACCTTTTAGGGTTCCACAGTCAGTCTTATGATCTGAAATATAATAAAAATAAAGCAAATGATGGAGGAAACGAAAATGAGTGAATTAAAAGGGAAAATTGATTTTACATTGTTTGTGAGTGTGTCCAATGCCAATCCTAATGGCGATCCGCTGAATGGAAATCGCCCTAGAATCAATCTTGACGGGTACGGAGAGATTTCAGATGTATGTATCAAAAGAAAGATAAGAAACCGTTTTCAGGATTTAGGACAGCGAGTGTTTGTGCAACCGGATGACAGGGCAGATGACGGGTTCCGCAGCTTAAAGGAGAGAGCGGAAAGTTGTGAAGAGCTGAACAAAGAGATCAGTAAAAAGAAAAAAGCGAACAGAGATCTGTGTGCCCAGATAGCCTGTAAGGAATGGATCGATGTGAGAAGTTTTGGACAGGTATTTGCATTTAAAGGAGAGGACGTATCTTTTGGCGTACGAGGCCCGGTGTCAATCCATCAGGCGGTAAGCCTGTCTCCCGTGGATATTATCAGTATGCAGATCACTAAGAGTGTGAACAGCGAGGCGGGAAAAGAGAGTAAGGCGTCGGATACGATGGGAACAAAGCACCGAATTGCGTATGCTGTATATAAGCTAATGGGGAGTGTTAATGTACAGCTTGCAGAAAAAACAGGATTTTCGCAGGAGGATGCAGAAATCTTGAAAGAATCTTTAAAGACACTGTTCGAAAATGACGCCTCATCGGCAAGACCAGACGGAAGTATAGAGGTGTGCAGGATGTACTGGTGGCAGCATGTTGAAAAAACACCGGCTGTCTCAAGCGGAAAGATACAAAGAAGCTTTAAAATGAATGAGGTAAGCAGGCCTTCAAAGTTTGAAGACTACGGTATTACATGGGAATTGGATGGTTGTGTGAAACCGGAGGTATTTGATTTTGTATAATGAGGAAGATTTTCTGCAGCTTTCAGGAATCCAGCATTTCGCTTTTTGTCGTAGACAGTGGGCGCTTGCTTATATTGAACTTCAGTGGCAGGAGAATGTAAGAACTGTGGAAGGGCACCTTCTCCATGAAAAAGCACATGACGTAGCTATGAAAGAAAAAAGAGGTAATCTTATTGTTGTCAGAGCCATGCCGGTGCATTCAAGGGAACTCGGAATAAGTGGTGAGTGTGATGTTGTAGAATTCCACAGATCGGAGAAAGGGATTTCGATTTCCGGTCACGAAGGGAAATATACTGTGGTGCCGGTCGAGTATAAGCGGGGAAAGCCGAAGTTAAACGATGTTGATGCGTTGCAGGTTGCGGCACAGGCGCTCTGTTTAGAAGAAATGTTGTGCTGTGATATTCCTTATGGATATATCTATTATGGAGAAATACGGCACCGCGAGACAATAGAATTTACTGAGAAACTAAGGCGCAAAGTGAAGGATATGTTTGTGGAGATGCATAAGTATTACGGACAAAGGTATACACCAAAAGTAAAACGAAGTAAAAGTTGTAATGCATGTTCGCTGAAAGATATCTGTTTGCCCATGCTGAACAAAGATATTTCCGTAAAAAGCTATCTAGACAGTAGAATGAAAGAGGAGGAACCAGATTGAAACGATTATTAAATACCCTGTATGTAACTGGCACAAACAGATATCTTTCTTTGGATGGGGAAAATGTGGTTGTGCTGGAAGAAAGGGAGGAGATTGGGCGGATCCCACTGCATAATCTCCAAGGTATTGTGACATTTGGCTATACAGGTGCAAGTCCGGCACTGATGGGAGTGTGCGCTCAGAGAAATATAGACCTAACATTTATGTCTGGAAACGGAAGATTCCTTGCAAGAGTAACAGGGGAAGTCAAAGGAAACGTTACTTTGAGAAAGCAGCAGTACCGTGTCAGCGAAAATAAAGAGAAAAGTATCAGCATTGCAAGAAATTTTATTTTTGGAAAAGTATATAATACAAGATGGATCTTAGAACGTGCCACTCGTGATTATCCGTTGAGACTAGATGTGGACAAGATGAAAGAAAAATCAGCGTTTCTCTATCACAGGCTTCAGGACATTAGAGTATGTAAGGATGCTTCAAAACTTCTGGGGCTGGAAGGAGAAGCGGCTTCTGTCTATTTTTCTGTGTTCGATCAACTAATCCTGCAGCAAAAAGAGGATTTTTACTTCCGGGAGCGTAGCAGGAGGCCGCCTCTTGATAATGTAAATGCAATGCTTTCTTTTGCTTATAGTCTGCTGGCAGGTATGTGTAGCTCAGCTTTGGAAGCAGTTGGACTTGATCCCTATGTAGGGTTCTATCATACAGATCGGCCAGGGAGGATTTCGCTTGCTCTGGATGTGATGGAAGAGCTGCGAGGTATTATGGCTGATCGGTTCGTCCTTACCATGATCAATAAGCGGATTGTGAAAAAGGAAAATTTTATCCAGAAAGAAAATGGTGCCGTTATACTGGATGACAGTGGAAGAAAACTTTTTTTAAGTGCATGGCAGGAGCGAAAACAGGATGTAATAAAACATCCGTTTCTGAACGAAAAGATTGAGTGGGGTATGGTTCCCCATGCACAAGCTATGTTGCTGGCGAGATATTTGCGTGGAGATTTGGACGAGTATCCTCCGTTTTTGTGGAAGTAGGTAATAGAAATGCTTGTGATTATAACATATGATGTAAATACACAGACTGCCGCAGGTCGTAAACGTCTGAGAAAAGTGGCTAAGCAGTGTGTGAACTATGGTCAACGGGTGCAGAATTCTGTCTTCGAGTGTCAGCTTGACGCGACGAAGTACCGTCAGATAAAAGCAAATTTGGAGGATATCATCGATAAGGAAGCGGACAGTTTGCGATTTTATAATCTGGGGGATAAATATAAAAATAAAGTAGAACATATTGGAGTCAAGCCTAGTTTTGACGTAACCGATACCTTAATTATTTAGTGCGAATGTAAAGAGGACAGAAAATGTTGGGAGATTCGCACCAGAAAACTTGCAAAAAGACATGTTAGATAAAAAATCGGAAAGACAAAAAGCTGTGAGAGAATTGGTAATTTGGATATAATAGTGAATAATTGTATAGAATTTCAATAAATTATTGTTGAAATTTGCCGTCGACCTCCTTGTGAGGTCGTGAGTTGAAAGGAGTATGACACCGACAGCCCGCAGGAGTTGTTTAACGTCGACCTCCTTGTGAGGTCGTGAGTTGAAAGACCGGACTGTTGCTGTCGGTAATACCGGAGGCAAGTCGACCTCCTTGTGAGGTCGTGAGTTGAAAGTCATTGACGACACGAAAGTGTCAATAGAAAAATAATGTCGACCTCCTTGTGAGGTCGTGAGTTGAAAGTTTTATGCCCTGAGCATGGCTTAAAAGGCTTAAATGTCGACCTCCTTGTGAGGTCGTGAGTTGAAAGAGGCACGAGAGTGACGGTGTATACATTGACTACCTGTCGACCTCCTTGTGAGGTCGTGAGTTGAAAGATTTCGCTTCCAATTTTCGCAGAGAGGAGGTGGAGTCGACCTCCTTGTGAGGTCGTGAGTTGAAAGTCCAACGCTGAAAGCAAGGCGAAAACAGCAGGGCGTCGACCTCCTTGTGAGGTCGTGAGTTGAAAGACTATTCCAGCATTGGCATACCCTCCTTGTACTCCGTCGACCTCCTTGTGAGGTCGTGAGTTGAAAGGACAATCTCCCGGATGATACCAAGCTGCAGATCAGCGTCGACCTCCTTGTGAGGTCGTGAGTTGAAAGAGCAAAAGACAAAAATCAAATGCCACACACTTATTGTCGACCTCCTTGTGAGGTCGTGAGTTGAAAGATGGACCAGAACGGAAACCATGTAT
Organism: Sellimonas caecigallum; assembly: GCF_019754295.1. Lineage (GTDB taxonomy): Bacteria > Bacillota > Clostridia > Lachnospirales > Lachnospiraceae > Sellimonas > Sellimonas caecigallum. Next base: position 234,738 of record NZ_VIRV01000001.1, on the reverse strand, counting down.
AGCGATGGCAGTCGACCTCCTTGTGAGGTCGTGAGTTGAAAGGAATAATGGATGCAGTGAAATTTTTGAAAGAAGTCGACCTCCTTGTGAGGTCGTGAGTTGAAAGAATAGTATTGTTGATAACCTAAACTGGGATTTATGTCGACCTCCTTGTGAGGTCGTGAGTTGAAAGTCCACTCCGTCAATCAAAATTATCTGCAGTCCGTTTGTCGACCTCCTTGTGAGGTCGTGAGTTGAAAGACTAATCAAATCGGAGAATGCATCCTACCGGTAGCGTCGACCTCCTTGTGAGGTCGTGAGTTGAAAGACTCTGATAAGAGAGCAGAAGTCGGACAGGCTATGTCGACCTCCTTGTGAGGTCGTGAGTTGAAAGGGTACTGGTAAGTAAACTTGCAAAGGTTCATGACGTCGACCTCCTTGTGAGGTCGTGAGTTGAAAGACTGCGCTATTCAGGTATGCCGGCGGAATGGAACTGTCGACCTCCTTGTGAGGTCGTGAGTTGAAAGAACGATATTGTTTCTGGAGCTGATAGAGCAAAATCGTCGACCTCCTTGTGAGGTCGTGAGTTGAAAGGCTAAATACTGTGCCACATCGACTGTCGGATACGGCCGTCGACCTCCTTGTGAGGTCGTGAGTTGAAAGGGCTTTGCACGCTTCGACGATACCAGCTAACGCGTCGACCTCCTTGTGAGGTCGTGAGTTGAAAGCCGTCTTATCAATCCTAGATGCATATACAGATAGAGGTCGACCTCCTTGTGAGGTCGTGAGTTGAAAGACCATGAGGTAGAGCAGAGTGGGAAACTGTCTAGGTCGACCTCCTTGTGAGGTCGTGAGTTGAAAGCATCTACTTCCTCCGGTTTTCCGATCTGCCAATACCGTCGACCTCCTTGTGAGGTCGTGAGTTGAAAGATACCCAAAAATAAAGGAGATGATGTTATGCCAAGTCGACCTCCTTGTGAGGTCGTGAGTTGAAAGAGTGTATGGCGTTGATACCGACCTATGAGCAGAACGTCGACCTCCTTGTGAGGTCGTGAGTTGAAAGCATCGTTCATCCTCGTACACTGACAGAATATTATAAAGGGTCGACCTCCTTGTGAGGTCGTGAGTTGAAAGCGATCAGCTCGACGCCCTTCATCAAGATTATCGGGGTCGACCTCCTTGTGAGGTCGTGAGTTGAAAGGATTGCCCGTTAGGCAAGAAAAACAATGAGCGAGGGTCGACCTCCTTGTGAGGTCGTGAGTTGAAAGGCTGCTTGTTAGTGCGTGGTATAGCAAGTGGGCAAGTCGACCTCCTTGTGAGGTCGTGAGTTGAAAGGAAAGTGAGGTAACGCATGGCATCTTGTAAATATGTCGACCTCCTTGTGAGGTCGTGAGTTGAAAGATCCCATGCCATTTTCGTAGTCTTTTTCTGACCAGTCGACCTCCTTGTGAGGTCGTGAGTTGAAAGGTCCTTCGCTAAAAAGACAGGTTCTCCGTTTTGGTCGACCTCCTTGTGAGGTCGTGAGTTGAAAGTATGGGTACCATGTACAAAAAAACGGGACCTGCCTCTGTCGACCTCCTTGTGAGGTCGTGAGTTGAAAGATTCCATACCTTACCTTGCCAGACCTGATGTGTAGGTCGACCTCCTTGTGAGGTCGTGAGTTGAAAGGCATCCCAGCATGGATGATGGCACGTATACATGAGTCGACCTCCTTGTGAGGTCGTGAGTTGAAAGGGCTGATAGTGACGACGACACGCTGGATCAGATGTCGTCGACCTCCTTGTGAGGTCGTGAGTTGAAAGATCATTAAATCTCCAAAAGCTAAAGCCAGTAACAGGTCGACCTCCTTGTGAGGTCGTGAGTTGAAAGATTATATATCATTCTCCCTCGCTCCTTTCGTTTGGTCGACCTCCTTGTGAGGTCGTGAGTTGAAAGATTAGCAACAATCTGTGATTTTTGAGCTGCGTAGTCGACCTCCTTGTGAGGTCGTGAGTTGAAAGTTTCATTTCTGTTTCCCATCCTGTTCCAAATCCAGTCGACCTCCTTGTGAGGTCGTGAGTTGAAAGACCGGATACAACACAAGTGGCGTACTCAGTAACAGTCGACCTCCTTGTGAGGTCGTGAGTTGAAAGACATAAGAAATCTTATAAGGCGGTTCTCCTGTATTGTCGACCTCCTTGTGAGGTCGTGAGTTGAAAGGCGATCATGCTGTCAGAAAGATAAGGAGGAATATCAGTCGACCTCCTTGTGAGGTCGTGAGTTGAAAGGCTGCTGATGAGCGGAATCAATGCCCGGCAACAAAACGTCGACCTCCTTGTGAGGTCGTGAGTTGAAAGACAGCCCCAAGGGAGACGTCCGGATTTACAGCCGTCGACCTCCTTGTGAGGTCGTGAGTTGAAAGGCTGAATGGGAAAAGAAACAGTCTAAGGCAAAAGGTCGACCTCCTTGTGAGGTCGTGAGTTGAAAGAGATCGGCGCTTATTGGAGATCGAGAGGAAAAAAAGTCGACCTCCTTGTGAGGTCGTGAGTTGAAAGAATAATCTCCGGCTGATTCTCAGACTTTGGAACGTCGACCTCCTTGTGAGGTAGTGAGTTGAAAGTTCCTTCTGGCCAGCATACCGGACAACCTGCCGGGGTCGACAGAGTATACATAAGAAATAACCAGGAAAACGTCGATCTCTTTGTGATGCCATGAGTTGAAAGCCCACCAAATCTGTTTTGGTTACATACTTAATAGAACTCTGCAGCCCATATGGTTATGATAAATTTCTAAATTTATGGGCAATCTACACTTGTATTAAAATGTTTCGAAATATTTTTTAAAATATTTTGTAGAGAGAATAAGCATCAGGTTAAAAATGATAAAAACTATCATGTACATAGGTAACAAATACTCCATTGGATTTCTTTGTAATTGTAGTCGATAGATATTTAGACTATTTCATTACAATATTACAATTATGAAGGATAGGATATGGAAGCTACTTGCAAAGCCTGTGTCTCCATGGAGGAACTAATCAGGCTTCTTAATGAATGTTGTCATAGCGGTATGACAGATGTTGACTGGTGCCGTACGGACGACATCGCGATAATCACTTTTTATAACTGAGGGCATCTACCTCCAGAGAGCGGCGAATCAAATATACCTTGACAATTCACATACGATTGAATTGATAATGAAGAATGAGGCGCTCCATATCAGAAACGATGTTGCTCATGTTCCATTTACTAAAACGAACCACCCATCGTCTAGTATGGCACCCTGCAGTTTTTCTTAAAAAATGTTAAAATAGACATGACATATAGTTGTCATGTTTATTTTGTTATGATAAAAACAGGAGGGAGCAAATGAAGACAGATCGGCTGATTGGCATACTATCCGTTCTTCTGCAGCAGGAAAAGTGTACGGCACCGGAACTTGCAGAGAAATTTGAAGTTTCCAGAAGAACAATAAACCGGGATATTGAAACACTGTGCAGAGCGGGAATCCCCATCCGTACTACACAGGGAGCGGGCGGCGGTATCAGCATTATGGAAGGATACCGTATGGACAGAACGCTTTTGACTTCCAAGGATATGAAAATGATCATGGCTGGTCTTCGGAGTCTGGACAGTGTCAGCGGGAGCAGTTACTATGGACAGCTGATGGAGAAACTGAAAGTTGGTGCATCAGATTTTGTAAGCGGAAGAGATTCGGTTCTGATCGACCTGTCATCCTGGTATAAAGAATCTTTGTTACCGAAAATATCCCTGATTCAGGATGCTGTGGAAGAAAGAAAAAAGATCGTTTTTCATTATTTTGCTCCTGGCGGCGACAGTATCCGAGTGATCGAACCCTATTATCTGATCTTTAAATGGTCCAGCTGGTATGTGTGGGGCTGGTGCATGAAACGGGAGGATTTCCGCCTTTTTAAGCTGAACCGGCTGGAGGATTTAAAGAAGATGGAAGAAGAATTCGAACCCAGGCAGGTCCCACTGCCGGATCTCTCCAATGAAAGAATTTTCCCGGCAAATATCCGGGTAAAAGTGTTGTTTGAGCCGGAAATGAAATGGAGACTCATAGAGGAATTTGGCCCTCAGTGCTTTGAAAAGCAGGAGGATGGAAGGCTTCTGTTCCAGATGGATTACACAGATGAAGATACGCTGCTTGGCTGGCTGCTGACCTTTGGTGCAAAGGCAGAGGTATTGGAGCCGAAAACTGTAAAAGAAAAACTCCTGGAAACGGCGGAAAAAGTCATAGCATTCTATAAAAAAGAATGATTAATCCGGGACAAAAAGCAATATGGGGAAGGAGGAAGAGTGATGGCACAAAAAGAACTGGCGCTTTATGTAGCGGAACAGCTTGCTCCTCTGGGAGAAATCCGTTACATTCCCATGATGGGAGGATGGCTGTTTTATTACAGGGACAAATTGATCGGGGGCATTTACGGAGACGGGTTTGCGGTAAAGGATACGGAAAGTGCAAGAAGATTTATGCCTGATTGCCGGGAAGAAGTATGGGAGGATACTCCCGCGGCCCTGCTTCCCTGTACGATTCTGGAGGACAGGGAGGCATTGTGTGAAATGGTAAGAGCAATGTATCCCGAACTTCCGGAACCGAAGAAAAAGAAACCAGGGAAAAGGAGAAAAGCGAAGGATGGCATTTGACTATAAGAAAGAATACAAAGAATTTTACCTGCCAGGCAGGCGGCCTCAGATTGTAGAGATTCCGGAGATGAATTTTATTGCAGTCCGGGGAAAGGGAGATCCAAACGAAGAAGGAGGAGAGTATAAAGCTTCCATCGGCCTCTTATATGGAATTGCCTTTACGATCAAGATGAGCAAGAAAGGCAGACATGAAATCCAGGGATATTTTGATTATGTTGTTCCGCCTCTGGAAGGGTTCTGGTGGCAGGACGGTACGGAAGGGATCGATTACGGGAGAAAGGAAGCATTTCAGTGGATCTCAGTGATCCGTCTGCCTGATTTTGTACAGAAAGCAGATTTTGACTGGGCGATAGCAGAGGCGGAGAAAAAGAAAAAACAGGATTTTTCAAAAGTGGAGTTTCTAACAGTAAAGGAAGGTGTGTGTGTACAGTGTATGCATATCGGAGCCTTTGATGATGAACCGGAAACGATTAAGCTTATGGAGCAGTTTGCCCGGGAAAAAGGATATGTGAGTGATTTTTCAAATGAACGGATGCATCATGAGATTTATCTTTCGGATGCCAGACGTGTCCCTGTGGAAAAGTGGAGGACGGTAATCCGGCATCCGGTAAGAAAGGCATAATGGGGAGTTTTCCCAACTCTTCTTCCATTTGTATCCATTTTAAGTCCAAAAAGGGTGCCGCAGATGTTATAATGATTACAATCGGCAGATATTTTAGACAGAATGGGTAAAAGGAATGGAGGGACTTACTTTGCAGGTAGCTAAAACGAAAACAAAATATTTGCGGGCATTAAAAGCTGCTTTCCCGCATACAATTCCGATCTTTGCCGGGTTTTGGTTTCTTGGACTGACCTATGGTATCTACATGAATGCGTCAGGGTTCAGCTTTTGGTATCCTATGCTGATGAGCTTGACTATCTTTGCTGGCTCTGTGGAGTTTGTAGCAGTAAATATGCTGCTTGGTTCATTTAATCCATTACAGGCTCTTGCCATGACCTTGATGCTTAACGCAAGACATTTGTTTTATGGGATTTCTATGCTGGATAAATATAAAGGAACTGGCTGGAAAAAAATTTATCTTATTTTCGGAATGTGCGATGAGAGTTTTTCAATCAATTACACCGCAAATATTCCAAAAGATGTAGATAACGGATGGTTTATGTTCTTTGTCACTTTATTGAATCATTTTTATTGGTTTTCCGGTGCGACGCTGGGAGGTATCTTCGGTTCTTTCATTCATTTTAATACGGAGGGACTGGATTTTGTAATGACAGCCATGTTCGTGGTAATTTATATGGAACAATGGTTCAAGGATAAAAGGCATGCCAGCGCCCTTTTAGGTCTTGGAATTTCGCTCCTTTGCCTAATTGCTTTTGGAGCAGACAATTTTATTATTCCTGCAATGATCGCGATTCTTGGAGTGCTTACACTGCTAAAGAAGCCGATGGAAAAAGGTGGTGAAACAGAATGACATTCACACAGCAGGTTATTACAATTTTGATGGTTGTTGTCGGAACTATGGCAACTCGTTTCCTTCCCTTTTTATTGTTTCCAGCAGGCAAGTCCACACCGAAGTACATACAGTATCTTGGAAAGGTATTGCCTGCGGCGGTATTTGGTTTGCTTGTCATTTATTGCTTGAAAGATGTGAGTATTTTCAGCGGCAGTCACGGTTTGCCGGAATTGATTGCGATTGTGGTGGTCATTGCATTGCACTGCTGGAAACGGCAAATGATGTTATCCATCGCAGGCGGAGCCGTATGTTATATGCTGTTAGTGCAGCTGCTTTTTTGATTTTCTAAAGAAGTATCTTAATTTTATCAAAAGGGGTCAATCTTCCTTGTGAGGATTGCCCCTTTTTTCTGAGAGAGTATTTGTTCAAATGAGGCCCTCCAGCTCGGCCCGCAGCATATTTAAATATTTTTCAGCGGCTTTGGAGAAAACCTGATATTTCTTCCAGACAATATATACACCAAGTTTCAGGGAAGGGGAAAACGGGCGGAAACAGAGACAGCTATCGCCGCTGGTATTGATGATTTTGTCCAGACAGAGGGCGTAGCCCATTCCTTCTTCTACCATGAGAGAACCGTTATACAGCAGGCTGTAAGTCGCAGCTATATTGAGTTCAGTCAAATCTCGTTTCAGCCATGAAGAAAGCAAGGCGCTGGAGTATGCCTGACGGGATATGATAAGGGGCACATCCCACAGATCTTCCGGTGCAATTACTGCCTTTTCTGCCAGAGGTGCATCTTTACGCATCAGTACGCCCCATGTCTCTTTGACTGGAATTTCGATCATTTCATATTTGGTAATATCCACATGCTGCAGTAAAAGACCAAAATCAATCAGGCCTTTATCAAGGTTTTCCAGCACATCTTTTCCATCTCCGCTGGAAATATGAAAGTGCACATGAGGATACTGGGTCTGAACTTTTTGGGCAACCCGGGTAAGAAGGCGGATCCCGTCTGTTTCTCCGGCACCGATATAGACGTCCCCGGCAATCGACTGATCAGAAAGGGCAATCTCACTGGTGGTTCTGTTTACGAGAGACAGGATTTCTTCTGCGCGTTTTCTCAGAATCATCCCTTCTTCGGTCAGGATCACTTTTCGGGAACCGGGAGTTCCACGTATCAGAAGCTGTTTACCCAACTCTTCTTCCATCGCTTTGATCTGAGTGGAAAGTGTTGGCTGAGATAAGTGCAAAGCCTGGGCGGCTCCGGAAATGCTTTGTTCTCTTGCTACGGCAAGGAAATATTGAAGGACACGTAATTCCATAAAAATTGCCTCCTTTTTTGTTTATCGTCAGTATATCAAATCAAAATATAGTTTTCAATTATGAAAGTCAATCCTTATTAGGCAGAGCCTATTAAGAAGCGAACAGAAAAGAAACGCAGTATGCAGGAACACCGCATGGGTATAGCATACGGTCTAATCATAAGATTTTTCGAAATTGTCTGAAACATTTCCGGTTCTGTGCTATACTAAAACTATCTTAAGATCGGAGGTAACATATATGGGAATCTGGACATTGAAGTAATCAAAGCAGGGCAGAAGAAAATGCCTTGCTGATCTGTTACTGAAAACGGGTAGTGATTAGGAGGCATAAGGATGTCATATTTTACTTATCAGTCAAAAAAGATTTATTATTCTGAAAGAGGAGAAGGAAAACCGGTTGTTTTTCTGCATGGAGATACCGCATCATCTAAAATGTTTGAGCCGCTTCTTCCGTTATATGAGGAACATTTCAAAGTGATCTTGGTGGATTTTCTTGGCAATGGAAAATCGGATCGGGTGGAGAAGTTTCAGGAAGATTTATGGCAGGATGAGGCGAAGCAAACCGTTGCTTTGCTGGAGCATCTGGATCTTGGAAAAGCAAGCATTGTAGGCTGCAGCGGAGGTGCTTGGGCCGCCATAAATGCGGGTCTTCTGAGACGTGACTTAGTGGAAAAGATTGTGGCAGATAGTTTTGACGGAAGGACTTTGGCAGATGATTTTGCCGCGAACCTGCTAAAGGAACGTGCAGATGCCAAGAAGGATGAGCAGGCAGCAGGATTTTATCAATGGTGCCAGGGAGACGACTGGGAACAGGTTGTGGATCAAAATACCGAGGCGCTTGTGCAGTGTGCAAAGAAGAGGATACCGTTGTTCATAAAACCTCTGACAGAATTGCAGCTTCCCCTTTTGTTGATCGGAAGTTTGGGAGATACTATGACAAGAAAGGATCTCAGACAGGAATATGAAGCAGTGGCAGAAGAAACGGGAGCGGAAATCTGTATGTTTTCGGAAGGAAACCATCCGGCCATGTATTCCAATGCGGAGGCTGTGGCTGAAGTGATCCGGGAATTTCTAAAATGATACCGTGCGATGTAAGGTATTCAGATTTAGCATGCTATATGGAGGACAAAAATGAAATTCAGTGAATTTACTTACAAAAGAATCGACTTGGAAGAAGCAAAGAAGAAAATCAGGGAAATCACAGAGACAGTAAAAAATGCCTCATCTGCTGAAGAACAGATAGAGGCAGTCTATAGAATGAATGAGGTGGAGAAAGAACTTTCCACAGCAAGTTCTCTTGTATATATCCGTTATACGGTAAATACGAAAGATGAGTTCTATGCAAAGGAGCGGGAATATAACAATCGTATTTCTCCGATATTGGAAGAAGAAATGCAGAAATACAATGAAGCGCTGCTCCAGTCGCCCTTCCGAACCGAACTGGAAGAAAAATTCGGGAAAGTGCTTTTTCTGAATCTGGAACTGGCTATGAAAGGCTTTTCGCCTGAGATTACAGAACTTCTTCAGGAAGAAAGCGCGCTGCAGACACAGTATCAGTCTTTGCTTGCCGGGGCTCAGATCGAATTTCAAGGAGAGTTGTACAATCTTTCACAGTTGGGATTGCTTATGCAGAGCCAGGATCGGGAGATCCGAAGGGCAGCGTATGAGGCATACGGAAAATTTTTTGACGACAATCAGGAAGAATTGGACGAGATTTTCGATAAACTTGTGAAGAATCGTACCGAACAGGCACACCGACTTGGCATGAAAAATTTTGTTGAGCTTGGATATGTGCGGCGTCAAAGAAACTGTTATGCGCCGGAAGCGATTTCAGATTTCCGTGATCAGGTTGTAAGAGATCTTGTGCCGGTTGTATGCGAAAACAAGAAAACGCAGGCGGAGTGCATTGGCGTGGACAATCTGAAAATCTATGATGATTCTTTCCGCTTTCTGGATGGGAATCCGGTTCCGCAGGGAACATATGAAGAAATCATGGAAGCAGGGCGCAGAATGTATACGGAAATGTCTCCGGAGACAGCAGACTTTATCAACATGATGTTTGAAAGAGAACTGTTTGATGTGGTGGCAAAACCGGGAAAAGCAACAGGCGGTTACTGCTGTGATATACCAGGGTACGGCTGTCCGTTTATTTTTTCAAATTTCAACGGCACGGCAGGAGATGTGGATGTTCTGACACATGAAGCGGGACATGCATTTGCAGATTATATGGCAGAAAAACATATCGATCTGGTTTCCAACCGCCTTCCGTCCATGGAAGCGGCGGAGACCCATTCCATGTCGATGGAGTTTTTCGCAACGCCATGGTATGAGCTGTTCTTCAAGCATCAGACCCGGAAGTATGAAGTCTCTCATCTGGAGGGAACATTGAATTTTATCCCATATGGCTGTCTGGTTGATCATTTCCAGCAGGTTGTGTATGAACATCCGGAGATGACGCCCCAGGAGAGGAATGAAGCGTGGCTGAATCTGGAAAAACGGTATCGTCCGTATCTCGATCTTGAAGGGATTCCGTTTTATGAACGAGGAGCTGGATGGCAGAGACAGAACCATATCTATGCGACACCGTTTTATTATATTGATTACTGCCTTGCACAGACAGTGGCGCTCCAGTTCTGGCTCGAGATAGAAAAAGACTGGGACAAGGCGTGGGAGAAATACAGAGAGTTTGTAAAACGGGGCGGTACCGACACCTTCCTTGGTCTTGTGGAAGGTGCAGGCCTGACATCGCCGATAGAGGATGGATGTATCCGTGAGATCGCAGGTTATGCAAGCGAATGGTTGAAAAATCACAGAATATAAGCTGATAAAATTGGCGGATCCAATCAGAAAAGTAATTTAGCCTGACAAGAAAGAGGCTGCAACAGTAATATGCTTTGTTAAGCATAGATGTTGCAGCCTTTTTGTGTTGCTTATATATTTCTTGCTTTATATTCCTCTCCCCAGTTCCACATGGCATCGAGTATAGGCTTTAAGCTTTGACCCAATTCGGTCAGGGAATATTCTACTCGAGGAGGAACTTCCGGATATACTTTACGATTTACGAGAGCGTTCTTTTCCATATCTCGAAGCTGAGCGGTCAGTACCTTTTGCGAAACGCTTCCGATAGATTTTTTCAGTTCTCCAAAACGTTTTGTGCCAGGGAGCAGATCCCGGAGAATCAGCACTTTCCATTTGTCCCCAATCAGTGTGAGCGTCGTTTCCACCGGACACGCCGGAAGCTCTTTTTTTGCTATTTGCTCTGGCATATGACTTCCTCCTTTAAAGTAATCTTTATAGCTTTCCATAAGAAACCAGACTGCATATATATACCTGGTTTACATTTGGTATGTACAGAAATCTTATAACAGAAGAGGGAAAAAATCAATACAGAAATACTGGGAAAGATTATAAATCATAATAGTTACCAACTGGTAACTATGGCACATTATTGTGCTTACTTTACGATTCTCCATCACGGAGATAAGATAAATTACAGGAGGTGTATCTACATGACACAAACAGAAAAACGACTCTATTTGATCAGGGAATTAATGAAAGAAGATCCCAAGTATGGCGAGATGAAAATTCCTGATGACGAGCAGAGCCAGAAAAATATGCTTCGGGCGCTGTTTAATCTCCGGATGCCAGAAGCCGCTGACAAAGAATTTTTATTGATACAGGATGCATATTTACAGGAAGAAATAAGGCGGAAAGGTATTACGGATTTGGCTGATCTGAAACCAGCACAACAAGATCTTTATCTTTGGAAGGGAGATATTACGACACTTAAATGTGATGCGATTGTGAATGCAGCAAACAGTCAGATGCTTGGCTGCTTTCTCCCCTGCCATGGCTGTATTGATAATGCTATTCATACATACGCAGGGGTACAGCTTCGGCAGGCATGTGCCCGGATCATGGAGCAGCAGGATCAGGAGGAAGAAACGGGTAAAGCGAAAATTACTTCTGCTTTTAACCTTCCAAGTAAATACATTTTGCACACGGTAGGTCCCATCATCCGTGGACGTCTTAGAGAAGAAGACAAAACGCTGCTGGAAAGCTGCTACAGATCCTGTCTGGAGCTGGCCGAAAGCTATCAGCTGAAGAGCATTGCTTTCTGCTGTATTTCAACTGGAGAGTTCCATTTCCCAAACAGTATAGCAGCAGAAATCGCAGTTAGCACGGTAAAAGAGTATAAAGGTAAAACTGGAAGCAAGATGGAGGTGATATTCAATGTTTTTAAAGAAGAAGACTACCGCATTTACGAAAGATTACTCCGAACAGATTGAAAAATTGAAACAGGAAATAGATACGGCAGAAGCAATTGTTGTAGGTGCAGGAGCGGGAATTTCAACCTCAGCAGGAATGGACTACGGTGGAGAGCGTTTTGAAAAATATTTTTCGGATTTTCGTAAGAAATACGGAATTACAGATATGTATTCCGGAGGTTTTTATCCGTACGATACGCTTGAAGAATACTGGGCGTGGTGGAGCCGGCACATTTTGATCAACAGATATGAAGCTAGTATTGGGAAACCTTTCAAAGATTTATTAGAAATTTTGAAGGGGAAAGACTATTTTGTTCTGACTACCAATGTAGACCATCAGTTTCAGCTGGCAGGATTTGACAAAAAACGACTGTTTTACACACAGGGAGATTATGGGCTGTGGCAGTGCTCCAGACCTTGTCATGATAAAACCTATGACAATGAAGCTGCAGTCCGTCAGATGGCAGAAGAACAAAAGGATATGAAGATTCCAATGAAATTAATACCAAAATGTCCTGTATGCGGTACGCCTATGACAATGAATCTTCGCTGTGATATGACTTTTGTGCAGGACGAGGGCTGGTATAAAGCTTCCGACAGATATAAAGAGTTTTTGCAGAGAAATCGAGGACTTTATATTCTGTTCCTTGAGCTGGGGGTGGGAGCCAACACCCCGGGAATCATCAAATACCCGTTCTGGCAGATGACATGGAAGGAGCCTAAGGCAGTATATGCCTGCATCAATTACGGGGAAGCTTTTTGCCCGCAGGAAATTGAAAACAGAGCGGTCTGCATCAATGCAGATATCGGGCAGATTTTAGAGAAAATTGCAGATCAGAAGAATAATTAAATTCAGGAGGAGATCATATGAAAAAGAAATGGAACAGTATGAAGAAAAAAGCAGGAGTACTTATGGCGGCAGTTTTGATGCTGGGAGTGTTGGGAGGATGTGCCTCCTCTTCTGAGGAGAGCGGCCGGAATCCGCAGGAAAGAGAACCATTGAAAGTTGCCATGGATCTGAAATTCCCTCCATTTACCGGGACTGATGAAAATGGAGATCCAGAAGGACTTGAGGTAGATATCGCGTATGCTCTTGGGGAATACCTGGACAGAGACATCGAAATCGTGAATACAGACTTTTCCATGCTGATCACATCTCTTGAGACGGGAGAAGCAGATGTCGTCATTTCAGATATGAGTATAAAGGAAGAGAGAAAAGAAAAAGTAGATTTTTCAGAACCGTATCTGTATGGAAGGACGCTGGCTCTTGTAGATAAGGATTTTGCAGAAAAAAATCATGTTACGAATGATATGACACCGGAAGAATTTTTCAGTATTGAAGGGGAACGGGTTGTAGGTCTTGCCGGGACAATATCAGTATCTGTACCGCAGTCATACGGCGTGGAGGTAGAAGAAGTGACAGAAATCGCGAGCGCGCTGATGGAAATCAATCAGAATACGGCAGACGTGCTGGTGGGAGCGAATACGATTCTCGGGGATCACGCAGCTAACAAGGATACAACCATCGTGTATGAAGGGATCAAAGAATACAGCCAGTCTGCCATGGCGGTAAAGAAGGGAAATACGGAACTGCTGGAACAGCTGAATTCATTCATAAAATCCATGTATGAAGATGGAGGATTTTACATGGAAGCAGGAGAAAAGTACGATGAAGCTATCGGAGAGTACCTTCAGGATGAGAGTAAAGGTCTGGAATACAGAATCTATCCGCCGGAAGGCGGAGTGCCGGAGGTGTAGTGAGAAATGCGGGCAAAAACGAAATGGCTCCAGAATTTCGCGGCTTTTGCGATCTTTGCGGCAGTGATTGTATATGTTCTGCTTTGTACTACGGATAACCCGCGATATCATTTGATTTTGGATGAGAAGACCATGCTTCTGGAAGCACTCTGGACGACTTTGTATATCAGCATGATCTCTTTGGTGCTGTGCATGGTATCGGGTTTTCTGTTCTATCTGATGCTGAAAAGCAGAGTGCAGTTTATCCGGGCCGCTGCAGTTATATTCCGGGAAATCATCATGGGAACGCCGATGCTTGTCATGGTTTTTCTGATGGTGTATGTGTTTGGAAATATGCTTGGCATATCCAATAAACTCGTACTGGGAATAGCTGCCATGACATTCTACACCATGCCGTATGTGGCGAACTCTTATGAAAGTGCGGCAGCGGTAATTGACCAGGATCAGTACGTGGTAATGAACCTGTATCATTTTACAGGAGTACAGAGATATCTGTATATCATCTTTCCGCAGATGGTAAAGCCGATGCTGCCGGCTCTTATTAACCATCTGTCAGGAATCATCAAAGGCACCGCTCTTTTGAAGATTGTTTCCGTGCCGGAAATCTCGTATGTACTCACGGTTATCTCTTCCAAAAACTGGGCGTCTGTAGAAGGATATCTGGTAATGTGGATGATGTATCTGATGATCACGATACCACTGTCTGTGCTGGCGCAATATATCGGAAGGAGGCTGGAAAATGGAAATTAAATTAGAGCACGTATCCAAGTATTATGACAGAAAGATTCTGGATGAACTGTCACTGGAGCTTAAAGACATACACGCTCTGGGGATCATAGGAGAATCCGGATGTGGAAAATCCACACTTCTCCGGCTTCTTGCAGGCATGGAAAAGCCGGAGAAAGGAAAGATATGGATTAACGGGACGCTGCTCCACGGAAAGTCCATAAAGGAGTATCAAAAAGAGATCGGCTATGTGTTCCAGAAACATAACTTGTTTCCGCATCTGTCCGTGAAAGAAAATATAGTGCTTATATTAAACAAAATCAAGAAAATGTCCAGGGCAGACGCAGAGAAACGGGCAGAAGACATGCTGAAAAAAGTAAGGATGGAAGCGGAGATGGATAAAAAGCCTGATGCCGTATCTGGAGGACAGGCTCAGAGGGCATCTATCGCAAGAGCATTGGCAACAGATCCGCAGCTGGTATTTCTGGATGAGCCGACAGCAGCTCTGGATCCAATTCTGACAGCCGAGGTGCTGAGAGTGATTCAGGAACTGAAAGACAGCGGAAAAGAATTTATTTTCGTAACCCATGAGCTGAAATTTTTAAAAAACTTTGCTGATTATATTCTTTTTATGGATAAAGGAAAAATTGTAGAGAAAGGATCTGTGGATTGTCTGAATGATCCACAGACAGAGCTTTTGAAAAAATTCGTTGAAGGAGAGAAATTATGATGACAATTAAAGAAATTTATGAAAAATTTGACAAAATCGGATGTACAACATTTTCAACAATACATGATGGCAGAGCAGAATCCAGAATCGCACATTTTTTCGCATGGGATGAGGATGGAATTTACTTCCGGACAATGATAGTAAAGCCTTTTTATAAGCAGGTAAAAGAAGCCGGAAATATTACGGTTTGCGGCATGTATCCGAATAGCCAGGTAATGCATGATGAGAATAATCTTCCTTCTTTTGTCCCTGGATATTCTGTGCGCCTTACCGGCGATGTCCGTGAGCTTTCTATGAAAGAAGTAGAGGAGAAAGCTGCACATAACCGTGACTTTAATGTGGCAGTATACGATATAAAAAAGTATCCAGCTACAAGAATTTTTCTTATTTATCGTGCAAAAGGCGAATGTTATGATTTTGATTATGGAAAAGAACATCGGGATCATAAATTGGAAAGGGAACGGTTTTCCTACGGGGGAATGGAAGTGGAGCCGGCAGGTCTTACAATTACAGACAAATGTATTGGATGCGGGAAATGCCAGACTGTCTGTTCTTTTGACGCGATAGTGTCGGGAACACCTTATCGTATCAGGGGAAATCGCTGTGATGAATGCGGAAACTGCTATGTGAATTGCCCTGCCGGAGCCATCGTAAGCAAAGGGCTGTAGATGGGATTTTTGAGATAAAAGGAGGATAAACAGTAACCAACACTATTCCAATAAAAAAACTATTGACTTATGTACGAAATCGGATATAATGAATAATGTACGAAATCGGACAGGATAGTAAAGATATACACCGATTGAAAAAAGACAACATACCTATTTTAAGGGAGGTGGCTTGATGTTGGCAGCAGCATGCTAGGGGACTTATCGTACTTGATATTGTCCCTTATTTGAAAAAACATTTTGAAAATGAGAGGACAATTTAATATGGAAAAAATACAAAAGTGGAAATCACAGTTTATCACTGTTGCATTGGGACAGGCAATTTCCATGTTGGGAAGTCACGGTGTTCAGTTTGCATTGATTTGGTGGCTTGCTGAAAAAACATCTTCGCCTTTAATGCTTGGAATATCAGGGGTTGTCGCCTATTTTCTTTTATCGGTTTATTTGGAATGGGTGTTACGTCACTTATCTGCGGTGTAATACCACCGACTTATATTGGATGGCTTTTCTTTGCGGCAAGCTGTATCTGTTTAGGTGCTTCTGGAAATGTTCATACCATTCCGCTGACTGCTTATATACAGGGAACAGTTGCCCCTGAAAAAATGGGGCGGGCATTTTCGGTACTTACTTTGATTTCTTCCGTCACAATGCCCATTGGGTTACTTTTCAGCAGTCCGATCGCAGAAAAAGTGGGTGTGAATGTCTGGTTTTTCATTTCCGGACTATGTATGATTACGCTTACCGCCCTTGTTTTAATTCGATATGCGGCAAAACACAGGAGGAAAGAAAGATGATTCGAGAATTTCATACATCAGATACAGAACAGGTTATGAAGCTATGGCTTGCAGGAAATGAGGACGCACACTCTTTTATACCAAAAGAATACTGGCGGTCCCATTTTGCAGAGGTACAGGAAGATTTGTTGAAGGCAAAAGTTTTTGTTTGCGATACAGATGGGAAAATACAGGGATTTATCGGTATGGTAAACGAATATATCGCTGGAATTTTCGTGGATAAAAACTGTCGTTCCTGTGGAATTGGCAAGCAGCTTTTGATATCTGCAAAGCAAAAACATGATACTCTTTCACTGAGCGTGTATCAGAAAAATACACGGGCAGTGGCATTTTATCTCAGAGAGGGCTTTTCTATACTGTCAGAAGCAGTTGATGAAGCCACAGGAGAAACCGAATATACAATGTTCTGGAAAAAGACAATATAGAAAAAGCACACTATTTACGAAAAGGTTTATACTGCAAAACGAAACGAGTCTTCTATGGAAGGCTCGTTTTTCTTATAATGAAATCGATCGCAGACGTTCAGCCGGACGCTGATGTCAGCGAAGAGGGATTAAATATTTCCAGAAATGATGTGACAGACGCAGAAAATAAGGTGCGTTCCTGGGCAGAAGGATTAGAATTCTAAATTGGGAGGTAGAAGAAGATGAAAACACGCGTATTGGGAAAAGATCTGGAAGTATCTGCCATCGGACTTGGATGTATGGGGATGAGCCATGCCTATGGACCGGCGGCGGATAAAAAAGAAATGACAGAACTGCTTTGTAAGGCTGTCGAGAAAGGGTATACCTTTTTTGACACGGCGGAGCTTTACGGAACTTGTGAGAATCCACATGACAACGAGGAACTTCTTGGGGAAGCATTGAAACCATATCGGAACAGGATTGTTTTGGCATCCAAGTGTGGGATCCGGTTTGACGAGAGTTCTTCAGAAGTCAATAAACCTCTGATACCGGACGGCAGACCGGAGACGATCAAAGCATCGGTCGATGGTTCTCTAAGGAGGCTTCAGACAGATCATCTCGATCTGTATTATATCCACCGGATTGATCCAAAAGTGCCTGTAGAAGAGGCTGCAGGGGCGATGAAAGAGTTGATTGATGCAGGTAAGATTACCCATTTCGGAATTTCAGAAGCGGATGAACATACGTTGAGACGTGCTCATGCAGTCTGCCCGGTAACAGCTGTGCAGAACAGATATTCCATGATGTACCGCGACTATGAAGCGATATTTCCGGTTCTGGAAGAGCTTCAGATTGGTTTTGTGGCGTTCTCTCCGTTGGCGAACGGTTTTCTGAGCGCTCAATACAATAAAGAATCAAAGTTTGAGAAAGGCACGGATTATCGAAGTGTAATGCCGCAGTTCACTCCGGAAGCCATAGATAAAAATGAGGAAATGCTCCGCTATCTGAAAGGGATGGCAGACAGAAAGAACGCAACGCCTGCACAGATATCGCTGGCCTGGATGATGGCAAAAAAACCGTGGATCGTGCCGATCCCAGGAACTCGGAAATATGGACGACTCATCGAAAATGCGCAGGCGGCAGATGTCGAACTGACAGAACAGGAAGTAAAAGAGCTGGACAATATGCTGGAGTCTGTTCCAATGTCAGAAGTATTTGGCGGATCCAAGATAAAAAAGTAAACAGATAAATATCCTCAAAAAGAAGGCCAGACGCTATGAAAATGTTCAGATATGCGATGAGAAATAAAAAGTTTCAGGAATTTTTGATCCTGACCGTCGTTTCTTGTTTGGTATTTTCAGGATGCAGCAGAAAAGAAGACAGGAATTCAAGGGAAGAAAGCGGACAAGGAGGGAGTACTGTTGGAAACGGCAGTGCTTACACGCTGGATACAAAGGTCGCAGATGTCATCAGTGATCCGGCGTTTGATGGCTATGGCAGGCTGATTTTTCCAGTGGATCGGGCGATCGATGAGGATCTCAGACTCCAGGATGTAGAAGAAATCCTAATCTGGTACAACAATGTGAATCCGGATCGGACTGTGGAGATTGCAAACTATCTGAAAGACCACGCGTCTTCAGGAGAAAAGATTTTTTATGACATCTATACCGAGGAAGAAAAAGAAGAAGACCCGGCAAAAGAAGATACAGGATTGTTTTTCTTCCGGGGGGAGCCTGGAGCAAAGACGGCGATCGTCAATGCGGGCGGCGGATTTTCCTATGTTGCAGCTATGCATGACAGTTTTCCTCAGGCGTTGGAGCTGTCCAAAATGGGTTACAATGCGTTTGCTCTGATTTACCGTCCTGGTGCCCAGACCGCGTGTGAGGATCTGGCAAGAGCAATTGCATTCCTGCATGAAAATAGGGAGGAACTTCAGATTGATACTGAGGACTATTCCCTGTGGGGAGGATCGGCAGGAGCACGTATGGCTGCCTGGCTCGGTTCTTATGGAACATCGGCTTTTGGAGAAGATGAGTACCCTGCACCGGCTGCGGTTATCATGCAGTATACAGGACTGTCTGATGTTACAGGAAATGAACCGCCCACTTATGCCTGTGTAGGTACCAGTGACGGGATTGCGCCATGGATTCGGTTTGGGAGAAGGTACCGCTGCAGAAGGATGGATTGATCGTGCAGCTGATTTTTGGGAAAGGAATACAGGAGAGTAAGAAAGGGGCAATAGAGTGTTTACAAAGATACAAAAACTGAAAATTTTGACAGATATACTTCTGACTGCAGCACTTTTGTTTCTCATGCCTTATGAAATGATCGGAGATGGGCTGCACGAGTGGATCGGAGTGGGCATGTTTCTGCTCTTTATCCTTCACCATATCCTGAATCGCCCATATGACCTGCGCTTATTGGGACTTTGTGCTGATGTCCTTACATCTGGGAATCCACTTGAGAGGGATGATGGGGATGGCGGGGAAAATATTTCCGGGATCATCCCGAGTGCGGCACCGGATTGTGCAGACGGCAGGAGCGGCGATTGCAGCTTATGGATTGTATGCTTTTATCAAAAGAGATATTGGAAGTTATATGCTGATGCAGGTTCATTTTGTATTCTTCGATTATTCAGAACCGGTAATCTTCTTTCTCTTTGATTACATGGCAGCAATGGGGATGTTTGTGTTTATCGGACATTATTTCTGTAAAGCTATCAGAAACAATTAGGATTTTACTGTAAAAATATTCTGCTAAGAAAAGACCGTATTTGTCAAGAAGACAATGCGGTCTTTTCACATAAGTTTTTCTTATTTTGGTTGACGGCGGTGCAACTTCCAGCTATTTTTACGGACCATTGAAACCGCGGGCATAAACAGAAGAGGAATTGGAAAATAGACGACAATTCTTCCCGGAATTATCAGTGAGGCAGCCTTGACGCAGGAAAAAGCCGCAGATATAATAAAAATGAAAAAGTGATGTGGGGCGGATGATGAGAAGAGACAGATATGAAGGAGAGATGCCCGTATGATGTATAATCCCCAACTGGAAACTTTTATATGTGTCGTGGATTCTGGCAGCTTCAGCAAAGCTGCAGAAAAACTGTATATTACTTCTCCGGCAGTAATCAAGCAGATCAATTCTCTGGAAGACAGCCTGAACCTGCAGCTGTTTGAGCGGACACACCGGGGGCTGATTGTGACAAAAGCCGGAAAATCCCTTTACAAAGATGCAAAATACGTCATCCAGTACTGTAAGGAATCCATGGAAAGGGCGGAAAGTGCGATGAATGATACGGAGGAAGTGATTCGCATAGGCGCTTCTCCAATGACACCGCCGCAGGTATTTATGACATTGTGGCCTAAAATTCAGAAATATTGCCCGGAGCTAAAATTCAAGTTGATTCCTTTTGAAAATACTCCGGAAAATGCAAGGGAGATACTGGCCAATCTTGGCCAAAATATCGATGTGGTCGCAGGAATCTTTGATGATGCGATGCTGAATCTGAGAAAATGCAGCGGTATAGAGATATCCAAGGAACCTTTTTGTTGTGGGGTGTCACTTCATCACAGACTGGCAGAGAAGGAAAGCCTGACACTGGAAGATCTGCACGGGGAGAATCTGCTTTTGATACGCAGGGGATGGAGCAAGTATGTGGACATACTGCGCGATGATCTTTGGAAGAATCATCCGGAAATTCAGGTAATCGATTTTGAATTTTACGATACTGAGATTTTCAACCGTTGTGAAAACAGCGACGATATCCTTTTGGCAATCCCAAATTGGGAAAGTGTACATCCGCTTATAAAGATTCTTCCAGTAAAATGGAAATATGAAATCCCATTTGGACTTTTGTACGCGAACGAGCCATCCAAAAAAGTAAAAAGGTTGTTATCGGCAGTCCGGAAAGTAGTTGGAGACAGATGAACAATGAAAATCTGAAAGGTTTATAAGAATTATGGAAATCACAACAGAACTAGTGGAAAAGTTAGTAAAAGGACAATTTCCGCAATGGCAGAATTTAAAAGTTTATCCGGTATCCAAAAGTGGACATGATAACCGCACCTTTCATTTGGGGGACAAAATGGCGGTTCGCCTTCCCAGTGGAAAAGATTATGCCGCCCAAGCGGCAAAAGAAATCAGATGGCTGCCATATTTACAGGAACACCTTGATTACCCGATTTCAAAGCCGATTGCAGCAGGGAAACCGGTAAGTGTCTATCCATTCCCATGGTCGGTCAATCAGTGGATAGAAGGTCATACGTTATTGGAACGCCCTGATATCGATCAAAAAGAATTTGCAAAGGAACTGGCAGCGGCGTTAAAAAAATTGCAGGCCATCGATTGCAGTAATGGACCGAAAGCAGGGCAGCATAATTTTTATCGAGGCGGCGATTTGAGAGTTTACCATATGGAAACTTTGGACGCATTAAAAACGTTGGAAGATCGTTTGCCGGTAAAGAGGCTTCGTGCTATATGGGATCAGTGTATTTCCCAAATATATACCGGAAAAAATGTTTGGGTGCATGGCGACGTCGCACCTGGAAATATCTTGCTTCAAAACAATAAGTTTTATGGTATGATCGATTTCGGAATATTGGGTACAGGAGATCCATCCTGTGATTATGCCATGGCCTGGACGTATTTTGATTCTGAATCCAGGAAGATTTTTTTGGCGGATCTGCCTTGCGATATGGTTGATCGAGCAAGAGGATGGGCTTTATGGAAAGCGTTGATCACTTATGACGATATAAATACAGAGGTTAGACAAAATGCTCGATCTACTGTTGATGCGATTCTGAAAGAAGACACACAGCGCTGCTGACAAATATTATGAAATGTCAAAAGAGATAACCAACAGGTTTATACTGGATAACAAAACGAGACTTCTTATGAAGTCTTGTTTTTTTTATAATAAAAGCAAGAAAGGGATGATAAATGAGATGAACAATTTTATTTATGAAAATAGCACAAAAGTCTATTTTGGAAAAGGTTGTGTAAAAGAATATCTGTCCTGCCTTGTGGAAAAATACGGGAAACGGATTTTGTTAGCTTACGGTGGAGGTTCCATCAAGAAGAACGGAATCTATCAGGAAGTGATGGATATACTGGAAAAGGCTGGAGCTGAAGTCGCAGAGTTTTCAGGAATCATGGCAAATCCGACATATCAAAAAGTTCTGGAAGGGGCGGAACTTGCTAGGGTACATCAATCTGACTGGATCCTTGGCATTGGAGGCGGATCTGTGATGGATTGCTGTAAAGCGGTATCCATGGCAGCGGTCAGTACAAAAGATATCTGGGAGAATTATTGGGAGAAGATGGGAATCATCGATTTTGAACCGCTTCCTCTTGGAGTGATCGTCACGGTGGCAGGTACCGGAAGCGAATGCAATGGCGGAGCCGTGATTACCAATGAAGAGCGCAAGATTAAGACAGGAAGAGATTATCCTCAGTGTAATCCAAAGTTTGCACTGATGGATCCGACATATACGTACAGTGTCCCGGTAAAACAGATGGTTTCCGGAGGGTTTGACATTCTGTCACATATTATGGAGACGTATTTTAGCGAGCCGGATACGGACAATGTCTCCGATGATATCTCCGAGGCTCTGATGAGAAGTACGATCCGCAACCTGAGAGCTGCCGTTCAAAATCCGAAAGACTATACGGCAAGGAGCAACCTGTTATGGGCATCCACTATGGCAGAAAACCGTATCACTAAACTGGGAAAGAAATGTGATTTTGAATGCCACCAAATGGAACATCAGCTCGGCGCTTATACCGACTGCAACCACGGCTGCGGCCTGGCTGTTCTTCATCCGGTTTATTACCGGCATATTTATAAAGACGGTCTGGCAAAGTTTGTACGCTTTGCGGAAAATGTCTGGGAGATACCAAGAGGAGATAAAACCGATGAGGAGATGGCAAGGGAAGGAGTAGAGGCATTGGCAGACTTTATCCGGGAAATCGGTCTTCCTGCCACTTTGCGTGAGCTTGGCGTAACAGAACACACGCCTCTTAAAGAAATTGCGGATTCCTGCAATCTGTCTCCTGGAAGTTACAGAAAAATGAGTCATGAAGAAATTTTGGAAATATATCAGGAATGTTATTGATAGACAAGAAGAATGGAGGAAGTTGCTATGATGTATGTGACATTGAAAAATGGAGTAAAAATGCCTATGGCGGGAATCGGAACTTTTCTGCTGCAGCCGGATGAGGCGGAAGCTGCCGTATTAAGCGCGCTTCAGGGAGGCTGCCGTTTGATCGATACGGCAAACGCATATGTAAATGAAAAGGCGGTAGGGCGCGCTATGAAGAAATCAGGCATTGCAAGAGAAGAGATCTTTCTTGAGACAAAATTGTGGCCATCTTTCTATGAGCAGGAAGATGCGGTAGAGAAGACGCTCGAAAGATTAGACACGGACTATATCGACTTGCTGTTGATCCATCAGCCGGCCGGCAACTATCTTGCAGGATACCGATTGATGGAGAAAGCCTTCAAAGAAGGGAAAGTACGGGCTATCGGACTTTCAAATTTTACACAGAGTCAGATAGAGGAGATTTTGAATGTATGTGAAGTTGAGCCGACAGTCCTTCAGACAGAGGTACATCCATATGCGCAGGAAAAAGAGCTGAAAAGATTTTTGGAAAAAGAAGGAATGGTTATCCAGGCATGGTATCCGCTGGGACATGGAGACGCCGCACTTTTGCAGGAACCTTTGTTTGAAAAGCTGGCGGAAAAATACAAAAAAACCACTGCCCAGATCATTTTGCGCTGGCATATTCAAGAAGGCAATATCGTCATCCCGGGATCAAAAAATCCGGAACATATCAAAGAAAATTTTGATATTTTTGATTTTTCCCTTACGGATGAGGAAGTAAAAGAGATTGCCGATTTGAATGAAGATAAAAGGTACTATATAAGCACACCGGAAATGCTGAAAAAGTACGCCGAGATGGTTCCGCCGGTAGATCAGCAAAAATAGATAAATTGGCCGAGGAGCTTTAAATGAAAAAAATTGTCGCAGCAGGATGTATCCTCGCGATGTCTCTGATGCTGACGGGGTGTGAAGAACAGACCAGATCCAAAGAAGCAGTCTTTGACCAAACGCAGGAGTCCAATCAGGATTACAGTGTCTCTGATGAGGAAGTGACGGAAGGAACTGAGGAATACAGAAGATTTCTTTTGGATAATGTTTTCCATTCACAGACAGAAGGAGATATCCATTATAATGTTTATATCCCGGAAAGTTACGATGGCAGTAAACCGTATGCGCTGTTTTTTACACTGCCGGGATATCAGGGACTGTATTTCCAGGGAGTGGGGGTAAATCTCCAGACAGAAGATTTCGGATTTACTGCCCAGGAATACAATCCGGAGATGATCATCGTGGCCCCGCAGCTGGAAGACTGGGGAGAGACTTCTGCCCGTCAGACGATAGCCCTCGCAGAGTATTTTCTTGCCAATTATAATATTGATCCCGATAAGGTATACGGGGAAGGGTATTCCGGAGGGGGAGAAACGATGTCGCTCGCCATGGGTATGCGCCCGGATCTTTTTACAGCTTATCTTCACGGAAGTTCCAAGTGGGACGGCGCTTACGAGTCGGTAGCAGAGAACAGAACACCGGTTTATCTGGCAATCGGCGAAGAGGACGAATACTATGGATCAGAACCGACAAAAGAAACATACAGGCGGCTCCATGATCTGTATGAACAGCAAGGACTTACCGAAGCTGAGATTGACCAGATTTTAGTGTTAGATATCAAAGATGATTCCTATTTTGAAGAAGGAGGCGTCACAAACCAGCACGGCGGCGGAGGAGCTCTGTTTCCACATGATGATGAAATGATGGGATGGTTGTTTGAGAAGTAAAAGACAGTGATACAAAAATAAGATGTATGTAGAGAAAAGGAGCAGTGATCTTAATGAAATTGAAAAAATTACTTTCTATGATTTTAATCGGTGCGGCAACAGTCAGCCTGCTGGCAGGATGTGGATCTTCCACAGACAGCGGCGAAGGCAATAAACAGCAGACAGAACAGCAGGATGAAACCAGTGACAAAACGAAGGACTCCTCCGAAGACACAGACAGTACGCAGGGAGAAAATACGGGCAATACTCTGGTTGTATATTATTCTGCGACAGGGAACACGGAAAGTGTGGCAAATGTCATCGCATCTGCCACAGGCGGGGATCTTTTTGAACTGGAACCGGCAGAGCCATATACAGATGAGGATCTGGACTGGACGGATGACAACAGCCGTGTCACAAAAGAATACGAAGATGAGAGTCTTAGAGATGTGGAGCTGGTGTCCGAGACGATTGAAAATTGGGAGTCTTACGATACAGTATTTATCGGCTATCCGATCTGGTGGGGCATTGCAGCGTGGCCTGTAGATACCTTCGTGGAAGCAAACGACTTTACAGGGAAGACAGTTATCCCATTTGCAACATCCGCTTCCTCCGGTATGGGAGACAGCGGAGATCTCTTGGCAGAGATGGCAGGAACAGGTAACTGGCAGGAAGGCGAACGATTCCGGTCAGGAGCTGACGAGTCAGATGTAGAGGAATGGGTTGAAAGTTTAAACTTATAATAGCAAAAGAGAATCAAGGTTGACAGAACGGGCAGGGAAAATGGCAATCATCGCAGGAATCGCAGCCGTTGTGGGAGCTGCTGCAGTTATCATTAAAAAGAGAAAATAAAAAGGGAGGGGTGTGATTATGGCAAAATTGAAACTCGCAGAGAAAAATGAAAAGATAGCTGAAAAAGTTGTGGGAGGTTATAAAAAGATTGAGAAAACCGTGGTTGGCGGCTATAAGAAAATGGAAGAAGGTGCAGTAAACAGTTTTACGAAAATGACAGATTCCTTTGTAGAAGAGTTCCTGACAAAAGACGGGGAAACCGTTGAAGAAGCAAAGAAGAGAATGAGAAAAGAAGCATAGCAGCGATAAGAAAGACCGTAAATTTTATGCAGAACAGTCGTCCGGAGTATCATCCGGCGGCTGTTTTGTTTTTGTCTCAGGAAAGGAGAAACAGAAAAATGAAGATGCCTAAACGGTAACCGTGCATATTAATCAAAAACGGTCTGGAAAAGAGAGAATATCTGCGTTATGATTAAATGGTTAGGAAAGAAGGGGTAAAATATGTGGCTTTTATATGCGGCTGGAGCTGCTTTCTTTTCAGGGATCACTGCGATTCTTGCAAAGTGCGGAATCCGAAAAACGGATACAACTGTAGCGACGGCAGTGAGAACAGTGGTTGTTCTGCTGTTTTCCTGGGAAATCGTGTGGATTGTGGGATCGGGCAGCAAGATTTCGGAAATCACGGGGAAGACATTCATGTTTTTGATCCTGTTAGGTGCGGCGACAGGCGCTTCCTGGTTATGCTATTTTCGGGCGCTGCAGATCGGGGACATTAATAAAGTAGTTCCCATTGACAAGTCCAGTACAGTGCTTACCATTATACTTGCTCTGATTTTTTTAGGAGAGGGTGTCAGCATTCCGAAGGCTGTAGCAGCAGCCGTAATTGCAGTGGGAATTTTTCTAATGATTGAGCAAAAAGAAGTGAAAGATGACAAGAAAGATATAAAAACCGGATGGATGCTGTATGCGGCAGGATCAGCATTTTTTGCAAGTCTGACTGCGATTTTTGGGAAAATCGG
Organism: Sellimonas caecigallum; assembly: GCF_019754295.1. GTDB lineage: Bacteria > Bacillota > Clostridia > Lachnospirales > Lachnospiraceae > Sellimonas > Sellimonas caecigallum. The sequence goes on along the minus strand of NZ_VIRV01000001.1, from coordinate 208,320 downwards.
AATCTCTGAGGTGGAATCTAATCTGGGAACCGCGATCCGCACAGCTGTGGTGCTTGTTCTTGCGTGGGGGATGGTATTTGTGACTGGGAAGCAGCAAGAGATAAAGAGGAGCGACCGGAAAGAACTCTTCTTTATCTGTCTTTCCGGCATTGCTACAGGTGTGTCGTGGCTGTGCTATTACCGTGCACTGCAGGAAGGTCCGGCAAGTGTGGTCGCCCCGGTGGATAAATTGAGCGTTCTTGTGACTGTCGTGTTCTCGTACTTGGTGTTTGGAGAAAAGCTGAAGAGAAAAGAGCTGACAGGATTGATACTCTTGACGGCCGGGACAGTTGCACTGGCAATCATGTGATTGCCAGATGGTATAAAGAAACGATGCAAGACATTGATTACGCCCGGTTTCGATCTGTGTCCGATAATCGCTAGAATCGAAAAAGGGTGTGGCGGTATTTGGAAAGTGCATTGTAGAGAAGCATTCCCAGCACTCCGCAGCTTAAGATTTCTCCGATTCCGATAGAAAGCATCAAAAAAGGAATCGGAAGATTGACCCCGTAGCCAAAGCGAAGGATAAAAGGAATGATCAGACTGTTGGATAATACAGGGGCAAGAGGCAGGACATATTTGTTTTTCCTGCGCAAGAGGAAGACAAAAACAGCACCGATCAATGTGGCAAGGCTTCCGAAAATGATATCAGGCAGTATGGCGCCTCCTAAAATATTTCCAATCAGACACCCGATAAAAAGTCCTGGGATTGCTGCGGAAGTAAAAGCCGGAAGAATCGTAAGGGCTTCCGCCACACGAACCTGGATTTCGCCAAAACCAAAAGGGGCGAATATACTTGTAAGGATCACATAGATGGCAGCGATCATAGCTGCATAGGCGATAAAAAGTGTTTTTTTATATTTCATGATTGAATTCTCCGATTTTGAATGGATTTGCAACGTGGGATAGTATAGCACGCCATAGGAGGAAAATGCAAGAAAAGCCTGCAAAACACTTGTTTTTGACAAAATCTTGTGTTATTATACTTTGGCAAATAAATATGACAAAGACACGTCTTTGCCGCCGGGTAAAGAGTTAAGCGTCAGATTTCCTATCGACAGGCCTTTGCAGATAGGGAATCTGGCGTTGTTTTTTGTGAAAGAGGAGGAATTTGATGGACGTAAAGGCTTACAGAAAACAATTTGCCCGCTTTGCTTCTTTAAGCGTACTCGGGACTCTCGGGGTATCCTGCTACATTCTGGCGGACACCTTTTTTGTCGCCAAAGGGCTCGGCACCAATGGTTTGGCAGCATTGAATATTGCTATTCCAGTCTATAATTTCATTCACGGATGTGGATTGATGTTTGGGATGGGAGGAGCAACAAAGTTTTCCATATGTAAAAGCGGAGGCGCCAAAAAACAGACCAATGAGATATTTACGAACACCGTTTATTTGGGAATCCTTTTCGGGGTGCTGTTTGCGCTTGTCGGAGCGTTTTTCTCGCGGCCGCTGGCACAGTTTTTAGGTGCAGATCCGGCAATCCTTTCCATGACGGATACCTACCTGAAATGGCTGCTTTTGTTTGCACCGGCCTTTATCATGAACGATATTTTGCTGTGTTTTGTTAGAAATGACAACAATCCATTGCTGGCAACAAATGCTATGCTTGTAGGAAGTTTTTCCAACATCATCTTGGACTATGTATTCATTTTCCCAATGAAGATGGGAATTTTCGGAGCAATTTTTGCCACAGGACTTTCTCCGATCATCAGTATGCTGATCATGTCACTTCACTGGATAAAAAAAGAAAACGGATTCGGACTTGTGCGTTCAAGAGTAAACTGGGGTATTATAAAGACGGACTTTTCCCTTGGATTTCCATCCCTTATCGGACAGTTGGCTTCCGGAATCGCGATGATTATTTTTAACATGCTGATCCTGAATCTGGAAGGAAATGTAGGGGTTGCAGCATACGGTGTGACTGCAAATATTTCTCTCGTGGTTGTTGGTGTCTATACGGGAATCGCCCAGGGCGTACAGCCTCTGATCAGTGATGCCTATGGAAGCGGCGACAGAAAGGCTATCCATCTGGGACTGAGATATGCGATGACGACTATGGCAGTATTGTCAATTTTGATTTATCTGGTTTTATATGTATTTGCAGATCCGATTACCGGAATCTTTAACAGTGAAAATGATCCAAAACTGCAGCAGATTTCCGTGATAGGAATGAAGATTTACTTCACATCTGTGCTGGCTGTCGGGTTTAATACGATCATTGCTGTCTATTTTACTTCTATCGAGAAGGCGCTCCCAGCACATATTTTATCTTTGCTGCGGGGGCTTGTGCTGATCGCACCGATTGCCTTTTTGCTGTCTGCTCTTTGGGACATGACGGGAATATGGCTGACTTACCCAGTCACGGAAGGGGTTGTGGCAGTTCTTGGATATGTGGTATACAGGAAAACGAGGATATCCCCAAATCATATCGTGTCGGCATCAGATCAAGATTCATAATAGAGATATTTATAAAATTAAGAAACATTCCTGGCCGGAATCATGGTGTGTGCCACCATGATTCTGAAGCCAGGATTCTTTTTAATGGAAGAAAGTATGGATGTCTTCCTGGACAGTTTTGATACCTGCGATACCGAAGTTTTCAATTAGGATCTTTGCCACATTCGGAGAGAGGAAGGCAGGGAGTGTTGGTCCAAGATGAATGTTCTTTACGCCCAGGTAAAGAAGAGAAAGAAGAACGATGACTGCTTTCTGCTCATACCAGGAGATGTTGTAAATGATCGGCAGATCATTGATATCTGAAAGTTCAAAGACTTCTTGCAGTTTCAAGGCGATGAGTGCGAGAGAATAGGAGTCATTGCACTGTCCGGCATCAAGGACGCGTGGGATTCCATTGATATCTCCGAGATTTAGTTTGTTATACTTATATTTTGCGCATCCTGCTGTCAAGATCACAGTGTCCTTTGGGAGAGCCTGGGCAAAATCGGTATAATAGTCACGGGATTTGGCCCGTCCGTCGCAGCCTGCCATGACGACAAACTTTTTGATGGCGCCGGATTTCACAGCTTCCACGATATTGTCCGCAAGGGAGAGCACTTGGCTGTGGGCAAATCCGCCGATGATCTCTCCGGTCTCCAGTTCTTCCGGTGCAGCGCACTGTCTGGCATGTTCGATGATAACGGAGAAATCCTTTCCATTTTTTCCGTCGTCCGGAATATGGACGCAACCAGGATATCCCGAAGCTCCTGTCGTGTAAAGACGGTCTTTATAGCTGTCCTTTGGAGGGACGATACAGTTGGTTGTCATGAGAATCGGACCGTGGAATTTTTCGAATTCTTCCTTTTGTTTCCACCATGCATTCCCATAGTTTCCAATAAAATTCGGATATTTTTTGAAGGCCGGATAGTAGTGTGCCGGGAGCATCTCAGAGTGGGTATAGACATCTATGCCCGTCCCCTGTGTCTGTTCCAGCAGAAGTTCCAGATCACGGAGATCATGGCCGGATACGAGGATACCCGGACGGCTTCTGACTCCGATATTGACCTTTGAAATTTCCGGATTGCCGTAGGCTGATGTGTTGGCTGCATCGAGAAGAGCCATCCCCTGGACTCCGTATTTTCCAGTCTCCATAGCGAGTGCGACAAGTTCTTCTGCAGAGAGAGAATCATTAAGTGTGGCGGCAAGTGCTTTCTGGAGGAAGCTATCGATTTCTTCTTCCTGCTTTCCAAGGACGGATGCATGGTAAAGATATGCGCACAGTCCTTTGATACCATATGTGATCAGTTCCCGGAGGCTGCGGATATCCTCCTGTTCGGTGGAAAGAATACCAACTTTCGCCGCCTTTTCAGAGAAAGTTTCCTCAGCGCCATTCCACAAGGCAGCATCTGGAAGACCTTCTTTCGACGGAAGATTTGCAAGAAGGGATTCTTTTTCTATCAGTGTTTGGCGGATTCGCTCCACGATCGCATCTTCATCAAAATTTGCATTGGTAATAGTAGCAAAAAGGTTTTCGCTAATATGTTTGTTGACAGACGAGGCCACGGGAATTCCCAGCTCACGAAGGCGGGAAGTTACCGCGCAAAGCCCCTTGGTTACATATACGAGAAGATCCTGCATGGCGGCTGTCCTGGGAGTCTTCCCACAGACTCCAGTTATGGTACAGCCTTTGCAGCCGGCCGTTTCCTGACATTGATAACAAAACATTTTATTTTCCATTTTGATTTTCCTCCTGTCTGTTCGTTGTTGACTTTTCTCTGAGAGTATAATATAGTTTTTACAATAAATATGTTGTGATTACAACGTAAGAGAAAGAGAACAAAGACTTCCAGAAAATGGAAGAAATAGGGAGGAGAAAGATGATAGTAAAACTGCAAGATCCATGTGCTGCGGAAAAATTGTTCGAAGGTTGGAATGAGACAGTCATCTGGTCCTGTCTGGATAGAGTTATGGGATGCATGTACGCGGACTCAAAGGAACATCCGGTCACTGCCGCTGCGTGTCTTGGAGATTTCTGCTTTTTAGCAGGAGAACCGAGTGAAGAGCTGCTCCAGGAGTGTGCCGGGCAATCAGAAAGAGAAATGTTGATTCTGGTAGGACGGGAGGAACGGTGGAACACGCTGATCGAAAAGTGCTTTCCAGAAAAGATCCGAAAGTTTACAAGGTATGCATTTCGGAAGGATCCGGCTTCCTTTGATGAAGAAAATCTGAGGGCAGAGGCGGCGAAACTTCCGGAGGAATTTGAAATCCGTTTGATGGACGAAACACTTTACGGACGGTGCAGACAGGAAGAGTGGAGCAAAGATCTGGCAGGACAGTTCCGTGATTATACGCACTTTGACCAGTATGCTGTCGGGATAGTGGCTGTAAAAGGAGACGAAATTGTGGCCGGAGCTTCCGCATATTCTGCCTACAAAGGTGGAATCGAAGTGGAGATTGACACGAAGGAAGCATACCGGAGAAGAGGGCTTGCCACGGCATGCGGTGCCAGGCTTATCCTGGAATGCAAAAAGAGAGGACTATACCCAAGCTGGGATGCCCATAATCTGCAGTCCAAAAGACTGGCGCAGAAACTGGGATATCAGTTTGATTATGAGTATACGTCGTATGAACTATTCTGACAGAACAGAATCGGAGGTAAAACAGTGATAGTAAAAGATTTGCTGGAAAAAGAAAAATTCCAATATCTGCGTGTGCTGAATCAAAATGCGGACCTGAACAGGACCATCTCCACGGTGGAATCTACGGAGAGTCCGGATGTATCCGCCTATATATCCAGAAATACACTGCTTGTCATGACAGGTATGGCATTTCAGGATGAGCCTCTTTTGATGTGTAGTTTTCTGGAAGAGCTGGATAAGAGGGAATGCGCCGGGGTAGCTATCAAGCTTGGGCGATTTCTGGATTATCTGGATGACTGTGTCCTCGAGACGGCAGACCGGCTTGGAATACCTCTTCTTCAGATCCCCATGGATGTCACGCTCGGAAAAGTGTACCATGAAATCCTGTCTTATATATGGAACAATCAGAATGATCAGCTTTTGAATGCGCTCAATGCACAGCAAAAGATCACAACGCTGATCCTGCACGGAAGCTCTCTGAAAAGCATCATCAACAACATGACCGCCATATTGGGGACGCCCGTCATGATCGTCGATATGTGGGGAAAGGTGCAGGATTACGGATACAGCTACAGTCAGGCAGATCGGGAGAAAACACTTTGCCTTGTGGAGAAACTTCTGAAAGAGGACCAGCTCGAAAGCGATGCGGCATACACATGTGAGGAGCAGGAAATTTGCTGCTGTATCTACCCTATTAAAGGATTGGGGCGCAATACAAATTACATGGTCATCAAAGACTTTGATCCTGGCAAGGCAGAAGACCAGATGCTCGTCATGGAGCAGGTCATCATGGCCCTGGAGATCTATTTTTACCGTGAGCTGTATATGAAATACAATCAGATAAAATCGAGAGAAGAGTTCCTAACGATTCTTCTGGAACAGATAGATGAGCGAAGCTGGGATGAAAGGCAGGTACTCGCAATCGGAAAAGGACATGGAATCAGGAGTATGCCGGAATACAGGGTCGTTCTTTTGGAACTGGATAAAGAGGAGAGACAGCCATTTCAGCCAAACCGGTTTTCCAGCCGGGAAGAGTACTTCATCCTTGCGTACGAATGGATACGGGAATTTCTTGAGGAGAAGGACGACAGGAGTATCCTTATCTTTCCGGAGGAATCCCAGTTTCGGTATGTTCTTTTGATCCAGGGAGAACAGGAGGGCATGGAGGATATCTACGAGAAAATCTACCGTTATCTCAGAGATCGTTTCAAAAAAGAGATACGGATCGCGCAAGGTGGGATTTTCTCCGATATTCTCAAGATACGCGGTTCTTACAGGGAAGCGCAGAGCAGTCTGTTCGATGGCCAGCCAAATGAGAAGTATCCTTATCTGTACAGCTATCGGCCGAAAAATTTTAAGGAGCTGTTCAAATTTATACCGGAGAGAGAGAAGGAAGAAATGTGCACTTATATGCTGAAAGAACTTGCCTTTCCGGAGAATCTGATGCAGGAGGAGCTTCGGAAGACACTTTATACATATCTGTTCTGTGGGAAGAATATTGCTCAGACGGCAGAAACCTTGTCTCTCCACAGAAATACCATCAAATACAGAGTGAAAAAATGCGAGGATATACTGGGAGTGCAGCTTTCCGATGATATGGACAGTTTCCGGATCCAGCTCGCACTTGTTCTGGCCGAAGAAGCAAAGGAGACAGAAGAAAGGATGGAAAGAAATCAGTCATGACGGGAAAAGACAGAGTACTTGCCCTACTCTTGGAGGCAGATGGGGAAGCCATTTCAGGACAAGAGATGGCTGAGAAACTTCAGATTTCCAGGAGCGCTGTGTGGAAATCGGTCAAGGCGCTTCAGAAGGAAGGATACCGTATTCAGGGTGTTACGAACAAAGGATATGTTCTTCTGAGCGAAAGTGAGAAGCTTTCCGAAGCGGCGATACGCAAGTATTTGGGAAAGAAATATGAAGACTGCCGTCTCTGCATTTACGGGGAAGTTGCCTCTACAAACCGTACGCTCAGGGAATTGGCAGATGAAGGGGCCAAAGAAGGAACCGTCGTGCTTGCCAAATGCCAGACGGAGGGAAGAGGAAGACGGGGAAGGGAGTTTTATTCCCCGGCGGACACGGGACTATATATGAGTATCCTTCTGAGACCACAGATGGAGATATCTGATCTCATGATGGTCACAGCGGCTTCGGCGGCAGCCACAGCGGAGGCGGTGGAGGCCATTACAGGGACGGAAACGGCCATCAAATGGGTCAATGACGTGTATGCAAAAGGAAAGAAAGTCAGCGGGATCCTCACGGAAGCCTCATTTTCTTTGGAGAACGGTTCGATCGATTTTCTCATCGTAGGGATCGGGGTCAACGTGCTGGAGCCGGAGGGAGGATTCCCGGAATCCATTCAGGAAAAAGCCGGGGCAGTCTGCCAGAGAGATCAATGTCCGGAAGGAATCCGAAACGTTCTGGCGGCAGAGATCATCAAACGCGTCCTCTCATACTACCGTACTTTGCCAGAACGGACATTTTATCCTTCCTACAAAGAGAAGATGCTGTGGATGGGAGAAAAAATATTTGTGCACACGGCGGACAAAAAGAAGCCTGCCATTGCCGTGGGAATTGACGACAGGTGCTCTCTTCGCGTTCGATACGAGGACGGCACGGAGGAAATCTTAAGGACCGGGGAGATCAGTGTGAGCCATCCGGATCGATAAAACTGTTCTGATACTGCTTGGGTGTACAGTGCATTTCTCTCCGGAAAATTTTGCTGTAATAACAGGCGCTGGAAAATCCACTCAACTCTGCCGCTTTTGCGATCGTACATTGTCCTTCCTTTAGAAGAGGAAGACTTTGTTGAATGCGGTAATAGAGAAGATAGTCGAAAAGTGTCATATGCATATGCTTCTTGAAGAAACGGCAGCATTCGCTTTTGGAAAGGTGCGCTTGTTCGGCGATCTCTTCCAGGGTAAGGGGCTGACGATAGGAAGTGTGGATATATTCCAGTATGTCTTTCAGTCTTCCGATATAGGCTGCTCCTCCGGACTCTGGACAGGAGACAAGGAGAAAGCGTTGGTAAAGTGAAAACCAGATTTCAGACAGGATGAGATGGAGCCGAAATTCCATGTCTTTATCCTGTTTGCAGTAGAGATCAAAGATCTCCCACAGAAGGGAGAGGACATGATCCTGGGATTCTTCCCCGCGGCAAAAAACAGAGGAAGAAAAATAACCGGTATTTAGGATTGGCTGGACATATTTTGTCTGGAGGACACTGTTTTCAAACCCATAGATAAATTTTGGATGAAAAGTTACAGAAAAATACTGGCAGTCAGATGATCCCACCCGGTATCCGGAATGGAGTACATTGCTGTTGCAGAAAATCCCATCCCCTTCTTTCAACAGGTAATGTTCTCCATTTACATGGTAGTCGATACAGCCTTTTCGGATCAAAGTCAGCTCGATTTCAGAGTGCCAGTGCCACATAAAGGAACCTCCTTCGTAGCGGGAAAGCATTTCTTCGCTGAGACGGACAGGGAACGTATAGTCCCCGTGCTGTTTCAGCTCTTTTTTTTCTTCATCAGTGCGGATCTGCATAAAACACCTCAATATCGTTATAAATTTCAGCAAGATACTTGTTGTTTGAAATCAATATAAGCATTATAATTTTAATATAGCGAGACGAAAACAGCAAGCGGTTTTCAAACTAAAAAAGGAAGGATAAGATTATGCAGAACAAGTTGATGGAAACATTCAAAAAACTTTACGGCGGGGAAGGAGAGATTCATTCCTATTTTTCTCCGGGGCGTGTCAATCTGATCGGTGAACATACAGACTACAATGGAGGACACGTATTTCCGTGTGCTCTGACTCTCGGAACATACGGTATTGCGCGGAAAAGAGAAGACAGAAAGCTTCGCTTTTACTCTATGAATTTTGAAAAACTCGGCATCGTAGAGACAAGTCTCGACGACCTTGTGCCGTCTGATAAGGCAGGATGGACGAACTATCCGAAGGGAGTCATCTGGGCGTTCCAGAAGAAAGGATTTGAGATCAGCCAGGGGATGGACGTACTGATCTATGGAACAATCCCGAATGGTTCCGGACTTTCTTCTTCAGCATCACTGGAAGTACTGATTGGAGTGATGTTAAAAGACCTGTTTGGAATCGAGATCTCCATGCCGGAAATCGCCTTGATCGGACAGTATTCCGAAAACAATTATAATGGATGCAACTGCGGAATCATGGATCAGTTTGCGGTGGCTATGGGAAAGAAAGACTGTGCGATTTTCCTTGATACAAATACGCTGAAATACGAATATGCATCTGTAAAACTTCCGGATGCGAAAATCGTGATCACAAACAGCAAGGTAAAACACAGCCTCGTGGATTCAGCCTACAATGACAGAAGAAACGAAAGTGAAAAAGCGCTCAAAGATCTCCAGAAAGTGGCAGACATTGACACACTTGGGGATCTCACAGAAGAAGAGTTTGAGGCTCATAAAGATGCGATCTCTGATGAAATCTGCCGGAAACGTGCAAAACATGCAGTCTATGAAAATCAGAGGACGATCCGTGCGGTAAAAGCTCTGAAAGAGAATAATATCACAGAATTCGGGAAACTGATGAATGCATCCCATGTTTCTCTGAGAGACGACTATGAAGTATCCTGTGAGGAAATCGATATCCTTGTAGATCTGGCATGGGAGATTGACGGAGTAATAGGATCCCGTATTACTGGAGGCGGATTCGGAGGATGTACGGTCAGCATCGTAAAAAATGATGCAGTCGATATGTTTATCGAAAAGGTCGGACAAGGATACAAAGAAAAGACAGGACACGAGGCAGAATTCTACGTAGTGGAAATCGGAGATGGCGCCGGAGTCGTAGAGTAAGGAGTGTGTAAAGAAATGCTGAATGAAAGTATAAAGAAGCTGATACAATACGGGGTAGAGACAGGTCTGCTCCCAGAGTGTGAAAAAATTTATGCGAGAAATCTTCTTTTGGATCTGTTTCATGAGGATAGCTATGAAGAGCCTCAGGAAGAATACAAAGATGTGAATCTGGAGGAAGTGTTAAAAGATCTCCTCGATGAAGCTGTAAAAAGAGAGTTGATTGAGGATAGCATCGGTTACCGTGATCTTTTTGATACGAAAATCATGAACTGCCTTGTCCCACGGCCGGCTCAGGTGCAGAGGGAATTCTTTGAAAAGTATGAAGAATCGCCGGAATCGGCTACAGAGTATTTCTACAAGCTGAGCCAGGACAGCGATTACATCAGAAGGTATCGCGTGAAAAAAGATAAAAAATGGAAAGTGGACAGCCCGTACGGCGAGATCGATATCACGATCAATCTTTCCAAACCGGAAAAAGACCCGAAAGCCATCGCTGCGGCAAAAAATGCCAAGACAACAAGTTATCCAAGCTGTCAGCTTTGTGTGGAAAATGAAGGATATGCAGGACGCCTGGATCATCCGGCGCGTGAAAACCACCGGATCATCCCGATCACAATCAATGATTCTCAGTGGGGATTCCAGTATTCTCCGTACGTATATTACAATGAACACTGTATCGTATTTAACGGTAAACATGTGCCAATGAAGATTGACAGGGCAGCATTTACAAAACTGTTCGATTTCGTAAAACAGTTCCCGCACTATTTCCTTGGATCCAATGCAGATCTCCCGATCGTAGGAGGATCGATCCTCAGCCACGATCATTTCCAGGGCGGACACTATACTTTCGCCATGGCAAAGGCTCCGATCGAAAAGGAAGTTGTCATACCGGGATATGAAGATGTGGAATCCGGAATCGTCAAGTGGCCGCTCTCTGTTCTGCGCATCCGCCACAAAGATGAGAAGAGACTGATCGATCTTGCAGACCACGTACTGCAGGCATGGAGAAGCTACACAGACGAGGAGGCATTTATCTATGCTGAGACAGACGGGGAACCACACAATACGATCACGCCGATCGCACGAAGAAAAGACGGAATGTACGAGCTCGACTTGACACTTCGCAATAATATTACGACGAGCGAACACCCGCTTGGCGTGTACCACCCGCACGCGGAGTATCACCATATCAAAAAAGAAAACATCGGTCTGATCGAGGTTATGGGACTTGCAGTACTTCCGGCTCGACTGAAAGAGGAGATGGAGCTTTTAAAAGAGTATATTCTGAATGGAAAAGATATCCGGAGCTGTGAAAAGATTGAAAAACATGCAGACTGGGTAGAAGGGTTCCTGCCAAAATATGAGCAGATCAACGAAAAGAACATCGAAGAAATCCTGGAGCAGGAGATCGGAAGTGTGTTTGTAAAAGTGTTGGAAGACGCGGGAGTGTACAAATGTACAGAAGAAGGAAGAAATTCCTTCCTTCGGTTTATCAAAACACTGTAATCAAAAAGGGGCACAAGAAATTGTGCCTCTTTTTTCACAGTTTTGAAATGTTCGCGGTAAATACCTTTTATTTTTCCGGTATCTCTTTTAACATGCTGATATCGGTGTCCGCTATCAGGGAGTAGTTTGTGTGATAGATGACAAATCCAGGTTTTTGTCCCTTTACTTTTTTGATGTGTTTTTTCTCAATATAGTCTACTTCCACTTTTTTGCTTCCGGCGTTTTTGGAGTAGTGGGCGGCAAGTTTTCCGGCCTCCTCAAAGACCCGGTCCGGCATTTCAACGCCCTGGGATTTTACGATCACGTGGGAGCCTGGTACCTGTTTTGCGTGAAACCACCAGTCGTTTCCGTTGGCAAATGAGAAAGTCAGTTCTTCGTTCTGGAGATTGTTTTTGCCGACATACATGTCGTATCCGTCGCTGGAGAGGTAATGCAGGGGCACACTCTTGAATTTGACTTTTTTCTTTGAAAATTTTCGGCGGACATATCCGCTTTCTGAAAGCTCTTCTTTGATCTGCGCCAGATCATCTTCTGTCCGGGCAAAATCAAGGGCACTGCTGACGGATTCCAGGTAACGCACCTCGTCCTGTGTCTCCTTGATCAGCTCTGACAGGGCCTCAAAAGTCCGCTTCTGTTTATTGTATTTCTCAAAGTAGCGCTTGGCATTTTCCTGTGGTGTCTTCGTCTCATCCAGAGGGATCGTGATCATCTCGTTTGTGTAATAATTGAGAGCAGTAAGCTCCTTGGCTCCTGGTTCCAGGCTGTACCCGTATGTGTGAAGAAGTTCTCCGTAAACTTTGTATCGATCCCTTTTTTCCGTTCCTTTCAGCTGTTTTGTCTGCAAGTCAAATTTTTTCCGATTCCGCTCAAGAGCTGTCTGGACGACATGGCGAAGGTCAGAAGATTTCTGCCGGATCCGTGTGATCCGGTTTTTGACTGCATAGTAAGAAGAAAGCACTTGTGAGATCGTGTCAAAAGGCCGGCATTCGCAGTCCGTAAGGTGGGTTAGAGGCACAGCAGAAAACTCCTGCGGTTCGTTTCCACGGTAATAAATACACGGGGAGAAGATGCCTTCCCGTATCCGATCCATAAAGAAGGAAAACTGCCGGAAAAGATGGATCAGATAATCCTCGGACAATTCACTAGGAGGGAGGGAAGAATCGATACCGGAGAGATAGCAGATCTCTTCCGCGGCAACAGGGCTAAGGCCTGTGAACCCGGTGTATAAAGCTTTGGAAAGAGGCATCGGTTTGTTGCGGAGTATATCTGCAAACCCGTCCTCAGACGTGCGAAGAGGATCAGCTTTGTGCATCGTATCCGGAATAAAATATTTTCTTCCAGGCAGTACTTCCCGGACAGAACTCATCTGGGCCGGGACGTGTTTGATGCTGTCGATGATCTGGTCATCAGAGTCACAGAAAATAATATTGCTGTGTTTCCCCATGATCTCCACGATCAGTTTTTTTCTGCACAAGTCTCCAAGTTCATTTAGATGCTCGATTTCAAAAATGATGATCCGCTCCAGGGAAGGCTGGGTAATGGAGACGATCCGGCCGTTTGCGATATGCTTTCTGAGGAGCATACAGAAGTTTGGGGCGGTAAATGGGCTTGGTTTGTTCTCATCTGTCAGATATATGAGCGGAAGGGAGGCACTGGCGGAGATGTAGAGCCGCCTTTGTCCGTCCGGTTTCTTTATAGTAAGCAGAAGCTCGTCCGCTTCCGGCTGGGCGATCTTGGAGATTCGCCCGTCCAGAAGGGAAGTCTTCAGGTCTTTTACAATATTTGCAATGGTAATTCCGTCAAATGCCATATTTGTCTCTCCTTTTTTCTGGTCTGTTTTACAGTATAACACAGTTGACGCAAAATTTTAAATGACTTATAATGAAAAATAATGAGCTGTAAGCCAAAAAAGAAGAATAAGACGAGGAAAGTACAATGATCAAAAGTATGACAGGCTTTGGCAGAGCTGAGATCCAGGATAAAGAAAAGAAAATCACGGTGGAGATGAAGGGTGTGAACCACCGGTATCTGGATGTGAATATACGCATGCCAAAGAAGCTTAATTTTTTTGAGACATCCATTCGAAACCTTTTGAAAGAATATGTAAGCAGGGGGAAGGTAGATATTTTTATCTCTTACGAAGATCTTTCCGAAAGTCAGGTATCGCTGAAGTACAATGAGGCGCTGGCTTCTGAATATTTGGGATATCTCAGACAGATGGAAGAAAAATTCGGGCTGGAAAATGATATCCGTGTCTCCACGCTGTCACGGTATCCGGAAATTTTGACGATGGAAGAACAGGCTGTGGATGAGGAGGCTCTGTGGAGCAGTCTCAGACAGGCGCTCAGTGCAGCATGCAGCCGTTTTGTGGAGACAAGAGAGGTGGAAGGCAGAAAACTTCAGGAGGATCTGATCGGAAAACTGGACGGTATGAGGCAGGTCGTTTCCAAAGTAGAGGAGCGCTCTCCACAGATTCTCGCAGAATACAGAGAAAAGCTGGAAGAAAAGGTAAAAGAACTGCTTGGCGATGCACAGATGGAGGAAGGAAGGATCGCTGCGGAAGTTGTACTTTTTGCAGATAAGATTTGCACGGATGAGGAAGTTGTCCGCCTGAAAAGCCATATCGACCACATGAAGGCAACACTTGTATCCGGGGAAGGAATCGGCAGGAAGCTGGATTTTATCGCCCAGGAGATGAATCGCGAGGCTAACACGATCCTTTCGAAAGCCAACGATCTAGAAGTATCGAATCTGGCTATCGAGCTGAAGACTGAGATTGAAAAAGTACGCGAACAGATACAGAATATAGAATAAGAGAGATGAGAGGAAGAAGACTATGGATCAGAAGGGGATTTTGATCGTATTGTCCGGATTTTCCGGAGCTGGCAAAGGAACTGTGATGAAAAGGCTTATGGAAAAATATGACAATTACGCTCTTTCCATTTCTGCTACTACGAGAAAGCCAAGAGAAGGCGAGCAGGACGGAAGAGAATATTTTTTCAAAGAAACAGAAGAATTTGAAAAAATGATTGCACAAGACGAGTTAATAGAGTATGCTAGATATGTTGACAATTATTATGGGACACCGCGCTCTTATGTGGAGGAGCAGTTGGCCGCCGGAAAAGATGTGATACTGGAGATTGAGATCCAGGGCGCTTTGAAAGTAAAAGAAAAATTTCCGGAGACACTTCTGATTTTTATCACGCCTCCGAATGCAGCGGAGCTGAAACGCAGACTTGTTGGAAGAGGGACCGAGACGATGGATGTCATCGAAGGCAGACTTTCCAGAGCTAAAGAAGAGGCGGATGGAATCGAGGCTTACGATTACTTTATCGTCAATGACGAGCTGGAGACATGTGTGGATGATCTGCACGCAGTGATCCAGAGCGAGAAGAAGAAGACAGTGAGAAATGCGGAGTCCATAGAAAGAATACGAAAAGAACTCGGAGAACTTTAAGGAATTTGAAAGGAGAACGATGTTATGCTGCATCCATCTTACACAGATTTAATGAAGGTAGTAAATCAGGACGTTGAAGAAGGCGAGACAAAGATCGTCAACAGCCGTTACTCTATCGTGCTGGCTACAGCAAAACGGGCAAGACAGCTGATCGATCACGCAGATCCGCTCGTGCCGGCGAAAGACGGAGAAAAGCCGCTTTCCATCGCGATCGATGAGATGAACAATGCCAAATTGAAAATACTCGGAGAAGATTCCGAAGAAGAATAAGAAACAAATGGAAAAAGAGGCAGGTGCTTTTTGGTTAAGTATCTGCCTCATGAAATGTCAGGAGAGAGTACATGAATATCTTATTTGTATCACTTGGATGTGATAAAAACCTTGCAGACTCTGAAGTGATGATCGGGATGCTGGCATCCAGAGGGTATCAGATGGTGGAGGAAGAAGACAAGGCAGATATCATTATTGTGAATACTTGCTGTTTTATCCACGATGCGAAGGAAGAAAGCGTGGAGACAATCCTGCAGATGGCAGAATACAAACATTCCGGCACGTTGAAGGCGCTGATCGTTACCGGATGTATGGCAGAGCGCTATAAAGAAGAGATCATCACGGAGATCCCGGAAGTAGATGCTGTCCTTGGAACAGCTTCTTACGATCACATTCTGGATGCTGTGGATGAGGCGCTGAAAGGGCATTCCTATTTGAAGATGGAGTCGCTGGATGCTCTGCCGGAGGTAGATACCCACAGACTTGTGACGACAGGAGGTCACTACGCGTACCTGAAGATTGCGGAGGGATGTGACAAACACTGTACGTACTGCATCATTCCGAAGATCAGAGGGAACTTCCGGAGTGTTCCGATGGAGCGCCTCCTAAAAGAGGCACGGCAGCTGGCGGAGGACGGGGTCAAAGAGCTCATCCTTGTGGCCCAGGAGACGACGCTTTACGGAAAAGACATCTACGGAGAGAAAAAACTGCCGGAACTTCTTCGGAATCTGTGCAAGATCAGCGGTATCCGCTGGATCCGGATCCTTTACTGTTATCCGGAAGAAATCACGGAAGAGCTGATCCAGGTTATCAAAGAAGAACAGAAGATCTGCCACTATCTGGATCTTCCGATCCAGCATGCAAGTGACGGTATCTTAAAGCGGATGGGCAGAAGAACGTCGAAGGAGGAGCTGATTCAGATCATCGAAAGGCTCAGAAAAGAGATCCCTGATATCGCGATCCGGACGACGCTTATCACAGGGTTCCCGGGCGAGACACAGGATCAGCATGAAGAACTGATGGACTTTGTCGACGAGATGGAATTTGACCGCCTGGGAGTCTTTACTTATTCGCCGGAAGAAGACACTCCTGCAGCTGTTATGCCAGACCAGATCGAGGAAAGTGTCAAGGAGGACAGGCAGGCAGAGCTGATGGAACTTCAGCAGGAAATCGCTTTTGAACAGGCAGAGAGTATGATCGGAAAAGAAATGCTCGTCATGATC
This sequence comes from Sellimonas caecigallum, assembly GCF_019754295.1. GTDB lineage: Bacteria > Bacillota > Clostridia > Lachnospirales > Lachnospiraceae > Sellimonas > Sellimonas caecigallum. The sequence continues at coordinate 191,908 of NZ_VIRV01000001.1, read as the reverse complement.
GAGGGAAAAGTAGCAGATGAAAATGCTTATGTAGGGAGAACTTACAAAGATGCACCGAATGTGGACGGACTGATTTTTGTCAATACAGATGAAGAACTGATGTCCGGAGATTTTGCGAAAGTGAAAGTGACAGGTGCATGTGAATACGATTTGATAGGAGAGTTGATGTAAAATGAATCTGCCAAACAAACTGACGGTGCTGCGTGTGATCATGATTCCGTTTTTCGTCGTTTTCATGCTGACGGACATTGGAGGAGATTACAGCAACTACATTGCGCTTGCAATTTTCTGTGTGGCAAGTCTTACCGATATGTTGGACGGAAAGATTGCCAGAAAATACAATCTTGTAACAAATTTTGGGAAATTTATGGATCCATTGGCGGACAAGCTCCTTGTCGGATCTGCCATGATCTGCCTGATCCCGATGGACAAACTGCCGGCATGGATCGTCATCGTGATCATCAGCCGGGAATTCATCATCAGCGGATTCCGCCTTGTGGCATCCGATAATGGTATTGTGATCGCGGCAAGCTACTGGGGAAAATTTAAGACTGTATCCCAGATGTTCATGATCATTTTCCTGATCCTGGATCTTCCTGGTGGCGTGGCTCAGACAATCGAGACAGTGCTGATATACCTGGCGCTGATTCTTACAGTCGTATCATTGATCGATTATATCGCAAAGAACAAAGAAGTGTTGACAAAGGGAGGTATGTAACATGGTTGCAGAGCTGATTTCTGTAGGGACCGAAATCCTGCTCGGCAATATCGTGAATACCAATGCAGCTTACCTGGCAGAGAAATGTGCTCTGCTGGGTTTGTCTTTATATTACCAGAATTCGGTAGGGGACAACGAAGAACGCATGGAAGAGACGATACGCCGCGCACTTGGACGTTCGGATGTGGTAATCCTTACAGGAGGACTTGGGCCTACAAAGGATGACTTGACAAAAGAAGTGACGGCAAAGGTGTTTGGGAAAAAACTTTACGAAGACCTTCATACGAAAGAACGGATCATGGATTTCTTTCAGAAGAATCATTCTGGTCACAAGATCACGGAGAATAACTGGAAGCAGGCCCTTGTCCCGGAGGGGGCAAAAGTGGTGGAAAATGCCAACGGCACAGCGCCGGGGCTTATCATTACCGGGGAGGAAGGGACAGAGTATGCCGGAAAGATGGCGATTCTGATACCAGGACCGCCGAACGAGTGCATACCGATGTTTGACAGGCAGATTGCTCCTTACCTGGGCAAACTACAGCCGGATGGGATCTATTCGTGTATGGTAAAAGTCTGCTCCATAGGGGAAAGCCGGGCGGAGACAATGGTGGCTGATCTGATGGACGCCCAGTCCAACCCAACACTTGCACCGTATGCAAAGACAGGAGAAGTCCACTTCCGCGTGACCGCAAAGGCAAAAGATGAGAAGACAGCACAGGAACTTATGCGTCCATTGGTCGATGAACTTCTGCGCAGATTCGGAGATCATGTCTATACGACAAAAGAAGAAGTGACACTGGAGCAGGCTGTTGTGCAGCTGCTAAAAGAAAAGAAGATGACAGTTACGACGGCAGAATCTTGTACAGGAGGACTTTTGTCCGGCCGTATCATCAATGTGCCGGGAGCGTCCGAAGTGTTAAACGAGGCGCATGTCACATACTCAAACGAAGCAAAAGAAAAGATTCTCGGAGTGCCGCACGGGATACTGAAAGCACACGGTGCAGTCAGCCGGGAGACAGCGGAAGCCATGGCAAGAGGCGCCTGTCAGGCGACAGGGGCAGATGCATCTATTGCAGTCACGGGTATCGCAGGTCCGGACGGAGGAACAGAAGAAAAACCGGTAGGACTCGTCTATATCGGATGCTGTGTCCGGGGAAACACAGTTGTCGAAAAATACCAGTTTACCGGAAACAGAGAGAAGAACAGAGAGTATGCCGTAGCGCGCGGATTGATCCTTCTCAGGGAAGCACTTCTGCATGCATAAACCTGTCGAAAAAGCCGTTTTTTGTGTAAGTAGCTAATTGACGGGAAGAGAGATTTGTGAGAAAATTAACGTGAATACGGGCTGACGCAGGAAGACAGTCCGTAGGAAAGAATACACATAGTTGAAAGGAGTCCTTTAAGATGATTTATTCACACGAAGTAGAAATGATGTGCCCGGTTGCTCAGGGCGCAAATCACGGACCAGCGCCGATCCCAGAAGAAGCAAAATGGGTACAGGCAAAAGAAATCAAAGATATTTCCGGTTTGACACATGGTGTAGGCTGGTGTGCTCCGCAGCAGGGAACATGTAAACTTACACTGAATGTAAAAGACGGAATCATTCAGGAAGCACTGGTAGAAACGATCGGATGCTCCGGTATGACACATTCAGCAGCTATGGCTTCTGAAATCCTTCCGGGAAAAACAATTCTCGAAGCATTAAATACAGACCTTGTATGTGATGCTATCAACACAGCGATGAGAGAATTATTCCTTCAGATCGTTTACGGACGTACACAGAGTGCATTCTCTGAAGATGGACTTCCGATTGGAGCAGGTCTGGAAGATTTAGGAAAAGGTCTTCGTTCTCAGGTTGGAACTATGTACGGAACACTTGCAAAAGGACCACGTTACCTGGAAATGGCAGAAGGATACGTTACAGGAATCGCACTGGATGAAAACAATGAAATCATTGGCTACAAGTTCGTAAGCCTCGGAAAATTCACAGATTTCATCAAGAAAGGCGATACACCGAACGAAGCATGGGAAAAAGCACAGGGACAGTATGGCCGTGTGGATGATGCAGTGAAGATCATCGACCCAAGACAGGAATAGGCGAGAGGAGGACTTTAGAAATGGCTTTATTTGAATCATATGAAAGACGAATTGATAAAATCAATGCTGTATTAAACAGCTATGGAATCGCTTCCATCGAAGAAGCAGAAAAGATCACAAAAGATGCCGGTCTGGACGTTTACAACCAGGTAAAAGGCATTCAGCCGATCTGTTTTGAAAATGCTTGCTGGGCTTACATCGTAGGTGCAGCGATCGCAATCAAAAAAGGATGCAAAAGAGCAGCAGATGCAGCGGCAGCGATCGGTGAAGGACTTCAGGCTTTCTGTATTCCGGGATCTGTAGCAGATCAGAGAAAAGTAGGTCTTGGACATGGTAACCTCGGAAAAATGCTTCTGGAAGAAGAGACAGACTGTTTCGCATTCCTTGCAGGACATGAGTCTTTTGCAGCGGCAGAAGGTGCTATCGGTATTGCAGAAAAAGCAAACAAAGTACGTAAAAAACCGCTTCGTGTTATCCTGAACGGTCTTGGAAAAGATGCTGCAAAGATCATTTCCAGAATCAATGGATTCACATACGTACAGACTGAATATGATTATTACACAGGCGAACTCAAAGAAGTATCCCGTACATCTTACTCAAATGGACTTCGTTCCAAAGTAAACTGCTACGGAGCAAACGATGTTCGTGAAGGTGTTGCCATCATGTGGAAAGAAGGAGTAGACGTATCCATCACAGGTAACTCTACAAACCCGACACGTTTCCAGCATCCAGTTGCAGGTACATACAAAAAAGAATGCGTAGAAGCAGGAAAGAAATACTTCTCTGTAGCATCCGGCGGCGGTACAGGACGTACTCTTCACCCGGACAACATGGCAGCAGGACCGGCTTCCTACGGTATGACAGACACACTTGGACGTATGCATTCTGACGCACAGTTTGCAGGATCCTCTTCCGTACCGGCTCACGTAGAAATGATGGGTCTCATCGGAGCAGGAAACAACCCGATGGTTGGTATGACAGTAGCTGTTGCAGTTGCCATTGAGGAAGCTGCTAAAGAAGGAAAGTTCTAATAAATGCCGTATTTTCGGGATTTATAGAAGTAGTTAAAATTAACAAAGAGTAGAAAATACTAGTACATTTGTATACTATTTGTACATTATTTGTTAATAGTCATTTGTTAATCTTAAGCGGTACTTTGTAAAAACAGAGTGCCGCTTATTTTAATTTTTCCATTCATTAAGCAGTCTGGAAAGGCAAGATAATACGTAAAATTACGTAAAATATTGACATACGTAAGAATACGTGATATTATAGAAACATGATAAGGAAAGGAGATACAAAAGATGCCAATGACGCCGAAAGAGATGATCAAACATCTCAAGAAAAGCGGATTTGAGGAAGTGAGTCAGAATGGTTCACATGTAAAGCTGAAAAATTCCGCAACAGGAAGAACGGTAATCGTTCCTTATCACTCCAAAGCCATGAAAAAAGGGCTGGAGCAGGCAATACTGAAACAGGCAGGGCTGAAATAGGCCCTGTGCCTAAGATATGTAGTGGAGGTATCACGTATGAATAAGTTATTTTATCCAGCAGTATTTCATAAAGCAGAAGAGGGTGGATTTTGGGTAACTTTTCCTGATTTCCCGGAATGCTTCACAGAAGGAGACGATATGCCACAGGCTTACGAAATGGCCGTGGAGGCAATGGGGCTTGCGTTGAAAAGCAGGAAGAAGGAAGGAGAAGTTATTCCACAACCGACTGAAATTGACAAAATATGCCTAGATGATGGAACATTAGTAATCGTGGAATTTGATATGCTGGAGTATCAGAAGAAGCATAATTCCAGGGCGGTAAAAAAGACACTTAGTATTCCGGAATGGCTGAATGAAGAAGCAACTGCTATGGGAGTGAATTTTTCACAGGTTCTTCAGGAGGCATTGATGAATAAATTGAATATCAGTAAATAAGAAGGAAAAAGAGAATCTGGTTTCAGGTTCTCTTTTTAGATAGTGCCTATTTGCCGCGAATATGATATACTGGTTTGTAAGATATGTACGGATAAATGTAAAAAATTTACAGAAGAGAAAAGAGGGAATTTGCTGTGGATGAGAAAGAACGCAGGAAGAGAAAGCAGATGCTTGCAAAAAAGCGGAAAAAACAGGTTATGAGGCAAAGACTTATGCTGGCTGCAGCCGCAATCGTGATCATATTGATCATTGTGATCTTTGCATCTGTAAGATCCTGTCAGAACAAGGCGGCGGAAACGGCGGCAAGGGAAAAAGCGGAACAGGAAAAAAAGCAGGCTGCGGAAGAAAAGGAAAATAATACACTTCGTCTCATGGCGGTGGGGGATAATCTGTACCATGATACGGTCCTTGCCCAGGGGAAACTGGAAAATGGCGGATGGAATTATGATTTTCTTTATGAAAATGTAAAGAAAGAAATAGAGAAAGCAGATATAGCCATTGTCAATCAGGAGGTGCCTCTTGTAGACGACGATGAGGACACGAGCGGGTATCCGACTTTTGGCACGCCGCTGGAAGCAGGAGATGCTCTTGTGAATGCTGGATTTGATGTTGTAACCATGGCGACGAACCACTCGTACGACAAGGGAAGCAAAGGAATTTCAGAGTCGCTTAGTTTCTGGAGGGATAGTCATCCGGATATTCCAGTTCTTGGCATACATGACAGCCAGGAAGATCAGGATAAGAACAGGGTTCAGATCATCAAAGAGAAGAACTTTAAGATTGCTATGATCAACTACACCACGTTGATCAATATCGGTGCAATGGTACCGGAAAATGAGTCCTATGCGGTAGATGTCTACGATGAAGAAACAGTAAAGGCAGATGTGGCGAAAGCAAAAGAGGAAGCCGATGTAGTCATCGTTTTCCTTCACACTGGTGTAGAGTACAAAAATGATGTAGACAATGCGACCCAGCAGAGGATCGATTTTCTCGCAGAACAAGGCGTGGATATTACGATCTGTGCACATCCTCATGTGATTCGCCCTTACGGCACAGTAGCCCGTCCGGACGGAAAAAATATGCTTGTGTACTATTCACTGGGCAATTTTGTTTCCGGACAGGAAGGAGTATCCCAGCTTTTGGAAGGCATGGCAGATATTACCCTTCAGAAGGACAAAGATACGGGGGAAGTGTCTGTGACAGCATGCTCTATGGTTCCCCTCGTCATGCACTATGAAGATGAATGGAAAAACTGCGGTGTATATCGGCTGGACGATTACACGGAAGAACTGGCAGCAAAACATGGCGTACATGGATTCTCGCAGGAAGAATTTACGATGGACAGTATCAATCAGTATTTTGAACCGTTTTTACAGATTCAACAGCAGGAGACGGAGAATATGGAATAAAAAACAGGGTGCTTCTTTTCAAAAGAAGTACCCTGTTTTGGAAGGAATGGGGAAGTTCAGTATTTTATGAGTCATGAGAACACAGAGAACAAAACGAACGTACAAGAGAAGAAAGTTCGGCGATGACTTCCTCTTTGTCTACCACATCTCTGTGAGTATACCACCAGCGGGAAACTTGGAAAAGCGCTCCGGAAAAGAGCTGCGCCAATATTTCCGGGGAAGCGGGAAGAGGCTGACCGGCTTTTTTGCGTTCCGTAAGATGATGTTCGAGGCTCGAAGTCAGTTCATCCTGATCCAGTACCATGAGAAGATTAAGGATACCTCCAGATTCCAGTGCCCTTGCAAGGTGACACGCGTTTTCTTCCATGAAATCGAAAGCAGAGCGGATAGCGCTGATGTAAAATGTACATGGATCGTTGGGATCTGCCGTCTGTGCGGCGCGCATCATACTGGAATGCTGCAGCTCTTTGAGAAAAAATGTAAAAAAGTCAAATTTGTCGGAAAAGTGTTTATAAAAAGTGGCACGCCGGATCATGGCAAGTTCACACAGCTCGTTGACTGTGATATCCTCCAGCTTTTTTTCTGAAAGCAAGGCAGCGAATGCCCGGAACAGAGATTGGTATGTTTTTGTAACACGCAGATCGAGATTTTTTTCCATATGATTTTTCATTTGTTTTGATCCTCCTTGCAGGAAATGAAATAGGACGAGAGATTAAAAAAGTATAAAAACTGTGAATTTTCTGTCAACTCATACATAAATAAAAGACAAAATAAATAATTATGTCAATTAATTATCAAAAAGGAAAGGGCTGTTCTCTTGACCCTTTTTTTGGAGCATATTATAATGCAAAGCGTAACAAATGTCAATTTACTGAAAAATGAGAATAGAGGAATTAACAGAATGAGCAAAGTGATAGGTATTGATCTTGGAACGACAAACAGCTGTGTTTCGGTTGTAGAGAACCAGACTCCGGTTATCATCCCGTGCAGTACCGGGGGACAGACTACACCGAGCGTTGTGGCATTTGCAAAGAATGGAGAGCGGATGGTAGGCGCCCAGGCCAGAAGACAGGCAGTCACAAATCCGGACAGAACGATCAGCTCCGTGAAGCGTCATATGGGAACAGCCTGGGAAATAAGGATCGACGGGAAATCCTACAATCCTCAGATGATCAGTGCAATGATACTCATGCAGTTGAAAAAAGATGCGGAAGCATTTATCGGGGAACCAGTAACGGAAGCGGTCATTACTGTGCCGGCCTATTTTAATGATATCCAGCGGCAGGCAACGAAAGACGCAGGCCGCATTGCAGGCCTTGAGGTCAAACGGATTGTCAATGAACCGACAAGCGCAGCACTGTCTTATGGGCTGGATCACGGAGAGCCGCAGAAAGTCATGGTATATGACCTGGGAGGCGGGACGTTTGATGTGTCTGTTATCGAGATCGGAGAAGGTGTCATAGAAGTGTTGTCCACAGCAGGGGACAATCATCTCGGAGGCGATGATTTTGACGAGCGTATCACAGAATGGATCGTACAGAATTTCAAATCGGAACATCGAATCGATCTGAAGAAAGACTTTGCAGCCATGCAGCGTATCCGGGAAGCAGCAGAACAGGCTAAAAAAGAACTCTCATCCGCTTTTAGTACCGAGATAACCCTGCCTTATCTGACACAGGCAAAAGGGGAACCTGTCCATCTGGATATGACACTTACCCGTACCAAGTTCGACGAACTGACCCAGGATCTTCTGGAGCGGACAAAAGAACCGGTGTACAGTGCGCTCCGCGACGCGGGAATAGCTGCGGGACAGCTTGGGAAAGTATTGCTTGTAGGCGGATCCACACGGATCCCTGCGGTTCAGGAACTGGTGCGTTCCCTGACAGGAAAGGAACCGTCAAAGCAGATCAATCCTGATGAATGTGTGGCAAAAGGTGCGGCGATCCTTGGAAGCACCCTTCAGGGAAATGGGTTGGTAGCTGCAGGAACCGAGAAGAATCTCCTTCTTTTGGATGTGACGCCGATGACGCTGTCCATTGAGACGGTAGGAGGTGTGGCAACCAGTCTGATCGACAGAAATACAACGCTCCCTACAAGGTATTCCAGAATCTTCAGTACCGCGGCGCCATTTCAGAGCAGTGTGGAAATCCATGTGCTGCAAGGAGAAAGACCGATGGCAAGGGACAATAAGACCATCGGAAAATTCCGGTTAAAAGGGATTCAGAAAGCGCCTGCAGGTGTGCCGCAGATCGAAGTGACATTTGACATTGATGCAAATGGAATACTGAAGGTTTCAGCGGTAGATTTAAATACCGGAAAGAAACAGTCTATCACGATCACGGCCAATGACAGGATGTCGGACGAAGAGATCGAGGCAGCAATCCGAGATGCAAGGGAATATGCGGGACAGGATCAGATGAGAAGGCAAGCCCTGGATCTTTGCGGGGATGCAAGAAGGATTGCAGGACAGGCGAATCAGCTTATCAGAGAAAATGGGAAATCCATGGAAAAGACGAAGAAAAAGCAGCTGAAAAAAGATTTGTCTGTGCTGGAGAAACAGTTGATGCGGTTTAAAGTAGACAAAGTATCCCAAAATGAAATGAACAATATGAAAGAAGCCATGGATGCTTTGGAACGATCTATGAAAGAAAGCGGGATGCAGTAAAGGAAAGGAGAACAAATGCTTCAAATCAAACATATCCGCAAGGAGTACCGGACGGGAAAGCTTGTACAAAAAGCTCTGGATAATGTGAGCCTGAATCTTCGGGACAATGAGTTTGTAGCTATTTTGGGACCGAGCGGGTCCGGGAAGACAACATTTTTAAATATCATCGGAGGACTGGATCGTTATGACAGCGGAGATTTGATCATCAACGGTATATCCACCAAACAATACAAAGACAGAGACTGGAATTCCTACCGGAATCACACGATCGGTTTTGTTTTCCAAAGCTATAATCTGATCCCGCATCAGACGATACTTTCCAATGTAGAGCTGGCTCTTACCATTTCCGGGGTCGATAAAAGTGAGAGGAAGGAGCGGGCCAAAAAAGCGCTGGAGCAAGTAGGACTTGGAGAGCAGGTACATAAAAAGCCAAACCAGCTCTCAGGCGGTCAGATGCAGAGAGTAGCTATTGCAAGAGCACTTGTGAACGACCCGGACATTCTCCTGGCTGACGAACCGACAGGAGCTCTTGACAGTGACACAAGTGTGCAGGTTATGGAACTTTTGCGGGAAGTGGCCAAGGATCGCCTTGTAGTAATGGTAACGCACAATCCGGAACTGGCAGATGAGTATGCCACGCGGATTGTAAGGATCCAGGATGGTAAGATTCAGGCCGACTCGGATCCGTTTGAAGTGGAAGAAGCTTCCCTTGAAAAACCATCTCATAAAAATATGGGGAAAGCCTCCATGACATTTTTAACGGCGTTGTCGTTAAGCTTTAACAATCTAAAGACAAAGAAAGCGAGGACGCTTTTGACTTCTTTTGCAGGATCTATTGGGATTATCGGGATTGCTTTGATCCTGTCACTCTCCACAGGAGTCAATGACTATATCCGGTCTGTCGAGGAGGAGACGCTCTCTGAATATCCGCTTCAGATTCAAAGCACAGGACTGGATTTCAGTTCTATGCTGGGAGGCGAAAACGGCGCGCAAGAGGAAAAGAGCGGGGATGTGAACGTAGTACAGATGGTTACCGACATGTTTTCCACTATGAACTCCAACGATCTGGAATCTCTCAAGTCTTACTTTGACAGCGGCAAGAGCAGGATAGAGGATTACACAAATGCAGTAGAGTACTCATACAATGCGGTCCCGCAGATTTACCGGCAGGACAAAGATGGGGTCCGACAAGTCAATCCGGACAAATCTTTTGATGCACTGGGCTTTGGGTCTGCAGCCGGCGCCAACAGCATGATGTCCTCCATGATGAGTACAGACATGTTTTATGAGATGCCGGAAAATGAAAATCTGTATAAAGATCAGTATGAAGTGGCGGCAGGGCGCTGGCCGGAGAAATATAACGAATGTGTGGTCGTCCTGACTTCCGGAGGAAGTATCAGCGATTTTATGCTTTACACACTGGGGCTTAGAGATTCTGTAGAGCTGGATGAAATGATCCGTCAGTTTATCAACGAAGAGGACATTCAGGCTCCGGATGACATGGGGTCTTATTCTTACGAAGATATTCTTGGTATTCAGTTCAAGCTTGTAAACAGTGCGGATTACTATGAATATGACAGTCAATATCATGTCTGGAAAGATAAGACAGACAATGAGGCATATATTGAATCCCTTGTGGATGCGGGAGAAGATATTACTGTTGTAGGTATCGTAAAGCCGGCGGAAGACGCGAATGTGGTCTCTCTTACTCCGGGTATCGGATACCCTTCCTCTTTGACCAAACATGTGATAAAGCAGGCAGAAAAAAGCAATATCGTAAAGCAGCAGATGGAAAATCCGGAAACGGATGTGTTCACAAATGAGGCTTTTGGTTCAGAGGAAAGCGAAAATGAACTGGATATGAATTCGCTTTTTACAGTCGATACGCAGGCCATCCAAAATGCGTTTGGATTTGATGAGAAAGCTATTTCTCAGGGAATGGCCGGAGCACTCGATATGTCGGATGTTTTCGCGGACAGCGGAAGCTCGATGGACTTGTCGGGATTTCTTGACTTAAGCAAGATTCAGATCGACCTCCCAGGTTCAGCAGACATGAATATGGGAGACATGATGGGAGAGATAAAGATACCGATATCGGAAGATGGTATGGAGCAGATGGCGTCCGGGCTTTTGGCGGGATACGAAGAGTATATAAAGACACATCCGGATGAGGACTATTCTAAACTGGGAGAATATTTTCAGGCATATCTAGCGACACCGGAAGCACAGGAAATCCTGAAATCTGCAATGGCAGATATCATCAAGGACAATGGGAATGTGACTGCTTCAAAAGAACAGCTTCAGGCAATGATGAAGGAACTGCTGGAAGGATATGCCGAGTATGCGGCGGACAATGGGTATACGGATCCAGATAAATTTGATGACTATCTGCTTGAATACCTGCAGACAGAAGAAGCCGGCAAAATCCTGGATAAATGGGGCGGAGAAATTTTCCACATCAGCCAGGATGTAACCATCACATCGGAACAGATGAAGGAGCTTACCGATAAACTGATGGCTGGATATATGGAATATGCTGCTGCCAACGACCTTCCGGATCCAGGCTCCATCAATGCATCTTTTATCCAGTATCTCAATACGCCGGAAGGAAAGATGGCACTCAGTGCGGGAATTGCAGGGATGATCGATATGGAAAGTATGGAGCAGCAGATAAGTTCGTCCATTGAAAGCTATATGCAGACCGCCATGGGAAGCTATACAGAGACAGTTTCTCAGACTCTTGGGACACAGGTGGCATCTGCCATGCAGCAAGCCGTAGGACAGATGGCAGAAAGTATGCAGCAGGCTATGGAGCAGGCGATGCAGAATGTTGGGACCACTCTGGAGAAAACCATGGGAGACGCCATGCAGATCGATGCGGACGCATTTTCCGATGCGTTCCAGATGAATATGTCGGAAGAAGATTTGATGGAGCTGATGATGTCGTTCGGATCCAAAGAAGATGCGTCATATGACAGCAATCTTCAGAGGCTTGGCTACGCAGATTTTGACAGCCCTTCCGCTATCGATATTTATCCGACAGATTTTGAAAGCAAAGAGCAGGTAGTAAAGATCCTGGATGATTACAACAGTCAGATGGAAAAAGAGGGGAAGGAAGAACAGGTTATCACATATACGGATATGGTAGGGACGTTGATGTCTTCTGTGACGGATATCATTGACACGATCAGCTATGTGCTGATCGCATTCGTAGCGATTTCTCTCATCGTATCATCCATTATGATAGGGGTTATCACATATATCAGTGTGTTGGAACGAAAAAAAGAGATTGGTATCCTGCGTGCTATCGGAGCATCCAAAGGCAATATCTCTCAGGTGTTCAACGCAGAGACTGTCATCATTGGATTTTGTGCTGGTCTGATCGGTATCGTGATCACGCTGCTCCTCTTGATTCCGGGCAATGCGCTGATCCATCATCTGTCCGGCTCTGATGAGATCAATGCGGTGCTGCCGATTATTCCGGCGGTAATTCTTGTATTTCTAAGTGTAGGACTCACTGTCCTGGGAGGCCTGATCCCATCAAAGAAAGCCGCAAAGAGTGACCCTGTGACGGCGCTTCGGACAGAATAAAATTATGTTATATCAGACAGAGGGGATATATCAAGATCTGAATGAACTTGAAATATTTTCTCTGTCTGTTTTAAAATAAAATAGAAAGAATTGTGAGGAGGAGTGTCCATGTCTGTGAAAAAAGTAAACGATGTGATAGAGCAGATCAACAAAATCATACTTGGAAAAGAGAAGATTGTACGGGAAGTAATGCTGGCCTTTCTCGCCAACGGGCATATCCTTCTGGAAGATATCCCGGGAGTTGGGAAGACGACGATGGCACTTGCTTTTTCGAAATCTATGGATCTTCAGTACAAGAGGATCCAGTTTACTCCGGATGTCCTTCCATCTGATCTGACTGGGTTTTCCATTTATATGAGGGGAGAAGAACAGTTTGTGTATCAGGCGGGAAGCGTGTTCTGCAACCTGCTTTTGGCTGATGAGATTAACCGGACATCGCCTAAGACGCAGTCGGCTCTTCTGGAGGTAATGGAGGAAAGAAGTGTTACAGTAGAGGGAGTTACCCGTGAAGTGCCGCTTCCTTTTCTCGTAATTGCCACCCAAAATCCTTTCGGAAGTGTGGGAACACAGATGCTCCCGGAAGCGCAGGTGGACCGTTTTATGGTTAGCATGTCTGTAGGATATCCGGATTTTGAAAGCGAGCTTGCCATGGCTATGGAAATAGAAGAAAAGAGCCGTATGGATACTCTGAAAAAGATCATGGATGCCGAGACGCTGTTGGAAATACAGCGTGAGACAGCGGGGATATATATTCACGAGTCTGTTTATCGCTATATTGTCGAGCTTGTGCGGAAGACACGGCAGCATGAGCTGCTGGAACGAGGAGGGAGTCCGCGAGCCACGATCGCGCTTGTCAAGATGGCTCGGGCTGCTGCTTGGATGGATGGCCGTTCGTTTGTTGTTCCGGGGGATGTGGAGGAACAGTTCCCATATATTATGAAACACAGAGTTTCGCTAAGCGGAAGCGCCAGAACACAGAACAGGACAAAAGAGTCAATTTTACAGGAAATCAGCGCATCGGTCAGGAAGCCGGCGCTTGGGGCGGAAAAATGAAAAATAGTTTTTATGCTGTTGATTGTTATCACATGGTATGTAGGAGGAATGTACCACGTTCCTGCATTTCTTCTTCTTGCGGCGGCCGAAATTCTCGTATTTATCCTGATGTTTCTCACTGCCCTGTATCTGAAGGCAAAGGTAGGAGTGCAGTTTCCCAAAAGTCTGGAAGAAATCCGCAAAAATGAACAGAAAGGAAGTTCCCTTTGTCTTGTGAACAAAGGATCCATACCGGCAAGCAGAGTCTGGGTACAAATGAGATATAATTATGACAGAGAACGCAGAAAAAAGAAGCTGCTGTACAAAGGATATGTAGGGAAAAAAGAGAAGCAGGAGTTCTCATATTTCATAGAGGCACCACACTGTGGAATCATAAAGACAGAAATCCGAAAGGTAGAGATTGCGGACTATTTCGGACTGTTTCGGAAGAAGAAGAAAGAAAATCTGAGTCAGGAAATCGCAGTATTTCCACCGGAGAGGTATATGAAGATTTGCTTTGCGGAACAGACTTGGGATGATGGGGAGAGGAGCGCGCAAGGTGCAGCAGTGCCATTCTCACATAGCCAGAATGATCATTATCAGATCCGAGAGTATGTGCAAGGTGATCAGAAACGACGGATCCACTGGAATCTAAGCGCCCGGACAGAAACACTTCTCGTCAAAGAGTATCCGCCGGAATCTGGAAAATGGGAGGAACTCTTTGTAGATCTGGAGAAGCCGCAGTCAGATTCAGAACAAAAAAAGGATGCTTTTTATGAACTTCTATACGCGTGTCTTCTTGGACTTTTTCGGGCTGCAGATGGGGTATGCGTAAAGTGGTATGAGGAAACCGGAAAAGTTTGCAGGGTACAGATCATGGGAGAGGCAGATGTAAGAGAAGTTTTGCTTCAATTGTTCCGGACAAAGGGAGAATGGATAAAGGGCACACAGACGGAGGCGGATAAAGAAAGCGGTGGATTCTGTCTCAACCGGGATCTTGGTCTGTATCACAAGGGGAAATTGGCTGTTCAGTTCACAGAAGAACAGTTTGAAAGAGAATTGGAGCAAGAGATTTGGATTGCATAAAGGGGAGCGGACGATGAAAAAAAAGGAGATAGGACAGATTAGAAAAATATGGGGAGACAGGCTCTCCTGCCTTGTATTTTTGATGTCGGGAGCATGTGGAATACTGTCCATGTTCGCACTATCAGAAAATATCCGCTGCAGTTTGGCGGTTTCCATTACTGCGGCGGCGGCCGCCGCCGTTTTTTTCTCTTTTCTTTACAAAAGGAAAAAGAGGACAATGCTTGCTGGGAGTGCGATGTTTCTGGCAGGGTTCCTGTGTGCAGCCATAGTTTTTAGAAAAGTACTTTTTCCCCAATATGAACACCTTCGCGAATGCATTGGAGGAATCGCACAAGGAGAGAAAGATGTGACTGCAGCGGTGGTGTCTTTCTGCCTTTTTGCGATCTTTTTGTTATTTGTTTTGGAAGTGCGGCAAACCAATCGCTGGATTCTCTGCCTCGTCTCCAATCTTTTACTTTTATCTGCTCCTTTTCTTGGGCTTAGGCCGGGAGTTCCTTCGGTTCTCCTGCTTGGATGTTTTCAGCTCGTATTCTGGGGAGTCCATATGCCAAAAAAGCAGACAAGAGAAGAAGACGAAAAACAGCGTGTCAAAGGCGAAATCCGCAGTCTTCTGTGGAAAGGGATGGCGGCAGTCCTTTTGATTTCCATGATTTTTACACAGTTTGGCAGTGGATGGATGTACGATGCGGCTTACAAGGCAGAAGGCTCGATCCAAAAAGCGTTCAAGAGAATCAGCGGAACAGCAGACAGACCATCGGATGGGACGATCAACCGGGGAAATCTCTATCCAGCAGGGACAAAACAGTTGGATTTGTGGGTTTCTCACAGACCCAATGAGACAATTTCTGCAATGTATTACTTTATGAATCTGGTCATGCAGTGGGAGCGATCGGAAGACAATTCCCGTTATCTTTCCATACATTATATGGGGGATCCGTTTTCTGAATGGTATGTCCCATATTTCAGCATGCCATACCACCAAGACTGGGATGAGATGAAAAAAGGATTTACGTTCACATATATGGAACAGGCAGATATTGAGACAGACTGGGATCAGATCACACAATTCCAGCAGTATAAAATCTATTATGAGCAGCTGCAGGATGAGTACGCTGCCATTGCAAAGGAGACATACACAGAAGTGCCCGAAAAGCAGATCCCGAGGCTTGCAGAATTTTGCAGTTCCCATCCAAAAGAAGGGGTTGAAGAAATTACAGCTTTTATCCTGGATACTCTGAATGAAAGCGCGTCTTACACAAGGACTCCGGGAATGAGTCCCTTTAACCGGGATCCCGTGGAATATTTTCTGTTTGACAGTCGGGAAGGTTACTGTCAGCATTTTGTCCGCTGCGGTTTTAATGTTTCGAATGTATGGAATTCCGGCCAGATATGCAGCCGGATACGCAGTTTCTCCTTCCGATTTTACGGAAAATGAGGATGGATGGCATGCGGAAGTGACCGATGAAGCGGCTCATGCCTGGCCGGAAATATTCGTGGAAAATGTGGGATGGATACCGGTAGAGGCGACACCGTCCGCCAGAGGGGAAATGACCGTGTATCCGGGAATGGATGAGGAGATTTTAAGGGCAGAACTGAATGTACAGACAGTGGTGTATATTGTGAGTAAAGCGGCGTTCAGCAGAGAAGCTGTCACAGAAGAAGAAGAACGGAATGTAAAAAAGTTCTGTCTTATTGTAACGGAAAGGGTATACGGATCACTCCCTAGGAGAAAGAGGATACTCTGTCAAATTCGAAAACTCTGGGATGGAAATCCGATTTAAAAAGGTATATACTGAAAAGAAGATAAAACAGGTTTATGAGCCGGAAAGGGAGGACGAAATGGAATTACAGACGGTTTTGGAGAAAAGAAGAAGCATCAGAGAATACCGTACCGATAAGGTGGAGGACGATAAGATCCGGGAGATCATTCGCGCCGGGATTCTGGCGCCGTCTTGGAAAAACTCACAGGTTACCCGATATTATGCTGTAAGATCAGAGGAAATGCTTGGAAAAGTAAGGGAAGCTCTGCCGGAGTTTAATCAGAAGAATACGAAGAATGCTCCGCTGCTGCTCGTCACTACGATCGTAACCAATCGCTCCGGGTTTAATCCGGATGGTACGCCATCCAATGAGCTTGGAAACGGATGGGGATATTACGACTGCGGTATGAGCAATATGAATATGATACTGAAAGCGACGGAATTAGGGTTATCCACTCTTGTCATGGGTATCAGGGACGAGAAGAAATTAAGAGATGTGCTGGAAATTCCGGAAGAAGAAGCAGTTGTAGCTGTCATCGGGGTAGGTTACAGCGATGCAGCACCGGCTATGCCAAAGCGAAAGGCAGTCGATGATATTACAAAATTTTATTAGAAAGATCAGCTGGATAGAGGTATGGCCCGCAAGCAGGATAGAAACACTGCTTGCGGGTCTTTTGCTGGCTTGGTTTTGGCATAAAAAAAGTGGCTGGGGGAGGAGCCCCAGCCGTGGAGAAAATTATGAAAAAGAAAATTTTTATTTCAACAAGTTGTTTTCCTTGTCTGATTCTATAATACACTGCATTTGTGACGAAAATATGAGAAAAAACAAAAGGAATTGTGAATATAAAGTAAAGATAGACGAAAGTCATGCCTGCCATTGATATAATTCTCCAATCTGATAAGAGCTGGATTTTGGGAACCGGCTTTTGAGAATGAAAAGAATATGCTAGAATAGAAACACAGATAAAATAGTTCCAAAGGAGGGTAAAAGCGATGGAAGACAGAGTAAAGCTTCAGCAGTACGAAAAGATGCAGAAAGCCATTCAGGAGAGGTACGAGGATGCATGTGACAAATTGGAGGAGATGAAAGAGGCAGGAAGGACAAAATCTGCTACTTACCGACAATATATGGGAAATAAGATGATGTACAAAAATATGCTGGACCTCTACGCATTATACGATCTGAAAGAAGAGTGATGATATGGAACAGATGACATTGTTTGATGACAGAAGAGAGACTGTCCCTCTGGCAGCCAGACTCAGGCCGGCAGGACTGGAAGATTTTGTGGGACAGGAACATCTCATTGGAGAGGGAAAGATACTAAGACAACTCATAGAACGGGACCAAATTTCCTCCATGATTTTCTGGGGTCCTCCGGGCGTGGGGAAAACGACGCTTGCAAGTATCATCGCAGGAAAAACGAAAGCGGAATTCGTAAATTTCAGTGCGGTCACAAGCGGGATCAAGGAGATCAAAGAAGTCATGCAGATGGCGGAACAGAGGAGAAAGATGGGGCAGCGGACCCTTCTTTTTATAGACGAAATCCATCGTTTTAATAAGGCACAGCAGGATGCATTTCTGCCGTTTGTGGAGAAAGGGAGCATTACCCTCATCGGTGCAACAACGGAGAACCCTTCTTTTGAGATTAATTCAGCTCTGTTATCTCGCTGTAAGGTATTTGTACTCAAAGCGTTGGAAGAGAAAGATCTTGTATGTCTGCTGCACCATGCGCTTGAGAAAAAAGAAGGCTTTGCGGAACAACATGTCAAAATCACAGACAGCCAGTTGGAAGCGATTGCCGCATTTGCCAATGGAGATGCCCGTACAGCGCTCAACACACTGGAGATGGCTGTGCTCAATGGCGAAATACACGCCGATGGGATCTATGTCACGGAGGAAGGAATGGAACAGTGTATCAACAGGAAATCTCTTCTGTATGATAAGACGGGGGAAGAGCATTACAATCTCATCTCTGCCCTGCATAAATCCATGCGAAACAGCGATCCCGATGCAGCTGTTTACTGGATGATGCGAATGCTGGAGGGAGGAGAGGATCCTCTTTACATTGCCAGGAGGCTGATCCGCTTCGCGAGTGAGGACGTGGGAATGGCGGACAGTCAGGCACTTCAGGTGGCGGTTGCGGCATACCAGGCTTGTCACTTTCTCGGAATGCCTGAGTGTGATGTGCACCTGACGCATGCGGTCATTTATTTATCCCTGTCGCCCAAGTCCAATGCACTTTACCGAGCGTGTGAATCCTGCAAAGCAGATGTCAGGATGAAGAGAGATGAACCGGTGCCCCTGGTACTTCGAAATGCTCCTACAAAGCTGATGAAAGAGCTGGATTACGGAAAAGGGTATCAATATGCCCATGATACAGAAGAGAAACTGACTCATATGCAGTGTATGCCGGATTCCATGAAAGAGAGAGAATACTATTTTCCTACTGAAGAAGGAAAAGAAAAAGCATACAAAGAGAGACTTGCTGCCATCAAGGAATGGAAGGAAAAATAGCAGCGCTTTTTAAACTATAAACGGTATCCTATTTTCTTTTTTCACGTTTCCTGTATTTCAGGGGAGTGCAGCTGTATGTGTCCTGGAATTTCCGTATGAAATTCGAGGTGTAGCTGTATCCTGTCTCACGGGCGATTTCCGCCACAGACTGTTCGGTGGTACAGAGCAAATTGGTAGCCAGAGACATCCGAAGAGAAGAGACGTATTCTCCGATTGTCATATGGTAGTAGTGGGAGAATCCGGCTTTTAGCTTCTGTGGCGTGATCAGAAGCTGGCGACTTAAAGAATCGATGGTAGGAGGATTGCGGAATTGCTCCGTGAGAATATCTTTGGCAGTTTGGATACAATGAAAATCATTGGCAGTCAATGCAATCTGCCGTCGATCTTTTCCCACTTCTATGGTACCGTAATCTACTTGTCGAGAGAAAGCGTTCTGCCCATCTGGCTCTCCGCTTTCGAAGATTGCGGCCATACATTCGAGGATCGCTGCCTCCAGATGCAGCGGATTTAATCTCCCGGTACGGTCCAGATAGAGCATTCGGTGCAGGACCTGCAGAATATGTGATGGCAGATGGTAATAAGTGTGATTGGGAATAAAATAATCCGAAAGGCGAAAATCAGGGTACTCTGCCTCCAGTTTTCGGACAAAATCTGGATAAATCGTGATTTCTGCGCCGTGAAAATGCTGTCCTTTTAACCATTTTTGTATACCGTGAAGTTCTTTTTCGTAGACGAGAAAGGCAGACGGTAGAAAGGCAGAAGCAGCCTGATGATCCAGCTGGAATCTTGTTGTGCCGTCATATACGATTCCGAATCTCAATAGAGGCTCACTATTGTCAAAGCGTATCGTAAAATCGTGTCCTATCGTGTAGTCAGCAATCCCGAAGTCATAAAGATTTTCTTTTTGATAAAATCGAAAAGAGCTTCCGTCCGAGTTTTGGTAATGTGTAAAATAAGTCTGTTTTTCTGTATGAAAATCGAGTTCTCGCAGCACAATATATCTGAACTGTGCCGCGTTGTCTGAAAAAAACATAACATTCCCCTTTCAAAAAATATGATAAAAGATGATAAAATAATCAAAAAAGATGTTTGTATTGATTTATGGACATGGGTTTGTTATAATGCCCTACGTAGTTAGCTAAGGCTAACAGATAATAATATATTACAACAAATAAAAGGAGAAGTATAGGTGAAAAAGAAATTTTTTGCAATTATTATGGCCGTAATGGCAACCTCTGCAATTCTGGCAGGATGCCAGGGGAAAGACACAAAAAAGCAGGAAGAAACCGGTAAAAAGGCGGAAACAGTGACAGTTCAGGATGCCAAAGGCAAGG
Organism: Sellimonas caecigallum; assembly: GCF_019754295.1. Lineage (GTDB taxonomy): Bacteria > Bacillota > Clostridia > Lachnospirales > Lachnospiraceae > Sellimonas > Sellimonas caecigallum. The sequence goes on along the minus strand of NZ_VIRV01000001.1, from coordinate 171,773 downwards.
TAGAGATACCGGCCGATCCGAAACGGATCGTGGACTTGAGTGGAAACAGTGACATCCTTTCTGTTCTTGGATATTCAGTGGTAGGTACAGCTAACTCAGATGCGTACGATTACACAAAATTTCCGTCATACCTAGAAGAAACACTGGATGGAGCCAAGATTCTCGGATACAGCATGCAGGATACAATGGATGTGGAAGGAATCCTGGAATTAAATCCGGATCTCATCATTATTTCCAATGTGCAGGAAAAGATGTACAGCCAGCTTCAGAAAATTGCACCGACGGTTATGATCGAGCTTGCACAGATCGACTGGAGGGAAGACATCAAGGCCTTTGCAAAACTGATGAATAAAGAAGAAAAGGCAGAAGAGTGGCTGAAAACATATAAAGAGAAAGCGGAAGAAACCGGGAAAGCGATTCGGGAGACATACGGGGAAGATACAACGTACCTGGCTCTCCTTGCAAGCGGTGGACAGCTCTTTGTCTTTGATGCGGCAGGGATCGGCGGTGTAATGTACGATGACATGGGACTGAAAAAACCGGAAAATATGCCGCAGCAGGAGAATATCAGCCTTCCGGTCATCAACTATGAAGGGCTTGCACAGATCGACGCAGATTATCTGTTTGTTGTCGGGACAGTGGAAGATATGGAAAGTCTGAAAGGGAACAGTATCTACAACAGTATGAGAGCCGTCAAGGACGGGCATGTGGTGGAGCTGCCATCCAGCCCATATTTCAATATCGGATACAGCTGTATCGGAAAAGAAGTGTTTCTTAAAGAGTTTTCCTCTTTGATGGAGAAATAGAAAATGAAGGATAAGTCTTGGATTTTGACAGCAGCGGGAACGCTGCTGTTGTTCGTAGGAATCATCGCATCCATTCATATAGGTGCAAAAAAAATTCCGCTTTCGGATATCTATCACGGGTTGTTTCATTATGAAGGGACGCTTCACGATCAGTTAATCAGGAATGTCAGACTTCCCCGGACAGTATGTGCAGTCTTAGCCGGAGGAATGCTGGCAATGACGGGGACTATGATGCAGGGAGTGCTTAGAAATCCTGTTGCAGAGCCGACTGTTCTGGGGGTTACCCAGGGAGCGACGCTTGCGGTGTCCATCTCTTCGGTGTCCGCTTTGGCAGGAGGCGTCTATGGGAATTTTTTCATGGCTTTGGCGGGTGCGGCCATAAGCGGAGGGATGATCCTTCTGTTTACAATGAAAAGTGCTGCAAACCAAAGTATTTCCAGAATTCTTCTGGCAGGGACTGCCTTAAGTACCTTTTTCCTTTCCCTGGCAACAGTGGCTGCGCTTCTTGGAAACCGGTCTCAGGAACTGGCCTTCTGGGTGGCTGGAGGATTTCGTCAGGCTGGATGGATCCAGGCGGCATTTCTCTTTGCTGTTGGCGGAAGCTTTAGCATCCTTGCCCTCTCATTATCAGGGAAGATCAATCTGATCAGTCTTGGGGATGAAGCTGCCACAGGGCTTGGTGTTGCCCCGGAAAAAGTAAAAAGAAAGACCGTACTTTGCATCATCCCAATATGCGCTGTCTGTGTAGCGGCGGCTGGAAATATTGGATTCGTAGGACTTTTTGTTCCTCATATCATAAGAAAATTGAACGGAAATGATTACAGAAAACTCATGCCGCTCTCTTTCCTGTACGGAAGTGTCATCCTTGTACTGGCAGATATTGCAGCGCGGACGATCCTGGCTCCGTATGAACTTCCGATCGGACTATTTACCGCATGTATCGGCGTGCCGGTATTCTTGTGGCTTGTGAGAAAGGAGAAAAAATAGATGAAGAAATCAAAATACAAAATTGCAGTGTTAGTTTGTATTGTCCTTCTCCTTTTGACAGTAATCATCTCCCTGATGGTTGGAAGCTACCAGATGACTCCAGGGGAAGTGATAGGAACTTTTCTTGGAAATGGAGACAGCATGCAGCGATTTACCATCTATGAGCTTCGTCTCCCAAGAGTCGTCCTTGCAGTTATTGTGGCATCCGCCCTTGGTGTTTCCGGCGGAGTGCTCCAGGCTGTTACCCGGAACCCGTTGTCCGAGCCGGGAATGATCGGGATCAATGCAGGTGCGGCTCTTTTTGTAGTGGTGTGGATTTCGGCTGGAACGAGCGCATACTATTCGGAGCTGGCGGCGTCAAAGGCATTTTTCATGCCGCTTCTCGCCATAATGGGGAGCCTTCTTACCGTTGCTGTTATTTATCTGTTTTCGTATAAACGGGGAATCCGGCCGGTGCGTTTTATTCTTACCGGAGTCGGGGTCAACGCAGGAATCACGGCTGTGATTTCTTTTTATCAGCTCAATATGTCAAAAGGAGACTACAATCAGGTCCTCACATGGACAAATGGAAGTCTCTGGGGGAGCAGCTGGCACTATATCATCATCACACTGCCGCTGATCCTCGTTTTGATCTTTTTCATTCTGTTCCGGAGCAAGGTACTGGATGTACTGGCTCTTGGAGATGAATTGGCTATGGGGGTAGGAGTATCCCTTCAGCGGGAAGTACTTTTCTTTCTCATTCTTTCATCCTGTCTTGCAGCCATCGCTACGTCTGTGGCCGGGAATATCGCTTTTTTAGGACTCCTGGGTCCTCAGATCGCGAAGCGTCTTGCCGGGCCATCTCACAGAAAGATGCTGCCTTTATCTGCAGGGGTCAGCGCGGTCATTCTTGTGGCGGCTGACACAGCGGCACGGAACCTGTTCTCCCCGATCGAGATACCAGTGGGAATCATCGTATCCATTGTGGGAGTTCCGTATTTTATTTATATTATGTTAAAAGGAAAATAGGAGGCGTTTATCGATGCGAATCGAAATAAAAAATCTGCAGGCTGCATATGAAGATCGCATTATCATTCCGCACGCGAATCTTGTGATACCGGAAGGAAAGATTACGATGCTGATCGGCCAGAACGGATGTGGCAAATCCACGCTTTTGAAAACAATAGCCAGGATTCTCCCGGCGAGAAAAGGAGAAGTTCTTCTGGATGGAAAGAATATAAAAAAGATGGCACAAAAGGAGATTGCAAGGAAGATGGCAGTACTACCGCAAAGTCCGATTGTTCCGGAAGGTATCTCTGTAAAAGATCTGGTAGGATACGGCAGATTCCCGTATCAGAAGCCTATGTCCGGACTTTCGCGAAAAGATCATGAGATTGTGGACTGGGCCATGGAAAAAACGGGAGTGTATGACCTGAAAGACAGAAAAGTAGAAGAACTCTCCGGAGGCCAGCGGCAGAGAGTGTGGATCGCGCTGTCACTTGCGCAGAAGACAGAAATCTTGCTTTTGGACGAACCTACTACTTATCTCGATATGGCACACCAGATAGATATTCTTGAACTACTGAAGAGGTTGAATGAAGAAGAAGGAGCGACGATCGTGATGGTTATCCATGAGCTGAATCATGCATCCAAATTTGCACACCATATCGTCGGAATGAAAGAGGGAAGGATTCTTTTTGAAGGGAAGCCTGGGGATGTGGTCACAAAAGAAAATCTCAGAGATCTCTATGAAATCGAAGCGACACTGCTTGAAGATGGCGAGAATACCTATCCTGTCTGTATCGACTATACCCGGATCGGGAAAGAAAAAAACCGGAAACACTGATCATTCAATGCCTCCGGCCTTTTGCAAGCAGATAACGGGAGTCGAACCCGCCTTTCCAGCTTGGGAAGCTAGCGTTCTACCGATGAACCATATCTGCATACATACAGTATATCACGGGGAAAATATTTTGCAATATGAAATGAGAAAATTTTACCTTTTCCTTCTCGCTCCATGATTCCTTTTTGGGATAATATGAATGGAGTCAATAGGAAAGAAAAGACTGCGGAACTGGTGCTTCTCACAGAGAACCATCCGCAGTCTTTTTACGCATATGGATACGAAATCAATGTTTGTTTTCTTCTTTTGGAAGAATGAGATTCAGGATGATTGCCGTAATTGTGGCCAGCACAACAGGAGATTTTCCAAAAATCGTAGTTACCCATTCCGGGAAAGCGGAAAGGGATGCAGGTGCCTGAGTGACGCCCATACCTAATGCGACTGCAAGACCAACAATAGCGGAATTGCGGAAGTTCATTTCCTGGCGCATGATGAGTTTGATACCAGTCATAGCGATGGAGGCAAACACGGAAATTGTGGCTCCCCCAAGGACACACTGTGGAATCGTTGTGAGAAGACCGCTGAATTTCGGAAGCAGTCCCGCGATCATCAAAATGACGGCGGCAAGTCCAAGGACACATCGGTTGACAACTTTTGTTGTTGTTACGATTCCCACGTTCTGGCTGTAAGTGGCAGTCGGGAGACCGCCGAGAAGGGCACACAGGATATTGGAACACCCATACATCATGATACCGCCCTGGAGTTCTTTATCTTTTGGCTCCCGATTCATACTTCCTACTGTAGTTGCGGAAAAGTCGCCGATGGCCTGGATTGCATTGATGGCAAAAAGTACGCCGATGGCCACGCAGGCTGAAGGTTCAAACTTGATCCCAAAATGGAGTGGCTGCGGAAGCTGGAAGATTCCGGCAGACTGAATTCCTGAAAGATCTACAAGACCAAGGCAGGCAGCAAAGATATATCCTGCGATGATGCCGATCAGGATGGAAGCAAGTTTTAAAAAGCCTTTGGCAAAGTGATTCAATGCTGTTACGACAGCCAGCGTAAAGAATGCTGCCAGCCAGTTTTTCCAGGAACCGTAGGAAGGGCTTGAAGTACCTCCGGCCATGTAGTTGATAGCAGTCGGATAAAGGGAGAGGCCGATTGTAAACACGACCGTTCCGGTAATGATCGGAGGGAAGAGTACACGGATCTTCCGGATAGAAATCCCCACGAGCAAGGCGATCACTCCGCCGACGATCTGGGCCCCGAGGATGGTACCGACATCATAACTTTCGGCAATGGCCTGCATACTAGGAACATAGGCAAAACTGATTCCCATGATGACAGGCAGGGCGGAGCCAAGCTGAAATTTTTGGGTGCGTACAAAAGGAAAGAGCTGCAGCAGTGTGGAAAGAGCCGAGGTAAAGAGAGCTGCCTGGATCAGAATGACTCGGTCTGTGTTGTTGAGACCCGCTACACCAGATACGATGATAGCAGGCGTTACACATCCTACGATCATAGCCACAACATGCTGAAGCGCCAAAGGAAACGCCTGCCCGAACTGCGGCACACCATTCAGTTCAAATACAGACGCACGCTTGCCGATAGACGGCTTGTTAGAATTAGACATGATTTCCTCCTCAGTATGTTTATACTTTTGTTAAAAAATTTACATCTACTACTTTACACAAAGTTGATGAAAAAAGCAATCCTTTTCCGAGTTTGAAAGCAAACGCTGGGATTTCCTAAAAAAGTAGTATATAATAATAGAAAGAGAAGCAAGTAAAGATAAGCTGTCATATGAAATTAAAGAAGGTGTTTCTATGAAATATGAAGGGCAGATCTGCAGAGGACCGATGGAGCGGAGTTCGTTTATGCTTCCGGTGGCCGTGGGCTGTGCATACAACAGATGTATCTTTTGTACCTTGTTCAAGCATCTCAGTTACAGGGAACTTCCGATGAAGCAGATCGAAGAAGAACTGGCACGAGTGCGGGAGGCGGGAGGCAATCCGAAGACCGTATTTTTGGGGGACGGAAATGCATTTGGGCTCTCTGCAGACCGACTTTTGGAGATCCTGGATAAAATCCATCAATATTTTCCAGGATGTGAAAGTATACATATGGATGCAACGGTAACAGATGTAGGGCGAAAGACTGACAGAGAGCTTTGCAGGCTTTATGAAGAGGGAGTCAGACATCTGTATCTGGGAATTGAAAGTGGGCTTGATGACGTTCTGCTATTTATGAAAAAAGACCACACACTTGAACAGGCGTACCGGGAAATCAGCCGGATGAAAGAAGCTGGCCTTATCTATGATGCTCACATTATGACTGGAGTGGCGGGTAAGGGACGAGGAATAGAAAATGCAGAACATACGGCTGCTTTTTTCAATAGGACGAGGCCGAGGAGAGTCATCAATTTTTCCATGTTCCTGCACGAGAGCGCGCCCCTTTTCCGGGAAATTCAAAACGGCACATTCTGTCCTGCTGATGAAAAGGAAAATCTGATGGAAGAAAGAAGGCTGTTGGAGATGATAGAGACAGACGCTCTGACATATGATGGATTTCATGATTTCATAGAATTCCGTGTAAGAGGAGAGCTCCCAAAGGATAAAGAGAAGATGCTGAGAAAGCTGGATGAGCGCATTGAAGCAGAGACAGAGGGTAAAGTTGCAATTGTGTCCTGAGAAACTTAAGATGGAATGTTTTTAGAAGAGAAGACTTCATAAAAAGACCGCGTTTACGCGGCCTTTTTTATGAAAAAATATCGTTCCGGTATGCGACAAATACGATGACGGAACGCTCTCCAAGCAAAACAGAACCTTTCGTTTTCGGCATATCAGGTTCCGGGAAGGTCTGTCGGAGTGGATCTCCTGTATTGACGGCGATGCGCCATTCAAAGCCATCTGGAAGAGGCGGAAGTGTCAGATAGACGGCTTCCCAGTACGTATTGACCGCCAGATAGACAGTATCTTCATAACCAGAAGTTTCATTTTGACCGGAGAACATGACACCTAAAACATGAGAATCGTATGCCAGATCGGGATGCCAGGGCACTGTTCCATGAAAACTGACAGAAGGGAAACCGAATCGGCTTTTTTCAAGGTCCCGGCAAATGACAGTGTGCTTTTTTCGGAAAGCAATCATGTATTTGACAAACGAAAAGAGGTTCCGATTTTTTTCCAGAAGATCCCAATTTAGCCATGAAATCAGATTATCCTGGCAATAGGGATTATTGTTCCCAAATCTTGTATCGGCAAATTCATCTCCGGAGAGAAACATCGGTGTCCCGCGGCTGCATAAAAGAACCGCGAAAGCGTTCATCATCATCCGCATCCTCAGACGGCAGACATCCGGATCATCTGTCTCTCCCTCAAAACCACAGTTCCAACTGTCGTTGGAATCTGTTCCGTCGGTGTTTCCCCACCCATTGGCTTCATTATGCTTCGTATTATATGAATACAGGTCATTCAGAGAAAAACCGTCGTGACATGTAAGAAAATTGACTGAGGCATTGCTTCCGCGCTCTTTTGGATGATAGAGATCCGGGGAACCGACAATTCTCAGTGCGGCGGAACCGATGACGCCATAGTCGCCCTTCAGGAACCGGCGCATGTCATCCCGGTATTTGCCGTTCCATTCCGCCCAGCGCCGCCATGAAGGGAAGGAACCTACCTGGTACAAACCTCCGGCATCCCATGCCTCCGCGATGAGCTTGACTTTGCCTAGGATAGAGTCAAAGGCAAGAGATTGCAAAAGAGGCGGCTGGCTCATAGGGGAACCGTCCTCGTTTCTCCCAAGGATGGAGGCAAGGTCAAAACGGAATCCATCCACATGATAATCTGTAACCCAATAGCGAAGGCAGTCAAGAATGAGGTTCTGCACCACTGGATGGTTGCAGTTCAGAGAATTTCCGCAGCCGCTGAAATTGTAATATTGTCCGTCTGGGGTAAGGAGATAGTATATGTTGTTATCAAATCCTCGGAATGAAATATATGGTCCCTCTTCATTTCCTTCAGCTGTGTGATTGAAAACGACATCAAAGATCACATCCATACCGGCCTCATGGAGTGCCTTGATCAGTTGTTTTAATTCCCAGCCTTCCTGATTATATTCGGAAGAGGAGGCGTAGCTTGTATTAGGCGCAAAAAAGCTGACCGGATTGTATCCCCAGTAATCCAAAAGCTGATTCTCATCGATGAGCCGGCAGTCCCTCATCTCATCAAACTCGAATACTGGCATTAGTTCTACTGTGTTGATCCCAAGTTCTTTGAGATAGGGGATTTTTTCCATAACGCCCCGGAAGGTGCCGGGATGATCTACACCAGAAGAAGTGTCTTTTGTAAATCCGCGAACATGAAGTTCATAGATGATCGTATCGGACATGAGAAGCGGAGTGTGTTTTTCTGCTCCCCAGTCAAAATTGTTGCGCACGACGCGCGCCCGGTAGCCATGAGAGATGTCGTTTTTGCAGCCCCATCGGCTTTGCCCGGTAACAGCCTTGGCATATGGATCAAGTAGAATCTGCCTTTTATCAAACAGAAGTCCCTTCTTTGGCTCATAAGGACCATCCAGGCGATAGGCGTACTCAAACTCTTCGATATCCAGGCCAAATACGATCATGGAGTAGACAAAACCGATACGGTAATGGTCAGGAAAGGGGAGAACTGCAAACGGTTCTTCTGCTTCGCGATGGAATAAGAGGAGTTCACACGAACTGGCTCCCCTGGACTGGATAGTAAAATTTACACCGCCTGGAATGACCGTTGTGCCCGGATAGAGAAAGAATCCGGGACGTACCTGGAAACCGGATATCATATCAAGGGGTTTTAAATGGCTGCTTGGCACTAAAGTAAGGTCAGAAAAGTTCAATTTCAAAACACCTCCTGATGTAAGAAAAGCTGTCCTCTCAACAGGACAGCATTTTTTCTTTTCGTTCTATTCTTCGTCAGATGCGGCAGTTTTCTTTTCTGTTTCTTCCGTTTTCTCTTCAGGCTTTTTTTCAGCCGCTTCGCCTTTTGCCGATTCGGAGTGGGAAGAATTGTTCAGAGGGACATATTCACGCCCGGAAGTATCGCCGAGATCATCGTCCAGATCAAAATCCAGATCTTCAAAATCGTCTGCAAATTCATCTTCCAGATCCTCATTTTCTTTCTTATTCTTCATATAAAGAATTCCTGCGGCAGCAGCACCGATCGCTGCGAGACCTACGATACCTTTTTTCCATTTACTCATAGTCAAGGGTACTCCTTTCTGTTGATTCATATACAATTATTGTAATACTTTTGGGGAAGAAAGAAAAGGGAGTTTAGCAAATTTATTTTTTATTAATAGTTATCTGACAACATGTGTAAAGTTTTCAGAGGAATGGAGTTGAGGACCATTCCGAAATATGATAGAATGTACCATGTTCAGAATAGAAAAAAAAGGGATTGGAAAAATTGCAGAGTAGTAAAAAAGAAAAAGTACAGAAGAAACTTTTTAGCGTTATTTATGGCCGTACTGCGATTCTTTTACTGTTTGTTCTTGTGCAGTTTGCGGCAATGTTTCTTGGAATTTATGCCCTTGCAGATAAATGGACGTATCTGTATGGAGTATTTATGATCATCGGATTTTTTGTCGTGATCTATATTATCAATTCGGAAGAAAATCCAGCATTCAAGATGACATGGATTTTGTGCATCATGGCACTGCCGCTCTTTGGGTCGATCTTTTATATTTATGTAAAAACCCAGCTTGGTACAAGATATATCGGAAAGCGGCTGCGTGTTCTGCGGGAAGAAAGCAGCCCGTACATGCAGCAGGATATGGGGATCATCTCAGCTATGAAGGAGAGCAAACTGGCAAATAAAAATTTGTCTTATTATCTTGGAAAACACTTGGGATTTCCGACATACGGCAATACAGATATGGAGTTCTACCCTTTGGGCGAAGATAAATTTAAGGCGCTGATCAGAGAACTGAAAAAGGCAGAGCATTTCATTTTTATGGAGTACTTCATCGTGGAAGAAAGCTATATGTGGGACGAAGTAAGGCGCATACTTGAAGACAAGGTATCCGAGGGGGTTGAAGTAAGATTTATGTATGACGGCATGTGCAGTATCAGCATGCTGCCGTATGATTATCCGAAATATCTCCGAAGCAGAGGAATTCAGTGTAAGATGTTTAACCCGATCCGCCCGATCCTGTCCACCATACAGAATAATCGGGATCACAGAAAGATTTGTGTGATCGACGGAAAGGTCGGATTTACAGGGGGGATAAACCTTGGAGATGAGTATATTAATCGAAAAGAACGGTTCGGACACTGGAAGGATACGGCGATCATGTTGTCGGGCGACGCGGTCCGGAGTCTTACTGTTATGTTTCTCAATATGTGGAATGTGGATGAGAGAAAAAGTGAAAACTATGATCGCTATGTGCGGCCGGCCAAGAAGACATTTGACGAGTCTCTTGGATATGTACTTCCATATGGGGACTGCCCGTATGACAACGAAAATGTCGGAGAAGAAGTGTATTTTCATATCCTGAATCATGCTAAGGACTATGTACACATCATGACACCGTATCTCATTCTTGATAATGAGATGCTCACAACTCTTACGAGAGTGGCAAAGAGTGGGATAGAGGTTATTATTATCATGCCCCATATTCCAGATAAGCCGTACGCATTTGCCGTGGCAAAGACGTATTACAAAGAGCTTATAGAGGCAGGAGTGGAGATTTATGAGTACACGCCTGGGTTTGTTCATGCCAAGATATTTGTGTCTGACGACGATACTGCCACAGTGGGAACGATCAATCTGGATTTCAGGAGCCTTTATCTGCACTTTGAGAATGGGGTTTTCATCTACAACAATAAAGTGGTAGCAGATATCGAGACGGATTTCCAGGAGACTTTACAGAAATGTCAGCGCGTGACATTGAAAGAAGTGCGGGAACGGAGCCTGAAGACCAAGATAGAAGGACAGATACTGCGGCTTTTCGCCCCGCTTATGTAGGCGGATGAAAAGGAAAGGCAGTCAGAACGCGAAAAACCCCATGTTTTTCGAAATCTTTCGGCAAAAAATGAAAAATCAAATGTACATTTACGAAAAAATATAGTATAATGCATAGGTGGTTGAAAAACGAATTCACATACAGGAGGATATGTTATGGTAAAAGCAGTAGTAGGTGCCAACTGGGGAGACGAGGGGAAAGGTAAGATCACGGATATGCTCGCGGAAAAAGCGGATATCATTGTTCGTTTCCAGGGAGGAGCAAATGCGGGACATACAATCATCAACGACTATGGAAAGTTTGCACTTCATACACTACCATCCGGCGTGTTCTATGATCATACAACCAGTGTTATCGGAAACGGCGTAGCTCTTGACATCCCGGTTCTGATAGGAGAAATTCAGTCCATCGTGGACAGAGATGTGCCGATGCCGAAGATCAAAGTATCTAATCGAGCACAGATGGTAATGTCTTATCACAAACTGTTCGACCAGTACGAGGAAGAAAGACTTGGAAAGAAATCTTTTGGTTCTACTAAGTCCGGGATCGCACCATTTTATTCAGATAAATATGCAAAGATCGGATTTCAGGTAAGCGAACTGTTTGATGAAGACTTATTAAAAGAAAAAGTTGTTCGTGTGGCAGAACAGAAAAATGTCCTTCTGGAACATTTATATCATAAACCGCTGATCAATCCGGATGAATTGTTTGAAGAGCTGATGGGATATAAGAAAATGATCGAGCCGTACGTGTGCGATGTATCCTTATTCCTTCACGAAGCTCTGAAAGAAGGAAAGGAAATCCTGCTGGAAGGCCAGCTTGGAACACTGAAAGATCCAGATCACGGAATTTACCCGATGGTTACATCTTCTTCTACCCTTGCTGCGTATGGAGCAATTGGAGCAGGAATTCCGCCGTACGAAATCAAAAAGGTAGTGACTGTGTGCAAGGCATATTCCAGTGCAGTAGGAGCAGGTGCTTTTGTAAGTGAGATTTTCGGGGAAGAAGCGGATGAGCTGAGACGCCGCGGAGGAGACGGCGGAGAATTCGGAGCTACGACGGGAAGGCCGAGAAGAATGGGATGGTTTGACGTAGTGGCTTCAAAATACGGATGCCGGATGCAGGGAACGACAGATGTGGCGTTTACTGTTTTGGATGTTCTGGGATATCTGGAAGAAATTCCAGTCTGTGTCGCTTACGATATCGATGGAGAGATTACAACAGAATTTCCGCCGACTTACTTGCTGGAAAAAGCAAAACCAGTCATCGAAAAGCTTCCGGGATGGAAATGTGATATCCGGGGAATTAAAAAATACGAGGATCTTCCGGAAAACTGCCGCAAATACATTGAATTTGTGGAAGAAAAGATCGGGTATCCGATCACACTTGTGTCCAATGGACCAGGAAGAGACGATATCATTTACAGATAGAAAAGCAAAAGAGAACAATAAAAACTCCCACCCTTTGCTTGAGGGGCGGGAGTTTTTGTTTTCAAGGAAAGACAGTACCGTTTTTTACAAAAGATGAATACCGCTTTCGACAGCTGCTTTTGAAATATCATCTGGCCAGATAGAGGACTGTACTTCGCCGATATGAGCTTTTCTCAAATAAAACATACAGATGCGGGACTGTCCAATTCCGCCGCCGACAGTGTATGGGAGCTCACCGTTCAAAAGAGATTTCTGAAAATCGAGATGAGCCCGGTCTTCGCATCCTGCCAAAGTAAGCTGACGCGCAAGAGACTCTTCATCCACGCGGATTCCCATCGAAGAGAGTTCCAGTGCGATATCCAGAACCGGATAGTATACGATGATATCCCCGTTCAGATCCCAGTCATCGTAGTCCGGGGCACGTCCGTCATGCTTTTTGCCGGAGGCGAGAGTTTTTCCGATCTGTTTGATAAAAATTGCCTTTTTCTTTTTGGCAAACAAATATTCCCGTTCTTTTGGGTCAGAATCCGGATACATATCTTCCAGTTCCTGGGAAGTGATAAAAGTAATCTCATCCGGAAGAATCTCATCTATGTAATTGTATCTTCTTGCCATGAAATGTTCAGTCTCTTTTAAAGCGGCGTAAACTTTTCGCACGGTGTACTCCAGTGTCTCATCGTTTCGCTCTTCCCTGGAGATTACTTTTTCCCAATCCCACTGATCCACATAGATAGAGTGCAGATTGTCGGTGTCTTCATCCCGCCGGATGGCGCTCATGTCTGTGTAGAGCCCTTCGCCTGAATGAAAGCCATAGCGTTTTAAAGCATACCGTTTCCATTTGGCAAGAGAGTGTACGATCTCTACATTGGCATCATCCTGTTCTCGGATCCCGAAAGAGACAGGACGCTCCACACCATTTAAGTTGTCGTTCAATCCGGATTCCGGTTTCACGAAAAGAGGAGCGGAAACACGGGTCAAATGAAGATTTTTGGCAAGGGAACGCTCAAAATGGTCTTTCACTTCTTTTATGGCAACCTCAGTCTCGCGGATGGAAAGGGGAGATGCATAGCCGTCTGGTATTATCAATTGCTTCATATCATTTAGTCCTCCTTTAGAAAATCAGTTTCTAGTTTAAAATAAAACTTTCGCACTGTCAAGAGATAAAGTGATGAAATAAAAACAAAAATGGTTTCGAATTTTTCCATACAATAGACACAGAAGAAGGTTATGATGGAAATGTCATAATTCCAGGAGCAGGAGCATATAATGAAGATACCGAAAAGAAAAGGAGGCAGGATCATGCAGCAGAACAGATGGACAGACACGATCGAAGTGCTGACGATAGAAGAATACTTGAGTAAACGAGAACGGATCAGAAGAGAAGAAAAAGAAGAGAGAGAGACGACAAAAGAAAGCAGGATGGTTCCCCTGCTTTGGATGAGTTAAAACTTATTTTCATCATCTTCATCTTCTCCGGAATCATGGTGTGAAAACCGGTAGAACATCGTATATGCGTAGAGAAGGAGCGGCACGAAGATCGTACAGGCGATAGATGCCTTCAAAAATCCCTGAGTTTTGGAATGATCGATCAGGGCAAAGAGAAGAGTACTGCCGTACATGGCGATCAGAAGGATGATCCCGATCCATGCGAGAATGCGCTTTGTTTTTTTCATGAATAGACCCTCCGTAAGCTTTGAAACTGTTTTTATTATATAGAAAAACAAGTGGAAAAGCAAGGCTTGGCGGAGGGTTTTGCTTGCAATCCGGACATGCGTGTTATATAATATTCCTTATCGAGGAATATAAAGGCAAAGGAGAATTCGTGAAATGAGTACGTTATTAGAACAATGGAGAGAGACAGCCTATTCCAGAGAAATGACAAAAGATCAACTGGAAAAATTCTGGGGAGCTTATTTCCAGATCGAGAAAGGGATTTATGAAAAACTGCTTTCCAATCCGGATGAGAAAGTGAAAGGTACAGTAAAAGAGCTGGCTGAAAAGTACGGCGTGGAGCTTATGACAATGGTTGGCTTTCTGGATGGTATCAATGAAAGCCTCGTACAGGAAAACCCGATCGAGACGATGGATGAGAACACAGAAGTCACATTGATTTACGATAAAGAAAAACTGTACAAAAATATGGTAGATGCGAAGGCAGACTGGCTGTACGGACTTCCGCAGTGGAATATCCTTCTTTCCGAAGAGCAGCAGAAGGCTCTTTACAAAGAAGCAAAGAAAATGCACACATTTGTGAGAGAAGGAAAGAAAATCGGAAGAAACGATCCGTGTCCGTGCGGAAGCGGAAAGAAATATAAACACTGCTGCGGCAAAAACTAATGCTGCAGACAGCAGGAGTTCTGTTCCTTCTTTACTATGCGGTCATATGTGTGTATGTGAGAAGGTGGAATGCCACATTTTCCCGGGTATGGCTTTTTTCAGGGATAGTTCTGATTTTTGCAGAAGTATGCCGGAGTCAGATACCGGAAACGATAAAGATCATTTCAGCGGCTGCAGGGACGGTGTTCTGCGCCGCTGTTTTCTTTATTTTCATTCGGATGGTGTTTCTTTTGAGAAAGCCGGAAGAAAAGAGGCTTGATTACCTGATCGTGCTGGGTGCAAAGGTAGATGGCAGGAGGATTACCATTTCCCTCCGCCTGAGACTTGAGAAAGCCTTCCGGTATCTGCAGGAAAATCCAGACACAAAGGCGATCGTGTCCGGAGGCAAAGGAAAAGGAGAAGATATCTCAGAGGCGGAGGCGATGGCGTCCTATCTGGAAGAGGCCGGTATTCTAAAAAGCCGTATCGTCCGGGAAGGAAAATCCACATCCACAGAGGAAAATATGAAGTATTCCATTGAAGAAGTTCCAGACAGTAAAAAGAAGAGGACAGGAGTCGTGACGAACAGTTTTCACATGTATCGGGCAGTCATGCTCGGAAAATATGTGGGCTATGAGAATCTTTACCCGGTCACGGCAAAGTCAGAGCCGGTGCTTTTTCTCAATTATCTGCTCCGAGAGATATTGGCTGTTCTCGTATTTCCGGTTCGGAGGATATGGAAAGCAGGCAAAATGAGCATTGACAAATAAAATAGCAGTGATTATAATGAGAACCATAGTAAAAGGCAAATGCGTTGAAGAGACGAGTAGGATGCGGAAAGGATACAGAGAGAAGGGTCTAAGGCTGGAAGCCCTTTATCACGGAACCATCTGAAAACTACCTCTGAGCGGCGGCAAAACCGCCCGGCTTGAAACCGTTATCATTCAAATGAGATGTGTGCCATGTAAAGGCACATAAGCGGGGTGGAACCGCGGGTTGAAATACTCGTCCCTTGCAGTGTGAAAGCTGCAGGGGATTTTTTATGGCAAAAAAACTCTGTTTTGAAAGGAGAGGGATATGGAACAGATCAAGGAACTTATCACTTTGAACAACGGAGTCCAAATTCCGGCTATAGGATTTGGCACATACAAAGCGGTAAAAGGAGATACGTCGGAAGTGATCAGAAAGGCGATCCGCTGTGGGTACCGGTATCTGGATACGGCCTCTTTTTATGGGACGGAGAAGTATGTCGGGGAGGCGATCCGGGAAAGTGGTATACCGAGGAAAGAATTTTTCATCGTGTCCAAAGTCTGGAAAGATGAAATGGGATACGAAAATACAAAAAAGGCTTTCACGAGGACACTGAAAAATCTCGGGACAGACTACTTGGATCTATATCTGATCCATTGGCCGAAGCCGACTCCAGACTACGATGACTGGGAGGAGCTGGATCGGGAGACGTGGAAAGCGATGGAAGAATTGTGTGAGGAAGGGAAGATAAGGGCAATCGGACTTAGCAATTTTCTTCCGCACCATATCGAAAGCCTTTTGAAAACGTGCAGGATTGTTCCGGCGGTAGATCAGCTGGAGTTTCATCCGGGATATACCCAGGAAGCAGCGGTAAGGCACTGCAAGGAAAAAGGGATTTGGGTGCAGGCGTGGAGCCCTCTTGGGAGAGCGCGTGTCATGGACGATAGGCTCATCGAGGAACTCTCTACGAAATATCAGGTTTCTCCAGCACAGATCTGCCTTCGATATGCTCTCCAGAAAGGAGTCATACCGATCCCGAAGGCATCGTCCGAGGAAAGGATGAAGAACAATAAAGATGTTTTCGGTTTTGAAATCAGTATGGAAGACATGTGCCGTCTGGACACGATGCCGCCGACGGGATGGTCGGGGGAACATCCGGACCGGGAACGCGTCATGCTGAAATAGAGAATATGAAAAAATAAGAAAAGGAGATATGAGATGAAGATTACATTGAAAGATGGTTCCGTAAAGGAATATAACGAAAGTAAGTCCGTAATTGATATTGCGGCGGATATCAGCGAAGGGCTCGCCAGAGTTGCCATGGCGGGGGAAGTAAATGGAGAAGTCGTAGATTTAAGGACAGTCCTGTCAGAAGACTGTGAGCTGAACATCCTTACATTTAACGACGAAGGAGGACGGGATACATTCCGTCATACTTCTTCCCACATCCTTGCACAGGCGGTAAAGAGACTGTATCCGGATACAAAACTGGCGATCGGACCGGCTATCGCGGATGGGTTCTATTATGACGTGGACAGAGAGACTCCGTTTACAACAGATGATCTGGAAAAAATCGAAAAAGAAATGAAAAAGATCGTAAAAGAAGCACTTCCTATCGAGTCATTTACTCTTCCGAGAGAGGAAGCTATCGCCTTGATGAAGGAAAAGGAAGAACCGTATAAAGTGGAGCTTATCGAGGATCTTCCGGAGGATGCCGTGATCAGCTTCTACAGACAGGGAGAATTCACGGACCTTTGCGCAGGACCGCACCTGATGAGCACAAAACCGGTCAAGGCGTTCAAGCTCACAAGCCTTGCGGGAGCGTACTGGAGAGGCGACGAGAAAAACAAGATGCTTACAAGAATCTACGGAACTTCCTTCACAAAGAAGGCAGATCTGGACGAATATCTGGAAAGACTGGAAGAGGCTAAAAAGCGCGATCACAGAAAGCTTGGAAAGGAACTTGGCCTCTTTATGATGAGAGAGGAAGGACCTGGATTCCCATTCTTCCTTCCGAAAGGAATGGCGCTGAAAAACGCACTTCTGGAATACTGGAGAGACATTCATACAAAACACGGGTACGTTGAGATTTCCACTCCGATCATGCTGAGCAGACATCTGTGGGAGACAAGTGGACACTGGGGACATTACAAAGAAAATATGTATACAACGGTTATCGATGAGCAGGATTTTGCAGTAAAACCAATGAACTGTCCGGGCGGTATCCTCGTATACGAATCAGAACCGCGTTCTTACCGTGATCTTCCGCTCCGTATGGGAGAACTTGGGATCGTACACCGTCATGAAAAATCCGGACAGATGCATGGACTTATGCGTGTCCGCTGCTTCACGCAGGACGATGCCCATATCTTCATGACTCCAGAGCAGATCAAAGATGAGATCCGCGGTGTGGCAGAACTGATCGATGAAGTCTACACACTGTTTGGATTTAAATACCATGTGGAACTGTCCACACGCCCGGAAGACAGCATGGGAAGCGATGAGGATTGGAACATGGCAACAGATGCCCTGAGAGAGGCACTTGACTCCCTCGGACTTCCGTACGTGGTAAACGAAGGGGATGGGGCATTCTACGGGCCAAAGATTGATTTCCATCTGGAAGATTCCATTGGACGTACTTGGCAGTGTGGAACAATCCAGCTTGATTTCCAGCTTCCGCTGCGTTTCCAGCTGGAATATACAGGAGCAGACGGAGAAAAACATCGTCCGATCATGATTCACCGGGTTGTATTCGGATCTATCGAACGATTCCTTGGTATTCTCATCGAACATTTTGCAGGGGCATTCCCTACATGGCTTGCTCCGGTGCAGGTAAAAGTGCTTCCAATCTCCGACAAATATCTGGATTATGCACAGAGTGTGTTTGAAGCATTGAAAAATGCCGGAATTCGCGTGGAGATCGACACGAGAGCTGAAAAGATCGGATACAAGATCAGGGAAGCTCAGATGCAGAAAATTCCGTATATGCTTGTGGTAGGCGCAAAAGAACAGGAAGAGGGTCTTGTGTCAGTCAGAAGCCGGTTTGCCGGAGATGAAGGACAAAGAACACTCGATGAATTTATCGGCGATATCAAAAAAGAAATTTTTGAAAAAACAAAACGTGAAGTAAAATCCGAAGAATAGACGGCAAAATATTCGGGCATACTACACTCTGAATAAAACTAAGGAGGTAGAAAACATGCCAGAATTGAAATGTACCGTGCAGAACTGTATGCACAATCAGAACTATTACTGTAACCTGGATGCGATCCATGTCGGAGGAGAACAGGCAAAACAGGCGTCCGATACATGTTGTGACAGTTTTGAAGAGAGAAAGAGCGGCACGTACAGCAACGCCACAATGGAAGCTTCCCCTGTCAGCATGATCGACTGTAAAGCGCAGGAATGCTGCTATAACGAGTCATGCAAATGCATGGCAGGAAAGATCAGCGTAGAGGGCGGAGGAGCCTGCACATGTGAAGGCACAGAGTGTGCAACATTCAAGTGCAGATAAAAGAACAATTGAATCCCTGTCAGAATATGACTGAACCAAAAAACCTCCAGACTGTCTGTCAGTTTGGAGGTTTTTGCGTGGTACATTTAAAACGGTGTCCCGACCATATCGTACGGAGTTACCTGATAAACGTAATAATTGAGCCAGTTTGTGTAAAGATTATTGGCATTAGATCTCCATGTAAGGAGTGGTTTATTTTCCGGGTTGTCATCCGGGTAGTAATTGACTGGGATATCGATCGGAAGACCTTTTGCTTTATCTCTTTTGTATTCCTGATCCAGTGTCATACGGTCATATTCCGGATGTCCCATGACGAAGATCTGTCGGCCGTCTTTTGTCATGGAAAGGAAGATGCCTGCTTCATCGGATTCGGCCAGGATTACAAGATCGCTTATGGCCCGGATTTTCTCCGGATCGATTTGAGTGTGGCGGGAATGAGGCGCGTAGAATACGTCGTCAAATCCGCGTACAAGAGGGATCTTGCGATTCAGGACACGATGCTTAAAGACACCGAAAAGCTTTTTGTCAAGCGGATATTTATCAATCCCGAAATGATAGTAATAGGCAGCTTGTGCTCCCCAGCACAGGTGGATCGTGGAGGTTACATTTGTCTTTGTCCAGTCCATGATCTCTTTCATTTCATCCCAGTAGTCGACTTCCTCAAAGCGGAGATGCTCGATAGGAGCACCGGTAATGATGAAACCGTCGAATTTTTGGTTTTTGATATCCTGAAATTTTACATAAAATTTGTTGAGATGGTTGGCGGACGTGTTTTTTGATTCATGGTTGGACACCATGACAAATGTCACATCTACCTGGAGCGGTGTGTTGGAAAAAGAGCGCAGAAGCTGTAATTCCGTATCTTCTTTGAGCGGCATCAGGTTCAAAAGGCCGATCTTTAAAGGACGGATGTCCTGATGGGTGGCGCGGTGCTCATCCATTACAAATATATTTTCCTGCTCCAGTATTTCTTTTGCAGGCAGCTCATTCTGTACACGAATCGGCATGGCTAGTCCTCTCCTTTTTTCTTATTTTCTTCTTTTATGTAGACAAAGGATCCGTCTTCCTTCATGTGGTCGACATCTCCGTATTCTGCCGTCTGACAAGGGAGTTTCTTTTTCTCCAGTTTATTTTCGATGATCATCTTGAAAATATAGTAGAGCACAGCAAATGTCGGTACCCCGGCGATCATTCCTACGAAACCGAACAATCCGCCTCCAAGAAGGATAGAAAATACGACCCAAAAAGCAGAAAGACCGGTGGAATCCCCGAGAATCTTTGGACCGATGACATTTCCGTCCAGCTGCTGGAGAAGCAAAATGAAGATGGCAAAATAAAGTCCCTTTAACGGATCGGTAAGACCGATCAGGATGATACACGGTATGGCTCCGATATACGGCCCAAAGAATGGGATGACATTCGTCACACCGACGATCACGCTTACAAGTACGACATACGGCATGTCAAGCAATGTAATTCCAAGGAAACACAGGACGCCGATGATGGCAGAGTCGATGATCTTTCCGATAATGAAACCGCCGAAGATTTCATTGCTCTTTCTCGTAATGTGAAGCGTCATGTTTGCATGGTCGGTTGTCATGACTGCGTAGATGATTTTCTTCGCCTGTGCAGCAAAGAGCTCCTTGCTAAGGAGTACGTACACAGATACGATGCATCCGATCAAAAACTGGAAAACTTCATTTAAAATGTTGATGGCTCCAGTGGTAAGATTAGTCATAATGACATTGATCTGACGCAGGAGATCTGTCTGTATCCAGTTCTGAAAGCTCTCTGTGGCATGGTTCAGCAGATTCTTGATGATCATACCGGTTGTTGATTTGTCAGACTGCAGTTCTGTGAGTTTGTCCATCCCCGCATTCATCTGGGCAGGAAGTGTTGTAATAAGATTTTCGATACTTCTTGCCAATTCCGGTATCAGCATGTTGCACAGAGCTAATATGATTGCAAAGAGAAAAACCAAGGCCAAAAGAATGCCGGTCATGCGGGAAAGCTTTTCCGCCGTCTTTTGCTTTTTCAGTTTTTTCCCAAGTATAGGAAAAAGATACTTGTCGACTGTTTTTACAATTGGATTCAGCAGATAAGCGATGGCAAATCCATAGATGATGGGCTTTAGAATACCGATGACAGTACGGACACTGTCGGCAAGGATATCTGCCCTCAAAAATGCAAAATAAAGAACAATACATGCCGCCACCACAAGAAAATATGTCATGCCTCTGCTGAAAGATTGGCGCAGCTTGGAAGGCCCTTTTTTCCCAAAACGGGGAATGATATGGGAAGTCTCATCCTTTGCTGTCTTTTCTTTGTTTTGTTCTGATTCTTTCATTTGATTCCCTCATTTCGAAACATATAAATCTATTATAGCGGCGTCGTTAAAAACCGTCAACCAAAAGAAAATATGTTACATTTCCCAAGCTTTCTTTACATCTTCCAGCGGAAGATCCTCCCCCGTATAAAGCCGGAAAGCAGCAGCACCCTGGTAGAGGAGCATGGCCAGCCCGTTGGTGTTCGGACAGCCGGCTGCGTCTGCCATTTCGAGAAGACGTGTTCTGGCCGGAGAGTAAATGATGTCCATCACAAAAAGACCCGGATGTAGGAAGGAGATGCTCGGAATCGGAGACGCATCTGTGTGAGGAGCCATGCCTACATTGGTGGCATTGATCAGAATATTCGCATCAGAAAGAACAGAACGGAGCAACGCCGTATCTTCCAGGCTGAGAAGATGAACGGCGCAGCCGGTCGCTGTTCGGATTTTTTCGATGAATGCTGTATGCTTTTGTATGCTTTTTTCCCGCACAAAAACAGAAATCTCTTTTGCGCCGTCCAGAGCGGCCTGAGCGATGAGGGCTGTGCCGGCGCCTCCTGCGCCAAGGACGACAAGATTTTTGCCGCGGACCGGGCAGCTATTTGCCTGGAGGGCCATCATGGCACCTGTGCCATCGGTATTATATCCTGTTAGGATTCCGTCATTGTTGACGATCGTGTTGACAGCGCCGCAGAGATCAGCCTCTTTGGAAATATGATCGAGATATGGGAAAACGGAGGTTTTATTAGGCATGGAGAGATTTGCCCCTCTCATACCAAGTGTTCGCATAGAGCCGATGGCATCTTTCAGCGTATCCTGGTTGATGCAAAATGCCAGATAGACACAATTGATCCCCAGTTTTTCGAATGCAGTGTTATACATGGCAGGGGATTTGGAATGTGATGCAGGGTCGGCGAAAAAACCAAGAAGTTTTGTGTGACCGTTGATTTTTATAGACATAAATTAGGAACCTCTTTCTATATAGAATGATTTATGGTAAAATTATACCGGTTCAGTGTGTTAAAGTCAATGTGAAAAAATCAGACAAAAACAGACAAGGAGACAAAAAGTGAGAAATATATTTTTGATCGGATTTATGGGTACCGGAAAGACGACGATATCGGAAGAGCTTTGCCGCATGACGGGGAGGAAGCTTCTTGACATGGATAAGGAAATCGAGAAACGTGAAAAAAGAAAAATCCCTGAAATTTTTGATACTGACGGAGAGGAATATTTCCGGAATCTGGAGACGGATTTTCTTAGAGAGATGCAGAAAGAAGAAGACGTGATCGTATCCTGTGGGGGAGGAGTGCCGCTTCGCCAGGAAAATGTAGAGGAGATGACAAAAAGCGGGACAATCGTCCTTTTGTCTGCTTCCCCGGAGACAATCTTTGAGCGGGTTCGTGACAGTCATGACAGACCAATCCTGGAAAAGAATAAGTCGGTTTCTTATATAGAAGAATTATTGGAAAGGCGCAGACCATGGTATGAAAAAGCAGCTGATGTGGAAATCGTGACAGACGGGAAAGAAATTTTCAATATTGCCAGAGAGATTCTGGAGAAATGTTCTTGTCAGTAAACATCAGAATAAAAAAGTCTGAGAAAATTTTCTCGAAAAATTGCTTGACACAAACACTTTAACATGGTAATGTATAAACATGAATTTTATATTTCATAGCATAAACCGTTGAGAAAGATGAGTAAGTTGTCATGCAAGATCACAGAGAGCGGCAGATGGTGGGATTGCCGTATGGAGCGGATAGCCGAATGGACTTTTGAGGGCTGCCTGAAAGCCGTAAGGCAAGTATGGTGTGTCGGGAACCGAACCCGTTATCAATCAGGAGTGTATGTTAGTACATGAGAAAGTGGACTTGATGTCAAGTTGAGTGGTACCGCGATAATAAAGAGATTTATTACCGTCTCAAGCAGAAATAAGCTTGAGGCGGTTTTTATATTTCATGGGAAATATTGCATGAGAAATAAAACCACTTCCTTTCTTTGACTGGCAGCAGGGTATCTGGCATATGATATCCGAAAGAGGAAACTCAAATCAGAGAGTTCTCCGTTTTCGTGCGGAGAGCGAGGTAAAAATCAGAAAAGGAGAGAAAGAAAATGAAAAGAAAAATTGCGGCAGTTTTATTGAGCACAATGATGGTTATCGGAATGACAGCAGGATGCGGCAGCAAAGAAGAAGGAGGAACATCCGGGGAGGAGCAGTATACGATAGGAATTTCCCAGTTTGCAGAACATGGTTCTCTGGACAATTGCCGGGAAGGCTTTATCCAAGGGTTGAAAGAAGAAGGACTTGAAGAAGGAAAGAATCTGAAAATAGAATACAAAAATGCGGCAGCTGATCAAAGTACGGCAAAACAGATCACAGATTCCTTTGTCTCAAACAAAGCAGATCTCATCTGCGGCATAGCGACACCGGCTGCACAGGCAGCATACAATTCCGCCATGAATGCAGGTATTCCTGTCATCTACACGGCAGTAACAGATCCAAAGCTTGCCAAACTCGCGAAAGACGATGGGACGCCGGTAGGCGAAGTGACGGGGACGAGTGATGAACTTCCGATCAAGGAACAGTTGGAATTGATACGCAGGATGCTTCCGGATGCGAAAAAGGTTGGTATTCTCTATACGACAAGCGAGGTAAATTCCATATCAGCTATCGAGACATACGAAGAACTGGCGGGGGATTACAATCTTGAGATTGTCACAAAGGGTATTTCTCAGACGGCTGATATCTCTCTTGCCACGGATGAACTGCTGGGAGAAGTAGACTGTCTTACAAATCTGACAGATAATACGGTTGTCAACTCTTTGGCAACGATTTTAAATAAAGCAAACGAGAAAAAGATCCCGGTATTCGGAAGTGAGATTGAACAGGTCAAACTTGGCTGCATAGCTGCAGAGGGACTTGACTATATCGAGCTTGGAAAGCAGACAGGAAAGATGGCGGCACAGGTATTAAAAGGAGAGAAAAAGGCGTCTGAGATGAAATATGAGACGATTTCTGAGCCGGGATTATACATCAACACGAAAGCAGCGGAAAACCTTGGCGTTGCGGTAGATGAAGCATTAAAGGGAGAAGCAGTGGAAGTGTTTGCTGAGATTTCAAAGTAGAAAGGAAATTAAAATAGAGATGAGCATTTGGATATCGATTTTAGAGCAGGGACTGATCTATGGGATCCTGGCCCTTGGAGTGTATATCACATACAAGATTCTGGATTTTCCGGATCTGACAGTAGACGGAAGTTTTCCGCTTGGAGCTGCAGTTACGGCCACAATGATTGTCAAAGGGGTAAATCCATATCTTACGATCCCTGTCTCCTTTCTTGTGGGAGCGCTTGCAGGAGTTTGTACAGGACTGATCCACGTAAAATGTAAAGTAAGAGATCTTCTTTCCGGAATTATCATGATGACGGCACTCTGGACGATCAATCTTCGCCTTGCGGGAACGGCCAATGTACCAATCTTCGGAGAAAAAAGTATTTTTGACAATGAGACAATGGACGGTATCTTCTCCGGAAATTTTGCTCAGTATAAAGTTTTGATCATCGTCTTTGTCATCGCAGTGATCAGCAAGATCCTTCTGGATTTGTACATGAAGACAAAATCGGGATTCCTTCTCCGGGCAGTAGGAGATAACGAAAATCTCGTGACATCCCTGGCGAAAGATCAGGGAAATGTGAAGATTCTCGGACTTGCCATTGCAAACGGGCTTGTGGCTCTTGCTGGATGCATTTTCTGCCAGGAACAGAGAGTGTTTGAGATTTCCAGCGGAACCGGCGCCATCGTGATCGGGCTTGCAAGCGTGATCATCGGAACGAGTCTGTTCCGAAACCTGACGTTTTTAAAAGCTACTACGGCTGTTTTGATCGGATCTGTCATCTATAAGGCTTGCGTTGCAGCAGCTTTGAAATTCTGTGAACCGCAGGATATGAAACTTATCACAGCCGTGCTGTTTTTGATCATTCTCATCATCGGGATGGAAAGGAAAAAGAAGGTAAAGAAAAATGCTTGAATTAAAAGGAATCAGTAAATATTACAACCCAGGTACGATCAACGAGATGTGCCTTTTTGACGATTTCAACCTTACAGTCAACAGAGGGGATTTCGTCTCCGTCGTAGGCAGCAACGGATCTGGAAAAACATCCATGCTGAATATTCTCTGTGGGAGCATTCCTATCGAGGCCGGCCAGATCCTGATGGATGGGGAGGATATCTCCCGGATGAAAGAATATAAAAGAAACCGCCGTATTGGAAGAGTTTACCAGAACCCGGCATTGGGAACGTGCCCTTCTATGACAATTTTGGAAAACATGTCGCTGGCGGATAATAAGGGAAAAACTTACGGACTGTCGCGCGGGATCAACAAGGGAAGAAAAGAATTCTATCGGGAGCAGCTCAAGAGCCTAAATCTTGGGCTGGAAGATAAAATGGATGTCAAAGTAGGATCTCTTTCCGGCGGACAAAGGCAGGCGATGGCGCTTCTGATGTCCACGATGACGCCTATTGACTTCCTGATTCTGGATGAGCATACAGCAGCGCTGGATCCGAAGACAGCGGAGATCATCATGGAACTGACCGATCAGATTGTAAAGGAAAAGAATCTTACAACCATCATGGTTACCCACAATCTTCGATATGCCGTAGAATATGGAAACAGGATGCTTATGATGCACCAGGGAAAATGCATCCTTGACAAAGCAGGAAAAGAAAAGGAAGAGATCACGGTAGACAGCATCCTGGATCTTTTCAATGAAATCAGTATTGAATGTGGAAATTAACCGGAAGACCCGGTGTCAGACAAAGAATAGACTTGTCCGGCACGGGTCTTTCTGCAGTTTTGGAAAGGTGTAGTACGTGAAAAAACTGCATACCAGAAAAGAGATAGATTTACAAGAAAAGCAAAATGCCGTATAATTTTAGATGAAACGACAAAAGGAAACGACAAAAGGAGTATGTACATGAAAAGAATCGCGAAATTTGAAAAGGTCAGTTTGGAGCAGTTTCTTGCAGGGACGCAGGGAATTTTGAAAGAAGACGAGGCGAAAGAAGTGTATGACAGTCTGCCGCTTCCGAAGAGGGCGACAAAAGGCTCCGCAGGCTATGATTTTTATACACCATATCCGGTTGTATTAAAACCGGGAGAAACGGTAAAAATACCGACAGGAGTTCGTGTCTGGATGGAGGAAAACTGGGTTCTGAAATGCTATCCAAGGAGTGGACTTGGTTTCAAATATCGCCTTCAGCTTAATAACACGGTAGGTATCATCGACAGTGATTACTATTATTCTGACAATGAAGGACATATTTTTGCGAAGATTACCAATGATTCCAATGAGGACAAAACTGTGGAACTGAATGCACACGAAGGTTTTATGCAGGGAATCTTTGTGGAGTATGGAATTACTATCGATGATGAGGCGGACGGAGTAAGAAATGGGGGATTCGGAAGTACGACGAGGTAAGGCGGCTTTCGTTTGAACTTAAAAAGATAAAATCTATCAAACACAAGGAGGAATTGCGATGAATCTGGTGCAGGAAGTAATGGACTATGTAAAACGTTGTGATCCCGAAGTAGGACACGGGCTGGAACTCGAGATGGCGCGGCAGAAACGAAATCTGGAGCTGATCGCTTCAGAGAATATTATAAGTCCGGCTGTTATGCTTGCGATGGCTACCGTTCCCGCCAACAAGTATGCGGAAGGGTACCCTAACAGGAGATATTACGGCGGGTGCGAAAACGTTGATCAGATTGAAACGATCGCTATCGAGAGGGCAAAAGAGCTGTTCGGTGCAGAACACGCATGTGTACAGCCTCATTCCGGAGCGCAGGCGAATATGGCTGTCTATCAGGCTTTTTTGAAACCGGGAGATACGGTCATGGGACTCAATCTTGATCATGGCGGACACCTTACTCATGGTTCCCCGGTAAATCAGTCGGGAAAACTGTATCACTTTGTGCCGTACAGTGTAAACGATCAGGGAGTGCTTGATTATGATGAGATCCGAAAGATCGCAAAAGAGTGCCAGCCGAAGATGATCGTGGCAGGTGCATCGGCATATCCAAGAAAGATTCGTTTTGATCTGTTTGCGGATATCGCGAAAGAAGTAGGTGCGTTCCTCTTTGTGGATATGGCACACATCGCAGGGCTTGTGGCGGCAGGGCTGCATCAGAATCCGGTGCCGTACGCGGATGTCGTGTCGACGACGACTCATAAGACACTTCGAGGGCCAAGGGGAGGATTGATTCTCTGTAAAGAAGAATATGGAAAAAAGATAGATAAGGCAATTTTCCCTGGGACACAGGGCGGTCCTCTGGAACATATCATTGCGGCAAAAGCAGTCTGCTTTGGAGAGGCGTTGAAACCGGAATTTAAAGAATACCAGGCCCAGATCCTGAAAAATGCAAAAGCTCTTTCCGAAGCGCTTCTGGAAGAAGGGTTCTCCCTGGTAAGCGGCGGGACGGACAATCATCTGATGCTTGTAAATCTCTCAGGAATGGCGTTAACCGGAAAAGAGATGCAGAACCGTCTCGATGAGGTTTATATTACAGTCAACAAAAATGCGGTGCCAAATGACCCGCAAAACCCAAATGTGACAAGCGGAATTCGGATAGGGACGCCGGCAGTAACAACGAGAGGTCTGAAAGAAGAAGAGATGAAAGAGATTGCGGCGCTCATAAAAATGGCTGCTGTTGATTTTGAAAACAGTGCGGATGAGATCCGAAGGAGAGTGACGGATATTTGCTGCAGATATCCGATTTACGAATAAGATTTGCTTATCAAAATGAAAATGTCAGGGGCTGGATAGTTTGTAAAACTGTCCGGCCCCTGACTATATGAAAAGAAAAGGTATTATCGTTTGTTGCCCATGCAGAAAGTTGCGACAACACCTGGACCAGTGTGACTGCCGATGACAGTGCCGATCACATTTATCAGCACCGTCTGGATTCCATACTGTTTTCTGATCAAGTCGGCAACATACTGTGCATCTTCCTCACAGTCGCCGTGCGTGACCATGGCAATCTCATTGTCCCAGCCTTTTATCTGATCTGCCATCATATCGACAATCTTATGGAGGGATTTTTTTCGACCTCTTTCTTTGCCAATAACGACAAGTTTGCCGTTGTCGTCCACGTGGATGATCGGTTTGATTTTGACCATCGAACCGAGGACAGCGGTAGCTTTGGAGATACGTCCGCCGCGGTGGAGATGATGAAGATCGTCCACTGTGACGTTGTGGCATACATGGAGTTTATTTTCTTCTGCCCATGTCACGATCTCGTCATAGGCTTTTCCTTCCTGTTTCTGTTTCAAAACATAGTAGAGCAGAAGGGCTTCCCCCAGGCAGGCGCACAGAGAGTCAATGACAGTGATACGGCAATCCGGGTAGTCTTCCATCAGCTCTTGGGCAGCGAGCTGTTCGCTCCCCACACTTCCGCTGAGTCCGGAAGAAAAGCCAATATGGATGATGTCTTTCCCATCTTTGACAATCGATTCGAAAAACTCTCTTGCCTGAGATGGGGTAACCTGGGATGTGGTAGGCATAGCACCGGCACGAATCCGGTCGAAAAATTCTTTCTTGGAAAGCCCTTCCATGTCCGGATAAGACTGTCCATCGATGGTATATGATAAGCGTAATACCGGAATATGGTGCTCTTCAAGCCACTCTTTCGGCAGATCTACGGTACTGTCTGCTGTAATAACAAATTCTTTCACTTTTGCAAGACCTCCTCATTCAGTTTCCTTAATCATACCATTTTTTACCGAATGAAGCAAAAACTTTTGAAAAAATTCCAAAAAAATCTGAATCTGTCCAGTCATGCTCCCAGTTAATTCAGACGGATATTCAGGTAGCTTCTGCCGGATACAGTACGGTTAAAGCAGACGGAGCATACAATTATGATGCAACCGACGGCAAAACCGATCCAATTGAAAAGGGCGGTCAGTGTAAGAAGAAGCAGACGCATGAACTTCAGTGCGTAACCAAGCTCAAAGTTTGGCTGTGTATAGTTGGCTACTGCCACAAAAGCCATATATAACATGACTTCTGAATTGAACCAGCCCGACTGCACAGAGAATTCGCCCATGACGATACCAGCAATAACACTGAGGGGCGTGCTGAGCATACTTGGCGTGTTCAAAGCGGCAAGGCGCAGACCGTCGATAGCCAGTTCCAGCAGAAGGAGCTGGAAGTAAAGAGGAATATTGATCGTGTTTCTTACGAGCACAAAATCAAATACATCAGGTATCCATTCGGGGTTCTGCATAAAAAGAAGAAAGAGAGGAGTCAAAAATACAGTCATAATTGTAATGATGCTGCGGGAAATCTTCAGATAGATCCCGGTCAGCGTAGGAAAGTAATAGTCATTTGCCTCCTCGATTATGTCAAAGATCGAAGTCGGAAGAATCATGACGGAAGGTGAATTGTCCACGAGGATTACAATTTTTCCCTCCATGATACATGCCGCCGCTGTATCTGGGCGTTCAGTATATTTGAACTTGGGAAAAGGATTATACCATTTCCTTTTAAACAAAAGTTCCGCCAGAGTCTGCTGGTTCATCTTGAGATCGTGCTCTCTCATCTGTTCAAATTTTTGTATAAGAAGATTCAAAAGATCTTGATTTACCCGATCAGTCATATAGCAGAGCGTAACGTCCGTTCTGGACGATTTTCCGATCTCCATCATTTTCATTGTCAAATGTGGATCCCGGATCCGTCTTCTTATCAAAGCAGTGTTAAATACGATTGTCTCCACAAATCCGTCCCGGGATCCCCTGAGTGATTTGTCCTGGGCAGGTTCGTCTACGCTTCTTGCAGGGTATGTTCTGCAGTCGATAGCAATGCAGGATTCATAGCCGTCCACAAAGAGACATGCTACTCCGGATAAAATATTTTTTATGATTCCGTCAAATTCAGAAAAGGTATCGATTTCTACATAGGAAATCATTGTCCTGGAAAGTTCTGTGGAAGTTTTTGGCATTTGTTCCGGTGTAAGCTTAAACAATGTATCCATAACTTTAGACATGACTTCATCTTTCATAAATCCATCGATAAAGAAAAAACAACTTTCCCGTCCTCCGATGATCATGTCTCTCTCTATGATATCAAAGCTTTCCTTTACTGGGAGTACTTCGTTGATATAAGCGATATTTTCCTGTATGATTTTGGAAACTTTCATTGATTGTTCCTCCATTTTTCCTGTTTCAGTATGAAGTTTTTCCAAAACGGGGAAAAGTATACAGCAAAACGGGCACAGTATCGATAGACACTGTGCCCGCAGAAAGAAGCCCGTATTATACCCAGTGGAATACAGAGCTCAACAGGATTGCAACAAGGAAGATAGGAGCGATCCACTTGATCATGACAGTAAAAAGTTTTTCACTTTTGAATGTAGGACTGCTCAGTCTTACTTCGTCGGCAATTGACTTTGGCTTGATGAAAAATCCTACGAAAATGCAAGTCAGGAATGCGACGATCGGCATCAATACGCTGTTGCTTATAAAATCCATGAAATCCAGGATGGAAAGATTTAAAATCTTAATGAAACTCAGAGGCCCAAATCCAAGGGAAGACGGAGCGCCGAGAATCAATGCACATACGGCTACAGTAAGTGCAGAACGTTTTCTTGCCCAGTGTAGTTTGTCGCAGATAATAGATACGATGGTCTCCATCAGGGAGATGGAGGAAGTAAGGGCGGCAAACAGGACAAGAAGGAAGAAAACGGCTCCGACAAAACCGCCGAGAGGCATGTTTGCAAATACTTTTGGAAGCGTAACAAACATCAGGCCCGGACCCGTCTGGAGCGCATCTTTTCCAGAGAAAACAAATACCGCAGGGATGATCATAAGACCGGCAAGGAATGCAAAACCGGTATCAAAAATTTCAATCTGCCGGACAGATGATTCCAGATTGTTGTCTTTCCGCATGTAGGAGCCGTATGTAACCATGATTCCCATGGCCAGGGACATGGAATAGAAGAGCTGCCCCATAGCGGCAAGTACAGTCTTGCTGGAGAAATCTTTCAGGTTTGGCTTTAAATAGTATATGACACCTTCTTCGGCTCCTGGAAGTGTGATGCAATATACTGCGATGCCAACTGTCAGGATGACAAGAATCGGCATCATAAATTTGCTGACTTTCTCAATCCCTTTTTCTACACCAAAGAGGACGATGATGGCCGTTGCGGCAAGGAAAAGGAAGAACCATCCCAAAGGTTCGATCGGAGAAGCGGTAAATTCGGAAAAGTACGTATCCGCAGCAGCTTCTTTACCACCGCCTGTCGCAAAAACTGCCAGATATTTTGTAACCCATCCTCCGATAACAGAATAATAAGGGAAGATAATGATCGGTACCAGGGATGCCAGAACACCGAGAAAGCCGAAACGCTTATCTAACTTCTTGAATGCTCCGATGGCACTGAGTCCAGTTTTACGTCCGATAGCAATCTCCGCAAGCATAAGGGAGAAACCGAAAGTGACAGTAAGGATCAGATAGATGAGAAGGAATGTTCCTCCTCCGTACTGGGCTGCCAGATAAGGGAAACGCCAGATATTCCCCAGTCCTACAGCAGAACCGGCCGCAGCCAACACAAAGCCGAGTCTGCTGGAAAAATTACTTCGTTCTTTCATTTGTACCCTCCTAATCTCGCAATAACTTATTTCTGTATCACTTTAAAGTAAGTGTGTATATTATGGCATAGTGGTATGCAAAAAGCAAGAAAAAAATTATATTGAAAAAAGTATTTGACATGGAAAGGAGGCTGTGATAATATAACTATTGTATGAAAAACAAAGCAGAGTATCCGCTCTCACCGCAGCACAAAAGAGTGACTGATGGTTAAATATCCAGATCCTTGTATCCGCTAGAAAGAGGGGAAAGGGAGAGATGTTTGTGGGTAGTCTGTGGCTGTCCGCTTTTTTTGTGCGTGAAACTGTCAGCAGACAAAGTTTGGCAACAGAAAACGGACAGAACAAGGAATGAGTATTTCTATTTACGGAGGTGTACTACAATTAGCGAATTAATGATTAACGAGCAGATCCGCGACAGAGAAGTGCGGGTTATCGGACAGGATGGGGAACAATTAGGAATTATGTCTGCAAAGGAAGCTCAGAAGCTTGCGCAGGATGCGGAGCTGGATCTCGTAAAGATTGCTCCGACAGCAAAGCCGCCGGTATGTAAGATCATCGATTACGGCAAGTTCAGATATGAGCAGGCAAGAAAAGAGAAAGAAGCAAGAAAGAAACAGAAAACTGTAGATGTAAAAGAAGTTCGATTATCTCCAAATATTGATACGAATGACTTGAACACAAAAGTAAACAATGCAAAGAAATTTATCCAGAAAGGAAATAAAGTAAAAGTAACACTTCGTTTCCGCGGAAGAGAGATGGCTCACGTACAGCAGAGCAAACATATCCTGGATGATTTTGCGGAACACCTGAAAGATGTAGCTGTAGTTGAGAAGGCAGCAAAGATGGAAGGCAGAAGCATGAGCATGGTTTTAACTGAAAAACGTTAAAAATAAACTTATTTTATTATTTAAGGAGGAACATTATTATGCCAAAAATCAAAACAAATAGAGCAGCTGCAAAGCGCTTTAAAAAGACAGCAACAGGACAGTTAAAGAGAAACAAAGCTTACAAGAGCCATATCTTAACAAAGAAATCCACAAAGAGAAAGAGAAACCTCAGAAAAGCGATCATCACAGATGCAACAAATGTGAAGAACATGAAAAAAGTATTACCGTACTTATAAGAGTTGGAAGAATAGAAGGAGGAGTAAGACATGGCAAGAATTAAAGGCGGAATGAACGCAAAGAAGAAACACAATAGAGTTTTGAAGTTAGCGAAAGGATACAGAGGGGCGCGCTCCAAACAGTACAGAGTGGCAAAACAGTCTGTTATGAGAGCACTCACAAGCTCATACGCTGGACGTAAACAGCGCAAGCGCCAGATGCGTCAGCTTTGGATCGCACGTATCAATGCTGCTGCAAGAATGAATGGATTATCCTACAGCAAAATGATGCACGGATTAAAGGTAGCAGGAGTAGAGATCAACAGAAAGATCCTTGCAGATATGGCTATCAACGATGCGGCTGGATTTGCAACACTTGCAGAACTTGCAAAAGCAAACCAGGCTTAATATTAGTTTAATAGTAACATGAGAAAAGACATCTCGAAGTCCAAGCGACTGGAGATGTCTTTTTTAGGCTAATTGTTTGGAACTAAAAAAACCTTCTGGTATAAATACATACCAGAAGGGTTTTTAAATCGAAATGCGGAAGATGGGACTTGAACCCACACGACTGCAATAGTCACAAGATCCTTAGTCTTGCTCGTCTGCCAGTTCCGACACTTCCGCAAGCAACCGCTTTATCGGCTGTCCGAGGTATATAATACTATAAACTGGATAGAATGTCAAGAAAAAAATAAAATTTTTTTGCAATTCTGTAAAAGGAAAAATCTTTCCTGCACCAGGCTACAATTTGTAAAATGAAAGTGCTATACTTATACAATAATTGGCATTGTAGCCGAAAGGACAGCAGCTTATAGTTTATAAAAAGAAAAAAGAGAACTTAAAAAGCTCTCTTCAAAGGATGCGGAAGATGGGACTTGAACCCACACAAGCGCAATGCTTACAAGATCCTTAGTCTTGCTCGTCTGCCAGTTCCGACACTTCCGCAAGCAACCGTTTTATCGGCTGTCCGAGGTATATAATACTATGAATCGGACAGAATGTCAACAATAAATTTAAAAAAATAAAAAAATTGGAAAAGGAGGAAACTTTATGTTGGAACAGATTGATCTGTCGAAAAAGATGGAAAAAACAAAATATAAAGAGCAGATGAAAGAGCTGACTGTAAAGCTTGGACGACTGCAGAGGGAATGCCAGAAAGCAGAAATTCCGGTCATGATTGTTTTTGAGGGATTTGATGCTGCAGGGAAAGGGCTTCAGATCGGAAAGCTGATCCAGGCTCTGGATCCAAGAGGATTCGAAGTATTCGCTGTAAAAAAAGAGACAGAAGATGAAAAGTTTTATCCTTATATGAAACGATTCTGGATGAAGACGCCGGAAAAGGGGAAGATAGCGGTCTTTGATACGAGCTGGTACAGGAGAGTACTGGAGGAGCATTTTGAGAAGCAGCTGACGAAGAAAGAATTGAATCAGACATTCCAGGCGATCTTGTCATTTGAGAAAGAACTGACAGATGACGGACAGTTGATTATAAAGCTGTTTCTTGCTATTGATCAGAAAGAACAGAAAAAACGGTTTGAGAAACTTTCCTCTATCAAGGAAACGATGTGGAGAGTGACAAAAGACGATTGGAAGAGAAACGAAGGCTATCCGGAATACCTGGCAGTCAATGAGGAGATGTTGAAGCGTTCTGATACGGAGTATGCGCCGTGGACAATCGTGGAGGCCACGGATAAACGTTATGCTACAGTTAAGATTTATAAGACGGTAATCGCAGCTATGGAGACAGCGCTGGAGAAAGGGAAAAAACCGGGGACGATAGAATGTGGAATTGATATGGATGAGGAGAGTTCTGTTCTGAACCGGGCTGATCTGACACTTGCATGCCCAAAAGAAAAGTACGAAAAGAAGAAGGCAAAACTGCAGAAAGAACTGGCACGTCTGCACGGTGAATTATATAAAAAGCGGATTCCTGTTGTGCTCGGTTTTGAAGGATGGGATGCAGGGGGGAAGGGCGGCGCCATCAAGAGACTTACTCAGGCTCTGGACCCGAGGGGATTTGTCGTGATTCCAACAGCGTCTCCTAACGATCTCGAGCGGAAACACCATTATCTCTGGAGATTTTGGTGTAAAATGCCGAAGAAAGGACATATCGCCATATTTGACCGGACGTGGTATGGGAGAGTTATGGTGGAAAGAATAGAGGGATTCTGTACATCGCAGGAATGGAAACGGGCGTATAAGGAGATCAACGAGATGGAGACACAGCTTACGGATGCGGGAGCCATCGTGCTGAAATTCTGGATGCAGATCGACAAAGATGAACAGGAGAAAAGATTCCGGGAGCGCCAGGAAAATCCGGACAAGCAGTGGAAGATCACAGAAGAAGACTGGAGAAATCGGGAAAAATGGGATCTCTACGAGAAGGCGGTAGAAGAGATGATCATCAAGACATCTACGCCGCAGGCGCCGTGGATCATTGTGGAAGGAAATGACAAATACTACGCAAGGATCAAAGTACTCGAGACAGTCGTAGATGCCATAAAAAAACGGCTGGAAAAAGAAAAATAATTGAGTTGTAGGAAAAACTAAAAAAATTTCGAAAAAACTTTGAAGTAAAAAAAGGAAATTACCACCTTTTGTCGAATATAACTTATGTAGGAGATTATGACCATATGTGAAAGAAGGGACAGACTTGTATTACTCAGAAGAACTGATCGAAGAAGTGAGGATGAAAAATGATATCGTGGATGTGATCTCATCCTACGTTAGACTTTCCAAAAAAGGAAACTCCTGGTTTGGACTTTGCCCTTTCCACAATGAAAAATCTCCATCCTTTTCTGTGAGCAGAGATAAACAGATGTATTACTGTTTTGGATGTGGAGCAGGAGGGAATGTATTTACGTTTCTTATGGAATATGAACATTATACCTTTACGGAAGCACTTCAGCATCTGGCTCAGCGTGCAGGTGTGGATCTGCCAAAAGAAGACGAGTCGCAGGAAGCAAGAAGAAGGGCAGGAATCAGAGAGACACTTCTAGCAATCAATAAGCTGGCTGCCAAATATTATTATGCCCAATTAAAATCCGAGAAAGGAAAGACGGCACATGAGTATTTGACAGGGAGAAAACTCTCGGAGGATACGATTGTACATTTCGGGCTTGGATATGCAAACAAATACAGTGATGATCTAAGCCGATATCTGAAGATGAAGGGGTATTCGGATGAGATGATCATACAGGCTGGTCTTGCAAGTGCGGATGAGAAATACGGTCTGCACGATAAGTTCTGGAATCGGGTTATGTTTCCAATTATGGATGCAAACAGCAGAGTAATCGGATTTGGCGGACGAGTGATGGGAGAGGGTAAGCCCAAGTATCTCAATTCGCCCGAAACTCCCATTTTTGATAAGAGCAGAAATCTCTATGGACTGAATCGGGCAAGACAGACAAGAAAGCCGTATTTTCTTTTGTGTGAGGGGTATATGGATGTTATCGCTCTTCATCAGGCAGGATTTACGAATGCTGTGGCATCCCTTGGGACTGCTCTCACAGCAGGACATGCCTCATTGATCAAACGGTATGTGCAGGAAGTATATCTGACATATGACAGCGATGAAGCGGGGACAAGAGCAGCGCTTCGAGCTGTTCCGATCCTGAAAGATGCCGGCATCAGTGCGAAGGTCATCCGGATGGATCCATATAAGGATCCAGATGAATTTATTAAAAATCTTGGTCCGAAGGCATTTGAAGAGCGTATTTCAAAAGCACGAAACGGATTTATGTTCAGTTTGGAAGTGTTGGAAAAGCAGTTTGATATGGCTTCTCCGGAAGGAAAGACTGAATTTATGAAAGAAGCGGCCAGAAGACTCGGGACATTCGATGAGGAGATTGAACGGAACAATTACATTGAAGCGGTAGCAAAAACATACAAAGTCTCCTTTGAGAATCTTAGAAAGCTGGTGGCGAAGATGGCCGTCGTATCAGGCCTTGCCGTTCCGGTAAAAAGGGCAAAAAAGACGGAAGGAAACAGGGAAAAAGAGGATGGGAACCTGAAGTCACAGAAAATTCTCCTTACATGGATGATCGAAGATATGTCAGTGTTTGCCCAGGTTAAGAAATATATTTCGCCGGAAGATTTCCCTGGCGTTCCGTACCGGAAAGTGGCAGAACTGCTGTATGAACAATACGAAGCAGGACGACTCAATCCGGCCCAGATCTTGAACTATTTTACGGAAGAAGAGGAGCATAAAGAAGCGGCCTCTTTATTCCACACAAAGATCAAAGAGCTGTCCACAAAGGAAGAGCAGGAAAAGGCTCTGAAAGAGACCGTGATACGGGTCAAGAATCACAGCATAGAAGAAGCTACACGGGCGTTGGATCCGACGGATATCAAAGGACTGCAGCGGCTGATGGAGGCAAAGAAGGATCTGCAGAAACTGCAACAGATACAGATTTCCATAAATTAGGATGATATGATAGAAACTAGCGATGAGAGGATGGACAAAAGCATGGAAGAAAACGTAGCGAAATTTGAAGAGAAACTTAAAGAACTGGTCGCACTCGGAAAGAAAAAGAAGAGCGTGCTGGAGATTCAGGAGATCAATGATTTTTTCGCTGACATGGAACTGGATACAGAGCACATGGAGAAGGTATACGAATATCTGGAAGCCGTCAATATCGACGTTCTTCGCATGGTAAACGACGATGACTTGGATGCAGATATTGATGATCTGATCCTTTCGGACGAAGAGGACGAAGTGGATATGGAGAAGATCGATCTCTCTGTCCCGGATGGAATCAGCATTGAAGATCCGGTGAGGATGTATTTAAAAGAGATTGGAAAGGTACCGCTTCTGAGCGCGGAGGAAGAGATCGATCTGGCAAGGAGAATGGCAGAAGGCGACGAAAGCGCTAAGAAACGTCTTGCAGAGGCAAACTTACGTCTTGTGGTAAGTATCGCGAAACGTTATGTGGGGCGTGGAATGCTCTTTCTTGACCTGATTCAGGAAGGAAACCTGGGTCTTATTAAGGCAGTGGAGAAATTTGATTATCAGAAGGGATTTAAGTTCAGTACTTACGCTACATGGTGGATTCGCCAGGCGATCACGAGAGCGATCGCAGACCAGGCAAGAACGATCCGTATCCCAGTCCATATGGTGGAAACGATCAACAAATTAATCCGGGTATCCCGCCAGCTTCTTCAGGAACTGGGAAGGGAGCCGCAGCCGGAAGAGATTGCAAAAGAACTGGACATGCCGGTAGACAGGGTGCGTGAGATTCTGAAGATTTCTCAGGAACCAGTTTCCCTTGAGACACCGATCGGAGAGGAGGAAGACAGCCATCTTGGAGATTTCATCCAGGATGACAATGTTCCGGTACCAGCCGAGGCAGCAGCGTCGACCCTTCTGAAAGAGCAGCTGAGTGAAGTGCTGAACACACTTACAGACAGAGAACAGAAAGTGCTGAGACTTCGGTTTGGCATGAATGATGGCCGTGCAAGGACGCTGGAAGAGGTCGGCAAGGAGTTTGATGTCACAAGAGAGCGTATCCGTCAGATTGAGGCGAAGGCACTCAGAAAATTGCGCCACCCAAGCAGAAGCCGAAAACTGAGAGATTACCTGGATTAGGAGGAATATATGGAATTGTCAAAGAGACTGGAAGCGGTTGCGTCTCTCGTGACGAAAGGGATGCGTCTTGCGGACGTCGGAACAGATCATGGCTATATTCCGATCTTCCTTGTAGAGAAGGGAGTAATTCCATCCGCAATCGCGATGGATATCAACGATGGGCCCCTTATGCGGGCCCGGGAACATATTCAGGAACACGGACTTTGCAGCAAAATAAAGACAAGAAAGTCGGACGGTCTGAAAGAACTGGATGTGAAAGAAACAGAGAGTATGGTCGCCGCCGGAATGGGCGGCGCTCTTATTATAAAGATATTGTCAGACAGCCCTGAAGTAGCGGCATCTTTGAAAGAGTGTATTCTTCAACCTCAGTCTGAGATTGGAAAGGTGCGAAGATTTCTGATCAAAAACGGATTTTTTATCGATGAGGAGAATATGGTATATGAAGATGGCAAATATTATCCTATGCTGAGGGCGATACCAGGAAAGAAGGAGACGCAGCCGTATCGGGAGGAGGAGTATCTGTTCGGAAGATGCCTTCTGGAGAAGAAAGATCAGGTGCTTTGGTCTTTCCTGGAACGGGAGTGGGCGAAAAAGACACGGATTCGCGAGGAATTGTTTGAGATAGCAGAAAAACCGGATAGGATACGGGAAAGGATCCGTAATCTGGAAGAAGAGATCACGATACTTGAGAAAGCAAAGTCCGCCTTTTCCGCAAAAGGAACCAGGGAATAAACGGAGGAAATGATATGAATGCAGGAGAGATCAGAAGAATACTAACTGGTCTGGCGCCGGAAGAATACGCCATGGACTGGGACAACAGCGGATTTCTGCTGGGAAGAGAAGAAAAAGAAGTAAAAAAGGTCCTCATTACTGTGGATGTGGATGATGAGACAGTGGAAACTGCAGTAAAACAAAGTGTGGATCTGATCATTTCCCACCATCCACTTTTGTTTAGCGCTGTAAAGCGGATTACTGATGGAGATTTCATCGGAAAAAGGATTTTAACACTACTTGGGAAGGATATTGCATATTATGCAATGCATACCAATTACGATGTGTGCAGGATGGGCTTGCTTGCAGCGGATAGACTGGAACTGACAGGCGCTCTTCCTCTGGAAGTGACAGGAGAGAAAGATGGCCGGGCAGTCGGCATTGGATGTATCGGAACACTGAGTACAGAAGTGTCTGTGACCGAGTTCGCGGAACGGGTTCGGAAACGGTTTGGTCTGTGCGGTCTGCGCTGTTTTGGAGGGGAGAAAAAGATTCAGAAGGTGGCAGTATGCCCAGGAGCGGGCAGCAGTGTCATTCCTGAGGCTCTGAAAAAGGGGGCGGATGTGCTTGTAACAGGCGACATTGGGCACCATACAGGAATCGACGCGGCGGCTCAGGGGCTTTCGATCATCGATGCCGGACACTATGGGCTGGAATATTTGTTTATAGAAGATGTGAAGGAGCTTCTGGAAGAACAGTTCAAAGGAGAAGTATGTCTCCTCTCCATGCCAAAAAAAATACCTTTTTCTATAGTCTGATCCGAAAGGAGAGTTGGAAATGCAGAAAGTTTATACCGTCACATTTCCGGACGGAGAAAAGAAATGCTACCCGGATGGAACGACCTATCTGGAAATCGCCAAAGAGCGCCAGAGCATGTATGAAAATGACATTGTTCTAGTTGTTGATAATGGAAAACTGAAAGAGCTTTTCAAAGAAGTGGAACACGACTGCGAGCTTGTCTTCGTGACGACAGGGGACAACGCTGGGCATAAGACATATAAGAGAAGCATGAGCTTTCTGCTTGTAAAGGCGGTGTATGATGCTTTAGGGCATGAACACGTCGACAAGGTACGGATCCATTATTCTGTGGATCAGGGACTATACTGTATTATCGAAGGAAATAGGAAAGTCGATGAAGAGATACTGGAAAAAATTGAAAACCGAATGATCGAGATCATCAGAGAGGATATGCCGTTCTGCAAACGGAGCATTCAGACGGATGAGGCTGTCGATCTTTTTCATAAGTATGGGATGTACGATAAAGAAGAGCTCTTCCGGTATAGAAGAAGTTCCAGAGTCAATATTTATCGGATGAACGGATTTGAGGATTACAATTATGGATACATGGTGCCAAGCGCCGGATATCTCCGGTATTTTTCCCTGCATCTGTATGACGAGGGATTTGTGATCCAAATGCCGACTTTGCAGGATCCTAGAATTGTTCCTCCTTTTCGGCCGCAGAAAAAATTATTTGACGTGCTGAAGGAGTCTACAAAATGGGGAGATATGCTTGGGATTGAGACAGTCGGGGCGTTGAATTCTGAAATTACGAGGGCCGGGGCACAGAATATGGTGCTTGTGCAGGAAGCACAGCAGGAGAAGAAGATCGCCGAGATTGCCGAGATGATCAAAAACCGGAAAAATATCAAATTTATTCTTATTGCGGGACCGTCCTCCTCCGGAAAGACAACGTTCTCGCACAGGCTGTCCATTCAGCTTCGGGTAAATGGGATGAGGCCGCATCCACTGGCTGTGGATAATTATTTCGTGGACAGAGAGCATACGCCCAAGGATGAGAAAGGGAATTATGACTTTGAATGTCTCGAAGCTATTGATATAAAGCAGTTTAACGAAGATTTGCGGGGGCTTTTGGAAGGCAGGGAAGTGGAGATCCCTACCTTTGATTTCGTGACCGGACAGCGCAAATATAACGGTCACAGAATCCGGATGGAAGAGAATGACATCCTTGTGATAGAGGGGATCCATTGTCTGAATCCAGAGCTTACAAAGATGCTTCCGGGGGAAAACAAATTCCGCATTTACATCAGTGCTCTGACACAGCTGAATGTTGATGAACATAACCGAATCCCGACAACAGACGGACGTCTTATACGGAGGATTGTGAGAGATGCAAGGACGAGAGGAACGCCGGCAGACAGGACTATCGCCATGTGGTATTCCGTGAGAAGAGGGGAGGAGAGAAATATTTTCCCGTACCAGGAAGAGGCGGATATCATGTTCAATTCCGCCCTGATCTATGAGCTGGCTGTGCTAAAGCAATACGTGGAGCCGCTGTTGTTTGGCATCTGCCCTGACACTCCGGCATATCCGGAAGCTAAGAGACTTTTGAAATTTCTGGATTATTTTCTGGGAATCGGTTCAGATAACATCCCCGCAAATTCCCTTTTGAGGGAATTTATCGGAGGGGGATGTTTTGAAGTGTAAAGAAAGCACGCATATCGTCAGGGAGCGGAGCCGTAAAGGAAAGCGCTTCCTTTGTAATGGGATGCAGAAAAGAGAGACGGTAGGAATGAAGAGCCTGCCGTCTTATTTTTGTGTAATCCGGACAGTATAGAAAGTCTCCGGGCAGAGGATGGCCGATATAGTTCATATGCACCCGGATTTGATGTGTGCGTCCCGTGTCCAGTGAGAGAGATAGCAGGGAGTATCCTCCCTCACAGTACAGCCGCCGATATATAGTCCGAGCATAGTCTCCATGCTCAAAATCTACCTGGCGTTCGATCGTAGAGCCTTCCTTCCTGCCGATAGGGGCTTCCACAACACCGGACAGTTCGGT
Organism: Sellimonas caecigallum; assembly: GCF_019754295.1. Lineage (GTDB taxonomy): Bacteria > Bacillota > Clostridia > Lachnospirales > Lachnospiraceae > Sellimonas > Sellimonas caecigallum. Next base: position 129,920 of record NZ_VIRV01000001.1, on the reverse strand, counting down.
TTTGCCCTTGACAACAGCCAGATATTCACGGTGGATATCTCGGTTTGCCACCATTTGGGATAGAAGGGAGGCGCTGTAAGAATGTTTTGCCAGAATAAGAAGGCCCGTTGTATCACGGTCCAGACGGTTGATGCACCTGTAGATAAAAGGCTCCTTTTTCTGTTGATAGTAGTAAGCGGCTGCATTTGCCAGCGTGTTGTCATAGTTTCCCTGTGAAGGATGGATCGGCATTCCGGACGGTTTGTTGATGACAAGCAGATCAGCATCTTCGTAAACAACAGGAAAAGGCAGAGGGATGGGGACAATGTTGGCGGAGGAGAGCGTCTCCTCAATACGGATTTGAAGAGTGTCCGACGCGTGAAGTACATCTCCGGTTCTTGCCCAGACTCCGTTTTTTACGATGCCTTGCGGCGTGCGTTTCAGAGAAACAATGACAGAATGAGAATATCCAAGGCTTTTTAAAAAGCCTTGGATCGTAAGAAGTGCGCCAGAAGGCGCTTTCTGTATATCCTGTTCTGTGATATGGTAAGTGAATTCTCGGATCATATTTAGCAGATTCCTTTTTTATTTTGATTTAACCTGTCTCCAAAGTTCGTTATAGATGCGGTCATTTTTATCTCCCAGGAACTTAAATGTCTCGCAGCCTTCCAACTCGGAAGCATCCGGGAATGCAATCCGGCTGTTGCGGATTGCCGGATCTTCGATCAGTTCCCTGGCTGCCGTATTTGGAGTGGAGTAAGTAATGAATTCGAAATTCATCAGCGCGATATCCGGGCGGCAGAGGAAATTGATGAATTTTTCTGCGTTTTCTTTGTGCTGGGCATTTTTCGGGATAACCCAGGAATCGATCCAGATATTGGAACCTTCTTTCGGGATCACGTACTCAAGATCCGGATTTTCTTGCTGACAGTAGATTGCTTCCCCGGAATAGATCACGCCGATGGCAGCTTCATTGTTGATCATTTTGTCACGGACCTGGTCGATGACATATGCTTGAACGAGAGGTTTCTGCTCTATAAGAAGCTCCTGCGCTTCATAAAGTTCATCACGGTCTGTGGAATTCAGGGAGTATCCAAGATATTTTAATGTGACACCGAATGCATCCCGGACGCTGTCCTGCATGAGAATGCTGTCTTTGTAGTCTTCATCCCAGAGGACAGACCAGCTTTCAATCGGCTCTTTTACCATCTTCTTATTGTAGAGGATCCCTACAGTTCCCCAGCAGTAAGGGACGGAATATTCATTGTTCGCGTCAAATTGACGGGACTGTTCCATGTATGTCTGTCCGATATTTTTGATATTTGGGATGTTGTCAAAGTTGATTTTTGCAAGGAGATCATTGTCTATCATCCGCTGGATCATATAGTCGGACGGACAGATGACATCGTACGCGATGGCGCCGGACTCGACCTTCGGATACATGATCTCATTTGTCTCGTATTCTTCGTAGACGACATCGATACCGGTCTCTTCCTCAAACATGGTAATGGCTTCCGGATCCAGGTATTCCCCCCAATTGTACACGATAACGCGGTTGCTGCCATTTGCAAAATTTTGTTTGGAGTTGTAGAAAAATCCTCCGGCAACAATGACGATCACGAGCATTGCTGGGACTACTTTGCGGAAAATCGTTCGGCTGATCCGCACGGCTTTACGTTGTTTTTGACGCTCTTCTTTTGTCAGCTTCTTTGGCGGAGCTGTGTTGATGAGAACGAGCAGGAAAAGCACAGTCACAAACATCAGGGTAGAGAGCGCGTACATTTCCGGCTTGATCCCCTTTCGGACTTCACTGTAGATCTTTGTGGACAGGGTATCTACCCCAGGTCCTTTTGTAAAGTGTGTGATGATGAAATCGTCCAGGGACATGGTAAATGCCATGAGAAACCCGGAGAGTACTCCCGGCAGGATATCAGGGAATACTACTTTGAAAAAGGCATACAGCGGGGAAGCACCCAAGTCCTGCGCAGCCTCGTAAGTGTGTATATCCGTTTGTTTCAGCTTCGGAAGTACGCTCAGCATTACATACGGGATGTTAAACGTAATGTGTGCCAAAAGGATCGTAGTAAATCCAAGGGTCATTCTGAAAGCCAAAAACAAAAGCATAAGGGAAATCCCTGTTACGATCTCCGCATTCAGCATTGGAATATTTGCGATGGTCAGAAACACGGAACGTAATTTCTTTTTCGTTGCCTGCAGTCCGATGGCAGCCATCGTCCCAAGGATAGTTGCAAACAAGGCGGAAAGGAATGCTATGATCAGTGTCGTGTAGAGAGCGTTCATGATCGATTCATTCTGAAAGAGGGCAACATACCACTCTCCGGTAAAGCCGCCCCACTTTGAACGGGTCTTTGATGCGTTGAAGGAGAGCACCACAAGAGTGAGGATCGGCGCATACAAAAGGATCAGGATCAAAGCAAGATAGATTTTCTGTAATGTCTTTTTCATTTAGAATGCCGCCCCCTTTCCTTCTTTATCGTATTTTGCCACGAGGATCATACTTGCCACGATGAAAATCGTAAGGACAAGCGACAATCCGCTTCCTGTGTGCCAGTCGCTTCCCTGAGTAAAGGTCTGATCGATGACATTTCCGATCAGAAGGACTTTGCTTCCGCCCAGGAGGTCGGAGATGACAAAGGTTGTCAGAGATGGCACAAAGACCATGGTAATCCCGCTGATTACACCCGGAAGACTCAGCGGAAAGATGATCTTTAGAAAAGTTTGGAAACTGTTGGCGCCCAGATCTCTGGCGGCAGAGATCACGTTCTGATCAATTTTCGACAGTACGTTGTAGATCGGGAGCACCATAAATGGCAGAAAATCATACACCATTCCAAGTACGATGGCGTACGGCGTATTGATGATATCAATGGTGGGCAGATTTAAAAACCGAAGTAAGGTATTGATGACGCCGTTGTTTTCCAGCAGATTCTGCCAGGCAAGTGTCCGAAGCAGAAAATTTACCCACATCGGAAGGATGAACATCAGCACAATAAAGCTGCTTTTTCCAACTTTCATATTTGTGAGGATCATGGCCAGCGGGTAAGCCAAAAGCAGGCAAACCGTGGTACTGATGACAGACAAAAGGAGGGAAAGTCCAAGTGCCTTTAAATTTTCCGGAGTTGCCATGGCAGCAAGATTTTTCAAGGTAAAATCTCCGTTATCATTTGTGAGACCGTAGTAGATGACCATAAAAAGCGGGATGATGATAAAGGAGACGGACCAGAACAGATATGGCCCTGCAAGGAGTTTTCTCTTATTCATCAGCAGCCGCAGCCTCCTCATCTTCAGATTCCGGTTTTTTCATGATCTGGATATCGAATGGATCCACCTTGATGCCAACCTTCGTTCCGACAGGAAACATGTCGGTACTGTGTACGAGCCATTCGAAATTGTGGGCCGTTACCTCCATTTCGTAGTGGACACCTTTGAAGATCAGATGCGTCACAACACCCTCCATGATGCCATCTTCCGGTTTCACAAGATCGATATCCTCCGGGCGGATGACTGCGTCTACCGGCTCGTTTTTCCCGAATCCTGTATCTACACAAGGGAAATTTGTGCCGAGTATCTGGACGAGTTTGTCCTGCACCATGATGGCAGGAAGGATGTTGCTCTCCCCGATGAAATCGGCCACAAAAGCGTTCTGCGGCTCGTTGTAAATATCTTCCGGTGTTCCGATCTGCTGGATATAGCCCTGGTTCATGACAACGATGGTGTCAGACATGGTAAGTGCTTCCTCCTGGTCGTGCGTTACATAGATGAAAGTAATGCCAAGTTCATTTTTCAGACGAATAAGCTCGTACTGCATATCCTGGCGGAGTTTCAGATCCAAAGCCCCAAGCGGTTCATCAAGAAGAAGTACTTTAGGTTCATTTACGATCGCCCGGGCAATGGCGATACGCTGTTGTTGTCCGCCGCTTAGAGAGTCCGGATATCGGTTTTCAAAGCCGTCCAGATTGACAAGTTTTAGAGCGTAGCGGATCTTGTCCTGGATATAAGATTTCGATTTCTTTTTGATCTTCAGACCAAACGCAATATTTTCCGCGATAGTCATATGGGTAAAAAGAGCATATTTCTGAAATACGGTATTGAGCTGACGTTTGTTCGGGGCCAGGTCGGTAATATCTTTGCCCTGAAAAAGAATGCGTCCTTGATCTGGCTTTTCAAAACCTCCAAGGATTCTGAGAAGAGTCGTCTTTCCGCATCCGCTTGGCCCAAGCAGCGTAAGAAACTCGTTTTCCCGGATATAAAGATTAAGATCATCCAGGACAAGATTGTCATCGAATGATTTGGAAATGTTTTTGATATCGATCAGTTTGTTTGGCATCGCATTATCCTCCGAAATTCATTTTAAAAACTGGGTGGTGTACTAACCCAGATAAACTTCGCCCCTGTCTTCCCATTTGCTGTAATATAGTGGGAGGCATGGGGAGTAAAGTAAAAAGATTCTCCTTTTTTGGCTTTATAGATCTTGGGTCCGACGTGAATCTGAATGCTGCCGGACAAGACATAACCGAACTCTTCGCCCTCGTGGGGGACATCCGGATATGTGGATCCGCCTGGCTCGATGGTCACTCTGACAGGCTCCATCATATTTTTCTGCGCGTTTGGGATGATCCATTCGATTTTTAGTTTCTGCTCCGAATCCGTCTTTTCAAAATAGTCTTCTTCCCCAAAGACGATCTGTTCTTCGGTTTCTTCCGAAAAAAAGCCCGGGAGATCGGTCCCTAGACACTGCAGTATATCTACAAGTGTGGCAATGGAAGGAGACGTCAGATCCCGCTCCAGTTGGGAGATGAACCCTTTGGAAAGTTCGCAGCGGTCCGCAAGTTCCTCTTGAGTTAGACCTTTCGCGATACGAAGCTCTTTGATTTTTGCACCTATGTTCATTTTGCTTCTCCTGATTTTACAGAAACAGTATCTGTGTCATATAAAAATAAACAAAAAGTTTAGTATTGCTTAACAAGCGCACCGGATACTATTATACATAAAAAAAAGAAAAGTGCAATCTTTTTTACAAAAGAAAGTAAAAAAGACTGCACTCTATCGTATTTTTCAGATCAGAGGTAAAAACGGCGGACACCGTCCATGCTGGAATGCATATTCTGAAGAAGAAGATCAGCGACTGTGACGGCAGCCATGGATTCCACGACTACAACAGCACGCGGTACAATGACCGGGTCATGACGGCCGTGGATAGAAATCTGTGTATCTTCCAAACCTGAAGTGACGGTATGCTGCATGGAGGAGATGGATGGAGTAGGCTTGATGGCCACGCGGAATAAAACAGGACTTCCGTCGCTCATGCCGCCCAGGACTCCGCCGGCATGGTTTGTTTTTTTAACGATCTTGCCTTCATCCATGAAAAAAGCATCGTTGTTCAGACTTCCTTTTGAGCGGGAAGCGGAAAATCCACTGCCGATTTCAAAACCTTTCACGGAGCCGATGGACAGCATCGCGTGGGCAAGAAGCGCATCCAGTTTTTGAAAGACAGGTTCGCCTATACCTGCGGGCATTCCTTCGATAATGCATTCGATGATTCCACCTGAGGAGTCTTTCTTTTCCATACATTCTTTCAGATATGCTTCTGCCTTTTTGGAATAACCAAGATGCGGCATGAAAAGAGGACTGCTGGAAATGGCGGAGAGATCGTATTCCTCCGTAGGAATTTCATACGGACCGATTGCTTTCGTGTAAGCTGTCACGGTAATGCCGAGCTCTTTCAGAAGAGCTGAAGCTACAGCGCCTCCGGCTACCCTGCCGATGGTTTCACGGCCGGAGGAGCGGCCGCCGCCCCGATAGTCCCGAAATCCGTACTTGACATCGAAGGTATAGTCGGCATGCCCAGGACGATAACACTCTTTGATCTGGCTATAGTCGTGGGAACGCTGATCTGTATTTCGAACAAGGATGGAAATCGGAGTGCCGGTTGTACGTCCCTCAAAGACACCTGACAAGATTTCTGCCTCATCGGCTTCCTTGCGGGCGGTCGTATATGCGTTTTGTCCCGGCTTCCTGCGATTCAGATATTTCTGTATGTCAGACGCACAAAGAGAAAGCCCGGATGGACATCCGTCGATGACAACTCCGATGCCCGGACCATGGGATTCACCCCATGTGCTGATTTGAAATTCTTTCCCAAAAGATGAACCTGCCATAATATTTCCTCCTGTTTTCGTTTAATGTAAAATCTGTCTTGTTATTGCTTTATTATATATAAAGGAAGAAGCCCCTGCAATGATAAATTTGTTGAAAAAGAAAGAAAAGTATTTATTTCTTCCGACAATCTTCAACAAATTTTCACTGTACTTTTCTATATATACATATTATAATATTCCATGTATGAGTTAAGAGTAAGGGAGTAAAGGTAAATGAATAAAAGAAAGGAACAGATTGATATAGAAGAAACAAAAAAGAAAGAACGAATCAAGCACAAACGAGGTCCAAGGAAAAGAGGACAAAATCAGAATCCAAAGTCAGAGGTTCGGAAACAAAAAAGAAAAGGTATTGGTAAGAAGGTTGCTATTGCAGCAGGCAGCATCATCGGTGTCGCAGCAGTAGTATACCTTGGGGGAGCATTCTATTTCAACAGCCACTTTTATCTTGGAACAACAGTAAACGGAAATGATTTTTCAGGGAAGAGCGTCAAGGCTGCGGAGACATACATGGGAAAACAGGTGGACAGTTATGTGCTTACGCTGAATGAAGTCGATGGAGGTACGGAGACGATCTCAGGACAGGACATCGACCTTACGTACAAACCAGGAGATGATCTGGAGAAAGTCAAAGATCAGCAGAATCCGTTCCTTTGGCCGGTATGTCTGTGGTCAAAGAGCGAACTGACCGCATCTGTGGGAGTGGAATACGATGCCGGGAAATTGGAGACTGTGATCAATTCCCTGGACTGTATGAAGGAAGAAAATCAGACACCGTCGCAGAACGCACAGCCAAAATACGACGGAAATCAATTTGTGGTCCAGCCAGAAGTAGTAGGTACGGCGATCAACGTGGAAAATTTCAAAAAGGCAGTGGATTCGTACATCAGCGGATTTCAGCCGCAAATGGATATGAAAGAAGAAAACTGCTATACGCTTCCGAAATATGTGTCTGATTCACAGGAAGTGAGCGATGCAGTGACAAAGATGAATCAGTACCTGGGCAGCAAGATTACCTACGATCTTTCGCCAAAGACAGAGGTGGTAGATAAGACACTCATTTCTCAGTGGCTCACAGTCGACGAAAATATGCAGGTCACTTTCGACAGTGAAAAGATCACGGCATATATAAAGGGGCTGGCATCGAAGTATAATACAGTCGGTACAACAAGACAGTTTGTGAGCGGACGGGGCGATACGGTCAATGTATCCGGAGGAGATTTTGGATGGAGTATGAACCAGAAAGATGAATATGCTGCACTGGTAGCCAATATAGAGAGTGGAAAAGAAGTGACACGTGAACCAAAATGGTCGAGGCGCGGTGCCGATCACGGTGATATGAACGACTACGGAAACACTTACGCGGAGGTAGATCTTACCACTCAGAAATTCTGGTTTTTCCAGGACGGAAAGGCTATCATGAACTGTGATATCGTAACAGGAAAACCGAATGGAAGTGATGATACACCTCAGGGAAGCTACGATCTTACGTACAAAACCAAAAATGCGGTTCTGAGAGGAGAAAAGCTGGCAAATGGAGAATACTCATATGAATCTCCGGTAGCATTCTGGATGCCGTTTAACAGAGATATCGGTTTTCATGATGCATCGTGGCAGACACGCTTCGGAGGAGACTGGTATAAGACACATGGCTCTCACGGCTGTATCAATATGAAATATGATGATGCACAGAAACTGTATGATCTGATCAATGAATCTACGCCGATCATCTGCCATTTTTAACAAATACGAAACGGAGAATAAAGAATGTATGAATTGATAAAGCGTGACGGCCTCGCCAAAAGAGGCCGGTTCACAACGGTACACGGGGTCATTGAGACCCCTGTATTTATGAATGTGGGTACAGCAGCAGCCATTAAAGGCGCCGTGTCCACAGAGGATTTGAATCGAATCGGGACACAGGTGGAGCTGTCCAACACGTACCACCTCCATGTGCGGCCTGGAGATGAGGTTGTGAAAAAACTTGGAGGACTTCACAAATTCATGGTGTGGGACAAGCCGATCCTGACGGATTCCGGAGGATTTCAGGTGTTTTCCCTGGCAGGACTCAGAAAGATCAAAGAAGAGGGTGTGCACTTTCAGTCACATATTGACGGCCGAAAGATCTTTATGGGGCCGGAAGAAAGTATGCGCATTCAGTCCAATCTGGCGTCTACGATCGCCATGGCGTTCGATGAATGTCCGGCCAGCACAAAAGACCGGGATTACATCGAAAAATCTGTGGCAAGAACAACCAGATGGCTCAGGCGGTGCAAGACAGAGATGGAGAGGCTCAATTCGCTGCCGGATACGATCAACCCTGATCAAATGCTTTTTGGGATCAATCAGGGAGGGATTCTCGAGGATGTCAGAATTGCCCACGCGCAGGCGATATCCGAGCTGGATCTGCCGGGCTATGCTATCGGAGGACTTGCAGTAGGCGAATCACATGAAGAGATGTACCGGATCCTGGATGCGGTTGTGCCACACCTTCCGCTTCACAAACCGACATATCTGATGGGAGTCGGTACGCCGGCCAATATCCTGGAAGCGGTAGAAAGAGGAGTGGATTTCTTTGACTGCGTTTACCCGACAAGAAACGGAAGGCACGGGCATGTGTATACGAATCAGGGAAAGCTGAATTTGTTTAATGCCAAATATGAGCTTGATGACCGGCCGATCGAAGAGGGATGTCAGTGTCCGGTATGCCAAAAATATTCCAGAGCATATATCAGACATCTGCTGAAAGCAAAAGAAATGCTTGGCATGCGGTTCTGCGTACTCCATAATCTGTATTTTTACAATACCATGATGGAAGAAATCAGACAGGCCATCGAAGAAGGACGATTCAAAGAGTACAAAAAGCAGAAGCTGGCTGGCATGGAACAGACAAAGAATGTATAAATTGCAAAAAAGAACTTGATGAAACAGAAAAAATTGTGTATGATAGCAATAGTGTTTATCTGAAATAGGAGGAAGAAACGATGGAATACACAGTATTATCACAGTCAAGCAGCGGAGGATTATTTGCAAATCCGTTGTTCATGATCCTTTTTTATGTAGTGATCCTGGGCGGACTTTGGTTCCTGCTTATGAGACCACAGAAAAAAGAACAGAAAAGAATCCAGGCGATGATTGCTGATATGGAAGTTGGCGATACAGTTTTGACGACAAGCGGCTTTTATGGGGTTGTGATCGATATCACAGAAGAAGACGTGATCGTAGAGTTCGGCAACAACAAGAACTGCCGTATCCCGATGCAGAAAGCAGCCATCATGCAGGTGGAAAAACCGGGTGCAGAGACAAAATAAGAAGCAATGTAAAAAGAGGAATTCCTTTGATAGGAGGACCTCTTTTTTTCTATGTAAAACACTTTTGCAAGGTAAAGGGTTGAAACGAACGGGAAAATATTATATTATATTCTGTAACAGATTTTCTGGGAGGTAGATGACATGAATTTTAAAGTCGGAGTGATCAGAGGGGACGGGATCGGACCTGAGATCGTAGAAGAAGCAGTGAAAGTTTTAAATAAAGCAGGGGAAGCATTTGGACATACTTTCTCTTATGAGGAACTCCTTCTTGGGGGAGCATCCATCGATGCCCACGGGATTCCGCTCACAGAGGAGACTGTGGCGCGGGCAAGAGAATGTGATGCCATTTTGATGGGATCGATTGGAGGCGATGCCAAGACATCCCCATGGTATCAGTTGGAACCTTCCAAAAGACCGGAGGCAGGACTTCTGAAAATCCGAAAGGAGCTGAATCTTTTTGCCAATCTTCGTCCGGCTGTCCTCTACGAGGAATTGGAGGGGGCATGTCCACTGAAGCCGGAGCTTACCCAGGGAGGTTTTGACTTTATGATCATGAGGGAGCTCACGGGGGGACTCTACTTTGGAGAGAGAAAAACAGTGGAGGAAAACGGCGTTCTTACCGCGTACGATTCCCTTACATACAATGAAAAAGAGATCCGGCGCATCGCTGTGAGAGCATTTGATATTGCAAGAAAACGCAGGAAAAAAGTAACGAGTGTAGACAAGGCAAATGTGCTGGATTCCTCCAGACTCTGGAGAAAAGTAGTAGAGGAAGTGGCGAAAGAATATCCGGATGTGGAGATGGAACATATGCTGGTAGACAATTGCGCCATGCAGATTGTCAAAAACCCAAAGCAGTTCGATGTGGTACTTACGGAAAACATGTTCGGCGACATCTTGTCTGATGAGGCAAGCATGGTAACCGGTTCTATCGGAATGCTGGCAAGCGCCAGCCTCAATGATACAAAATTTGGCCTCTATGAGCCAAGCGGCGGATCAGCTCCGGATATCGCAGGAAAGGGGATCGCTAATCCCATCGCAACCATTTTGTCGGCAGCTATGATGCTCCGGTTTTCCTTTGATCTTGACAAAGAGGCGGACGCCATCGAAAATGCCGTTGCCAAAGTGCTGAAAGAAGGATACCGCACGATCGACATCATGTCGGAAGGATGTACCCAGATCGGAACAAAAGAGATGGGTGACAAGATCTGTGAAAGAATGCAGTAGAATAAGGCGGAAAAAGAGGCATATAGAGAAAAAAAGCAGCTAGGAGGAAGAATTAATGAGAAGTGATACAGTAACAAAAGGGACGCAGCAGGCACCGCACCGATCTCTGATGAATGCGCTTGGTCTCACAAAAGAAGAGATGGAAAAACCACTTGTGGGGATTGTAAGCTCTTACAATGAGATCGTTCCGGGGCATATGAATCTTGACAAAATCGTAGAAGCAGTAAAAATGGGGGTTGCAATGGCAGGCGGGACGCCGATCGTATTTCCAGCAATTGCTGTGTGTGACGGCATTGCGATGGGACATATCGGGATGAAATATTCTCTCGTAACGCGTGATCTTATCGCTGACTCTACGGAAGCGATGGCGATGGCACATCAGTTTGATGCCCTTGTCATGGTTCCAAACTGTGATAAGAATGTGCCGGGACTTTTGATGGCAGCAGCAAGAATCAATGTCCCGACGATCTTTGTGAGCGGCGGCCCGATGCTGGCAGGACATGTGAAAGGAGAAAAGAGAAGTCTTTCCAGTATGTTCGAGGCAGTCGGTGCCTATGCTGCCGGAAAAATCGACGAAAATGAATTAAACGAATTTGAGTGCAAGACATGTCCGACATGCGGATCCTGTTCCGGGATGTATACAGCCAACAGTATGAACTGTCTGACAGAAGTGCTCGGTATGGGACTTAGGGGAAACGGAACAATTCCGGCAGTCTACTCCGAACGGATCCGTCTGGCAAAGCATGCCGGAATGCAGGTTATGGAGCTTTGGAGAAAGAATATCTGTCCGAGAGATATCATGACGAAAGAGGCTATTTTAAATGCACTGACTGTCGATATGGCACTCGGGTGTTCCACAAACAGCATGCTCCATCTTCCGGCTATCGCACACGAGATCGGCATGGACTTCGAAATTGATTTTGCCAATGGAATCAGTGAAAAGACACCGAATCTTTGTCATCTGGCGCCGGCCGGACCGACATATATCGAGGATCTCAACGAGGCGGGAGGCGTCTATGCTGTCATGAATGAGCTTGACAAAAAAGGCCTTCTGCACACAGACTGTATGACAGTGACAGGAAAGACAGTAAAAGAAAATATAGCTGGATGCGAAAACTTAAATTCTGAAGTCATAAGACCGATCGACCATCCATATAGTGAAACGGGTGGCCTTGCGGTTCTCAAAGGCAATCTTGCTCCGGACGGAAGCGTTGTAAAGCGTTCCGCTGTAGTGGAAGAGATGATGGTACACGAGGGGCCGGCAAGAGTCTTCGAATGCGAAGAAGATGCCATTGAGGCGATCAAAGGAGGAAAGATCCGCCCAGGCGATGTGGTAGTGATCCGTTATGTAGGACCGAAAGGCGGACCAGGCATGCCGGAAATGCTGAATCCGACCTCTGCCATTGCCGGCATGGGACTTGGGTCCAGTGTCGCGCTTATCACAGACGGACGGTTCTCAGGGGCGTCCAGAGGGGCATCCATCGGACATGTATCCCCGGAAGCGGCAGTGGGAGGCCCGATCGCGCTTGTGGAAGAGGGGGATATCATCAAAATCGATATTCCTGGCCTTACCATCACACTGGATGTCCCGGAAGAAGAACTGGAACAGAGAAAAGCAAACTGGAAACCAGTTCCTCCGAAGGTAACAACAGGTTATCTTGCCCGCTATGCAGCTATGGTTACCAGCGGCAACAGGGGAGCAATTCTGCAGTCCCCGGAATATAAATAAACGGTAAAGGAGAAAGCATATGCAGCTTACAGGAGCAGAAATTGTAATCGAATGTTTAAAAGAGCAGGGCGTGGATACCGTTTTTGGATATCCGGGCGGAGCGATCCTGAATGTATATGATGCGTTGTATAAACATAAAAATGAGATCACACATATTCTAACATCCCATGAGCAGGGGGCAGCCCATGCTGCGGACGGATATGCGAGAGCAACCGGAAAAGTGGGGGTCTGTTTTGCTACAAGCGGTCCCGGAGCAACAAACCTTGTGACGGGGATTGCCACGGCATATATGGACTCTATCCCAGTGGTTGCCATTACGTGCAACGTGGGTGTATCGCTGCTCGGAAAAGACAGTTTTCAGGAAATTGATATTGCAGGGATCACGATGCCGATCACAAAGCACAATTATATCGTAAAAGATGTCAATGATCTGGCAAAAACGATCCGGAGAGCATTTATCATTGCGAAAAGAGGAAGGCCAGGACCGGTTCTCATCGATATCCCGAAAGATGTAACGGCAAATCTGGCTGAATATGAGCCGAAGATGATCGTGCCGCCTGAGAAAAAAGAGGATGTGTGCGAGAATGACCTGAAAATTGCGGCAGCGATGATTCAGGAAGCAAAGAAACCTTATATATTCATTGGAGGCGGAGCAGTTCTTTCCGGCGCAAGCGAAGAAATTTTTGAATTCGTCAAAAAGATAGATGCTCCGGTTACGGATTCTCTTATGGGAAAAGGGGCATTTCCGGGGACGGATCCGTATTATACCGGAATGCTCGGAATGCATGGTACAAAGACAGCCAACCACGGTGTAAGTGAATGCGATCTGCTTGTTGTTCTTGGAGCTCGTTTCAGTGACCGTGTAACTGGAAATGCTTCCAAGTTTGCGTCAAACGCTAAAATCCTGCAGATCGACGTTGATCCTGCAGAAATGAACAAAAACGTTGTTATTACGCACGGAGTGACCGGAGATCTCAGTATCGTGCTGAAAAAGCTGAATGCCATGATCAGCCAGCAGAATCACGCGGAATGGATTCGGACGATTGAAGCGTACAAAGAAAAATATCCGCTCAAATACCATCCGGATGTGTTGACAGGACCGTTTGTTGTGGAAGAGATTTACCGTCAGACAGAAGGAGATGCTATTATTGTCACGGAAGTCGGTCAGCACCAGATGTGGGCGGCGCAGTATTATAAATATAAAGAGCCGCGTACATTTCTTACATCCGGCGGACTTGGGACAATGGGATATGGTCTTGGTGCGTCTCTCGGAGCCAAGATGGGGCGCCCGGACAAATGTGTAGTCAATATTGCAGGGGACGGATGTTTCCGTATGAATATGAATGAAATCGCCACAGCAGTGAGACATCAGATTCCGATTATCCAGGTTGTGATCAACAATCATGTACTTGGCATGGTACGTCAGTGGCAGAATCTGTTTTACGGTCAGCGTTATTCCGCAACCGTGCTCAATGATAAAGTCGATTTTGTAAAGCTGGCGGAAGCGATGGGGGCAAAAGCATTCCGCGCTCAAACAAAAGAAGAATTCCAAGATGCATTTCAGAAAGCAAGAAGTCTGGGCGAGCCGGTTGTCATTGATTGCCAGATCGATTGTGACGACAAAGTGTGGCCGATGGTTGCACCTGGGGATGCTATAGACAAAGTTTTTGACGAAGAGGATCTTAAGAAAAAGATGCAATAGAATAAATCAAATAAAAGCCGGGCGAATGGGGAATGTTTGGCGGATATTCAGGAGGGAAAATGAAGAGAGTATATAATTTTTCAGCTGGTCCGGCCGTATTGCCGGAAGAAGTCTTAAAAGAAGCGGCGGCGGAGATGCTTGATTACAGGGGGACGGGAATGTCTGTTATGGAAATGAGCCATCGTTCGAAAACATTCGCCGGAATCATACAGACGGCTGAGCAGGATCTCAGGGATCTGCTTGCCATTCCGGATAATTACAAAGTCCTGTTTTTGCAGGGCGGAGCATCCACGCAGTTTGCCATGATACCGATGAACCTTATGAGGCGCAAGAAGGCGGACTATATCATTACGGGACAGTGGGCAAAAAAAGCCTGGCAAGAGGCGCAGAAGTATGGAAAAGCCAATGTGGCGGCATCTTCCGAGGACAAGACATTCTCCTATATTCCCGATCTGAGTAATCTCGCCATTTCGGAGGATGCGGACTATGTATATATCTGTGAGAACAATACGATCTATGGTACAAAGTTTAAGACATTGCCGGATACCAAGGGGAAACCTCTCGTTGCAGATGTTTCTTCCTGCTTCCTGTCTGAACCTGTAGATGTGACGAAATATGGAATACTCTACGGAGGAGCGCAGAAAAATATTGGTCCTGCAGGAGTGACGATCGTGATTATAAGGGAAGACCTTATCACAGAGGAAGTCCTTCCAGGCACACCGACGATGCTCCGCTACAAAACACACGCGGATGCGGGCTCTCTCTACAATACCCCGCCGGCTTATGGAATCTATATTTGCGGGAAAGTATTCCGCTGGCTTAAGAATCTGGGTGGACTCGAAGAGATGAAAAAGCGCAATGAGGAGAAGGCAAAGATTCTCTATGACTACCTGGATTCCAGCAGTCTTTTTCATGGGACAGTAAAGAAGAAAGACCGCTCTCTCATGAACGTTCCGTTCGTGACAGGGGACAAAGATCTGGATGCCAGATTCATACAGGAGGCCGAGGCCTCCGGTCTTGTCAACCTGAAAGGACATCGTTCGGTCGGTGGAATGAGAGCAAGTATATACAATGCCATGCCAAGAGAAGGTGTGGAGACACTTGTGGACTTTATGAAAAAGTATGAAAAGGAGATTCTGAATGTATAAGTATCATTGCTTGAATGCCATTTCAAAAAGCGGACTGGACATCTTTCCGGAAACATATGAAGCACAAGAGACAATGGAGTACGCGGATGCTGTCCTCGTGAGAAGCGCGTCTATGCATGAGATGGAATTTCCTCTGTGCCTGAAGGCTGTCGCCAGAGCGGGAGCGGGCGTCAATAATATCCCGCTGGAAGCTTGTGCGGAACGGGGGATCGTTGTGTTTAATACGCCCGGAGCCAATGCAAACGGGGTAAAGGAACTTGTCATTGCAGGGATGCTTCTGGCTTCAAGGGACATTATGGGCGGAATTGAATGGGTCAAGGCTCACGCCGGGGAAACAGATGTGGCAAAAAGGGCGGAAAAGCAGAAAAAAGAGTTTGCGGGCTGTGAGATCGAGGGAAAGAGACTTGGAGTGATCGGTCTTGGTGCCATCGGTGCGCTGGTGGCCAATGCAGCTCTTCATCTCGGAATGGAAGTGTACGGGTACGATCCGTATTTGTCTGTTGATTCGGCATGGAGTTTGTCGCGGCATATCCGACATGTGAAAGATGTGAATGAAATATACAGCCAGTGCGATTACATCACAGTACATGTACCGGCTTCGGAAAATACAAAAGGAATGATCGGGAAGGACGCCGTTCAAAAGATGAAAGACGGCGCTGTCCTTTTAAATTTTGCACGGGACATTCTTGTCGATGAACAGGATGTCATGGATGCATTGGAAAACGGAAAACTGAAAAAATATGTGACAGATTTTCCAAACCCGCAGACTGCGGGAAAAGATGGGGTTATCGTTATTCCTCATCTGGGGGCGTCCACGGAAGAGTCGGAAGAAAACTGTGCCAAAATGGCTGTAAAAGAAATCCGGGAATACCTTGAAAATGGCAATATCCGAAATTCGGTTAATTATCCGGACTGTGATATGGGAAAGCGGGGCAGCAATGCCAGGATCACGATCCTGCATCACAATGTTCCAAACATGATTGGACAGTTTACCGCAATTCTCGCGGGAAGAGACCTTAATATTGCCGATCTGACAAATAAAAGCCGGGGGAAATACGCATACACAATGATTGACGTGGATGCAGAAAATCTGGAAGGAGTGGAAAAGGACATCGAAAAGATACGGGATGTCCTGAAAGTTCGGATCATCTCATGATGTCAGAGGAAAAGTTTCTTGTTTCCGAAGAAAAAGTACGATATACTTCTACGTGTAGAAATATCGTACTTTTTTTGTGGGGTGTATACGAATGAAAAAAAGAAGACATGACTTCCGGATAAAACCGGAAAAGAATGCCGTGAAGGGGAGAAAAAGAAAACGGCAGAATTTGAGACTGATAGTTGCAGGAGCGGCCTGTATGCTGCTTTGTATGCTGGTCATGATTCTGATCGGAGGTCCGTCCATGCCGGAAGGAAAAGATGAGACAGTCATTTGTCTGACCGCGGATTCTGTAGAAATTATGCAGGATGGGCAGATCCCGGAACTGAAGGCAAAGGCCAAGTTTGCTGATCATGTGAAAGAAACAGAGAAAACGAAGCTTCTGAGCAAGGAAGCAGAGTATACAGTGCAGGATTTGGCAGACGATCTGAATCGGGGAGACGGGTACGAGATCGAGTGCAGTGCAGACGGCACGGTGGAGGGGACATTCCCGGTCAAGATCCGGCTTTCCAGTGATCTCAGGAATTCCCTGGAGAGTGAATGGCTTGGAAAAGTAAAGCTGGAATTAAAAACCGGAGAGGTAACTGTAAAAAACAGTTACGGGAGCTGGGACAAGGATCGCTTCAAAAAGAATGACGGCACTTATGCAGCAAATGAATTTATCAAGTCTAAGGGAGAGACCTTTTATTTTGACAGGAAAGGCAAGCTGGCCAAAGGCTGGCAGACTATCGGCGGAGCACGATATTATTTTGAAAAAGACGGCAGCATGAAGATCGGATGGCACAAATCGAAAAAGGCAGTATATTACTTAAAAGATGACGGCAGTGCCGCCGTAGGCTGGCAGACCATCGGCGAGGATCGGTATTACTTTGATCCGGATGGTAAAATGCTGACCGGAAAGAAAAAGGTCGGAGTGCAGGAGTGTATCTTTGCAGATGACGGAAAACTGAAGTCGGTTTCCGGCGGAGCAGATCCGGATAAGCCGATGATCGCCCTTACATTTGATGATGGGCCGGGACCAAGGACGGGAGAACTGCTGGAACAGTTGGAAAAGCATAACGCCAGAGCGACCTTTTTTATGCTCGGTAAGAACGCGAAAAAATATTCTCAGTTTGTCAAAAAGATGACGGAAATAAACTGCGAACTTGGCAATCACTCTTATGATCATGCAAAACTGACAAACCTGGATGAACAGCATGTAAAAATGCAGATCAAAGATACGAATGAGGCAGTAAGATACGCGAGCGGGCAGCCGCCGACTCTGCTGAGACCACCATACGGAGCAGTCAATGACATTGTCAAAGAAAACGTCGGAATGCCGATGATCATGTGGTCCATTGATACGCAGGATTGGAAGACAAAAGATATGCAGCAGACAGTGGACGCTGTTCTCTCTAAAGTAAAAGACGGGGATATCATACTGATGCACGACATCCATTCTTCCAGCATCGACGCGGCGCTCAGACTCATACCGGAGCTTCAGAGACGGGGGTTCCAGCTTGTTACGGTATCAGAACTTGCACAGGCGAGAGGAGAAACGATGCAAAATGGCGGAAAATATTTTCAATTCTATAGATAGAAAAAGTGTTGACAAACAGATTGTCGTGAAGTAAGATAAAAACAACTTAAAAATGAATCTGCTTTGAAAATACAGTGAAAAGAAGTAGTAGGCATCATGGAAAGTCACAGAGAGTCCCGGATTGGTGGAATGGGATACGAGAAGTGTTGCTGAATTCGTCTTGGAGTAGAGTGCTGAATGCGCAGGCTAGTAGGCATTTCCGGCAGCAGCCGTTATCTGCAAAGGTATATCTTTTTGTGAGAGTACCTGTTGAGGCAGTCATTGAGAGATGGCTGTGAATTGAGGTGGAACCACGGTATTGATCGTCCTCTGGAGTTTTCCAGAGGACTTTTTTATTCCACAGGAAAGTCCTTTTAAATTCCGTTTTGATATTTTCGATGCAGGAGAAAGAGCAGGAGGAACAGATCATGATTATTGTATTGAAGCCAAGAACCGCAGAAGAGGACCTGAACCGGGTAGTAAAGATGGTAGAAGGGAAAGGTCTCGAAGCCCATGTTGTAAGGGGAGAAGAGATGACGATCATCGGGTGTATCGGGGACACGGTGCGTATCGACCCGAGATTGTTTGAAGTGGACAGGAGTGTAGATAAGGTCATGCATGTCCAGGAACCATATAAGCTGGCAAACAGAGCGTTCCACCCGGAAGACTCGACAGTGGATGTGTCAGGAGTGAAAGTGGGCGGCGGACATATGGCAATGATTGCCGGTCCGTGTTCTGTTGAGACGGAAGAGCAAGTGATCGAAGTGGCGCGGGCTGTAAAGGCAGCAGGAGCAAATCTCCTTCGCGGAGGCGCATTCAAACCGCGTACGAGCCCGTACTCTTTCCAGGGACTGGGCTTGGAAGGACTGGATCTTTTGTGTAAAGCAAAGGAAGAAACAGGACTTCCGATTGTGACGGAACTGATGTCGGCGGAATATCTTGAAATTTTTGATGAAAAAGTGGATCTTATCCAAATTGGTGCAAGAAATATGCAGAATTTTGATCTTCTGAAACAGCTTGGACAGACAAAAAGACCAATCCTCCTTAAGAGGGGACTGAATGCCACATACGAAGAATGGGTTATGTCAGCCGAGTACATCATGGCTTCGGGAAATGAGAATGTCATTCTCTGCGAACGAGGGGTCCGTACATTCGAAACATATACAAGAAACACGTTGGATCTTCAGGCGATCCCGGTTTTGAGAAGAATGACACATCTTCCGGTCATCATCGATCCAAGTCATGCAGGAGGAAAATGGTGGCTTGTGGATTCCATGGCAAAAGCAGCTGTGGCAGCAGGAGCGGACGGTTTGATGATCGAAGTTCACAATAATCCGGAGCTGGCACTGTGTGATGGCGGACAATCTTTAAAACCGACAAAATATGCAGACCTTTTAAAGCAGCTTTCTAAGATTGCAGCGGCAGTAGGAAAAGAGTGGTAAATATTCCAAGGAAAGAAGTAAAGGCGGGAAGGGACATGAAATTGAATGTAAATCTGGGGGAGAAGAGTTATGAGATTTTTATTGAGAGAGGCGTTTTGAGAAGGGCTGCGGATCTGATCGCAGAAGTATTCCACGGGAAGAAGATCATGATCATTTCAGACGATCGTGTGTATGGATATTACGGAGAAGTTCTGAAAGAGCAACTTCAGACAAAGTGGGAATGTTACGAAGCGGTTGTCCCTCATGGAGAAGCATCAAAGAGTATGGCGATCCTGCCGGAGATCTATGGAAAGCTTCTGCAGGCAAAACTTTCCAGGAGCGATCTCATCGTAGCGCTCGGAGGGGGAGTGGTAGGAGATATGGCTGGATTCGCAGCTGCGACCTATCTGCGAGGGATTCCCTTCATACAGATTCCTACATCTCTTTTGGCTCAGGTGGATTCTTCCGTCGGAGGGAAGGTGGCGGTTGATCTGAAAGAAGGAAAAAACCTCGTAGGGGCTTTCTATCAGCCGAAGCTCGTTCTCATCGATCCAGACGTCCTTTCGACACTTCCGAAACGTTATATCAACGATGGGATGGGGGAAGTCATCAAGTACGGCTGCATAAAAGACAGAGGACTCTTCGATATACTGAAAAAGGCAAGGTCGTTTGAAGGGCTTGGAGAGGAGCTTACGGGAGTGATAGCCCGTTGTGTGGATATCAAACGACAGATAGTTGAGGAGGATCAATATGACACCGGGGAAAGGATGCTTTTGAATTTCGGACATACATTGGGACACGCTGTGGAACAGAAATTTGCCTATGAAAGAGAAAGTCACGGAGAGGCAGTGGCAGTTGGGATGTATCAGATCACGAAGATTTCGGAGAAGAAGGGAATGACAGAGGAGGGGACGGCAGAAGAGCTCAGAAAAGTGCTGGAGTCCTATGATCTTCCGATCAGCGCCGGGGTAAAGATGAAAGAGTTGAAAGCTGCGATGATGCTGGACAAGAAAAATCTTAACGACCGTCTGCGGATCATTCTGATCAAAAAAATGGGAGAAAGTTT
Organism: Sellimonas caecigallum; assembly: GCF_019754295.1. Lineage (GTDB taxonomy): Bacteria > Bacillota > Clostridia > Lachnospirales > Lachnospiraceae > Sellimonas > Sellimonas caecigallum. Next base: position 109,447 of record NZ_VIRV01000001.1, on the reverse strand, counting down.
TATCTTTCCGACAGATGTTGCGTTTTTTGAAGATGATATAACTGTATGATTCAAAAAAGGATAAGAGCACAAGGCTCTTATCCTATTTTTTTAAGCGGTGCTTATCCAGGAGAGCGTGAAGCTTGTCCGTAGGATTCAGAACCGAACTGATGGAGATATCGTGATTCAGGGAGTCGATGATAATGGCAAGAAATTTGCTCATATCCGCTTCCACAAAATATGGTTTTTCATAAATTTCCGGCGGAAGATAAGTAAGGTTTGTTGTGATCAGACGATCGATATAGCCGGTATTATAGTAATCGTCAAATTTTTGGAACCCTTCTGTGAAAAGGCCGAAGGTTGTACAGACAAACACACGGGATGCGCCGCGGTCTTTGATCTGCCGTGCAACATCCAGCATACTTTCTCCGGATGCGATCATATCGTCCACGATGATAACAGTCTTTCCTTTCACGTCATCGCCAAGGAATTCATGGGCAACAATCGGATTCTTTCCGTTGATGATCGTGGAATAATCGCGGCGTTTATAGAACATTCCCATGTCTACGCCAAGAACATTGGAAAAATACACAGCACGGTGCATAGCTCCTTCGTCCGGGCTTACGACCATCAGATGTTCCTTGTCTGTCTGAAGCTCAGGTTCTGCTTTTAAAAGAGCCTTCATAAACTGATACGGCGGATTGAAATTGTCAAATCCTTTTAATGGAATCGCATTCTGGACACGTGGGTCATGGGCGTCGAATGTGATGATATTGGAGACACCCATATCGACCAGTTCCTCCAGAGCAAGGGCACAGTCCAGAGATTCGCGTTTCGTGCGTTTATGCTGGCGGCTTTCATAGAGAAACGGCATGATAACGTTGATCCGTCTGGCTTTTCCAGTAGCAGCGGAAATAATACGTTTCAGATCCTGATAGTGATCATCCGGCGACATATGATTGAGATGTCCGTTTACAGAGTAAGTCAGACTATAATTGCAGATATCAACCATCACAAACAGGTCTTTTCCGCGGATCGTCTCGTTTAAAATACCCTTTGCCTCCCCGGAGCCAAACCGAGGACAGCTGTGTTTTACAAGATAGTTTTCCTGCATATAAGTAGAAAAAAGTGCAGAGTCTACATATTTGTTCAGGGATTCCTTGCGGAACTGCACAATGTAGTCATTGACTTTCTCTCCCATTTTTTCGCAGCTTTTTAAAGCAGCGATTTTCAGTGGGGCAACAGGCAGAGCCTGTTCCAGTAATTGAATATTTGGCATTATTGGTCTCCTATATCGTTTGTATTTCCAGATTTTGGTTCTTTTTACGTTTGCAAAGGCTAACGCTACCCTAATTTATACCATTTTTTTAGAGGGATGGCAAGAAAGGGAACGAAAAAATTGCATTTTCAGAGGGAATTTAGTATGATAGAAAACAGGAAAGAAAGCAGAACAGGAGAAAAACAAGCATGAGCATGAGACAGATGCCAAAAAAGCATGAGCATATTGTAGCGTCAGTGGAGGAAGGAAGCATTGCCTGCGAGATGGGCATCGAAAAAGGCGATAAGCTGATTTCCATCAATGACAATGAGATCGAGGATGTATTTGATTATCACTACTACGTCAATGATGAATACCTGGTCGTCCTGATCCAAAAACCGGACGGCGAAGAGTGGGAGCTGGAGATCGAAAAAGAGTATGAGGAGGATCTTGGGATCACATTTGAACAGGGGTTGATGGATGAATACCGTTCTTGCCGGAATCACTGTGTATTCTGTTTTATCGATCAGATGCCGAAAGGGATGAGGGAGACACTTTACTTTAAAGATGATGATTCCAGGCTTTCCTTTCTTCAGGGGAATTACATTACTCTTACAAATATGAGCGACCATGATATTGACAGGATCATCCGGTATCATCTGGAGCCGATCAATATCTCGTTCCACACGACAAACCCCAAGCTTCGCTGTAAGATGCTCCACAACCGGTTCGCCGGGGAAGCTCTCCGGAAAGTAGACAGACTTTACGAGGGCGGGATAACAATGAATGGGCAGATCGTCCTGTGCAAAGGGCTCAATGATGGGGAAGAGCTGGAGAGAAGTCTGAGTGATCTCTCCGGGTATATTCCGAATCTTCAGAGCGTGTCGGTCGTTCCGGTAGGATTGAGCAAATACCGGGACGGACTTTATCCTCTTGAGCCGTTTACCAGGGAAGATGCGCGCGAAGTGCTGGAGGTAATCCACCGCTGGCAGGAAAAGCTTTATAAGAAATATGGATATCATTTTATCCATGCAGGGGATGAGTGGTATATCCTGGCAGGTTATGAAGTGCCTGAGGCGGAACGGTATGACGGGTATCTTCAGCTGGAAAATGGGGTGGGGATGATACGTCTTTTGAAAGATGAGTTCCAGGAGGCGTTTGAGAACCTGGAACCTATAGACAGAACGATCCACATCTCCATGGCGACCGGAGTGCTTGCATATGACTACCTGAAAGAATTTCTGGAAAAGATGAAAGAAAAGTGCCCGAATCTGAAAGTACACCTCTACAAAATCCGAAATGACTTTTTCGGAGAGCGGATCACAGTGTCAGGGTTGATCACAGGTCAGGATCTGATCAGTCAGCTTAAGGGACAGGAACTTGGGGAGAGGCTGCTCTTGCCTTGCAATATGTTAAGAAGCGGCGAACCGGTATTTCTGGATGATGTGACAGTACAGGAATTAGAAGATGCTTTACAAGTGAAGACAGATATTGTAAAATCAAGCGGACAGGATTTTATCGATTCGATCATAAAGGAGAGAAAACATGAGTAAACCAGTAGTTGCAATAGTCGGCAGACCGAACGTAGGTAAATCTACCTTATTTAATGTTCTGGCCGGCGAAATGATTTCTATTGTAAAAGATACACCGGGTGTGACAAGAGACCGTATCTACGCGGATGTTTCCTGGCTTGACAGAGAATTTACCCTCATAGACACAGGGGGTATTGAACCGGAAAGCAGTGACATCATCCTTTCCCAGATGAGGGAACAGGCACAGATCGCCATAGATACGGCGGATGTTATCATTTTTATCACGGATGTCCGACAGGGGCTTGTGGATGCGGATTCCAAAGTGGCAGACATGCTCAGACGCGCCAGAAAACCGGTCATCCTGGCAGTAAATAAAGTGGACAATTTTCATAAATTCATGCCGGATGTCTATGAATTTTACAATTTGGGGATCGGAGATCCGACGCCGGTATCCGCCGCATCAAGGCTTGGGATCGGGGATCTTCTGGACACGGTTATTTCCTATTTTCCGGAGGACAAAGAGGAAGAGGAAGAAGATGACAGACCGAGGATCGCTATCGTCGGAAAACCAAATGTAGGGAAGTCGTCAATAGTAAATAAATTATTGGGAGAAAACCGTGTGATTGTTTCGGATATTGCCGGGACAACAAGGGATGCTATTGATACGAACATTGTCCATAATGGAAAAGAGTATGTATTCATCGACACAGCGGGACTTCGCAGAAAGAACAAGATAAAAGAAGAACTGGAACGATACAGTATCATTCGTACAGTTACTGCTGTGGAACGGGCGGATGTAGTTCTCATGGTCATCGACGCAGTGGAAGGCGTGACAGAGCAGGATGCTAAGATTGCGGGGATCGCCCATGAGAGAGGAAAAGGTATCATTATTGTTGTCAATAAATGGGATGCCATCGAGAAAAACGACAAAACAATGCGGGAGTACGAAAAGAAGATCCGAACGGTTCTTTCCTATATGCCGTATGCCGAGATCATGTATGTGTCCGCAAAGACCGGGCAGAGGCTGCCAAAGCTTTTTGATATGATTGATATGGTAATTGAGAATCAGACGCTCCGCATTGCAACAGGTGTACTTAATGAGATCATGACAGAAGCGGTTGCAATGCAGCAGCCGCCTTCAGACAAAGGAAAGCGTCTGAAACTTTACTATATTACCCAGGTTTCCGTAAAACCGCCTACTTTTGTGATCTTTGTCAATGATAAAGAATTGATGCATTTTTCTTATACAAGATATCTGGAAAATAAGATCCGGGAAGCATTCGGATTTAAGGGGACATCGCTGAAATTTTTTATCCGGGAGCGCAAGGAGAAGGAGCAGTAAGATGGAACGGTTGATTTGCATTGGAATCGGATATATTTTTGGGCTGTTTCAGACAGGCTACATATATGGAAAATTGCACCACGTAGATATCAGAAAGATGGGAAGCGGCAATGCCGGATCGACGAACGCGCTTCGCACACTCGGGATAAAAGCAGGAGCCGTTACATTTTTTGGAGACTGCTTCAAATGCATTTTTGCAGTGCTTATCGCCCGTCTGATTTTTGGAAATACCAAAGGAGACATTCTCCCGCTCCTTTCCATGTATGCCGGATTGGGAGCTGTGCTTGGACATAATTTCCCATTTTATATGAAATTCAAAGGCGGAAAAGGGATCGCTGCTATGGCAGGGCTCCTTGCAGCTACCACGAATATCTGGATTTGCTTGATTGCGCTTGCTGTATTTGTTACAATAGTAGCAGCAACAAAATATGTATCCGTCGGTTCGATTGCGGTCGTGATCATTTTCTTTGCAGGCGTGGTAATAAGAGGGCAGATCGGAGACTATGGCATGGAAGGAGCGCCCCTCTATGAGATGTATGTTGTGGCGGGCTTTCTGGCTTTGATGGCCATCTGGAAACATCGGGCCAACATTGGCCGGCTTTTGAACGGAACGGAAAATAAAATCAGCTTCGGAAAGAAAAAATAGGAGGCATGGTATGGCAAAAGTTGGTATTATGGGAGCTGGAAGCTGGGGTACAGCGATTGCCTGGCTTTTGACAAACAACGGAAATGATGTGACTGTATGGTCCATTGATGAGAAAGAAGTAAAAGAGCTTGACAGAGAAAGAGAACATAAAAGCAAGCTTCCGGGCGTGAAGCTCCAGGACAGTATCTGTTTTACGAATGTGATGGAAGAAGGAGTCAAAGACAAAGATTTCGTCGTGCTGGCAGTTCCTTCTCCGTTTACGAGAGAGACAGCACGAAAGATGAGGCCGTATGTAGCGGAAGGTCAGATTCTTGTCAATGTGGCAAAAGGAATCGAGGAGACGACGCTCATGACGCTGAGTCAGCAAATCGAAGAGGAAGTGCCGCAGGCGGATGTGGCTGTCCTTTCAGGCCCAAGCCACGCGGAAGAAGTGGGAAGAGGGCTTCCGACTACCTGCGTTGTAGGTGCGAGGACGAAAAAGACAGCAGAATATCTGCAGCAGGTATTCATGAGTGAAGTGTTCCGTGTTTACACAAGTCCGGATATCCTGGGAATTGAGCTTGGCGGTTCTCTGAAGAATGTCATCGCACTGGCAGCAGGAACTGCCGACGGGCTTGGTTACGGAGATAACACCAAGGCAGCGCTGATCACAAGAGGGATCGCAGAGATCTCGAGACTCGGGGTAAAGATGGGTGGAAAGATCCAGACATTTACAGGGCTTACAGGAATAGGAGACCTGATCGTGACCTGTGCAAGCGTTCACAGCCGAAACCGGAAGGCGGGCTATCTCATCGGAAAAGGGATGACGATGGAGGAAGCCATGGCTGAAGTAAAGATGGTTGTGGAAGGAGTCTATTCTGCCAAAGCTGCTATGGCCCTTGCGAAAAAGTACGAGGTGTCCATGCCGATCGTAGAGCAGGTAAACGCGGTGCTTTTTGACGGCAAAGACCCGGGGGAAGCGGTAAAAGAGCTAATGCTTCGGGACAGAAAAACAGAACACAGTGAACTTCCTTGGGAAAATGAGTAGATGATTCCAAGGTCTAAAAGCCCTCTTGTATGCATACACTTGTATCAGCATTACAAGGGGGTAATTTTATTATGGAAAGTTTTCAGCTTTATCATGATATGCAGGCAAGAACAAACGGGGAAATCTATCTTGGAGTGGTAGGGCCTGTCCGTACCGGGAAATCTACTTTTATCAAACGATTTATGGATCTTCTTGTGATCCCGCATATGGAAGATGAGAATCAAAAGGCGCGAACGATGGATGAGCTTCCACAGTCCTCGTCTGGGAAGACAATTATGACAACAGAGCCCAAATTTATTCCGAAAGAGGCGGCTGATCTTGTTCTGTCGGATGATGTGAAGGTAAAGGTACGTCTCATCGACTGTGTCGGATATATGACGGAAGGGGCGAAAGGGCATATCGAGGATGGGGAAGAACGAAAAGTAAAAACACCGTGGTTCGACTACGAAATCCTGTTCACGAAAGCGGCGGGGATTGGAACAAGAAAGGTCATTCACGACCATGCCACCATCGGGATTGTCGTCACAACGGACGGAACCATCGGAGAAATCCCAAGGGAGTCATATCGCGATCCGGAGGAGAAGACGATAAGGGAGCTAAAAGAGATCGGGAAACCATTCCTCGTGCTTGTTAACTCCTCCCGCCCTTATGGAAAGGAAGCGATGGAGACTGCAGAAGAGATACGGAATAAGTTTGAAGTGACAGTCCTTCCTGTGAACTGTGAGCAGCTGAAAGAGGAGGATATCCATCAGATGATGGAGGCGATCCTTTTTGAATTCCCGGTATCGGAACTGGAATTCTACATTCCCAAATGGGTGGAAATGCTTCCGAGAGAACATAAGATCAAGGCTGAGTTAATCGGAGAAATCCGCAGAATGATGGAGGAACGAACAGAAATCAGAGATTTTGTAGGCGGCATTCCGAAATCGGAACTTACGTACATAGAGTCCGTCCGAGTGGAGAAGATTGAGATGGATACAGGATGTGTAAAAATCGAGATACGGGTTTATGAAAAATTTTATTATGAAATGCTCAGCGAAATGACAGGAACACAGATCCGCAATGAGTATGAACTTTTAAAATCCATGAAGGAGATGTCCGGACTCCGGACAGAGTACGCCCATGTGAAAGACGCTATGGACAGTGTCAAGATGAAAGGGTATGGAGTCGTAAGTCCGATCAAAGAGGAAATCCGGATGGCTGAACCAGAGATCATCCGGCAGGGAAACAAATACGGGGTAAAGATCCATTCCGAAGCGCCATCCATCCATATGATACAAGCCAATATTGAAACAGAGATCGCACCGATCGTGGGAAATGAACAGCAGGCTCAAGATGTCATCCGCTATATCAAAGAAGCAAAAGAGAGCGAAGAGGGCGTGTGGAAGACGAATATCTTCGGAAAGTCCATAGAGGAACTTGTCATGGATGGAATGAAAAACAAGATCACGATGATCAACGACGAATGCCAGGTCAAACTTCAGGATACAATGCAGAAGATTGTAAACGACAGCAACGGAGGAATTGTCTGCATCATTATCTGACAGTATAAAAAAGATAAACTTTAGAGCAGCGGGTGTGGTATAATGGGGCTGTCAGATCAAAACGGCGGCCCCTGTCCGGGAAGAAACAGCGCCGTGAATGAAGAGGAGAAAATAAAGTGAGAGAAAGATATCCCAGATTTCCTGTTTTTATCCGTCTCGATGACAGACAGATTCTTTTTTTCGGGGCCGGATCTGTCGCGAAGCGGCGGATCCAGGTTCTTTTGTCCTTCGGAGCGAAGATCCAAGTCATTGCTCCGAAGATACCTGGGAGTGTCGAAGAGCAATTTCGGACATGGATCAAGACAGGACAAGTTCATTATAAAAAGAAGCAGTTTGAAGAGACGGATCTGGAAAAAAGTATGTTCATGGTCTTCGCGGCAACTGACAAACCGGAAGTAAATGCGATGATTGCCCGTCTCTGTAGAAAACGGGGGATTCCAGTCAATAATGCCTCCGATGCTTCCGACTGTGATTTCTTCTTTCCATCTGTCGTGAGAAAGGAAGACATTGTGATCGGAATTACCGGAAATGGGGAAGATCATAGAAAAGTCAGGGAAGTACGTGAGATGATACAGTGGAAAAGCGATGAAAAGGAGGAACATATATGCTTGTAAAAATATATACGGATGGTGCGGCGAGGGGCAACCCGGACGGACCGGGAGGATACGGCGTGATTCTGGAATATACAGATAGAAAAGGGGAACTGCACACGAAGGAGATTTCTCAGGGTTATGTAAAGACGACAAATAACCGGATGGAACTTATGGCTGTCATTGCCGGACTGGAAGCGCTGAATCGGCCGTGCGAGGTGGAGGTTTATTCTGATTCACAGTATGTTGTCAACGCATTCAACCAGCACTGGATAGAAAGCTGGATCAAAAAAAACTGGAAACGAGGAAAGAATGAACCGGTTAAAAATACGGATCTCTGGAAGAGACTTCTTGCGGCAAAAGAAAACCATCACGTCACTTTTATCTGGGTAAAAGGGCACGATGGCCACCCGCAGAATGAGCGCTGCGACATACTTGCCACAACTGCTGCAGATGGAAATGATCGGATTGTTGATGAAGGGCTTGCCATTTAGACATGGATATGGTATGGTATTACAGGCATAAGTAGGACAAACAGTCGCGGATGCAAGTCCCGAAAGGGAGCAGACGAGGAAAGTCCGGGCTTCACAGGGCAGGATGCCGGATAACGTCCGGTGGAGGCGACTCCAAGGATAGTGCAACAGAAATAAACCGCCGCTTATGCGGTAAGGGTGGAAAGGCAGTGTAAGAGACTACCGCCTTTCTGGTAACAGGGAGGGCACATGTAAACCCCATCCGAAGAAAGACCGAATGAAAACGATACGGCGGCCCGTCGTGTTTTAGGTGGGTTGATGGAACCCCGTGGCGACATGGGGTCTAGATAGATGACTGTTCGAGACATAACCCGGCTTACCGTCCTGCTCATGCCATCTGATAGAAAGAGAAGAAACAGATGTTTTGGGAACCAGTACAGAAAAATCTGTATTCAGGTTCCTTTTTGATTGAAAAAATGATAAAATACAGGTAGAGATCTACGGCTTTTAATATGAAAACCAGAGGAGGTGCAAGTATATGAGTAAACGCATTATTACCATTAACCGTATGTACGGAAGCAATGGACGGCGGATAGGGAGAAAACTGGCCCAGGAACTTGGAATTCATTTTTATGACAAAGAGTTGATTCTCCTGGCAAGTGAAAAAAGAGGGATAGATATTCCATATGAGGAACTTGTAAAGATCGATGAGACGAGGGCAAGTTCCTGGCGGTATCCGGTGGATGACCAGTATCAGATGGAACCAAAATATCGTCATGACCCACTAAACGACGTGCTGTTTGCCGCAGAGAAAGAGGTTATCCAGGAAATAGCGCAGAAAGAAGATTGTGTCATCGTTGGAAGATGTGCAAATGATATATTGGAAGGACAATGCAGAAGTGTTTATATCTATGCACCTCTGGAAAAACGAATAGAGACAGTCGTGGAACGTGCGAAGACAGATGAGAAGACAGCGCGTGCGCTGATAAAGAAGATGGATAAACAAAGAAGAATATTTTACAATTATTATACAGACAAGAAGTGGAATGATATGGAACAGTATGATCTCTGCATTGACAGCAGTAAATTTACGGACGAAGAGATCGTGACAATGCTGGCATCTATGTATGCGCATATCTCATGACAGAATAAACAAGAGACGGCACAATCCATCTGGACTGTGCCGTCTTTCATTAAACTATTTTCTCTGATACTTTTCTTCGCAGTATTTGCAGCGGTATTCTTCTCTCTCCGGATCCGTGAGAATAAAGACATGATCCAGCTCCTGCTCGATAGACGTAATGCAGCGTGGATTTTTGCAGCGGATGACATTACGGATCTCTTTTGGAAGAGTAAGTGCTTTCTTTCTTACAACGGTTTCATTTTCTATAATGTTGATCGTAATATTATGATCAATAAAGCCAAGAATATCGAGATCGATCATTTCAAGCGGACATTCAATCTTGATGATATCCTTTTTCCCCATCTTATTGCTGCGGGCATTTTTGATGATGGCGACACAGCAGTCAAGCTTGTCCAGACGGAGATATTTATAAATATCCATACTTTTTCCGGCCTGGATATGGTCCAGGACAAATCCCTCGGAGATGCGTCCTATATTTAATGTGTTTTTTACCATAATTGTTTCCTTTCTTATATTTGCTATAAAACCAGATCAGTCTTCTACAGAGATATTAAGAAGTGTCAGGATCAGCGCCATACGCACGTAGACGCCGTATTTAGCCTGTTTAAAATACACGGCGCGTGGGTCATCATCTACTTCCACAGAGATTTCATTGACACGCGGCAGTGGGTGCAGGACAAGCATATCTTTGTTTGCAAGTTCCATTTTCGCTTTGTCCAGGATGTAGAAATCTTTCATGCGCACGTAGTCTTCCTCGTTGAAGAAACGTTCTTTCTGGACACGTGTCATATACAGGATATCCAGATCCGGGAGAGCTTCTTCCATGCGGACGACTTCTTTGTACGGGATATTGTTGCGCTTCAGAACATCGTGCCGGATATAGCTTGGAAGACGAAGTTCTTCCGGGGAGATCAGAACAAATTCGATATTTTCATAACGGACAAGTGCCTGGATGAGAGAGTGCACTGTACGCCCGAATTTCAGATCCCCGCACAGACCGATTGTGAGATGGTCAAGACGTCCTTTTAAAGAGCGGATCGTCAAAAGGTCTGTGAGCGTTTGGGTCGGATGCTGATGTCCTCCATCCCCCGCGTTGATGATCGGTATACTGGAGTGAGCGGCAGCAACCATCGTGGAACCTTCCTTTGGATGGCGCATTGCGGCAATATCGGCGTAGCAGGAGACGGTACGGATCGTATCGGCCACACTTTCGCCTTTTGCTGCGGAGCTCGACTCTGCAGAAGAAAAGCCAAGAACACTTCCACCCAGATTCAGCATTGCAGCTTCATGACTTAATCTGGTACGGGTACTTGGCTCATAAAACAATGTTGCTAATTTTTTTCCTGCACAGGCATGTGCATATTTCGCCGGGTTCTTTTCAATATCATTGGCAAGATCCAAAAGCTGATCCAGCTCTTCTACAGAAAAGTCCAACGGGCTCATTAAATGTCTCATAAAACATCCTCCTTGCTTCCTAGCTCTACTAATCATATAATAAAATAGTCTGGTTTTCAACAGGCAATCTGGATTTTCTCCCTGAAATATATTATAATACTAAAAAGAGTCGGTATACAGGGGACAGTAGGATCTGACACATAAGGCGTAGTGTCCCGTGCGTACCGACATTAGTTTGAAAAAAGGAGTGGACTGATGGCAGCGTTAGAGGAATTACGTAACGAACTGGATGAGATCGATGCACAGATTATCCGTCTGTATGAGCAGAGGATGAAGGTGTGCGGCGAAGTTGCTGATTTTAAGATACAAAATGGAAGGAAAGTATACGACCGGACAAGAGAACAGCAGAAGCTGGCAGCTGCTGCAAAACAGGTTGAGAATCCGGAATACAAAAAAGGTGTGCAGGAGTTGTTTGCTTTGTTGATGTCCGTGAGCAGAAAGCTTCAGTATCAGAAACTCTCTGAAAATGGAGTCCTCGGAAAGCTTCCATTTATTGAGACTGACAGACTGGACACAGAAAATGTTAGGATTGTATTTCAAGGTGTGGAAGGGGCATACAGCCAGGCTGCCATGAAGCAGTATTTTGGGGAAGACGTGCGAGGATACCATGTGCACACATGGAGAGAAGCTATGGAAGCAATCGAAGATGGAGCGGCAGATTTTGCGGTTCTCCCTATCGAAAATTCTTCAGCGGGGGCAGTCAACGAAGTCTATGATCTCCTCGTGGAGTTTGAAAACTATATCGTAGGGGAGACTGTACTGCCGGTCAATCACGTGCTGGCCGGGCTTCCGGGGAGCAAGGAAGAGCAAATCATGAAAGTTTATTCTCATCCGCAGGGGCTGATGCAGTGTGAAAAGTATCTGTATGGCCATGCAGGGATGGAGAAAATCAGTGTGCCGAATACTGCTGTCGCGGCAAGAACGGTTGTCGAGGAAAATGACCCGACACATGCAGCCATCTGCAGCGCCTACGCAGCCGAGGTATACGGCCTGGAGATTCTGAGAGAGAGAGTCAATGACAGCAGCTGCAATTCGACTCGTTTTATCATTGTGACTAACCAGAAAATATTCTGCAAAGAGGCACGTAAGATCAGCATTTGTTTTGAGCTTCCGCATCAGAGCGGTTCATTATATCAGATGCTCTCACATTTCATATACAACGATCTGAATATGACAAAGATTGAGTCAAGACCAGTGGAAGACAGACCTTGGGAATACAGATTTTTTGTGGATTTTGAAGGCAACCTTGCGGACGGCGCAGTTAAGAATGCCATCCGTGGATTAAGGGAAGAGGCAAAAAGCTTGAAAATACTCGGAAACTATTAGAAAGACCGGAAAAGAGGAAAGAAAGATGCGGACAAATGAACTGATGCTGTACCGGAATATGGAGTACGGCAGGATACTGGATGATATGACTTTTTTGATGGAACATGCCGGAAGCGATTTTTACAATCCGGAGGATTTAAGAGGTCTGTATTTTGAATGTATCAATGAGATCCTCGAGCTTTCGGAAAGTCATGGACTAGAAGGAAATCTGTGGCATACTTATCTGACTTTTTTGCTGGTAAATGACGAAAATGCGTACAGTACAGCCTGCGAAATGCGCGGTCAGGTAGAAGGCAGCATAAATGATGTGGCTCTCCACGATTTCTCTATCATGAAAGAATTGTTTGACTATGACTTGAGGGATATGGAGAAGAAGCTTGGCGTCTCTGCAGTCGGTATGATCCTTGACTATGCAGGGACGAAGCAGGATGGACATGTATACAATCGAAGAGTACGGGATCGGATCTGCGAACTGGCCCGCCATCTCGGAAAGACAGAAACAAAAGAACAATTTAAGGATGTCATGACCCAGTTTTATAAAGAGTTCGGTGTGGGTAAGTTTGGACTTCACAAGGCATTTCGTATCGAGCATACAGAGAAAGGAGCCAGGATCGTCCCTATTACCAAGATTGCACATGTGAAGCTGGATGATCTGGTAGGGTATGAAATCCCGAAGCAGAAACTTACGGAAAATACAGAAGCGTTTGTAAACAGAAGAAGAGCAAATAACTGCCTTCTGTTTGGTGATGCGGGGACAGGAAAATCTTCCTCCATCAAGGCAATCCTGAATCAGTACTATGATCAAGGGCTCCGGATGATAGAAGTATATAAACATCAGTTCCAGGATCTGAATGACGTGATTGCCCAGATCAAGAGCCGGAATTACCGTTTCATTATTTATATGGATGACCTGTCATTTGAAGAGTTCGAGATTGAATATAAGTATCTGAAAGCAGTCATCGAAGGAGGACTGGAGAGAAAGCCGGAAAACGTATTGATTTATGCCACATCGAACCGCAGACATCTCGTGAGAGAACAGTGGAGCGATAAAGAGGGCAGAAGGGACGACCTTCACGCATCCGACACGGTTCAGGAAAAACTTTCTCTTGTGGCAAGGTTTGGAGTATCTATTTTCTTTGTGGGACCTGGGAAAAAGGAATTTCAGAATATTGTCCTGGAACTGGCAAGGAGGAACGGGATTGATATGCCTGAGGAGGAGCTGCTTTTACAGGCAAACAAGTGGGAGATGACCCACGGCGGCAAATCCGGGCGCACAGCGCAGCAGTTTATCGATTATTTGTTGGGGAAAGAATAGCGGGTATGTTCCGCTGAAAAAAGGTAAGGAGAGGATATACGATGAGAAAAAATGATGAAAAGTACGGGGCATATGTACAGATTTTGAAGGAAGAGCTTGTGCCGGCCATGGGATGTACAGAACCGATCGCCCTTGCATATGCGGCCGCAAAAGCGCGGGAAGTGCTGGGGGCAGTGCCGGACAAAGTTGTGATCGGAGCAAGCGGAAGTATTATCAAAAATGTGAAATCAGTGATTGTTCCGAATACAGATCACTTAAAGGGAATCCCGGCAGCTGCCACAGCGGGGATTATCGCCGGAAAGCCGGAGAAAGAGCTGGAAGTCATTGCTCAGGTAACGAAGGAAGAGATCCAGGAGATGAAGGATTTCCTGAAAAATACGGACATCTCAGTGGAATACGTAGACCACGGAATCACATTTGAAATCATAGTGACTGTGTATAAAGGAGAATCTTACGCGAAAGTCCGTATCGCAAACTATCATACAAATATCGTTCTGATCGAAAAGGATGGGAAGGTTCTCTACGAAGTGGAAGTGGAAGGAGAAAAAGAGGAAGGGCTTACAGACAGAAGCCTTCTGAACATGAGAGACATTTTTGACTTTGCCAACACGGTAGATATCGAAGACGTAAGAGAAGTGATCGGCCGCCAGATCAGATACAACACAGCAATCGCGCAGGAAGGGCTGAAAGGGGATTACGGCGCAAATATCGGAAGCGTCCTTCTGAAGATGGAGGGGGATAATATCCGTGTCCGCGCAAAGGCTATGGCGGCGGCAGGTTCTGATGCAAGAATGAACGGCTGCGAACTTCCGGTTATCATCAACTCCGGAAGCGGCAACCAGGGGATGACCTGTTCTCTTCCGGTTATTGAATACGCAAAGGAATTGGAGTCGGGCGAGGAGAAACTTTACCGCGCACTGACGCTCTCGAACCTTGTAGCAATCCACCAGAAGACAGGGATCGGAAGATTGTCCGCATACTGCGGAGCTGTCTGCGCCGGTGCGGCAGCTGGTGCCGGGATCGCGTATTTGTACGGTGGGACATTTGAGGATATCGCGCATACGGTAGTCAATGCCCTTGCCATTGTCTCTGGAATTGTGTGTGACGGAGCAAAAGCGTCCTGCGCTGCCAAGATCGCTTCTTCTGTGGAAGCGGGAATCCTTGGTTACAATATGTACAAATGCGGCCAGCAGTTTTACGCCGGGGATGGAATTGTGACAAAGGGCGTGGATGAAACGATCCGCAATATCGGGCGGCTTGGAAAAGACGGAATGAAAGAAACAAATGTAGAGATCATTGATATGATGGTCGGAGAAGGATGTAAATAGTATATAGCCTGTAGAAGAAAGAGGAAAAACGATGCCTGCATTTTTTGATGAGATTGAACCGTTTCTCGGAGACGGCAGTAAAAATGAAGCGGGGGAGACTCTGGAAGAATTTCTGGAGAAATACGACCCATATAAATATAGGAACCCGTGCAGCACCGTGGACATGGTTGTTTTTTCCTACAGCGGGGAGATGGCCAGCAGAATGGATCAGATGAAGGTACTTCTTATCAAGAGGAAAAATCATCCGAGCATCGGGACCTGGGCTATGCCAGGCGGATTCGTAAATCTCAGAGAAAATCTCGAAGATGCTGCCAAGAGAGAATTGTATGAAGAGACTGGAGTCAAAGGTATTCGAGCAGAGCAGATCGGAGCTTTCGGGGATGTGAAACGAGATCCGCGCGCCCGGGTTATCACTTCCGCCTATATGTCTGTAGTACGGGAACAGGATATTACCGTTTGTGCCGGAGATGACGCAAAGGAGGCGGCGTGGTTTCGGATTGCGGTACAGAAGAAAAAGGAAGAGGATGAGGCAGATCTGTTTACGCTCTTTTTGGAGAATGAGGAATTTGACATCCACATGCAGCCTGTCGTGCGGATGCGGAGCAAAGGGGATCTGATACGGGAAAGAACATGGGAGATACTGGATGCATGTGGAACAGCATCGGATCATGCGGTCATCATCCTGCAGGCGTACCTGACACTGGAGGAACGGCTTGGCACGTTGGAAATAGAAAAGAAAAGGAGAAACAATACGGATGAAATGGAATAAATTCAGACTGCAGACGACAACGGAGGCAGAAGACATTGTAAGCAGCATGCTCGCTGATCTGGGTGTAGAGGGAGTCGAAATCGAAGATAAGATTCCGCTTACGGAAAAAGAAAAGGAGCAGATGTTTGTAGATATCCTTCCGGTAACCGGGAAGGACGACGGTGTCGCCTACATCAGCTTTTATCTGGAAGAAGGGGCGGACAAAGAGGGGATCCTTGCAGGCGTAAAGCAGGAACTTGACGAGATGAGAGAATTCCTTGACCTTGGAACATGCACCATCGAAGAATCGGAGACAGAAGACGTGGACTGGGTCAACAATTGGAAAAAATATTTCCATCAGTTTTATGTCGATGACATTCTGATCATTCCGTCTTGGGAAAAGGTAAAGCCGGAAGATGAAGGGAAAATGATCATCCACATTGATCCGGGCACAGCTTTTGGTACAGGGATGCATGAGACGACACAGCTTTGTATCCGGCAGTTGAAGAAATACGTTACAGCGGGAAGTGAGATTTTGGATGTGGGATGCGGAAGCGGAATTCTTGGCATGCTGGCACTGAAATTTGGGGCCGGACATTCTGTCGGGACAGATTTGGATCCATGTGCCATCGAGGCAACCCATGAAAATATGGAAGGCAACGGAATACAAAAAGAACAGTATGAAGTCATGATAGGAAATATCATCGATGATAAAGCCGTGCAGGATAAGGTAGGATATGAAAAGTACGATATCGTAGTAGCAAATATCTTGGCAGATGTCCTGGTACCTCTTACACCGGTTGTTGTCCATCAGATGAAGCCGGGAGCTGTCTACATCACAAGCGGTATTATTGACAACAAGGAAGAGACGGTAAAAAAAGCAGTAAAAGAGGCGGGACTTGAACTTCTCGATGTGACCTACCAAGGAGAATGGGTCTGCGTGACAGCGAGAAAGCCGCAGTAAAGGCAGGAGAGACAGATATGCAGCATTTTTTCGTGACCCCGGAACAAGTGGAGGAAACATATATCCGCATTGAAGGGACGGACGTGAATCACATCCGCAATGTCCTCCGGATGAGAAAGGGAGAAAGGATAGAGATCAGCGACGGTAACAATCAGAAATATTTGTGTGAGATTGACTCCATGGATGGGCAGCAGGTGCGAGCAAAGATTGTGGAAAGAAAAGAGACGGATACAGAACTTCCGGTACGTATCATTTTATTTCAGGGGCTTCCAAAGAGCGATAAGATGGAGTGGATCGTCCAGAAGGCTGTAGAACTTGGTGTGAACAAAATCGTTCCGGTAGAGACAAAACGAGCCGTAGTCAAGTTGGACGAGAAAAAGGCCGGGAAAAAGGCGCAGAGATGGCAGTCCATCTCAGAAAGTGCGGCAAAACAAGCGGGAAGAGGAGTGATCCCGCAAGTGGAGAATCCGATTCGTTTTGCGGATGCGCTTAATCATGCAAAAGGTCTGGATCTTGTTCTGATTCCGTATGAGCTGGCCGAAGGGATGGAGGAGACGAGACAGATCCTTTCCGGTATCAAAAAAGGGATGTCTGTAGGTATTTTTATCGGGCCGGAAGGCGGATTCGAGAAAGAGGAAGTGGAGGCGGCGATCACATGTGCCAATGCTCATCCGCTTACTCTTGGAAAAAGGATTCTTCGGACGGAGACGGCAGGGATCACAGTGCTGTCCATCTTGATGTATCTCCTGGAAGAATAGGGGAAAGTGACCATTTGAAGAAACATGTCATATGGTAATAGAAAAGGCAGAAGGGAATTTTTTTCATGGAAGTATATTTGGACAATTCGGCGACAACGAAAGCGTACGATGAGGTAGGGGAATTAGTGCGCAAAGTTATGTGCGAAGATTACGGCAATCCATCTTCGCTCCACAGAAAGGGAATGGAAGCGGAGCAATATATAAGAAATGCTAAAGAGACGTTTGCGAAGCTTCTGAAAGTGCAGGAAAAAGAAATCTATTTTACTTCCGGCGGTACAGAGAGCGACAATCTGGCACTGATCGGTACAGCCAGAGCCTGCAAGAGGAGGGGAAACCATCTGATCACTTCCTCCATAGAGCATCCGGCGATCTTAAACACAATGCGTTATCTGGAGGAAGAAGAAGGGTTTCAGGTAACCTACCTTCCTGTAGACAGAAATGGAAGGATCAGTCTTGATGCACTCCGGGACGCGCTTTGCAAAGAGACGATCCTCGTTTCTGTCATGTATGTGAACAATGAGATGGGAGCCCTGGAACCGATAAAAGAGGCGTCTGCTATCGTAAAATCTTACAACAGGGATATCATTTTTCATTCGGATGCCGTACAGGGATTTGGAAAATATCGTATCTATCCGAAGAGGGAAGGAATTGATCTGCTGACTGTAAGCAGTCATAAGATCCACGGGCCGAAAGGGGTAGGTGCTCTTTACATCAACGAAAAAGTACGGGTCCATCCTATCATCTTTGGAGGCGAACAGCAAAAAAATATTCGTTCCGGGACAGAAAATGTACCTGGCATTGCTGGATTTGCGCTGGCCTCCAGAATGATCTACACAAATTTGGAAGAAAAGACAGAGCGGATGAGAAGACTGAAAGCACGTTTTGTGGACGGGATCCGCAAGATCGATCATGTTAAGATCCACGGGTATGTGGATGATAACAGCGCACCCCATATTGTGAGTGCAGGGATCGGGGGCGTCCGCAGCGAAGTACTTTTGCATGCCCTGGAAGAAAGAGGCATCTATGTTTCTTCCGGATCGGCGTGTGCATCCAACCATCCGGGCATCAGCGGGGTGCTCAGAGGAATTGGCGTGGAGAGAGAGTACCTGGATGCAACTCTTCGTTTCAGCATGTCAGAATTTACAACGGAAGAAGAAATTGACTATGTTCTGAAAACATTATATAATTGTGTACCGATGCTTAGAAGATACAGACGAAGATAGATAAAGGAGAAAAAAATGACATTTCAGACTTTTTTGATAAAATACGGGGAGATCGGAATCAAGGGGAAAAACCGTTATATGTTTGAAGACGCTCTTGTGCGCCAGATCCGTCACTCCTTGCGGGATGTGGAGGGATCTTTCCACGTACACAAATGCCAGGGACGTATTTACGTAGACTGTGAAGGATATTATGACTATGATGAAGCTGTGGAAAGCCTGAAAAGGGTGTTTGGCATTGTCGGCATCTGCCCGGTAGTGAGGATAGAAGTAAAAGAATATGAAGAACTGAAAAAAGATGTGGTGGCTTATATGGATGAGGCATACCCGGATAAGAATATCACATTTAAAGTAGAATCAAGGCGTGCGAAAAAGACCTACCCGGTCAATTCCATGGAAATAAACTGCGGCCTTGGGGAAGCGATCCTGGATGCATTTCCAGAGATCCGTGTGGATGTCCACAATCCGGATGTGCTTCTGAATGTGGAAATCAGGGAAGAAGTGTATATCTATTCCCAGATTATTCCGGGTCCGGGAGGCATGCCGATCGGTACGAACGGAAAGGCCATGCTTCTGCTTTCAGGAGGGATTGACAGTCCGGTGGCAGGTTATATGGTTGCAAAAAGAGGGGTCGGGCTGGAAGCGACCTACTTCCATGCACCGCCGTACACAAGTGAGAGGGCAAAGCAGAAAGTTGTGGATCTTGCCAAGAAACTGGCAAAGTATACAGGGCCGATCCGTCTGAATGTCGTGAATTTCACAGACATTCAGCTTGCTATCTACGATAAGTGCCCGCACGACGAGCTGACGATCATCATGCGCCGGTACATGATGAAGATCGCAGAATATTTTGCAGACCAGAGCGGCTGTCTGGGACTGATCACGGGGGAAAGCATCGGACAGGTGGCCAGCCAGACGATGCAAAGTCTTCTTGTGACAAATGAAGTATGTCATCTGCCAGTATTTCGTCCGCTGATCGGATTTGACAAGCAGGAGATCGTAGATATCTCTGAAAAGATCGATACGTACGAGACGTCCATACAGCCGTTTGAAGACTGCTGTACGATCTTTGTAGCCAAGCATCCAGTTACAAAACCGAAGCTGGATGTGATCAAACGTTCAGAGCAGAGGCTGTCTGAGGACATCGACAGGCTGTTTGAAGAGGCGGTAAACAGTGTGGAAGTGATCATTGCAGAATAAAATGGAAAGAAAAAATCCCCCGCGGTTTGCGTGGGGGATTCCATTTCAAATCATTTGCTTTGGTTAAACAAGATAAGGTTTTAAAACCTCTAAAACTTCATCTACACCTGCATCTGTGTGGATGTTTAAATCGATCGGTTTAGATAAATCCAGGCTGAAGATACCCATGATAGACTTTGCATCGATTACGTATCTGCCAGAAACTAAATCGAAATCATAATCGAATTTTGTAATTTCGTTTACAAATGATTTTACTTTGTCAATTGAGTTTAATGAAATCTGTACTGTTTTCATTGGAAACACTCCTCTCTTTTTCTGTTTATATGGATATCTTAAGATAGGAGAGCCAAAAAGTCAAGAAACAAACTGCCAAAGAATTCACAAGAAATTTGGTCATATTTGATATATTATTTGGAAAATTTGGAAAAGGATGATACTATAGATGAAAAAAGCAGCGTTACACAATCTGGGATGTAAGGTCAATGGCTATGAGACAGAGGCAATGCAGCGGCTTTTGGAGGAAGACGGGTATGAAATCGTACCTTTTCACGAAAAAGCAGATGTTTACGTGATCAACACGTGTACAGTGACAAACATGGCAGACCGGAAATCGCGGCAGATGCTCCACAGGGCAAGGAAACTAAATCCGGATGCTGTCATAGTGGCAGCAGGATGCTATGTCCAGGCTCAGGAGGCAAAAGGTCAGGAAATCGAGGGAATCGATATCTTGATCGGAAATAATCAGAAAAAAAATCTTCTGAAACTTCTTAAGGCACATTTGGACAAGCAGGAAGTGAAAGACGTCATAGACATCAATCACACCGACGAATTCGAGGAGCTTTATATCGATTCTGCCGGGGAACACACAAGGGCGTATATCAAAGTACAAGATGGATGCAATCAGTTCTGCACTTACTGCATCATCCCTCACGTGAGAGGAAGGATACGGAGCAGAAATCCGGAAGAGATCGTCAAAGAAGTAAAGAGACTTGCAGAAGCCGGATATAAGGAAGTCATCCTGACAGGCATTCATGTAAGTTCTTATGGAATGGATTTTATTGATTCAAAGATGAATTTTGACAAGTGGGTTGAAATGGATGGAGAAAAGAAAGACCTCCTGTATCTAATACAAAGGATCCACGAAGTGGAAGGGATTAAAAGGATTCGACTAAGTTCTCTGGAGCCGCGTATTATCACGGAAACTTTTGCAAAAGGTATTGCGGCGCTTCCAAAGATCTGTCCGCACTTTCATCTGTCCATGCAGAGCGGATGTGATGAGACATTAAAAAGAATGAACCGACATTACACAAGCGCCGAGTATTATGAAAAATGTATGATTCTCAGGAAGTATTTCGAACATCCAGCCATCACAACAGATGTGATTGTAGGTTTCCCCGGGGAGACAGCGGAAGAGTTTGAGACGACAAGACAGTTTATTGACAAAGTGAATTTCTATGAAACCCATGTGTTTAAATACTCTAAGAGGAGTGGGACGATCGCGGCTGACATGCCAGATCAAGTAGATGAGCAGGTTAAGTCAGAGAGAAGTGCGGTGCTTTTGCAAATGAGCAAACAAAAGAAACGTGCATTTGAGGAGAAAATGATCGGCCAAGAAGTGGAAGTGCTGATGGAGGAACCTGTTGAGAAAGACGGAAAAATCTACCAGACAGGACACACAAAAGAGTATGTAAAAATTGCGATAGAATCAGACAAATCGCTGGAGAATCAGATTATAAATATAGTCATTCAGAACGATTCTCAATTTATGGATTGAATTTTAAGCCGGATTATATTAGAATAGAGTAGTAGTATTGGAGGTCGCAGCGATGAAAGATTTATCAAACACACAATTTTTCCGGGTGGAATCTGGGCCGCAGATTCAGGCCAAGGACATTCTTGAGATCGTGTACAAGGCATTGCGTGAAAAAGGGTATAATCCGGTTAACCAGATGGTTGGGTATATTATGTCTGGTGACCCTACCTATATCACAAGCCACAACGGAGCGAGAAGTCTTGTGATGAAGCTGGAAAGAGATGAGCTGGTCGAAGAGATGCTGAAATCATATATCAA
Organism: Sellimonas caecigallum; assembly: GCF_019754295.1. Taxonomy (GTDB): domain Bacteria; phylum Bacillota; class Clostridia; order Lachnospirales; family Lachnospiraceae; genus Sellimonas; species Sellimonas caecigallum. The sequence goes on along the minus strand of NZ_VIRV01000001.1, from coordinate 87,527 downwards.
GCATAACGGCTGGGAGTAAGATACACCATGAGAATAATGGGATTGGACTTTGGGGCGAAGACCGTGGGAGTGGCAATTTGCGACCCTCTGGGTCTCACTGCCCAGGGTATTGAGACGATAACGAGAAAGCAGGAAAATAAACTTCGCCAGACCTTGGCGAGGATCGAAGAACTGATTGAAGAATATAAAGTGGAAAAAATTGTTCTTGGTTTTCCAAAACATATGAACAATGATGTTGGAGAGCGCGCCGAGAAGACGCTGGAGTTTAAAGAGATGCTGGAGAGGCGAACAGGGCTTTTGGTTGAATTGTGGGACGAAAGACTGACGACCGTTTCCGCTGAGCGCGTACTTATAGAAACCAATGTTCGCAGGGAAAACAGGAAACAGTATATAGATAAAATTGCGGCAGTATTTATACTGCAGGGATATCTGGATTCCATTGGTATGAGAGGAGTTTAGAATGGAAAAGATTATGTTTATGCCGAACGATTCTGCGGAGCCGACGGCGTTTTATGTGCTGGAACAGACCAGGATTGGAGGAGCGTCCTATATTCTTGTGACGGATTCCGAGGAAGGGGATGCCCAATGCCTGATTTTAAAAGAAAAAGAAGGGACGGACGAGGAGAGCCTGTATGAGATCGTGGAGGATGAAGTGGAACTTATGGCTGTCTCAAAAGTGTTCGAAGAGCTTCTGGAAGATGTAGGCATCGAAATGTAATTTCCAGCGGACGGATTTTTATACCAGTCGAGAATAAGAGAACGGAAAATAAATTAATGGAGGTGCAGAATTGAAAAAAAAGAACAATTCAAAATTGCGTATCATTCCAATCGGCGGACTGGAGCAGATTGGAATGAATATTACTGCCTTTGAATACGAAGACAGTATTATTGTGGTAGACTGCGGTCTTGCGTTTCCGGAGGACGACATGCTGGGAATCGACCTTGTTATACCGGACATCACATATTTGAGAGATAATATATCAAAAGTAAAAGGGTTTGTCATCACTCATGGACATGAGGACCATATCGGTGCTCTCCCGTACGTGCTGAAACAGATGAACCTCCCAATCTACACTACAAAGCTTACGATGGGGATCATTGAAAATAAATTGAAAGAACACAATCTGATGCGCTGTACGAAACGAAAAGTGGTTCGGCATGGACAGTCCATCAATCTTGGGAAATTCCGGATCGAATTCATCAAGACAAACCACAGTATCCAGGATGCATCGGCTCTTGCCATTTATTCCCCGGCAGGGGTTGTCATCCACACGGGGGACTTCAAGGTGGATTATACACCGGTGTTTGGCGATGCTATCGATCTGCAGAGATTTGCGGAGATCGGGAAAAAGGGAGTGCTGGCATTGATGTCGGACAGTACAAATGCAGAGCGTGCCGGATTTACGCAGTCTGAGCGGACGGTAGGGCGCACATTTGACCATATTTTTGCAGAACATTCCAACACGAGGATTATTATTGCGACATTTGCATCAAATGTAGATCGTGTGCAGCAGATCATCAACTCAGCTTATAAGTATGGAAGGAAAGTCGTAGTAGAAGGCCGCAGTATGGTCAACATCATTTCTACGGCTGCAGAGCTTGGATATCTTGATATACCGAAAAACACATTGATCGATATCGACAAACTGAAAAATTATCCTCCGGAAAAAACTGTACTCATCACGACAGGGAGTCAGGGTGAATCCATGGCCGCACTTTCAAGGATGGCCGCAGATATCCACAAAAAAGTGACGATCATGCCTGGCGATACTGTTATTTTCAGCTCCAATCCGATACCGGGGAACGAAAAGTCAGTTTCCAGAGTCATCAATGAACTTTCTGCAAAAGGCGCAAATGTCATTTTCCAGGATGCTCATGTTTCCGGACATGCTTGCCAGGAAGAATTGAAACTGATCTATTCTCTCGTAAAACCGAAATATGCCATCCCGGTACACGGGGAATACCGACATATGAAAGCAAATGCAGGGATTGCGGAATCCCTTGGTATCCCGAAGGAAAATATTTTTATTCTTCAGGCGGGAGACGTATTGGAATTGGATGACAATGGGGCGAAGATCGCAGGACATGTACAGACAGGAGCGATTCTTGTGGACGGCCTTGGAGTGGGAGATGTCGGAAATATTGTACTCCGTGACCGGCAGCATCTGGCGGAAGACGGCATTCTTATCGTTGTCCTGACGTTGGAGAAGGGAAGTAATCAGCTTTTGGCAGGGCCGGATATTGTGTCCAGAGGATTTGTCTATGTGCGAGAATCTGAAGGATTGATGGAAGAGGCCAAAGAAGTGCTGAATGTAGCGTTGGAAGGGTGCCTTGCCAGCAGAAATACAGACTGGAGCAAGATTAAACTGGTAATTCGTGACACAATGAACGAATTTATCTGGAAGCGGACAAAGAGAAGACCGATGATCCTTCCGATCATCATGGACGTGGAAGTATAAGATTACAGAAAGTGGAAAGAGAATGATAGTAGATAAGCGTATGGTAGAATATATCCATTCTCTGGAAACCAGAAACAGTGAAATATTGGAAGAGATCGAGCAGGAAGCACTTAGAGAGCGGGTTCCCATTATCAGAAAGGAAATGCAAAGCTTTTTACAAGTGCTTTTGCTTTTGAAAAAACCAAAACGGATTCTGGAGATTGGAACGGCAGTGGGCTTTTCTGCCATCTTGATGAGTGAAGCGGCGGGAGAGGACTGCACTGTCACAACAATAGAAAATTATGACAAACGGATTCCGACAGCCAGGGAAAATTTCCGCAGAGCAGGAAAGGAAAACAAGATTACTCTTCTGGAAGGGGACGCAGCGGAAGTTTTGTGTAAGCTTGACGGAACGTACGATTTTATCTTTATGGATGCCGCAAAGGCGCAGTACATCCACTATTTTCGGGAGGCAATGCGCCTTCTTGAGGATGGCGGACTTCTTGTTTCAGACAATGTGCTTCAGGACGGAGATATCATGGAGTCCCGCTTTGCAGTAGAGAGAAGAAAACGAACGATACACAGCCGCATGAGGGAATATCTGTATTTATTAAAGCATGATGATCGGATTGTTACCTCCATCGTCCCAATCGGAGACGGTGCGGCAGTCAGCATAAAAAAGGAGAGAAAACAAGATGCGTAACCCAGAATTGATGATACCGGCCAGCAGCCTGGAAGTACTGAAGACAGCAGTCGTTTTCGGAGCGGATGCCGTGTATATCGGCGGGGAGGCGTTCGGCCTCAGAGCGAAAGCAAAGAATTTCTCGATGGAAGAAATGAAAGAGGGAATTGAGTTTGCCCACGAACGTGGAGTCAAAGTCTATGTCACGGCCAATATCCTCGCCCACAATGAAGACCTGCAGGGAGTCAGAGCGTATTTTCAGGAGCTGCGGGGACTAAAGCCGGATGCGCTGATCATTGCAGATCCGGGTATTTTTGATATCGCAAAAGAGGTGTGCCCGGAAATTCCGAGACATATCAGCACTCAGGCAAACAATACGAATTACGGCACCTATATGTTCTGGTACAGACAAGGAGCGGAACGAGTTGTAACCGCCAGAGAATTATCCCTTGCGGAGATCCGGGAGATTCGGGAACATATCCCGGATGATCTGGAGATTGAGACATTTATTCATGGCGCCATGTGTATTTCTTACTCGGGAAGATGTCTTTTGAGCAACTATTTTACAGGCAGGGATGCAAATCATGGAGCCTGCACTCATCCGTGCAGATGGAAATATTCCATCGTGGAGGAGACGAGGCCGGGAGAATATATGCCGGTTTTTGAAAATGAAAGAGGGACTTACATTTTTAACTCAAAAGACTTGTGCATGATTGAGCATATCCCGGAAATGCTGGATGCGGGAATCGACAGCTTTAAGATCGAAGGGAGGATGAAGACGGCACTTTATGTGGCTACTGTGGCCAGAACATACCGCAAGGCCATCGATGACTGCCTGAAAGATCCAAAACTGTATGAAGAAAATATGGACTGGTACCGGGAACAAATTGCCAATTGTACGTACCGGAAATTTACAACCGGCTTTTTCTTCGGAAAGCCAAATGAAGAGGCACAGATTTATGACAATAACACGTATCTGAAAAATTATACGTACCTTGGCATTGTGGAGGAAGAAAAAGACGGCAGGATCCGTCTGGAGCAGAGAAATAAGTTTTCGGTAGGGGAACAGATCGAAATCATGAAGCCGGACGGAAGAGATATCCTTGCCACAGTACAGGGAATTTGGGATGAAGAAGGAAACGCTCAGGAGAGCGCGCCGCATCCAAAGCAGATCCTTTGGGTTAAACTGGATGAAAGTGCAGAAAAGTACGATCTGCTCAGACGAAAGGAAGAGTAGTGGATGCAGAAAATCTCCATCCGGCGCAGCATGTGCGGATATAGCAAATCAAATATCAGAAGAAAAAAAAGTGCGTAGTTTTTCTATAGCACTTTTTTCTATTCTGGAGACATAAGATCGGGAGATGCCAAGTTCTTTTGCAATTTCACGCTGTGTTCGGATTTCCTCATTGTAAAGTCCGTAGCGCATCCGAAGAACAAGACGTTCTCGACTGGAAAGATCGGATTCGACTTTTTGATAAAGTTTCAGGATGTCATCCTGAAGGGCAATCTGGATATCGAAGTCTTCTTCCGGCGACTCCATAATATCGTACAGGCGGATTTCATTCCCCTCCTTGTCTGTTCCGATCGGTTCGTACAAGGAGACTTCTCCTGAGGCTTTTTTGCGGGAACGCAGAAGCATAAGCAGTTCATTTGCTATCCTCACCCCAATAGGTTTTTGATCCGTCAGCGGTTTCATCTTCATAATCCACATCACTGAACCGTTCCAGTTCTTTCAGGTCGTCTTCTGTGCTGTCTGTTTCATCTGTTTGATAGGAAAGCGGAGGATATTCAATCTCATCGTCCTGCACGCCGAAGAGGATGATATGGGCGTTGACACCGTCCCATACAACTTTCCGGACAAGAGTGCGGATTGCCGCACGTTTCTGTTCTATGCTCATTTCATCAATGCTGGTTTTGAAGACTGACAGCAGTTGGCGCATAACGTCAAATTCTATATCGCTGAGAGCATGCTGTGAAGTCAGACATTCTAATTCGTGGATACGGGAATCTAAATCAACAGATTTCTGATTTAGCTGTTCAATCCGTTTTGCTACACGGTTTTTAGCTGCACTGTCTCCAAGCTCTGCAATGGAATCCACCAACCCATCAATCTTTCTTTCCACTTCAGCTTTTTCTTCCTGTATGGAAGCGAGTTGATCGTTATAGGCTTCCCGGTTTCCAGTATAGAATTTTCTGCTTTGTTCCAACTGATCGATAAAGGAGCCTTTGTCGTCCTCTAGCAGTTTAATCTGCTCGATGACGGCCATATCTAGAGTGTTTCCATTGGCATTTTTGCTGTTGCAGAGCATGCGTTTACTGCGTTCCTTGAGCTTGCATACATAAGTGTAGATCGGCTTTCCATCTGCTGTTTTCCTTTTGCTGATCTTCGGGTACATACGGCTGCCGCAGGCACAGTATAATAAGCCGGTAAGCAGGGCTTCATTATTTCGAGGTTTACGGTAAGCTTTACATTTATTCCGATTGAGAGAATCCTGGACGGAAATCCATGCTTTGCCAGGAATAATTCCTGGGTGCAGACCTACGGCAGCAATCCATTCATCGGGCGGAAGATAGGTGACGGCTTTCCCTTTTTCCTGTTTGGTGCGGTTATATACCATCATGCCATGGACGCTGTCGAATTCATCTTTGGCAGAATTAAGATCTGCGTTCTCTTTTACAAAAAAGTTATATGCGTTTACATCCGCGATCATGTAAACCGGATTTTGTAAGATAGACTTGATTGAAAAACGGGTAAAGAGTTTATTGTTTTTTGTTTTAAGTCCCCGCTTTATTAATTCTGCTTCTACAGAAGTCAGAGAATCGTGTTCGATATACAGGCTGTAGATCAGACGGACAATTTCTGATTCTTCCGGTATCAGTTTCAGCTTGCAGGCCTTTTTTGCTTTCCCGTCTATGGTAACTTTCTGTACCGATTCTGAGGCATATCCTGTGGGAGTTGTTCCCCCAAGCCATCGTCCGGTTTTCGCCAGTTCATGCATATTATCTCTGATACGCTCGGCTATGGTTTCACGCTCCAGCTGGGAAAAAACAGAAGCTATATACATCATGGCCCGTCCCATGGGAGTTCCGGTATCAAACTGTTCTCGGATAGATATGAAAGCAATGTCCAGTCTTGACAATTCTTCAATAAGGCTGGAAAAGTCACTGATATTCCGGCTGATTCGGTCCAGGCGGTAGACAATGATCGCTTTGAACTTACGCTGCCTTGCAGCTTCCATCATTTTTTTAAAGTCCGGCCGGTTGAGATTACCGCCGGAAAAGCCTTCATCCTCATACACTAAAATATGATCCTGTGGAATTTCAGTATAATGAGTTTGGATATATTCTTTACAGAGTTCTATCTGATTCCCGATACTTTCGCCTTTTCCGGTAAACTTTGATTTCCGGGAATAAATGGCAATGTACTTCTCATTTCCGTTCATGGTTTCCTCCATATTTTATGATATATGACATATAAAATTATAACATAAAGTATAAATTGGGTAAATAAAAGATCGTGCAAGATAGAAAGCGTTTTTTGATATCATTTTATTATAGAAAAATTGCGGGGGGGGGGTGTAGTTTATTTGGAATTATTACACAATGCTATTTGTGTGGAAAGAGTATGATGTCTTATTGTATAGAAAAAATAATTTGATTAAAATAATGCATCAAAAATATTATCTGCTATAATATAGAATAAGATATCTATAGAAAGTAATCATGAAATTGGAAACAGGAATTTTTAGTATTAGTAATACATAAAAATATCAAGCAATACACATGGGGAAATTTGCAATAGAAAGAGGGCGGCTAATGAGTTATAAAAATGAATGGTTTCTGTTGGAGGCTAATGATGAGATTGACGAAATTGAACACCGTGAACCTACGGAAGAGTTTTTGTTTTACAGGGCAGTGTCGACAGGAGATATAGAAACAGTCAGGAAGAACTGTGAACAGGGGCGTTTTATGGAAGGTGAAGGAGTTGGTGTTCTCTCAAGAGATCCTGTGGTTAATTTGAAGTATCATTTTGTAATTACAACTGCAATGATTACACGCCTTTGCAGACAGACCGGCATGGAGCTGGAACAAGCTTTCAGGATGAGTGATTTTTATATCCAGAAACTGGATGATATTCATACGGAAGAAGAAGTACATCGACTCCATGACGAGATGGTCATGGATTATACGGAGAAAATGCGCAAGTATTCTCGTAGTGATACTAATTCAAAGCATATTAATGTATGCAAGGAATACATATATTCGCACATCAAGGAGCGGATCACAATTGAGGATCTTGCAGATGAACTTGGAGTGTCGTCCGGGTATCTCTCTCGTTTGTTCAAGAAAGAGACGGGAGTATCCGTAAGTGCCTATATACGCCGTCAGAAGATAGATATGGCAAAGAATCTGCTCAGATTCAGCGATTACTCTATGATAGAAATAGCGAACAGGCTTTCCTTTTCATCACAGAGTCATTTTATACAGCAGTTTCGAGAAGTGGTTGGAATGACTCCGAAGAAATACCGTGACGAGTACTATATGGTTCAGTGGGATATTGAACCCGGCCCTATACATTCGGACGGCGGTGATCACGGAGTGCAGAATAAACAGCTTTCCTGAATAAGAAAACAGGATACAGTCAGAGATTTGGCTGTATCCTGTTTTTATATAATTACATTATTAGGACGATTTCATTTTTCTCTGCAAGCAATTCTTCAGGTATGTAATTGTCAGGGAGTTCCTGACCGTTTAAAGTCATGCTTCTGCAACCGGACTCGCGGTGATCCGGGTTCTCAACTCGGATGTGTAGATATTTTCCACGAAATTCTTTATCCATCTCAAGAAAGTCCCAGCTTTCCGGCACGGCAGGAGCAATCCGGATTCCTTTTAAATCCGGACGAAGTCCGAGGATTCCTTCTACGCAGCCGACCATCACGGTAGAGGCGGTACCTGTAAGCCAGTGGACATGGGAGCGCCCGAAATGGCTGCTGGCGGGTCCTTCTGTAAACTGTCCATAGCAGTAGGGTTCAAGATGACGAATTTCTGCCCGGTCATTCTGTGCGGCCGGTGCATTCTCTGTAAAGTATTCAAATGCACGATTTCCGTGACCACTGAGAGCTTCTGCAAGGATCAGCCAGCCCTGGGATTGGGAGAAAATACCGGAATTTTCTTTTGTGCCCTGATTGTAGATTACGGCAAGTGCACCGTCAAATGCGTGTGCATGGTAAGGCGGATCCATCAGGATGGCACCGTACGCTGTGTTGAGCCTCTGATATACATTTTCCAGAGCAATATCGGCCTGTTCTTTGGATGCAAGGCCGCTGATGACAGACCAGCTTTGCGGATTTAGCCACATGTTTGCTTCAGGATCCGCTGCCGCGCCGATTCGTTCACCTTTTTCAGTATAGCCGCGGATGAACCGGTCGTTATCCCAGCACAGTTTCTGGATCTTCTGTCCGATTTCTTCCTGTTTTTCTTCAAGATATCGGATGTATTCGCTGTCCTGCTTGTACACGGCAAATTTCTTTATTAGAGTCATTGCATAATAAAACTGCAGTGCGACAAAAGAGGATTCACCCTTTGCTCCGAGACGGAGACAGTCATTCCAGTCTGCATATAATCCGGCAGGCATACCGTGAGGTCCGAGATGGTCAAAGGAAAACTGTATGGCACGTTTCAGATGCTCATAAACGCTTCCCTCACCTTTATTGGCAAATGGAATGACTTCATCAAGAAATGCTGTATTCCCGGTTTCCGCAATGTATTTGTAAATTGTGGGGAACAGCCAGAGGGCATCATCCGCACGGTAGGCGGGATGACCTGTTTCCTGAACATAGGAGGCATCATCCGGTGTATCCTCATGCCCGGGGTTATGGGTAAATTTTACAAGAGGAAGACCACCGCCGTTATCTACCTGTGCAGAGAGCATGAATCGGATCTTTTCACATGCCATTTCAGGTGCAAGATGGATAATTCCCTGGATGTCCTGTACGGTATCACGGTAACCGTAGCCGTTTCGAAGTCCGCAGTAAATAAAGGAGGCTGCCCTTGACCAGACAAAGGTGATAAAGCAATTGTATGCATTCCACGTATTGATCATGGTATTGAAAGCAGGATCCGGCGTACGGATCTTCAGATGATCCAGTTTCGCAAACCAGTCTGCTTTCAGTGTATCAATCTCCTGTCGGATCTGTCCGGCAAGATCTTTTTTATAGGATTTGATTATGTCTTCCGCTTCTGAGGAGGGTTTCATACCCAGAAGGAAGATCACGGTTCTGGATTCGCCGGGAGCCAGAGTGATCTTACAGGACAGGGCTCCGCAGGAGTTTTCGTTATAGCTCGTCACATTTCCGAGATCAGCGGAGGTTACGCCCTGAGGATCTCCGTAACCGTGATATTTACCGAGAAATTGATCTTTATCACCGCAGTAGGAGGAGACTTCGGCACCTGCGAGTCCGAAAAAGCGTTCGGTTACCTTTTTATCGTCTACCTCTTCATCTGCCTTCAGTGTATCGAGGTTTCCGTGGATCTGCTGTATAATCCGATCCTTCTCAAACAATGTGCGGGTTATGAACAGAGAATACTGAAGATTTACCTGATCCTGTTCGTAATTATTATGATTGGTGAACTCAGCATATCCAGTAAGAGTAAGATTCCGTGTACGGTCTGATTCGTTAGTCACGGAAAGTCCCCAAACTTCATAGGATTTTCCAAGCGGAACATAGTAGTCAGCTTCAGAGTGTATGTTGCTGTAGTCTGCGAGCATTCTTGTATAACCCATGCCGTGGCAGCATTTGCTGTGATATTGTTCTGTATCCTTTCCTACCGGCTGCCATGAAGCAGACCAGTAATCGTGGGAGTCATTGTCCCGGATATAAATATAGCGTCCCGGCTGGTCAAACTGGTTGAAAATGTAGCGTAGGATACGTCCATTTGCGCCTGATCTGGCAAAACTATACCCACCAGCATTGTTGGAGATAATTGCTCCGTATTCCGGTGACCCCAGATAGTTTACCCAAGGGGAGGGGGTATCCGGGCGGTCGATTACATATTCACGCTCTTTGTCGTCAAAATATCCATATTTCATAAATCTATTCCTGTCCTTTCAATTTGCTTAATTCAGTTTTACAATTATGTGGTGGCATTCATCAGAAAGTGTATCCAGTATTCTGCGAGGAATAGCCGCTTGTCCGGATCCGTCTGTCTGAATGTGCTGCCCGTCATAGGTAACGGAGGCTATCGTGTAAGTCCCGCTGTCTTTGCGTTTCGGATTTTCGTAGATGATCTCAAGTTTCTTTCCGGCGAAAACAAGGCTGACAGATGCGTTTCCCTGACTGTCAAACTGTTCAGCCGTAAGCTGGGGAGCGAGGATAAGATTGCCAGCTTCTCCCCGGACACCGAAGACCTGAGTGATCATGGTCATCATAAACCAGCTTGCGGCTCCTGTCAGATAATGATACATTCCTCGACCGTCCGAGCGGAAATATTCAGGAATTCCCGGATAGATACGGCTGGTATCAAAATCCAGAGAAGTTTCGGCCAGTGTTTTCAGCGCTTTCCAACCTTCTTTCGCGAAACCGCGTCGGTACAGGGCGTTGGCATACATTACGGCCATATGTGAGAATACTGCTCCGTTTTCCTTTTCACCGTATGCAAAGCCGAACATGCGTCCCATATCGAATTTAAGCTCATGAAAATCCGTGTTCAGCCTGTAGCCTCCGATTTCTTTCTGGTAGAGATAATGATCCGCACTGTTTATTATCCTGCGAATCTGCTTTTGAGAAGCCACATTTCCCATAATGGAGAATACCTGTCCGGTGAGCATCATTCGCACCTCATTGGGGAAAAATCCTTCTACCGCCTGTCCATGGTCATCATAATAGCTGTTAAACCATCCTTCATCCGATTCACCGTCGATCCATTCATGATCCTGCAGATATTTCGTGAGCCAGTCTGCTTTGTGTTCCAGATTTTCTGCCAGTTCGGACAGCCGGACGGTAAAGCGTCTGCCGCTGATTCGATGACTGCAGCTTTGCATATACTCTGCCAGCAGATCTTTTTTTGCCTTGATGTTCTCAAATAATTCCGTATTGTCATTGAGCAGCACCCGCAGTTCTTCGATCAATTCTGCAGTCTTCTTCGGGGAAAGGCGGTCGAGAAGTCTGATCATTGAGGCAAGCTCGCGGAGATTCCCTGCATAAGCACAGGTAAAAGCGACACTTTCTCCATGTTCCGGAGCCATGTCCAGAGCATCGTTCCAATCAGCTCCACGAAGGCGGTAAATATTGTGGTCACCGACTTCATAAAAGGCTGTCAGCTGCTGGATGAGAAGGTGTTCCAATATGGTCCCTGCATAAATATCATCGTTTTCTGTGCGCAGAAGGCTGCCCTGTCCGGCATCCCACAGAGTGTCGATTCGAGAGCCTCTTTCTGTCTGGGCGTCTTTAAAATAATAAACCTGGCGGTTTAGAATATTGATATCTCCTGTCTGGTCAATATACAGTTTTGTAGTCATCTGTGGCCAGAGTGCATGGTCCATCCAAACCCGGGCGATACCGTTTCGGTCTGCAATAAAATTACCATCTCCGTCCCCGATGATTGTGGCGTTAGTTCCGTCAATCCGTACTCCGCCAAAGTTTTTTTCTATCATTTGTCCCACTCCGTCGGGATCCATGAGAAGGAGAGAGAGACAGTCCTGCCAGAGATCACGCCATCCGCGACCGCCTCTTCCGTAATCGTGGTGAGGAAGAAAAGAACATCCAAACAGACGACGCAGGAAAGGCTGGAAACAGATCCACTTCATCAGTCGGTCAAAATTGGAATCTCCAGTATGAAATCCAGTGTTGACTTTCTTTTTCCACCATGATTTGGTTGTCTCAAGAGCTTTCTGGACTTTATCGGGAGTGTTGTATTTTTCAAAAACACGTGCAATTTCTTCTTGGCTGTTTTCCACACCGAGGAACAGGATATACTCCGCTTTTTCACCAGGGGTAAGCTGGATCCTGGGAAAACGGAAAGCTCCCATTGCTTCTTTGCCGGCGGCCGCAGAACCTGCCTGGACACCGGGGAGATTTTCATAGACTGCACGAGGATGCGTGTAGGTACCGCCTTCGCCAAGAAAATCTTCTACAGTAGGATAGAAACACTCCGGTACATGTCCATTATCACCGCATCCATATACATAATAGATTTTTGAATTGGGGCGATGGCCTTTCTCATCAAAAGACATTGTCGGGCAGACAAGGACTCCATGGGAATCCGTCCTGATGCGGTGCAGCATGGAAGTCACGTTTCTGTGGTCACGTATATTGTCAGCGCTCCTTCCGTAGATTGGTACTGCTGCGTAAGGAATCATGTCCTTTGTATTGCCTGAAAGATTACGGACGGTAATGTACATAATTTCTACATTATCTTCCACAGGAATAAAGGAAGTGATTTGTGTCTCAACCGACAGGGCAGAAGAGTTCCTTTCCAGTGTATGCCACATAAATCCGGCTGTGATTTTGCTCTTATCCTGATAATCTGTAAATTTTGCTGTTTCCTGTTCAGAGGATGATCCTGTTGCGGAGAAAACACCATCTTTTTCAGATATCAGCCAGAAATTTCTGCAAGAACGATTATTATGAAGATTTTCTGCGCTGACAGGTTCTAATAGGAAAGTTTCCTGGTCTGTTTTGGAATCACCTCCCAGATTTGGTGTGAGAGAACTTTTTATTCCTTTCTCTGAAGCCAGTGGAAAATAAAGGTAACTTATATTTTCCGGCTGTTCTATAGAAAAACTTCCGTTTTCATCAATAAAATGCAGTTGATTCATTTTGGGTCTCCTTTCCTTGTTTTTCAATTATGGAAATTATATAAGAATCTGTGGGAGGTAAAAATCAGAAAAAGGGTGGAAAATGTCAGATTCATGACATGAAATGGAAAATGTCAGAAAACGTGTCATGAATCTGACATTTTTTTGATGTTTATAATATATTGAACTGCCGGATTGAGATATAATTTCAACATCTTAAACAGGACGGAGGCCCTGAAGATAATTAAAAGACAGGAGGAATGAACAATGAAAAAGAGAGTGTTTGCTGTTTTAATGGCATCGGTCACGGTGGCAGGACTACTGGCAGGATGTGGCGGAGGAAATGACGGGGGATCGGGACAGTCTGAAAATGCTGAAGAAGGAAAAGTCATCAATATTTACAGCTGGAACGATGAATTCCGCACCCGCCTGGAGGCTGTGTACCCGGAAGTTGAGAGCACATCTGATGATGGAACGGTGACTACACTGAAAGACGGAACAGAGATTCACTGGGTGATCAATCCGAATCAGGATGGTGTCTATCAGCAGAAACTTGATGAGGCTCTGATGAATCAGGCAGATGCAGCGGCAGATGACAAGATTGATATCTTCTTATCTGAGACAGACTATGTCTATAAATATACAGATGCAGAAGCCGGTGTGGCGATGCCTCTCACGGATCTGGGTATTGATCCTGAAACAGATCTTGCAGATCAGTATGATTTTACAAAGACAACAGCCTCTGACAGGGACGGTGTACAGAGGGGGTCTACATGGCAGTGCTGCCCGGGAGTACTTGTATACCGTAGAGATATTGCAAAGGATGTATTCGGAACCGATGATCCGGCAACTGTAGGTGAAAAAGTAAAAGACTGGGATACGCTGAAAGGAACTGCGGAAGAACTGAAGGCAAAGGGGTATTATACATTTGCTTCTTATGCAGATACTTTCCGTGTGTATGGCAATAATATCAGTGAACCCTGGGTAGCGGACGGAGAGACAACTGTGAAAATAGATCCGCTTATCATGGACTGGGTGAAAAATTCCAAAGAATGGCTTGACGCCGGTTATCTGGACAAGACAGTCAAAGGACAGTTTAATGATGACTGGAATAAAGCTATGGGATCTTCTTCCAAAGTGTTTGCGTTTCTGCTTCCACCTTGGGGCGTTGACTTTACCCTGAGCCCGAACTGGGATGGCGATACAGGTGCATGGGCTGTTACAAATCCGCCGCAGGAGTACAATTGGGGTGGCTCTTACATCCACGCGGCGACAGGAACAGACAATCCGGAGCATGTAAAAGACATCATTCTTGCAATGACAGCAGACAAAGATACTCTGCTGAAGGTTTCTAAGGATTATCTTGATTTTACTAACACAGTAAGCGGGATGGAGGAAGCAGCTGCCGATGATACATATGCATCTGAATTCCTTGGCGGACAGAATGCATATGAGTATTATGCACCTGTTGCAGAGAATATCCAGATTGCTCCCCTCTCTGCGTATGATCTTGGGTGTGTCGAGCTGTTCCAGAATTCATTCAGTGATTATTTTCAGGGAAATGTAGATTTCGACAAAGCGAAAGAAAACTTTGAAACTGCGATTAAAGAACGTTATCCGGATATTACAGAGGTTCAGTGGCCGGAATAATTTTGAAAAAGGACTGCCGTGTCTGTAAATGGATATGGCAGTTCTTAAAGAAAGGAAAGGTAGCTTATGAAAAAGAAGCGTAAAAGCGTCAGCTACGCAAAGTGGGGATATATTTTTATTCTTCCGTTTTTTATATGCTTTTTGATATTCTCCCTGATTCCGCTAATTGATACAGTCAGGTACAGTTTCTTTGAATATTACAGGTCAGGGATTAAAGAAATTGGTCCTAATTTTATCGGTATCCAGAACTATATCAGTCTGCTGGGGTCGGATATGTTGAAATATGCAGGTAATACTCTGATCTTGTGGGTAATAGGATTTGTACCTCAGATTGTAGTTGCACTGCTTCTTGCCAACTGGTTTACAGATGTTCGCCTTAAGATCAGGGGCAAACAGTTTTTTAAGGTAGTCATATATTTGCCAAATCTGATTATGGCATCTGCATTTGCAATGCTGTTTTTTGCGATGTTTTCGACAAACGGTCCTATAAATTCCATTCTCATGTCACTGGGATGGATCAGCAAGCCTGTTGATTTTTTAGGATCCGTGATTGGAACGAGATCTCTTGTGGGGCTTATGAATTTCCTTATGTGGTTCGGAAACACGACGATTATGCTGATGGCCGCAATCATGGGAATCAGCCCGGACATATTTGAGGCGTGTGAACTTGATGGATGTACGAGTATAAAAAGATTCTTTTATATTACGCTTCCGCTGATTCGGCCGATTCTTGCATATACACTGATTACATCTATTATTGGCGGGCTTCAGATGTTTGATGTTCCGCAAATCCTGACAAATGGACAGGGAAATCCGGATCGTACATCTATGACGTTGATTATGTTCCTAAACAGTCACTTGAAGAGCAAAAATTACGGTATGGCAGGTGCATTGTCGGTATATCTGTTTATAGTAAGTGGTATCCTGTGTTTCTTTGTATACAGGATGACAAATGGGAATAACGATGATGGGACAAAAAAGATTAGGAAAAAAGCAAGAAAAGTACGGAAGGGAGGAAGATAGGTTATGAAATCGAAGAACCAAAAGCGGGGACAGACCATACTGGCATATGTGGTACTTATATTCCTTTCGTTTTTATGCCTGTTTTTCTTTTATATCCTGATTGTGAACGCAACGCGTTCCCATGCAGATTTACAAAAGGGATTTTCTGCAATTCCTGGTTCTTATTTTCTGGAAAATCTGAAGAATGTTGCAAATGACGGAAGTTTTCCGATGTTTAAGGGAATCCTGAACAGTCTGATAGTTTCGACTTGCTCAGCGGCTCTTTGTACATATTTTTCTTCGCTGACTGCATATGGTCTTTACGCATATGATTTTAGAGCAAAGAAAGCTGCGTTTACATTTATAATGGCAATCCTTGTTATGCCAACACAGGTTACGGCAATGGGATTTCTCCGGTTGATTACCAATATGGGAATGTATGATTCACTTCTTCCACTGATTATACCGTCCATTGCCTCACCAGCCGTATTCTATTTTATGTATAGTTATTTGCAGTCATCTCTTCCGCTGTCTCTTGTAGAAGCAGCGAGAATTGACGGATCCGGAGAGTTCAGGACATTTAACTGGATTGTACTTCCCATTATGAAACCGGCAATTGCAGTACAGGCAATATTTACTTTCGTAAGTTCATGGAATAATTACTTCGTTCCAGCATTGGTAATCCAGTCAAAGGACAAGATGACAGTTCCTATTCTGATAGCAACGCTGCGGGGAGCGGATTACATGAACTTTGATATGGGGAAAATTTATATGATGATCACAGTAGCGATCGTACCGATTATTATTGTATATCTTCTCCTTTCCAAATACATCATTGCAGGTGTAACGCTTGGAGGTGTAAAAGAATAAAAAACAGAGATAAACTGAGAAACCGCCATGGGGCAATCCTTTTGACTATATGGGAAAACGCTGTGGCGGTTTTCTTATATCAGAAAATATTACACATAAAGAGGTATGAATGATGAATAAATGGACACATAGCGGCAGCCTGAAAAATGAACCGTCTCAATACGAAAAAAAACACAGAGCATTTGCAAGAAGAGCGGCGACGGAAGGAATTGTGCTTCTCAAAAACGATGGGGTGCTTCCTCTGAAACTCTCAGATCCGATTGCCTTGTTCGGTAATGGGGCGGAAAGGACTGTCAAAGGGGGGATTGGATCAGGAGATGTTAATAACAGGGAAAACATTTCTGTTTACAGAGGAATAAAAGAAGCCGGAGCGAAAATCACAGATGAGCATTGGATCAGAGATTATGACAGATGTTACAGAGAGGCCAGAGAAACGTGGAGGGAAAAGGTTCTGGAAGATGCACATCATGTACAAAATCCGTTTGATGCCTATGCGGCAAATCCCTTTGTTCTTCCGGATGGACCTATAATAAAAGAGAAAGATGTGTCAGGTGCTGTTGCCGCAATTTATGTGATCAGCAGAATTTCCGGGGAAGGAAAAGACAGGCGCCTTGAAAAAGGCGATTATTATCTGAGCAGCAGAGAAAGAAAAGATATATTATATCTTAACAGATTTAGTATTCCCCTGATTCTGATTCTGAATTCCGGGGGCCCGGTCGAACTTACGGATATACTTCAAGAAGCGGAGAATATACAGGCGGTTCTGAATGTTTCACAACCGGGACAGGAAGGAGGGAGTGCCGTAGCAGATATCCTTTTCGGCAGAGCTGTGCCGGAAGGAAAGCTGACTGCAACATGGGCCCGAAGATATAAGGATTATCCATGTTCCGATACATACAGCCATCTCAACGGAAATCTGGAGAAAGAAGAGTACAAAGAAGGCATTTATACAGGATACCGTTACTTTGACAGCTTTGGAATTAATCCACTGTATTCTTTTGGATATGGTTTGTCGTATACAACGTTCGGATTGAAATTCTGTGGGATGGAGACAGAGAAAGGTGCGGTTCGCGTACGGGTTATGGTTACGAACACAGGCAAATGTTTTTCCGGAAGAGAAGTGGTGCAGGTCTATATATCACTCCCACAGGGGAAAATCGAAAAAGAGAGCAGGAGACTTGCAGGCTTCATTAAAACAAAACGACTGGATCCGGGAGAGAGCCGGGAAGTAACGATTAAATTACGGCAGAAACAGCTTGCGGTATATTATGAAGAGCGGCAGGAATGGGTCGTAGAGGCAGGAATGTATGGCATATGGGTGGGAAACAGTATAGACTCTGCGCTGTTTTCTGCGTATCTCACGGTTCCGCAGGAAGTGGTTATGGAGAAAACCCACCGGATCTGTCCCAGAAAAGATTATTTTGAAGAGTTATGCAAAAACAGTTTTGAAAACAGAGCGGGCAGGAATGACGAAGAAAAGGAAGAAATATCCGAATATATATTTGAACCATGTATCGAGCAAGAAAGACAATATGTATCGCCATATGAAAAAGAATATGCGGTAGACGAGCTGATTCCGCTTTTGTACGGTAATATTACGGCGGGTGCAAGTACACTGGGGTCATCCGGAATCCGTGTGCCGGGTTCAGCGGGGGAGACAACAGAAGCACTGGAAAAGTACGGAATTCGTTCATTGATTATGGCAGACGGACCGGCAGGCCTTAGGTTGAGACAGAGTTATCAAGTGGACAGAGAAACAGATTCGGTCTACAGCACAGGAGTTCTCGGATCGCTGGAAAATGGATTCCTTGAGCCAATGAATATCCATGAAAATGCCGATACTTATTATCAGTACTGTACGGCGTTCCCGGTAGGGACAGCTCTCGCACAGACGTGGGATCCTGATCTGCTTGGCGAGTTTGGTCGTGCAATTGGACAAGAAATGAGGGAATTCCATGTGGATCTGTGGCTTGCTCCTGGAATGAATATCCAGAGGAACCCGCTTTGCGGACGCAACTTTGAATATTTTTCAGAAGATCCGCTTCTTACTGGCGTACTGGCGTCTGCAGTGATCAAAGGGGTTCAGTCCATGGCAGGGTGCGGTGTAACGATTAAGCATTTTGCCTGCAACAACCAGGAAGACAACAGAATGGGTGTTGATGCCTGTGTTTCGGAGAGGGCACTCCGTGAAATATATCTTCGCGGCTTTGAAATAGCGGTAAAAGAAGGTGCGCCGGCGGCGATTATGTCTTCCTATAATCTGATCAATGGCGTTCATGCGGCAAACAACCGCGATCTGTGTACGGTGACCGCCAGGGAAGAATGGGGATTTGACGGTGTGATTATGTCAGACTGGAATACGACAGTGCCGGAAGATGGAAGTATCGCGTGGAGATGCACAGCTGCAGGAAATGATATTATTATGCCGGGAAACAGTCAGGATGATGAAAATATTCGTGAGGCATATGCAAGGGGAGATCTGTCAGAAACAGAGATCCGTGAATGTGCAGGGAGAATCATCTCATTGGTGAAAAAATTAAGTGAGGCGGTGCAGAAGTGACTAAGAAAAGAAGAATGGCAGTTGTTGCAGTACTACTGGGCAATACTATGGTTATGACGGAAACAAAGGCCGAGGAACCGGTATTGTCCATCGAGACCGATCGGACAGAACATAGCAGTAAGGATTCGATACTGGAAACTTTTACTTTCTCTTTTACCGGTGGTGGCAATGGCTGGCACACTTCTTCCGGCATCTCTGACAGTAAGAGCGCCAGAACCAGACGATAAAGTTTCAGAAGTGAGAAACGAAGAAGTTGTAAAGATGATAACAATAGATGGGGAGGAAGTTAGTTTGAAAGCTACGATTACATATCAAACGGAAAATAAAGAAGAGGAACAGACAACAGATCTTTCCTATGAAGGATATAACCTGAAATGGGAAGATCAGTTCGAAGGTGAATCTTTGAATCGGGATGACTGGAATGTGGAACTGCATGATCCGGGCTGGGTGAATAATGAACTTCAGTCATATGTGGATTCACCGGAAAATATCTATCTTCAAGACGGAAGCCTTGTATTGAAACCGGTAGAGAACATGAATGAAGACGGAAGCGTGTCCTATACATCCGGGCGAATCAATACGCAGCATAAGCATGATTTCAAATACGGGCTTTTTGAGGCCAGAGTGAAAGTTCCGGAAGGTCAGGGATTTCTCCCGGCATTTTGGATGATGCCGACAGATGAGAATCTGTACGGACAGTGGCCGCGGTGTGGAGAGATTGATATTATGGAAGTTCTTGGGAATAATACGGATACGTCCTACGGAACCATACATTATGGAAATCCTCACAGTGAGAGTCAGGGAAGTTATACTTTGGATGAAGGGGCGTTTTCTGAGGAATACCATGTGTTTGATGTAGAGTGGGAGCCGGGAAAAATCAGCTGGTATGTAGATGGAAAATTGATTCATACAGAGGATAACTGGTATTCTGCAACTGAAGGACAGGGAGAAATCACATATCCCGCTCCGTTTGATCAGCCATTTTATATCATTCTGAATCTTGCGGTCGGCGGCAACTGGCCTGGAAATCCTGATGATACGACGGACATTGAAAATTCAGCATACTATATTGACTATGTGAAAGTATATCAGAAGGACAGTTATGATGAAAATGTTACAAAGCCGATAGAAGAAGTGATTCTCAGAGATCCCGATGAAAACGGGAATTATATTATCAATGGGGATTTCTCCGTAAAAGAGGAACTGACGGATGATAAAGACTGGGTATTCCTGACAGCACTGGGCGGTGAAGCCGGTGCAGAGATCAGAAATAATGAAATTGAAGTTACGACAGAAAATGAGGGTACAGTTGACTACAGCGTTCAGCTTGTACAGCCAAATCTTCCAATGAAACAGGGCGGAGTATATCAGCTCAGCTTTAATGCATATGCAGATGCGGACAGAACAATGAAAGTAGGTATATCCGCACCTGAAAGATCGTTCCGGCGTTATCTTAATGATACGGAGATCAGCCTTACTCAGGAGAAACAGACGTATAACCTTGATTTTACAATGACGGACAGCAATGATGCGAATGGAAGACTAGAATTCAATATGGGAGCAGCGGGGTCAACGTCAGGAATCAGGATCAGCAATGTGTCACTGAAGAAAACAGATGAAATCGTGATAACGGACGGTGAAAAAGGAATCCTTGCAGACGGAAACTATGTGTATAACGGCAGTTTCCAGGAAGGAGAAGAGCGTCTCGGATACTGGGATGTACAGAAAAATGATGGAGCGGAAGTAAGTGTTACCAATGAGAATAACATACGGAGACTGATGGTAAATGCTCCGGAGGGGACGTCAGCCAATAATCCGGTTATTGTATTACAGACGGACCTGGCCTTATCCTCAGGCAATACGTATGCAATGAGCTTTACAGCAGAGGGAGAGCCAGGAAAGAAGATACTGGTAAAAGTAGCCGGACAGCAGTACGAGTTTGAATTAAATGGGGAAGAGCAGGAATATGATAACAAACTGACAGTGGCTGGTGAACATGCAGACACGGATCTTGCGTTTGTTTTTGAAACACCAGGTACCTATTATATTGATAATGTGCGTATCGAGGAGGACAGCCTGATCAAAAACGGAAGTTTTAACGCAGGATTTTCTGGATATGAGCCGTATGTTGATAGTAGTATTTCATCAGACGTTACATATGTTGTTGACAGCCTGAGCGAAGACAATGCCGCGGATTTTACAATTAATAATACAGGAGATGCGGCATGGAAGATCCAGCTGAAGCAAAACAATGTGGAAATTGAAAAGGGACAGTGGTACAGGCTTTCTCTTGATGCTAAGGCAAGTATACCAAGAGAGCTGATGTTTGCGATCCAGAGAGACGGATCTAGTGATGATGACTGGACACCTTATTCGGGAGAAAAAATCGTAGAACTGGGAACTGAGTATAATAATTATGAGACTGTTTTTCAGATGACAGGCGAAACAGATCCGAAAGCACTTCTCAGTATTTCTATGGGAGCAGTTGGAGGAAATCAGATAGCAGTAAAACACCGTATCTGCATTGATAATATTAATCTTGAAAAGATTGATGCACCGGATATCGGTAAACAGCCAGTAGGAGAAGAGAAAACCTTCTGGTAAACGGTGATTTTTCTTCCGGAAATGAAGGTTGGGAGAATGCAGTTACATCCCCGGGAGCAGCAGATGTTCTTGTGAAAATGGGTGTGCCGCATATAGGATTAGCGAAGTTGGAACCGAGGATCGGAATGTACAGTTAAAGCAGAATGGAATCGTTTTTGAACAGGGAGCGCACTACAAAGTTATATTCAAGGCAAAGTCTTCAGAAGGCCGGACGATCAAACTGGCAATGCTCAGCCCGAGCTACACATGGTACGGTGGAGAAGACCTGGTGCTGGATAAAGATCAGGAGAAAGAGTTTACAGTAGCGTTTACAATGAATGACGAAACAGAGACGAATGCTTCTATGGTTATCTCAATGGGAGCAGTTTCAGAAATTGATACCCCTGCCTCAACAGTAGAATTGTCCGAATTTTCATTGATCAGGAAAGAGTAGAAAGATTCATTATCCCATAAAAATTTTATAAACTTCTCCTGCTATACCTGAGAAACACAGAGTTTTAGATATAAATATGCCCTCCTGCGCTCGGATTAATGTTGGTCTGCAAACTGCAAATAAACAGCGCAGGAGGGCATAAAATTGATATTTAAAATTTCGTTTATATAAATATTATATAGTTTTGCACATAAATATTAGAGAAAGGTGATTCCCTTTATCGTTGATAATCTTGAATTTTTCTTTTTTGCAGGCTAGATTGATCTTTCCTGCATCCCAATTCTTTTGCAATCTGTTTTTGAAAAGCTTGGGTACGGAATGCTTCTGAATCTTCAAGTAGGCGGTTATCTATATCTCTGACAGAGTCATAAAACAGGGATGTATCGAATTCCTGTCCTATTGTCTGAGATAATTTCTGATAAATCTGATTTCTGACGGTTTCTCTCATATCAGCTCTGGTGTCAAACAGTTCCTCCAATTTTTCAGAGCAAACAGTTTTTTTATTTCCTGAAATAGTTTTTGATTTTCTGTTAGTTGGTTCCATAAGTTTTCGTTTTGTAAGTTCAGTTTATTTAAAAAATCTTGCTGTTTTTGTAGAGTTAATTCGCTAGTTTTAATTTCAGATTCATTGTGAAAATAATTATCAGAGATAAGTCGTTCTTTCAGCGATAGTAATTCCTCAATATCCTCAGTAAGAGTCGTGATCTTCCGGCTGATCTGATAGTACTGAACCGGCTGCAGAAAGTTGAGTTCCTTTTTCTGTGACTGGAGGGACTTCTTTTCAGCCTGCTTTGTCCGGATTGTCTTTGTGATGGCTTTGTATTTCTTCAAAACCGGTGTGATCATAGAGATCCATTTACTTGCGGAGGATGCCTGCATACGGTTATGGAACAGATAATAGCGGATCATAATCATTGTACCCCGGAGCTGTTCCAATCGTCTGGCGATGGCAGGGATATTTTCGCTGATTGTCTTTGCCATTTTTTCTACCTGCCGTTTTAATTCCCGGAAGAGTCGATTATCTGATCGTATCTGCCGGTTGATCTCACAGCGGTCGGAAATCAATCCTTTCTTCTCCATATCTCTTGCATGGTATCCCTCATGGATGGTAGGCTGTTCATCACGTCCCTGATCAGCAAAACTACGGTAATCTATCCGGGTGTCGATCTGATGTTCCTGTAAAGTATGGTTGACTGCATCTGCCAATGCTTTCCGCCATTCTCGAAGCTGTGCTTCGCTGTTCCACTGTTCTGAAACAGGATTCTGTCTGCCGAAACGGGTGCTTTTCGGATGTTTGTCTGCTCGGATATAACCATGTTCCTGGGCTGCTGAAGGTGTCATATATACCTTTTTTTTCCGACTTTATAAGGATATTGCTTTTCCCACCCCTTTGTCTGAGCATCTTTAAATTCGGAGGCAGTAAAGCCTTTTTCTTCCCCATTCCTGATGCAGAGGTATTCTTTCTGTGTTTTATACTGCCAGGTTCCGTCAGTTTCCAGCGGGCGGACGGTTAGCAGGATATGGGCGTGGGGATTATGACCGTCTGTGTCGTGGATCGCAAAGTCAGCACACATTCCCATATCGACAAAATTATTTTGGATGAAATCACGGAGTAATGAGATTTGTACCTTCCTTGGCAGTTCAATGGGAAGTGCGACAACAAATTCTCTGGCAAGCCTGCTGTCTTTGGTTTTCTCGGCTCGTTCCACGGCATTCCTGAGCTGCTCCCGATCTTTCCATTCTGGTGAAGCCTTTGGTGGGAGAAGGACTTCCTGAAAAATAAGTCCCTGTTTCCGGGTATAATCATGCTGGACACCATCGTAATCATTATACATGCGACTGCAGCTAAGATAGGCAGAAGCAGCAACGGCGGAGCGGCCTGCCCCCCTGCTGACTACTTTTGACGACATATGGTAAATTGCGATAACAATCATCTCCTTCCTGTGAATATCGCTGTACTATAAAGGAACATGGTTGTTTCCATGTTCCTCTGCAGAAAAGCTGCCGGTGGCAGGTTTTCGCAGGCAGCCATCTCCGGCTGGAGGATCCTGCCGGAAAACTTGCCGGTGTTCTTCCGGCAGGTGTATCCGCCGAAACCCGGCGGATGGATGGCTGCATAGCCGGTGCTGCCTGCCAGCAGCGGATAGCCCTCGGCAGAGCGCACGAGCCCGACCAGCGGGAGGGATACCACCGCTTCACGGGGACCCCGCAAAGCCTGCTTTGTGGGGAGAGGAGGAGCAAGGTAGCGTCCGTAGTTTCCGCCGGAGGCGAAAACGGAGGAAAGCGGACTTTGCGACGACGAAGTGATGAGTAAGTGCGCCCTTCGGGAATAAAAACATGCAGAGCTATTGCTGCTTAAGAATGTTTCTGTAAATGGAGCAGAAGAAAATGCCGAAGCTCCTCCGTTGTCATCTCCCGGACTTCCGGTACAACACGTTCCAGTTCCGCTCCTTCCAGGATCAGGCGCCTTGTCCGGGCGCTCCGCTCTTTTTTCCGGTCTCTGGCCTGGGCAGCCTCCATCCGGTGTTTTGCCTGCAGTAACTGCTTTTTTGTTTCTTCTGTTGATAATTTTTCCATAAAAGTTCCTTTCCGGTATCTGTCCGGTACCGACTGTGCCGTGTTCCGGTACTGATACCTGTGTGCGTGTGCGGTCTTGATCTGACCGGTATGGTTTTCCTGTTCTTCTGGTATGCTATTTCCTGTCCACGGTGTCAGATTGGAACAGTTTCCGTACTTCTTTCAGGTTAGAAGCGGCATTCATCTCCCGTATATTCTGACGGCTGATCTTCACGGGAATACAGCGCTCCAGTATGCGGTCATAAATTCTGGCGTGTGCCAGATCCTGCGGATTTTTCAGCTCTTCCAGAGTCAGATTTGTTGTGATGATCATGGGTTTCCTGCTCCGGTAACGGCTGTCGATGACACTGAATACCTGCTCCAGGGCAAACTCAGAACTGCGTTCTACGCCAAGGTCATCGATGATCAGCAGGCTGTATTGATTGAAGCTTTCAATGAAGCGGTTCCGGTCATCGGAGTACATCCTGGTCAAGGTGTTCAGGATGCGGGCAAAATTGGTCATCAGAACCGGCACGCCCTGTTCCAACAGTGCGTTAGCGATACATCCGGCAAAAAAGGATTTCCCTGTCCCTACATCTCCCCAGAGCAGAAGCCCCAGAGACTTTTCTTTCATCTCCTTCCAGTGGGCGACATACTCATGTGCTTTCCGGATTTCCGGATTATAGCCTTTGTCATTTGAAAAGTTATAATCCCGTAGCGCTTTGTCCTGCAGGCCGCTGGCCTTGAGCCGTGAGATATGCTCCAGGAATTCCCGCTGTTTCCGTTCTTTCTCCTGCTGTTCGTATGCTTCCTGCTGACAGCGGCACCGTATGGCCGGACGGAATTCTTTCCCGCCAAACTGGACTCTGCACTGCCGCGGCGTATGGCATTTGGAACAGTAAATGAGCTCGTCCGCTTCGATTAAATATTCGTCCTCTTTTAAGGTCATAGGCTTTCCTCCTCCTTGCATTCATATTTCCGGTCGGAACCGGGACCGTAAGGAATGCGGTTTCCCCGATCCCATCGTTTTTTCTCTTGATATTTGTTCTTCTTATTTTTACTACCGGACAGATTCCTGTCTTTCTGACAGACAAGATCCTGTCTCTCTGACAGACAGTTTTCTGTCTCTCTGATGGACAGATTTTTGTCTGTGGACGGCAGGGCATCCGGATACTTTACATAGATGCGGTTAGGACGTCCGATCCCCTGGCGCTTTCTATAAATGAGTTGTTTTTCTTCCAATGCTTTCAGCGCCGTTTTGATGGTCATTTCGCTCTTATGCATGGCGTCTGCCAGAGAGGGGATGGTGAAGAAGAGGTATACATGGCCATTTTCATCCGTCCATCTGTCATTCTTCTGTGACAGCCTTGCCCGGTCGAGCAGGATCATGTAAAGGATCTTTGCTGTCTCATTCAGATTATCTATTTCCAGTAAAAATCTTGGGAATACCAGATAGTTCAGGATCTGGCTGTCCGGCGTGAGAAACTGTGTCATGTGCCACCTCCCCTCAAATGACAGGTTCAGGGACTACTCGCCCAGAAAATCCCAGTCTACATCGGCATCCGGGTCAGTCACCGGAGATTCTGCCGGGGGAACGGCTACATCGGACTTTGACAGCCCGGCCATGCAGCCGGCCAGAAAGACCGGAAGTGCTTTTTCCATTGACTTCTCCACCGCAGAGACGATCTGCTGTACAAACTGTTCTTCCTGCTCC
Organism: Sellimonas caecigallum; assembly: GCF_019754295.1. Classification (GTDB taxonomy): domain Bacteria; phylum Bacillota; class Clostridia; order Lachnospirales; family Lachnospiraceae; genus Sellimonas; species Sellimonas caecigallum. The sequence continues at coordinate 61,222 of NZ_VIRV01000001.1, read as the reverse complement.
CGAGTTTCCATATAGGGATCCTCCCGGCTTTTGTAATAGCGGTCAAAGTAATCCACCAGAGCGGCGGCGATTACCTGACTGTAGGATTTGAATTCCTGCCTGTCCATAGTCTGGAGATACTGCCATGCCTGGGCAGGGATCTCCTTGTCCAGGTTAAACCGGACATTGGTGCTTCGGATTCTGTCTGTCATGGGCGCTCCTTCCTGCGGATAATAGAAGAATTGTTGAAAGAAAAGGGAATCAGCAAGAATACGATCTGCCGTGACTTGGATATTCCAAGAGCAAATTTTAACAGATATTGCAGAAATGAATTCCAACGGATAGATGCAAATCTGGTCTGTAAATTGTGCAGTTATCTGGAGTGTGAGATTGGAGAACTGATCGTATATGTAAAAGAATAAAAAGCCTGACAGATTAGAAAGATTTTTTCTGATTTTACCGTTCAGGCTTTTAGTCTTTTTGTTTTCTAATTATTAAGCAGCTGCTGTCCTAAGGCTATCCCTGCCTGTGTATAAGTCTGGAGGATTTCCTGTTTTTTCGTTTCAATCATATCCCGTTCCCCATTATATACCCCTTCATAGATAGCCAGTGCTTTTTTAAAATGAGAGGTGGCCTGTTTGACTTCACCTGTAATCAGGCAGATACCGCCCATTGTTTCCTGAACTGTGGCGTAATCCAAGGTCTGGTCAGAGTTCAAGTCCCGGATCATCCGGGATAGTTTTTTCAGAGCGGAGAGCCCTATTTCCGGCTGCCCCATTTCAGTAAGGAGAACGGCATAGTTCGCAGTCTGGGCAATACTGTCATGGTAGTAAAGAAGATCATACTGTTCCAGAATCCGAAGCCCCTGCTCCATAGACTGCTGTGCCAGATCCCGTTTCCCTGCTTCTTTGTAAAGCCCGCCCAGATTGGAGCAGAGATTGGAAACAAGGTGAGCATTTTCTTCTGAGATCTCCGGGATCAAGGCGATGGCTTCCTTTTCCAGTTTAATGGCTTTTTCTGTTTTATCTTCACAGGCTGCACGATAATCCAGAAGAAGCGCCCGGTCTGTGCTGCGTCCGACAGTTTCGTCCGTAAGTAGCCCGGATAATTTGCCGATGACTAATTCCATCCCGGCAGTATAGTGGTACTTTTCCATGTAGGGAAATACATCTTCCAGAAAACTCAAATAAGCCGGCGTATTGTCATCTGCAATCTCCCGGATGATGTTCTCGATGGTCAGAAACAGCGGTTTGTGCCAGGTGACGTCACGTCCATGGAATAGACAGATGGTCTGCAGGCTGTTAAGCAGTACAGCACTGTTATTCATTGACGGTCTGGTCTCGTCAACTGCCACTTCCTGTATCATAGGATGAAGAGAAATCTGTCTTGCGGACTGTGTCTGTACAAAGCCTTTTTCAATCAGGTCATTGATTCTGTTCATGTCCGGGAGTTTCATCCAGTTCGCATACAGCCGTCCGCTGATTCCACTGACGGGAGTAAAAATCAGTCCCCGCATAATATCAAGTTCTTCTTCGGAGAGGCGATACAGAGAAAACAACGTATGTATATGGTCATAATAGGTAGCTTTCCGACTTTGCCCGTCTTTTACGATATCAATGGTATCTGTTGCGCCAAGTGCAGATTTTTCAATCTGCAGCCGTGCCAGTAATTCCTGTGGTTCCAGGATGCCTGTTTCCAACAGACGTGCGGATAATTCTACCGCCAGTGTATGGCTGTGAACGGCCTGAATAATCTGCTCCAGGATAGAATGTTCCTTCTCTGCATCTGAGAAGAAATATCTTATTAGTGACAATAAAGCATCATGATCAGATATTTCTTCAAGATTGAAAGACGCATAGTTGTCAAAACGGCTCCGGGTAGTAAAAAGGATACGGCAGCGGTATTTTAACAGTACGGAGAAGAAGGCGTCTTTTCCGGCTGTAGTATTAAAGTTGTCTATGATAAGCAAAGTATCTTCTTTTAGTGACCGCAGGAAACGGTTGTGCTTGCGGAAACGGTCTTCTTCTGTATCTTCCGGCAGATCATCCACAAAATCCAGATCAATGATATCCTGCCTCAGATTGCCGCTGTAGATCAGATACAAGATATTTGTATAGTCTTTTCTGTAGTTTTCTGCATATGCTTTGGCAAGTTCGCTTTTCCCGATACCGGCAATCCCCTGCAGAAAAATGATCCGCTTTTCTGAAATTAATTCGTGAAGTGTGGAAAGCTCTTGATCCCTTCCGCAGAAATGAGCACACGCCTTGGGAACTTCTCCGTTATAAACAAAATCACTGATTACCGGAGACAGTGTTCCGACAGCAAGCAGTTTTTTGGTGGCAGCGTTCCTTTTAACAAATGTCCGTTCCATTCCAAAGCAAAGAACAGACGCAAGAAAAGCAGCCTGTTCTTCAGAAGTATGACACGGGTAATCCTGAGTAAGCTGGTCTTTTTTCTGATCGGAAATAGTTCCATCCTGTATCAGGATCTTGTAGATTTCCTGTATTGCCATTGCGCTGTCACACATTAGCGGCAGAATATTTGTTTTTATATCATCAGCCAGACGGTTCCTGTTGTCTGTATGGAGATAATATCCGGAGATGCGGGGGCTGATCCGGGCCTGTCCGTTAAACCAGCGGCAGACAAGACCGTTGTCAAAATCAAAGTCCTGTGAAGATTCCTCTTCAAGAAAACCTTCAAACAATTCATAAAGCAGATCAATCTGATTCATTCCTCTGTCATCGCCGATATATTTGCGAACCGTGGTAATGATTGAACTGAAATCGCAGCGTTCCATATATTTCCTCCTGATCCTGGTCAATTTATGCTCAAACTGCGCTCAATGAGCTTTTGCAAACTCCCTGATAAGATGGTATCACAAAGAAGTTTTAATGCGTTTCTTCTATATATTATAACATCAAATTTAATGTGATGATGCAGAAAAAGGAAACAGTCTCCGGAAGAATAGCGGACAACTTCTCGTTCATAAACTGAAATACCGGGGAGGTGCGTGGTATCGCAAGGAAAAGTGCTCCGATCCATGTGATCGTTCATTATCCGAAAACAGAAGAGGGCAGACATGAGCTGGCAGTCCGGGCGGCAGGCGTCCACGCTGATATGGTCGGTCAGTATATCAACAGGTTGAATTGCCCCTCTGAACAGAAAATACAGTTGATTGATGAGATCATCCATTCAGCTGTCAAAGAAAAAACAGACTGACGATCTGGGTTCAAGATGGTCAGTCTGTCGAAGTATGACTTCAATTATTCAAATGTTATTCTGATTTGATGCATTCTGGTTGGCTAAGAGCACTTCACGAAAATATTTTTCCCAGGTAAGCTTAAACATTCTTTTTTTATCTGATTCCCAGTTCCGGTAAGTATTTGGATTCACATGCAGCATTCTCGCAAAGGGTTTCTTCTTTAACCCCATTTTTTCCCGGCACTCTTTTAGCATTTTCCCCTGACCTTTATATAAGAAAAGATTGTATTCATCCAGAAGGTCTTCAACCGGGATATGATAGAAGTCTGCCAGCCTGTCCACCACTTCTTTCGGGTAGTAATCTACATATCCTACTTCATAATCTATATAGTGCCCTCTGGAGATCCCGATCTGTTCTGCAACCTCTTTCTGCATCAGCCCCATGTGATGGCGGCACCAGCGCAGACGGTCAGGAACGTTTTGTATTTCTTCATAACTGTGATACTGCTGATTAAACTGCTGGGCTTCCAGGAGCTTGCGGGGAGCGATCAGCCGGAATGTATGGATGCACAGAGGAGCGTACTGTACAATGCCGTCTTCTGTTCTGCACATGAGATAATTTTCATCTGAAAACTTTGTAAATACCTTCCAATGTGACTGAAATCCTTGCTGGGGGATTTCTCCTGGGAGTAAAACCCCATTGGCGAGAGGATAGCATTTTCGATGCATCGGGCAGCGTAAGTGGCAAGACGGACCCCTTTGTCTGGATTGAACGTCATCACTGCCTTGATGAGTCCGATCGTGCCGATGGAGATCAGATCTTCGGAGTCTTCGGACAGATGCTGATATTTTTTGACAACATGTGCCACAAGGCGCAGATTATGTTCGATGAGGATGTGTTTTGCTTCCAGGTCTCCCTCTGTATATTTCTGCAGATACTCGCGTTCTTCGTCGGCCGTGAGGGGTTGTGGAAATGATTTCAAGACAGGCACCTCTCAACATGTTTGATAATAGTCTATGAGTGGACAGAATTCTTTGTGCTTTTCCAAAATAAGAATTGACATGGTAAGAGAGAACGTTTAGGATAGAAACAGGAAATTCTAGTACCATTCCGGTGCATATACGGATATTTCGTCCGTATCATTTCATGTGGATCAGAAAAGAAAATATGGGTTTTGCAATGGTAAAGTCTGCCGTCATTGACGGTCTGAATGTGTGTGAGGTTCGCGTGGAGGCGGATACAAGCAATGGTCTTCCGCTGTTTCATATGGTAGGATACCTTTCTTCGGAAGTAAAGGAAGCAGGGGAACGTGTAAGGACAGCGATCCGACATACGGGGATTAAAATGCAGCCTCAGAAAATGGTAGTAAATCTGTCCCCGGCGGATATCAGGAAAAGAGGAGCGTCTTTTGACCTGCCCATCGCGGTGGCCCTCGCTGTTTCGGCGGGAATTTTTGCAGACACGAGGACGGAGGATGCTTTGTTCATAGGAGAACTTGGATTGAATGCTTCCGTGCGGAAAGTAAACGGAATTCTTCCTATTGTTGCGGAAGCGCGGAAAAAGGGATATCGGCTCTGCATTGTTCCAAAGGAGAACGAGGCGGAAGGGGGAATGGTAGAGGGGATCAAAGTCTGCGGTGTCTCTACGCTTGGAGAAGTGTGGGATTACCTGAATTCCGGAAAACTTTCATCTGGATCGAGAAGAAATAGGAACATAAACGTAAGAGAAGATCATGAAAAAGATTTTTCTGAAATGTGTGGGCAAAGAGCGGTAAAAAGAGCTGCTGAGATTGCGGCTTCCGGAGGACACAATATTCTTTATATCGGGGCACCCGGATCAGGAAAAACGATGGCTGCACAGAGAATGGCGACGATACTGCCGAGGCTAACAGAAGAAGAAATGCTGGAGACAACAGGGGTGTATAGTGTGGCCGGTTTGCTCCGGGAGGAGTGTCCTATGATTACCACCCCGCCATTTCGGGAAGTCCACCATACGATCACGAGGGCGGCACTTGTGGGAGGCGGACTCTACCCGGTACCTGGGGAAATCAGCCTTGCCAACAGAGGTGTGCTTTTTCTGGACGAACTGACGGAATTTCAGAAGCCTGTTCTGGAGGCACTCAGGGAACCATTGGAGACAAAAGAAGTTCACATCGTAAGAAAGAGAAGAAATTATATTTTCCCGGCCAATGTGATTCTGACAGCGGCTATGAACCCGTGTCCCTGCGGCTATTATCCGGACTATGAGAAATGCAGCTGTACGCCAGGAGAGATACATCGATATCTTGGACGTGTCAGCCAGCCGCTGCTTGACCGTATTGATATCTGCATGGAGGCCCCGCGCGTGACCTTTCAGGAGCTGAATTCCCAAGAAAAGGAGGAGACATCGGCGCAGATCCGTGAGCGCGTCATACAGACGAGAAACATACAGAATATGCGCTATAAGGGCACAAAGATTACCACAAACGCAGAGATTCCGTCCGGCAAAATCAAGCAGTTCTGTGAGCTGGAGAGAAAAGAAAGGGGACTGCTTGAAAAGGCATTTGAACGTATGGGATTGACGGCGAGAAGCTGTCACAAAATCCTGAAAGTAGCAAGGACTATCGCAGATATGGAAATGAGTGAACGGATCAAAAGCGAGCATTTGGCAGAGGCCATCAGCTACCGCTATATAAACAGCAAACTTTGGGGAGGGATTCGTGATGTGTAGAGAAAATGAGTTTTACGAATACTGGTTAGCATGTGTTAAAGGAATTACATCTTCCCAGAAGAGAAAACTGAGGGAGATGTTTGGGACAGAGAAAGAGCTGTTTTATATAGAAGAAACAGGATACAAGTCCTGCATGCTACTGACGGAGAAAGAGTGTGAGAATTTGCGGGAAAATCAAAGAAAGGGAGTGATGGATGCAAGAAAGAGAGAGTGGGAAAAAGCGAGAAAAAATGGGATGCGCATCGTGACTTACTTTTCTGCGGAGTACCCCGAAAGACTAAGACAAATTCCAGATCCTCCGTACGCGTTGTTTGGAATGGGGCCGGACTGTTTTCGGTTTCCAAAAGGCACAGCGGCCATTGTAGGAGCCAGGAGCGCAAGTCCATACGGTCTCAAAATGGCTTATGAATTCGGGAAAAACTTGTCTGCATCCGGCATATATATAATCAGTGGAATGGCCCGGGGTGTGGACGGAGAAGGAATCCGTGGGGCGCTGGACGGATCCTGCACCGCTGTCGCTGTACTTGGATGCGGAGCGGACGTATGTTATCCAAGAGAGAACCGTGGCCTTTACGAAGCACTTAAGAAAACCGGGGGAATCCTGTCGGAGTACCCGCCGGGGACACCTCCTCTGGCATGGAATTTTCCTCCTAGAAACCGAATTATCAGCGGGCTGTCGGACATAGTTCTCGTCATGGAAGCGAAAGAACGCAGCGGTTCTCTGATCACAGCCGATTTTGCTCTGGAGCAGGGAAAAGACGTGTACGCGCTTCCAGGCCCGGTCACAAGTGTGCTGAGCAAAGGATGCAACCGACTGATCAGGCAGGGAGCCGGCATCCTTCTTTCCCCGGAAGAACTGCTTTTGGATCTCCCGTATGAAATGCAGAAAAAAGTATTTCAAAATGTGAAAAATTCCGAAGAAAATGAAATAAAGCTTGAAAGTCCGGAAAAATTGTTGTATAGTTTGCTTTGTTTGTATCCCAAGAGCCTTTCTGAGCTGGAGGAAGAAAGCGGGTTTTCGAGAGGAAAGACCATGGAAATACTGCTTCAGCTGGAACTGGCAGGATGGGTGCAGGAAATTTCGAAGAATTATTATATCCGATTGAAGTAATATGTGAAGTTGGATGGAGGAATAAGATTATGGCACGTTATCTGGTAATCGTGGAATCCCCTGCAAAAGTGAAGACGATCAAGAAATTCCTTGGCAGCAGCTATGTTGTCATGGCATCGCAGGGGCATGTACGTGATTTCCCGAAAAGTCAGCTTGGTATTGATGTAGAACATGATTTTGAGCCAAAGTACATCACGATCCGCGGAAAAGGAGAGATTCTTGCGGAACTCAGAAAAGAAGTAAAAAAAGCAGATAAGATCTATCTGGCAACTGACCCCGACCGGGAGGGCGAAGCGATCTCCTGGCATTTGACAAAGGCGCTGAAGCTCGAAGGGAAAAAAGTATACCGGATCAGCTTCAATGAGATCACAAAAAAAGCGGTCAAAGAGTCCATTAAAAATGCCAGGGAGATCGACATGAATCTTGTTGATGCCCAGCAGGCGAGAAGAGCCCTTGACAGAGTGATCGGCTACAAGATCAGTCCGCTTCTCTGGAAAAAAGTAAAAAGGGGACTGAGCGCAGGAAGGGTGCAGTCCGTGGCGCTTCGTATCATTGCAGACCGGGAAGAGGAGATCGATGCATTTATCCCGGAAGAATACTGGTCTTTGGATGTGCTTTTGAAAGTAAAGGGAGAAAGAAAACCCCTGACAGCCAAATTTTATGGTACGGAAAAAGAGAAGATGACGATTCGGTCCGAAGAGGAAAAAAATCAGATTATCAGTGAACTGGAAAATGAGACTTTCCAGGTGGCCGAAGTGAAAAAAGGAGAGAGAAGCCAGAAAGCTCCGGTTCCGTTTACGACAAGTACCCTTCAGCAGGAGGCATCCAAAGTTCTGAATTTTGCGACTCAGAAGACGATGAGGATTGCGCAGCAGCTTTATGAAGGCGTGGATATCAAAGGACAGGGAACAATCGGTATCATTACTTACCTCCGTACCGATTCCACCCGTATTTCCGATGAGGCCATGGAAGCGGCCAAGACGTATATCGGGGAGGTTTACGGACCGGACTTCGTGGAAGATACAGAGAAGAAAAAAGATGGCGGAAAAAATGTGCAGGATGCGCACGAAGCGATCCGCCCGACGGATATCGCAAGGACGCCGGCCATGGTAAAAGAATCCCTCACAAGAGATCAGTTCAGGCTGTACCAGCTGATCTGGAAGCGATTTACTGCCAGCAGGATGAAGCCTGCCAAATATGAGACGACATCCGTGAAGATCGATGCCGGAAAATACCGGTTTACTGTGGCTGCTTCTAAAATCCTTTTTGAAGGTTTTCGCCAGGTATATGTGCAGGCGGACGAGGAAAAGACACAGAGCAATGTTCTGCTGAACGGTCTTACCAAAGAATCAGAGCTTACCAAAGAGTCTTTTGACAGCCGGCAGCATTTTACGCAGCCTCCAGCTCACTATACTGAGGCGTCTCTTGTGAAGGCCCTGGAAGAGTTGGGCATTGGCCGGCCGAGTACGTATGCCCCGACAATCTCCACGATCATTGCCAGACGTTATGTAGCCAAAGAAAATAAAAATCTCTACCTCACGGAGCTTGGAGAGGTCGTCAACAATATGATGCGGAAGTCATTCGAGAGTATTGTGGATGTGAATTTTACCGCCAACATGGAAGGGTTGCTTGACAAGGTGGCGGAAGGAAAAGTACAGTGGAAGACCGTCATAAGCAACTTCTACCCGGATCTGGAAGAAGCCGTGGAAGTCGCAGAGAAAGAGCTGGAAGAAGTAAAGATCGAAGATGAAGTGACAGATGTGATCTGCGAAGAGTGCGGGCGGAATATGGTTGTTAAATACGGACCTCACGGAAAATTCCTGGCATGTCCTGGCTTTCCGGAATGCAGAAATACGAAGCCGTACCTGGAAAAAGCAGGTGTCAGCTGTCCGAAATGCGGTAAAGAGATTGTTATCCGGAAAACGAAAAAAGGAAGAAGATATTACGGGTGTGAGGACAATCCAGAATGTGATTTTATGTCCTGGCAGAAGCCTTCCGATAAGAAATGTCCGAAATGCGGAGGTTATATGCTGGAAAAAGGGAACAAGATTGTTTGCGCTGATGAGACGTGTGGGTATGTAGAAAATAAAAACAAAGAAAAATAGCATGTAAGTTATTGAAAATGTGAGAATTGTATGATAATATTAGAATATCAGTTGAGTATTCTATACTTTTGTTCGTGCAATTCGAGGCAGTGCAAAAAATCTTTGGATGGAGGAAGACTATGAGTGTACAGTTATTGGATAAGACAAGAAAAATCAACAAGCTGCTTCACAACAATAATTCCAGCAAAGTTGTTTTCAATGATATCTGTGAAGTGCTTACAGAAATTCTCGACTCCAATATTCTTGTCGTAAGCAAAAAGGGCAAGGTACTTGGTGTGAGTAAAAGGGACGAGGTCAGACCGCTGACAGAACTGATAAAAGGCGAAGTAGGCGGACATATCGATGCGATGCTGAATGAACGGCTGCTGAGTATTTTATCTACAAAAGAAAATGTGAATCTTCAGACGCTTGGATTTTCTCCGGAGGTATCGAAAGGGTATCAGGCTATTGTTTCTCCGATCGAAATCGCAGGCGAACGGCTTGGAACGCTCTTCATTTACAAGCAGGATGAGGAGTATGAGATTGACGATATCATTCTCAGTGAATATGGTACAACGGTTGTCGGCTTGGAAATGCTTCGATCAGTGAATGAGGAGAGCGCGGAGGAGACAAGAAAAGAACAGATCGTACAGTCTGCTATCAGTACACTTTCGTTCTCAGAACTGGAGGCGATCATCCATATCTTTGAAGAGCTGGACGGCATGGAGGGCATTCTTGTTGCAAGCAAGATTGCAGATCGTGTGGGAATCACAAGATCGGTAATCGTAAATGCACTAAGGAAATTTGAGAGTGCAGGAGTTATCGAATCCAGATCATCGGGTATGAAGGGAACATACATTAAAGTTGTGAACGATTATGTATTTACGGAGCTGGAAAAGATAAAAAAAGAAAAACAGAAATAGCGCATGAAAACAGGTGTGCGTGTACAAAAAGGGAGCGTCAGATTTCTGAGGCTCCCTTTTGAGGAAGGAGAAGAATATGTACGAAAACGGTGCGGCGGTGCTTCAGATGAAGAAAGTATTTTTAAAATCAGAAAAGCAGGACAGAAAAAAATATATGACACGGATACGGACTTATGACAGTAAGTCCGAAGAGATGTCGTTGTATGTTGGAAAAGGAGAAGTGCAGTCCTTCTCACTGGATGCGGTATATGAGTGTATTTTTGAGGCAGAAGAAGGTAGGTACGGCTGTGAAGGGGTAATCACAAGAAGGTATCACGATCAGGACGGCGAACAGATCGTGCTGCGGATCCAGAATGGACTCTATGTAGTGTAGTGCAGACATGTGGGCCTATTTTCAAAATATAAACTAAATATAAAGAATAAGAAAGATTGTTGACAAATAAAATGTACAGTGCTATTTTATTACTAGAGTGTTTTAGCACTCTAGTACAACGAGTGCTGATAAATGGATAGACAATGAAGGAGGAACAATCATGAAATTAGTACCATTAAGCGACAGAGTTGTTTTAAAACAGATGGAAGCAGAAGAGACAACCAAATCCGGGATCGTTCTGCCGGGACAGAATAAGGAAAAACCGCAGCAGGCAGAAGTTGTTGCAGTTGGACCGGGCGGTCTGGTAGACGGCAAGGAAGTGGAGATGAAAGTTTCTGTTGGAGATAAAGTAATCTATTCAAAATACGCGGGGACAGAAGTGGAATTAGACGATGTGGAATATATCATTGTAAGACAGAGTGATATTCTTGCCATCATCGAATAGGAAATGATATACCAACAAGGTTAAAATATGTATCATTAAAATAGATTTAAATGGAGGGATTTGAAATGGCAAAAGAAATTAAATACGGAGCAGAGGCCAGAGCAGCACTGGAAGCTGGTGTAAATAAACTTGCTGATACAGTTCGGGTTACATTAGGACCAAAAGGAAGAAATGTCGTGCTTGACAAATCATTTGGAGCACCGCTTATCACAAATGATGGTGTTACGATCGCAAAAGAAATCGAACTGGAAGATGCATTTGAAAACATGGGAGCACAGCTGATTCGCGAAGTTGCTTCCAAGACAAATGATGTGGCTGGAGACGGTACGACGACAGCAACTGTGCTGGCGCAGGCTATGGTTCATGAAGGAATGAGAAATCTTGCAGCAGGAGCCAACCCGATCGTCCTCAGAAAAGGAATGAAGAAAGCTACGGACATGGCAGTAGAAGAGATTGCCAAGATGAGCAGCAAAGTGAAAGACAAAGCTCAGATCGCAAGAGTTGCAGCAGTATCTTCCAGCGATGACGAAGTAGGAAACATGGTAGCTGACGCGATGGAAAAAGTGTCAAATGACGGTGTCATCACAATCGAAGAATCAAAGACAATGAAGACAGAGCTGGATCTTGTAGAAGGTATGCAGTTCGACCGTGGATATATTTCTGCATACATGGCTACAGATATGGATAAAATGGAAGCAAATTTGGAAGATCCGTATATCCTGATTACAGATAAAAAGATTTCTAATATCCAGGAACTTCTTCCGCTTCTGGAACAAGTTGTACAGGCAGGTGCCCGTCTCCTTATCATTGCAGAAGACGTAGAAGGAGAAGCACTGACTACATTGATCGTAAACAAGCTGCGCGGCACATTCAATGTCGTTGCTGTGAAGGCACCGGGATATGGCGACAGAAGAAAAGAAATGCTCCGCGATATTGCAATCCTTACAGGCGGCCAGGTTATTTCTGAGGAACTGGGACTGGATCTTAAAGAAACAACACTTGATCAGCTTGGACGTGCAAAATCTGTAAAAGTACAGAAAGAGAACACAACGATCGTCGATGGTATGGGAGAAAAAGCAGATATCGAGGCACGTGTTGCCCAGATTAAAGCTCAGATCGAAGAAACGACATCTGACTTCGACAGAGAAAAACTTCAGGAAAGACTTGCAAAACTGGCAGGCGGTGTGGCAGTGATCCGTGTAGGTGCAGCTACAGAAACAGAGATGAAAGAAGCAAAACTCCGTATGGAGGATGCACTGGCAGCAACGAGAGCGGCAGTGGAAGAAGGAATCATCGCAGGAGGCGGTTCTGCATATGTTCACGCTACAAAAGCACTGGAAAAACTCGTTGCAAGCCTGGAAGGCGATGAAAAGACAGGGGCATCCATTATACTGAAAGCTCTCGAAGCTCCGCTCTTCAGGATTGCTGCAAATGCAGGACTGGAAGGTTCTGTTATCATCAATAAAGTAAGAGAATCTGAACCGGGAATTGGTTTCGATGCATACAAAGAAGAATATGTAGATATGGTAGAAGCTGGTATTCTCGACCCGGCAAAAGTAACAAGAAGTGCACTTCAGAATGCAACAAGCGTAGCATCTACACTTTTGACGACAGAGTCTGTTGTAGCGAACATCAAAGAAGATGCACCAGCTATGCCGGCCAACCCGGGTATGGGAATGATGTAATCCTTTCGAAATCCTAAATAATCATGAAATTTTTGAAAACTCCTCTTAAGAGGAGTTTTCTTTTTTATATAGAATGTGGTATACTGTTTACGAATAAAAAAAGTGGAGGAAAAGAATATGAGTGACTACTATACAGAACAGTTGGTAAAGAAAAAAACAAGCGGGAAGGACATTATGATCAAATCGCTCCTTGTGGCAGTCACAGTAATGTCGTTTCTGATCGTACCTTTGATGCCGTTTCTGCTGATCGTTCCGGTGCTGCTGATTGTCCTTGATTACTTCATGTTCCGTAGACTGGATCTGGAGTATGAGTATCTGTATGTCAACGGGGATCTGGATATCGACAAAATCATGGGAAAACAGAAGAGAAAAAGAATTTTCTCCATGAACATCTCAGAATTGGAACTGCTTGCACCGATGGGGGCAGGGGAGCTCAATCAGTATCGCAATGCCAAAGTGCTCGATTTTAGTTCTCAGATGCCAAATGCCAGATGTTACGTGATGGTCATTGCCAAAAACGGACAGCAGACAAAAGTGATATTTGAGCCGGAACAGGTCATTCTCGAGGGAATGAGGATGCTGGCACCTAGAAAAGTTATTCTCTAGTATTTCATAAAAATATTGACATGACATCAATTTTTTTGTATCATAAGTTTCAAACTAAAAAAGGAACAGTCAGAGAAAGAGAGGAATTAAGAAGTCATGGGTAAAATTATTGGAGAAGGCATTACATTTGACGATGTACTTTTAGTACCTGCGTATTCGGAAGTGATTCCGAATCAGGTCGATTTGACAACGTACTTGACAAAGAAGATCAAGCTGAATATTCCGATGATGAGTGCTGGTATGGATACCGTTACAGAGCACAGAATGGCGATTGCAATGGCACGTCAGGGTGGGATTGGTATCATCCACAAAAATATGTCCATCGAAGCGCAGGCGGAAGAAGTAGACAAGGTAAAGCGTTCTGAAAATGGGGTTATCACGGATCCATTTTATCTTTCTCCGGAGAATACGCTGGAAGATGCAAATGAGCTGATGGGGAAATTCCGTATTTCCGGTGTACCGATTACAGAGAATGGAAAGCTTGTCGGGATCATCACAAACCGGGATTTGAAATTTGAGACAGATTTTACGAAGAAAATAAAAGAATCCATGACTTCAGAAGGGCTGATCACTGCCCCGGAAGGAATCACACTGGAAGAAGCAAAGAATATTCTTGCAAAGGCAAGAAAAGAAAAGCTTCCGATCGTAGATAAGGATTTTAACCTCAAAGGACTTATCACGATCAAAGATATCGAAAAACAGATCAAATATCCGCTTTCTGCAAAGGACGAGCAGGGACGTCTGCTCTGTGGTGCAGCAGTAGGAATCACTGCGAATTGCCTGGAAAGAGTAGAAGCGCTTGTCAATGCAAAAGTAGATGTTGTTGTCCTTGACTCAGCACATGGACATTCCGCAAACGTGATTCGTTCAGTAAAGATGATCAAGGAAAAATTCCCGGATCTTCAGGTTATCGCCGGAAATGTTGCGACAGGAGAAGCAACACGTGCTTTGATTGAGGCAGGAGTGGATGCAGTCAAAGTGGGAATCGGACCGGGATCTATCTGTACAACACGTGTCGTTGCCGGAATCGGTGTTCCTCAGGTAACAGCTGTTATGGACTGTTATGAAGTGGCAAAAGAGTATGGTATTCCGATTATCGCCGACGGAGGTATCAAATACTCTGGAGATATGACGAAAGCCATCGCCGCAGGTGCGAATGTCTGCATGATGGGAAGTATCTTTGCAGGATGTGATGAAAGCCCGGGAACATTCGAACTGTATCAGGGAAGAAAATACAAAGTTTACCGCGGAATGGGATCCATTGCAGCTATGGAAAACGGAAGCAAAGACCGCTATTTCCAGGCAGATGCAAAGAAACTTGTTCCGGAAGGTGTAGAAGGCCGCGTGGCATATAAAGGAACTGTGGAAGACACGGTATTCCAGCTCATGGGTGGTCTGAGAGCCGGAATGGGATATTGTGGAACCCCTACAGTGGAAGAGTTGAAGCAGAACGGACGTTTTGTAAAGATCACAGCAGCTTCACTGAAAGAAAGCCACCCACACGATATTCATATCACAAAAGAAGCGCCGAACTACAGCGTGGACGAATAAGATTTTTATCGGGCAGTTCCGTAAGGAGCTGCCCGTTTTGCATTTGATAAGAGCGCTGTAAGCAGGATAGATACTGCTGGCAGGCGCTTTTTTGCATAGCCTCCCGTGACGGTAAAAATTAAGAAAAAAGACAGAATTTTTCCACATTATTTTAAAACAAAATTTGCATGTCCAGCTATAATAGAAGATGTCATCAAAGAAGAAGGGGAGGAAACAATGAGAAACAAAAGAAGAACATACAGGAGAAAAGCGGCAAAAAGGAGAAATCCTGTAAGGATAGGACTTATATTTCTCGTCGCACTTACGGTTTTACTTGGAGGTATGAAGTTGGTTCATACGGGATTTTTTTCCAATGCATATATAGAAGTGGAAGGAATCGATGCACACAGACCACAGATGGAAGTGGATCTGATCACGCCGAATTCTTACTCCAGACCACAGACAAAAACAGAACGGATAAAAAATATTGTGATTCACTACACTGCAAATCCTGGATCGACGGCACAGCAGAACAGGGATTACTTTGACGGATTGAAGGATACGCATCTCACAAAGGCAAGCAGCCATTTTGTGGTAGGGCTTGATGGGGAGATCGTACAGTGTATTCCTACATGGGAGGTTGCGTATGCTTCTAATGACCGAAATAAGGATACCGTATCTATTGAGTGCTGCCATTTGGACGAAACAGGAAAATTCAACGATGCAACCTATCAGTCTCTTGTTCATTTATCAGCCTGGCTCTGCATGAAATTTGATTTATCAGAAGAAGACCTCATCCGACATTATGATGTCACAGGGAAAATCTGTCCGAAATATTTTGTGGATTATCCGGAGAAGTGGGACGAGTTTCGCTCCGATGTAGGAAAAGTTCTTGAAAATATGAAGTAAAATCTGTATGATAAAAAGTAGAAAACAAGATGGAGGAATCATCAATGGAAAAACAATACGATGTAATTGCCATGGGCGAACTTTTGATCGATTTCACGATGAATGGAAAAAGCGGACAAGGAAACGGATTGTTTGAGGCGTGCCCGGGCGGTGCGCCGTGCAACGTATTGGCAATGCTTGGAAAACTTGGAAAGAAGACTGCATTTATCGGAAAAGTAGGAAAAGATCAGTTTGGAGAACTTTTGAAACATACACTGAAGGATGCAGGAATCAATACGGACTGCTTGTATATGGACGCAGATGTGCATACAACATTGGCGTTTGTACATACATTTGAAAACGGAGATCGAGATTTCTCCTTTTATCGAAATCCGGGAGCGGATATGATGCTTACGGAGGAAGAGATTGACCCGGAATTCCTGAAAAAAGGAAAGATCTTTCATTTCGGAACTCTTTCCATGACAGATGAAGGAGTGAGAAAAGCTACAAAGAAAGCACTGCGGATCGCGAAGGAAGCAGGGATGCTGATTTCATTTGACCCGAATCTTCGTCCGCCGCTTTGGACATCTCTGGATGATGCAAAAGAGCAGATGAAATACGGATTCGGGTATTGCGATATTTTGAAAATTTCAGACAACGAAATCCAATTTATATCCGGAAAAGAAGACTACGATGAGGGGATCCATTGGCTTTATGAGACATACCGCATACCACTGATCCTTCTTACCATGGGAAAAGACGGAAGTCGTGCTTACTACAAAGGCCGTAAGGTAGAGAAGCCTGGATTTGTCTGCAAACCGGTCGAAACAACAGGCGCAGGAGACACATTCTGCGGCAGTGCGCTGAATTTTATCGTAGAGCACGGGATGGATGACCTTACCGATGAAGATCTTGGAAGGATGCTGACCTTTGCCAATGCAGCAGCGTCCATCATTACGACGCGGAAGGGAGCGATCCGCTCTATGCCGGAGCAAGAGGAAGTGGAAGCGCTTGTGAAAAAAGCGGAGGAAAAAGTATGTTAAAAACATTTTTTCCGGATGAGTACATCGCATCTACTTACATCATTCCATTCGAAGCGCTGTACAGCGAGGGATACAGAGGAATTATATTTGATATCGACAACACATTGGTTCCTCACGGTGCTCCTGCAGATGAGAGAGCAAAAAAATTGTTTAAAAGATTAAAAGACATGGGATTTGACTGCTGTCTGCTTTCTAATAATCAGGAGCCGCGCGTAAAAATGTTCAATAAAGAAATCGGGGTGCATTATATTTTCAATGCACACAAACCATCGGTCAAGAATTATGAAAAGGCCATGGAACTCATGGGAACGGACAAGTCCTCCACACTTTTTGTCGGAGATCAGCTCTTTACCGACGTGTGGGGGGCGAAAAGGGCAGGAATCCGCAATATCCTTGTCAGACCCATACATCCGAAAGAAGAGATCCAGATTGTGCTGAAGCGGTATCTGGAAAAAATTGTTTTGCACTTTTATAAAAAAGAGCAGAAAAAATAAGATAAGGAGCAGACGGTGAGGACAGTAGAGATTAGAAATACAGTGATTGGGGAAGGAATCCCGAAAATCTGTGTGCCGGTTATGGGAGGAAACAAAGAGGACATCTTGGAATCGGCCAGAAGAGCGGCTGAAGAAAGGGTAGATCTGGCAGAATGGAGGGCAGACTTTTTTGAAGGCATTTCCGAAACAAATGCGGTGGAAGAAGTGCTGAGAGAACTGAGAAAAATCCTTGGATCCATTCCGTTGCTTTTTACCTTCCGGACGAAAGAAGAAGGCGGCAGCGCAGAACTTGAGACGGATGCTTATATCCGACTCAATCTGGATGTTATTCGGACACGGCAGGCAGATCTCGTGGATATTGAACTTTTCAAAGGCGAAAACCACGTGGATCTGCTTTGCAAAGAGTGTTTGACACATGGTACAAAACTTCTTATGTCAAACCATGATTTTGAAAAGACGCCGGAAAAGGACGAAATCGTGAAACGGCTCACAAAAATGCAGAATCTTGGGGCGGATATTGCAAAAATTGCGGTAATGCCAAAGAAAAAAGAAGATGTAAAAAAGCTTCTGGATGCCACGTGGGAGATGCAGATCTTTCACGATGAGACACCGGTCGTTACGATGTCTATGGGAGATATGGGCGTCATAAGCCGGGTTTGCGGAGAGTTTTATGGCTCTTCCGTCACGTTTGGATGTATTGGACAAGCTTCTGCACCTGGGCAGCTGGAGGTTGGAATATTGCGTCAAATGCTGCATCGTTTTGCCGGCTAAAGGTGCACAAAGAGAGAAAATTTGGAAGATTCTGAAGGAAAATAGTAACTTACAGTTGAAAAACTGACAGGAATCATATAAAATAATAACTAATGAAAAGATTAAGAAAATAAGAAAGAATGCACTTTGTATTCGTTTAAGGAGGATTTAACATGATTTCAGCAGGCGAATTTAGAAACGGTTTAACCGTTGAAATCGAAGGAACAGTATACCAGATTTTGGAGTTCCAGCATGTGAAACCAGGTAAAGGTGCAGCGTTTGTGAGAACAAAACTGAAAAACGTTATGAATGGAGGAGTTGTTGAAAAGACATTTCGTCCGACAGAAAAATTCCCGAAAGCTCATATAGAGAGAAAGTCCATGCAGTATCTGTATTCAGATGGAGATCTGTACCACTTTATGGATGGAGAGACATTCGATCAGATCGCGCTGAATGAAGAGACGATCGGCGATGCACTGAAATTTGTAAAAGAAAACGAAGAGGTAAAGATCTGTTCTTACCAGGGAGAAGTGTTCGCAGTAGAACCACCGTTATTTGCAGAACTTGCGGTAACAGAAACAGAGCCAGGCGTAAAAGGAGATACAGCTACAGGAGCTACCAAGCCGGCTACAGTTGAGACAGGTGCTACAGTTATGGTTCCGCTGTTTGTAAACGAAGGAGACGTACTGAAGATCGATACACGTACTGGAGAATATTTATCAAGAGTATAAGAAAAGTCAAAAGCCCCGTTTTTCGGGGCTTTTTCTATGCATGGAGCTTACTCACTTTGTCCTTGAAAAATGGAAAGAGAAGCAGTATAATAAATCCATACCAAATCAAATTCAAATCTGAAAAGTTCTCTGCGGAGAAATACCGCATCCCATTCCGACAGGCCGGAAGGAGCCTTTGATGGAATATCAGTCATTTTTAGCGGAAGTAAAAGAGAGTATAAAAAAGAAACTGTATGGAAAAGTTGATGTACAGGATTTTCACGCAGTCAAAAATAATGGGGAAATGAGGAGAGGATTTTTATTTCAAAGTTATAATGGAAATATCTCGCCAGTTATTTATATGGAAGATTATTTCCGAAGGTACAATGAAGGAGAAGAGATCGAAGAAATCATCGAGGAGTTGGAGATATTTTATGATCATGTCAAGAAGGTGCCGGATCCGGTCATGGAGGCGGAGAAGCTTTCGGACTTCAGGGAAATGAAGAACCGAATAGTTTTTCGCCTTGTAAACAGAGAGCGGAACACGGATCTTTTGAGGGAAGTACCAAGTTATTCCTTTCAGGATCTTGCAGTGATTTTCTATGTGCTGTTTGACGCGCGCAAGTATCATGCCATCTCCATGCTTATTACACGGGAACATCTGAAAAAATGGGGAATCCAGGAAGAGGATATATGGCAGTATGCAAAGGTCAACACGCCAAGGCTTCTACCGCCGGAAATCAAAGATATCCACGAGATGCTGAAAGAATTTCTGACACCTCAGGAAGTAAAAAAGGATGAGCGTTTCCGGGGAAATTTGTTTGTATTGACAAATATACAGAGAAATTATGGGGCATCTGTAGTGATCTATCCGGGTGTTCTTGAGAAGATTTCCGATATCTGGAAAGAAAGTTTTTATATTTTGCCAAGCAGTGTGCATGAGATGATTCTTGTGCCGGAGAGCAAAAGCCCTTCTGCCGGTGCTCTGAAAGAGGCAGTATACAGCATCAATCGGACAGATGTAGCAAAGGAAGAATGGTTGTCGGATAGAGTATATTATTTTCAGAGAGAGAAAAAAGAAGTTTTTGATATAGATATTATGCAAAATCTATGTTAAAATAAAATGAACTATGGGTAATTTCTTATGTACAGGAGGAGAAGCATTTTGATAACAGTAAGGAACTATGTGAAACCGGCCACGGTGGAAGAAGCGTATGAGCTGAATCAAAAGCGTGCAAACCGTGTGATCGGCGGAATGATGTGGGTTCGGATGAGCAAAGGAAATGTCGGTACATTGATCGACCTGTCCGGGCTTGGCATGGACAAGATCGTGGAAGAAGAGGAGCAATTCCGGATTGGCTGTATGTGTACTCTGCGTCAGTTGGAACAGCATGAAGGGCTGAATTCTGCTTTTGCAGGGGTATTTGAAGAATGTACAAGACATATTGTGGGAGTACAGTTCCGAAATGGAGCTACGGTCGGAGGAAGTGTCTTTGGCAGATTCGGTTTTTCAGACATCCTTACAGCGCTTCTTGCCCTGGACACAAGTGTAAAATTATATAAAAGGGGAATTGTTCCTCTGGCGGAATTTGTCGAAATGGAACGGGATCGCGACATCCTGGAAGAGATCATTGTCCGTAAGGATAAAAGACGTGCAGTTTATTTTTCTGAGAGAATGAGCAGCACAGATTTCCCGATTCTTGCATGTGCAGTGTCAGAAAAAGACAGGGTATACCGGGTTTCCATAGGCGCCAGACCAATGAGGGCTTCCTGCATCGAAGGAACGGAAGAAGAGATGAAAGATGCATATCGACGCTTTTCTTATGGCAGCAACATGAGAGGAAGCAGCGAGTACAGGGAGCATCTGGCAGAAGTGCTGATCAGACGCGCCATAAATGCTTTGAAAGAGAGGGATGCATAGATGGAATTACGTTTTGAGCTGAATGGAAAACCGGTTACGGCAGAGATCGAGGCCGGGGAACTTTTATTTGATGTTCTCAGAAGACTTGGATGCTACAGCGTGAAGTGCGGATGCGAGACGACGAACTGCGGGCTTTGTACAGTGTGGGTAGACGGAAAACCAATGCTTTCCTGTTCCGTTCCTGCGGCACGTATGGAAAACCATGCGGTCACAACGATGGAAGGACTTCAGGAAGAGGCGGCGAGGTTTGGAGCATTTCTGGCAAAAGAAGGGGCAGAACAGTGTGGATTTTGTTCCCCGGGATTTATTATGAACGTCCTTGCCATGGAAAAGGAACTCTGCCGCGATGGACGGATCCCTGAAAAGGAAGAGATTCGGGAGTATCTGGCCGGAAATCTGTGCAGATGTACCGGATATGTTGGACAAATGCGTGCAGTTGAAAAGTATCTGAGAGAAAGTAGAGGATAAGGGCATGAAAAAAGTAAGCCAGGCAATACCGAAAGTAGATTCACAGGCATTGGTAACAGGGAAAGCGGTGTATACGGATGATATTGCACCAAAGGACTGTCTTATCGTAAAAATACTGAGAAGTCCGCACGCACATGCGATGATCAAAAGTATCGATACATCCAGGGCGATGAAGGTGCCGGGCGTTGTTTGTATACTGACATACGAAGATTGTCCAGATCAGCGCTTTACGATGGCAGGGCAAACATATCCGGAGCCAAGTCCATATGACAGGTTGATTCTTGATCGGAGGGTGCGCTTTGTCGGAGACGCGGCTGCCATTGTGGCTGCTGAGACAAAGGAAGCAGCGGAAAAAGCACTCAGAATGATCAAAGTGGATTACGAAGTGCTGACACCGCTTCTGGATTTCAGAAAGGCAAAAGACAATGAGATCCTTGTCCATCCGGAGGACAATTGGAGAAGCCTCTGTCCAGTGGGCGCAGATAACAAGAGGAATCTGTGCGCCAGCGGGAAGGAAGAGGACGGAGATGTAGATGCCGTGCTGGCAGAATGCGACTATGTGGTGGAGGAGACGTATCACACGAAAGCCAACCAGCAGGCTATGATGGAAACATTCCGTACATATACATACATGGATGTTTATGGACGGTTGAACGTCGTATCTTCGACTCAGGTTACGTTCCATGTCAGAAGGATCCTCTCCAACGCTCTTGGTATACCGAAATCTAAGATTCGGGTAGTCAAACCAAGGATCGGCGGAGGATTCGGAGCGAAACAGTCAAGTGTGTCGGAAGTGTATCCTGCCCTCGTGACGCTTAAGACAGGACGTCCTGCAAAGATCATTTTCACAAGGGAAGAATCCCAGACAGCATCCTCTCCTCGGCATGAGATGGAGATCAAAGTCCGAGTCGGCGCGGACAAAGACGGCATTATCCGGGCTATCGATGTATATACACTGTCAAATACTGGCGCTTTCGGAGAACATGGACCGACAACCGTAGGGCTTTCCGGGCACAAGTCCATTCCGCTCTACGGAAAGACAGATGCTTTCCGTTTTGTCTACGACGTTGTTTACACGAACGTGATGTCCGCAGGAGCTTACCGTGGTTATGGTGCCACTCAGGGGATTTTTGCGGTGGAATCAGCAGTCAATGAACTGGCTTTAAAGATGCATATGGATCCGGTGGCGCTGCGGGAAAAAAATATGGTCAAAGAAGGGCAGGTAATGCCGGCCTATTACGGCGAGACAGCCAACAGCTGTGCGCTTGACCGCTGTATGGAACATGCGAAACAGTTATTTGGATGGGATGAAAAATATCCGTCCAGAGATATGGGGAACGGGAAAGTCAGAGGAGTCGGCGTAGCTATGGCAATGCAGGGGTCTGGTATTTCCAACGTGGATACCGCTTCTGTGGCTATGAAAGTTAATGATGATGGATTTTACAGTTTGATGATAGGGGCATCCGACATGGGAACCGGATGTGACACCATTCTTGCACAGATGGCAGCAGACTGCATGGAATGTGAGATGGAAGATATCATTGTGTCCGGTGTTGACACGGATAGCTCCCCATATGATACAGGATCTTACGCTTCCAGCACGACGTATGTGACGGGAATGGCAGTTATAAAGACATGCGAAAAGCTCAAAGAGAAAATTCGGATGAAAGGCGCAGAGTATCTGGGACACAATGTTGACGAAGTAGAGTTTGATGGAAAGAAAGTCTGGTGTCCGGAAGATGGAAGCGAGATTTCTCTGAAAGATATCGGAAACCAGGTTATGTGCAGGAATGAAGAGGCGCTTTTTGCATCTGAAGCACATTTTTCTCCGATTTCTCCTCCGCCGTTTATGGTTGGGATGGCCGAAGTGGAAGTCGACAAAGAAACAGGCGCAGTGACGCCGATCGATTACGTGGCAGTTGTAGACTGCGGAACGGTTGTCAACCCAAGTCTCGCAAGAGTACAGACAGAAGGCGGTCTTGTGCAAGGAATCGGCATGGCGCTTTACGAAGATGTTGTATATAATGAAAAAGGAAAAAATTTCAGCAATTCCTTTATGCAGTACAAAATACCGACAAGAATGGATACCGGAGACATCCGGGTGGAATTCGAAAGCAGCTACGAGCCGACTGGACCGTTTGGAGCCAAGTCCATAGGAGAGATCGTGATCAATACTCCGTCTCCGGCTATCGCAGCGGCAGTAGAAAATGCTGTAGGCGTCCGTATCCGGGAGCTTCCTATTACGGCGGAAAAAGTTTACAGGGAAATGAAGAAACAGTCATGAAAGTACATTTGATCATTCTGGCGGCGGGCAGAAGCCTGCGCTATGGTAAGAAAGACAAGCTGTCTGAGCAGGTGGGCGGGAGGAAACTCCTTCCCAGCCTGCTTTTTAAAATGGAGCAGATGAAAAAAGAATGGATGGGGTATCAGATACTTGTTTGTGGGGAAAATACAGAGAAAGCAGACTATACCGGGATAAGGGTTGTCAATGAAAATCCGGAAAAGGGAATTTCTTATTCTGTTTTTCTGGCACTTCATACACTGTGCGGACTTCCGGAATGGAAACCGCAGGATGCCGTGTGTTTTTGTACGGCAGATCAGCCGTTTTTGAAAAGAAGGACTGTAGAAAACATGGTAGAAGGATTCCTTGAAAGTAAAAAGGGAATCGGCTGTCTGTTTTTCAAGGGCCCGAAAAATCCCTGTGTGTTCGGGGGAAAATATGTTCCGGAATTATTGTCTCTAACAGGGGATACAGGAGGAAAGAAGGTGCTTCGCAGCCATATGGAGGATGTCTACTTCTATCCGGCAGAAAAGGAGGAAATCTGGGATATGGACGAGGAAAGGACGATTGTGATTCGCGGTGCAGGAGACCTGGCAAGTGGTGTTGGCTATGTACTCTATCAGGCGGGATACAGGATCTTGATGCTGGATGTGGAAAGGCCGGCCTGTATCCGAAGACAGGTGGCGTTCTGCCAGGCGATATACGAGGGAGTGTGTACGGTACAGGGTGTCACAGGACGGCTTGCTGCGGCAGAGGAAGAAGTAAAAAAAATCTGGTCAGACAAGGAAATTCCGGTGCTGATTGATCCAGAATGCACTTGTCTTGAATGGGTTCGTCCAATGGTAGTGATCGATGCCATTTTGGCAAAGAAAAATATTGGGACAAAACGAGATATGGCGCCGCTTACTATCGGCCTTGGACCAGGATTTACAGCAGGAAATGATGTGGATCTTGTGGTAGAAACGATGCGGGGAGATACGCTTGCCCATGTCTATGAAGAAGGGCGGGCTCTTGCCAATACCGGCGTTCCGGGGCTTATCGAGGGATACGGAAAGGAAAGGGTTATACATGCGCCTGCATCCGGAACGATCCGGTATTTTTATCGGGTAGGGGATCCTGTTCATAAAGGGGAAGTGATTGCCAAGGTTGGAAATACAGAGATCACGGCACCGATTTCCGGATATCTGAGGGGTGCGATCCACGAAAACTATCCGGTTGTCAAGGGACTCAAGATTATGGATATAGAACCCCGTATGGACGATAGGGAACGCTGTTTTAGGATATCGGATAAAGCTGAAAAGCTTGGAAAAGCTATTTGGAAAGCTATTACAAACTGGGAGGAACGATGCTGCGGGAACTAAATATCCTGGATGCGCAAAGTATCGCGTTTACCGGGGCAGGAGGAAAGACGACAGCAGTTTACACATGTGTGGAAGAGTTCCTGAAAGAAGGGATTCCGGCGCTGGCTGTCACAACGACAAAAATGAGAAAACCAAACAGGGATTTTATTCCATGGAATGAAGAAACAGATCTGGATAAGATTGTCCATATGATTCTCAAGGAGAGAAAGAGTCCAAAGCCAAGACTCTGGACATTGGGGGTGGATCTTCAAAATGGAAAAATTTCTGAAGCGCCGGAAGAAGTGTTCGGTTATATGAGAAAACAGGGGATCCGTCTCTGCGTGGAGGCAGACGGATCTGCAGGGAAATGGATCAAAGTACCGAGGGAATACGAGCCGGCAGTTCCAAGCTGGATCGATGTACAGATCGGGATTTTGAATGGACGTGCCATAGGGCGTACCTTTCTTGAAGCAGCGCACCGCCCGGAAGAATGTGCTGCATGGTTTCTGAAAGATCCGGATGAAAAAATTACGGCAGAGGATCTTGCGAAATTATATTTGCATCCTGAAGGCATCCTGAAAGGGCAGACCAAAAGGAAACGGGCAGTGCTGAGTGGGATGCGTCCGGGAGAGGGAATAACTTTTATGAGAAAATTTCCTAAGATGAAAGAAAAGATGAGAAAAAGCGGCTTGCCGTTTTATATATGGGAGTATGCTTATGCTGAATAGAGAAATATTGCAAAAAATAAAAGGACTGTATGAAAAAGACGGAGGGTGGATTGTAAGCATAATGGAAGCGGAAGGGACATGTCGGAAGACAGTGTTGGAAACAGACGAACAGCTTCCGAGTAAAAAATGGGAGATATGGAAAGCAGAGGCAGAAAGAAACGGGACAGCTCTTTGCAGGGGGGACGTCGGGAGCGAAGTATTTCTGGAGGCAGCAGAAAAGAAAGACCGGGTTGTCATCTGCGGTGCAGGATATGTTGGATATGCCCTTGCGCGGCTGTGCGTTCTTACCGGGATTCGGACCATCGTCATAGAGGATAGAGATTATTTTGCTGAAAAGGCCAGGGAAGCGGGAGCAGATCTCGTTATCTGCCGGCCTTTTGAAGAGGCAGTCCGTGACCTGCCGGAAGAAAAAAATACTGCTTTTGTTGTCGTGACAAGAGGACATGCTTACGATCAGAGATGTCTGACTGCCATCGCAGGGAAAAAAGCATACTATGTTGGAATGATGGGGAGTCGGACAAGAGCGGCCATGATGGGAAAAGAACTGGAAAACCAGGGAGTGGAGGCAGAGTGGATCAGGAATCTGCATGCACCTATCGGTCTTGAAATTGGCGCTCAGACCCCGGAAGAAATCGCTGTTTCTGTTCTTGCAGAAATTTTATCTGAACGGACACGGCTTGGATGCGGACGGAAAGAAGGACATGAAGTATTTGACCGGGCATGCCAAAAGCTGGAAAAGAAAGAAAAGTTTATTCTGGCCACCATTTTGGAAAGAAAGGGTTCAGCCCCGCGTAAAGAAGGGACGCATTTTATCGTGTCAGAGTCAGAGAACACATTCGGAACCATCGGCGGAGGAAAGCTGGAAGCGGATGTGAAAGAAGCGGCCCAAAATATGCTCAAAAGCGGGAAAGAAACAGAAATCCTTCATGCAGATCTGAATAATAAAGACGCTGCGGAAGAAGGACTTGTATGTGGAGGAAGAGTAAAGGTTCTCCTGGAAGCGGGAGTTTTTGAGTAGAATAACAGAAAAAAGAAAGCCATACATTTACGTGTGCCTGCAAAAGAAGCAGGCAGCACGACCTGTGTGGCAATGGAAATGAAGCTATTCGGCAAAAGTTAAAGAAGTGTCCGTCATAGAGTCGACAATCGCAAGAGATTCAAGATGAATTCCAAGATCACGTATTTTTTGGCCGCCGGACTGGAAGCCCTTTTCGATTACGATACCTGCTCCTTCTATGGCGGCGCCTGCGTCATTGACAAGAGAAATCAGTCCCAGGAGAGCGCATCCATTTGCAAGGAAATCATCGATGATCAGGACGCGGTCTTCCGGCCCAAGAAACTTTTTGGACAGGATGACGTCATAAGTACGTTTGTGAGTAAAGGATTCGACTTTGGAGTGATACACTTCGCCGTCGATATTGATGCTCTGGGCCTTTTTGGCAAATACCACCGGAACATGGAAGTACTGGGCTGCGATACAGGCGATGCCGATACCGGATGCCTCGATCGTAAGGATTTTTGTAATCTTGTCAGAAGGGAAAAGCCTGCGGAATTCTTTTCCAATCTCATTGATCAGATCGATATCCATCTGATGATTCAGAAAACTGTCAACTTTCAATACGTTGCCAGGCTTTACCACTCCGTCTTTCAAAATGCGTTCTTTCAGAAGCTTCATAGTTTTGTTCCTTCCTTATCAGATATAGTAGTGCTGCGCACGACACGCGGCCATTTGTAATATATCATACAGAAAGGGAAAGAGAATTTCAATCTAAAAATAAAAAAAATGTCGGATATTTGCGCTTTACATTGAGAGAATTATATGGTATTATAATCTACGCGTTCAACAATACGCAGCATACACCTATAGCTCAGGGGATAGAGCACCGCCCTCCGGAGGCGGGTGCGGCGGTTCGAATCCGCCTAGGTGTGTAAAACCGCAGGTCTTGTGGCCTGCGGTTTTTCGTTGTATGAAAAATTCGTTTGTATAAAAAGAAAGAGGAAGCGGAGGCTACAGTCCAATGATCTCAGATTGTATATCTGGGCGGAACACATTATTGCGCAGCATTTCGATTTCGTGCTTGTAAGGAGGAAATGTCTTTTTTGGATTTTTTGGATGCGGGACGTAAGGTGTCTCAAGGATTTTCGGAACATGCATAAAATCCGGATGATGTACGATATGGGAAAGAGCGTCAAATCCGATTTCGCCGAATCCTATATTTGCATGGCGGTCTTTCCGGGCAGCCAGCGGGTTTTTGCTGTCATTGATATGGAAGACTGAAATCTGGTCTTTCCCAAGGAGACGGTCAAATTGATCGATCACACCGTCGAAATCATGCACGACATCGTAACCGCTGTCATTTACATGGCATGTGTCAAAACAGACGCGGAGTTTGTCGTTGTGCACGACACCGTCGTAAATCTGTGCCAGTTCCTCAAAAGTACAGCCAAGCTCAGAGCCTTTGCCGGACATTGTTTCCAGGGCGATGTGACATGGAGTGTCGGCAGATAATACCTCATTGAGTCCTTTTACGACTTGGCGGATTCCCTCTTTTTGTCCGGCACCGACGTGGGATCCTGGATGGAGAATCAATATGTGGCTTCGGCAGGCGTGGGTCCGCTGGATCTCCAGGGAAAGAAATTCTACCGCAAGCTGAAATGTCTCCGGTTTTATGGAGTTTCCCAGGTTGATGATGTAAGGAGCGTGCACAATGATATCGGAAATACCGTTGGCTTTCATATAATCCCATGCCTCCGGTATCCTCAGTTCGCTGATTGCCTTGCGGCGGGTATTTTGCGGGGCTCCGGTATAGAACATGAATGTATCAGCGCGATAGGACACTGCTTCTTTTGCGGAGCCGAGAAGCATCTCTTTTCCGCTCATTCCAACATGGGAACCAAGGATTGGTAAAGAATGTATCGGTGTAGTCATTTGTATTTTCCTTTCTTGTTAAAAATAAGAATCATTATTGATTTTAAAAGAGAAAAGGGAAAAAAGCAAGAGGAAATAAAAATTTTGTTGTTGGACGGAAATGCATGTGCTAAAATAAAGAAACATACGTTGTATTGCCATGCGCAAAAGCGCAGATTTTTACAGTAAAAATGAATTCACAGATAAAGGGGAAGCGATAAAAATGAAAAAACTGGCAGAATTTCTTGAAGAAGAAGTAAAGGCTGCATTTGAGAAAGCAGGTTATGACGGAAGCTATGCAAAAGTGACACTGTCTAATCGCCCGGATTTGTGCGAATATCAGTGCAATGGTGCG
Source organism: Sellimonas caecigallum (assembly GCF_019754295.1). Taxonomy (GTDB): domain Bacteria; phylum Bacillota; class Clostridia; order Lachnospirales; family Lachnospiraceae; genus Sellimonas; species Sellimonas caecigallum. Next base: position 32,689 of record NZ_VIRV01000001.1, on the reverse strand, counting down.
ATGGCACTGGCAAAAACATACCGGAAAGCACCGATCATGATCGCAAACGATGTGACAGCACATTTAAAAGAAAGTCATGTGTTGAAATCAGTCGAAGCAGTTAACCCTGGTTTTATTAATATGGTAGTAAATGAGGCTTTTCTTGCGGAGTTTGCTCAAGCTATGAAAAACGAGGAGAAGCTGGGGGTAGATGAGACAAAAGAAAAGAAAAAAGTGATCCTGGATTTCGGCGGGGCCAATGTGGCAAAGCCGCTCCATGTGGGACATCTGCGGTCAGCCGTGATCGGGGAAAGCTTAAAGAGGATCATCCGGTTTAAGGGTCACGATGTCATCGGAGATGTGCATCTCGGTGACTGGGGATACCAGATGGGGCTTGTCATCACAGAGCTTGGAAAGCGTAAGCCGGATCTTCCTTATTTTGATGAAAATTTTGAAGGAGAGTATCCGCAGGAAGCTCCGTTTACCATTGGAGACCTGGAAGAAATTTACCCGTATGCGAGCGGATATGCAAAAGAGCATGAAGACTATAAGGCAGAAGCACTGAACGCGACATTCGAACTTCAGAATGGAAGAAGAGGCTACCGCGCACTGTGGCGCCATATCATGAATGTTTCTGTTTCCGATCTCAAGAAAAATTATGGAAATCTGAATGTGACATTTGACCTCTGGAAAGGGGAGGCAGATGCTCAGCCGTATATCCCGGATATGGTAGAGATGATGAAAGAAAAAGGCTTTGCACATATCGATCAAGGAGCGCTTGTTGTGGATGTCAAAGAAGAATCAGACACGAAAGAGATTCCGCCATGCATGATCCTCAAGTCAGACGGCGCTGCGCTTTATGATACGACTGACCTTGCAACGCTAGTGGAAAGAGAAGAGTTATATAAGCCGGACGAAGTCATCTATGTGGTAGATAAAAGACAGGAACTGCATTTTGTGCAGGTATTCCGTTGTGCGAAAAAAACAGGGATTGTTCCGGAAAACACAAAACTTACGTTCATTGGCTTCGGAACAATGAACGGAAAAGACGGAAAACCGTTTAAGACAAGAGAGGGCGGTGTTATGCGCCTGGCAGATCTGATCCAGGGGATCAATGATGAGATGCTCACAAAGATTACGGAAAACAGGACAGTGGCACCGGAAGAAGCAGAAGAGACAGCAAAGCTTGTCGGACTCGCTGCGCTGAAATACGGAGACCTTTCCAACCAGGCTGCAAAAGACTATATCTTTGACCTTGACAAATTTGCTTCTTTTGAAGGAAATACAGGTCCGTACATCTTGTATACTATTGTCAGGATCAAGTCGATCTTAAACAAATATAAAGAAAATGGCGGTGTTGTGGAGACAGCTAAGATACGTGTCCCAGACGGGGAGGCAGAAAAGGCGCTGATGCTGGAAGCTGCGAAATTCAACGGGGTGTTTGATACGGTGGTGGAAGAACTTGCACCGCATAAGATCTGCGCTTATGTATATGATCTTGCCAACACATTTAATCGCTTTTATCATGAGACAAGGATTCTGGGCGAAGAAGACGAAGACAGAAAGTCCGGATTTATCGCACTCTTATCTCTTGTGAAAGAAATTTTGGAAACATCCATTGATCTTTTGGGATTTGAAGCGCCGGAAAGGATGTAGCATATGACCGAGAAGCTTTTTTATGAAGATGCATATCGGAAAGAATTTGATGCCAGGGTTTTGTCCTGCCGTCCGGTTCCTGAAAAAGGATATGAAGTCGTTCTTGACAGGACGGCTTTTTTCCCGGAAGGGGGCGGACAGTACGGTGATGTCGGAGAAATCAGCGGCGTCCGTGTGTCGGACACGCAGGAAAAGGACGGCGACGTCATCCATTATACTTCAGAGCCTCTGCAGGAAGGAGCGGCTGTCACAGGTAAGATAGACTGGGAGATCCGATTTTCGAGAATGCAGCAGCATACAGCGGAGCATATTTTGTCCGGGCTTGCCCATTCTATTTTTGGGTATCAGAATGTAGGATTCCATCTGAGTGACGAAATATGCACAATGGATTTCAGCGGTCCGGTCACAAAAGAAGAGATGGAGGAAATCGAAAAAAGAGCCAACGAGGCTGTATACAAAAATATTGAAGTAAATGTCCTTTGCCCATCAAGGGAGGAACTGAAAAATTTTGAATACAGAAGTAAGATTGAGATTGAAGGACAGGTACGGATCATACAGATTCCCGGATATGATACTTGTGCATGCTGTGCACCTCATCTTAAAAGGACCGGGGAGATTGGGCAGATCAAAGTTATCGGACTTATGAATTATAAAGGCGGTGTCCGAGTAACGATGGTAAGCGGAAACCGTGCTCTTTGTGATCATGAAAAGAGAGAAAAAGACATGAAAGAAATCTCCAAGCTTTTGTCGGCAAAAGAGTGGGAACTGCCGGAAGCAGTACAGAAACTCAAAGATGATATGGAAAGACAAAAGAGCGAGGTTTTGTCTCTCCAGAGAAAGCTCATCACATACAAAGCAGCTGAAGTGCCGGCAGGTCAGAAACTTGCCTGTCTGTTTGAAAAAGATCTGGATGGGACAGGCATACGGGAACTGATGAACCAAGTATTGGAGAATCATGTGACGGTGTGCGGTGTCTTTCTCCAAAAGGGAGAAGGGTGGCAGTATGTTGTCGGCAGCAGGGAGAAAGATGTGAGGGAAATTGGTAAGAAACTCAATGAAAGATTTCACGGACGAGGCGGAGGGAAACCGGAAATGATACAGGGATCACTCCAGGGACGTCCAGAAGATATTAAAAGCTTTTTTGAGGAGACAGTAAATGGATAATTATCAATATTACAGAAGACCTTCCAATCCGATAACAAGAGTGCTCGTGCCTCTTTTGATCTATTGGGGGATTGGGCTTTTATGTCAGTTTATTGTTACCGCATCTTACATGGTGGCACATGCCAACGAACTTCTGGCAGCCTATGAAAGCGAGGCAAAACTGCAGGCTTTTATGGAAGAAGCGTTTCGGTTCATTTTTCGTTTTTCCACGGAAACCACAGCAGTAGGAGCTCTGATCATGCTGCCGATCTGTATCTATATGATACGGAAAGACAAACGAATGAGAGCATTTTCTGGAATCAAGGAAAATGTGTGGAAAGGACCGGCTAAGATTTATCCTCTGACGGTAGGGTTCGGGGTTACGGCTGGAATCGTGGTAAACAATCTTCTGATCCTGAGCAACATCCGTGCCATCAGCCAGAGCTACCAGACGACGTCGGAAGCACTGTATTCTGCACCGCTGGCAACGCAGCTGATATGTCTTGGGATTATTGTGCCGATTTTGGAAGAATGCCTCTATCGAGGAGTGATCTATAGAAGGGTCCGAGACATGTCAAGCTGGAAAAAAGCGGCTGTGATTTCGTCTCTGATTTTTGGATTCGTCCACGCCAATCTAGTACAGGCAATCTATGGTTTTGTGTTTGGACTTGCGTTGTGCTGGCTGTATGAAAAGCAGACGACACTTAAGGTCCCTGTACTGTTGCACTGTACAGTAAATATCGTGTCCGTGATCATGACTGCGACAGACGGATATCTCTGGATCTTTAAGACGCCTGTCCGCATGGGTATTATTACGGTTGCCTGTGCGGCTCTTGCATCTGGAATATTTGTTCTTTTAAAAGGAATCCACAGTCCGGAACAATAGACCGCATAGTGGAGCATGAGAAAAATGTTACAAATATATTAAAAAATGTTGCAAATTTTCTTAAGGTGATATATACTATGCAATATGAGAACAAACCACAAGATATGTGGTCTGAGAGAAAAATATGCCTGAAAAGCAAAGAAAGATTCAGGCATTTTTTCAGGCAGCGAGTCGGCACGAAAGTGACCGGGGCAGACAAATAAAGGATGTTGATTTCAGGACAGGAGAGAAGAACATGAACAAATTTGGAAAGAAACTTGTTATAGCATTGATGGCGAGTTCCATGCTGGTAACACCGGTTTACGCAGCACCAAATACAAATGAAATCCAGGCACAGAAAGAGCAAAAAGAACAGGAAGTGAAATCTCTGCAGCAGCAGCTCCAGAGCATGGTAACAAAAATTGCTGATCTGGAACAGCAGATGATCACAAAAGGAGAAAAAGTCATCCAGGCCAAAGAAGATCTGGCAAAAGCAGAAGAACAGCAGAAAGAGCAGTACGAGGCAATGAAGCTTCGGATTAAATATATGTACGAGCAGGGAGATGTGTCAGCGCTGGAAGATCTCTTCACATCCAGCAGTATTGCGGATTTTCTGAACAAAGCAGACTACATCGAGACCGTACATAAGTATGACAGAGAAAAACTGCAGGAGTACGTAGATACAAAAGAGAAAATCGAGAAGCTGAAACAGCAGCTGGAAGATGATCTCAAGAAAATGGAGACCATGCAGGCTTCCTTTGAGAAGGAAAAAGAACAGCTGAACGCAACGATTCAGAGCAAACAGGCAGAAGTGTCAGACTTGAATCAGCAGCTCCAGGAAGCGGTACGAAAAGCCGCTGAAGAGCAGCAAAAGAAAGAGGAAGAGGAAGCAAAGAAACGTCAGGAAGAACAGCGTCAGGATAATACGGAACAGACTCCGGGAAATTCAGATGATGGCGACTCTACACCGAGCAATCCGGGAGGAAATACTCCTTCCAGACCGGATGCAGGAGGATCAGGCAACACTGGTAATTCCGGCAATTCTGGAAGCTCCAATACTGGAAACACAAGCGTTGCACAGGCGATTGTAAATGCAGCTTACAGCTGCCTTGGAACTCCATATGTATGGGGCGGCAACACACCGGGATCCGGACTTGACTGTTCCGGTCTTGTAAAATACGCACACAATGCAGCAGGCATCACAAATATCGCCAGACAATCCGGGGCTATCGGATCTGGCGGGAAGGCGGTTTCAAGTCCGCTTCCGGGAGATGTCGTATGTTACAGCGGACATGTGGGAATCTACATCGGCGGAGGTCAGATGATCCATGCTCCAGAGCCAGGAGATGTTGTAAAAGTGGCGGCTGTGTACGGAAGTCCATGGTATAGAAGATACTGGTAAAAGAGAAAAGAAATAAAAAAGGTTCCGGGAAATTTCCGGAGCCTTTTCTTTCTGGAAAAGTTATGTAAAATACTTGCAAGAAAAGAGCGGATATGCTATACTACGAATGTTGCAAAAAAACACGCATGCGGTTACTTCCGGCGGTGCCAAAGGTTCGTCCGGCTCCGGAAGGCAGAAACATGCGGAAGAAAAAAACCAAATTTATGGAGGAAAAAACATGAGCGTTATTTCAATGAAACAACTTTTGGAAGCAGGTGTTCATTTTGGACATCAGACAAGAAGATGGAACCCGAAGATGGCTGAGTACATCTACACAGAAAGAAACGGAATCTATATCATCGACTTACAGAAATCCGTTGGAAAAGTAGATGAAGCTTACCAGGCTGTAGCTGATATCGCAGCAGAAGGCGGCACAATTCTTTTTGTAGGAACAAAGAAACAGGCTCAGGATGCGATCAAGACAGAAGCAGAACGCTGCGGAATGTTTTACGTAAATGAAAGATGGCTTGGAGGTATGCTTACAAACTTCAAGACAATCCAGAGCAGAATCGAACGTCTGAAAGAAATCGAAACAATGGCTGAAGACGGAACATTCGAAGTACTGCCGAAGAAAGAAGTTATCGCATTAAAGAAAGAATGGGAAAAACTGGAAAAGAACCTTGGCGGAATCAAGAACATGAAGAGACTGCCGGATGCTATTTTCGTAGTAGATCCGAAGAAAGAAAGAATCTGCGTTCAGGAAGCTCACACACTTGGAATTCCGTTGATTGGAATCGCTGATACAAACTGTGATCCGGAAGAACTTGATTACGTGATCCCGGGTAACGACGACGCTATCAGAGCAGTAAAACTGATCGTTGCAAAGATGGCAGACGCTGTTGTAGAAGCAAATCAGGGAACAACAGGCGAAGAAGTTTTTGAAGGCGAAGACGTTGCAGAAACTGCAGAAGAAGCTGAAGAAACAGTAGAAGAATAATCCATTTCGAAAGACAATTTCAGGAGGAAAACAAAATGGCAGTTACAGCAAGCATGGTAAAAGAATTAAGAGAAATGACAGGCGCAGGAATGATGGACTGCAAAAAAGCTCTTAATGAAACAAACGGAAATATGGATGAAGCCGTTGAATACTTAAGAAAGAACGGCCAGGCAAAAGCTGAGAAAAAAGCTGGAAGAATCGCAGCAGAAGGTCTTGTAAAAGCATCTGTAAAAGAAGACAAAGTAGCAGCAATCGTGGAAGTAAACTCTGAAACAGACTTTGTTGCTAAAAATGCTGAATTCCAGAGCTTTGTTGACGCTGTTGTTGAACAGGCAATCGATACAAAGGCAACAGACATGGATGGTTTCATGGCTGAAGCATGGAAGGCAGATACATCCAAGACAGTACAGGATGCACTGACAGAAAAAATCGCTGTTATCGGAGAAAAGTTAAGCATCAGAAGATTTGAAAAGATCGAATCTGAAGGATGTGTAGTAGCATATATCCACGGCGGCGGAAGAATCGGTGTTCTTGTAGAAGCTGAAGCTGATGTTGTGAACGATGAAATCAGAGCATGCTTAAAGAACGTGGCAATGCAGGTTGCAGCTATGTCTCCGAAGTATGTTTCCCGTGATGAAGTTTCTCAGGAATTTATGGATCACGAAAAAGAAATCTTACTTGCTCAGGCTAAGAAAGAAAACCCGAACAAACCGGACAATATCATCGAAAAGATGATCATCGGACGTCTGAACAAAGAATTAAAAGAATACTGTCTGTTAGATCAGGTATACGTACAGGACAGCGACCTTACAGTTGCTAAATACGTAGAAAAAGTTGCAAAAGAAAATGGTGCAAATGTCAAAGTGAAAAAATTTGTACGTTTTGAAACAGGCGAAGGAATCGAAAAGAAAGTGGACGATTTCGCAGCAGAAGTTGCAGCTCAGGCAGGAATGTAATCTCATAACTTAAAAGGTAAAAGCCGGATGGTTATCAATGACTGAAAACCATCCGGCTTTTTTCATGCCTATTTTATACATAACCATTCCCCCCAGACGGGAAGATGGCTATTAAATTTGATAGTGTCAACAGATTTTTACTTATACGTTATCGTTTTTGGTATCAGACTCGAGACACCATCCCCTGCACACATCAATCCAGCCGGCAGAGCAGGAGTAAGTTTCCAGTTCCTCCAAAGACAGGCTTACGGCACTGTGACCGTTGCCGGCCGCCGGGTATACTTTTTCAAAACGTCTGAGAGACTGATCAAGATATACGGTAACGCCGGGATGGACCGCAAATGGGCAAACTCCGCCAGGAGCGTGTCCGATATAAGTTTCCACCTGGTCTGCGGGAATCATCTTTGCTTTTTCATGGAATATATTTTTATATTTTTTATTATCCACTTTGGCGTCTCCTGCCGTGACGATCAAGATAGGATTTTCCGCTGCTAAGAATGATAGTGTTTTGGCGATCTGGCACGGCCGACAGCCGATCGCGCTTGCCGCTTCTTCTACTGTGGCGCTGGACTGGGCAAGCTCCATGATTCTTTGCTCCATACCGACACGTTTCAGATATTGTTTTACATTTTCGATAGACATTTCGTGCACCTTCTCTTTTTCATTTTTCTATTTCATTATACATCAGCAAGCAGAAGAATTCACTTGACTTTTAAATATTAGGGATATAGGATTTAAAAGGGCAAATAAGATTTAAAGAAGGGGCAATAAATGGATGATATAAGATGGGTAATAAAAAAGTATGGTATCTGGATCATACTGCTTATTCTTGTGCTTTTTGCAGGGTGCATGATATGGCAGAACCTGGGCGAAAAAGACAGAGAAGATTCTGTAAAGAAGACAGATACTACAGAAGAAGCAGGAAATGATGCGAATCAGGAAAAAGGTTACGACCTGCCGGTAGATGAAAAAGCAGAAGAAAAAGCTGTAAAAGACGGAAAAGAAAAGATGATGGATATAAAAGAGACCTATCAGGCTTTCCGTGGAGCAGCAGAAACCGGAGTTTTACCGGATGTAGCTATTCAGCAAATGGCAGAACAGTTAGAAAAGGATGGGAATATTGTTGTTGAGGGAACTGCATACGAAGTGATGCATCATTATGAAAAAATGGATGTGTTTCTAGGACAGGCAGCGCAGGGGAAAAAGGACCGGGTCACGATATACGAATTGCGGGAAAATGGAGATATCGGGAGAAGTGAATATATTTATGACGGGAAAGACATGTATGTGCTCAACACCGGATTCTCATGGGGAGAAGACGATGATATAGCTGTTTCCGACTCGACTCTCACAAGGATGGAATGGTTTACCTATACGGAGAAGGGGTGGTTTCTTTTTGAATACTGTGTCCCGCAGCCTCCTGACGTAACGGAGGTTATTGACGGGCATGACGCCATTAGAGTAAAACCGCTGGAGGAGAGAAATCGAGAGATTTCTGAGAAATATCTTTTCCCTATCGGATATCAGAGCAGTAATCTTTTGTGGTCGGACTGGGATAGTGAACATAAGGACAAGATTGATTACAACGCTTTGTTCGAATCGTTTTATGAAATAAAATACCAAGAGACGTTTCCTGTGGATAAATATGCCGATGGCATGCCAAAAGAGGAGTTTGAGGCAGTCATGAAAGAATATCTGCCAGTATCAGAGGAGGATCTTCAAAGGTTTGCAGTTTTTGATGCAGCAACGCAGCGTTATGCCTGGAACGAACAGGATTATAGAAGCAATGACTCCGGTGCGCTCGGGCTTTCTTTGCCGGAAGTGATCGGGATGAGGGGAGGGAAATACGGAACGATTGTGCTTACAGTAGATGCGGTATGCAAAAGCCTTGGAAGTGACCGCCTTATCCGCCATGAAATGATGGTAAGACAAGAAGGGGAGATGATCAAGTATCTGAGTAATCGTATACTGGAAAACAATATGGAGACATTGCCGGAATATCACTATCGGACAAAATAGACACAAAAGCGAAAAGATTTCAGAAAATAGGAAGATTATGTCAAAAATCTATGTTATAATAAAAAAGACAAACAGAGGATTAAGGGGGAAGAAAAAATGGAGACATCCAAGACACTAATGACAGAAGGCCCAATATGGAAGAAGATCATTTTTTTTGCCATACCGATTTTCCTGGGCAATCTATTTCAGCAAATGTACAATACGGCGGACTCGCTTATCGTCGGAAATTTTCTTGGAAGCAATGCGCTGGCTGCGGTTAGTTCTTCTGGGAATCTGATCTATCTGATGATCGGTTTTTTTAACGGAATTGCTATCGGTGCCGGAGTCGTGATAGCAAGATATTACGGAGCGCGGGATGAAGTAAGTGTGGAGCAGGCGGTTCATACGACCGTTGCCTTCGGGCTTGTGGCAAGTGCCGTGCTGACGATTGTGGGCGTATTTTTTGCACCACAGATTCTGATCTGGATGAAGACCCCGGAAGATGTCCTCCCAGAATCTGTGTCTTACTTTCGTGTGTACTTTATGGGATCTACGGGTTTTGTCATGTACAATATTTTTGTGGGCATTCTGCAGGCGGTAGGTGACAGCAAGCACCCGCTTTATTATCTGATCCTTTCTTCTGTCATCAATGTAGTGCTGGATCTCGTATTTATTGCCGGATTTGATATGGGAGTTGGTTCGGCGGCCTTCGCGACGGCAATTTCTCAGTTTGTGAGCGCATTTTTATGCATGACACAGCTGATGCGATCGAAAGAAGAATATAAACTTCAATGGAGGCGGGTAAGATTTGATCGGGAGATGTTAGGGCAGATCATCCGGTTTGGTTTGCCCTCCGGATTTCAGAATTCCATTATCGCCATTGCAAATGTAGTGGTACAATCCAATATCAATTCTTTTGGAGAGATGGCTATGGCAGGATGTGGGGCTTACTCTAAGATTGAAGGATTCGGATTCCTGCCGATCACAAGCTTTACCCTTGCCCTTACGACATTTGTAGGACAGAATCTGGGAGCGAAAGATTATGACCGTGCAAAAAAAGGAGCAAAATTTGGGATGTTCTGCGCTATGGGAATAGCGGAAGTCATTGGGATTGTGATCTTCATTTTTGCGCCGGTATTCACGGCAGCCTTTGACAGTACGCCGGAAGTGATCCGGTTTGGGGTGGAGAGAGCAAGGACAGCGGCGCTTTTTTACTTCCTACTGGCATTTTCTCACTCCGTGGCAGCCATACTGCGAGGAGCGGGGAAGGCAGTGGTGCCGATGGTTATCATGATGATTTTCTGGTGTGTGGTACGTGTGGCATTTCTGACAGGAGCAGGTATGTTCATTTCGTCCATTGCCATCGTATACTGGGTATATCCGCTGACATGGACATTGAGTTCTGTCGCATTTCTCATATATTACAAAAAAGCAGACTGGCTGCACAGTTTTTCATAATATTATTTTTTATTAAATTTCAGGCGTGTATCTTGAAAAAAGATATTTGCCTGAAATTTTTTTGCTCTTGTTATTGACAATATTAAAAAACTAGTGTACTATTTAACTAGTTCACTAGTAGAGAGGAGGATCACATGGAATTTGACAGTGGTATGCCGATATACATGCAGGTAATAAGAGATATTAAAAAGAAGATCGTGCAAAAAGAACTTTTGCCAGGAGAGAAGCTGCCGTCCAACAGAGAGCTTGCCGTCCAGTACAAAGTCAACCCAAACACAGCGGCGCGGATCTATAAAGAGATGGAGATGGCAGGGTATTGTTTTACAAAAAGAGGACTTGGAACATTTGTGACGGAGGATGAGACGATGCAGAAAACAGTGAGAAAAGAGATGGCGGAAGATCTTTTGAAGGGATTTATGAAAGAGATGAAAGATCTGGGATTTGACAAGACGGAGATTATTTCCGAGATAAAAGAGTATGAGGAGGAGCCAGAAAAATGATCGCAGAAAGCAGAAATCTTACAAAAGTATACAGAGGAAAACAAGTTGTGTCAGATGTGACTCTGAAGCTCCGCGGAGGAAATATATACGGGCTTCTTGGACCAAACGGATGCGGTAAGACGACATGGATGAAGATGATGACAGGATTTGTTAAGCCAGCTAAGGGAGAAGTCATTTTTGATGGAGCCCCATGGACATACCGGGCGAAAAGTGAGATCGCATATATGCCAACGGAAGCATTTTTCTATGATTTTATGAAGGTGGCTTCTGTAGGGAAATATTACAAAGATTTCTTTGAAGGATTTGACGAAGAAAAATATGAGGAACTTGTCCGGAAAGTAGGACTTGACATGGACATGAAAGTGCGGGATCTTTCTACGGGAATGATGGCAAAGCTCAAGGTTATTGCCACCATGTCGAGAAAAGCAATGCTTTATCTTCTGGATGAACCGTTAAACGGAATCGATCTTAAAGCCAGGGAAGAGATCGTTGACGTCATTCTTATGACAGTCAGTGCAAAAAATGTTATCGTAATTTCTACCCATCTGATCGAGGAAGTGGAAAGTTTTATTGACAATGCGGTGTTTATGAAAGATGGGAAAATCCTGAGAGAGTTTGACACAGAGACACTCCGGATGCAGGAAGGGAAATCGATTGCTGACCTGTATCGGGAATTGATGTAGGGAAGGAGAGCATTATGGGAAATTTGATCAAATATGAATGGAGAAAACAGAGAACATCGAGGCTGCTTATTCTTGCCAGCCTGATCATATCGATTATCCTGATGATCGGAGGCAGTATATCTGAAAGTGATGTTGTGATAGGATTTGGTGTCTTGATTATTTCTATTGCTGGTATGTTTTCCGTATTTTATCTCGGGATCGAGAGCCTGATTGTTTACAACAGAGATTTGCGGACGAAGCAAAGTTATATGCTCTTTATGGTACCGCATTCCACATGGGAAATTCTCGGGGCAAAATTTATTTCAGCAATACTTCAGATGTTTTTCGCAGCTGTTGCGTTTCTTATCGGTATGGCGGCCTGCTTCTCTGTCATCGCAGTCTATGAGACAAGTATCGGAGAGCTGATGCGTGCAATTTGGGAATTCATTGGGAGAACACCGGAGTTTAACTGGATACCTCTTCTGCAGGCATTGCTGCTTTTGTTCATCGTATGGGCGACGGTCATCATGACTGGTTTTCTGGCAGTCACGCTGTCCAGGACCGTATTGTTAAAGAGTAAGTTTGCCGGGCTTATCTCCGTCGTATTGTTTTTTGTGATCAGCGGAGTAACCGAACGGATCCATATATTTTTGATAAATCTTAGAAATGTTACAGCACAGGGCATCTTGTCACAGATTTCATTTTTCGACTACGCATTTTACATTCTTGTATGTATGATTCTCTTTTTTGCTTCCGGTTGGATTGCGGACAGAAAACTGAGTATATAGGACAGCCTTTTGGACGGCCACGGGATTTCCCGGGCCGTCTTGCCCTTTTCTTCGTAAAGATTTATAATAAAAAGAAATGTGGCAATGAATAAAAAAGAAGTGAGAGCTGTGAAAAAAAGAAAAACTGTCAGGATATGGATATATATCCTTTTATTTTGGATTGCCGTGGCAATTCTGTTTGCATTTTATATTTTGATTTATCGAGGAATCAATGAGCCGAGAACAAGATACACGGAGACAAATACGGGAGCAGCTGTGCACAGTGCAGATGAAATCAAATGGATTCTTTCCAACTATCCGGATCTCTTCGATGAAGAAGTGATTCGCCATCTGGAAAACGAGAAGAATTTTGGCACGTATGTCATACCAGGGCTGAAGGCAACAAAGACCATCGACTATAATACGAAACAGTCGGATATGTGTACATCCATGACACCCCAGGGAATTGATGTGACGGACAAGTATATTTTTGTCAGTGCATACTGTCACACAAAGCGTCATAATTCTGTTCTTTTCATGATTGATAAGGAAAGTGGAAAATACATAAAGGAGATTATCATGCCAAATCGCACGCATGCGGGAAGTATCGCCTATGATAATATTCACAAACTTTTGTGGGTAACGGACAGACAAGATGGAAATGCAGCGGTCAGTCTTTATACTATCCCAGCTCTGGAAAACTATCAGTATGAGAAGTCCAAACGTCCCCTTCCGTTTCTTGGAACTTATCCAATGGAAGGACTTACGAGGAATTCATTTATGGCTTTTAGAGGAGGGAGCCTGTACGCGGGATATTTTTCCATGTCTGGGGATAGTATTATCAATAAGTACTCCGTCGATTCGATCGTCAATGAGAATCAGGGGGAAGTGTATGAAGAACTTCATGAGGAACGAGAGTCTTTAAGTCGTGTTGCCCTGGATCAGGAATGGGCAGATATCCTTCCTCAGATCCAGGGACTGGAAGTGTTTGGAAATTATCTGTTTTTATCCCAGTCATATGGATATGCGGATTCTAAACTGCGGATCTATGAGAGAGCTCCGGTTGATGAGGAAAAGTATTCGCTGAAAAAGAAAGAAGAGCTGAAAAGTTACGATCTTCCAAATAGACTGGAACAGATCTGTGTACAAGGAGGACGTCTCTATCTGCTCTTTGAATCCGGGGCATATGCTTACAGAGGAATCCCGGTAAACTGCGTGGACCGTATCGTTACAGTAGATTTAAATGATGTGCTGAAGGACATGAAAAGTGATGAAAAATAATATAGAAAAGAGCGATGCTACATTTTGTCGATAACTGTAGTTTTTCCAAATATTTCCGGCTAAACTCTGTATGATAGTATGGAGGTTGGGAGGAGGAAAGCATGCAGATAGTCTATGAAACACTGAGAGGTTTGGGACTAACTTCTAAATATCAAGGGTATCATCAACTGGCAAAAGCAATCATGATAGCACTGGAAAATGACGACTTGCTGCTGAATGTGACGAAAAATATTTATCCTGAAGTGGCAAAGGAAATGCACACGACACCGCAGAGTGTGGAAAGAAATATCCGAACAGCCATAGAGGTATGCTGGAGACAAAGCGGGGAAGAGGGTTTTAGCAGGATTGCAGGATGCAAGGTGGAGAAAATACCGACAAATGCAGAATTCATTGATATGCTTGCTTTCTATATTACAAATCATAACGAGCGTTAACAAATGATAAAAAAGGATAATGTGATACCGGAAGGGCGGAAAAGAAGCAGCAATATGGGAGTGTTTCTTTTCCGCCTTTATATATTTTTGTCGTGCCATTGAAAAACAAAAAGAACGTGCTATAATATAGAACAGTCAAGGAGGAGTTTTCAGTGTTGAGAGAGAAGAAATGCGATGTCGCTGTTCACTATATTATGGCATGCTGCGGAGGATTTATAGGTGCCTATGCGATTTTAAGCAGGATGGAAGTGTTTGGATCCGCGCAGACAGCAAACCTGATCGAGCTTGTTTGTGATATCCTTGGAAGAAATCCAAAAGAAATTATGATCCGTATTTGCGCCCTGCTTATCTATGTGGGGGCGATGATTTTGTCGGTCGTGCTCGAGAAGACAACAAGCTGGAATTTGAAGTATCCTGCTATTGTGTTTGACCTGACGGCAGTTACGGCGGTCGGCTTTGTGCCTGGAACGACAAATCCGATCATTGCGCTGTATCCTGTGTTTTTTGCCACAGCATTTCAGTGGTGTGTGTTTAAGGGGGCAAACGGCTATGTGAGTTCTACGATATTTTCCACGAACAATCTCAAGCAGACGGTTATTTCCGCAACAGATTATTTGATGAGTGCACACGATGAGGAAGGAAGAGAGAAAAAGGCGGAAAAAGCACTGTTTTTCGGAGGGACGATCTTGAGTTTTCATGCCGGGGTTGCTGTGTCTTACCTGCTGTGGCTTCATTACGGTATTCATGCCAGTTGGTTTTGTGTAGTACCACTTGTTTTTGGAGGTGTTCTCGTGGCAGCAGGAGATGGTATTTTCAGCGGATCAAAAGAGAGGGAAGCGGAAGCAGGAGAAATAGGAATCAGATGATTCCCATTTTCCGAAATGCTTCCTCTTTGTCCAGAAGATAAGTTCCGTCTTCAAACTGAAAGAGGGGAATACCGATAATGTGATCCCTTCGTACAGTATCGAAGAGGTCGAGGGTATCCCGCAGCTTCAGAAACCGTTTCAGATTTCCGGTGTTTTCTGTGATATCGATAAACAGACAGCGAAGATCATCCATGTTTGCCTTCGCGATTCGGTCTTTTGTTTCTACACAATCAGGACAGATATCAGAACTGTAAATAATTACTTTCATAAAATGCAACACTCCTTTTCTTTTTTTTGCATTATAGCATGACTTCAAAGTAAGGACAATAGGAGAAGGATAATTGATAATACGAGAAAACCCCGTATCTTTATCTTGAAAAAGATGCGGGGCTTTTTGGGAATGAGTGTAAAAAATAGAGTTATGCAATTTCCTGTCGGTCAGATTCGGATTTTTTGTCTGAAAATTCTGCAAGGCAATTCAAATGGGATGGATCAATATCTGCATAGTTTGCATAAATAGAAAGTTTCAAACGGGATGCTTTGCTTAAAGCAAATACACCTAAAAGCGATTTGGCATCGACAACACGTTTTCCGCTTGTCAAATCCGCGTGATAAGGAAGTTTCTCTACAATATCCACGAATTTAGGTACATCTTCGTTTTGTCTGAATCGAACAGCCAACTGAATCATGTAAATCTCTCCTTCTCATGACATCTGACATAGTCAGTGTTTGCCTGTATTAACTTACATATCCAGTATATACCAAAATATCCATTTTTTTGAGAACTTATATTGCAAAAAAAGCGTCGGATTTTGCGAAAAATATCGAATGAAAACAAAAAGGACATTTTTTGCATAAAAGAGGACGAAATTTGTGTTATAATTGGTGTACTGAAAGAAAGAAGGTGTAAGATGAATCCTGATTTGATCGAAGAATTAAAGAAAATCACATCCCGCGAGGAGAGCGACATCCAAAAAGCATCCCGTGCTCTGGAGTACTATACTATAGAAGAGAGAGAAGATATCGTTGATTACAGGAAAATGACAGACGAAAACGGGCTGATTGGATTATATAAAAGGACGAGATTTGTAGATTATCCCGCCCATGCGCACAATTATCTGGAAGTCATCTATATCTGCAGCGGCTCCCTCAAACAGATCATAGACAATGAGACAGAACTTGTGATGGAGAAAGATGATCTTCTGTTTTTGCGCCAGGGAGTGAAACATAAATCCAGTATTCCGACCTATGACGATGTGGCGATCCATTTTATGATCCTTCCGGAATTTCTGCGATATCCGCTGGGAATGCTGAATGAAGATACTATTCTCAGGAGATTTATCGAAGGCGTTATACGAGAGGAGCAAAATTCGGAGAAGTATCTGCATTTTCATCTGCAAGAGATGAGAGAGGCACAAAATCTTCTGGAAAATATGATTACCAGTCTTATCTATCATAGAAGAAACGAACAGAGGATCCTGCAGGCTACTATGGGAGTGCTTTTTCTGGAACTGACGAACCGGACCTACAAAATTACCATCGGTGCTCCGTCAGAGTATGAGCGAAATCTTGTTTTAAAAGCACTTCAGTATGTGGAAGAACAGTATCGGACTGCCAGCTTGGATGAATTTGCAAAGAGTGTCAATCAGCCTTCATACTATATCAGCCGTCTCGTTAAGAAATATGGACCTTACACATTTACAAAATACCTGCAGAGGAGGCGACTTATTCAGGCAGGACACCTGCTGGAGTCGACATCGTATTCCATCGAGGAAATCATGGAAGCTGTTGGTTATGAAAATTCCAGTCATTTCCATCGGTTATTCAGAGAGGAATACCACATGACGCCAAAGGAATATAGAAAAAATATGCAAAAGAAATACTAAAGGAGATGGCGGACCATGAATGAAATATTGAAAAAAGCAAAGGAAATCCATGGACAGATTGTAGAAGACAGAAGAGCACTGCATCAGATTCCGGAACTGGGAATGTATCTGCCGGAGACGGCCGCTTACATCAAAGACCGGCTCGACGAGATGGAGATCCAGTGGAAAACGATAGGGGGACAACTTCCGGAAAAGATGACAAGAGATTTCATGGAAGCTGGATTCCCAAAAATGGAAAAGGCTGAGGGGATTGTTGCACAGATCGGAAGCGGAAGCCCGTGCATCCTTTTGCGAGCGGATATGGACGCTCTCCCTATCAAAGAAAAAAATAATTTGAAGTTTTGCTCCGGGAGCGAATGGGGACACATGTGCGGACATGACAGCCACGCGGCTATGTTGCTTGGTGCAGCGAGAATTCTGAAAGACATGGAAGGGGAACTGAAAGGAACCGTAAAATTGTTATTTCAGCCAGGGGAAGAGACTGGAGCCGGAGCCCGACTGATGGTAGAGAACGGTCTTCTAAAAGAGAAGAAGCCAGATGCTGCTTTTGCCATGCACGTTCAGCCCATAGAAAACTCTGGGGATGCAGGGTATGTGATGGGAGTCTGCTCAGCGTCTCTTGATACATTCATTCTGAAAATTACAGGGAAAGGCGGGCACAGTTCACAGCCTCAGCTTTGTGTAGATCCGCTGATGATCATGAATCAAGTCTATCAGGCGGTTAATCTGCTGCTCACAAGGGAAACGGATCCGGCCGCTATGGCAACACTCACGTGCGGTGTGGCACAAGGCGGGACGGCAGTGAATATCATCCCGGATACGGCAGAACTGCACATTGGCATCCGGACGCTTGATGTGGAGGCATCCGAACACTTGAGGAAACGAGTGCCGGAAATCATTGATTTTTATGTGAAGGCGTGGAGAGGCGATTATGAGCTGACGACATTTCATACTCCATGTACTTATACAGATGAAAAACTTTGCAGAGAACTCGTGCCGTATATTCAGGAGATCGCCGGAACGGACAAGCTAAAGCAGATTCCGCCTATGACAGGGACGGAAGATTTTGGATATATCACACAGGAAGTGCCGGGAATGTTCCTTTTTTTGGGAGCGGGAAAACCGGGAAATGCACCGCTTCACAATGCACATATGGTGCTGGACGAGGAAGTGTTTTCAGAGGGAGCGGCGATCTATGCAAATGTGGCGGTGTCCTGGCTGCGCGGAAATAAATAAGAAAAGATAGGAGAAGACCAGAGGAAACATGGAAGGAAAGACAAAGAAAAAGGGGGTTCATATGCCCCATGTGTTTATCATACTTCTTTTTATCATGCTGCTGATCGTAGTACTGTCCTACTTGATCCCGAGCGGGAAATACGAAACGGTAACAGACAGCAAGACAGGCATGGAAATCATTGACCCGGAGAAGTTCGCTTATATTGAAAATGAAAATCCGATCACATTTATGAACTATTTTGAGGCAGTTTACAAAGGATTTGTAAATGGCGCCTCTATTATGGGAACACTTTTCATCTGTTCAGGAGTCATCTATCTTCTGGAAGTAAGCGGGGCATTCGGCGCGGGTATCCAGAAGATACTCAGGAAAACAAGAGGAAAAGAATTTTCTGTTGTTTTTATTTTCTATACCGTATTTGTACTGTTTGGGGTACTGGGATATGGGGAGGCCGCCTATCCGTTTTATCCGCTTGCTGTCACGATCGGTTTCGCACTTGGATATGATCGGCTTGTAGGGACAGGCCTTGCTATTGTGGGAAGTACAGTTGGATTTACCGCCGGCCTTATGAATATGTTTACGACAGGAGTGGCGCAGCAGATTGTGGGCCTTCCGATTTTTTCGGGGATCGGATTTCGTGCGGTGGGCCTTCTTGTGTTTTATCTCATCGGCCTTATCGGTCTTTACACATATTGCCGCAAAATTAAGAAGAATCCGGAAGCAAGCATATTGAAAGAGGAGTATAAAAATCAGAAAAAAGACGGACATTTGGAAGATATGGGGGAAATGACACCCCCAAAAGTGCTGGGATTACTTGTGTTTGCAGCCACAGTCGTCATCCAGGGCTATGGATGCATGAAACTTTCCTGGTCTTTTCCGCAGATTGCGGCTATTTATATTATCATGGGATTTATACTTGTAATTCTGTTCCGCATCCATCCAAGCGATGCGTGCCAGTTGTTCTGTCAGGGAGCTGTCCGTGTGTTCGGAGCCGCATTTGCTATCGGACTTGCACAGGCAGTTGTAGTTCTTATGGATCAGGCATGCATTATGGATACGATCGTGCATGGAATGGCAGTGATCCTGGAAAATAAAGGCTCTGTTTTTGCACTGCTGATTATTTTTGTTTTTGTGACATTGTTCAATTTCCTTGTGATTTCCGGGAGCGGAAAGGCAGTCATTATCATGCCGATCCTGCAGCCGCTCGGAAAAATCCTGAATATCAATCAGCAGGTGCTGGTTTTGGCATACCAGTACGGAGACGGCATCACAAACAGTTTCTGGCCAGGCGGAGCTTTGGTACAGCTGTCGCTGTGCGGGGTCGATTATGGCTCCTGGGTAAAATTTTGCTGGAAGATCTATGTTTCAATGATCGCCAGTGCATTTGTTTTGGTAATGATTGCAAATGCGATAGGATACGGACCATTTTAACAGGATAAGAGGGAATTTATTATGGAAAAAACGACACAAACAAATCAGATCACAGAGGGAGTTATCTGGAAGCAGCTTCTTTTCTTTTTCTTTCCGATCATGATCGGCACATTTTTTCAGCAGCTTTATAATACAGTAGACACCGTCATTGTCGGGCAGTTTGTCGGGAAAAATGCCCTGGCAAGTGTGGGAGGATCTTCTTCACAGATTGTCAATCTTGTTGTGGGTTTTTTTACTGGTCTTTCTTCCGGGGCATCCGTCATTATTGCCCAGTATTTTGGAGCCAAAAATGAGAAAGCAGTCAGTCAGGGAGTTCACAATGCCTATGCGGTAGCTGTTGCGGGAGGAATTGTTTTAAGTATTTTGGGAGTCCTGCTGGCACCTAGAATGCTCCTTCTTATGAACACACCTCCGGAAATCATGCATGATTCCACAGTCTATCTGAGGATTTATTTCGGCGGGATCCTTTTTACATTTGTATACAATATGGGATCAAGTATCTTGAGGGCAACAGGAGACTCCAAGAGTCCGCTTTACTACCTTATTACCTGCTGCCTGATCAATATCGTGCTTGATCTGCTTTTTGTACTTGCGTTTCACATGGCTGTGCTTGGAGTTGCTCTTGCTACACTGACAGCACAGGCAGTGAGTGCGGTTCTTGTGACAAGAAAGCTTATGAAGTCGGAAGGGCTTTTGCATCTTCGGCTCTCGGGGATCCGTTTTTATGGATCTGCCATGAAATATCAGATCAAACTTGGGATTCCGACAGGGTTTGAGTCGGTGCTATTTGCTATTACCAATATCGCGATTCAGGCATCCCTCAACACTTTCGGGACAGACACGACGGCTGCATGGTCAGCATACGGGAAGTTGGATGCGGTATTCTGGATGATCAGCACAGCATTCGGAATCTCTATCACGACCTTTGTGGGACAAAATTATGGAGCCGGAAAGATGAAGCGTGTACACAAGAGTACACGAGTATGTATTCTTATGGATCTGGCAGTCTCTGCTGTGCTGGTAGTTTTTCTGATTGTTGCGAGATCCTTCCTGTTCCGTCTGTTTACATCGGATGAGACAGTCATTCAGATTGGAAGCGACATGCTTGTTCTGATCACACCGTGGTACATTGTTTATGTGTTTATCGAAGTGCTGGCGGGAACGCTCCGGGGGATGGGAGATGTAATCGTGCCTGTCATTATCACACTTGTGGGGATCTGTGTTCTGAGAATCGTCTGGCTTGTGGGAGCTCTTCATATCAGCCCGACGATATCCGCGATCATATTCAGTTATCCGGTAACATGGCTCTTGACGGCTGTCTTTTTTATCGGGTATTATCTTTATAAACGAAAGAAATGGAATGTAGAATAAACACCGGTTAAAAAATCAGAAAGAAGGGGAAGAATGAAACCATACGTACACAAAGTTCATTATTATGAGACGGATCAGATGGGCGTGACCCATCATTCCAACTATATCCGCTGGATGGAAGAAGCGAGAGTAGCTTTTCTGGAAGAGGCGGGATGGGGATATGACCGGATGGAGAGAGAAGGAATCAGTTCTCCGGTCATCCACGTCGACTGTGACTATAAAAAGACGACAACTTTTCCGGATGAGGTAGAGATTTCTGTGGAAGTGGAAGAGTACAACGGTGTGCGTCTGCTGATTCGGTATACGATGAAAGAAAAAGAAAGCCAGAAGATAGTTGCAAAAGGCCACTCCGGACATTGTTTCCTGAATCCGGAAGGAGTACCTATTAGAATGAAAAAGCAGTTTCCGGAGCTGGATCATATGCTGAGGGAACTGTGCGAATGTACAGAGTAATAAAGAAAGAGAGAAACACGGCGAAAAAATCTGCCGTGTTTCTGTTTTATTTTCAGCTCTTCACAAAAAGAATATTTTATGTTATGATAAAAACAGAACAAATGTTCGAATAACGGGAGGAAGGAAAATGGAGAGGACTTATCTGTGCATTGATCTTAAATCATTTTATGCATCCGTAGAGTGTGTTGAAAGAGGACTGGATCCAATGAAAGCCCGGCTTGTGGTGGCGGATCCAAACCGGTCGGAAAAAACGATCTGTTTGGCGGTCTCCCCGGCTTTGAAAGCCATGGGGGTTCCAGGAAGATGCCGGGTGTTTGAGATTCCGGATGGGATACAATATGAGATGGCCGAGCCCAGAATGCAGCTTTATATTGATTACTCAGCAGAAGTCTACGGGATTTATCTGAAATATATCGCAAAAGAGGACATCCATGTGTACAGCATAGATGAAGCGTTTATCGATGTGACAGACTACCTTCCTATGTATGGGATGACAGCCAAAGAACTGGGAAAACTTCTTATGCAGGACGTTCTCGAACAGATCGGAATTCCATCGGCCTGTGGGATCGGAACGAATCTTTATCTGGCAAAAGTCGCCTTGGACATTACGGCAAAGCATGCAGAAGATCGGATTGGGATCCTGGATGAAGTACTGTATAGGAAGACTCTGTGGGATCACAGACCTATCACGGATTTCTGGAGAATCGGAAAAGGGATTGCTGCTCGCCTTGAGGCAGCGGGGATCCGCACGATGCAGGAGGTGGCGGAGGCAGACGAAAATCTTCTTTACAAGCTGTTCGGCATCGACGCGGAGCTGCTCATCGACCATGCCTGGGGAAGGGAGACCGTGGAAATAAGAGATATAAAGGCTTACCGGCCAAAAGAGAATTCCATCTCCGGAGGGCAGGTGCTGCCGCGGGATTATGAGTTTGGAGAAGGCAAGATGATCGCAAGAGAGATGGCAGATCTTCTGAGCTTGGAACTGGTGGAGAAAGGCTGCCTGACGGACTCAGTCACACTGCATGTCGGATATTCTAATCGCCTGAATAAAGGGCCGGCCCATGGGACGGTTCACCTTACCACCGCTTCCAACTCAGCCAGACGGATCATCGCATGTACAGGACAGCTCTATGATCGAATTGTAGATCCCTTTACGCCCATTCGCCGGATGACGCTTACATTCAACCATGTAACTGACGAGGCATTTCGCCAGTACGATCTTTTCACAGATCCACTGGCGATGGAAAAAGAACGCTCTTTGATGAAAGCGATGTTGGATATCAAAGAAAAGTATGGGAAAAATGCGGTGCTTCGGGGAATGGATCTGCAGAAAGGGGCTACAACCATAGAGCGGAATCAACAGATAGGGGGACATAAAAGTGGAACGGCTTAAGATGAGCAGGGAAGAGCGGGCAAAACAGTTTATGCCTTTTGCGGCGTTGAAAGGGCACAAAGAAGCGCTGGAAGAGAAAGAGAAGCCTGTTGTGGAGAAGATGGAACTGTCTGAAGAGCGCGCGGAAGAACTGAGCTTCCAATTATCACAGATTAGGAAAAATGATATGATCACAGTAGTTTATTTTCAAAATCGAGATTATTTGAAAATAACCGGCATGGTTTCCAAGATAGATTTTCAGTCCCGGTACCTTAAGATTGTGAATGTAAAAATCCCGTTTAGGGACATTTATGACTTATCTGCAGACCAGACAACACATATACACCATCTTGAATAAATATCATATTCGACAAAAATTTAGCATTGTCCGGATGCCGGAAAATGCCGAAATAGCGGGAATCTTTCTAATATTCAGATAATTTTACCGTGGAATTACGAGAAATTTTATTGATTTAATTGGGTAAATATGTATAATTAGAGGTAGGAAGTCGGAGTGCTTCATTTTTTACAGAATATCGTAAGACCTGCATCATAGGATCTTATTATATTTATGTACCAAATTATCAAAGAAAAGAGGTAAAAAGTAAGATGGCAGAAATGAATTTAAGTAAGTATGGCATTACAGGAACTACAGAAATTGTACACAATCCTTCTTACGAATTATTGTTTGAAGAAGAAACAAAACCTGATCTGGAAGGCTTCGAAAAAGGACAGGTAAGTGAGCTTGGTGCAGTAAATGTGATGACAGGTGAATATACGGGACGTTCGCCTAAAGATAAGTTCATCGTAATGGATGAAAATTCCAAAGATACAGTATGGTGGACTTCAGACGAATATAAAAATGACAATCACCCGGCTACACAGGAAGCATGGGAGACGGTAAAAGACATCGCTCTGAAAGAACTTTCCAACAAAAAACTTTTCGTGGTAGACGCATTCTGCGGTGCAAACAAAGATACTCGCATGGCGATCCGTTTTATCATGGAAGTGGCATGGCAGGCGCATTTTGTCACAAACATGTTTATCCAGCCTACAGAAGAAGAACTGGAAAACTTTGAGCCAGATTTCATTGTTTACAATGCTTCCAAGGCAAAAGTAGAAAATTATAAAGAATTAGGACTCAATTCTGAGACAGCTGTAATGTTCAATATTACAAGCCGTGAACAGGTTATCGTAAATACATGGTACGGCGGAGAGATGAAGAAAGGTATGTTCTCCATGATGAACTACTATCTGCCGTTAAAAGGAATCGCTTCTATGCATTGCTCCGCAAACACAGACATGAACGGAGAAAACACAGCGATTTTCTTCGGTCTTTCCGGAACAGGAAAGACGACATTGTCCACAGACCCGAAACGTCTTCTTATCGGCGACGACGAACATGGCTGGGATGACAATGGTATATTCAACTTTGAAGGCGGATGTTATGCAAAGGTTATCAACCTTGACAAGGAATCCGAACCGGATATCTACAATGCGATCAAACGCAATGCTCTTTTGGAAAACGTTACATTGGATGAAGACGGAAAGATTGATTTTGCAGATAAGAGCGTGACAGAAAATACACGTGTATCTTATCCGATCGACCACATTGAAAAGATCGTTCGTCCGGTTTCCTCTGCTCCGGCAGCAAAGGAAGTTATTTTCCTTTCCGCAGATGCTTTCGGAGTACTGCCTCCGGTATCTATCCTTACACCGGAGCAGACACAGTACTATTTCCTGTCAGGATTTACAGCAAAACTTGCAGGTACAGAACGCGGTATCACAGAGCCGACACCGACTTTCTCAGCATGCTTCGGACAGGCATTCCTGGAACTTCATCCTACAAAATATGCGGAAGAGCTTGTTAAGAGAATGGAACAGAGCGGAGCAAAAGCTTACCTCGTAAATACAGGATGGAACGGAACAGGAAAACGTATTTCTATCAAAGATACACGTGGAATCATCGATGCCATCCTTAACGGAGATATCTTAAACGCACCGACAAAGAAGATTCCGTACTTCAATATTGAAGTGCCGACAGAACTTCCGGGTGTGGACAGCAATATTCTGGATCCGCGCGATACTTATGCAGATGCTTCCGAGTGGGAAACAAAAGCAAAAGACCTTGCTCAGAGATTCATCAAGAACTTTGCAAAATACGAAGGAAACGAAGCCGGAAAGGCACTTGTTTCAGCTGGTCCTCAGGTACAGTAACAAAGGGTATATTTTATGAACATATACATGGGGTGTGATTTTCGATCACACCCCGTTTTGCTGCAACAGATCTACTTTTGGGGTATACGGTATAATCATAGGAGGAAGGGGAGAGAAAAATGATATTGAGTGCAAGCCGAAGGACAGATATACCAAACTATTACTCAGAATGGTTTTTGAACAGAATACAGGAAGGATTTCTGTATGTGCGAAATCCAGTCAACATGCACCAGATAAGTAAAATTGATTTATCTCCAGAGGTGGTCGACTGTATCGTTTTCTGGACAAAGAACCCGGAACCTATGATGGACAGACTGGATGAATTGTCTGCGTATCAGTATTATTTTCAGTTTACACTGACCGGATATGGAAAAGATATCGAAACCAATGTTCCGCACAAAAAAGAAAAAATGATAGATGTATTTCAAAAATTATCCGAAAAGGCAGGAAGGAAAAGAGTGATCTGGAGGTATGATCCCATCATTTTTACCGGAGTATATACACCGGAATATCATTTGTGTGCCTTTTCTCAGATTGCAGGCGCACTGAGTGGATATACGGATCAATGCGTGATCAGTTTTGTGGACACGTACCCGAAAAACAGAAAAAATCTGGAGATGATAGGGGCCTATGAACTGGAAGAGGCAAAACTTATGTCGTTTGCGGGGACAATGGCGGAAACTGCAAAAAAGAATGGCATGACGATTGCAAGCTGCGCCGAGAAAAGAGATTTGTCTGTGTGCGGAATCGAAGCCAGCTGCTGTATCGACAAGAGACTGATCGAAGAGATCATTGGGAGCGGTATAAATGTCAAAAAGGATAAAAACCAGAGGGCAGAATGCGGATGTATGGAAAGCGTGGAGATTGGCGCCTACAACACATGTAAAAACGGATGTAAATATTGCTATGCAAATTACAGCCGGGAAAGTGTTGAGAAAAACTGCAAATCCTATGACCCCAATTCGCCGCTGCTGTGCGGGGAAGTGGGGCCAGGAGACAAAATCACGGAGCGGAAGATGAAGTCGCTCGTGGAAAGACAAATGAGCTTCCTGACACCATTTGGTTATTCTGATTGACAAGACAGTAGTAGGAAACATTCGCTTCTTTGTCTAAAATTGGAACAGATATACGGCTTGGAGTATCTCCGTCTCGCTTGATTGCCAAATCAGAAGTAAAAGAAGGCAGCACAGAAGCTTTCACTAATTCATCGAAAGCAAAATTTTCTTCCTGAACCAGGAAATGTGTATCCGGCATTTTTTCCTGAACTATGCGGTCCCAAAATCCGATTCTGGAACGCAGCAGCATCGTTTCCCCGTTCAAATCTTTCAGATGAAGCGCCTTTCTCCCAGAAAGAGGGTGGGCTTTGGGTAAAGAGAAAAATAAATGTTCTTTTCGAAATTCAGTACAAGAGACACCTTCGAGGTCCGCAGGATAGGGGAGAATGATCATCTGGTACGTCCCGTCTTTCAGTCCTCGAATCAGCATCTCACATTCTTTGATTTCCGTTGATATGGTCATATCCGGATACAGATCAGACAGCGTCGGAAGAATTTCCCACAAAGGAGCAGGTGCGCAGGAACCGATAAAAATAGTGTGCTGTGTCCGGTCGAAGTGGCGGATTTCCTTAGTCATGGCTTGTATCTGATCCAAAATTTTTCTGGCATATTCAAGCGCCATTTTACCGTTGGAATTAAATTCTATCTTGTTTTTTTGACGATGAAACAGAGAAACCTGCAGTTCGTTCTCGAGTTTTTGCATAGAACGGGTCAGAGCAGGCTGAGATAAATGCAGTGCTTCGGCTGCTTTGGAGAGGGTTCCGTATTTTTCGATGGAAACAAGCTGCATGAGTTGGTAAAGCTCGATCATGGAAGATACCTCCTTTGCTTATCTGTCATTATAGCTCCATAAAAGTGATTGTGCAATATTTAGTATGCATTCTATTTATAGCAGATTGTGAAATCGGCATTGTACTTTTTAAAGTGAAGACGGTATATTTATAATGTACAAGAAAAGAAATATGATTGAGGAGGACAAAATTATGGAGTTTGTGACTTTAAATAATGGAATTAAAATGCCGTTGGAAGGTTTTGGTGTATTTCAGGTTCCAGATCCAGCTCAGTGTGAGCAGGCTGTTTTGGATGCCATTGCCGGCGGATACCGTCTGATTGACACGGCGGCTGCCTATATGAATGAAAAAGCCGTGGGTGCAGCTATCCAAAAATGCGGTGTTCCGCGGGAAGAGCTGTTTATTACCACGAAACTTTGGGTGCAGGATGCCGGATATGAAGAGGCAAAGAAGGCGCTTCAGACTTCTATGGATAATCTGGGACTGGATTACATCGATCTGTATTTGATCCATCAGCCGATTGGAGACTATATCGGCGCTTACCGTGCTATGGAAGAAGCTTATCAGGAAGGAAAAGTACGGGCTATCGGTGTCTGCAATTTTTACCCGGAACGTCTTACTGACTTGTGTGAAACAGTAACAGTTATGCCTGCAGTCAATCAGGTAGAGCTGCACCCTTTCTTCCAGCAGGAGAAGGCGCTGGAAGTAATGAAAGAATATGGCGTTCGTCCGGAAGCATGGGGACCGTTTGCCGAAGGAAAGCATGATATCTTTAACCATCCGGTACTGACCTCTATTGGACAGAAATACGGAAAGACTGCTGCGCAGGTAGCGCTGCGCTGGAATATACAGAGAGGAGTAGTTGTCATTCCAAAATCCGTTCATAAAGAGCGTATGGAGCAAAACTTTGATGTTTGGGATTTCCAGCTTAGCGATGAAGATATGAAAGAAATTGCAGGGCTGGATGTAGGTCACAGTGAGATCGTAGATCACAGCGATCCTGGTTTTATCAAACTTCTGCACAGTATGAAAATTCACGATTAACAAATATAAAAAATAAGGCCGGTTAAGGGCAGACAAAAATGTCTGTTCCTTATCCGGCCTTTTGAATCCCCGTTTGATTGCTTCCCCAGGAGAGAGAAAGACTGCAGCAGATTTTATTGTTTCGTGCGCTGGAATTTCCGCTTAAAGAAATCAAAGAGATTATCTATGCGCGGAATTTTGACCGAAATAAGGCTTTGGAGCAGCAAATTGAATTGCTTCAGTTAAAGAAGGAGCATCTGGAAAAGCTGATTACTTTTGCCCGTGGAATACTAATGATCGGAGGAAAAACAATGGATTTTTCAGTTTTGACACAAGCAAATACGGAGAATATTGATAATGTCTGCGGCGGAACGGCAGAATTTTCCAGTGATGCCATCGGCATTTATTGCAGACAGAACAGATAACTCCATACTATAATGATCTGGCAGCGTTGATATTGCTTTCATAACGGAGTATACTATGCTCAAAAGGCGTATCGGTATCGTAAGAAACGGAGGAGTTGTCATGAGATACAGAGAACTAGGGAAAACAGGTCTGAAAGTAAGTGAAATCGGACTTGGAGCAGAGTGGCTGGAGAGGCATAATGAAGAAGAGGTAAAGAGCGTGATCGAATGCTGCGAAAGCTATGGAATCAATATCATAGACTGCTGGATGGCGGAACCAAATGTACGCTCTAACATCGGAAAAGCACTGGAAGGGAAAAGGGGAAAATGGATCATCCAAGGGCATTTTGGTTCCACCTGGCAGGGTGGGCAGTATGTCCGGACAAGGGATCTGGATAAGGTTAAGACTGCGTTTGAGGATTTGCTCACGCGTCTTCAGACAGACTATATCGATCTGGGAATGATCCATTTCGTAGATGAAGAATCCGAGTTTTACCGCATTATGGAGGGAGAATTTCTGGAGTATGTAAAGGAGCAAAAAGAAAAAGGGGTCATTCTTCATATCGGAATGAGTACCCACAATCCGAAAGTGGCGAAACTTGCAGCTTTAAGCGAGGAAATAGAGATGATACTTTTCAGCATCAATCCAGCTTTTGATCTGCTTCCAGCAAGCGAAGAGCTGAGCAATTATTTTGCCGAGACATACGAAGAGCATTTAAGCGGGATCAATCCGGAGAGAGCAGAGCTTTATCAGATCTGCGAACAGCAAGGTGTCGGAATAACGGTAATGAAAGGATATGCAGGCGGCCGTCTGTTCTCTCCTCAGACTTCTCCGTTTGGAGTGGCGCTGACACCAGTTCAGTGCATCCACTATGCCTTGACAAGACCTGGAGTGTCCAGTGTCCTTGTCGGATATGATACACCGGAACATGTAAAAGAGGCAGTTGCCTACGAGACAGCCACAGAAGAGGAAAAAGATTACGCAAGTGTCCTGGCAAATGC
The DNA here is from genome assembly GCF_019754295.1 of Sellimonas caecigallum. Taxonomy (GTDB): domain Bacteria; phylum Bacillota; class Clostridia; order Lachnospirales; family Lachnospiraceae; genus Sellimonas; species Sellimonas caecigallum. The sequence goes on along the minus strand of NZ_VIRV01000001.1, from coordinate 3,507 downwards.
GCCTCGTCATGCTTACACCGGTCAATGTACATATTGTGGACACTGCGCGCCATGTCCGGCACAAATTGATATCGCGATGGTAAATAAACTTTATGACCTGGCAGTGATGCAAAAAGAGGTGCCGGGCACAGTTCGGGCACACTACAAAGGGCTTTCGGCCAATGCAAAAGACTGTATCGCATGCAGAGGCTGCGAATCAAGGTGCCCGTTTGGCGTTCCGGTAGTGGAAAGAATGGCGCGTGCAAGAGAATTGTTTGACAGACTGTAAAAATGGGAGGGAAAATATGAGTGATATCCAGCTCTATTCCATGGAAAAAGGGACAGGAGATCCGCTGATCTTATTACACGGCAACGGGGAGAATAGCCGGTATTTTGCCCGGCAGATTGCATATTTTGCAAAAACACGCAAAGTCATTGCGATAGATACGAGAGGACATGGACGAAGCCCGCGCGGAAATGCACCTTTTACGATCCGACAGTTTTCTGAGGATTTGTATTCTTTTATGGAGAAGAAGGGAATTGAGCGGGCGGACATCCTTGGGTTTAGTGACGGCGGAAATATCGCGCTGGTGTTTGCGTTAAAATACCCGCAGAAAGTGAGAAAACTCATTTTGAACGGCGCCAATCTTTACCCGTCCGGAATGAAGACTTCGATTGTACTTCCAATTTGGGCGGGGTACGGCATTGCATCTTTATTCGCGCCGATTTCCCAAAAAGCGAAAAAGCAAAAGGAACTGTTGGGACTTATGGTAAAGGATCCTTATATCCGGCCGGAGGACCTGAGCAGAATTTCTGCAGGGACACTGGTTCTTGTGGGAAAGAACGATATGATCCGGCACCGCCATTCCAGGCTTATTGCACAGAGAATCCCAGGGGCTAAATTCGTCTGCTTAAAAGGGGATCATTTTATTGCATCAAAAAATCCGGACACATTTAACCGTGTAGTGGACCGGTTCCTTTCAGAAGAAAAATCAAATAGGAGATAAACAGACATGGGACATTTTTATTTTGTAAGACACGGGCAGACCGTGTGGAACGTGGAAAATAAGATCTGTGGAAGAACAGATAGTGAACTGACCGAGTACGGCCATCAGCAGGCTGTGGAGACAGGAAAGAAATTCCTGGAAGAAGGGATCCGGGCGGATGAACTCCTGTATTCTCCGCTTGTCCGGGCAGCAGAGACAGCACGGCATATTTCTGAAATCATGGGGATTCCGGCAAAGGCAGAGCCGCGGCTGATCGAGCAGCATTTCGGCAAATGGGAGGGTACATCTCCAAGAAATGCCGCTGATTTCCAGAAGGAAAAAGAACAGTTTGCCAGCCACCATGGAAATGGAGAATCGACGCTCCAGCTGGCCCAGAGAATCTACAATCTGCTGGATGATATCAAGGCGGAGTCAGAGAAAAAGACATACATTCTGGTCGCACACAACGGAATTGCCAGAGTCGTACAGTCGTATTTTACTGATATGACGAACGAAGAATACGCAGCATTTGGAGTAAAAAACTGTGAAATTCTCCGGTACGATTTTTAACATATATTTGAACAGAGGAGGTAATTCCGGATGGCATTGTATGCATTGGGTGATCTGCATTTAAGTTTTCAGGCAGACAAGCCGATGGACGCATTTGGAAAAGTGTGGAAACACCATGAACGTAAGATCGAAAAGTACGTGAATCGCATCGTGAAGCCGGAGGATACTCTTGTGTTGACCGGCGATCATTCCTGGGGCAGGAAGCTTTCGGAATGCCGGGAGGATCTTGCCTTTATTGAACGGCTGCCGGGGCGGAAGATCCTGCTGCGGGGCAATCATGATATGTTCTGGGATGCGAAGAAGACCAGACGGCTGAATGAAGAATATGCCGGACGGCTCTTCTTTTTGCAGAATAATTTTGCCGCCTATCAGGACTATGCGCTGGTGGGGACGAAAGGATATACTTTTGAAGGACCGTTTTATTTGGATTTTCAGGGAAGAATCCTGGGATGGGACGAAGAGAGGGAAAAGCAGGCCAAGAAGCTGGTTGTAAGAGAGATGGAGCGGCTTCGGGAGTCCTTTCGACAGGCGGAAGAGGCAGGATACCGTAAATTTGTAATGTTTCTGCATTATCCGCCGACAAGTATTCTCGAGGCAGCTTCGCCATTTACACAGATTGCGGAAGAATACGGTGTGGAAGCGGTCGTCTACTCCCACTGTCATGGAGAACGGCGGTTTGGAGACAGCATCCGGGGAATTTACCGGGGAATCAACTATATGCTGGTATCAGGAGATTATCTGAATTTTCATCCGGAGCAGATTCTGGCATAAAAGCTTGGAAATCATCGGATGATGTTTTATAATAGAATCGTCAGAATCAGAAATAGAAATAAATGAGGAGAAAAGAGGACATGAAAATAGCGGTAACGTATGATAATGGAAACATTTTTCAGCATTTTGGAAAAACAGAGAATTTTAAAATTTACGAAGTGGAAGATCATAATGTAATCTCCAGTGAAGTGATCGGTTCAAATGGCACAGGACATGGTGCATTGGCAGGACTTTTAGCAGAACAGTCTGTCGACGTGCTGATCTGCGGCGGGATCGGTGGCGGAGCTCAGGCTGCACTTGCAGAGGCAGGAATCGAGTTATGCTCCGGTGCCCAGGGCGATGCAGATCAGGCGGTAGAAGCTTATCTCAAAGGGGAACTGACTTCTTCTGGTGCAACCTGCGACCACCATCATGACGAAGGCCACAGCTGCAGCCATCATGGAGAAGAGCATGAATGCGGTCATCACGAGGAAGAGCATTCCTGTGGCGGAGGCTGCGGAAGCTGCGGAGGAGGCTGCGGATCACAGCCGGCGATTACTGGCCGCAATGTGGGAAAGACTTGCCGGACGCATTATAGAGGAACATTTAATGACGGTACCCAGTTTGATTCTTCCTACGACCGCGGGGAACCTCTGGAATTCGTCTGTGGTGCAGGACAGATGATCCGGGGATTTGATGCTGCAGTGGCTGACATGGAAGTTGGACAGGTTGTTGATGTCCATCTGATGCCGGAAGAAGCGTATGGCATGCCGGATCCAAACGCGGTGTTTATGATTGAAATGGCATTTCTTCCGGGATCTGAAAATCTGGAGGAAGGGCAGCGGATCTATCTTACCAATCAGTACGGCCAGCCGTTCCCGGTCACTGTAGTTGAGAAAGATGAGACTTCCATCACATTCGATGCCAACCATGAAATGGCAGGAAAAGAATTGAATTTCCGGATCGAATTGGTTGAGGTAAAATAAGCGTACCTGAACAGACATAGGACTGCCTGTATTAAAAAGCCTGTCGCACAAGTGGAATGCGGCAGGCTTTTAAACTTTAAAATATTTTTCCTTGATCTCAAGTCCTGTTTTCGGGAAAGTTATTTCAGGAAAAAGCGGACCATCTTTTCATGCAGTTTTCGGTATGGCTGATAGCGCATCGGCAGATCGATCCAAGTCTTTTTATCTACGATACTCTTAACTTCCGCCCTGCGTTG